>DASZXS010000068.1:0-227407 GCA_035545735.1 Bryobacteraceae bacterium | reverse complement strand
TACGGACCTACCGCCGCGCCTGAACCACGCTATTCCAGCACGCGCTGAAATTCGGCAATGACGCGGTATTGGTCCTGTTCGGGATCGAGGTCCCACGACGGGTATTGGGGATTGAGAGATTGCAAATGAATCCGCGTGTGCCTCCAGCCGGATTCGCCAACGCTTTTTTCGCTGGTGTAGCGCTTCACCGTATAGCGGTTCACGCCTCCGGCCGCGGAATCTTCCACCAGCACCAGCCTGCCCTGCCTGGAGCCGGTAACCCCGGCGCGAAAGACGCAGAGGCTGCCGTCGGGAATCTGGGGCTCCATGGAATGCCCGACGATGCGTGCGGCGAACAGATCCGGGTGCACTGCCATCCCTTCCGGCGTTTCCACCCACCCTTCCTCGGTCACTTCGGCATTTTCGAGAAACTTGCCGGCGGCCACCTGCAGGGAGTAGCGGGGGATATGCGTCCGGAACGGAACCACGCGGGAGTGGATGTGCTCGCGATAAAGGCGGTTCACCGTCCGCTCGAAATCGTCCACCAGCACCGCACGCCGGTCCGAAACGCGCAGCGTGTTGGAAAGGCGATCTTCGAAATAACTTAACAACGCGCCGGCGCCCATCTCCGCGGCTTTTTGCGCAAGATCGACCGCCAGGGCGGCGAGCACCTCCGCATCCTCTTCTTCCGCGATCGAGTCCCAATCGCGGCGAAATCGCAGGTATAACCGGTCGGCGGCCGGGTCTTCCAGCAGAACGCCCGCATTCTCCGCCGCACAGCCGGGAAGCTCTACTTCCACCACGGAGAACCGGCCCCGGCAAGTCTCGATCGCGGCCTGCACGGTATCGCCCTCCGGCGCGGAACTGGGTTCGCACTGGGACACCACTCGCCTCATCGCGCTCAAGTTGATCTTATCGTGACGGAGTGTAGGGGTAATAGCCTTTGCGCGCCCGTACTTTCATATTCGGAAGGCTCACCACCACCTCCACTTTCCGGAACTGCTTTTTGTCGTTCACGTTCTGCGGGACGTAGCGCAAAATGTACTGCGTGGTAATCTCGCCGGCGATGTCGGTGATGGCGCGAAACATCCCCTGCGCGAGCTCCGCCGAATACCCGCCGGTTCCGGCCTTGAACTTGTAATTTCCTTCGTCCATCGGCGTGGACAGATACCCGGAGACGTCGGAATAGACCTTCTGCAAAGGGGATACCACGCGGCCACCCGTCTCCTCCGCCAGTTTCACAAGGTTCCGTTCGTCCGGCGTCACATCACCGAAAGCGACCGTGCTCACGCCGTAAATCGTCACCAAATCGCGCTGCGCCAACTCCAGCACCTGATTCAAGGTCTTCTTGCTGGCGTTGTCATGCCCGTCGCCAATGATCACCAGCACGCGCCGGGGCTCGATAGGCTCACCCACCACCAGCTTGTGCTCGGTCAACGCCATGTAGATCGCATCGTAGAGCGCCGCTCCGCCGCTGGGCTTCAGCTTGCGCATCTTCTCGACAATCGGCTCGGAGTCCGACGTGGTGTTCACCAGCAATTCGGGTTCGTTCGCGTAGGAAATCAGAAACCCGCTGTATTTTTCACTTCCCGGCAGAAGGGTCAGGGCCAGTTCCACCGCGGCATCCTGGTAGTGCTTCCAGTGGAGGCGCGACGCATTGCTCATGTCGAGGATGAAACCGATCACCACCGGCTGGCTTCGCTCCCGGCTGAAGAACTGAATATCCTGCGGCTGCCCCTCATCCAGAATTTTGAAGTCGTTCTTGTCGAGATCGGAAACAAAGCGGCCCTGGTAGTCGGTGACGGTGACCGGAATAATGACTTCATTCACCTGGACCTGGATGGGCTTCTCCGGGGAGGACCCAGGCTCGACGCGCGGAGCGGCCACCTGCGTCACGGCCTTGGACTGCTGCACCCCCGCCTGCTCCTGGCCGGCGGCGTACGGCAGGCCGCAGCAGACCGCGAGAGCCAGGGCGGGAATGAAGGCATAAATAGAGCGCCGGATTAGCATGCGAAAAAAAGACCTGCTTCGATTATAAATAACGGGAAGCCTAGCGCTGCACCCGTCCCGAACCGCCGCCGCGGATCAACTGCTCCACTTCTTCCCGGCTGAAGCGGTTGAAATCGCCGGGGATCGAGTGCTTCAGGCACGAAGCCGCCACGGCGAATTCCAGCGCGTCCCGATGCGAGGGAAGCGACTGGAGGCCAAAAATCAAACCACCGGCAAAGCTGTCCCCGCCGCCCACCCGATCGACAATGTGCGTGATGTCATAATGCCGGCTCAAAAGAAAATCCTTCCGGTCGTTCAAGCACGCCGACCATCCGTTATGAGACGCGCTATGGGATTCGCGCAGAGTCACCGCGAGCATTTTCAAATTCGGATACGCCGCCAGAACGTCGCCCGTCAGCTTGCGGTAATGATCGGGATCGAGCGTCCCGGCGTGGACATCGGCCTTCGTCTCTATGCCGAGCGCCGCCTGGCAATCCTCTTCGTTTGCGATGCCGACATCGGTGAGACGGAACAGCTCCGGCATCACCTCTTTCGCCGTTTTTCCGTATTTCCAAAGATTTTTCCGGAAATTCAAGTCGCACGAAACGGTCAGCCCCGCCGCGCGCGCCGCGTGCATCCCTTCGAGCGCCAGGTCCGCCGCGCTCTGGCTCAACGCGGGCGTAATCCCTGTAATGTGAAACCACGCGCCGCCCGCGAGCGATTTTTGCCAGTCGATAGCGCCCGGTTTGGCCAGAGAGATGGCGCTCCCGTCGCGGTCATACACCACCTTGGAAGGCCGTTGATTGGCGCCGCCCTCGACAAAGTAAATCCCGAAGCGGCCCTTCCCGCGGACCACCGCCGAATCGTCCACGCGAAATCTGCGCAACTCGCCCAGGAACGCGTCGACGATCGGATTGTCCGGCGGCAGAACGGTTACATAGCGCGAGGGCATTCCAAAAGCGGCTACCGCGACCGCGACATTCGCTTCCCCGCCCCCGAAGGTCGCCAGAAATTGCGGGGACTGCAGAAAGCGCTCCGCGGGCGCCGGAGCGAGCCGCAGCATGATCTCTCCAAACGTGACAACGAGGGCGGGCATGAACTATTGATTGTAAGCTTTTTGGCCTTGCGATCCACGCCAAAAGCGCTGCGCCCAGATCCACAAAAGCAGCGGCACGAGCATGGCGCAGCCTCCGAGGATAGCGACCGTGCGCAGAGGCACTCCCTGATCCACCAGTTTCCCGGCCAGATACGTCGAAAGCGACATGGTGAGCACCGAAATGCCGAACTCGGCGGAAAAGACCCTGCCCCGGAAACGGTCACCCGCCTGGAGCTGGAGCATGGTGGTGGAAAAGACCCACACCATCGACAACCCGCCGTGCGCCAGGATCAAAGCGAGCGCCGCCCACCCCAACGCGGAAGAAAACCCCAGCCCGATGTAACCGAGGCCCGCCGCCGCAAAGCCCAGGCCGATGGCGGTCCGGAGGCGAACCATCGATTCCCCCGCCCAGCGCGCGCCCGCCAGCGGACCCAGGATCGCGCCCACGCCACGGCTGGTCATCAACGCGCTCATCCCCAGCATCGCGGCTTTCTGTCCGTCGAGCCGCGGCAACCTCACCGGAAAGATGCGCTCGCCGAATACGGGGATAATCACCCAGTTCGCTCCCAAAATGCCCAGCCCGCATTTGGCGAACAGAGTGGCGGCCAGCCGCGGGTTCCCTCGCACATAGCGAAGCCCCTCCGATAGCGGGGCCAGGTTCAGCAGGTCGCGCGCGCGGACGGGGGCGAGGTTCTCGACGTGCGGCTCAATAAAGCGCATCCGGCGGATCAGCAGGGCGGATACGACAAATGACAGCGAGTCCAGCACGAAAATGGCATCGCGCCCGAGAAACGCCGCAGCCAATCCGCCAAGCGCCGCGCCCGCCGCGAAATCGAAGCTCCAGGTGATGGCGGCCAGGGTATTCGCGCCAACCACTTCTCGCTCGCCCACGACGTTCGGAATCACCGAATTACGCGCCGGTTCAAACAATCCCACCATCAGCGTTTCGAAGAACAGCAGCAAATACAGCAGCCAGATGGCGCCCGGGCTCCGCGCGGCGAGCATGCAGAGCACGATTACGGCGCGCGTCCAATCGGCGAACATCATCAGCTTCCGGCGGCTGATGCGGTCATTGAGAATCCCGGCCGCCGGAGCGATGAAGAACTGCGGCAGCACTTGCAGGATGAAGGCGAACCCGATGGACTTTGCGCTGCCGGTGACCTCCAGCAGCAGGCTATAGATCGCGATGGTGTAGAACCAGTCGCCGTTCTCGCTCACAACCTGCGCCATCCAGAGAAGGCGGAAGTTGCGGTTCCTGCGCAGCAAGTCGCGATAGCGCGGCGGCATGGATCTCTTAGCCGGTGTACAGCCCCATTTGCCGTTTCGCGAGGTTCACGGTGGACTCGGCGATGGGGGTGACGCGTTCGGCGCCTTGCCGCAGAACGCCCGCGAGATATCCCGGCTCCGAAACGATCTCGCGATATCTTCGCTGCAGCGGCTCCAACCGGGCCACCACTATATCGGCGACGCGCTTTTTCAGGTCGCCGTAGCGCTTCCCTTCAAATTCCTCGCGCGCCCGTTCCGCGCTCCAATCCTCGAACGCCTGCGCAATTTGAATCAGGTTCTGAACACCGGGCGCGAGGCGGCTGAAATCGACGTGCGGCTGCGAATCCGTGGTCGCGCGCATGACCTTTTTGCGGGCCTGATCCGGCGGGTCCAGCAGCCCAATGGCATGCCCGGATCCGGCGGCCGATTTACTCATCTTTTTGTCCGGTTCGTCCAGCCCCATGATGCGCGCGCCCACTGCCGGAAGATGCGTCGCCGGCATCACAAATGTCTGCCCGTATAGGGAATTAAAACGCTGCGCGATGTCGCGCGCCAGCTCCAAATGCTGCGACTGGTCGTCTCCCACCGGTACGATCGCGGCCTGGTAGAGCAGAATGTCGGCCGCCATCAGCACCGGATATTGCAGCAATCCATCGCCGACGATCTCCTGCGCGGCGGACTTCGCTTTGAACTGCGTCATACGCTGCAGCCAGCCGATCGGCGTCACGCAGGTCAGCATCCAGGCCAGTTCCGAGTGCCCCGACACGGACGATTGGACGACGATGGAGGAGCTTTCCGGGTCGATGCCGGACGCGACGAACAGCCCCGCGGTCTCTTCAATCTTGCGGCGCAGTTCCTCCGGCGATTGATGCACCGTAATCGCGTGAAGATCGACGATGCAGAAAATGCTCTCGTAGTCGTGCTGGATCTTCACCCAGCTCTTCAACGCCCCGAGGTAGTTGCCGATATGCAGGTTGCCGGATGGCTGCACTCCGGAGAGAACTCTAGCTTTCATGGGAAATTCCCATGGTAGCGGACCAGCGGGGCGGCGCGTGACAATAACGGCTTGGACGAAAACGATTTGAGTGAAGATCCGGATATTGAAATCGAGAAGCTTGTTTATGGCGGCGACGGACTGGCTCGCCTGGGCGGGCGAGTGGTGATGCTGCCCTTTGTCTTACCTGGTGAGCGCGTTCGCGCTCGCGTCACGCGCGCCCGCGGGAGCTATCTGCGCGCCGAACCGGCCGCCGTCACCCAAGCCTCCCCGCACCGCGAAACGCCTTTATGCCGGTATTTCGGACGCTGCGGAGGATGCCACTATCAGCATATGAGCTACGGCGAGGAACTGGAGCAGAAACGTCTCGTTCTCCGCGAAGTTCTGCGCCGCATCGGGAAGATCAATTACGAGGGCGATATTCCAATCGTCTCCGGCGAGCCATGGGGCTATCGCAACCGCATCCAGCTTCATATCGCAGACCGCCGCGCCGGCTATTTCCAGGCCGAATCGCGCAAGCTGTGCGCGATTGAATCCTGCCCGGTCGCCTCTCCCGCGCTCCATGACGCGATCGGCAAGCTGAATTCCCTGCTCCCCGGTCTTCCGCGTCGGGAGCTGGATCTCGAACTCTTCACCAGCGAGGCCGAAGTTCAGGTGAACGGGCCGCGGCGCCTGTTCGAGTCTCTCGGGACGCCGGAGCCGATCGACTATGACGGCCTGCGGGTAAGCCGTCACTCGTTTTTTCAGGTGAACCGTTTTCTGATCCCGCGACTCGTCGAATGCGTGCTCGACGATGCCGGGGGAGCGGAGGCGCTCGATCTCTACGCCGGCGTTGGCTTGTTCGCGCGGGCGCTCGCAGCGCGCTTTTCCACCGTGACCGCCGTCGAGTCCGGCGGCAGTTCGCATCACGACTCAGCCGCCAACGCCGCCCGCAGCAACCGCCCGTGGAACCCGGTGCAAAGCAACACCGAGGATTTCCTCTCCGGGTGGAGCGGCGCAGCCGGCTTCATCGTAGCGGATCCGCCCCGCGCCGGGCTGGGGCCCGCCGTGGTTCGCGACCTGCTGCGCCTGCGGGCGCCGCGCGTGGCAATTGTCTCCTGCGACCCATCCACACTGGCGCGCGACCTCGCCGGGCTTTCCACCGCCTACGCCATTCGCAAAATCACGCTGGTGGACCTGTTCCCGCGCACCGCGCACCTGGAAACCGTGGTCCAACTTCAGGCGCTTTGAGCTCTCCAGCCGCGCAAGCCGGCCAATATCCCCGGCCCTTTTCGCAGCAGCAGTTCCACCAGGTTCAGCAGCAACGCCAAAGCGACCAGTCCGGGCCAGAAACGGACCATCACGGGAAAACTCCTCCCGGCCGGATCGAACACGGCCTGAGCCGGGGGTTCAGAACGGCCGCCGGTAAATTGCGAGACGCCCCGCAGCAGCGATTCGTTTGAGCCGTAATCGCGCTCCTCCTGCTGTTCCCGGTAGAAGCCCACCTCGGGGAACGCGGGCGAATCGGCGAGCGGCCGGATTCGAAACAGCCCCTGGCGCCGGCCGATGGCGACCTTGCCGCGATACAAGCCGTCCGAAACTTTGGCCACCGGCACGGGCCGCTCCAGGCCCTCCGGACCGAAGACGAAAATATCGGGCACGGCCTTCGGTTCTTCCACATTCCCGCTCAGTTGATAGCTCACGGTCAGCTCGCCAGTGGCGGATTCGTAATCCACATGCGCTTCTTCGGGAGCGGCCTCCGGGAGAAGATCCCGGAAGACGTTTGCCCAAAAGGGATCGAAGCCTTTCCACCCGATCCAATTCGCCGCCCAGCGGCTTTTTGCGTCGGAGGTAAAGACGGTCGCGCGACCCAGCCCGTTCCGCCAGCGCACGAGCAGCGGATCGCGCTCGTCCACCGTGAGAATCGTCTCCGCCGACGGCTTGGCGGTAAACCGGACATAGCCCTTCAACTCCGGCGCAGTGTCCATCCCGGCTCCTTCGAGAATGGCGGCCGGCGTGCGCACAGCGACCTTGAGCGGCTTCTCCACCGCGGTGGTCCCGGTATGTTCCAGCACATCCCGCAACAGGATTTGCTGCAAGCCAGCGGGATCGCTGAGGAAGTACGATTTGCCGCCCGCCGATGCAGCGATCTTTTCGAGATAAGCCCGGTTAACGTCCTGGCCCAGACCCACGGTCGAGATCGTGACTCGCTGCCCCTCCGCTTCCCTGGCCAGTTCGAGGCTGTCGCCTTCCTCGGAAATTCCATCCGTCAGCAGCACAATGTGTTTGTAAGTGGCCTGCTGCGCGAGGGCCTTGTGATAGGCCTCGCTCAACGCGGGAGCGATCTGGGTACCGCCATCGGGAGTAATACCAGCCACCAGACGGTTGATGAGCACTTTATCCTCCGCGCGGCGGATCGGCACAGCCCACTGGAAGGAGTTGTCGAAGATCAGCACCCCAATCTTGTCAATCGGGCGGAGATTGCGAATGACGCCGATCGCGGCAAGGCGAGCGAGTTCGATCTTCTTTCCCTCCATCGAGGAGGACTTGTCGATAATGAGCACGACGCACGTTCCCTCCGGCGAACGGGGAGGAGCGATTTTCGCCGGGAGAGCGCGGTCGAGCGGGCTTTCCGTTTTCTTTTCGACGTAGACTTCGCGCTCGCCCCCAATGACGATCAGCCCCCCGCCGTCCTTGACAAAACCCTCCAGGCGGGCCTGCGCGTCTTCCGGCATCGCCGCGAGGTTCTGATTGTTCAAAGCGACAATCTGGAACCTGGAAAGATCGCCTGGCGGAATGGCCGGCGATTCGGTTACGTTGAACTGCGCCGCGGCGAGAGCAGACAGCAACTGCGATCCCGATCCCGGAGGATCCTGCGAGACAAAAAGCACGCCGGGCTTGCGCAACGTGATGGCATGGTCGAAGCGAGCTTCTCCCGTCGGCCCCAATTCCGGAGCGCGAATGACGCCGGAAAGGCTCAGGGCGCCGGCGGAATTGATATTCGCATGCAGCCGCAGAGTGTTCTTCCCTTCCTGCAGCTCCGCCGTCTGCGCCCCCAGCGTTTTCCCCTCGGCGCTAATCTCCACGCTGGCGGACACCCGCTGCGGCGAAGTCACCGTCAGGTCCACCGGAAAGCGCTCTCCGGTGAACGCGTTGCCTGGAACATTGACGGATTCGAGCAGGAGACGCGGCTTCGGCTTGCCCGCCAGCGCGTAGGTATCGATGGGAATGCCCAGCTCGCGCGCCTGCCACGCCGCCCGCGCCACGCTGCCGGCATTCTCCTTGCCGTCCGAGATGAGGACAATCCGCTGCGCCATACCGGAAGGCAGGGCCGCGATCCCGGAACGAATCGCAGCCTCAATGTCGGTGGCTTTCCCGCCGTCGCCGGCGGTCAGCTCGAAGCGAGCTTTCTCCGTGGACGTAAGATTACGAACGGACTGCGCAAAGGACAGGACGCGCAGCCAGTTGCGTCCTTTCGCGCGCTCGATCGAGCGCGTCAGGCCGGAGGCTTTCTCCAGATCCTCCGCGCTGACGCTCCCCGAGGTATCGACGAGTATGACGGCGGCGGTGCGGCGCGAGTTCATCCGCAGCCCCGGCTCGGCAATCGCGAGCAAGATCGATGTAAGGGCGGCGGCCTTCAAGGCAAACCCGATTTTTCGCGGGACGGTGCGATAGCGGAGGACAAACCACGCCACGGGAAGCAGAGCGAACAGCAACATCCAGGGGCGCTCGAACGTCACGCGATTCTCCTGAGCGGAGCCCGCTTCGAAGCGCCGGGCGAACGGCCGCGCCGCTTGCGCCAACCGGAGCCAAAGAGCAGCCAGTCGGCCAGCAGCCCCGCGCCGCCCAGCAGCGCCAGCCATTGCCACAGATCGCGGGCCCGCGGCTGGATTTCCGCTGGTTGAGGAATACCGTGGCGCGCGTTCACCGGGTTCCACGCCTCATCGCCCGCGGAAGGCAGCGTGAGGGAGTAGACCAGTTCCCGGTCGCCGGCGACGACGCGCGCCACGCCGGGGTCTCCGGAAAAGAATTTCAGGCGCCGGCCATCCAGCGTGAAGGGAAGGGCGTTCCCTTTTTCGCCCGTCACCTGAATCGACGCGGCGTTCACGTCGGAATCGAGATCAGTGGTCACGCTGCCCGCCGCGCCGGCCGAGAGTTCAACGCGCCGGAATACCGGCGGCGCCATCCACCGGAGCACGTTCGCGAACAACAGGGGAGTCGCCAGTTGATAACGCAGAGCCGGCTGCGCGGGCTGAAAACCCAACACGGCAAGTTTCGGAGAGCCGCCGCGCGCCACAATCACCGGCCCCGAGGCGGATTCGGCGACACGAATGTCCGACGGACCGGGGCGAAAAACGAGCGTGTGACTCAGATCCAAGTCCCGCGAGCGGATGCCCGAGGCGAGCGGATTGTCCGGGTTCCAGCGCGTGAGTTTTGCGCGGTCTATCTCGCTCGCGACCGGAATGGGCGAGGCGGCGGCCGGCGGCGCGATCCAAATCGAATCGACGCGTGGAGCCACAGGAGGAGCGAAGCGGTCCAGCACGACAATGCGCGCCCCTCCGCCGTCCGGAGAATAACGGGAAACCGCGTCGAAGGTGACGTGGAGGGATGGAATCGCCGCCAACAGCGGGCGCAGCGATGCCGGATCGCCGGAATAAACCGTGACGGGGAGAATCACCGGAGGCGGAAGCTCCAACACGGCGCGGTTGTCCTCCAAAAACTGGTCGGCGGGGGAAAGGCGCACATCCAGAATTCCAGCCGTTCCGGTGGATTGCGTGAAACTGGCGTTCTCCTCGGCCCCCGGTTTGAGCAGCAGCGAACGCGAGCCGCGGGCGGCGCCATCGAAAAACATCACCAGCGAAACCCGCCTCGCCAGGCTGCTGTAATTCTTGACCGAGACGAACACATCCCACTGATCGGCGTGCTCCGTTGAGCGGCGCACGGTGACTTTTCGCAAGCCGCAATTCGCTGCCTCGGAGGACGACGCCACCGGAATCACGCGCAGGTTCGAAGGCGGGGGCGAAGCGGACTCCGCTTCGGGGTCCAGACGCCCCGCCCCCACGAAGACGACTTCACCGGCGGTGGCCGCGCCCCCCTGAATGCGCTGCGCTTCGGAGGCGAAGCTCAGGGCCTGGCCGATGTTGAGCACCGACGCTCCGGGCTGTGATTCGTCGATGGCCCGCTCCAGTTCTTTCCGGTCCGCGGAAAATCCCGTCACCGCCGTGGCGAGCGAATCCGCCCGCACCAGCATCACCCGATCCGTCGCCGGCAGGGAGTGGAGATACAGCCGGGCGGCGGAACGGGCACGATCCATCAGGCGGACATCACCCGAGGCGGCATTCATCCACGCCGAGGTGTCCAGAATGAGCACATTCTGCCGCGCCAGCCGCTCCGGAACGCCGCAGCGCAACTGCGCCAGCGCCAGCAGCAGCAGAGCCATGCTTAAGAGCTGAAGCAGAAGAGAAAGCGGCTGCTGCACATGCCGCCGGTGCGCGTGTTCGGGCGGGCTGGCCGCGCCGGTGAAGAAGCGGAGCGTGGCTACGGTCTGGCGGCGGCGGGCGCGATCGAGAAGATAGAGCGCGACCGCAATACCGGAAACGGCTCCCAGCAACGCCAGGAATTCGGGCAGGCTGAGATTGAGAAAAAACATACAGCCTTACTGAATGCCGCCCGACGCCACCAGAGGCCCAAACACCGCTTCTTCGAGCGGCATCGAGGTGGATAGGCCGACATAGCGCCCGCCATTTCGGAGGGCGGTGGACTGAATTTGTTTCGCGTACCGATCGAAGGCGGCCGCGTGTTCATCGCGGGCCGCGCTATCGAAATTAATTTCGAGCGTTCCGCCGGTCTCGGCGTCGTGCAGCTCGAGCGTGCCCTCCCAGGGCGGAGTCCGGTCCTCGTCCGCCCACAGATGAATCAAGAGCAGCTCCTGCCCGAAGTCGGCGAGATATTGCAGGGGACGCAGGCAATCTTCCTCATCGAGAAAATCGGAGATGACAATCAACAGACCGCGCTGCGGATACTCGGAGACAAATTGGCGGACCATCTGGAAGTAGCCGGTACGCCCGCCGCACTCCAGCGAGGCCAGGAAATTCACCGCGGGACTGAACCGGTGGCGGCCGCCGGCCGCGACCAGGGAATCCTCCAGCCCATCGCGAAAAGGCTGAATTCGTATGGCGTCCAACCGCACCAGCCCGATATAGCAGAGCGCGGCCGCGAGTTTGCGCGCGTAAACGAACTTGCTGCCGCCGTCCTCGGCGCCGGTGCTCATGGATTCACTCACATCCAACAGCAGGCGCACCGGAACGCGCGGCTCCACCTGAAACATTTTCAGGAACATCCTTTCGAGGCGCAGGTACGCGTGCCAGTTCACAGCCCGGAGGTCGTCGCCGTGGTGGAAATGACGGTGGTCCAGAAACTCCTGGCCGGGGCCGGCGAACCGTGAAACATTGTGCCCGCCCACCAGTCCCGCGAACGACTTCTGCCAGCGCACGGCGAGCCGCTCCAGCTTATGCAGAAACGCGGTATCGATGAGCGGCTCCGGCTTCATCACACCGGTTCGAGGACGCTCGAGACGATTTCGGCGAGCACGGTTTCGGGCGTCTGTCCGGCGGCGTGCGCGTCGAAATTCAGAATGATGCGGTGGCGCAGGACGGAAGGCGCGATCGCGCGGATATCGTCAATGCTGAGATTCAGCCGCCCGCGCATGAGGGCGAATACGCGGCCGCACTCCACCAGCGCCTGCGCACCGCGCGGGGAACTGCCGTACCGGATATATTTTTCGGCGATCGGGTGGGCCGCCGGCGAGCCGGGTTGCGTGGCGAGCACCAGATTGATCGCGAAATCGCTTACATGGCCGGCCACCAGAACCTGCCTGCAAAATAACCGCAGCCGCAGAATGCCCTCGCGGTCCACCACCTGGTCCAACCGGGCCTCCTCTCCATTGAGAGTGCGTTCGACAATACGGCTCAAGTCCTCGCGCGAGGGATAATTCACCAGAATTTTCATGAGAAAGCGGTCGAGCTGCGCTTCCGGCAGAGGATAGGTGCCCTCCATTTCAATCGGGTTTTGCGTCGCCATCACCAGGAACGGCGATTCGAGCTCATGCGTGGCGGAGCCGCTGGTGACCGTGCGCTCCTGCATCGCTTCGAGGAGGGCGGATTGCGTTTTCGGAGTGGCCCGGTTGATTTCGTCGGCAAGAACGAGGTTCGAAAAAATGGGGCCCGGCTGGAAGCGGAGAGATTTCGCTCCGTTATCGGCAGATTCCATAATCATGCTGCCGACGATATCGGCGGGCATCAGATCCGGGGTGAATTGAATCCGCGAATACCGGAGTCTCAGAACGCGCGCCAGGGTCCGCAGCAGGGTCGTTTTGCCCAGACCCGGAACCCCTTCGAGCAGCACGTGGCCGCCGGCCAGCAGTGAAATGAGCACGCCATCCACCACGTCCCGCTGTCCGACGATGACCTTGCCGATTTCCGCGCGGATACGGTCCAGGGCGGAAGTGGCAAACCGCAAATCTTCCTCGATATTCACACCTTCATTCTAGTCGCCGCGCGCCGGAGGATTCGAAACCCGGATCGGCGGGGAAAACCATGTTTGCCGGCGCGCCTGGAGTTCGCTGCCGGTACTCGGCAAAAAGCGTGCCATAGCTGGAGGTGACGTAGTCGCTCCGGGCGAACCCAAGATCGGCGGCCGTGCGGTCAATCCAGGCCGGCTCGCCCTCCACTTCGAGGAAATCACCGATGGGCGTTTCATCCAGCATCACAATTCCGGTTTCCGCCGGACGCCGGTATTCGGTGCGGTATTTCTCGTAAATAAATACCGGCCGGTATCCCAACCGGTCTAAGATCTCCCGCAGCCCGGCGGCATCGGAGACTTCCACTTCAATCTCCTCCCGCGATTTGTGCGGTCCGGGAGCCGCCGGCCCCTTGTAGGTCAGGATATTCCTGCCATCGAAATCCCGCAGCCGTAGCAGGGTGCCGGGTTCGGTATTGAAAACCAGGTTGCGCTCGAAGGCGCGCTCATGGTGGACGCCGAAGCCCAGGCCGGTAAGGCGGCGGCGCAACGGCTCCAGGTCCGGGAGGCGAAGCTTGATCTCGACTTCGAGCGCCATCGGCCGCTACTTTCGAACGCGGCGCTTGTGAAACTCGTCGACGGTGACGGCGATGATGATGGCGGCGCCAATCACCACCTGCTGCCAGTAAGGATTGGTCCCAAGCAGATCGCTCCCGTTGGCGAGAAGCCCCATGATGAACGCGCCCACCAGCGTGCCCACCACGCTGCCTTCCCCGCCGTAGAGGCTGCCGCCGCCGATGACGACCGCGGCAATCGCCGAAAGCTCGTATCCAAGGCCGGCAGTCGGCTGGCCTGTGAGCAGGCGCGAGGCCTCCACCATTCCAGCCAGCCCGGTCAACAGCCCGGCGATCGCGTAAACCGCTACAGTGTGGAAGCCCACGGGCACACCCGCATATACGGCCGCCGCGTTGTTGCTGCCCATCGCGAAGGCGTATCGCCCGAGACGCGTGTGTTCCAGCAGAATATGCATGCCGGCGCCGCACAAGACCAGCAGCCATAGCACGAACGGGACGTGGAACAGATTTCCCTCCCCCAGAAACGAGAAGGACGGCGGGAGATCGTGAACCGGCAGGCCGTTCGACGCGATCAGGGCAACGCCGCGAAAAATCCCCATGGTGCCGAGGGTGACGATGAAGGGATTGACGCGAAAGCCGACCACCATGGCTCCATTGGCGGCGCCGCAAACGGTGCCCGCCAGCACGCCCACCATGATGCCCATCGGAATGCTTGCGCCGTGGGAAATCGACATGGTTCCGAACAGCCCGCCGACGGCCAAAATCGAGCCAACGGAAAGATCGATGCCGCCCGCAATGATAACGAGCGTCATGCCGAGCGCCATGATGTTGATCACAGCGGTCTGGCGGACCACGCTCGACAGGTTGGAGGCGGAAAGAAAATTAGGAGACGCGATTGCGAGACCGATGAACAGCGCAACCAGCGTGACGAACGGCAGGAGCCGTTGAATCATTGGATAGTTTCCCCTGGAGTGTCGTTTTCAGCGGCCCCTGGCACTTCGGCATCAAATCCGGCAAGGCGCATGATGGCCTCTTGCGTGGTATGCCCGGGCAGTTCACCGCTGATGCGCCCTTGCCGCATGACAAGAATGCGGTCGGCGGTCTGAAGCAATTCGGCCATCTCCGAGCTCACCATCAGGATGGCGGCGCCGGAGCGCGCCAGTGAATCCATCACTTCGAACACCTCGGCTTTCGCTCCGACGTCGATGCCCCGGGTAGGCTCGTCAAACAGAAACACGCGCGCTCCGCGCACCAGCCACTTGGCAATGACGACTTTCTGCTGATTTCCGCCGCTGAGCTTTCCGGCGGCCTGGCGGGCCGAACTGCATTTCAGGCGCAGCCGGCCGATGTAGTCGGTGGAAATATCCCGTTCCGCGGCATGGTTCAGAAACCCGAGCTTGCTGATGCGATCAACGCTCGCCAGGGTCATGTTATGCGAAATGGGGAGCAGCGCCGCCAGGCCACTACGTTGACGGTCTTCCGGAATGAGCGCGAGGCCGGCGGAAACGCCCTGGCGAGCGGAGCGAACCCGAACCGGCTTCCCGGCGATCTTCACCTCGCCCGAATCGACACCATCCAGTCCAAACAGCGCGCGGCAGAGTTCGGTGCGCCCGGCGCCGATGAGTCCGGCGAGACCGACGATTTCGCCGGCGCGGACCGAAAAGCTGATGTCGCGCAGCACGCCCTTGCGGTTCAGACCTTCCACGCGAAGAATTTCCTCGCCGGGCGGAATCGCCTTGCGTTCATAGATGGAGGCGACTTCGCGCCCGACCATGAGTTGAATCAGCCGGTCCAGATCGAGGTTGCTCAAAGCGTCGGTATGGACCGTTTGGCCGTCCCGCAATACCGTGACGCGGTCGCCCACTTCGCGCAACTCGTCCAAGCGATGGGTGATGTAAATCACACCGGCATTCTGCAGCTTTAGCGTTTTGACGATGCGGAACACTTCGTCCGTCTCCGCCGCGGAGAGCGAGGACGTCGGCTCATCGAAGATCAACAGGTTGGTCCCTTGTTGAATGGCGCGGCAGATCTCCACCATTTGCTTTCCCGCCGGGCTGAGGCGGTCCACCATCCACTCCGCCCGCAGGGGAAAATGATGCTCCTCGATGATGCGCGCCGCTTTTTCGATCATTTGGCGGCGTTTCACCCAGCCGAACGGCAGACGCTCCTCCCGTCCCAGGAAGATGTTCTCGGCAACGCTCAGATGCCGGGCAAGCAAGGACTCCTGATGAACCATCGCGATACCGTTGGCGGCCGCCTCGGCCGGCGTCCGGAACCGCACCTTCTTCCCCTTCCAAAGGATTTCGCCGCCGTCGGGCTGCAACAACCCGGCGGCGATTTTCATCAGGGTCGATTTTCCGGCGCCATTCTCTCCCATGAGGAGATGCGCTTCGCCGGCTTCGACCGAGAGAGTCCCGTCCCGCAGCGCGGCGACTCCGCCAAAGCTTTTGCGGATTCCTTTGAGTTCGAGCAACATGGCCAAACTCGTTGATTATAGTGCATGGACTCACCCGGATTTCACGGCGCGCGGCTTCTCGAATATATGATGACTCATGGGTCGCCTGGACAAAGGCGAGAAAGGATGAACAACCCGAACGATGAGAACCGCGCGGTTCATTTTCCTGATGACTCTTGGCGCCATGCTGTGCCCGGCGCAATGGGTCAACTTAATCGATGGTCCTTCCCTGCGGAACTGGCAGGTAGTCGGAGACGGAGTCTGGAGCGTACTGGGGGACGGGACTCTCTCCGGACAGCGCGATCCACGAATACCAAACGAGCGTCCGCACCAGAATCAATCCTGGCTTTATACAAAAAAAGAGTTCACCGAGTTCGATCTTCACGTGGAGTACTGGCTGCCGCTTGGCGTGAACAGCGGCGTCTCGATACGCGACACCTCGCGCGCCCGCTACTCGTTTGGCGACGCGGCCCTGGCGAATCCCAACAAGACGCCGGCGCATGTCGGGTACGAGATTCAGATCATTAATGAGCGCGCCGAGAAGTATCCGACGGGCAGCGTCTATCTCTTCGCCGTCGCGAAAACCGGCTTTCAGCACGATTTCGACTGGAATTCCCTGGACATCGAATCGCGCAAGAGCGGCATCCGGGTAAAGCTTAACGGGCACCTCGTGTCCGAGTCGGCGGGCGATTCGCAGCGGAGCCTCAAGGGGCCTATCGGGCTGCAGCTTCACGATCTGAAGACAGTCATTCTTTTCCGGAATATCCGGATTCACGAAATTGGCGGCCAATGAAGCGGCGGGGATCGTGCACGGCTGCGTTTCTGGCCGCCGCATTCGCCCCATCGCTGTTCGCCGCCAGCATCCACACCAGCCGATTCCAGATCAAAGGGGACTGGTGTTTTGTGAAGAAAACGGACGCCGCGACGGAGCGCGCGGTCGTGTTGCTCCACGGAAACGGCGAGATCGTGGCGGCAAACGGGTCCACCTGGGAAACCCGGGCGGACGAGAACGGGCTAATCGAACTTCTGACCGGGGCGGGCTTTATCGTGGCGCAATCCAACGCCGCGGCGATTCCCGGCAATGGCATGTGGGGCAACTCCGCGACCGAGCGGGCGGTCTCCGCGTTGATGAGGCATCTGCGGCGCGTGGAACATGCCGCCCGCTTCGACGCCATCGCGATTTCGGCGGGCAATTTGACCCTGCTGAACCTGATGCTGGGCGGAGTTTCCTTCGACCATGTTGTGATGCTGGCCCCGGTGACGTCGCTCGAGTCTCTCTATCGATGTCCGGCCGGAGTGGATCGCGTCGGGCAAATCTCGCGGGCATTCGGTTTCGCTCCGGCGAGCGGTTGTCCGGGAAATCCGGAGAAGGATCCAGGGTTTCGCCGCACTACCGCGGATTTGGACCCGGGGCGCGCGGGGCCGCTTACCAGACGCCGGCTTCGCGTGCTGCGGAAGGCGCGCTGGATGGCATTCTACGAGGAGTACGATCCGAAGGTCCCGCCGCCGGAGAATATCCTGCTATGGAAAGCAACGCTTGACGGCATCAGAGCAAAATTCACCGCCCGCCCCCTGAAAGGCGGCCGCGAGCATACCAGCCCGGCACTCTTCGTCCAGGTCGCTTCGGAGTTGTTGTCCTTCTTGCACACGGCCCCGCTTCCGTAACTGGCTTGCCAGATCGTGTACGTGACGCCGTCCGGTAAGCCGGCAACGGCCCGCGTCGAATTGAGGGTTGCGAACGTCCCATGGACCATCCGAAGCGGCGGGCAGCGCTACGATCTGGAAAGTACCGGGACGCCGCCTCCTGGGGGGCCTTATACTCTTGTGACGGTAATCCCAAGATCTTCATACGGCCGTATCACGGCCGCGCCGACGCTCTTCTCGGTAATGATGCCGCTTATTTCATCGAGGCCGATCACCGGGTAAGAGGAGGCCGCGCCTAGTTTCTCGGCGGAAGCCAGTACGATCGTCTCGGCAGCCGCATGACTGAGAGCGCGCTTCACAGCGGCCTCTTCGAAATCACCCGTGGTCAAACCAGTCTCCGGATGTACGCCGGTAACCCCCATAAAGAACGTGCCTGCATGCACGCTGCGAATCGCCTCCATGCAGGCGGCGCCGACGGATACTACCGAGTGCTTGAACAGGCGTCCTCCAATCAGGATCACTTCGATTCCGCTATGTTGCAAAAGTTCGAGGGCAATGGCCGGGCTGTGTGTGATTACCGTCGCTTGCATTTCGAGAGGAATATGGCGCGCAAGCTCCCTGGCTGTGGTGCCGCCGTCCAGGATGACCACCTGGTGGGGTTGAATCATGCATGCGGCGGCCCGGCCGATGGCTATCTTTCCCGCGTGACGGAGCCTCTCCCGCCCAGCGAAGTCCACGATTGCCGGTGAAGCCGGCAGCGCTCCTCCATGAACGCGCTGTAAGAGACCCGCCTGCGCCAATTCGCGCAGATCCCGCCGGATCGTGTCTTCGGACACTCCCATCGCCCGGCTCACGTCCTTCGCAATCACCTGTCCGTTCCGCTTCAACAGCCCCAGGATTTGTTGCTTTCGATGTGTTGTCAGCATTGCGCCGCTTGCATGATTATACTTGACCTTGCACGAAATTGCATGATAATTTGGGAACATTCGTGCCACACTCACAGCAGCCAACGGCGGAAAAAGTCAGGATCAAAGGCGTCCGGGTACTCTCGGACGATTGGGCTATCTTAAAGAAAACAACCTTCGAATTCCTGCGTCGCGACGGAAGCTGGCAGGAGACGACCCGGGAGACCTACGATCGCGGCGATGGCGCGACAATCCTCCTCTATAACCTGAAGCGCCGCACGGTGGTGCTGACCCGCCAGTTTCGCTATCCCGCCTTCGTCAATGGTCATCCGTCCGGCATGTTGATCGAAGCGGCGGCAGGCCGGCTCGATCGTGCAAGCCCGGAGGAACGCATCCGAGCCGAGGCCGAGGAGGAGACCGGTTACCAGGTCTCGGATGCGCGCCGGGTCTTCGAGGCGTTTATGAGTCCCGGATCGGTCACCGAGCGTGTGCACTTCTTCGTCGCGGAGTACGACAACGAAGCGAAGACGCGGCCCGGCGGCGGCAACCACGCCGAAGGCGAGGATATAGAAGTTCTCGAGATTCCTTTTGCGGCGGCCATGCGCGCAATCGAGGCCGGGGAAATTCAGGATGGCAAGACCATCATGCTATTGCAGTATGCGTTCATTCATCTTTTCCCGGCGGCCGCTACCACTCCGGAGCCGGCGGCGATCCGTTCCTGAATGACGTGGAGCCCGCGCGAACCGGAGCGGACCCCGCTTCGGACCGGCCGGAGGCGCGCGCCCGATAATGGGGAAGCGAAGGGGGCCGTGCCGCGGCAATATCCATGGTTTCGCCGCCCGGCCATTGGTGGGGCGCCGCGGCAGCCCGCAATTGCAGACCGGCGTGCAGCTCCTTGGCCTGCTCGGCCGTGAAGGCAAGGCCGCGCTGCCCGATGCGCTTCAATTCCGCGCGCGTCCAGTTCGCTTCCATGACCCCCTGGCCATGGCCCATCCGGGCAGAAAGAAGATGGGCGATTTCGTGCGCCAGGACGGCGCCGAGGAGCGCGTCGCTTCCGACCAGTCCGGGATTCGCGGCGGTAAGTTCCTCCAAACGGGAGTATACGACCGCGGCATGGTTCCCCTCGCCCGATAGAGGCAAGGCGAAGCCTAAGGCACCGTCCGGGATGGAGCTCTTCGTGAGATTCTTATGGATGACCACAGTGAAGCGGTACGGATCATACGGCGCGCCGCAGTACGGATCGCCGCCAGAGCTCGGATCCCTGGTTCCGCAATCTTCCCAGCGGATCTCGATGCGCGCCCGTTCGAAAAGCCGGCTCGCTTCCCGCTCGCCCTTTTCGATTAATGCCGCGCGAGCGCCGCACAGATTGTAGACACCGACAACAATCGTCTCGGAAAATGCGGGGCCGCCGGCAAGGCAAGCCACCGCCATGAATAACATTTTTTGCGCCATTGGAGTCCTCTCTCGACGCACACTGGGCCGAGGGTCTACTGCGATATAAAAAGTCAGCCACTCGAAGCGCAGAGGCGGCGAACTCCGCGCGGCAAAAACGGGGCACGAGCCAGCTAACTAATTCCCGAACATTAATAGGACAAGTTAAACGAACGAGCCGCTTACCAGTTATGATTCCGGTAAGTTACTCCGGAGGCTCCACTCTCGCCGCACGACCTCCGACAACTTACATACGAGTGGCGCGGCAAGAGGTTCCCTGCGCCGGATGAAATACTTTGTGGAAATGAATTCGCGCGTTTCGGCCTTTATGAAATTGCTTTGCGAAGAGTGAAATTGAGGAAAGGAAGCCTGACAACGCGCCGGCAGGAGCAGCGGCTCCGATCCTCGCTGCTCCATCAGAGCGCCGGGAGAGACACTCCGCCAGGACTGTGCCCGCGCCCCACAAGAGCGTTCCAGGACGTGGAGTCTGGCGGCCGGCCGAGCGGGTCTGTTACGCGGCGGGCCGGATGTTTTGATTCACATGAAAGAAGTTCGTGGGATCATATTTGGTCTTAATCCGAGCGAGTCTTTCATAGTTATCCCGGTAGGCCATGCGAATTCGGCCGTCGCCTTCGCCGTCCATCATGAAGTTAATATAAGCACCGCCCGCTCCATGGGGATGAAGAGCGTTCCAGTAGTCCTTCGCCCATGCCGTAATGCGATCGTTGTTCGCCGGGTCGGGGTCCACGCCGACGATTACTTCGGTCCAGGTAGCATCGCGATAGCTCCAGGGAGTGTCGCTGCTTTTTACGCGATGCGCGGCCCCGTTGATGGGGTACAGATGCATGGTTGAGTGGAGTGTCGGCATCTCAGACCCGTGACGGATGTGGAGGGATATCGCTTCATCGCTCAACTCGTTCACGAAATCCGCCTTCCAGTACCATTGCAGCCCGGGCACGTACAAGCCGTCAAACATACTCTGCAGAACCGGGAAGGGCATGGTGGCGAAGAATTCGAACTCCGGACGGTGGAAGCGCCGCAGGGGATCCAGAATCCCGTTTGCCTGATCCATGGTCCCCTGATGGCACCAAACCAGCGCCGCCATCTTTTTGAAGTGCAGAGATTCCGGGAAGGGAGGGCCGGGCGGAACCGTGATGAAGGCGAAGAAGCCGTTAATTTCTTCCGGAGCCTGCGGGATGAACTCCCGGTACCACTTCATGATGGCGGCCGCCTGGTCCAGGTCCCAAAGCATGGGACCGGCATTTACCATTTTCACCGGGTGCGCCTGGAAGAGGAACGACGTCACCACTCCGAAGTTCCCTCCCCCTCCGCGAATGGCCCAGAAAAGATCGGGGTTCTCGTCGGCGCTCGCCACAACGAAGGACCCATCCGCCAGAACGACGTCGGCCGACGACAGATTATCAATCGTCAGTCCGTACTTCCGGGTCAAGTGGCCCATCCCTCCCCCGAGGGTCAAACCGCCGACGCCGGTGGTGGAGATGATTCCAGAGGGAACAGCAAGGCCGAAGGGGTGGGTCGCGTGGTCCACATCTCCCCAGGTTGAGCCGCCGCCCACCCGCACTGTCGCCGTTGCGGGGTCGACATGGACGTAACGGATCGGCGAAAGGTCGATCACGAGTCCGTCGTCGCAAACGCCCAGTCCACCGGCGTTATGCCCTCCGCCGCGAATGGAAACGGGCAGGTTGTGGCGGCGTCCGAACTGGACAGCGGCGATCACGTCAGCTACGTCCGCACACCGGGAAATGAGACGGGGTCTGCGGTGGATCATGGCATTGTAGACCTGGCACGCCGCATCGTAGCGGGCGTCCGATGGCTCAATCAGTTCGCCTCGGAGCTGGCTTTTGAAAAGGGTGATGTCTTCCTGTTGCATGTTTCCACTCTGACAAACGAGGCGTTCTGAAAGCGTTCCAAACGGCGGCGGAACCCCGTTCCCGCGACATTCGGGAGATTACCGAGTGGACAACCGATCGAGGCGGGCGGCGGCGCGGCGCTCAAACGACAGAGCTCCCGTAAGGCGAGCCGACTCGATGGAGCGCAAATAGCTGGCGCGCGCCTCTTCGGCGTTGCCGCTCTTCCAGAAAACATCGCCCTGGATCCGGTGGAGTTCCGGGGCGGTCCAGAATTCCCCATTCTTGGTCTGAAACCCGAAGCCCGCCGCAATATTCGCCAGCGCCTGGCCGGGCTGGCCCAACAGCCCGCAGACCTCCGCGGCCAGGGCGTAATAGAAAGGCAGGCGCACTTCCGCGCCGGTGGCCTTCAGGGAATCGATTCCGCCGCGGAGCTGCGCCAGGCCGGCGGCGTCGCCTTGGATCCCCACAGCCCAGCCGGTCAGGATTTCGGCCCAGGCCGCATAGTAGGAAAATCCATGCTTCCGGCAAACCTCCGATGCCTCGCCGGCGCGGGTGAGAGTGCTCCCGGCATCGCAGCGAAACGTGTCCAGCATAGCCGCGTAGGAGAGAGCAATCGCCAAACTAAAAGGATGCCCCAGTTCGCGGGCCAGAGCGATGGCCTCCTGGCTGTTCGTTTCGGCCGCTCCGATCTCTCCCAGCTGCCACAGCAGATGCGAGAGATAGGCCCGGCAAAAGACCCCGACATCCGGCCCGGCGAACAGAGCCAGCGCGGGATGAGCATGGCTGCCGTAGGGCGGCACGGAGCGCTCGATATGGTCGCGCGATTCATGCAATCTGCCCAGGTGAAATAAGCTGGACCCGACCAGGAAACATCCTGCCATCTCCAGAGCCGGGACCCCGGAACTGCCCGGTCCGTCCAGACACCGCTGCCCAAGATTGCGGGATTCTTCCAGATCCCCGCGAACGATATGAAAGAGCCATGCCCCGCTCAGCAGGGAGAAGAGATGCGTTCCGTCGCCGGAGCGCCGGGATAGCGCCAACCCGCGCTCATAGGTCTCCCCGACTTCGGGAACACTGTACCCAAGGGTGAAAACAAGGGATGGGCCGAGCGTGACCAGCAGCTCGATTTCCCGGCGGTCGCGCCGCGCCGATTCCGGCAGGTCGCGGCAGACTCGCAGGGCGCGGCGCATCAGACCGGCCGCCTCGGCATCGGCGAATCGCTGCTTCGCCAGCGAGGCGGCGGATTGATAAAAATGGATCGCCTGTTCCGCCATTCCGGCAGCTTCGTAATGCGCCGCCAGCCAGCTGCTCACGGTGTTCAAGTCCGGAGCGTGAGACCGCTCGATTGCCAGCGCCACGCGTTGGTGCCACAAGCGGCGGCGGATCGGGTTCAAGCCGGCGTAGGCCACTTCGCGCAGCAGGTCATGGGTGAAATCGTAGGATGCGCCACCCTGCGGGCCGATGATGCGGCGCTGCACCAGTTCCTCTAAAGCGCGCGAGAGGCTGTCGGAATCCCAATCGGTAATCCTGGCCAGCAGGTCGGGAACGAAGGGACGGCCCACGATGGCGGCCACTCCCGCTAATTCGTATCCGGGAGACGACAACTGCGCAAGGCGCGAGGCAATGACGGCCTGGACTCGCGGCGGCGCTACGCCCACCGAACGCCGGTCCTCCATGGAGGCGCGCACCGATTCGACGACAAACAGTGGATTGCCTTTGGTAAATCGATAGAGGCTTTCGAGGAAGGCCGGTTCGGGATTCCTGGAAGTGAGTTGCCGGGCCAGCTCCGACGATTCCCCGGCATCCAGCGGCATAAGAGAAAACTCTGACACCTGCCCCGACTGGCGCAGCTCATTCAGAAGCCCGTTGAGAGGATGGCCGCGCCCCGTCTCCTCCGCTCTCACCGTGCCAAGCACAAGGGTATTTGCGGACGCGTCGGACCGAAAAAAGAAGCTCAGCCACTCCAGGGAATCGGGATCGCACCACTGGAGGTCGTCAATCAGCAGCAGGAGCGGTTTGGGAGCATTGCCAACGCCGGCGTTCAGGGCCTCATACAAGTGAAGCTTCTGCCAGCTTTCCAAAAGCGGCGCGGGGGCGGGGATAGCCGGGTCTTCCGCAAGGAGCTCGGGAAGAACTCGCGCCAGCTCGGCGAGGCGCGCCCGAGGCAGTTGCGCCAGCGATTGTGCCACCGGTTCCTTCCGTAACCACTCGGCGATAGGCGCATACGCGAGTGTGCCCTGCGCAAAATAGCAGCGGGCTTGCGCGACCGCCGCTCCCGGGATGCGAGCGCAATAGTGGAAGAGTTCCTCCGCCAGGCGGGACTTGCCGATGCCGGGCTCGCCCGAGATCAAGGCGAGATGCGCCACACCGCGCATCGCGCGCTGCCAGCAGGCCAGCAGACCTTCCCATTCGCGCGTCCGGCCCACAAGAGGCGGCGCGGTGGAGGCTTGCTGCGGTGAGGTCACCGCCGGCAGAGCGGCGGGCTCGGAATGGAGCGCATGGCTCAGCAGTTCCTGCGTGGTTTTCGAGGGACTGACGCCGAGTTCGCGCCGCAGGGTACGCATGCACTGGTGATACACGCGCAGAGCGCTGGACCGGTCTCCATTCCGCAGATGTAACCGCATCAGCATTTGGTAAGAGGGCTCGGAGAGAGGGTCGAGCGCCAGCAGTTTCGTCACGTGGCGAATGGCGGTTGGATACTCGCCGTCCATTTCGGACAGAGCCGCCAGCCGGCTGAGAATTTCGGTGAACCGCAGGCGTAGTTGGTCCCGCATGGGCTGCAGCCATTCCTCGGATAGGCCGGGCAGCAGATCATCCTGATAGAGCAGCGCGGCAGCGTCGAAAGCCGCGCGCGCGGAGCGGAAATCACCCTCTTTTTCGGCCTTTATCCCGCGCGACGCAGCGGATTCGAATTCAAAGACATCGACGGCGCAGAGATCGCCGCCGCGCCAGCAGACGGTCTGGTTCCCAGCGTCCATCAGGGCGTAGCCGGCAGGTAGCGCGCGCCTCAAATGGTGGAGTAACTGGCGGAGATTAGTGCGCGCCTGGCCGCCGTTCGACTCGGGCCAGAGAAAAAAAGCCAGGTGCTCACGGGACTGCGGGACATCGGGATGAAGAACCAGGAACGCAAGGAGGGACTGGAGACGATTTGTCCCGATTGCGGGCAGGACTTGCCCGTTGACCAAGAAGCGCAGGTTGCCCAGCAACTCAATCCGAATCGGGGGCACTTCTGCATCTTAAGCGAAGTAGATGCCGCCCAACCGCACAAATTCACGGACGCGAAGCGAAGCGCCCGGCGAGACTCGAAAGGACCCACGACCAGCCTTCCTCGTGCCGGCGTCCCATTTCGTCGTCGGGAACGCCGGTGTGCCGGAGCGTCACGCTGGTTTGGCCGCCACGGGATTCGAAGGTCACCGTGACAACGGTCTCGAGGCCCTTGGTTGCCTCCGATACCCAGGTGTGCTCCACGCGGTGCGGGCGTTCGATCTGCAGGAAGCGCCCGTAATGGGGCCACGTATGGCCCTCGTGCCGGATCGCGGAATAGAAGAGCCCGTCCACGGCGGCGTTCAGGATCAGACGGTGCGCGCCAAACCACGGGCCGCCCGGGCTTTTGGGGTCAAGCCAAACATCGAATACCGCCTCTGGGGACGCGGGAACGGTCCGCGAGACGGTGATGTCCGTCAGATTCATTGCAAATTCTCCTTTTTTACCGCGAAAAAGGCTTCGAGCCGGTCCAGGCGCGAAGCCCAGAAGCGCTCATACCCGGAGACCCAGCCGGCCGCGTCCCGCAGGGGTTTGGCTGACAGTTCCAACGTATTTTCCCGGCCGCGGCGGGTGCGCCGCACCAGGCCCGCGCGCTCCAGCATCCGGACATGCTTGCAGAAGCCGGTGAGAGACATGGGGAACGGAGCGGCCATGTCGGAAATACGGGCCGGCCCTTCGGCGAGCCGGCTCAAAATCGCCCGGCGCGTCGGATCGGCGATGGCGAGAAAAACAGAATCAAGATTGGCCGTCAAAGCAATAGTGAACCTTTTGGTTCACTATTGCACGAAGCGGGAGGAGTGTCAACGGCCGGGGAAAGCAACTATCATTGATCTGGACGGCTCCGCTGGCCGGAAATCCCATGACCCGCACGCGCCGGCCCGCGGAAGCATTTGCACGGTAGGGAGGAACGCTCGGTTTGATAAGAACAACCTTGCGCTTAGCCATGGTTTTAGCCCTTGGGGTTTTGACCATCGGCGGCGCTCTAACGCTGGTAGCCCAGACACCGCCGAAATTCGATCCGGCCGCGGTGGCCCGGGGAGAAAAGACTTTTGTGGCGTCTTGCGGATTTTGTCACGGCGCCCACGCCAAGGGCGGCGAGAAGGGCCCGGACCTACTGCGATCCGTGCTCGTTCTGGACGATGAAAAAGGCGGGAGCATTGGATCCGTCATCCTGAACGGGCGGCCCGACAAGGGCATGCCGAGATTCCCCTTCACGCCGGCCCAGATCGCCGATATTGCGGAATTTCTGCACAGCTCCATCCAAGCGGCCGCCGATCGCGGCAGCTATCAGACATTGAACATTGTGACCGGGGACGCGCGGGCGGGCGAGGCGTACTTTAATGGCGCGGGCAAGTGCGCCACTTGCCACTCGGTCACGGGCGACCTGAAGGGCATCGGCGCAAAATACGAGCCGGTATCGCTTCAGGACCGTTTTCTGATGCCTCGTGAGTCCTGGGGCGATAAAAATTTGAAAACCGCGCGGCAGGTGAGCGTCACGGGGCCGGACGGACAGACCGTGAGCGGGAGGCTGTTGAACATCGACGATTTCCACGTGGCGCTTCGGGACGCGGATGGAAATTACCGCTCCTTCACCCGCCGCGGCGATATTCCGCGCGTGGAAATCAAGGACCCTCTGAAGGTCCACCTCGCAATGCTGCCGCAATATTCCGACACCGACATTCATAATCTAACCGCCTATCTGGTGACTCTGAAATGAAGAACTTCGTTCTGCCGCGCGCGCTCTGCCTCGGTCTTCTTCCGCTGGCGCTATCGGCACAGATGCTGAACCCGGCCCTGCTGACCAGGCCGGCGACCGACGCCTGGCCTACCTATAACGGAGACTACTCCGGACGCCGCTTCAGCACGCTCGATCAAATCAATGAGCGAAACGTAAAAGGCCTCACACCGGCGTGGATGTTCCGCATTACCGTGGGACCGACCCAGGGGGCCATCATCGGCGGCGAAGGGCCGAACCCGGTGGAAGGCGCTCCCGTCGATCCCGATGTTTTCACGATCAAGGCGACCCCGCTGATGGTGAACGGGATTCTGTATTTTTCAACGCCGGACAACGCATGGGCGGTGGACGCCCGCTCCGGGCGCGAGTTGTGGCATTACTTCTGGAAGACTCGCGGCGGCATTCATATCGGAAACCGGGGCATGGGGATGTACGGGAACTGGCTGTTTTTTGAGACGCCGGACAACTACCTCGTGTCGCTCGATGCCCGGACCGGCAAGGAGCGCTGGCACACGGAAATCGCCGACGTGAAGCAGGAATACTTCTCCACGCCGGCGCCCATTGTTGTGGGGAACCACGTGATCGTAGGGACGGGCGGCGATTCGCTCGACGTGCCCGGATTTCTCGAAGCGCACGATCCTGAAACCGGTAAGATCCAATGGAAATGGTGGTCGGAGCCGCTAAAGAAAGGCGACCCCGGGTCGGAGACCTGGCCGGATGAATACGCCATGCGGCACGGCGGCGGCATGACCTGGATTCCGGGCACTTACGATCCGGAACTGCATCTCTACTACCTGGGGACCGGGAATCCGAACCCGGTGCTAACGGGCAAAAGCCGCGGGGGCGATAACCTCTACACGTGCTCCATCGTGGCGCTCAACGTGGACACCGGGAAACTGGTGTGGCATTTCCAACCGTCTCCGCACGACACGCACGACTGGGACGCCGTGCAAACGACAATCCTGATCGATGGCGAATTTCAGGGAAAGCCGCGCAAGATGCTGGCGCAGGCCAACCGCAACGGCTATTTCTTTCTGCTGGACCGGACCAATGGCAAGAATCTGCTGACGGCGCCGATGATTCAAACCATGAATTGGTCGAAAGGTCTGAACGCTAACGGGCAGCCCATTCCCAATCCTGCCAAGGAGGCGACGATCGAGGGAGTTCTGGTGTCGCCGCCGAGCGGAGGCGCCACGAACTGGCCCCCTCCCAGTTTCAGCCCCAAGACGGGGCTGCTCTACGTAGGGGTGTCGGAATCGTACAGCGAGTTCTATCTGACGGACACGGACCCGCACCCGGAAGGATACGGAGCCGCGGAGAAGGACATCGCTTTCCTTGGCGGGGGCGTCATCGCCATCGACTATAAGACCGGCAAGATCGCCTGGAAGCATCCCTATCCAAGCGGCGGGGGCGCCATGGGCATGCTGAGCACCGCCGGTAATCTCCTCTTCACCGGCGACCGCTCGGCGCATCTGATCGCTTTCGATTCGACGAAAGGAACCATTCTCTGGCACGCCGGGCTTCAGGACGACCTGAGCAACGGTCCGGAAACGTACATGCTGGACGGGCAGCAGTATTTAGTGGCGGGCGCGGGCGACACGTTGTACGCGTTCGTGGTGGAGCCGTAGCCCGGAGAGCACCGCGGGCTCTACTTGCCCCGGGCGGGCGGACCTGGGAACGAAAGGATCCGTTTCCAGGCGCCATCCGGCGCTTTGAAATAGTCGATCGGCGTCATGCTCTCGAACACGTCATCGGCATCGCCGTTCGCTGCCATGTCGAATGCCTTGGCGCGGTTTTTGTAATACGCGGCGACGGGGTTGAACGGGGCAGGCACATCGGCCAGCATACGTGTGAAGCCGCCATTTTCGCTGCAAAAATTAGCGATCGCGTTGAAGGCCGCGGTCCCGAGCGAAAAGAAGCGAAACGAACCGGCCAGTTCCGGATCGAGAGCGGCATGGCCCTGGTGGTTCGCGCGGAGGCTGGTTTTGTGGTGGTTCGTTACATCGGAAATGAAGATATTGGTCACCAGGATGGCGAGGAACTCCTCGGTGTTCGTATAGGGCTGCAGCCGGTTGCTCACCCTGTGGCGATGAAGATGGCCGCTCACGCGGCGCAGCGAGTGCACCAGCTCGTGAACGAGAATTTCATGAGGCAGCGCGGCGGGTTTCCTGGAACAGCAGTTCGCGCGGGTGGCGGGTGTAAACAGGACGACCGATTGTTGCGCTCCAGGAGTGACGCCATCCTCCTCGGAATTGTCGTCATTGCCTTCATACGGCATCACCAGCACCGCGTTCCCCCGCTTGTCGTGGCGCTTGCGCGGCGCCGCCGGAGAGAATTGGAATCGCAGCGAGTCGGCTAGTGCCCTTCCCGCGCGCGAATGAAGAATCCTGGTGAGCTCGGCGCGGACATCCCGGGTGTATTTCGCCGCATTGCCGGCGGGTTTTTCATGCCAAACCGGCAGAATTTGAATTCCAAACTGTCGTTCGACCATATCAGCTAACTGAGTGATCGCGAGGAAAAGTTTCAGCCCCGGCCTCCTCATCAGAGCAATCCTGGCGCGCCGGAAGTTCAAAGTGCAGTTGAGCAATATTCTATAATCGGTCTACTCATGTCACGGGGGGTCACGGGGATCGCCGCCGGGCTTTTGCTCGCCGGCCTGGTCTTAGCGCGCGGTGAGGATAGAAGGCAGGATGAGCGGCTGACCTCACTCATCACCTCGGCCCTTCGCGAAAGCGGCGCACCTGGCGTGTCGGTGGCGGTCGTGGAGAATGGAAACCCGGCGTTCGTGAAGGCGTTTGGCATGGCCGATCTCGCCGCCCACCGCGCCGCCGACGCCGGCACGCGCTATGCGGTAGGGTCCATCAGCAAGCAATTCACCGCTGCCATGGCGCTGCTGCTCGCCGACCAGGGGAAACTGTCGCTGGACGATCGGGTATCGAAATACCTGCCCGATCTGACCCGCGCCGGCGAGGTGACGATACGACAGCTACTCTCGCACACGTCGGGCTACGAAGACTACGCGCCGCAGGACTACATCATCCCGGAGTGGGCGAAACCAACCACGCCGCGCGCGATCCTGGACACCTGGGCGAGGAAGCCGTTGAATTTCGACCCCGGCACGCAATGGCAATACAGCAACACGAACTTCGTGATCGCTGCCCAGATTATCGAAAAGGTCTCCGGAGAACCGCTCGTGCGGATGCTGCGAGAAAAGGTGTTTGAGCCGCTCGGTATGCATTCGGCCGGAGATTGCGCCGAGCATAGCCCCGCGGACGCAACCGCTTATACACGATTCGCGCTGAGCCCGGCGCGTCCGGTGGCGCGCGAGGGCGATGGATGGTATTCGGGCGCAGGTGAACTTTGCATGACCGCCTCGGATTTGGCGAAGTGGGATATCGCCTTCATCGAGAAGAAAATCCTCTCTCCGGCCGCCTACGCCGAGTTCACCCGGGAAGTAACGCTCCAGAACGGCGATCTGACTCAATACGCGCTCGGTCTTCAGGTGGGCAGCCTGCACGGCATCCCCACGGTGTCGCATAGCGGCGAGGTATCCGGTTTTCTCGCCTCAAACACCGTGTTGCCCAATCGCGGCGGCGCGGTGGTGGTTCTTTCGAACGAGGGCGGGGTCCAACTGGTGGGGTCGCTCGCGCAAACCCTTCTTGCCGCCGTGTTTGTGCCGAAAGGCGCGGTGGCGCCGCGGAGCGATTTGCCGCGGATTCGCGCCGTACTGGACGGTTTGCGGCGCGGGAAAATCGACCGGGCCTTGTTCACCGGTCACTGCAACGATTATTTCACCGAATCCGTTCTCAACGACTACCGTGACTCGCTCAAGGAGCTCGGGAAACTCAGGTCCATTACTTCCGGCCGGGAAATTCCGCGCGGCGGGATGACATACCGGAGCTATCGGGCGAGATTTTCAAAGAAGATTGTTACGCTGAGCATCTACGTGATGCCGGACAACAAGTATGAGCAGTTCATGCTTCTGGATTAGCTCCGCGTTCCGCGACACCGCAACCGCGCGGCGCTAAGATGAGGGCGGAAGGAGGCGTACATGTATCCTTTGAAAAAAGGAAAAAACGCCAGCCAGGCGCACGTAGCGCTGCCGGAAGGAACCTTCGAGGAAGAGCACGGCCGGAAGGGTTTCTACGGAAAATCGGCCCATCTCTACCATGCTCACGCACCCACTGGATGGATTCGCTTTGAGGGCAAACTGCGCCCGCACTGTTTCGATCTGAACCGGCTGCATCCATCGGATGAGAGCGATGCGGAGGGCATGCCGTTAGCGTTCCTCGGAAATGGCGATATTCGGATTTCCGTGTCCCGGCGTGCCGCGGCGATGCCGTTTTATTTCCGAAATGCCGATAGCGACGAACTGTATTTTGTGCACCGCGGGGAGGGCGCCATCGAGACCGACTTCGGGCCGCTGGAGTTCGAGCCGGGCGATTACATCAACATCCCGAGGGCGGTGACGTACCGCGTGGCCCCGAAATCGCGGGACAACTTCTTTCTCATCCTGCAATCGCGTACCGAATTTGAGCAGCCGGAAAAAGGACTGCTGGGACAGCACGCCCTGTACGATCCGGGAGTGATTGTGACGCCGGAGCCGTCTCCGATCCTCGACGACCAGCGCGAATGGGAAATTCGCATCCTGGCCGACGACGAGATTTCGACTGTCGTTTATCCATTCAATCCCATGGACGTAGTGGGGTGGAAGGGAGACCTCACGGTCTGGAAGATCAATATGCGGGACATCCGCCCCGTAATGAGCCATCGCGCCCACCTGCCGCCGAGCGCGCACACCACGTTTGTGACCGGAGGCGCTGTGGTCTGTACTTTTCTCCCGAGACCGCTCGAACAGGATGAGGATGCCTTGCGCGTGCCGTTTTTCCACCGGAACACGGATTACGACGAGTTCATTTTCTATCACGACGGCGATTTTTTCAGCAAGGACAATATCAAACCCGGCATGGCGACGCTGCATCCGCGAGGGATCCACCACGGTCCGCATCCAAAGGCGCTCGCCAACCAGAAGAAGAAGACGCGCACGGACGAATACGCCGTGATGCTGGACGGCCTGAATCCGATCCATGTGCTTCCGGCGGCCCAGAGCGTGGAGTGGGAGGCGTATTGGACCAGTTGGATGGAGAAAAATGCCCGGCCCGCAACCGAAAACACCGTCAAAAACGCCTGAATACGCGCCCCCGTGCGACCCGGCTCTGCCCCTGCGGGCGCTGGATCACCGCCGGGAACACCAGTTAATGTCGGTGGACGCCTTCCGGAGTTACAACGTCAGCGTATGGCTGCTGGATAAAAACGGCGTCCACGAATACGTTGCCGCGCACAATCAAACCATCCGCGAGCTGGATAGAAAAGTGAAACGCAAGGCGGACAACCCGGCGCGGGTGGGCTTTCACGCCGAGGTGATCGCCGGGCAGGAGATCTACCGCCGGCAGGATGTGTTGCGGGGAGAGACAGTGGTTCGCCAGATCTTCACGGAACGGATTCCATGCTCGGAGTGCGCGGGCTTGCTCCGAAGCATCCCCCTATTTCGAAGCGTGCCGCGGTATTACTACCTGATCTACCAGGATCAGGAATGGCAACGAAAACAAGGCGGTGGAGACTGGGGGACCTTTTTGATGGACTGCTACCGCTTGCGGAGTTAACGGCGGAGGAACCGCCGCCGCTACCGTTCCGGGTTTACCAGAGCCTGATAAACCGACTCATGCGCCAGCGTATCCAGGTCGGGGCTCTTCGGGTCGATGATGCGCTGCACCATGCCGACGAACACGATGTCGTTGGCCGGATCGATCCAGAACCAGGTTCCGGCGGCGCCGCCCCAGGTGAAGGTGCCTTTGCCCACCGTGTGGCCGATAAAGCCCGGGTCAATGTAAACAGCGAAATCAAAACCAAAGCCGAGGCTAGGGCTCAGGCGGAAGAAACCGATCCCATATTCGCCGCTGTTCAGAATCGCCGGAGACAAACGGTTGGTTCGCATCAGCGCAACAGACGAAGGCGCCAGGATGCGAACGCCGCCCAGTTCACCGCCGTTCAAAAGCATTTGCGCGAACCTCAAATAGTCGCTCGTAGTGGAGGTGAGACCGCCGCCGCCGGAAGGCATGCCCGGCTCCGTCCTATAGTCGAGCGCGACGTTGCCGCCAGCGGTGGGGCTTAGCTCGCCGCTGGCATTCGTCGAATACAGTGTGGCGAAGCGCCCGCGCTTGCCCTCGTCCACATGAAAGGCTGTGTCTTTCATGCCCAGCGGCTGAAAGATATTTTCGCGCATGAACTCCCCGAGGGGTTTTCCCGAGAGTTTTTCGACAATGTAGCCTTGGATATCGACGGAAACACTGTAGACCCATTTCGTTCCCGGCTGGTAGAGCAAGGGAATCCTGGCGAGCTTATCGACCATTTCCTGAAGATTCCGCGACCCCAGAACCTTCGCGTCACGATACATCTTGTCCACCGCGCTGGAGCCGAAAATCCCGTAGGTGAATCCGGCGTTGTGGCTCATTAGCTCGCCCATGGTGGGCGGATGAGCCGGATCTTCCAGGATAGGCTGCCCGTCCGAGCCGCTGCCCTTGAAAACCTTCAGGTGCGCGAATTCCGGAATATATTTCGAGATCGGATCACCGGGGCTCCATTTTCCCTGTTCATAAAGGATCATCATGGCCACACCCGTGATGGGCTTCGTCATCGAGTAGATGCGAAAGATGGTGTCGTCCGTCATCGACGCGCCGCTGGCGAGATCTTTCTTTCCGTAGCTCGCAAAATCCACAATCTTGCCATGGCGAGCGAGTGCGGTCACGATGCCGGCAAAATGTCCATCTTCCACTTCCTTCCGCAACAAGCCGTGCAACCGGTCCAGACGCTGGGCGGAGAACCCTTCCATCTCGGGCTTCACCACCGGGAGGACGGCAGCATTACCGGTTCTGTTCGTCTCTTTGTGAGCCCCCGGCCGCGCCTGGCAGGGAGCACCGCCCACATAAAACACCGCGGCGCAGAGCAAGACGGAAGGAATAGCGAATCTTGGGTTGTTCATAATGACGCGAGGCGGTGACAAGTGTATCAGAGTAAGCTCAGGCTCCGGGTGACTCATTCCGGCGCCTGGAAAGCACCAAACCGATCCAGCAGCTTACCGGCCAAGTTAGCAGCCAGGATAACCAGTACCAGTGGGGCCATCCCTTGTTCCAGTTGGGAATGATCGCGCTGATACCCATTACTTCCCCCAGAATGAAGAACCAGAGCACGTGCCGCGAGGCCCGCCCAGGCGCCAGGCGGGCGCAAAGCCAGGCGCAAAGGATCGAGATCACAACAAAGAGGGCAGTACTCGCGATCAGTGCGGCGCTGGAGGGAATGTGACCTTCGACAAAGTCGCCTGGAAAAAGGTGCGACAGCAGCGGATCCGTCGCCAGAACCAGGACCACCGAGAGCACATAGCTGCCGGCTACAACCCCGATCGATTTGAGCATCGGAAACAGCCTCCAGGGCAGTATACACCGGACGGAGCTCGCTCTCGCAGGTCAGTCTATGCTTGATGGATGATACTCGACAACCCAAAAGGCGGGTACGCTTTTCTGCGCGGCATTGCGCCATATTCGGCAGGGGCCGTCGCGCTCAACGGATACGAGATCGAGCATGCCCGGTTCCTGGCTCCGCTCCCGCTCGGCGAAGGCTTTCGCCGCCTCCTGGCCCACTTCGACCAGATCGGCCGGCCCCCACAGGCGTTGTGCGGGATGGAGTTGAGGTCGTCGAGTCCTTTTAGCTTTCAGGGATTCCACGACTTTAACAAAGGCTATGTGGAGGTCCTTGATTCGATGGGCGTGTTACTCGAGGGCAATCTGAATCCCGTGGCGCGCACCAACGTCGCACCGGAGATGGGGGCGCCTTCGCTGCCTTCCCTTTACGGATTCAGCTACACGCGGAAATCGGATACCGGCGCGGCAACCTTTCTCATCGCCGGCGGCGGTGAGCTGCCCGAAGGCTCACTCGATCCACAAGACGTTGTACGGTACGGAGAGACTTCGCCGGAAGCATTGCGCGTTAAAGCCCGGTTCGTGATGAGCTTGATGACGGGACGCCTCAACGCTCTTGGAGTCAACTGGAGCGCGGTCACAGCCGCAAACATTTATACGATTCATCCCATCCACAGCTTTTTGGCCGATGAAATCATCCGTCCGATGGAGGCGGCGGCGGTCCACGGAGCCACCTGGCACTATTCCCGCCCGCCCATTGTGGGCATTGAGTATGAGATGGATGCTCGCGGCTGCCGGCGCGAAGTGGTGATTTAGCTCTTTGGGGCCATTGGGATCGCCATGTGAAAACCCTGGCGCGAACCGGAAGCCACACCCTCGCCCCCCCTGTCCTACGCGGGTGACGGCGACGTTCCGGTAGAGTAGCACTCCTTTCGAGAGAAACCGCGCGCCTACCCCACTACGTCTTGTGGCACTATTCCGGACGCGGAGCGCAGCGGTATTCGGCATTCATGCGCATTTGGTGGATGTGGAAGTAGATATGTACCCGGCGGGCTCAGCGCGGGATTTTGTCACCGTGGGCATGCCGGATACCGCGGTGAGGGAGAGCCGGGAGCGCATCAAGTCCGCGCTGCTGAACTCCGGCTTTGGCTATCCCAACAAGAGCGTGACCATCAACCTGGCTCCTGCGAATGTGCGCAAAGAGGGGGCGGGCTTCGACTTGCCGATGGCCATGGGAATTTTGGGTGCGATGGGCGCCGTGAGGGCCGCCGATGACCACCTGCTGGTGGGCGAGCTATCTCTGGACGGCACACTGCGGCCGGTGCGCGGGGCTCTCTCGATGGCGGTGTGCGCGCACCGCGCCGGGATTCCGAACCTGCTGGTGCCCACGGACAATGCGGCCGAGGCCGCGGTGGCGGACGGAGTCCGGGTCTATGGCCTGCGGCATTTATCCGACGTTGTCGCGTTTTTGAACGAGCCCAGCCGCTTCCAACCGGCGACGACGGAACGGAACGGCGCGGCGCGGCAGGGTCCGGCGGATCCACTCGATTTTAGCGATGTGCGAGGACAGACCACGGCGAAGCGAGCGCTCGAAGTGGCCGCGGCGGGCAATCACAATGTGATGATGATCGGGCCGCCGGGCTCGGGTAAGACAATGCTGGCGAAACGCTTCGCGGGAATTTTGCCGCCGTTGACGTTTCCGGAGGCGCTCGAGACAACCCAGGTTCACAGCGTGGCCGGAATCCTGCCGAGCCGGGCCGGTCTCTTGTGCGACCGGCCGTTTCGCGCGCCGCATCATTCCGTATCCGACGCCGGATTGCTCGGCGGAGGCAGCGGGACCCCGCGTCCCGGTGAAGTCAGCCTCGCCCACAATGGAGTGCTATTCCTGGACGAGCTGCCGGAGTTCCCGCGAAACGTTCTGGAACAGTTACGCCAGCCGCTCGAAGAAGGGGCCGTGACGATCGCGCGGAGTAACATGACGCTTTCGTTCCCGTCGAGATTCATGCTGGTGGTGGCTCTGAATCCGTGCCCCTGCGGCTTTTTCGGCGACCCGACCCGGGAGTGCCGCTGCACCGGCGCGATTATCCAGCGTTATCTCGGGAAGTTAAGCGGACCTCTGCTGGACCGCATCGACCTGCACATTGAAGTCCCGGCCGTTGCTTATAAGGATCTGCGAGGGAAAGACCACGGACAAACCTCCGCCGAAATGCGCCAGCGCGTCGAAGCGGCGCGAGCGGTACAGAGGCAGCGCGGCTTTTACAACGCGCATATTCCTTCCCAGACTTTGCGGAAACTTTGCGCCCTGGATGAAACCGGCGAACGCACGCTGGAGATGGCGGTGCGGAAAATGGGGCTCTCGGCCCGCGCTCACGACCGTGTTCTAAAAGTTGCGCGAACGGTGGCGGACCTGGACGGCGCCCCGTCCGTTCTTGCGAAGCATCTGGCCGAAGCCGTGCAATACCGCGGGCTCGACCGGAATTATTGGAGCTGATCCGAGCTAACTCAGCACGCCCACGGCGACGCGCGCGAGCGCGCCTTGAATGGCCGCGCAGACGGCCGGCTCTTTCGCGTCGGCATCAATGTCGTGGAAGTCGCCCGAGCGGTAATAATCGACCACGGGACGGGTGGTGCGCTCATAGATCGCGAGACGCTCCCGCACCACGCGCTCCCGGTCGTCTGCGCGCTGGGTCAGGGGATTGCCGTCTTGATCGCAAAAGCCGGGATTTCGCGGTGGGTTGAAATGGACGTTATAAATGCGGCCGCAGGAGGCGCACTGCCGCCGCCCCGCGATGCGGCGCACCAGCGTTTCCCGCGACGCCACGAAATGCAGAACCGTAGGTTGGGGCAAGTGGAGTTCCGGCAGCAGATCGCGCAAAAAATCGGCCTGATCGAGCGTCCGGGGATATCCGTCCAGGACGAATCCGCGATGGAACTCGGGCTTTTTCAGATGGCGGGAAACCAAGCCGTTCACGGTCTCATCCTTGGCGAGGTTCCCTCCCGCCAGCAGTTCCTTCAGTGCGCGGCCTGCCCGCGTGTCCGAGGCGCACTCGGCGCGGAGAATTTCCCCGGTGGAGATTGCGGGGACCCCCAACATCTCCTTGAGCTTAACGGTCTGCGTGCCTTTTCCGCTCCCGGGCGGACCGAGGAGAACAATTGCTCCGGTTTCGCGGGGCGAACGCACGCGGTGGACATCGTGGTCATGATAACGATCCATAGGTCCCGAACGCAAAACTCCAGGTAGCGTTTTGCCCCTGCCACGTTATCGCAGGGCATCCGCATTTTCAAACTCCTTGGTCCGTATTGTACCGGTGGGACAACTTGCCCCACCTCGGGGAGACAAAAGGTGTCAGGCCAATTTTAAGTGTTTCTACGATAACATCTACCTAGATGTCGATCGTGAACAGCTCGTTAAAGGAAGAAAGCTCCCGGATTCTTTCTCCCCGGAACCAGGGCCGGGCGGAGGCGGCGCAGGCGCGAATGTTGACGCCGGAGGCCCGGAATTTCGTCGCGGCGCTGGCTCGAAAATTTGAACCGGCCCGCCGGGAATTGCTGGAAAAGCGGCGAAAGAGACAGCGGGACCTGGACGGCGGCGCCCTTCCGGACTTCCTGAGTGAAACACGATCGATCCGCGAATCGGACTGGAAGGTTGCCGCGATACCCGCCGATCTCCGTGACCGGCGGATTGAAATTACGGGCCCGGTGGACCGGAAGATGGTTATTAACGCCCTCAATAGCGGCGCGAACGTCTTCATGGCGGATTTCGAAGACGCCAATTCACCGACCTGGGAGAACTGCTTAGAGGGGCAGCTCAATCTGCACGACGCCATCCGCCGCGAGATCGCCTACGATGCGCCCGGGGGCAAGTCCTATCGTCTCCATGAGTCTCCCGCGACACTCATGGTCCGCCCACGCGGCTGGCATCTGGTGGAGAAGCATTTTCTGGTGGACGGGGAATCCGTGTCCGCCTCGCTTTTCGACTTCGGATTATTCTTCTTTCACAACGCGGCCGAATTGCTGGCCCGGGGATCCGGGCCATATTTCTACCTGCCAAAGCTGGAGAGCCATCTGGAAGCCCGCCTCTGGAACGACGTCTTCCTTTACTCCCAGGAGGCGCTCGGAATTCCGCGCGGCTCCGTTCGCGCGACGGTCCTGATTGAGACAATTCTGGCTGCGTTCGAGATGGACGAGATCCTGTATGAACTGCGGGAGCACTCGGCCGGCTTGAACTGCGGCCGCTGGGACTACATCTTCAGCTTCATCAAGAAATTCCGAGCCCGGGCGGAGTTCGTGCTGCCGGACCGGGCGCAAGTCACGATGACCCGGCCTTTTCTGAATTCGTACGTCGAACTTCTCATTCACACCTGCCACCGCCGCGGCATCCATGCGATGGGCGGCATGGCGGCCCAGGTCCCCATTAAGAACGACCCCAAGGCGAACGACGCCGCCATTGGAAAGGTCCGCGAGGACAAACTGCGCGAAGTGCGACTGGGTCATGACGGCACCTGGGTGGCGCATCCGGGCTTGGTTGCCGTGGCGAAAGCGGTGTTCGACGAACACATGCGCGGCGAAAATCAACTGGATCGTTTGAGAGAGGACGTCCACGTCTCCGGCGCCGATCTGATCGAGGCGCCGGACGGAACGATTACAGAAGAGGGCCTGCGCTGGAACATCGATGTCGGCTTACAGTACCTGGAGGCCTGGTTGCGCGGCTCAGGTTGCGTGCCTATTTATCACTTGATGGAGGATGCGGCGACCGCGGAGATCTGCCGGGCGCAGATCTGGCAATGGATCCGTCACGGCGCTCACCTGTCCGGCGGCCAGACGGTGACCAGCGTGCTGGCGCGGCAGTTTCTGGACGAGCAGATGAACACGCTGCGAGAACAGGTGGGCACCGAGCGGTTCGACGCCGGCAAATTCCGCGAAGCCGCCGATATTTTCGCCCAGTTGTCCGAGGCGGACGAATTTCCGGAATTTCTAACCCTGGCGGCTTACGACCATCTCGACTGATGCGCTCTCAAACCATCGAAGCGCCCGAGGTGATGAACTGGAACACGTTCCTGCGTCGTCTGCGTTCGGACCTGGCGATGCGGCGCATCAGCAGCGGCCTCGATTACCTCGAACAAAATCAGGAGGCGGTGGAGGCGCTGGACAGCACCACCCCTCAGGGCGCGGCCAGCCTCGGGGTGGTGGCGCGATGGGTCGATTCGGGCTACGCCGGCCCGGCGACGGTGCGGAATATTCTGGAACGATTCCCCAAGGATTCACGATCCCATCTCCCGCTGGCCGATTATCTGCAGCTCAGGATCAGCGAAGCGCTGGTGGCAATGGCGGAGGAAGAGGCCGAGGAAGCGATCCGGCATCTGGATTTCATCCTTTCCACCGGGGAAGAAGCGGGCGACAAGGAACTGCTCGCAATCGCCTATTTCTGGAAGGCGCGCTGCCGGCGATACCAGGCGGAATACGACCAGGCACTGGAGTGCGTCACCAAAGGATGCGCCCTGGCGCGCGAGCTCGGCTATGAGCCTCTAGCCGCGCTGATGCAGGTGCTTGAAAGCTGGCTTTATTTTCAAAAGGGCAAGTACAAAGAATCGATTCGCGTGCTGCAGGAAGCCGAACAGGTGCTGGGCGCGACAGACGATTACATCACGCTGGGCAATATCCATTCCGCCTACGGCCGCCTGGCCCGGCGTGAAGGGCGGTACGAACCCGCCATCGCTCACTTCGAGGAGGCGATTGAAGCGTACCGGAAGCGCGACCCGCGCCACCGGAATTACGCCCGCACCCTGGCGAATATCGCCACGGTGAAGAGGCTGATCGCGCTGCAAATCCGCCGGCAGTTGGATGACGCGCTGACACGCCGGAGAAAAGAAGGCCCGAAGAACCCAGGGAGTGCCATCAAAGGCGGCGCCGCTTCGACGGAGGCGTCCTACCGGCGCCGTTTTGAAGAACTGAGGCAGGAGGCGCTCGCCGCGCTCGGCGAAGCGGCCTTGATCTACCACTCCTTGCCGCACCATCGCGGCAGCGGGACGGTTCGGATCGATCGCGGATATCTCTACCTGGACGGCGGCGAGCTGGAGCAGGCGGAGATCGAAGCCGGCGAAGCGTACGAACTCGGGCATCAGAAGCAGGACTATATTCTGATGTCGCGGGCGCGCATTCTGCAGTGCATGGTGGAGCATGCGAAGCTCGATGAAGGGATTGAAGAAGGCTCGAATCCCGGACGGCACGCGCAGCTTGCGCGCGACTACGCCCGCGAAGCGGTGGAGGCGGCCAAGCACACACAGAACCGCTGGCTGCTGGCCCGCGCCTACACCTGGGAGGGGCTGACGCATTGCAACCCGTTTTTCAACGCGCGCGATCTGGCCTCTCAAAGCTGCAGCCAGGCGTCGGCATTATTAAAACCCGACGACTACGACTATTTGTGGGATGAACTCCAGATGTTGAAAGCGAAGCTGCTGGTGGGCGGCAGCATCGACGCGACCTTGCGCGCCTGGTCCCAGGGCGTGGTCGGCGAGAAGACGTTCCGGCAAATCTCCGACGAGTTCGCGGAGATCATCATCCCGAAAGTTTGGGAAGCGGAAGACCGGAAGATCGCCCGGGTGGCCTCGCGCCTTTCCATTTCGCCGAAGAAAGTGCGGCGTATACTGCAAAAAGTGGGACTGCTCAAAGGACGTCCGGCGGCCGAGTAGCGGTCCATCGCTAACGGTCGCCGCGGACCAGCTTCAACACCTGGAAAAGATTGTTGTAATCGTCCGTCCACATCCGCAGGTTCGGGCGCAGCGGAATCTCCGCGGAAGCGCCGGAGACTTCCTTGCGTTCGAGAAAGCTCCGGTTGCGGCTGAGCAGCACCCAATCGGCCGCGTCGAGCAATTCGTCGTCATCGTCGGGTGTGCGGACCAGAACCGCGGGCAGATTGTACCGGGCGGCGATCTCCCGCACGATGGGAGCGAGATCGAGATATTGGTTGGAGACGTGGACCGCGAGCACTCCGCCGGGCCGCAAGTGCCGCAGGTATAGCGCGAAGACTTCGCGAGTCAGCAGATGCACGGGAATGGCATCGCCGGAAAACGCGTCCACCACCAGGACATCAAAGTTCTGCGGCGGCTCGGCCTCCAGCGAAAGACGGGCGTCGCCGGGAGTGATCTCAACCCGCGCCGGAGTCTCGCGCGTGTAGGAGAACAGCGACCCCGCGATGGAAATCACCTGCGGATTGATTTCGTAGAAATGAAAGTAGTCGCCGGGATTGCCGTAGGCGGCGAGAGTGCCGGTACCAAGTCCGATCATGCCGGCCCGCTTCGGTCCGTTCGCCGCAAACCGCATCGCGAGTCCCACGCCGGAATCCTCGCCGTAATAACTGGTGGGAGTCATCCGGTGGCCCGCCGCGTAGTATTGCGAGCCATGCTGCACCGTTCCGTGATATAGCTTGCGCACCTCGGCTCCATTCATGGAAGTCTCGACCACTCGGAGCGAGCCATAAAAGCTTCGCATCAGCACAAGAGCTTCCTTGTGATAGCCCCGAACCTGCGAAGTAAAAACAAAAATTGTGGCGAAAACGGCGGTGGTCCAGAGAAGGCGCTGGGGCCATCCGCCACTCCAGTTCAGGGCCAGCGCCAGAGCGGCCACGCATAACAGCGCGAACGAGAGATCGTAAGTCCCGGCGAAGACGTGCGGGGCAACCAACCCGATCATGATCGCCCCCGCGGCGCCGCCGAGCGCGATCATCAGGTAGAACAGCGTTAACCCTGCCGCATCCGGCTTGCGCAGGCTGAGTTCTCCGTGGCAATACATGCAGCAGACAAAGAGCCCAAGCACAAAGATCGGGACTGCGATGACGATCGCCTCGCCGGTCTGGATATCGTAGATGGCGTAGCCCACCGAGCCGATCACCAGCGCCAAAAGCCGCAAATAGAGCCAGCGCCGGTACCATCGCACGCTCTCGAAACACAGCACAAAGGACAGGAGATAGAACGCCAGGGGAAGAATCCAGAGCAGCGGAACCGCGGCGACGTTCTGGGTGAGCTGATTGGTGGTGGCAAGCAGCATCATCGAACCAGCCGCCGCGAGCAGCGCCCACGTGATCGCGGAGGAGCGAGAAAGGGAGCGCCGGGAAGCCGCGGCACGAGGTTCGACAGCCGGCGAACGGCGGCCGCTGAAAGCAATGAGCGCGCAGACGATGGCGAAAACCGCGAAGGCCCCCGACCACCATGACGCCTGGGCGCGCGTGGGGAGGCTCGGCTCAATCCAAAACGGATAGCTCGCCAGGGCGAGCAGCGATGCGGCGTTTGAAAGCGCGAAAAGCCGGTAGGGAGGAGGCCCGGCGTACTTGCGCGTGTACCAGACCTGCAGCAGCGGAGTGGTAGTGGACAGCAGAAAATACGGGAGACCCAGCACGGCGATCAGCAGCAGAAGAATGGCCCACGCCGGGTCGGCGCTCCCCTGCGCCGGTTTCCAGAATGCGCCGGGAATTACGGGAAGCAGGAATAGCGAGGCGGCAAGTAGAGCGATATGAATCCAGGATTGCGGGGCTGGAGCAAGGCGGCTGGTCAGCAGATGGGAATAAAGATAACCCGCCAGCAGCGCGGATTGAAAGAACACCAGGCAAACAATCCAAACGGCAGCCGATCCGCCGAACCAGGGCAGGATCAGCTTGGCGAATACCGGCTGAATCAGGAACAGAAGCAGTGAACTGGAGAAGATGGCGCAACCGAATAGCAGCTTGCCTGCACGTTCGAGCATGCGCCGCTACCCGATCCACGCCGAGGGGAACTTCTCAGGGGAACCAAACGGAACGCCGGGCATGAATCAGATTGTAGAGCATTCGTTTTACCGGTAGCGGAGAGCGACAAGCTCTACTCGTAGCGGAGAGCGACGAGCGGATCGATTTTGGTAGCGCGGTACGCGGGAACGAAGGATGCGATCAGCGCCACCACCGCAAGAACGGCGGCGACGGCAAGAAATGTCGCCGGATCATCCGGCTTCACGCCGAACAACATCCGAGCGAGCAGGCGCGTCAGGCCGTACGCCGCGGCCAGACCAATCACCACGCCGGTCCCGGCAAGCAGCATCCCCTGGCGGATCACCATTCGCAGCATGTCGCCACGCTCGGCTCCGAGAGCCATGCGGATACCGATCTCGTTCGTCCGCTGCTCCACCGAGTACGACATGAGGCCGTAAATTCCGATGGCCGCAAGCGACACGGCGATTCCGGCAAAGATGGTCAGCAGCAGCATATTGAAGTTCTCGCGCGCCATGCTCCGGCTCGCGATTTTCTCCATGGTTTCGATTTTCGCAATGGGAAGCTGCGCATCGACGGAAAGAAACGCCTGCTGGATGGACTGCGACAGAGCCAGAGGGTCTCCCTTGGTGCGCACGACCCAGTTGAGAGGGAGCGCCGAATTCGCGAAACGCGTGAGGCCGTCCGCGACTTGAGCGGCGGGAATGTACATCACCGGAGGCAGCGGACGGCTCAGTCCGTCTTCGTGCACATTGGCCACGATGCCGACTACCTCTCTCGGCGGATCCTCAAACTCGGGTCCAAGCTGGCTCCCGCCGATGCTCATCTGCTGTCCCAGGGGATCTTGTTTGGGCCAGTATTTCTCCGCAAAAGCCTGATTGACGATGACAACCGGCGCCGATTTCAGGGTGTCCTGCTCGGTGAATTTTCGCCCGCGCAGGAGGCCGATTTGAAATACGTCGAAATACCGGGGGCCGGCAAAACGCCAGAACTCGTCGCCGTTGTAAGGGCTGCCGGCGGCGGGCGGTCTGCCCGCGATTCGAATGGGTAGATCGAGGCCGATGTTTTGAAGAGGAAGAACCACAGTGGGAGCCGCGGCAATCACCGCGGGGAGCGATTCGACGCGCCGCACCACCTGGCGCTCCAGGTTCTCCATTTGCGCGGTGGTGGCATATCGCGAACCGGCCATCGCCGTCTGCATGGTGAGAATGTGATCCGTCGAAATTCCGGGGTTCACGTCGCGCAGACCGCTGAATGTGCGAATTAACAGGGCCGCGCCTACGAGCAGGATCATCGCCAGAGCCATTTCACTTACAACGAGGAAGCCGCGCGTCTTGTTTTGCCTCATTCCGGTTCCGGAGCGGCTGCTGGTTTCTTTCAGCGTGGCGTTCAAATCGGGGCGCGAGGCATGCAGCGCCGGAAAAACGCCAAACAGGATGCCGGTAACGAAGGCGATGCCCACGGTGTAGAGCAGGACGGCCCAATCGAGCGAGACGTCCGCTCCGGCGTCCCCAAGACGGGGAAGATCGCCGGGACTGAGCGCGAGCAGCGCGCGGACACCCCAAAAACCGAGCGCCAGACCGAAGATGGCTCCCAGGGCGGCGAGCAGCACGCTCTCGGTCAGTAGCTGCCGGACGATGCGCCCCCGGCCCGCGCCGATTGCCGCGCGAATCGCCAGTTCTCTTTGCCGGCCGGACGCCCGCGCCAGCAATAAGTTCGCGACGTTCGCGCAGGCGATCAGTAGCACCAGGCAAACGGCGCCCGTAAGAATCAGGAGGGCCGGCCTCACGTCCCCGGTCATTTGCTGTTGCAGGGGCGTCACGCTCGCGGTTTCGTCTTTGTCCATGGATTGCGGATGATCCTTGCGGAACTGCGCCGCGACAACCTTCAACTGCGCATTCGTCTGGCTCAACGTTGCGCCCGGTTTGAGGCGGGCGGCCACCATCAGATAGTGCGCCTGGTTGGTGCTGGCCGGGTCAGCCTGTAACGGCAGCCATACATCGGAGGGCGGTTCCGGCCGGAACCCGGGACCGAGTACCCCTACAACCGTATATTGGTCGCCGCTCAAGACGATGGACCGGCCGATGATGGAGCGGTCGCCCCCGAACTGCCTCTTCCAAATCCCGTTGCTGAGCACCGCCACTCTCGCGCTTCCGGGCCGGTCTTCCTCCGGCAGGAAGGTGCGTCCCAGCACCGCGCCCGCGCCAAACAGGCGGAAATAGTCCTTCGAGACGTGTATACCCTTGATCTGCTGGGGCCGATCGCCTCCGGCGAGGTTGAGTCCCGGGCCAGAGAAGTCATAGGCCGCCATGTCCTGCAAAAGGGTTGCACCGGCCTTCCAGGCGGTGAACTTGGGGACCGAGGCCGAGTCACCGATTCCCTGCGGGTACGTCCGGTGCACGTACACAATCCGGGAGGAATCGGGATAGGGCAGAGGCTTCAGCAGAACCGCGTTGACCACGGTGAAGATAGCCGTATTGGCGCCTATACCCAGGGCGAGCGCGGCGACCGCAATCGCGGTGAACCCCGGACTCTTCCATAACATGCGCAGGGCATGCCGGACATCGGCGGCAAATGTCTCCATGCCGTCTTTTACGACGGAGAACGCTTGGGAGTTCCAAGAAATGCTCGTCTGCTACGAGAGGCCCCCGCGCTACCCGGCCGTCTCCGGCCACCGCCATCGTCTGTGTCCACAGGACCGCCACATAGTTCTTGACAGAGATTTGAAACTCGGTTACGCTTGACCAAATTCGATCACGGACGGGGGAAAAGCGTATGAATTCAATCGCTTTCTTGCACCTCGCTAGAAAGTGCGGCGCTGCCGTAACCCTCTTCGCGGTTCCTGTCATCGCTCAGACGGGCCTCGGCACAGTGCGGGGAATTGTAGAGGACAGCACACAAGCCGTACTTCCGGACGTCAAAGTCACTCTGGAGAATACTTCCACCGGCGTCATCCAAACCGGCAAAACGAACTCGGCCGGCGTTTATTACTTCGGCGGCGTGCGGATTGGGCCCTACCAGTTGACCGTGGAAGCGAACGGTTTTAAGCGGTGGGAAGGCAACCTGCTCGTCGAAGCAGGCGCGATCGTAGTGGTAAATCCAGCCATGGAGATCGGCAGTCTGCAGGCGACCGTGCAAGTAACCGGAGCCACGCCCATTGTCGCCACCGAAGGCGCGCAGGTTAGTGATGTGAAGGACGCCGTGCGGATTCACGATTTACCTCTCAATGGCCGTCAGGTCTCGAACTTGTTCGGGCTGACCGCCGGAGTGGAAGGCGGCGGCGGCAATACGCGGACCAACGGAATGAAAGTGGGAGCCACGGAGATGACCCTCGATGGAATCTCCTACGTGGACCGTTTCGGCGGGACGATTTCCCGAGTCCAGCCCGGGCTCGATACAATCCAGGAGTTCCGCATCGAAACGGCCGGTTCCGGCGCCCAGTTTTCGCGTCCGGCCACCATCGAGATGGTCACACGTAGTGGAACCAACGCCCTTCACGGGGCCGTGTTTGAGACCTTCCGCAACAACGCCGACGGCCTTCGCGCCCGCCAGCGACAGGACGGCAACACCGCCGCCAAGCTGATCCGGAACGAATATGGCGGGTGGGTGGGCGGCCCGGTGATCCTGCCTCATTTGTATAACGGCAAGAACAAGACCTTCTTCCTTTTCGATTGGGAGGGCGCCAAAGTACGACAAAACCAGTTTGGAACGACGGGCGTCGCAACGCCCTCGATGTGGAACGGCGATCTCAGCAACATCACCGATACCAGCGGCGACAAGATAACGCTTTACGATCCGCTTTCGACCACATCAACCGGCGTACGCCTGCCGTTTCAGAACAACGTGATTCCCACCAACAGGCTCAGCGCGTACGCGAAAATCTTCGAGAGCGTCTCGCCGCTGCCCAACGGCCCCAACGCGGGCGGCAATCCCTGGACCGACCTCAATTTCCAGGCCTACTACCCGGTGACGCAGGACCAGCATTCCCTCACCATCAAAATAGACCACAACTTCTCGGAAAAAGACACCATCTCAGGGCGGTTCACCGATTCACCGTTCTCCGGCAAACAATACGGCGGAAAGTACGGATTTCCGCCTCCCGGCTGCACAAATTGCGGCGGCACGGCGCGTCAGGACTACAGCGTCTATTCCAGCTATGTTCGCTGGAATCACGTCTTTTCGCCCACCCTGCTGAATGAGTTGCAGGTCTCAAACCATCGCTCCGGAGCCAATTATGGAACGCTCGGCGACAGCACAAAATGGGCGGACAAATTGGGGCTGCCCAATCCGTTTGGCGTAACCGGCTGGCCGACGGTTTATACGGACGCCTACAACATGTTTTATGGCGGGGGTTGGGACGGCGATAACAAGAACTTTCAATACCTCACGGCGTTTGAAGTATCCGACGGCGTGACATGGGTCAAGGGGAAACACACGATCAAGGCCGGCTTCAAGGGCCGGCAGGAGTTCAACAACGTCAACCAACTCCAACAGGCGCAGGGCTCCCACAGTTTTTACGCGAACTGGACCGCCCTGTACGATCCCTCGTCTGAATCGGCGACGCCTTACACCGGCTCGGGGTTCGCCGAACTCCTCCTGGGTTTGCCCACCGCACTCCGCGATCAATATAACCGCGGCTATTTTTATTTTCAGCAAAAAGAAATCGGAGCCTACGTCAACGACACCTGGAAGCTCGGGCGCAGGCTGACCGTCGACCTGGGGCTGCGGTGGGACCACTGGACGACTTATCATGAAAAATACGACCGTCTGGTAAATCTGGATCCCAGTAACTACGTAAATAGTTTTCAAGTAATTAGTCCGCATGGCACGACAATCGATAGTCTGCCTAATATTCCTTCCGGCGTTTTAGGTTCGTGGCAGGCTCGCGGATTGTCCTGGGTAACCGCAAACTCTGTCTCCGGTTTTCCCGGCGCGCTGGTTCCCGACACCTGGGGAGATTGGGGCCCAAGACTCGCAGCGGCGTACCAGATCACGAACAAGTGGGTGCTGCGGGCAGGGTATGGAATCTATTATTGGCCCACGCCGCTCTCGCAGATCCTGGCCGCATCGCGGACAAATCCTCCGCTCAACCTGAACTTCGTAAACCATCTGGACACCGCCAACGGGACGTTCTTCAACCGCGCGCTTCTCATCTCGCCGACCTCCAACGATTACCTGCCAAACGCCACCGTAAACGTGACCGGTATCCAGGGAATCAGCCAAACCGCACAGACCATCTACGTGATGGATCCGCACAACTGGAACGACAACCGGATGCAGCAGTGGGAGCTCACCCTGGAGCGGGAACTCACCAGGAATACTTCGCTTCGCCTCAGTTACATCGGTAACCACGGCAGCAACCTGGAGCAGCGTGTCGCCTTCAGTTCCCCCCAATCGCAATTGAACTATCAGATGCAAACGGGTCTGGCGGCCCAGACAAACGCGGACTTACGACGCCCGAATCCAAACTGGAACGGCCTGGACGTCGCGCATGTTGGCTATTCGAATTCAAACTCCTTCCAGGTGGAAGTGCAGCGCCGCTTCTCAAACGGCCTGGCGTTCCAGTGGTTCTTTACACACAACCACATCATGACAACGGCGGACGAGAGCGGGTTTGGCTCCGGAGGCGGAAACAGTCTGGTTCCGATGAATTCAACGATTCTGGGAAATCCGAATCTTACGTTCGACCAGCGGCTCCGCCTGGTGTACGCCAATTCCGCGTCGGTTCCCCCCCAGCGAATATCGTGGAATGGCATCTACGAATTGCCCTTTGGAAAGGGCAAGCGTTTCGCCGGCCACGTATCCCGGGCCGGAAACGCAGTGGTAGGGGGATGGCAGGTCGCCTTCATCGGCACATGGCAGAGCGGAAACTGGTCCAGCGTCGCTACGAACGAGTATTTGTTTGGCAACCCAACGCTCGATTCCGGCCAGCGCCTGACGATGAATATCTTTGGACAAACGCAGATGCTGTACTTTAAGGGCGACTTTGACCCCACACAGGCAACCAACGTGAATCAGTCGCAACTGCAGCAACTGGTTCCCGCCGATCGATCCCAGCGTGTGTTGCGGCCGGTTGGCCCGAACTTCAGCAATCAAATACCGTTTGTTCTGGCAAACGGCCAGGTCCGGAATACGACGATCACCGACAATCTGAGCTGGAACCCTCAGAACTTCTTCCTCGGGCCGGGTCAGTGGAACGAAGACTTTTCCATCTTCAAGTACTTCGATATCACGGAAACGGCGAGAGTGCGTTTTACCGCGGATTTTTTTAACGTGCTCAATCACCCGGTGGACATTGCTCCCAATAGAAATACCGGTCTCATCAACCTCAGCCAGCAGGCGAACGACCCTCGCATTATTCAGTTCTCAGCCCGCATGGAGTGGTGACCGCGACTCCAGGAAACCGCGGGTTGCGCAAGACTAGTGCTGTGCGGCACGCGTGGTCATTTGGTTTGCTCATTCTGCTTATGCTCGCCGGCCCGCGACCGCCGGCGCAAACCGCGGGCGCGCCCTTTCGTCCCTATCGTTTCAACGATGAACTCTCGTCGGCCGTATCGATTTCCGCGTCCGCCGCGCCGTCCGCGGCACTCATGTCCGATCCGCTCGTGTGGCGTGATTTTTTCAACGACAAAGATCTAACCTGGACGCTCCTGCGAGGGCGCATGGGCTTTCGCCAGGGAGACATGATCGTCAAGGGCGAAGGCTCCACTCCGGTCATTCTCGCGCCCAAGGATTCCCTGATCGAGTGGAGCCGCTATGAGGCCGTGGAAATCCGCATGCTCGCCGAAGGCGGCAACGAGATTAAGATTCGCGTGGGAAATCAGGAGTACAGGCAGAAAATAGGCCCCTTGCGCCAGTACAACGTGTACCGGTTTGCGGTAGATATTCAAGAGCCGGGGAGCCGTCCTTTGGCAATCATGCCGACGGATGGCACGAACGACCTTGTCGCGATTGCCTCGATCAAAGTGATCCCACGAAAGGCCGCCTTTCCAGATCCGGCCGGCCGCCTGTTCCTGGGGAAGCGCGACGAATATCGCGACGCCCTGTACACCCACTCGCCGTCGGCAATTACTTTCGCCGCTCCCGTGCCTCCTGCGGGTAGACTGCACTTCGCCGCGGGTGTGACCGAAAAGGGCGTTCCGGTTACGTTTCGTGTCCTGGCGGAGGGCTCGGCCAGTCCCCTGTATGCAAAGACCCTCGCCGATCCGGAAATTTGGGAGGACGCGGACATCGATCTTTCCGCCTACGCTGGCAAGAAGATCAGGCTCACGTTCCAGACGGACGCCGCACGAAAAGGCGCCGTGGGCCTCTGGGCAAACCCGCTACTCACCACTCGCGCCCCCAAAAGCCGGCCGAACGTGCTGGTCTATATGATCGATACCCTCCGCCCCGACCATTCGAGCCTGTACGGATACGCGCGCAACACTACGCCGTTCTTGAAAAAGCTGGGAGAATCCGGCATTGTGTTCGACGATTGCCAGGCGCAAGCCACCTGGACCAAACCGTCGACCGCCTCTCTTCTGACATCGTTATATTCGTTCACTCATGCCATCGTGAACGACTACGATACGATTCCGAGCGGCGCTACGACGATGGCCGCGCAGATGAGGGCCGCGGGCTACGTAACGGCGAGCCTGATTGCGAATCCTTTCGCCGGACGCATTACCGGTCTGCAGCGGGGATTCGATTATCTCTCCGACTGGGCCGTTGTCCAACGCCACCGAAAAGATGCGGTGGATCGCGGCACCGACTCGGCGGCGGTGAATCAGGTCGTGTTTCCGTGGCTCGACCATCATCATGACGAACCATTCTTCCTGTACGTTCATACTACCGATCCTCACGCTCCGTACCGGCCACCCGCGGAATTCGAGGCCAAATTCGCAAATCCGAAGGAGACGCCCGCCTTCAACCACGAATACGAAGAGTTCCGCGATGCATCCCAGTATGGCGGCGGAGCCGTTTTCACCCGGGCGATGTGCCGGAAAAAAGGAATTGACCCGGATCAATTCATCCAACAGGCGATGGATCGCTATGACGGCGAGATTCTTCACAACGACCATAGCCTGGAGATGCTGGCCGGGAAACTGAAGCAGCTTGGCATTTTGGACAACACGCTGATCGTCGTTGTCTCCGATCACGGCGAAGAATTTTGGGAGCATGGCTGGACGGCTCATGGACACACGCTCTATCAGGAACTGACTCATTGCGTGCTGGTGCTTTGGAACCCGAAGATATTCCGAACGCCACGGCGAATCGCGGAGCCGGCGCAGTTGATCGACGTGATGCCCACCGTGCTGGACCTGCTCGGGCTGAAAGTTCCCGATGTCGCGCAGGGGCAGAGTTTGGCGCCATTGGCGTTTGGCAGGCCATTTCAGCGGCGCGGCCTGGTGATGTCCTCGCGCTTTGCCCATCCGGGTCCGCCTTCGTCCGTTTCCGTCCCCGAGAATCACACGAACACCCTTGCGCTTCTGGATTCGAATTGGAAGCTCATTTATCGGGACAAAGCCAAACAAGCTGGAATCAACCGCGTGGAGCTATACGACCGGCGCTCGGATCGCGGCGACAAAAAAAATGTAGCCGCGCTCCACCCCAAGGAAGTGGAAGAACGGATGGCGGAAATCAACCGTTGGATCGCCGCACAAAAGCGAACCAGAGGGGCGCTTGGCAAGGGAGAAAAATCGGCTTTGGATCCCCACACTCTCGAACAACTAAGGAGCCTTGGATACATTGGCGGCAATCCATAAAATCTCGGCCCTGGCGATGCTCGCGCTCTTCCCGAAGCTCATATTCCCGCAAGAGGCCCAGCCCGATCCACGATGGATCGTTACGCCGAACCTGAACGACCTGGACGGGACGAATCTCCCACCCTCCTCGACCGCGCTGGTGAAGTCGCTGAGCGATGCGGCCGAATATGTGCAGCGCTGGAAAGTCCCGGGAGACGCCGAAGATTGGATGATCCGGAGGCGCGAAGTAGAACGGGCATTCCGCCACGAGATCGGACTGGAAAACTTACCGCCGCGGACGCCACTGAACGGGCGAACCACCGGCTCACACGATTTCGGCGACTACGTCCTCGAAAACGTGATTTTTGAAAGCCGGCCTGGTTTCCCGGTCACTGCGAATCTTTACCGCCCCAAGGATTCCTCCCGGAAGCGGGCGGCGGTGCTGTGTCCGATTGGCCATGAACTGGACGCCGGCAAAGCGGGCGGAGAGATTCAGGCGCGATGCATTAAACTCGCGAAACTCGGCTTTGTCGTTTTGGTCTACGATGCGATCGGACAGGGCGAGCGCATGGTGAGCGGGAATATTCATCATGAAGCGGGCTATGCGCTCTTGCCGCTTGGAGAAACAATCGCCGGGTGGATGGTATGGGATAGCATGCGCGCCATTGACTATCTGCAATCTCTTCCGGACGTCGATCCCGAACGGATCGGCGTCACTGGCAACTCCGGCGGCGGCCTGAACACTTTGTTCACGGCAGCTCTGGACCACCGGGTGCGCGCGTCGGCCGTTGCCGGCTACACGTTCGAGTTCAGCAACTGGCTGAAATACGCCGGGGCGCACTGCACCTGCACGCAACTGCCCGGACTGTTTCGCTCGATGGAGTGGTTTGAGATCGCGGGCTTGATCGCTCCGCGGCCGCTGCTGATGCTGCAGGGCGATCATGACGACATTTTTCCGATCAGCGGCGCGCGCCGGTCCGCCGCGCGCACGGAAGCGATTTACGCGCTCCTGCAGCGCCCGTGGGAGGCGCGCTTCGACGAAGTCCCACAACAGCCGCACTCCTACGGCCGGCCCTATCGGGAAAGGATGTATGGGTGGATGGCGCTGCACCTCCAGGGAATTGGGAACGGCGACCCAATTCCCGAAGGCGATGTCGCGCCGCTCAGCCAGAACGATCCTCGTTTGCGCTGCGACCCGGCCGGAGCCGTCGTCTCACGGGCGCCCACCGTCCTCTCCCTGGCTCGCGCAAGAGCGCTTGACACGATCGCCCGCCGGCCAACGCCGCCCACCGACGACGATCTGAAGCGGATCAAGGAATGGGCACGCGATCTTGCCGCGCCTCCGGAGTCGAAGCCTCATCTGTTGAAGTCGGAGATCGATGGGAAGATTGCTATTCCCGGTGGCCGCCTGGAGAAGCTGTTCTACGTCAGCGAGGACGGCGAATACATTCCAGCACTGTTATGGCTGCCGGCGCACACTGCCGGGAAAACGGTTGTCATCGCCGACGGCCGCGGCAAGGCAGCCGTTGCCGTCTCCGGTTTAGTCGAACCTCTGCTGGCCGCCGGAATCACCGTGTTTTCTCCCGACCTGCGCGGCCGGGGAGAAACGCTCGGGAAAGTGGGGACGTGGCAGAACAATAATTTTCGTCTGACCGGCAATCAGATATTGTTTGGCAGACCGTTGGCCGGCCGGCGGGCCTTTGACTTGATCCGCGGGATAGACTACCTGCAAATCCGCCCGGACGTTTCGATGCGGGGGCTCACGGTCGCCGGTATTGGAGGGGACGGATTGTCCGCTCTGCTGGCGGCCGCGGCGGACGACCGCATCCGCAACGTGGCGGTCGCAGACTTCGGGCATAGCTTCGTTTCTTTGATGAAAGCCATGGCGAGCCGCGATCACGAGGACATGGTGCTCCACTGGAACTCGGCTGAGCGCCTGGGGACGATTCAAGCGTCCGATTACTCCGTCGATCTGGGCTCCGTAGTCCCGTACTCGGTGGCGTCCGCCGATATTCCGGAACTTGTGTTGTCGATTGCGCCCAGAAATGTTCTGTATTGTCAGGCGCCCGATCATGACGATGCCGCCGCTGCTTCACGCCTGCGGTTCCAACGTCTGATGCACGACACGGGAGCCCGCGCCGCCAGCATCCGCTACGAATCGCAAAGGAAACTCGACGCTACGCTGCTGCTCGGCTGGCTCCGGGGGAAATGATTTGCGGAGGTATATGCCGAATCCTGTCTGCAAGGTCCTTACGATTGTGCTGCTGGGGATGTGCGCCATGCCCGCGACGGCGGCTACCGCACTGCCGGAGCGCTACTTCGAACTGCTGGGAGCGGGGGCCGACCGGGTTTCCGCTCGGCTCGCCGCGGAACCGAACGGGGACTTGGCGGCTTTGGAAAAGACGCGCGGCTGGACACACTTCGGCTACGCGATCCTGGCACCCGCCGTTCTCTACGCCAAAAAGCATCCGGCGAACCCCCGGTACCGCGATCCGAAGATGCTGGCCCTCGCGATTCGAATTGGAGACCTGCTCGCATCGGAAAATGAGAACGGCAAGTTCACTCCGCGCCTCGACAGCGATTGGGACACCTACACGTGGCTTGAAGCCTATCGCTTACTGAAGGGGAAGCTTGGCCCCGAGAGAGATGGGCGATGGAAGAAAGCGATTCTCGCCAACACCGCGCTGCTGGCTTCCGACGCGGCCGAGCGTGTCGACTTCCCGTGGTATCAGTCCCCGTACATTGGGACTTCGCCGAATCACTATTCCCAGTGGGCGGAGCTGTTGTATCTGGCCGGGCTCACGTTCGAGAAGCCGGATTGGACGGCGTTAGGCGCGAAAATCCTGCACCGGTTTGCCACGGTCGACCAGTCGCCCGGCGGCTACTGGGGCGAGCACAGCGGCGCCGGTCCAACGATCGGCTACGACCATCTCACTCTCTCCGCCGTGGCCGTGTACTGGGAGCTGAGTAAAGACCCAGCGGCCTTGGCAGCCTTGCGGCGGTCCACCGCGTTTCATATGAATTTTACCTACCCGGACGGAACGCCTGTTGAAACGATGAACAATCGGAATCGTTATTGGGGTGGACGCGCATGGGCTCACTTCGCTTTTTCCAATTTTCCCGAAGGCCGGCGGTACGCGGCGTTTCTCGCCGGATTTTTCGATCCGGAGAAACTGACCATGGAGGATTTGGGACGGCTGGCCCAGAATGCGCTCTATTATCACGACGGCGAAACGTCTCCCATTCCCCAGGAGCGTGAACAATACGTATACCGAATGAACATTCCGGCGGGGATTCGCAAGACCGGACCCTGGGTAGTCAGCCTTTCCGGGATTGTGGAAACACCCGCGGTGACGAATCAGTTCTATTTGGACCGGCAGTCAAACTTCAGCGTATTTCACAAGGAAGCCGGATTGATTGTGAGCGGGGCAAATTCAAAACGTCAGCCCGAGCTTGCGACCTTCCGCGAAAAAGTCGGAAATGAAATCCATCATCTGCCGCTGAGTAGCCGCCTTCAGATGAGCGAAACCGGCGACCGTCTGTCGGTCGCCTTTAACACGTTCTTTAGCGATCTCTACATTCATCGGCCATCCGCCCGGCAACTGAAGTTTGACTTTGTGATTACCGGGAAGGGACACCCACCCGACGAAGCGTTCGCCACCCTGCAGCTTGTGTTGCACGCGGGCGAGTTCCTGATAACCGGCTCGGGGGAGAAGTTCGTCCTGGGACCCGAGGCGCTGGAATTGGGGCCGGCTGCGCTGGGCGGTTCGATCCGGCACCACGGGTGGACCCTGCACTTGGACCCAACCGCCCGTCTGACTTGGCCGGTGTACCCATACAACCCGTACCAGGACGCGCTGGAAAAGACCTTGGACCACGCGGTGGGAGCGCTCTGGGTGCCGCTGCGATTGAAGTCCGTCCCGGGGCGCTATGTGCGCCCGCACGAACAGGAGATCGAATTCACTCTTGAGGCGAATCCGTAAAAAATTGGCCGCCACGTCCCGCTATCAGGCTATCGGGCAGTGGCGGCCGGAAATGAGGGATTCTCCGAACCGTCCGGCAAGCGTTGCTGGGCCGGCGCGATCAGTCGCCGGGACCGTCGCGCCTGGCATTGTCCGCGTCACTTGCCAGATCGTTCAAAAGCTCGAAAAACGCGGGGGATTGGCCGATAAAAAGCCCCATTGCCGTCAGAAAATTCACCACGCTCTTCGCAACTCCCCTGGTCTCGGTGGGACGAATGACCGAACATACCGGGAGTGACCGGCTGAGAAAAGGGCACGGCTCCGGCATGATCAGGTTTGTAGTGAACTCTTCCGTGCCAAAGGGAGGAGCGTTGAGGTCCGGAAACACCAACCCGTTGGTTGGGTCCGTCACGGGAAGAGCATTACCGGCCTTGTCCTGCCAGGTCTGAAAGTGCATGGTCTCGGTTGGGCCGATGCTAATGAGGATTCGCAAGACTTCCACGCTGCTCGCCCGAAGCGCCATCGAAGGGTACAGGCTATTGCCGCCTTGCTCAATCGTCGGCATATGGAAGCCCGCCGTGTTGGCGATCGCTTGCAGATGATCGGAAGGGGCGAGGTCTGCATCGGTTCGCGGGATGGCCGGAAACTGCCCCATGGACAACCCGGGGATCGCTTGCGGAAAGGTGAACGAGGGATCCAGATCGGGATTGTTCGTACTGCTGCGATAGCGGGTCCACCAACTGGTGTCCAGGGTGAGCTGCATGAGGTTTGTCAGCCGCGCCTGTCCGCTCGATCCGGTGGCGGTGCTGCCCTGCAGCGTTCGGAACGGCTCCAGGCTGACCGGCTGAGCTCCCTTCGAAGACAAATAAGCGTTGAGGAATTTGTAATGGCTGATTTCATCCTCGGTGTTGTCGTGAATGTACTGCGCCATATCGGTGTCGAGCACCGCCAATGCGGCGGCGTAAGCCGGATTGCCAGTTCCACCGGGAACTTCCGCATCCTGGACTCCGCCCAGTTCGTTGTACTGTATCCAAAAATCGCTTTCGAGGATCTCGGCCGCCGCCGCAAAGCGAAGTAATGCCGCATCTCCCTTGGAAAGCCTGCCGTGCTTCCCCTGGTTATCCTTTTCCTCGTCCGCGAAGGCGAGTTTCCCGCCTAGAAATGCGCCGCCGATAGTCGCCGCCCCCGTCGCCATGCCCTTCTTTAGAAACGAGCGCCGGTTTGCAGCTTTTTTCAAGTTGTGAATTGGATCTTGCATTAGGGACCTCCATGGTCTTGCCGTCGGAATTTAGCGTAAGGAGCCCCTTCGAGGCTTGTTGTTCGATGATAGGAGCAGGCGGATGATGTAGTCGCTATAGGACCGTAAACAAGGTGTAAAAAGACCAAGGATTACCCAACCCCGAATTACCCTGGCGCCGTATCGCTTCAGGAGCCGATCGCCTGGACGAGCAGGGCAACCCCAACGGTAGCCAGGCCGAGGTACACGTACCGGAGAAATGTATCTCCCCGAAGGCGGCGATTCGCGGCCCTTCCGAGCAGGATGGCCGGAAGCGCCGCCGGTAAAGACAGAAGGTAATAGTGAGTCACGGCTGGAACCCAGAGCCCCTTTACCCAGTACCCGGCCATACCGAGGACGCTGGCCGGGAGAAAGTACCCTTGCAGCGTGGCGCGGAATTCCTTCGCGGACCAGCGCCGCATGGCCCCGTAGACCACCAGGGGAGGTCCATTCATGCCATAGGCGCCTCCCAATATTCCCGCGAATAAACCGCAGCCGAGGAGACAACGCAGACTGTCCGTCTTCAGCCGCGGCGGCGCCTTTCCGGCCAGTGAATAGACGGCAAATGCGAGGATCAGAACGGCGAGCGCAATCTTGACGGACCGTTGATGGCTGCTGGTCAACAGCGTCAAACCCAGCGGGATGCCGAATAGAGTGGCGAACACCAGCCATCCGGCGCTGCGCAACTGGATTTCCTCCCAATCCTGGGCCACCACCACGGCCGCGATCGTAATCGAAATCAGGACCGCCAGCGGCGCGGCGATTTCAAGAGGAAGCCGCAGCGCGAGCAGGGGCACCGCGAAAAGCGCCTCGCCGAATCCGAACGCCGACCGAATGAAAGTAGCGGCGAATACGACGGCAAGGACATACACAACGGCCGGATCGATCACGCGGGCAGGCTCATCATTTCTCTTTCCTTTATGCCACAGAAAGGGATTGACACGCCCCGGGCCACATGCTATTTTTTTAGCATATGCTGGTTTTACAGCATATGCTAATGTTTTCGCAGAAAGGCGGACACGCATGGCCCTCGCGGGACTCAGCCGTCGGGAACGGCAGATCATGGAAATCCTTTACCGGCGCGGAAAGGGATCCGCGGCCGACGTTCAGGCGGCGATGAAAGACGCGCCGGGATACTCGGCGGTGCGGGCGATGCTGCGGGTATTAGAGGAAAAGGGCCATTTGCGGCATGAAAACGAGGGATTGAAATACGTCTACGCGCCCACGGTGAATCGGGAAAAGGCCAAGCGTTCCGCGATGAAGCAATTGGTGGAGACCTTCTTCCGCGACGCTCCGGAGCAGGTTGTCGCCGCTCTCCTGGACGTTTCCTCGAAGCGTCTCACGCCCGAAGAACTGGACCGGATGGCGGAAATGATTGAGAAAGCCAGGAGGGAGGAAGAGTAGCATGCCTGCATCAACGCATGGTTTCTTTTTCGCCGCGGTGGCGGTAAAGAGCGCCGCGGTCGTATGCCTCGCGCTGCTGGGCGCGTGGTGTCTCCGAAAGCGCTCGGCAGGCACGCGGCACATCGTGTGGACGGCGGTCTTCCTATCGCTGTGGGTCCTCCCGCTCCTCTGTTGGAGCCTCCCCGGATTCCGCGTGCCCGTGCCCGGAGCCCTGCTTGGCGCGCATTTCACTTTTCGGAGCCTGGCCACGGCTTCGCCCGCCATCGCCGGGAGCGCAGGGACGCCCGCGGCGGTTCATCGCGAGGGCTCCGGCGGCGCCCCTGTGAACTGGCCCATGGCGCTCGTACTGCTCTGGGGCGCGGGCGCGGTTATCGGACTCGCGCAAATCCCGATTGGTTTGCTGGCGACCTGGCGCATGCGGCGACGTGCGATTCCCTTCTCCGAGCCCGCGCTTGATTCGCTGCGAACGCTCCTCCAAATCAACCGGAGGGTGCGCGTTTTCAAGACCTCGCGCGGGAGCATGCCACTCGCATGCGGGATTACGCAGCCCGCGATTTTCGTTCCGTCCGACGTCGGGGAGTGGAGCGCCGAACGGCGCAGGGCCGTTTATCTGCATGAACTGGCGCACGTAAAGCGGAGCGACAGCGCGGTACAGGTGATGGCGCGCATTGCGTTGAGCGTGTATTGGTGGAACCCTCTGGTATGGATCGCCTGGCGCGAATTCCTGAAGGACCGCGAACGAGCCGCGGACGATCTGGTGTTATCCGCCGGTACGCCCGCGCCCGAATATGCGGCGCACTTGTTGGACATTGCGCGCTCGATGCAAGCGGCCGCACCGCTCGCCTGGCCGGGAGTGGCGATGGCGCGGCGCTCGCAGTTGGAGGGCAGACTGCTTGCAATTCTCGATACAACCCGGGATCGCAGGTTACCCGGCCGGACCCCGGTTGTGCTCGCTTGCGTCCTGGCGGTCGCGATCGTTTTCCCGGTCGCGGCAATGCAGACCGGAGCCACGGGCGCCTCCGTGCGCGCCGCGAATTCCTCCGCGGCGCTGATTCGTCAAGGTGACGCGTACCGTGAGAACCGCGATTTTGAAACAGCGAAGGCGCTGTATGCCAATGCGCTCGCCCTTGAGCATACCGGGCCGCGCGCGGCAGCAGCCCTCATCCACCGTGGGACCGTGCTGCTGGAGGAGAACCAGCCGGAAGAGGCGATCCGCGACTTCGAGAGCGCGGAGGCGGCCGATCCGGATGCAAAGAGTGAAGCGATTCTTTGGATGGCGATCGCGCGCCGGCACCAGAACGAAATGGCAGCCGCGGCCGCGCTGTTCGGGGACGCGCTTGCCGCCGCGAAACCCGGCTCGGCCGAAAGCGCAACGATCCAGGAGGTGTATGCCGGCCTGCTCGATCACCTGGGCCGCGCGAGCGAGGCAAAGTCCTTGCAAGAGCAGTCGAGAGCGATCCGGGCCTCGCTGGCCGAAGCGTCCGCGCCTGAGTTCCGGCCGGATTTGTACCACATCGGGGGCTCCGTACGAGCGCCGGTGCCGATTTTCAAACCCGAGCCGGAGTACACGGAAGAGGCGCGTCTGGCGAAGTATCAGGGCACGGCCGTTGTCACCATCGAAATTGGAGTGGACGGAGGCGTACACAATGCCCAAGTAGCCCGCACGCTGGGGTTCGGCCTCGATCGGAAAGCCGTGGAGACCGTCGAGCAATGGAAATTTCGGCCGGCGACCAAAGACGGCGAACCGGTGGCGGTGGCGGCGACCATCGAGGTTAACTTCCGTCTCCTGTGACGCACCGGTTCTTTTGCGCCCTGTCCGTGGTCGCGTTTGCGTTCGTCAGTTGCGGCCCCCCGGCGCGTCGTTCGATCCATGCGCCCGTACGGGGACGCGGAGACGACTACATCGATCTCCAACCCGGATGGAGGTTGCGGGTAGTGACGCCGATCCTGAAATCCGGCGGCTATCGGATGCATATGCCGGCGGTTGAGGCGTCCGGTGAAAAAGGCGACACGATTACTGTCCGGGCTTCTCAGGATTTTCTCGGCTACGAAATGGCCTTCTATGAGATCGGCTCCGAACGCTCCGGTGGTGTGACGATTCGTTTCGCTTCCGCCACGCTGCACCGCGAGGACGGGCAAATTCCGAAAACGGCTCCGGCCGTGCGGCTGTTTGAGTTTCCGCGGTGGGCCCGGCACGTTCGCCTGATCTACCTGATTCGCGTCAGCAACTCCGATCACAACATGGCAGTACTTGCCGTAAGGCGCACCGAAGAACTCGGGCCTCTTACCCTGCGGATCAAAAATACTCCGGCGGCCTGCCAGGCGGATCGCACCAGCTTTTGCGAATGGATACCGGACGGGATTGCCGTCACGGCCGAAGAGTGGAGAGGTGGGGAGTGGCAGGCGGTCCGCTAACGCCGCTCTATTCCCACCGGAGCGCTTCGAGGAGAACCTACTCTCTCCGGAGGGCCGCGACGGGATCGAGACGGGTAGCTCGCACCGCCGGAACCGCCATGGCCACCACAGCAACCAGAATCACGATTCCCGTGACAGCGGCAAAAGTAACGGGATCTCCGGGTGTGACCCCGAAAAGAAGCGCCCCCAGGAGACGCGTAAGGCCAAAAGCCGCCGGCAGACCCGCCAACGTGCCCAGCAGGGCGAGTTTCATTCCGTGCGCCATCACCAGCATCAGCGTATTCGCCCGGCCCGCTCCGAGCGCGGAACGGATGCCGATTTCCTTTGTCCTTTGCTCCACGGAAAAAGAGACCACTCCATAGATTCCCACCGCGGCCAGGAGGAGTGCGCCGCCGGCAAATACGCCAAGCAGAAGCAGATTGAAGCTCTGTCGCGCCATCGAGTCGGACACTACCTGTTCGAGCGATCGAACCCTGGAAGGCGCAATCTGCGCATCCCGAGCCAAGAACTCTCGTTCCACATCCGGACGGAGGGACAACGGAGAAACGCCCGCGCGAGCACGCACCAGAAACGCAACAGGCATCATGCTTCCCACGAGAGCAACTACCGGATCGCTGATCTGCCTGTAGGGCTGAATCATCAGCGGGGCCGGATCGTGATCGAGGCCGAACTCCCGGGTGTCTCCGGCGATGCCGATAATTTCGGCCATGCCTTGTTCGAACTCCACCAGACCGCCCCCGATGAGGATATGCTTGCCCACTGGATTTTCTTTTGGCCAGAACTTGCGAGCCATCGCTTCGTTAATCACCACTGTTCTGCCGGGTTCGGCCTCGCGAAATACGCGTCCCGCAAGCAGCGGGATCTGCAGCACGCGGAAATAAGAACCCGAGACAAAGCGCCACAACACGTCCCCGTGAAATTTGGCTCCAGATGGAAGCGGGCGCCCGGGGATGGTGAAAATCATGTCCATGTCGCCTTCGAGAGGAGTGCTGCTGGTGAGCGCCGCCGAGTCAACTCCCGGAACTCTCTCCACCCGTTCGACCAGTAAGGCGCCAAGCTGGTTCACCCTCGCGGCAGTCGCGTAGCGCTTCCCCGCAAGCGACGCCTGCAGGGAGAGCACGCTTCGCGCGTCAAATCCTGGCTTCACGTTATGTAGAACGAGAAAACTGCGTACGAGGAGAAGCGCCGCGCAGAGCAGCACAACCGCCAAAGCCATCTCACCTGCAACCAGGAGGCCGCCCAGGCGGTTGGTCTTGAACCCGCTCGGGGAGCAGCCACTCAATTGTTTGAGCGTCGAGGAAAGATCCACTCGCGAGATCCGCAGCGCCGGAACAATTCCGAAGAGAATTGTGGTCATCCCCGCCAGGCCCACTGTAAACGCCAGTATGACGGGGTCGAGCACCGGCGCCGCGGCAAGTTCCTCGGCGCGCGGCAGATTGCCCGGCGCAAAATTCAGCAAGATCCGGACGCCCCATGCCCCCAGCGCCAGCCCGAGTGTCGCTCCCAGGGCGGACAATAGGAGGCTCTCGGCCAGCAACTGCCCGGCAAGACGAAGCCGGCTGGCTCCTACCGCGGCTCGGATCGCCATTTCGCGCTGGCGTCCCGCCGCCCGCGCCAGGAGCAGATTCGCAACGTTCGCGCAGGCGATCAACAGAACCAGTCCAACAGCTCCGAGCAGTATGAGCAGCGAAGGTTCGGCATCCCCGGTCAAGCGGCTCTGCATCGTTTGGACGGAGCAGCGGTCATCATCGCCCCGGCTCTCGGGATGGTCCCGGACGTAGCGGACGCCAATTACGCGCATTCTTGCGTTGGCCTCCGCGAGCGTAACGTCCGGCCGCAGCCGGCCGGCCGCCGTCAGAGTGTGCGCCTGATTGCGGCTGTTCGGATCAAGTTGCAGCGGTAGCCAAATCTCAGAAAGTGGATTCGAACGGAAGGAAGGGGAAAGGATGCCGATGACCGTATACGGTGCGCCGGCCAAGTCCACCGTCCGTCCAAGCAATGCCGTCTCGCCGCCAAAATGCCGCTGCCAGAGGTCATAACTCATCAACAGCACATGCGCGCCGCCAGGCAGGTCCTCATTCGCCGTGAAGGTACGGCCCGCTACCGGGGCCGCTCCGAATAGCCGGAAATAGTTTCGCGACACGTGCAGCGTCCGGACCAACTCCGGCCGGTCCGCCCCGCCCAGGTTGATGCCGGCGCTGTGACTGTCGTAGGCCGCCAGTTCATCCATGCCGCTGTCTTCTTGTGCCCAATGAGCGAACATGGGCGGCGAAATGCTCCCTCCGTCGCCGCGCACGATATTCACGATGCGCTCCGAACCGGGGTATGGGAGCGGCTTCAGCAGCACCGCGTTTACTACCGTAAAAATGGCGGTGTTCGCGCCGATTCCCCCGGCGATCGCCGCGACTGCGATCAACGTGAAGCCCGGGCTCTTGCGAAGCATGCGGACCGCATAGCGCAGCCCGAGCGGCAGCCGACCCATACTCGTATAGTACGCGCACACGGCGGCGGAATTTTTAGCTTCGACCGGGCCTCCGGATGCTTTCAATCACCAGAAATTCGCCGGGCGCGCTAGCCGGTTCGAGGTTCAACCCAAGTTTCACCACGGCGGCCTGAATTGCCGAAATCAACGCGGGACTGGACGCGGGCTCGGCCGGACCACTGAGCGCGGGGAGGCCTCGGGGCTTCCGGAAGGATTCGGCCGGTACCGCCATATGGAGGTTGAACCTTCCGGTTATTCCGGTTTCGTTCAGGACGGGGCGGTCCATGGTGACTGCGAAAAACATACCCAGGTCCGTCATCGACGCGGCATGCATATCAAAACCGTCCCCGGTGAGCCGGGACGTCCCGCAGCGCGAGGAAGGATCGGGCGGGTGCGCGGGCGGATTGTCAAAATCCCAGGGAATACAATTTCCATGGAACTGTTCCAGCCTGGCGCCGCCCTGAGTCACGGTCAGCTTATAGACCGGAATCTCCCGGGTCTCGCGGCGAATCTTCAGCTTCAGACGGTCTTCGAGAAAAGCTTGCAGCATGGGTCCGTTCATCACGGCATGGCTTTGGGAACCCGGCGCCTTGGCGTCGATTTCGTAGAAGTCCGACCGGACCCACGCCGGGCCGCCTACCACCCCGACGGACGCAAGCGGGTTCATGTGGCCGTTCGCATACAGGCCGTACGCCTGCTGGATCAGACGGCTGATGCTGGTACAACCCGAGCGGAGTCTATCCGGCGCGAGCAGGTCCTGAATGCTCCTGTTTCGAAAGGCCGGGCAAGGCCGAATGGAAGCGGCTTCGAATTTCGGAACGGTCGCGGACCTTGCCTCTGGCGGCGATTGCGCCTGAATGCGTGGCGCGCCGGCGACGCCGGCGAGGATCGGAATGACAATGGCGGCAACTCCGGCGGCGGACAAGGCCAGTTTCCCCGTACGGTTGAGATCCCGGGTTGCGCGGCCGGAGAGGATCGTCTCGACTCGCTTCTGAATGTCTGCTCCGGTGACGCCAGGCAGACAAGCGAGGGGTGACTCGAGGCAGTACCTGCAGACGTTGAGGATTCCCTGGACGTAGTCGCCCGGTTGATGCCCGGCTCGCAGCACTGCTTCGTCACAGGCGCGCTCGCGTTCTTCGATCATGCGCGCTCCGATCCACCACACCAGCGGATGGAACCAGAAGATCGCTTCCACCATCATGTGGACAGCCGACGTTAAATTGTCGCGCCGGCGCGCGTGGCAGAGTTCGTGCGCGATCACCGCTTCGAATTGACGCGGCTCCAGACGCCCGGCGATGCCCGCCGGCAGGAGGAGGATGGGGTGGAACAGACCGGCGATTCCAGGCTCCAGCAGACCGGGCGCGGAGCGGACTTCGATGGCGGCGGGAACGTCGAGCGGAACGGCGGAGCGCACAGCGGCGCGAATGGCCAGCCAGCCCCGGACTCGCGTCAGCAGAACCGCGACGAAACCCACCAGCCAGACTGCAAAAATCGCCAGAGGGATCCAGTCGTTAACGGCCGCGGAGACGGGAGCGGCAGTGGGCGCTGCGCCGGCGAACGGCTGAGCCATCCACACCATGGCAAACGAAACCGATGGCGCGGCCGCAATCCTGCCGCCGGCGCGATCCCAATGCAGATACCCGCCGAGACTCAAGAGCGGCGCAAAAGGAGCGAGAAATTTCACGGACGCGCCGAACCACAACCAGTAGCGAACCTGCGCGTGATTCCTTCGGAAAGCGACCGACAGCAGCCCCGCCAGAAGCGCGAGGACGGTGGACTGCCAGAGATGGTTCGTCAGTTCAGCGCTCATTTCGATTCACCCTTCCTTTCAGGGTCTTCTCCAACTCGCGAATGTCGTCGAGAGTGATCTTCCCCGCTTCGGCCAACTGCGCCATCATCGGTTGGGCGCGCCCGCCGAAGAAACTCAGAATCTCATCGAGCAAACGAAGGCGCGTAATGTCCCGCGCAACCAGCGGCTCGAAGATGTGGGCATTGCCGATCTTCCGCAAGCGGCGGAGAACCTTTTTGCCTTCGAGCCGGTATACGGTGGTCTGAATGGTCGTGTAGGCGGGACGAGGCTCGGGAAAGGCCTCCTGAATCTCGCGGATGGAGGCCTTCCCGCGACCCCAGAGAGCTTCCAGAATTTGAAGTTCGAGCTTGCTTAACCTGGGCTGCTTCATTCGCTCTACTATCCTGTATTTGATGCTACTACAAAATAGTAGACTGGACGATCACCAGAGACTCGCCAGGTGCTGGCCGCGCGGGAGCGTGATTACACACTCGCCTTCGGAAGCGGAGAGCGGCGGCGCGACCACTTCCCCGTCTATCTCAACGCGCGTGGGACGTCGATTGAGAACCGCCATCGCCCGGCTGTCGCTCTGGTAAGAAAGCTCAATCGAGCCGTCTGACCATTTCGCAGACCCGAGGTTGCCGTTGAACGCAAGGACGCGAAAATCCGGGTCCGACGCCGCGGGCTCCACCACATGGGAGCCGGCGGGCAGCCAGAGCGTATCGCTGCCGCGCACCGGCCAGAGGCGTCCATCGACCTTTGCAGGGCCTTTCCAGGAAATACCGGCTCCCTGACTCGACCGCACGGCGAGGCCGGCCCCTGCCTCCTCGATCTTCGTTACCGCCGAAGCAGCCGCCGGAAGCAGCGCCAGATCCGCCGGGAGAATTGAATTCTCGAAATAGAGCGCCACTCTCGGGAAGGAGAGCGCGGCGGCGTGAACCAATTGGAATAGCTCGGCGCCCGTCTGCTGTTTTGTCGGGTAGACGTCCTGATAGCGCTCGACAATATTGATATCCACCGCCAGCTTTTGCGGGCCGCCGGGAATCGGGTCCACCAGAGGACGGTACCGTTCGGCGATCTGCGAATAACGGTCCGGACCAAGATTCCAAATCGTAGCGGGGTCTTCCACCAGGAAGGTGAAATTGTGCTTGCCCATCATCGGAAGCACCTGCGATGCGTCGGCGCCGATCAAGTTGTGCATTCGCGTGTCAAAGCGGTCGTCCACGTGCGTGAGCACCAGATCCATATCCGGTTTGGAGGCGCGTATATTCTCCATCACTCCGATCCAGTGCTCCTGGAGCTGCCGCGCAAGCCCGGCGCGAAAGTCGAGAAATTCCCGCAGCTTCGCCGGCTCCGCCCGGGGGCCGCGGAACAGGCCGATGGGATCGAACCCGTGAGCCTGTTGAAACTCCCGGCGGACGTCGTCGTTCATCGGCGTAAACCGCGCGGGATTGGACGCGCCTTCGAGCGATTCGAAATAGAGTTCCGCCAGGTTCACCCCGTCCCAATCGAAGCCGGTGAGGAGACGCCGCGCGCCTTTCTCCACTTCGGCCCGCGCCTCCGGGTTCCGCAGGTTCATCAGCTTGCGCCAATCGAGATGCGCATCCTGAAGAATGGCGGTTTTTTCGCGCCATTCCGGATGGTCCGCCCAGAATTTTTCGCTGACGTGAGGGAACTCCAGCCAGGCGTACACAAGAATCGACTGCCGATGGCAGGCATCGATGAGCCGCTTCAGGTATTCATCGCGCTGCGGGTCCGGTTCCCAATAATGCCAGGCCGCTACTTGCAGCGCGCTGATGCCCGCCGCACGCCAGCGCCGGGCGAAATAGTCGAGATCCACGCGTGAGCGGTAGGCCGAATCAAAGAACGCCCACAGCCGCGCCGAGCGTACCGGTGGATGGAGACCCAGGTCGTCCAGCGCCTGCAGTAGATATGGGAACCTCTCATAGCCTTGCTCCCCGGGCGGCGCAGCGACCCAGAGAACCGAGCCGGAGCCGAGAGAGACAGACGCCATCAGCGGAGCCCCTGTCCACCGCTCGGTGGCGAAAACGCGGGCCCCAGCCGGCACTACGAACCGCGGCAGTTCGAGCGCCTTCTCCCAGACGATTTGCAATTCCGGCGCGCGGCGGTCCACCATGCTCCGGACTACGATGCGCTGCGCGGTGGGCCTGAACCCGAGCGACGCGGCGAGGTCCGACTCGCCTTCGAGAATCAGAAACCCGCCGCGCTTCACTTCGGGCACCAACTCCTGGACCGACGCCGGAGCGCCGCTGCGCACGACAAATACATGAGCAGGCAGTCCGGCGCCGGCCGTAAAACCGACGGACGCAAAAATGCGTGGCCAGGAGCCGGGATCGTCGCCGGCAATGGAGTAATGCAAAACCGGCGCCGCCTGGACGGCGGCCGCAAAGACGATCAGGCTAGCGAGTAAACGCATACCAGAATCCGGCGCGCAGGTCCCAGAAGTTGGGCCGCCGTGGGTTCCCTTCATTCAGCGTGTACGTTCCCCGCAAGAAGTTCACGGAAAACAGCATGGACTTCGGAGCGCCCGGCAAGCGAAAGCGAATGCCGGGACCTGCCTCCCCGAAATTCGCCCAGTATTGCCGTCCCGTGTCCGTGGTGAGATCCAGATTGGCGTAAAGCTGCATGTTTCCCCCGGCAAACGTATATCCGGCGCGGTTTTGTGCGTAGAGCAGAAAATCGTCTTGAAAACGGCTGACGTAGATGCCGTCGTCGTTCGTTTCGGCGAAGAAACCGGACTCCGGGCTGCCGATGGCATGCCCGCGCCCGTATGCAAAGGACACGCCCCCGCGATAATCCGGAATGGCCGCACCCACGTCGCTGCGGTTCGCCAGATACTTCACCGCCTCGCCCGCTTCGAACCATCCGGTGGCTCCGTGCCAGGGCCGGGTGGCGACGCCGATGCCGAAAATGAAAGAACTCTCCGAGAGGTATTGGGGCGACGAACCCCCCGGTTCGGGGCCAACGGCGCCGCTGGCGTCGCCGGTGAACCTAGTGGAGGCGTAGATCGAAAGCGGCAGAGAGCCCACCCGCGTTTCCGTCTTGAGCTGCGCGTATCCGAAGGCATCGTGCCAGCGAGTGGAGAAAAAGGGGAAAGCCCAAAAGGTCGTGCGAAAGCGCGCGAGTCCCGGCGCGAGATTCCGGTACGCCTTCCCCGCTTCGTCCGAAATCGCCGCATCCGGGCTCTGGCGCGCCAGCTTGAACCAGCGGACGGCCTCCCGGTCCTGGTGCAGCATGTTATATACCCAGCCGAGCTTCAGCATCACCTGAAAGTCAACGGGGTCGGTTTCGTGAGCGATGGTAAGGTACTTCAGGGCATCCTTCAGATAGCCTTTGGCGAAACTCTTTTCGGCGAGCGTCTTGGCTTCCACCGATACACTACTCTTGGGAATATCGGGCTGCCTGGGTAGAGTCTGCGGCATTTTTAGCGCGCGCCGCACGCGATCCGCCAGCACAGGGTCCGGTCCACGGAGCACGGCATCGAGCAGCGGGCGTGCTCCTTCCATGTCGTTCCTGGCCAGCCGCAGAAAGCCGAGTTGCGCCGTCGAGAGAAGATCGCCCGGCGCCCGGTCATGAATGGTAATGAACTCGAGCTCCGCTTCATGCTTTTCGTTCATCGCCATCAGGAGATAGGCGAGTTCGCGATGCAGCTCGATGTTATCCGGGTCGAGTTCGATCGCCTTGCGGAATTCGTACACATACGGGTAGCGGGCGGGCAGAAGCCCGCGCGCGGTCTCGGCGATTCGCGGCTGCGCTCCGCGAGAAGCGGCCAGCAGTGCCGCGTTGGCGGATTCGACGTTGCCCACGGCCTTCCACACCCGGCCGAGGTCGAGGAGCAGGGAGCGTTCCGACGGTTTCAATTTCCAGGCGGCTTGATAGTTCTCCGCGGCCAAGGCGATCTCGTCACGCTGTTCGGCGAGGCGCGCCAATTCGTGGTGCGCGCTGAAGTTATCCGGCGAATCCTGTAACGCCGCCTTCCAGCGCTCGATGCCCTCCGCAAGCGGACGGTCGATATTCTGAAAAGCCGTCTCCGCGGTCGGATTTCCCTTTTTCCGGATGCGGTCGAAAGTCCGGCGGGCCTCCGTCTCCTGTCCGGTTTCATAGGCGAGGAAGGCGTATTCCATAGCCGCGGCATCGTCGGCGGGGTCGAGGCGGGCAGCTTCGGCGAATTCCTCGCGCGCGGCCTGGTTTTCTCCGATTTTCAAGAGCGTATACGCCAGATCCTTATGAATCGCCGGCTTTTGTGGGGCGCCAGCAATTGCCTTGCGAAACAAACCCACGGCGGCGTCATACCGGCGGGCGCGGAGCGCCGCATAGGCGCCATCCAAGTCGCCATACGAGGAATCGGCGGCCAGCACCGGGGCAAGTACCGCTAAATGCAACAGAAATCGAGTCAATGGCGCCACGAATATTCCGGGGTATAGCTCTAGTGCTAAATCAACCCTGGATTTCTCGCCCGGGGATGGATTAGGATTCTGGCATGCGGTTCCTATCGCTGATCGTGAAGAACAGTCTCCGAAACCGGCGCCGGAGCATCTTGACCATTGGCAGCATCGGGGTCTCTCTTTGTCTGCTCGGCGTGCTGCTGGCGGTTTACCAGGCCCTTTTCCATTCCGATCCCACTCCGGCCCAAGCCCTACGGCTGGTGACGCGGCACAAAGTGGGACTGGCGCAGCCGCTGCCCAATTCTTACCTGCCGCGGATCGAACGGGTTCCCGGAGTCAAGGGAGCCATGATCTGGCAATGGTTCGGAGGCAAATACAAAGACGAGCGCGACACCAAGAATTTCTTCGCCCGTTTCGGATGTCAGCCCGACCGGTTGCACGTCATGCGGCCGGAATACACGATGCCGGAAGACTGGTGGAAGCGGTTTATCTCGGATCGCACGTCGGCGATCATTTCGCGCCGGACGGCCGGCGAGCTGGGGCTGCACATCGGCGATCGCGTGACGCTGGTGGGCGATATTTTCCCGGTGACGCTGGAACTTCATCTGGTGGGTATCTTCAACGATCCTCTAAACGAACAGTCGCTGTATTTCCATTACGACTACTTGAACGAGAGCCTGGCCCCAACCAGTGGTCAGCGGAACACCGTTGGAACATTCCAGATCCTGGCGGACACGCCCTCCGACGTTCCCCGGATCGCGGAAACCATCGACAAGGAATTCGACAATTCGCCGGCGCCGACCAAAACAGAAACCGAACAGCAATTCGCGCTGAGCTTTGTCTCCTTCCTCGGCAACCTGAAGCTTTTTCTGATGGCCATTTGCGGGGCGGTGACATTCACCATTTTGCTGGTTTCGGCCAATACCATCTCCATGTCGGTGCGGGAGCGGGTGCGCGAGGTCGGCGTGTTGAAGACCCTCGGATTCACCCCATCCAACATTCTGGGGATCATCCTCGGAGAATCGATAGTGACCTCTCTCATCGGAGGCGCCATCGGATGCCTGCTGGCCTCCGGAATGTGCCTGGTGGCGCGCTCCGGGCTGGGCTTCTTTGTGACGAATCTCACGCTAACGCCGGGCGTTGCGGCGATTTCGATGGCGGTGGCGCTGATGGTGGGACTGGTAAGCTCCTTTCTGCCGGCGTGGAGCGCATCCCGGACTTCCATTCTGGACTCTTTGCGATTTTCGGGCTAGCGGTCACACGCACTGAACTTCGATGCCGCAGGCTTCAAATTGCTTCACCGCTTCCGGCGATGCGTCGCAGTCTGTAATGAGAAGATCCACCGATTCAATCGGACAGATGAGGCAGCTTGCCACGACCCCCAGTTTCGTGTGATCGGCCACGGCCACCTTCTTCCGCGCCTGGCGGACCATCAGGCTGTTGATCTCCGCCTCGTCGGGATCGTTCGAGGTGAGTCCCCGGTCCGGGTCCACTCCATTCGCGCCCAGAAAGGCAATGGCGGGAAATAAGTGGCTGATGGTGTGCGCGGCGGGCGGACCCACCAGACTGAACCAGTCGCCGCGCAGATAGCCCCCGGTGACGATCACGTTGATATCCTTGCGCTTGGACAGCTCCATGGCTACGTTGACCGCGTTGGTGACGACGGAAACGCAGCGGCGCTGGCGCATGCTGCGTATGATTTCCGTGGTCGTGGTTCCGGCGGTCAGAATGATGGTGTCGCCGTCCTGAATCAACTCCGCCGCGGCGTTGGCGATGCGGCGCTTTTCCGCGGCCTGCCGGCCGATCTCCTCTTGAAAAGACGAATCGTGGCGGAACGGCTCATAGAACAACGGCGCGATGGAAATCGCCCCGCCATGCACGCGGCGCAGGAGGGCCTGCCCTTCGAGATCCTGCAGGTCGCGGCGAACCGTGGCTACCGAAACGCCCAGGGTCTGAACCAGATCCTGAATGGAGACCGAGCCGCGCGTCTGCAGCTCGCGCAGGATGTGCTCTGCGCGCGCATGGGTGGAGCTGCTATTGGAATTGTCCGCCATCGATTCACACAACTGCGTGGGATGCCGCAAGCATACACCGATCGAGGCGCGCCCGGCAACAAACAGACGCGCTAGCGCGACAGAGCAGCCAGTTCGACACCGGTTTCCTGAGCGACCCTGGCATGCAGGCTATTGCCGTGCGCGTCCATGGTGACGATGGCCGCGAAATCCTTCACGCGCAGATGCCACATCGCTTCCGGGATGCCGAAATCCAGCAAATGAACAGCCAGCACTTCCTCGACGCAACGGGCATAGAACTGCGCCGCCCCGCCGATGGCGTTCAGATATACCGCGCCGCATTCCTGGAGGCCTTCCAGCGTTTTGGCGCCCATGCCGCCTTTGCCGATGACGGCGCGCACACCATAGCGGCGAAGGATATCGGCCTGGTAAGGCTCTTCGCGAATACTCGTGGTGGGTCCGGCGGCCCGGATCGTCCATTTCTCGCCCTGTTGGAGAACCACCGGGCCGCAGTGGTAGAGGACCGAACCCCGCAGGTCCACCGGCGGCGGGTTCTTCATCAGGTGAGCATGCACCGCATCGCGTCCGGTATAGACTTCGCCCGAGATCAGCACGACGTCGCCCACTTTCAGGCCGCGGATCGTCTGTTCGTCCAGGGGCGGACGGAGAACCAGTTCGCGGCCGGTGAGCGGGAAGCCCTCCTGCGCGGCCATGCGCCGAACTTGCTTTTCGGGGTCGCGGTAGAGCCATTTGGTAATCGCTCCCGTGGAGGGCTGAAGGCGCACGCCAAGGCGGCGGAAAGCCCAGCAATCGTAGGCGACGGACACGAAGAAGCTGGCAGGAAGCCGGTTCGCCGCTGTGACCTTGCATCCGATCAGCGAAACTTTACCTCCAAATCCCATCGCACCCACGCCGATGCGATTTGCTTCTTCCATGATTTCCGTTTCCAGTCTGGCTAGCACCGGGTTGGGATTAACATCGTCGAGAGTGCGAAAAAGCTGGCCCTTCGCCAAGTCGTAGCCGTGAGCGCGATCGCTACCGATACAGACGCCCAGAGCTCCCGGCGCGCAGCCTTGCCCCTGTGCCTGCCACACCGCATGAAGAATGCATTTGCGAACGCCTTCGAGGTTACGGTCCGCGCGCCCCAGATGATCCAACTGGCACGGGAGGGAATATTGAATGTTCTTGTTCTCGCAGCCTCCGCCTTTGAGAATCAGCCGGACTTCGATCTCGCTTTCTTCCCACTGCTCGAAATGAATGACGGGCGTCTCCGTACCGAGGTTGTTGCCGCTGTTCTTTCCGGTGAGGGAATCGACGGAGTTCGGCCGGAGCTTGCCCGATTTTGTCGCCGCTTCGACGGCGGCGTGGATGGCTTTCTTCAGCTCGATCTGATTCACACCCACCGGAGTGTGGACCACAAACGTGGGCATGCCGGTATCCTGGCATATCGGCCCCCCATCCTCCTGCGCCATATCGATATTCGTGGCGATGATGGAGAGCGCCTGGGATGCCTGCGTACCGGGCGTCTCTTCCTCCAGCGCGAGGCCCATCGCCGCGCGGACATCCGGGGGAAGATTGGTCGAAGTCTCCGTGATCAGTTCCACCAGGCTGTCAATTAGCTTGCTCATCGTTTCCCGCCTCTCCGCGTGTTACTCTTCATGGTCTTACCCTTCAGGCTCTCACCCTCCCGGCGGCACAGCAAGCCGGACCAGCGCCGTCATACCGGGGCGAATGGCGGGCGAGGGGCTATTGAATCCGACCAGCATTCCTCCGCTGGCAACTTCGCGCACGACGGCGGGAATTTCCGAATCGCCGCCTTCCGCGATGCGCACCGTGGCCGCCTCCCCAGGGTGAACCGAGGCCAGGGTTTTCTCGTCGGCGTTGACGACGACGTCCAGCAGCGCCAAATCCACGGCGATGCGAAACAATTCCATTTGGCTCGAGTTCACTAGCTCCCCTACTTTTCCCTGCTGGGAGATGATGACTCCATCCACGGGCGCGTGGATTTCGGACACGGTGCTGATGGAATTGAAGTCGTTCGTTCTGTCCTGCAGGTTGGCGCGTGCGCTTTCGAGTTCGCGCGATACCCTTTCCAGGCTTTCCCGTGCCTGCTGCGCCAGCGCATCCAGGTTTTCCATCGTAACCAGCGCGGATTGGTAGTCTTGCTGGGCCTTGAGGAATTTGAGATGCGGTGTGGCGCCTTCCCGATCGAGCACTCGCTGCCGAACGAATTCCTTCTCCGCGGTGGTGAGAGCCGCATGCCCGCGGACCGCCGCGGCGCCGGCCCGGGAGATTTCGATCCGGAGTGACTCCATTTCGGCGCGCAGGTTCTGGACTTTCGACTGCGCTTTCTCCGTATCGAGCCTGGCCACGGCCTGCGCCGCCTCCAGTTTTCCGTTGCTCAATTCAGCGAGTAGTTCGCCCGCGTAGACATCCTGCCCGACCTCCACCGGAACCCGGACAAGGGTCCCGGTCACCGGCGGGGTAATGCTCACGACTCTTTGCGGTTGGATACGCCCGGAGAATACACGCGAAGATTCACGGGCGCCGGGGCGGGATTCCTCCGGCCGGGGCGCCACGGCTCCGCGAGAGCGGAACATCAGCCAGGCGCCGGCCGAAACCGTGCCAAACACGAAGACTGCGGCGAGAACAATCCATCTACCGCGCATGCTCCGATCCTACACGTTCCGGGAAGACAACCCCGACCATTCCTCGCAAAGAACGATGGAATTCGCCGGATCTTTCCGGGCATACTTTAACATGACCGGGCCGCCCACCAGTTCCAAACTTGTGGAGAGCGCCTCCTGAAAGTCCGAAATATCCTGTGAGGCCATGTAGCCGACGCCGTGGATCGTGTAGGTGTACACGATCGCGCTGCCACGGACATCGATTACCATTCCGTCCGCCAAGCGGCCTTCCCGGCCCACCATCAGCCTTCGCTCCCTTTCGCGGGCTTCAGGCGCTTTCCGGCGCGCCAGGTAGATCCACGCCACTGAGCCGCCGAGCATACAGGCGCCGGCCACCAGCGCCCCGACGAAACGATAGACGGACATGCGGGCCGCGAACGGGTAGGTTTAGCGAGCGGCGGCGGGTTGAAAAGCCTTGGCGTAGTCCTTCAAGAACTGATCCAAGCCTTTGTCGGTCAGCGGATGCTGGAAGAGCATATCGAGGACCTTGAAGGGCATCGTCCCGATATGCGCGCCGGCCTTCGCCGAATCGATGACGTGCATGGGGGAGCGCAGCGAGGCGGCCAGAATCTGAGTGGGATAACCATAGTTCCGGTAAATCGTGACGATGTCCTGAATCAGGTTCATTCCGGCGGTCCCGATATCGTCCAGGCGGCCGATGAACGGGCTGATGATATAAGCTCCCGCTTTGGCGGCCAGCAAAGCCTGGCCCGCGGAAAAGCATAGGGTTACGTTGGTCCGAATTCCATCCTTACTCAAGGTGGAACAAGCGCGTATGCCGTCGCGCGTGAGAGGGAGCTTCACCACGACATTCTTGTGGATCGACGCCAGGCGGCGGCCCTCGCGGACCATCTCATCCGCCTCCAAGGAAACGACTTCGGCGCTGATATCGCCATCGATGATATCGCAAATCCGGCGAATCTGCTCCTCGATCGCCACGCCTTCCTTGGCGATTAGGGAGGGGTTGGTGGTGACTCCGTCAACGATGCCCCAAGCGGCTCCCTTTTTCAATTCATCGAGATTTGCGGTATCCAAAAAGAATTTCATGAGCTAAACCGATTTTACCACCCAGGGTCTGGAGGACAGAATGAAACCCGGCAAGACACGGCTCTCGTCGAGATTGAAACATCGGACAAAGTACCGGGATGATGGCAGGCAACAATTACGTTTCACCGGACGGAGGCCGCTTGTAACGCTCGTACGTTATTGAAAAAAAGCATCATAAAAAATGTCACCGTGACTTAACGGACAGCAACTAACAAAAAGCAATTAGCCGCCCTATACTCACGGAAATCGGTCTTTTGTAAATTCTGAACCAGGACCAGAGGGGGTGGGAGTCAATGTGTGGACTTCTCTTTCGTAGATTTCGGGCCATGTTGTTGCCTGGCCTAATGGTTGCGGGCTGGACTTTGGCTCCATTTCCGTCGCCCGCGCAGGTTTCGACGGGATCCTTGCACGGTATCGTGTCGGACGCCACGGGCGCGGTGGTGCCCAACGCGCGGATCACGCTTAAGGACCAGGCCACCAACTCGACGCGCGACACGACATCTAACCGCACCGGATTCTTCAACTTCGCCGCCGTGCAGCCAGCAAACTACACCGTGACGGTGACCGCTGCGGGCTTCAATGCGTGGGAAGCCAAGAATATCGCCTTCACGCAGGCGGCCAACGTAAGCTTGCCGAACATCGTGCTGGAGGTCGGCACGACCAAGCAGCAGATTGAGGTGGTTTCCGGGGCGGACGCGGTAGTACCGTCCGATACCGGGCAGGTGAGCCAGACGCTGAATCAGCACATGATCACGGAACTGGCGATCCAGGGGCGGGACGCGGCCGAGTTGATCAAAATCATGCCGGGCATGGCGATGGCGACAGGGCTCAACAACAGTATGTGGAGCAGCCTTACCACCCAGAGCAACACCGGCCCCATCGGGCAGTTTTCCGCGCAGGGGACGCAGCCCAACGGCGGCATGACGATGACCTCGGATGGCGCGAATCTGCTTGACCCCGGCAACCAAGGCACGCAGGTGGCCAACATCAATCAAAACCAGATTGCCGAGTTCTCGATCATGACGAATGCCTACGGCGCCGAATTCGCCAAGGGCCCGGTGACCTTCCAGGCAATTGGCAAGAGCGGCGGAAGCGATTTTCATGGCCAGGCGTACTTTTACGCCCGTCACAGCACATTCGATGCCGAAGATTCTTTTCTGAAAGCCAGCGGGGTCGCGGCGCCGCAGGAATCTTACTACTACCCCGGCGGCGACTTCGGCGGCCCGGTGATTCTGCCTAAGATCCCGTTCAATCGCAACCGGGATAAGCTTTTCTTTTACACGGCGTATGAGTACATGAACCAGAACCCGGAAGGGTCCCTGATCCAGCGGTTCATCCCGACCCAGCAGATGATGCAGGGGAACTTCAGCCCGTCCTACCTTTCCAGCCTGGGACCGAACTTCGCCAACGGCACATTCAAGCTCGATGCGAATCCGCCCTGCCCGAACACCTGCACGAACAACGTAAATCTTCCCGGAGGGATCATTCCTGCGTCGCTGATCGACCCGAACTCGGTAGCGCTCTGGAAGACCATGCCGCAGCCGAACATTGACCCCAATTCGAACGCGACGGGTGCAAACTACCAATATCTGGTCAGCCAGCCGGTGAAGCGCTGGGAATACCGCCTGCGCGGGGATTACAACATCAGCGAGAAAATGAAAGTGTTTGTTTCGTGGAACCGTCAGGATGAAACGGATCTAAACCCGATCAGCATCTGGTGGGGAACCAACAACGACCTGCCTTATCCCTCGTCGATGCCCGCCAACCAGGTTTCACAGGTTTTGAGCGCCAACGTCACCAATATCTTCACTCCCACCCTGACGAACGAGTTTGTTTTTGCGACCGCCACGTTCATCAACCCGATCGGCCTTACCGACGCCTCGGCGGTGGACCCGGCGAAAGTCGGCTTCAACATGGTGGGCCTCTACAAGAACCCGTACACGCCGCAGATTCCCAATACGTTGAGCTGGGGCAACGGAGTTCCGGGCTACTTTGCGCCGACCTTTGGACAGGAATGGCAGGGTGGGAATTTCGGCAAGCTGTCACAAGCGCCGAATATTTCGGACAACCTGAGCAAAGTGCTGGGAACCCACACCTTGAAGTTCGGGTTCTATTGGGATCTACAGAGAAATCAACAGACCGGGAGCAATTTCGGCGGCGCCAACCAGGGCGTGCTCGACTTTGAAAACTACGGCAGCCAGAGCAGCAACAATCCGGCCGCCGACTTCGTCATGGCTCGCGTGACCGGGTTCACCCAGGCGAACTCCTCCCCGGTCCAGGATTTCCATCAGCATCAGTACTCGTTCTACGCCAACGACCAATGGAAGGCAACCCGCCGGTTGACCCTGACCCTGGGGCTGCGGTTCGATCACATGGGCCAATGGTATCCGGTGGGCAACGGCGACGTGGGCTTGGCGATCTGGGATCCGTCGCTGTACGACAACACGTCCGCCGCGAAAGCGTTTACCGGTCTGGCGTGGCATGGGATAGACAGCAGCATCCCCATATCCGGATTCCCGTCGCGCGGGTTCTTCCTGGAGCCGCGCCTGGGTGTCGCCTATGACCTTTTCGGAAACGGCAAGACGGTGCTACGCGGCGGATTTGGCGTCTACCGCTACCAGGTTTCCTACAACACGGCATCCGGCGGGTACAATGCTCCGCTGAACGTGGTAACCGCAAACGCGACCTCCCAATGTTGCATCGGCTATCAATCGTTCAACCAGTTTTCGCCGACCCTCGGGGTTGCGGGTCTCGGGACTACGATCGGAGCTCTCCAAAAGGGCGACGAACGAACGCCTTACACTCAAAGCTACAACGTTACTATTTCGCAGCGGCTTCCATGGCAATCGTTGGCGGAGGTCCAATATGTCGGAAGTCGCAGCCGGGATCTCCTGCTCGACGGGAGCAGCAACGGAAATCTGGGGAACATCAACAATATCCCGCTGGGGGCGTTCTATAAGCCGGACCCAACCACGGGCCTCGTCACGGATCCCTACAGCCCGGACTTCAACGCCAACCACTACTATCCGTATGCCAACTATACCGGCATTCAACTGGTATCGCACGGCAGTTATTCAAACTACAATGCGTTCGTGGTTACGTGGCAAAAGCAGAACGGACCGGTCACGTTCATGACGAACTACTCGTTCAGCAAGGCGATGGGCGTCCGCGACGGCTACAGCGGCAATGGCGCGCAAGCCGGATACGCGCTTAACCCCTTCGACCTTGGGGCGAATTATGGCGTGCTCGGATTCGACCATACGCATATTTTCAACGCGTCGTACATCATCAACCTTCCCAAGGTTCAAAACGTGAACAAGTTCGTCGCCGGCGTGACGAACGGCTGGACGTTCTCGGGCATCACCCAGATCCAGAGTGGGGCGCCGATTCAACCTAACAGCGCGCAGGGCGAATTAAACGCCTCCTTCGGAAACGACACGCTTCGCGGCATCAGCAAAGGCGTAAGCGCAACCACGTATCTCGGAACAAATGCGTTCGGCGGCCTTCCGCTGGTTCTCACGTGCGACCCGAGCAAGGGACTGTCCTCCGGGCAGTATTTCAATCCGAGCTGCTTCGCACCCCCCGCTCCGGGACAGGTGGGGAGCATCGTTTGGCCCTACATCAAAGGCCCCGCATTCTTCAACAGCGATCTGTCGCTCTTCAAGAATTTCAACATTACCGAGAGACAGAAGATCCAGGTCCGGTTTGAGGCATTCAATTTCCTGAATCATCCGTTGAAGCAATTCAACGCTCCGGGAAATAACGCCGATATCGGTCTGAACTTCTCCGGGCCGAACGGCAGCCTGGCTCAAACAAACCAAAACGCCAACACCACCGGAAGGCCACTCTACACAGTGGGCAGACGGGTGGTCGAGTTCGCGCTCAAGTATAGCTTCTGATTCCGGATCCATTCTGATCGAGGATCCAAGGGCCAGGGGGAGAGGGAGGGCAGCCACAAGCTGCCCTCCTTTGTTTTGTGTTGCTATGTTGAAGTGTTCATGACGAAGCGGCCGGAAGCACGCGTTGCCACTCTTTTTGCGCTTTCGACGCTGCTGGCAGTTCACTGGATGACGGGCTTTACGGAGGCGTCCGGGCCGGCAATCCGGTTCGCTCTCAAGCCGATTCCGTTTCACCTCGAAAACTGCGAAACCCGGGACCGCCACACTCCCGCCACGATGGCCGGCGGGCTCGCCGTTTTCGACTACAACGGCGACGGGCGGCCCGACATCTTCTTCACGAACGGGGCGAACATCGCTACCCTGCGGAAGGACAATCCCAAGTATTCCAACCGCCTGTTCCGCAATGACGGCGATGGTGTATTTACCGATGTCACCGTAAAGGCCGGTCTGGCCGGAGTGGGTTTCGATATGGGCGCGGCCGTAGGCGACTACGATAACGACGGCCATCCCGATCTTTTTGTGGCCGGAGTGCATCGAAACACGCTCTATCACAATAATGGCGATGGTACGTTCACCGACGTCACAGCCAAGGCGGGCATGGATCGGTTTACCGATCCTCAATATGGCCCGCTGTGGGCCGTCGCGGCCGCCTGGACCGACGTGAACAACGACGGATTGCTCGATCTGTTCGTCGTGAATTACGTTCAGTGGGATTACCGGCACGATCCACGATGCTGGCGGGACGGAGTCTCGGAATATTGCAACCCGCAGCACTTCCAGGGGCTCCCCAATCAGCTTTTCCTGAACCGGGGGGGCGGCGTTTTCGAAGACGTCTCGGAATCCTGGGGCATTCGCCGGCATATCGGAAAAGGCATGGGCGTTGGCGTTGCGGACTACGACCACGACGGCCGTCCCGATATCTTCGTCGCGAACGACACTTATTACAATTTTCTCTTCCACAACCTGGGAGGAAAGTTCGAAGAAACAGCTTTCCCCGCCGGCGTAGCCCTGCCGGAAGACGGCAACTTCATCGGCGGCATGGGGCTCGACTTCCGCGACTACGACAACGATGGCTTCCCCGACATCGTGTATGTTGCACTGGGAAATCAAACTTTCCCGCTGCTGAAAAACCGGAATGGGAAAGACTTTACCGAGGTGACCCAGCCGAGCGGCATGCGCGCGCTCACGCTTCCGATGGCCGGCTTCGGCGCGGGATTTCAGGATTTCGACAACGATGGATGGAAGGATATTTTCGTCACCCGCGGCGATGCGGTTTCGCTGCCGATGCCGACGACGGTGGTGGACCAACCGAACACGGTATTCCGCAATCCCGGCTCCAGCGGACAATGGCAGGCACTCACGGAGGCGGCGGGACTCGACGCAAGCGGCGCAGCGCGGAATCGCGGGTGCGCCTTCGGCGACCTGGATGGGGACGGCCGCGTGGACGCGGTGACCACCGCCCTGGACAAGCCGGCCTCGATTTGGATGAACCGCAGTGAGCATAGCGGACACTGGCTGGATATTGCGCTCGAGGGAACGAAGAGCAATCGCGACGGAATCGGCGCATCGATTCGCGTGGTGAGCGCGCACGGTTCGCAGTACAACCACATGACGACGGCCTCGTGTTACGCTTCGTCGAGCGATGGACCCCTGCATTTCGGACTCGGTCCGGACAGCACCGCGCAGATGGTGGAAATTCACTGGCCTTCGGGAACGGTGCAGACACTGCGGAACGTCAAAGGCGACCGGACTGTTTTGGTGAAGGAGGCCGGGAACTGAAGGTACGGCGCCTTTTTTGGGCTTTGGCCGCGGCGGGGCTGCTGGGGGAAACCTCCGCGCCGATCCGCTTCGACTTGAAGACGCTTCCTTTCCGGCTGGAGAATGCCGAGACTGTCGAGCGGCACGAGCCTGCCGCCATGGCCGGGGGAGTGGCCGTTTTCGACTATAACCACGACGGGCGGCCCGACATCTTCTTCACCAACGGCGCCAATCTCGCGACGCTCAAGAAAGACGACCCCAAGTATGCCAACCGTCTGTTTCGAAACGACGGCAATGGGGTGTTCACCGACGTGACGGAAAAAGCGGGGCTGCGCGGGTCCGGCTACGATATCGGGGCCGCGGTGGGCGATTACGATAATGACGGCCACCCGGATCTTTTCCTCGCCGGCGTTCATCGTAATTCCCTTTATCGCAACAACGGGGATGGCACCTTTACGGACGTGACGGTAAAAGCGGGCTTAGCCGGACCCGCCGATCCGCAATACGGTCCAATGTGGGCGGTCGCAGCCGCGTGGCTGGACGTGAACAATGACGGACTCCTCGACCTGTTTGTCGTCAATTATGTGCAATGGGATTATGCGAAAGAACCGCGGTGCTCCCACGACGGAGTCTCGGAGTATTGCAGCCCCAGCCACTTCCAGGGGCTTCCCGATCAGCTCTTTCTGAATAAGGGAAACGGGACGTTTGAGGATGTGTCGGCGAAATGGGGCATCCGCGCGCACCCCGGCAAAGGCATGGGCGCGGGCGTGGCGGATTATGACCTGGACGGACGTCCGGATATCTTCGTCACCAACGACGTCTACTATAACTTCCTGTTCCATAACCTCGGCGGACGATTTGAAAACTCGGCCCTTCAGACCGGGACCGCTCTCGTGGAAGACGGCAATTTCATTTCCGGCATGGGGCTCGATTTTCGAGACATCAACAACGACGGATATCCGGACATTACCTTTGTCGCTTTGGAAAAGCAGACGTTCCCCATCTTTCAGAATCGCGAGGGCAAGGAATTTCGTGAAGTAACCGGAGAAAGCGGAATGCGGTTCGCCAGTATGGCGATGGCGGGTTTCGGCGCGGCGCTCTACGATTTTGACAACGACGGATGGAAGGACATTTTCGTCACGCGAGGCGATGTGCTCTCGCTCCCGGCGCCAGGCATCACGGTTAACCAGCATAATTCGGTGTTCCACAACCCGGGCGCGGCGGGAAAATGGCGGGCTCTCACCGGCGAAGCCGGACTGGACGCGGGAGAACCGGGGCGCCACCGCGGATGCGCGTTCGGCGATTTTGACGGAGACGGGCGCGTGGATGTAGTGGCGACCGCGCTCGGCAAGCCCGCGGAGATCTGGATGAACCGGAGCGAGCCGAGCGGCCACTGGCTCGATATTGAACTCGAAGGAACCACCAGCAACCGCGATGGCATCGGCGCGCGAATCCGGGTGGCGGCGAAGAGCGGGATTCAGTTCAATCACATGACGACGAGCGCGGGCTATGCGTCTTCGAGCGCCGGACCGGTTCACTTCGGCCTCGGCGCCGATACCCAGGCCGATGTCATCGAGATCCACTGGCCGTCCGGAATCGTTCAGACGCTGCGGGATGTGAAGGCGAATCGCGTGCTTCGAGTTCGAGAGGCGGGGCCGAGGGGAGTCAGTGCGACTGATTCCGCACGCTGAGTTTGTCGACGATGGCGCGCTCCCGCTCGCCGTCGGCAGGGCGGTTGAGCTTGTAGTAGAGCGCGGAGAGGTCGATGTGCGGCTGCTGCCAGTCCGGGTGATCGTGAGCCACTTTTTCAAAGTCCTTCAGCGCTTCCTCCAACTGCCCCTGGGAGCGTTTGACGCGCGCCAGCTCAAAGCGGGCGAGCGCGGAATCGGGACGGAGCTGAACGGCGTGATCCAGAAGTTTCCGCGCGCCCGCAAGGTCGCGTTCGCTATTGCGGATGGCGCCCAGCGTCACGTTCGCATCGAAATCGTCGGGGTTTTGTTCCAGCGCCGTTTTCAGGGCCGCCGTCGCGCCGGCGCGGTCTCCCAGATATTGCAAAACCTGCCCCTGGAGCGTCTGGACGCCGGGGAGATTCGGATTCAGACGCAGAGCCGCGTCAGAGTGCGTCCGGGCCTTTTCGAATTCATTCATCGCCACGAGCGTCTGCCCGGCAAGCAGGTGCGCCTCGGCGCTGCCCGCCGATTCGGCCACCTTTTCCACCAGGACCAATCCGTCGCGAGGGCGGCCCGCGTGAATCAGAGTGGAGCCGAGCAGCCAGGCGAGTCCGAGATCCGAAGGGTGCGCCGCAACGGCGGGGGTAAGCAGGGCTATCGCTTCGGTGTCACGCCCGAGACGCGAATAGCACTCTCCCAGAAGCGTGGTGACGCGCGCGTCACCGGGCTGCTTCTGGTGAAGCGGCTCAAATCTTCGCGCCGCGGCGGCCCAATTCTGTTTCTTGTAATAAGCCAGCGCGAGGTTCACTTGGAGACCGGCATTCGCAGGGCTGAGGACGAGCGCGGCCTGGTATTGCTCGATGGCTTCATCGAAGCGGCCTTCGTGCGCCAGCGCCGCACCGAGATTGGCCCGCACTTCGATCACCTCGGGATGCAGGCGGACGAGTTCCTGGTAGTCGCGGATGGCCGCCCCCATGTCTCCCCGCTGTTGCGCCGCAACCGCTTCGTGAAAGAGTTCCTCGGGAGATTTCGCCTGGCCGAATGCGATCCCTACCCACAGCAATGCAATGACGCCGGCACGCATCTCTCTTCAGTTTAATGGCAACCAGTCTAGTGGCAACTAAGATACGCTATTACAGTCCGATGGCTTTTCCGGCTGCGCGCCCGTATTTTTGGTGGATTCTGGCGGCGGCGTTGCTTGCTCCATGCCGGGGCCTTCCGCAAACCGCTCCGCCCGAGCCATTCGACGACATCGCGCGCCGCGCGGAGTCGTTACTGGACAGCAAGCCGCGTGAGGCTATGGCGCTCTATAAACAAGCACTTGCCCTTCGCCCCCAATGGGCGGAGGGATGGTTCTATTTGGGGGGAGCCTCCTACCGGTTGGAGCAGTATGCGGAGGCGCGCGGCGCATTTCAAAGGAGCATCGAGCTCAATGCCGGCAATGGCCCCGCCTGGGCGTTCCTCGGGCTGTGCGAATACGAGTTGAAGAATTTCGACCATGCCCTATCGAACATCGAAAGGGGCGAGAAGTTAGGCCTGGGGAGCAATGCGGGATTTGAGACGGCGGTCCGGCAGCGCGCCGCCCTTTTGCTGATCCGGGCCTCTCTGTTCGACAAGGCGATGGCGCAGTTGCAGCCGCTGACCCGGGTTCGCGAGCAACCTCCAGCGGTGATTGAAGCAGCCGGACTCTGCGCCCTTGGAACACCGGGAACGCCCTCGGAGCTAACGCCGGCGCGCCGTAAAGTGGTGATGCTGGCCGGGCGGGCGCAATGGGCCGCCACCGGGCAGCGCGTGGCCGAGGCCGAGCCTCTGTATCGCGAGTTGCTGGGCTCCTATCCGAACGAACCCGGTGTCCATTACGCCCACGGCCTGTTTCTAATGGAGTCCGACAAGAGCGCCGCCCTGGACGAATTTCAACACGAGTTGCGGTCCAATCCACGGCACTGGCCCTCCCTGCTGGCGAGCGCGTTTCTTCAAACCAGCAGTGGAGACCCGCGCGCGGCCATCTCGTCCATTCAGCGCGCGGCGAAATATGCGCCGGAAGGTTACCGCTGGCTCTGCAATGCCGAGCTTGGCCGGGCCTACCTGGCGCTCAACGAAACCGCGGCCGCGATCCCCTTGTTCGAATTGGCGGCGAAACAGGAGCCCCAGAGCGCGCAAACCCATTTCTACCTCGAACAGGCGTTCCGCCGGAGTGGACGGAAGGCGGAGGCCGCGAGGGAGCACGCGGAATTCGTTCGCATAAAAGCCGAGCAGGACCCGTTGAGCACTCCCTCCGAGGTGGCGAAGTAAGCGATGGGCGCGCGCGTGCTGATAGCGCTGCTTGCCATCGCCGCCGGCCTGGGCGCGTCCCGGGCGGCAACCTTCGAGGAAGTAGCCGCACGGGCGGCACGGGCGCGGAGTTCGAACGACATTCCGCGCGCGATGGAAGCCTACCGTGAGGCGGTTCGCCTGAAACCCGCGTGGGCCGAAGGCTGGTGGTTTCTCGGCACCCTCGCCTACGATTCCGATCATTATGCGGATGGCAAGGAGGCGTTCTCGCACTTCGTCAGGATTGACGCCAAAGCCGCCCCCGGATGGTCCCTGCTGGGGCTGTGTGAATTCGAGACCGGCGACTATGCGGCTTCGCTGGAGCATATTCAACGCGGCCTTCAGCTTAGCGCCGCGGGGCAATCCGACATCGAGGAGGTGCTCCGGTTTCACGAAGCCATGCTGCTCGCGCGCGCGGGGCGCTTCGACGCGGCCTTGCAGAAATACGGCTGGTTCGCGCGGCGCGGGGTGACGAATCCACAGCTCCTGGCTGCGGCCGGTCTGGCGGCTTTACGGATCCCGGCGCTGCCGGCAAGCGCTACGGAGACACAGCGGGAGGCGGCTTCTGTGGCGGGGCGGACCGTGTACGCGTGGATGAGAAAAGAATTCCCGGACGCGGAGGAAGGGTTCCGTGCGCTGCTCTCGCGATTCTCTTCCACCCCGAATGTCCACTATCTCTATGCGAGCTATCTCCTGCCCTCGCGGCCGGCGGACGCGATGCTGGAATTGCAGAGAGAGCTGGCCGTGAACCCTGGGAGCGCGGATGCCCGCGCGATGATCGCCCTGGCCTTTGTGCGGCATGAAGACCTGCGGGCCGCTCTGCCCTATGCCAAACGGGCGGCGGAAGAAGGAGCGTCCGTTCCGATGGCTCAGTACATCTATGGCCTGGTGCTGGCGAAAACAGGAGATCCCCAAGGGGCCGCCCCGCGCCTCGAATCGGCAGTGAAACTCGATCCCGCCAACGTGGAGTACCACATGGCGCTCGCGACAGCCTATTCGAGAATGGGACGGGATGCGGATGCGCGGAAAGAGCGTTTGGAAACGCTCTCCCTCGCTCAGGAGGACAGTCTTCATGCGCCATAGCGCATGGGGGATGCTCGCATTCTCCGTGCTATTGCTGGCTCCTCCGGCCTTCCCGCAAGCGGCGGAGCCATGCGCGGCCTGCCACCGGGAACAGGCGCATTACCAGCCACAAACGCCCATGGGGCGCGCCCTCGAATTGCCGCCGGACCAGACGATTCTCAAAACGCATCCGCTGCTTCGATTTTCGAAGGCGGGCTATTCGTATACCATTACCCGCAAAGATGGAACCAGCACGTACACCGTCACGGACGGCAAAGATACGCTGGCGATCCCCATTCACTATGCGCTCGGAATTCGTTCTCAAACGTTTGTCTTGCAGTACGAAGGGCGTTTCTATGAAAGCCTGGTGAGCTACTACGACTCCATTGACGGACTCGGCGTCACGATGGGTGCGGAGCGCATTCAACCTCATAACCTGGTGGAGGCGATGGGCCGGGCGCTTCCAGACGCGGAAGCGGCTTCCTGCTTCGGGTGTCACACCACCGGCGGAGTGAAAAACGGGAGACTGGACGTCGAGTCAATGAAGCCCGGGATTCAATGCGAGCACTGTCACACCGGCGCGGCTGTCCATGCCGCCGACATCGTTCACGGAAAAACGGACACTCTGCCCCCACGTCTGGGGCAACTCTCCGCCGAGGATCTCTCCAATTTCTGCGGCACATGCCATCGTTCGTGGGAGACCGTGGTTCGCATGCGCGTGTGGGGACCGGTGAACGTTCGTTTTCAACCGTACCGCCTTGCAAACAGCAAGTGCTTCCGTGGAACGGATGCGCGCATCCGCTGCGTTGCCTGCCACGATCCGCATCGGGACCTCGCGCGCGACGATGCGAGCTACGACGTCAAATGTCTCGCCTGCCATGCGTCCACAAAGGAGACGGCGGGCAAGACCGCTCCGGCCTGCCCCGTGTCGCAGAAGGATTGCGTAAGCTGCCACATGCCCAAGACGGCCCTGCCGGGAGGCCAGGCGACCTTCACCGACCACGAGATTCGCATCGTCCGCCCGAACGAGGGCTATCCCAACTGAGTTCTACTCGCGGGGTTCGGTGATCTCAACGACGCGATCCGCCGGCGTATTACGCAAGACCTGCACGATGCCGCTGGGCCACAAGATCCGGATCTCCCGGGCCGAGCGCGCGGGGCCCAGACCAAAATGAACCCGCGGATCGCTCGAAGATGCATATCCCGTGCTCGTGGTCACGTGGTTGTACTGGACGAGACCACCCGCCGTGGTGAGCCGGACCTTTGCGCCGATGCCCATGCGATTGCTCCGCGTCCCGGTGAGCTTGAGCAAAATCCAGTGGTTCGCGTTTTGCGTCGTGTTGTGGAACAAACGAGCCGGTCCGTTGAGCACCGAGACGGCAAAGTCCACCCGCCCATCGTTGTCGAAATCGCCGAAAGCCGCGCCGCGATTCGCCGCGGGAATCTGAAAGCTTTCCCCTGCCGAGGCGCTCACATTCTCGAATCTCCCGTTTCTCAGGTTGCGGAACACGGCGTTCGGCTCTTCATAACTCCTGGGCGAAAAAAGCGCGACATTATCGATGACGTTCGAACGAGCGACAAACAGATCTTTCCAGCCGTCGTTGTCGATGTCGGCGATGGCATTGGACCAGCCCGACATCTCGGCGGTGGAGAGCCCCAGGCCGGCCATGGACGTGCTGTCGGCGAATTGGCCGTGCCCTAAATTCCTGAAAAGAGGAAACGTTTGCTTTTCGATTGCCGTGATCCAGATGTCGGGAAGGTCACGATTCAACAAGTCGGCAAAATCGGCCCCCATGCCCGACACAACATTGCCGCCCTCAGGCAGAGATACTCCCGCATCGTCAGCGGTCTCCTCAAAACGCTTGCCGCCAAGATTATGAAACAACTGATTGGGCATGTCGTCATTGGCGACGAAGATATCGAAGAACCCGTCGCCGTCATAATCGGCAATCGCCACGCCCATGCCGCGTCCGGGATGCTTCGCAATCCCCGTTTCGACCGACACGTCGGTGAACGTTCCGTCGCCGTTATTGCGATAGAGGGTATTGGGAAGGGGTCCGTAGTAACGCGGGTTGCAGCTTACCCGATGGCCATTCACGAAGCACGGGGTCTCGGTGGAAGGCTCCCACTGGCAATAGTTTGAGACGAAGAGATCCAGGCGTCCGTCGTTGTTATAGTCCACCCAGGCGGCGCCGACGGACCACATCTTTTTCCCTCGATAGGAACCTCCGGGCACGCCCGCTTTGGCAGTGACGTCGGTGAACGTGCCGTCGCCGTTGTTGCGAAAAAGCTGATTGCCATTCACATTGGTCACATAGAGATCAGGGGCCCCGTCGTTGTCGAAATCACCCACGGCGGCCCCCATCCCATAGCCGCTACCTGCTACGCCGGCTTTTTCGGTGACGTCGGTGAAGGTCAGGTTGTGGTTATTGCGATAAAGGCGGTTGGCGTACTGAGGTCCGGTTTTGGCGAGCGACGGCATCCCGGCCCCGTTCACGAAATAAATATCCGGATAGCCGTCCCCGTCGTAATCAAAAATTGCAACGCCCCCAACCATTGCTTCCGGCTGATGCTTCTGGGCGGTCGGCGAACTGTTGGAAAGAAAATGGACACCGGCCCGGCCCGCAATGTCTTCGAACGAGACCGGTCCTGGAGGGAGCGCCGCTGCGCACAACACCATGGGTAGGTAGAGCCAGATCCTATAGTGAGGAGCGCGAGCCACTTATTGAGCAATATATGATAATCGCTGCGCCGCGGATTGGCCGCCTTGCCGGGCGATGATTCGCAATTCACAGTTGCCGGGATTCGCGGGCGCGCCTATCACCATCGGAATTTCACCGGCCGCATTGGGAGGCGGGAGCGCCGCTTCCTGTTGGGCAATTACCTTCCCGTCCACGATAAATTCAACGTGAATTGCCGGTTTTTCCGAACTACCCGGGTCCGGGTAAACCACGAAGTACACATAGGGATGCGCGCCCGCGGGTAATGTGGACGCGAGCCTTGGGGTAACCTGGCGGCTTTGCGACGGACCGGTCTGAAATTGGAAGGGATTGGAGGCGAGGGCGTTGTCTTTCCGGTCTTCCATCCGCTGCACCAGCACGATACTGCTGATACCCAGGCCGGACGACACGGGATTATCGAATTCGATGGAGCCGGTGCTAACACGATCGGTTTCTCGATCGACAATTGCCGTGTCGACGGTGTACCGGCCGGCCGGAAGGCTGAGAGAGTGTGTGAAGAGGATCGTGCTGTTTTGGGCAGCCGCAAAGTTGGCATCCGGAATTTCGTAGGGCGAGTCCTGGCTGAATTTGTCCACCACGTCTCCGCGCGCGTCCCGGACGAGCGCGAGCACCGAAGCATGCATGCGATGCATTTTCACTTGAGGCTGGAGGGCCGCGCCGAGTTCGCTCGCCGGGAACTCGAAGACCAGGCTTCGCTCCGTCTTGCCGGCAGCGGAGCGAAACTGCAATGCCGCTGACTGAAATTGAAAAGCGTGCGGCGGTTTTTGGAGGCTCAAAGCGGCTAACCCGGTTACCTCGTAGGGTTCCAATTTTCCGGAATCGCCCAGGTACGGCATCGCAAAATAGCCGGTGCGGCTCTCCACGGTCAAGTCCGGACGGTCCAGCTTAACTTCGATGGCGCGCAGCCGGCCGTCATATTTGCTGGAGGAAGCGTGATAAATGGCCTCATAGTGCGTGCCCATGTCCTGGAGGATGTGCAGAAAGGGCTTCCGGAAATCGTTGGTGCTGCCCGTGAGGAAGCCTCCGGTGCCCTCGGAGAGCGCACGCAGGCTGGCTTGCGTATCGCTTGTCCGGGTGGCATCCATCACATAGTCGCTCTGCCGCATGCGCTCCATCATGTCCGCGGCCGAGCCGGACTTACTTCCCTGCTCCGCGCTCAGCGCGGCGCTATGACTGAGCGCGTTCGTCGACGCGAGCGTGTTCGAGTTCTGCGTAAGGCCATTGATGTCCACAGCATAGAAACTGATGCCCGCGCGGACCGCCTTTTCGAGCATCGCTTTGAATAAATCCGTGTCGCCGTTGGTAACGAGCCCCGGGCTCAGAAAGAGCACGGTTTTGCGGCCGGGCAGTGTACCCAGTTTCGCGATAAGGTCGTCCAACTGGTCCATGGCTTGCATCGCCGCGATACCACCGAATTCGCGCCGCTGGCCGGCAAGGTCTCCACGCACCGCGTTCGACGCCGGGCTATTCGAAACATCGGCGCCCAGGATCGCTCTCGAATTCAATTCGCCGCCCCGCATTACCGGGCCTTCCGAGCCTCCGCTTCCATGCGAACCGTTTACGATTTGCTGGATGGTGATGATATTGGGGCTGGAACTGAGAACCGCGCTCGAAGAGGAAGCGAAGTCCACCGGGGGACCGGCAAATACCTTCGCGGCAGCTCGTAACAGCTCCTCACGGTTCGTGGTGAAGGGGTGAAGCACGTTGAGCCGGGTGTCCAAACTGAAGACGCCGGCCCACGCGCCGGAGGGCAGGCTGCTCTGAATGAACTCACGGGCGGCATCGAGAGCGTTCTTTTTGTTGTAAGGGTCCAGGTTATGGAGGACAATGCAAACCAGGTTCACCACCGGGAGCGGACTGGCGGAAATCCGCGATTCCGGCGTCTGTTCCTTATCCCGCGCGGCGGCGGCGGCGATTTCTTTCCCATCGACCCACCGAAAGCTCCGGATATCCTGTTTGACGCCATCCTCGTAGATGGTGACATCGGAGGGGCGAAGGTTCTTCACCTCCCTGCCGCGGTGGTCTCGGACAACCATGTCGAGGACCACTTCCTGAACCGTTTCGCGGATGGTGGGGTCCTGAGCCCGGACGGTCTGCGGAGCCAGCATCGCGGCTAATGCAAGAGCAACTCGAAGGCGTCCCGCCATAGATCGATTATGACGCAACCATGGCCAGGTTTTAAGGAATTTCACCCCGGAGCGGCGTAGTCCGGACTAAGGGGCGGTGATCTCCACCGGCGCGCTGCGCTCACTTACGTTGCCAGCCTGATCGACCGCGGCGACCGCATAGCGATAGCGCTTCCCGCTTTCGACCTTTGTATCACTGTAGGCAGGGGCCGTCAGGCCGCTTGCGATCACCTCGAATGCGCCTTCCGGATTCGTTCGATACACGCGATATTCCTTGAAATCGGGCTCGGCGCTTCGCAGCCACGTTAGTTCAATCGTGGACGTTCCCACCGAGGCGGCAAATCCGAGCGGCGGCGAGGGCGGAAAGGTATCTTCCGGCTTGATCGCGACCGCTTCCGAGGCATCGCTTTCCACTTTTCCCCGCTCCGCCTGCACCAGGTAACTGTAACTTGTGCCGAAGGTGGTTGTCTCATCGAGATACTCGGGCTTTTTTACCTCGGCGAGAAGTGACGGAGCTTGCTCGCCGGCGCGCGTCCGGAATATTTTCCAGATCCCGGCATTCCCGCCTTGCCACCGCAACTCCACTCCCGCCGGGACGGCTTTCGCACTGACCGCGGACGGCCTGTCGAGTGGAGGCTCCACTCGCAGAGTGACCAGATTCGACCATTTCGAGAAACGGTCTTTCCGGCCGCCGATCCGCACGCCCACCACAACATCCTTACCCACAAGATTCGCCACCGGAATGGGCACGCTTAGCGATGTTGGCGCCTGCGGGGGCGTCACTGGGATGGTCCGCGAACTCGCTTCCCATTGCGCCGGATCGGAGACTCCCTCCGCGATGCGTAAATCCACCGAGGTAATCTCCTTCAGCGCAAGGCCTTCCGTGGTGAGCGGTGGAATAGTGAAGGAAGCGATAAGGTTCGGCCCCCGTTCTACCACGGCCAGGTTCGTCACCGGGTTGGGAACATAGCGGGCGGGAAACATCGGGTCGCCGACGGTTCCACAAGCCGCCAGGCACAAACTCGCGGCAAGCGCTACGGCGATGGTCAGGTACTCTCGCATCGGCGCTTTTTATAGGATGTACTTGCTCAGGTCCTGATCCTTGACAATGTCGGCCAGCTGCTTCCGGACATAGGCAGCATCGATCCTGACCGTTTTCTTTTTGAGATCCGGCCCCTCAAAGGAAATTTCCTCGACAAGCTTCTCCATGATGGTGTGGAGACGCCGCGCGCCGATATTCTCCGCAATCTCGTTCACGCGAGCCGCGAAACCGGCAATTTCTTCCAGCGCGTCATCGGTAAAGGTCAGCTTGATGCCTTCGGTATCGAGAAGGGCCGTGTACTGCTTCACGAGCGCGTTCTTGGGTTCCTTCAAAATGCGGATAAAATCCTGCTCGGTGAGCGATTTCAGCTCTACCCGGATCGGGAAGCGGCCCTGCAGCTCAGGAATCAGGTCGCTGGGCTTTGAGACGTGAAACGCTCCGGCGGCGACGAACAGGATATGGTCGGTCCGCACGAAACCGTGACGGGTATTGACGGTGGTCCCTTCCACGATCGGGAGAATGTCGCGCTGCACGCCTTCGCGGCTGACATCGGGGCCGTGGCCGGATTCGCGGCCGGCGATCTTGTCGATTTCGTCGAGGAAAATAATCCCGCTGCGCTCCACGCGCTCCAGGGCGACGCGGGTCACCTGATCCATGTCGATGAGTTTTTGCTCTTCTTCCTGAACCAGATATTCCATCGCTTCGGCGACGCGCATCTTGCGCTTCTTAGTGCGCTGGCCGAAGAGACCCGGCAGGACATCCTTCAAATTGATGTCCATCTCCTCGATGCCGCTCGCACTCGATACTTCAAACGTCGGGCCGCGCTCCTTCACGTCCACCTCGACCAGGCGGTCGTCCAATTTTCCGGCGTGCAGCTTTTCGCGCAGCTTCTCGCGGGTCCGGTCGGCGCTTTCCGATTCCTCGGGCTGGGCCGGCATCAGGAGTTCGAGCAGACGCTCCTCCGCGTTGCGCTCGGCGCGGTCGGCCACCTCCTCCAGGCGCTCCTCCCGGACCATGTCGATCGCAATGTCCACCAGATCCCGAATCATGGCTTCCACGTCGCGGCCGACATAACCAACTTCGGTGAATTTACTCGCCTCCACCTTAAGAAACGGCGAGCTGGCCAGCTTGGCCAAGCGCCGCGCCACTTCCGTCTTACCGACGCCGGTGGGACCGATCATGAGGATGTTTTTGGGCATCACCTCCTCGGCCATCTCCGGTTCAAGTTTCTGGCGGCGGATACGATTCCGCAGCGCAATGGCAACCGCGCGTTTGGCGTCCGACTGGCCCACCACGTACTTATCGAGTTCCTGAACAATCTCGCGCGGAGTCAGTTCGTCCAGAATCGGCGACTCGCCGGCCGATTGTCCGGGCAGATAGATCACCATTTCAACCCAACTCCTCCACGGTCACGCTTTCATTCGTATAGATACAGATTTTGCCCGCGATGGCCATGGATTTCTCGACGATCTCCCGCGCGCTAAGTTTGGTGTTTTCCAGGAGCGCCGTAGCGGCGGCCTTGGCAAACGGACCTCCGGAGCCGATGGCGGCAATCTCGTTGTCGGGTTCGATGACATCGCCGTTTCCGCTCACGACAAACGTGTTGTGCTGATCGGCCACCAGAAGCAGCGCTTCCAGGTGGCGCAACGCCCGGTCTGTTCGCCAGTCCTTTGCCAGCTCCACAACGGCGCGGGGCAATTGGCCGTTATGCTGTTCCAGCTTGGCTTCAAATCGGGCGAACAATGCGAAGGCATCGGCGGTGGAACCCGCAAATCCGGCAATGATCTTATTGCTATAAAGCCGGCGCAGCTTTCTGGCGGTTGCCTTTAGAACTTCCTGCCCGAAGGTGACTTGGCCATCTCCCGCCATCACGACTTTCCCTCCCCTGCGGACGCAGAGGATGGTTGTCGAGCGAACTTTTTGCTTCATGTAGGTAGGCTTTCAGTGTACCGCAGCCCGCCGGAGGGGCCGCGGCGATTACGCCCGCACGTGCTCCCGCCACATAGCCGCAAACGCCTGAAAAGCAAGAGGCTTGCGGCGTCCCAGGAGGATTCGCAGCAGCTCGGCGGCGGCCAGGATGAAATAGCAGCCGGTGATCCATACGCGATTCTCCCGGACGATTTCGGCCCAGAGGCCCGAGCCGGATGCCGGGACGAGCGAGAGAACAAACTGAGTCACCCACACGGCAAACAAGAGCCCCGCTTCCCACCAGGCCAGCTCCATATTGACCAGGAAGAGCATCGCCAGCAGCGCCTGTCCGACGGTCATCAACAATTCGAGTTGCTGCTCGCCATCGAGGGGGATGCTCGACGGTCCTCCGGCGCTGACGGAGAACACCACCGGGAGCATAGCGATGAGCAGGGTCCACTGGTTAATGTTGCTCGACACCATGTTCATCAACGCCATGGGAGCGCCGGTGACGGTGCGGGCAAAATAAAACGTCGAGGCCATTTCCGGAAATTCCGAAACCACCGGCGCGATCCATTGAATAAATACAAACGCCGGAATCCCCGCAAAAACGGCGAGCGCCATAAGGCTGCTCAAGAACGGCTTAGCCGTAAGGTAAATCAGCGCGCCACCGGCGGCGAAGCAAAGTGCGATCAGAGCGATGCGGCGCGGACGCGGCGATTGCACAATCGTCCGGGGAATCAGTTCCAAATCTTCAATCCCCTCTTCTTCTTCGGGAGGCATCTTGCTCAGGATGAACAGGTAGCCCGCATAAATCGCGGTGAGGACGGCCGCGTCGAACAGATTGATGGCCCCCTTGAAGTAAATGACCATCGCATAAAGCAACGGCACGAGAAGGCCGACCACCTGCACGCTTTGCTGATCGTCCAGATGGATGCGGCGAAACGGCGTGCCGGTGCGTTTGCGATGGACCATCGCGGCGGCAAGGTAGATCATCGGCCAGCCCAGCCCGGTAAGCAGACGCAGGGCGCCGGTCAGATTGGCAAGCAGGAAGGGCGTCTGCTGGTGCCAGGCCAGAACGGCCTCGACAGCGAACTCCGGTAAGGTTTGCAGCCAGGCGAGAATCGCCAGGGCAAAGCTCTGGGCGATGAAGAACTGGGACGATTCCGCTCCCCAGGCGATAAGCATGGAGGCCAGCAGAATGCCCGGCGCGGTCCAAAGAACCGCCCACGGACCGGATTCCTGAATGGGAGTGGCGGCGAAGAAGAGGAGCGCAAAGCAGGCCGCCGTCTGCGGTTTAGCTAAATTGAACGGCGCCGGATGTCCCGCCGCTTCCGGTCCGAACGGACGAGTGCTTCTGGAAGCGGTCTTCCTTCTGAGGAAAATCAAGGCGAAAATGTCCTCCGCGGCTTTCTTCGCGCGCCAGGGCGCACTGGGCGATCAAGCGGGCTACGTCGTAGATGTTGCGCAGCTCAAAATGGCTTCGCGCCGGATCGGTGAGCGTCGCCGAAGCCTCCTGATGCAAGCGGCGCTCCGCTTCCCGCAGACCGTCGCCATGGCGCAGGACCCCGCAATATTCCCAGGCCAGATTTCTTACCTCCGCGGCGCTCATCGAGGGGAACCGCGGAGCGGGCGGATCCGACGGCGGCAGCGCGCCGGCTTCCTTTCGCATCGCACGACCCGCGCGCGCCCCGAAGACAACTCCTTCGAGCAAAGAATTGCTCGCCAGGCGATTGGCCCCATGGACACCGTTCGAGGCGGCTTCGCCCGCGGCGTACAGACGTTCCAGCGTCGCATGCCCGTCCAAGTCGGTTTTCACGCCTCCCATGGCGTAGTGGGCGGCCGGATGCACCGGCGCGGGCTGCACCGCCAGGTCAATTCCATAGTGCAGGCAGGTTTCGTAGATCCGCGGAAAGCCCTTTTTCACATGAGCGCCGTCCAGATGGGTGAGATCGAGATAGACGCATTCCGAGCCTGTGCGGCGAATCTCCATCACGATGGCGCGGGAAACCACGTCGCGTGGCGCCAGTTCCTTGAGCGGATGATAGCGCTCCATGAAACGCTCGCCGGCGGCGTTACGCAGGTACGCGCCCTCCCCGCGAAGCGCCTCGGAAAGCAGGAAGCGGGGAGCGCCGGGAACGAACAGGGCGGTCGGGTGAAACTGCACAAATTCAATGTCCGAGATCACCGCGCCGGCCCGGTAGGCGGAGGCGACTCCGTCTCCGGTGGCGACATCCGGGTTGGTGGTGTCGCGAAAGACATGCCCCAGGCCGCCGGTGGCGAGAAGCACCGCGCGGGCATGAATCGGAATCAGTTTTTTGGCGGCTTCGTCCAGAACCAGGGCGCCGGCGATGCCGCCATCGCGCCCCGGCAGCAGGTCGGTCATCGCGGCAAAGCTGTGGAACTCAATGTTCGGAATCGAGGCCGCTTTCCGGCGCAGGGTGCGAACAATCTCACGGCCGGTGGAATCCCCGTGCGCGTGCAGGACGCGGCTGCGGCTATGCGCTCCCTCGCGCGCGAACAGGAGCTTGGAGCCTTCGCGGTCGAACTCAGCGCCCCATGCGATCAACTCCTGAATCGCCGCGGGCGCCTCTTCCACCAGCGCGTGGACCGCGGAAACGTCGCACAGCCCATCGCCGGCGGCGATGGTATCCTGCTCGTGCAGAGACACCTCATCGTCGTCATTCAGCGCGGCGGCAATACCGCCCTGCGCGTATTCCGACGACGACTCACGCAGCGTGTCTTTCGCAACTACGAGTACAGTGCCCTCCGTGGAAAGCTCAATGGCCGCACGAAGGCCTGCCACGCCCGCGCCTACAACGAGAAAATCGGGATTCATCGGATCGGTGGGTTGCTAATAAGTCCCATGGTACAACAGAGGTTTAAGCACCTCGCGTTCATGCCTTCTTTCCCCGTTCAAACCCCGCAGCGCAACTACCAAGCCATCGTAGAGCGCGGAGCCCTCTCCAGTCTCGGGAATCATATCCCGAAAAAGGCCGGTAAAATCTTCGTTATTACGGAATGGGGCGTCTGGAACATGCACCAGGGTCCGGTTCTGCAAGCGCTTCAAGGCCGCCAGTTCCAGGTCATTTTCTTTTCGGGCGGCGAGGTGAACAAGCGGCTCTCGCGCGTGGAAGAACTGGCGGACCAGGTGCTGCAGGGAGGTGGCGACCGGTCGAGCCTGGTGATCGCTTTCGGCGGAGGAATCGTCTGCGACACAGCGGGATTCCTGGCAGCGATCTTCATGCGCGGCATCCCGGTGATTCAGATTCCCACCACGCTGCTTGCCCAAGTGGATGCGGCGGTGGGCGGAAAAACCGGCGTGAACCTGGCCGAGGGGAAAAACCTGATCGGCAGCTTCCATCAGCCGCTGGTGGTGATTATCGATCCGAGCGTTCTCGGCACCCTGCCCCAGCGGGAATACCGGGCGGGACTGTATGAAATCATCAAGTGCGGCGTCATCGCGGACGCCAGGCTATTTGAAACGATGGAGTCCAGACGCGAGCAAGTGCTGGCGCACGACGCCGCGATCGTGGACGAGATCATTGCCGGGGCGGTGCGCATTAAGGCTCATGTCGTCACCGAGGACGAGCGGGAAGGCGATCTTCGTCGGATCCTGAATTTCGGGCATACATTCGGGCACGCGCTGGAAGCCGAGACGAAATATTCGCGCTTTCTGCATGGGGAAGCCGTCGCCTGGGGGATGAATGCCGCCATCTATCTGGCTCAAAGCGCCGGCCTGGTGGAAGCGAAGGAAGGACAGCGGATGCTCGATTGCATCGCTTCGTATGGTCCTATTCCGGCTCTCGACGGACTCAGCCCGGCGGCGCTCGCCGCTCGCCTGCAAGCCGACAAGAAGACGATTCAGGGACAGGTCCACTTTGTTTTGCCGGAAACGATTGGGCGAGTCCGCATAACCGCCGGTGTTACCGGCGAGGCGGTGCTGGCGGCTATCGAAACCGCCCTTTCCGCATGAGAAAGGGAACCTCGCCGCCAGGAGCGGACACGGAAGCCCACGCATCCCAGTGGGTGCGCGGAATGTTCGGGCGTATCGCGCCGCGCTACGACACGCTGAATCACCTGCTGTCGATGAACGTGGACCGCTACTGGCGCGCGCGCACGGTCCGGCGCATGCGAGCGGTCTTATACAAACCGGGCGCGGTAGCGCTCGACCTTTGCTGCGGAACCGGCGATTTGACGATCGCCCTCTCCCGCGGCGCTTCCTCGGCAAGAATTTTCGGCAGCGATTTCTCTCACCCGATGCTGGTGAGGGCGGGCCGGAAACTTGCCGCGCGTTCCCTGCCTTCGCGGATTTTCGAATCGGATGCGCTGGCCCTGCCGGTGAGGGACGCTTCGCTTGACCTGATTACAATTGCGTTTGGATTTCGAAACCTGGTGGACTATCGCGCCGGTCTGCGCGAGTTGCATCGTGCTCTCAAACCGGGCGGAATTGTCGCGATTCTCGAGTTTTCGCAGCCGCCGAACACGCTCTTCGCCGCGGTCTACCATCTTTATTCACGGCGGGTTCTCCCTATGCTGGGAGGTTGGATCTCCGGGTCGCGGGAGGCCTACAGTTATCTGCCCGAGTCCGTCCGCAAATTCCCGGGCGCGGAAGAACTGGCTCTAGAGATGCGCGCCGCCGGCTTCAGCCACGTTGAGTTCACCAGGATGACGGCGGGAGTGGTCGCGCTCCATGTGGGAGGTGTTACGGCCCCTTGATTCCTTTTTCGATTCTCGACCTTTGCCCGATCACTGAAGGCTCCTCCGCCGCCGGCGCTTTCCGCAATTCCGTGGAACTGGCTCAGGCAGCGGAGAAGTGGGGCTATCATCGCTTCTGGCTCGCCGAGCACCACAACATGCCGGGGATCGCGAGCGCCGCCACGGCGGTCGTCATCGGGCACGTCGCGGGCGCGACAAAAACCATTCGAGTGGGCTCGGGCGGAGTGATGCTTCCCAACCATGCGCCGCTGGTGGTCGCCGAGCAGTTCGGCACCCTGGAGTCGCTCTTTCCCGGCCGCATTGACCTCGGCCTGGGGCGTGCACCGGGGACCGATATGCTCACGGCTCACGCGCTGCGCCGGGACTTGGGGGGCGCGGCGGACCGGTTTCCACAGGATGTCGCCGAGCTTCAGGCCTACTTCGCTCCCGCGGTGGAGGGTCAGAAAATCCGGGCCGTGCCGGGAGCGGGCCTGCCAGTGCCGATCTGGCTGTTGGGGTCTAGCTTGTTTAGCGCGGAACTGGCGGCGGAACTGGGGCTGCCATTCGCTTTTGCCTCGCACTTCGCGCCCGGCGACATGATGGAAGCATTATGGGTCTACCGGCGGAATTTCAAACCGTCCCGGCAGCTTGCCCGTCCCTACGCCATGCTCGGCGTCAATGTGATCGCCGCCCCAACCGATGAGGAAGCGAAGAGGTTATTCACGTCCGTGCAGCAGGCGTTCCTGCGGCTGCAGCGCGGAAAGCCAGGACGGATTCCGCCGCCCGTTGACGACATCGATGAGCACTGGACGCCCGCCGAGCGCGCTTCGGTGAGCCGCTCCCTGGCGTGCTCCTTCGTAGGATCTTCCACGACTGTTACAAACGGGTTGCGGGATTTCGCGGCAAGAACAGAGGCTGACGAGCTTATCCTGACGGCGCATATCTACGACCCGGTGGCGCGCTTGCGGTCTTTCGAAATCGCTTTAAATAGCCGGCGGTTTTTATAGACGTTCGGGTTACACTCGAACATGGCACTAAGTAACGAGTTACTCAAGGCGCTGGACGACCTAAATGGCGTGCATCCGGGATTTCGCCCGGTTCACGCGAAGGGAATCCTGCTTTCCGGCCAATTTAGTCCTTCGCCGGAAGCAACCTCCTTGACGCGCGCGGCTTTTGTCTCCGCTGGATCGACCCCGGTCACCGTTCGCTTCTCGGACGCGGCGGGCCTTCCGGCGGTCGCCGATGCCGACCCGAGCGCGAGCCCGCGCGGCATCGCGATCCGCTTCCATCTCGCCGGGGACGGCCACACGGATATCGTGGCGCATTCCGTCAACGGATTCCCGGCCCGGACCGGAGAAGAATTCCTGGAATTTCTTCGCGCCGCGCACCAAAGCGGGCCGGATGCGCCGAAGCCGTCTCCCATTGAGGTTTTTCTCGGCGCTCATCCCAAGGCCCTGGCCTTCGTACAGGCTCCCAAACCTACCCCGGCCAGTTTCGCCACCGCGTCGTACTTCGCCGTGAACGCGTTTCGCTTCGTGGACGAAAAGGGAACCGCGCGATACGGACGTTTTCAAATCCATCCGGACGGTCCTACTCAATATCTGGACGACGAGGCAGTAAAGGGTAAAGGCGAGAATTTCCTGTTCGACGATATGGCGGAACGAATCGCCAGAGGCCCGGTAAGGCTTCGCATCACGGTGCAGATGGCCGAGCCTGGAGACACCGTCGATGACGCCACGTCCATCTGGCCGGACAGCCGGGCGCAAATCGAATTTGGGACCATTGCCCTCACCGCCGCGGTTGCGGACAACGAGAGCGCCCAGCGTCAAATCATCTTCGATCCAGTGCCGCGAGCGGATGGGATCGAACCGTCGGGCGACCCGTTGACACAGACGCGGGATGCCGTCTATCTCCTAAGCGGAAGCCGCCGGAACAGCGCCGGCGCGGACTAACGCCGCCTCCAGCTCTTCCTTGGTCAAGGTCGTGCTCACAAAAAGTTCCTGACGGGCGCCGGCGCTCAAGGCAATCGCTTTCCAGCCATTCGTCGTGGGAACCGTCACGCGGACTTTCACTTCTCCCCGTGCGTCCCGAACCCGTTTGATGACGCCTGGAACCACGGAGCGAATCTCCGGGTTGTCGCGAAGGGTCCGCTCCAGGAGACCGCGAACCCCGTCGATGATGCTGTGCTCGATCTTTAGCTTGTCGTGGGCGGTGCGCAGGCGCATAACTCATCTTGCCATTGCTGGTGGATAATCGTTCCCATGAATCGAAGAACGTTCCTGAGCTACGGGCCGGCGATCGCCGGAGCGGTCGCCGCCCCGGCGCGGGGGGAGATACTTCGACTCGAAGAAGAGGAGATCGGGGCCCTCCGGCGGCACTCCGCCGTTTCGCTGACCCGCTCCTACCTGGCCCGCATCCGGAGCCTCGACCGGCGCCTCGGCGCGGTGATCGAGGTGAACCCGGACGCCTTGAAGATCGCCGCGGGCCTGGACGCCGAGCGGCGGCGCGGCCATCCGCGCGGCCCGCTGCATGGCATACCGGTCCTCATTAAGGACAACATCGACACCGGGGACCGGATGTTGACCACCGCGGGATCTCTCGCGTTGGAAGGCTCCCCGGCCCCGCGCGACTCCGCGGTCGCGGAGCGCCTGCGCCAAGCGGGCGCGGTGATACTCGGCAAGACAAATTTGAGCGAATGGGCCAACTACCGCTCCACCCACTCTGTCAGCGGATGGAGCGGGCGTGGGGGGCAGACCAGAAATCCGTATGCGCTGGACCGGAATCCGTGCGGATCGAGTTCGGGTTCCGGTGCGGCGGTTTCGGCTAACCTCTGCGCCGTCGCGGTGGGCACCGAAACCGACGGCTCGGTGGTATGCCCCTCGTCTTTGTGCGGGATTGTTGGCATCAAACCCACGCTCGGGCTCATTGGAGGGGCCGGTATCATTCCCATCGCCAAGAGCCAGGACACCGCGGGGCCGATGGCGCGCACCGTGCGCGACGCGGCGATTCTTCTGGGAGCGCTGGCCGATCCCCATGCCGGCAGGGCGGAACCGGACTACACAAAATTTCTAGACCCCGCCGGGCTGCGCGGCGCGCGTCTGGGAGTGGCGCGTAAGTTCTTCGGATTCAACCCGGCCGTAGACAGGATCATGGAGGATGCCATCGCCGGAATGAAGAAGCAGGGCGCGGAGATCGTCGATCCAGCCGACCCTCCCTCCAACTGGAACTTCGAGGACGCGGAAGGGCTGGTTCTTTCGTACGAATTCAAAACCGGCATCAACCACTACCTCGAAAGCCGCGGCTCGACTGCGCGCTTTCACTCGCTGACCGAACTGATTGCTTTCAACCAGAGGGAGCACAAGCGCGAGATGCCGTATTTTGGCCAGGAGATTTTCGAGCGCGCCGAAGGACGCGGGCCGCTCACCGAGCCGAAATACCTGGATGCCGTCGAGCGCAGCCATCGCCTGTCGCAAGCGGAAGGCATTGATGCGGCCATTGCAAAATACAAGCTGGATGCTCTCATCGGTCCCACGGCCGGACCGGCCTGGACAATCGACTGGGTGAACGGAGACAACGACTCGGGCGGCTGTTCGACGCCCGCCGCCATGGCCGGATACCCTCACATTACCGTCCCGGCGGGGTTCATTTTCGGGCTTCCCGTGGGAATCTCCTTTTTCGGAGCGGCCTGGAGCGAGCCCGCCTTACTGAAATTCGCCTACGCGTTCGAGCAGTCCACCCGGATTCGAAAGGCCCCGCGGATGTTATCGACCGTGTCCTTCGAAGCCTAAAATAGATTGTGCGGCCAATTGTGGGAATGGAGCTTCCCGATCTGCAGGAAGCGTTGAGCGAGGCGGCCGGAAAGGACCAACCTTCTTTTCGCGCCCGGCAGATCTATGACGCCGTCTACCGGCGGCAGGTCTCCGATCTCACCCAGATTTCCACCCTTCCCAAGCCGGTGCGCAGTTCGCTCGCATCCAAGCATTCGCTCGGAATGCCCCATTTGGCCGCCCGTTATGAATCGATCGACGGAACGCGGAGGTATTTGCTCTCGCTCGAGGACGGGAGAACCGTTGAGACCGTCCTGATGCCCGAAGAGGGCCGCGATACGATCTGCATTTCGAGCCAGGTGGGCTGCCCGGTGAACTGCCGCTTCTGCCTTACCGCGCTCATGGGGCTGGAACGCAATCTCACCGCCGGAGAAATTGTAGGGCAAGTGCTCTACGTGATGCGCGAGCACCATCTCGCGGCCACGGATTCACGGCTGAACCTGGTGATGATGGGAATGGGCGAGCCGCTGCTGAACCTTCCCAATGTCGTGAAAGCCACCCGCCTGCTTACCGACCCGGAGGGTATCGGCATTTCGCAGCGCCGCATCACCGTTTCGACATCCGGCATCATTCCCAAGATGGAGGAGCTGGGGCGGGAAACGGTGCGCCCGAAGCTCGCCATCTCGCTCAACGCGTCCAACGAAGAGCAGCGCCAGGAGCTGATGCCGATCACGCGAAAATACCATCTCAAGGAGCTGCTGGAGGCATGCCGGCGGTACCCACTGCGCCCGTGGGAAAAATTGACGTTTGAATATGTGCTGCTGAAGGACATCAACGATACGGCCGCGGATGCGCGCCGCGTGGTGAAGCTGCTCGCGAATCTCAACTGCAAAGTGAACCTGATCGCCTTGAATCCCGGACCGGGGATCCCCTTCGGGACGCCCGAGCCTCAGAGCGTGGCGGCCTTTCAGGCGATTGTGCGGCGCAGCCTTCCGTGCTTCCTGCGCAAGCCGCGCGGCCGCGACATTTTCGCCGCCTGCGGGCAGCTGAAACGCATGGAAGAAACGGCCTAACTTTCACGCGGCGCGAGCGCGAGCGGCCGGATGGGAGCGCCTGTTCCGCCGCGAATTTTCAGCGGCGCCGCGATCAATAGAAATTCGTAAACCGATTCGGCGGCGAGCTCTTCGAGATTCAGCGCTTCGAGAATATGCACCCCGCTCTGCACCAGCAGATGAACATGCACCTCCATATCGCGGGACGGCATCCGCTCAAAGGCAATCGTGTCCGAACCGGCCGCGAAGATCTTCCTCCCGGTCAGCCAGCGCGCGCCATCGATCTCGGGCCCGGGGCCGGCGACCGCGCTTCCGCTGCCGGCGTGGAGGTAGAGCGCCTGATTTTCCCAATACCGCGCCCATCCGGTGCGAAGCAAGACCACATCACCTTCCCGGCAGGCGGTTCCCTGTTTCCACAGGGCGGCCTCCATATCCTGGGGCGTGATGACGAAATCCGCGGGCAGCGGAGCGCCATGCAGCGCGGCGATGTCCAGCAGAATTCCCCGGCGCACGATGGGCGCAACGGTGTCCACCGAGAGTTTCCGCACTCCACCGCCATAGCTTTGCACCGCCTCCGCCTCAATGCCTCCGTACAACTTACCGCCACAGGAAAAATGGCACAGGGCGTCGATATGGGTGCCCACGTGCCCGCCGAGCGCGATGGATTCCGCCGCGGAGCTGCCTCCGGCAGGCAGGACAAAGTCGCCGTGCTTCTTCGTGAGGCCGTAAAGAAACGGCGGATGCGTCGGGAAATGAGGCATGCCGACGAAGTAGGGCTGGGCAAGGTCAAAGACGCGAGACTTTTCGGCGAGTCCGACTAAATCATCCATCTCCTGATGATAGATGCCCTTTCGCCGCCTGCGCGGCCAGCCCTTCGAGCATCGCCGCACTCATCTGACAAGGCAGGCCGCGGATGGAGCCGGAAATCCCACAACCCGTTGCCCATCTCTGACGATATACTGAGATTAAGGGGCCGTGTCCCTTCCGGAGTACTATGAACAGTCGTTTTAAAGTGGTCGTAGTCACCACGTCCTCGCTTCTGGTGGTCCTTCTGCTTGCGGGCGCGCGGTATGGCCGCAGCGCTTCTCCAGAGGATACGTACCGTCACCTGGCGGTGTACACCGAAGTTCTCTCCCGGATCAAGAGCGATTACGTGGAGGAGCCGGACATGAAGAGCGTGACTCTGGGGGCTGTCAATGGGCTCCTCGAGTCGGTTGATCCTTATGCCAGCTATCTGAACGCGGACCAGTACAAGCAATATTTGAAGAGCACCGATCAGAACAAAGCAGATGTCGGCCTCCTGCTTTCGAAGCGCTTTGGTTATGTGAACATCGTGAGCGCCATCCCGGGCTCGCCAGCCGCCACCGCGGGGCTGACGACCGGCGATGTGATCGAGACCATCAACGGAGTAGCCACGCGCGACATGCCGCTCGCGTTTGCGCAGATTCTGCTGCAGGGTGACCCGGGCACGACGATCGAGCTGGGAATTCTCCGCCTCCGGAAACCCGAGCCCTCCAAGGTGACGCTGACGCGGCAAAAAGTTACCTACCCGGCCGTCACCTCGAAACTGCTGGGAGACGGGGTGGGTTTAATTACCGTTTCGAGCCTGGAGACCGACCAGGTGGCTCAGACCGGCGCGAGCGTGCGCGAACTCGAAAAACAGGGCGCCAAACGGCTGATCCTGGATCTGAGGAATTGCGCGAGCGGGAGTCCGGAAAGCGGGATCAAGCTGGCGAGCCTATTTCTGAGTAGCGGATTGGTGACCTACACGCAAGGCCAGAAAAGCCCGCGCCAGAATTTTGACGCCGCCGGACAGCCCGTGGACGCCAAGACTCCCCTGGTGGTGTTGACGAATCGTGGAACAGCGGACGGCGCGGAGATCGCGGCCGCTGCGCTGCAAGACGACAAGCGCGCGCAGGTGGTGGGCGAACGTACCTACGGTGACGCGTCTATCCGCAAAGCCATCACGATGGACGATGGCGCGGCGGTGATTCTGTCGGTGGCGAAATACTATTCGCCGGCCGGCAAGGCGATTCAGGATACGGGCGTGGTGCCCGCGGTGATGGTTGCGGAAGGAGATGCCGCTCCGATCGAGCCCGATGACGATTCGGTGCCGTCTACGCTGCAGACTCCCAAGCCATCGGAAGATCTTCCACTCAAGAAGGCAATCGAGTTGTTGACAAAGGGGGGCGAAGTGGCCAGTTCCCAACCGTCGACGCAGGCGCAGAGCCAATTGACGAGGCCACAGTAAAGAGCAAAATGCCAGTCTACGAGTATAAATGTGAGTCTTGCGGTGAAGTATTTGAATTAATCCAGAAGTTTTCCGATGAGCCGTTAAAGGTTCATGAGAAGTGCGGCGGTTCGGTCCACCGGCTCCTTTCCGCCCCGGCTCTCCAGTTCAAGGGGACCGGATGGTACATCACGGATTACGCCAAGGGGAGCAGCGGATCGAGCCCCTCGCACAAGAGTGACAGCGGTCACTCCAAGGAGGGCGGGTCGTCCAACGGAGACGGAAATTCGTCGTCCAAGGCCGCGCCCCCCGCAGCGACGGAGTCGAAACCCGCCGCGTCTGCCGACAAGAAAGCCTGACAGGGTAGCGCGTAGCTAGGCCTTCCCCCACTTCGTTTCCACAACGGGCGGCGCCGATTCGAGTCTCGCGAGCAGCAGTTCCACATCCTGCTCCACTACGATCATCCTCTGATGCGACGGACGGACAAATCCCTCCGCAACGGCGTGGTCCATCTGCGCGAAGAACGAATCGTAATAACCGGCAACATTCAGAACACCGCACGGTTTGGAGTGAATGCCGAGTTGCGCCCACGTCAGGATCTCGCAGAATTCATCCCAGCTTCCGAATCCTCCCGGAAGCAGAATGAACGCATCCGACAACTCCTCCATCATCGCTTTGCGCTCATGCATGGAGCCGGTGACGTGAAGTTCGGAAAGCCCGGTGTGCGCGATTTCCTTTTCCACGAGCGAACGCGGCATCACGCCGGCAACTTCACCACCGGCATCGAGCGCGGCGCCGGCGAGGGCGCCCATCAAACCGACCCGTCCTCCTCCGTAGACCAATCCATAATTTTTCCGGGCCAATAGACGCCCCAGGGCGACGGCCGCCTCGCGATATTCCGGGCGTTCACCAACGTTCGATCCACAGAAAACACAGATCCGCCGCAAGGTACAAATCCCTTCGCAAGAATGTTTCTCATCTTCCATGATCGAGTTTACACAGGGTCATTTTGTAAAGAATACGCAAGGCAGGAGCATTCGCGCTGACGATTCTCCCCGCCGCGCCGTCTGTTCTAGTGAAGGCCGCATAGTTGTTGGTGCGGCCCAGGCGGATTCTCCATGACAAGCTATACAACGCAAATTGGTTACAAAAATAGCGGGCTGCACATGGTCGGAACCAGCGAACGGCAGCGTTTTTCCTGGGAATTGGATGTGGCGCGCCAAGTGCAAGCGAGGCTTTTTCCGAGCGAGCAGCCGATGTATCCGGGGCTGGATTTCTGCAGCTCCTGGCGTGCCGCGTACGGCGTGAGCGGCGACTACTTGGACTATTTTGAAATACCGGGCGGGAGTTTTGGTTTTGCGATTGGCGACGTCGCGGGCAAGGGTGTCTCGGCGGCACTCCTGATGTCTTCTCTTCACAGCGCGGTTCGCATGCTCGGCATGTCGTCTCAATCGTCGCTGAGCGAACTCGCCGCGGCGATTAACCGTCACTTCCTGCGCGTGACGCCCGAGAATTGTTTCGCCAGCCTGTTTCTCGCACGGTATGACCCATCCCGGAGGAGACTCCGGTTTCTCAACGCCGGGCATGAGCCGCCATTCGTTCTGCGGCAGACGGGAAGCAAGCTAAGCACCATTGATTTGTTTCCCGGTGGACCGGTGGTCGGAATGTTCAAAGACGCGGTCTACGAAGAGGAGTCCCTGCAACTGATGACCGGCGACCTCCTGGCCGCGTACACGGATGGCGTGCCCGATGTGAGAAATCCGCTCGGCAAGGAGTGGGGGAGACAGGGGTTGCTCGCGTCGATCACAGCGCACAATGATTTAAGCGCGCAGGGGATCGTGAGAAGAGCGATGGCGGACATGGACGCGTTCGCCGGCGGCGAGCCGCAGTTGGACGATACGACGCTGTGGGTGGGGCGCGTGGCGGACCCTGAAAAATCAATGCCGGTGGAAGAAGCGGGCGAAAGGGAAGAATTCGCCGCCTTCGCCGCCTGAGGGGACGCGCCAGCAAGCCATCGGATCCCGGGTGGCCTCGCGCTATCCTGAGAGTAGCAACCGTTCGGAAAGGACATTCCAGATGAACAATTATCGAGGCCCGGTTTCGACCTGGGACAAGCTCACCGGCACAACGGAACTGGCCGGCCAGCGGCAGGCGGTCATCAAGCAGACGTACATGCTTTTTGGCGTCAGCGTCCTGAGCGCGATGGCCGGCGGATACATTGGAGCGACGTCGGAAACGCTGGTTCATTTCTTTTCCAGTTGGGTAGGGTGGATCGTCGCGATTCTCCTCCTGAACGTCGTGCCGCAGATCGCCATCGCCGCGCGCCACAACCCGGCGCTTGGCGTCAGCGCTCTGGTGTTCGACGGGTTTCTCGCGGGAATCGCCATTTCGCCGCTCCTTTATGTCGCCACCATGGTGGCGCCGGTGATGATTCTCGCGGCTCTGATGATTACCGGGTTTGTCTTTCTCGGCGTAACCGGCTATGTGATGACGTCGGGGCGCACGTTCTCCGCTCCACGAGGCCTGATGGCCGGGCTATTTTTTGCGGCTATCGGGGTGATGGTTCTGAATACGTTTCTGAACATCGGGTTTCTCGGAATGCTGGTTAGCTTCGCGATCGGAGCCTTCGGCGTTCTGGTGTTGGTGTATTCCACCAGCAACGTGCTGAACACGCCTTACGCGGATAGTCCGATTCCCGGTGCGGTGATGCTGTTTGCGGGCGTGTTTAACGTATTCGTTGCGACGTTGAGCATCCTGCTTCGGGTTCTCAACGGCGGCCGGCGTTAACAACAGCCTTCCTGGCCCCTAGCTCCCGGTCCGGATATGCAGCATGACCGGGACATAGGCGCCGCTTCCGGATGGGATGGAAACCAGGATCGGCTCCCGGTGCGCGGAGCGGTACACGTCCACGGAATAGGTATGTCCGGCTAAGCCGGCGACCTTGAGGTCTAACTCCGAGCCGTCCGCGTTCCAATGCTCCGAGATTACCTTGAGCGCGGAACTGGGTTCGCCCAAACGCGGCGGGGTGAAGGGAACCACAAAACCGAAGCTGTCTTTCACCGAGAGCTTGAGTGTATTCTCGCCTGGAGAGACGGGAAGCTTGAACACCGGATGCCAATCGGAGCTGTGCTTCGCGGCGCGATAATCCGCGCGCGCCCCGTTCCATTCCGCACGCACGATCTGCGCGCCCGGCGCGAGCGCGGGAGCAAAGTCGAGGCCGAAGGGCGTCTTTCCTCGATTCTTCACAAGAAGCACGAAAGATGCGCCGTCGTCGTCAATCTGGAAGTCCGCCGCGATACTCCCGATCGCAACGTTTCTGATTCCCAGGTGACGCCAGCCGGCGGGCAGATGCGGAGCCAAGGCCACCGCGCGAGTCGCGGTATCGACCTCAAGCCCCAGCAAACCGCGGATGAGCGGCGAGACCACCATCGCCGCCGACCAAATCTGGTGCGGCGATGCGGTGGACAGCGGCGAGTAAGTCGCGCCGGAGAGCACTTCCGTGGTGTTTCCACCCGCCCCATCGAGGGCCAGCCAGGCGTTGGCCCGCAGATTCCCGAGGGCCTGCGCCGGCTGATGCTCGCGGTACTCCCCGACGGAAGCCCATCCGGTGAAAAGCGGCCACACCGATCCGAAGTGATATCCGGCAGGGCCGTATTCCGGGCTGGCGGAAGAGATGATTCGCATGCCCCAGTCACTCGCATGATCCTCGCCCGAAAGGTGTTCCACCATGCTTTGCGCATGCCGCTCGTCGAGCACGTCAAACCACATGGGCACGGTGGAAAGAACGGAAGGTTGGCGGACGGGTTTCCCGTCCATCCCCGTGGCGAACGCATATTCGCCGGCATCCGGCAGCCAAAACTTCTCTTCGATTTTCGCGCGGGCCGCCTTGTACGGCTGCTCAAGCTGCGCGGCGAGATCATCGTGTCCCGTCAGGGCGGCGAGTTTCGCCAGCGCGCGCAAAGACCTCACATAGCATCCCGCCTGATATAGCTCGACGCGAACGGGAAGCAGCGGGCCGCCTTCGACCCAACCATGGCCAACCCCGTAGTTCTTTGGGAAGCCGTCCTCATCGAGCGTGGATCGCATGAAGCTAAGCGCCCGGGCCAGCCGCGGCCACAACTCCCTGGCGAACGCGGTATCGCCGCTCGCATTCACGTAATCTTCCGCGGCGATTACAAACAAAGGCGTGGCGTCCGCGGAGGCGTAGCCATAGGGGAATTGCTTGAACCAATCCACCAGGCTGGCGCTCTGGGAAATCTCATGCGGGATTTTCCCATCGCTGCGCTGGAAGCCGGCAATAAAAGCGATCGCGGCGCGGGCCGATTCAAAATCGCCCGCCGAGTTCAACGCAAACGAAGTCCAGAAGGAATCCCGGCCGAAGAACCACGCATATCCAGGGCGATAGACGCCCTTCGATGGACCGTACCCGGCCACCAGCCCCTGTCCGAGAAACGGATTATCCACCATGCCCTTGCGCATGCTGATGCGCGACCAGTCGTACGACGCCTGCAATTCGGCGTCGGGGAGATCGAGCTGAACGCCCTTCGCCAGGTAGGCGCGATAAAACGCTTCGGTGTCTCGCTCGATTTCGCCGGGCCGCGCGGTCAGCCGGTCGTATGTTTCCAGGGCCGCCTGCTTCGAAGTCATCGAGGCGGCTACCGCGAGCACGCGCTCGGCTTTGCCCTTCACCGTCCCAAGCGTGAAGCGCGTCGTGCGCGTCGAATGATAGTCGGTCTCATACTCGTGGCTCAGCAACTGCGCACTGGGAGAGCCAAAGAATGCCGCGTATGGATAGCCGTCGGCGCCAAAGAGGAAACCGTGCTGCCGCTCGCTCCAGTTTTGATAGGCGCTCCCAATGGACGCCGGCCACATCAACTGAAAGTCGCGCGTAAACTCGGCGTCGATCCGCAGAGGCTCATAGGCGTTGATCTCAAGGCGAATGAGTGCGCCGGCCTCGTGCACGGGCGCAACCAATATCTCGCGGACTTCGAATTCATCGCCAGTGTAGGTGATAGCGTACGCGCCGGGAGTCACGGTGATACGGCGGCTCGCGGTAGCGGCGGGGATGACGCGCCCGTCCACGACAAAGGTCAGCCGGAGGTCCTTGAAGATTTTGAGCGGGTAGACGAAAGCTTCGAGCGTGCCGTCTTCTGCGCCCAGCAGCGACGCCTTTTCGCCGGTTGCATCGACAAATTCCCAGGAGCGAACGGGCCGCGAAATCTCCAGTCCGGCTGCATATACCGCGGCGCTAAAAAGCAGCGCCGCCGCAATGCGGCGAACCACCAACCTAGAAGCCTTCCTTTTTGTCGACGACATTGAGCAACGGCTCTCCCGCCGCAAACCGCCGGACATTCTCCTTCACAATATTGAATTGCCGCGCCGCCAGTTTGTCCGAGCCGTTCGCCTGGTGCGGCGTGATAATCGCGTTGGAGAACTTCCACAGCGGATGCCCGGGCGGCAGCGGCTCGGGGTTGGTCACGTCCACGCCCGCGCCGGCCAGCCTCTGTTCATCGAGAGCCTTCACCAGTCCATTCATGCTGTAGGTCTTGCCCCGGGACACGGCGATAAAGTAGGAGCCTTTCTTCATCAGCTCAAATTCTTTCGCGCCCATCATGCCTTCGCTTTTATGCGTGAGCGGGACGGAGATGAACACCACATCCGCCAGCGGCAGCACTTCATCCAATTGATCGGGCTTCACGTAGCGGCTAACCAGAAGGTCCGGCGGGTAGTCGCGCACGTCGACGCCGATGACTTTCATGCCAAATCCGAAGGCGCGCTGCGCAATCTGCCGGCCGATGCCGCCTACACCAACAATGACGGCGGTTTTGCCGTTCAACTCCGTCATTCCGGAGCGATCGGCCTTCCATTCTTCGTTCTTCTGCGCCGGAATGGTGACGTTGAGCTTGCGGGTCAGCGCAAGCAGGAATGCGAACGCGTGATCCGCGATTTCCGGCCCGTACACCACCTTCATGTTGGTCAGCACGATGTCGCTGTCCACCAATTCCGGAAACCGGAGGTTGTCCACGCCGGCGCTCATCACTTGCACCCACTTGAGCTTGTGCGCGGCGCGAATTTGTTCGGGCGTCACTTCGCCGATGATCGCATCGACAGTGGAAATATCGCCCGATTTCACTATGGAGACGCCCGGGACGGCGGCTTGAATCTCGTTGATCCAGTCCTGAGATAAGCCGGGGGCGAGAATCGTCTTGTTTTGCGCGCCGGCAAGGGACGCGGCAAGGAGCGCGAGGGCCAGCAGTTTATTCATGGCGATTGCCCCCTAGTTTATACCAGCGGGCCGCCCGTTATTTCACTTTTCGGTGATCTGCCGGAAGACCCGCAGCAGGTTGCCGCCCATGATCTTGGCGACGCGAGCTTCGGAATAACCGCGGCGATACATGGCTGCGGTCAACAGAGGAAGATCCCGAACATCGCGCATGGGAAGGGGAAGAGTGGGGCCGCCGTCAAAATCGGTACCCAGAATCACGTGATCCTCTCCAACCAGTTCGATCGCCCTGTCGGTAACTTGAAGCCAGCCATCCACCGTGAATTTCAAATCGTCGGGAGCGGCGCTGCCCACCATGGGAAATTGCGGCGCCACAATTTTGTCGATTTCGTCGATGGAAAGCTCGGCGGGATTCACGTGAGCCGTGTCCCAGAACGGCTTACCGGCGTGCTGCGTCCGCCAGTCAAAGACTTTTCTATTGTGAAATTCATTACCGATATGAAATCCGATGAGTCCGCCTTTGGCGGCGAGCTTTTTCAGGAGCCAGTCCGGCATATTGCGGGGAATATCATTGAACTCGCGCAGGCCGTGGTGCGTCGCCACCACCGGATCGGAACTGATATCGATAGCTTGCGCGATGGCGTCATCGGAGGCATGCGAAACGTTGATCACCATGCCGAGCCGGTTCATCTCCTCAATCAGCGCCTTTCCACGCTCATTCACGCCATGCCAGAGCGGCGGCGCGGCGCATGTGTCGGCATAGCCATTCTGTGCGTTATGCGCGGACAACTGGTATGAGCGCAGGCCGAGGCGATAGAACTGCCGCAATACGCCGAGATCGCCCTCCCGGTCGATGCTACCCTCCATGTCGAGCACCGCCGCAATCTTGCCGGATTGCACGATACGCTCGATATCGGAAGCGTTGAGCGCAAGCTCGACGATCTCGTGGTTCTTGGCAATCTGTGAGTGCGCCAGGTCTATGAGCCGCAGAGCCTGCTTAGTCTCGTAGTGTCTCGGATAATATTCCTCGGTGACAAAAAGCGAAAAGAAAAGAGCGTTGACGCCCCCCTGCCGGGCGCGGGCAAGGTCGAACTGGCCGTCGCCGGTTTCATCGGCGATGTCTCCACCGTGATACAACTGTCGATTGACAACGTGAACGTGCGCATCGAAGGTAAACGGTTTTTTCATGGCCGGAGATGCCTCGGATGGAGAATTCGTCATTAGCTGTTATTTCGTCCTATGAAACTAGCTGCGATCGTCACTGTTTATCGAAAGTATTCCCATGCCCAACATATCGTAGATCGCTTTCTGGAAGGATATGGATGGAACGGCACACATCACCATCCTCCGATGGACCTGGTTTCGCTCTACGTCGACCAGACTCCCGCCGATGACCTGAGCCGCGAACGGGCGGCGCGATTCCCGTCGATGAAAATCTATCCAACGATCGCCGAGTCGCTTACCCGCGGCGGGAGCAAGCTCGCCGTGGACGGCGTGGTAATTGTCGGCGAGCACGGGGATTATCCGAAGACTCCCAAAGGGCAGGTGCAGTATCCCCGCTACCGCTTTTTCGAAGAGACGGTGAAGGTCTTCCGCGATAGCGGCCGGTCCGTTCCCGTCTTCAACGACAAGCACCTTTCCTGGAATTGGGACTGGGCCAAGAAGATGTACGATACCTCGCGGTCGATGGGATTTCCCTTCCTGGCCGGATCCAGCCTTCCGGTGACGTGGCGCATTCCCTCGGTGGAGATGCCGGAGAACGCGAAAGTGAAAGAAGCCGTCACGGTCTGCTACGGCGGAGTGGATAGCTACGATTTCCACGGCCTGGAGACCCTGCAATGCATGCTGGAGCGGCGGCGGGGAGGCGAAACCGGGGTGAAATGGCTCGAAGCCTACCGCGGCGATCGATTTTGGGACGCCCTGCAAAAAGGAGCCTGGTCGAAGCGCCTGCTGGACGCCGCGCTTTGCCGCAGCCATACGCTGACGCCAGCCCGGCCGGGATTTAACGACATTTTTCCCACAATCGACGATATGCGCCGCCTGGTAAAGGATCCGGTGGCCTATCAGTATCAGCATGCGGACGGACCGGTGGCGACGATGATCCTGATGTCCGGCCTGGTGCGGGACTTCAACTTTGCGGCAGCGTTAGACGGGCGCTCGGAGCCTTTTTCGGTGCAGATGTACCTGCCCATGCCGGACGGGCGGACCACGCTCGCAAACTTCTTCAGCCCGCTGGTGAATAATGTCGAAAAAATGTTCCTGACAGGCAAGGCACCCTACCCGATTGAACGGACTTTACTGACTACCGGTCTGACGGAAACCGGCGTGGACAGCCTGTACGCCGGGCAGAAAAGAATACAGACGCCTTATCTGGCGATTCCATACCAGCCAAGCCGTGAGTCGACGTTCTGGAGAACATAGCATGAGCGCGAAATTACAGGATGGACTAAGCCGGCGGGCATTCCTCGGCGCCGCCGCACTGCCTCTATTCGGAGCGGCCGCTCCCAAACGCATCGCGGTGATCACCACAATCTACCGTTATCTTTCTCACGGCCAGCACATGGCCGACCGGTTCCTGGTAGGTTATCCCCACAACGGCGCCTGGCACATGCCGAACATGAAGGTGGTCTCGCTCTATGTCGATCAGAAGCCCGAGGGAGACCTGAGCGAAGCGCGAGCCAAGGAGTTCGGGTTCCGTGTCTATCCGACCATTGCGGAGACTCTGCGCTGCGGCGGGGACAAGCTGGCTGTCGACGCGGTACTCATCATCGCGGAACACGGCGATTACCCGGTGAACAGCATCGGGCAGAAGGAATACCCTCGCTACGAATTCTTCCGGGACTGCGTTGCGGTCTTCGAGAAAGATGGGCGAGCGGTACCCGTCTATAACGATAAACACCTCTCGTATAGTTTCGAAAAGGCCCGGAAAATGGTCGCTGATTCCAAGCGACTGGGATTTCCCATGCTGGCCGGATCGTCCTTGCCGGTTACCTGGCGCCTGCCCGACGTCGAATTGCCGCTGGGCTGTGAGATCGAGGACGCCCTGATGGTCGGCGAGAACGGCGACGACGACGCCATGGATTTTCACGCATTGGAGGCAATGCAATGTATGCTGGAACGCCGCAAAGGCGGCGAGACAGGGGTGCGCTCCGTGCAGTGGATCGCGGGCGATGCCGTCTGGAAGGCTCCATGGTCGAAGGAACTGCTGGTGGCCGCCCTCTCCCGCAGCGATACTCCGCTGGGATTGACCGTAAAGGACGGCCGTACGCAGGACCTGGTGGGCAGCGGCGAACTGTACAAGCTGGTGAAAAAGCCCGTAGCTTATATGATCGAATATCGCGACGGCCTGCGGGCCACGATGCTGAACCTGCGCGGCGCGCTCCAGGACTTTAACTTCGCCGCCCGGGTAAAGGGTCATGGCACCATTTCGACCCAGTTCCTATTGACGCCGGTTCCGAACGTGACCTATTCCGCCTGCCTGATGCACAAGGTGGAGGAGATGTTCGCGACCGGGCGCGCGCCTTATCCGGTGGAACGGACGCTGTTAACCAGCGGAATGCTGGAGGCGTGCCATAAGTCGGGCGGCGACGGCGATCAAAAGCTGGCGACTCCGCACCTGACGGTTACCTATCGCGCGCCGCAGGCTTCCCAATACTGCCGGGCCTGACGTCAGCGCCGGATCGCCCAGGCGAGGACCGCGGCACCGAACAGGATCCGGTAGACCGCAAAGGGAACGAACCCGCGTTTCTTCACCCAGTCCATGAACCAGGCGACGACAATATAGGCCACGACGAAAGACACCAGAAACCCAATCGCGAGCAGCAGCCAGCCGTGCGAATCCATGTGCACTGCCTCCTCCGCGCTTACGCCCCTATGCCGCAGCGCATTCAGCAGTTCGTAGCCGGTGGCCACGAACATCGTCGGAATCGAGAGAAAAAAGGAAAACTCGAGCGCCGCCGCGCGCGACATTCCGGCCACCTGCCCCGCGGCGATCGTCGCCATGGAACGGGATGTCCCTGGAATAACGGCCGACGCGATCTGGCAAATCCCAATCCAAATCGCCTGCCCCGGCGACATCTGGTCCATGTCGGTTGTACGCCCCTTGTTGGCGAACATAACGTCCACCGCCCACATCACAGCACCGCCCACGATGAGCGCCCACGCCATCAGGACAATGCTCTCCAGATGCTTGTCGATCATCTTCTTCAAGAGAAAGGCCGGAGCCGCGGTGCAGACAAATGCCGCCAGAGTCAGGCTGAGAGGGTGCGTCAGCAGTGTTCGATCCCCCTGCGCCCCGCGCGGGAAAGTGGCAAGGAAATCCGCAATGCGCTTGCGGAAGTAAATGGGCAGGCAAAGGATTGCGCCCAGTTGAATCACGATGGAAAACATCTTCCAGTAGCCGCTTCCGAGATCCACCCCGAGCAGCGCCTCCGAGATCCGCAGGTGCGCTGTCGAGCTGACCGGCAGGAATTCCGTCAGCCCTTCGATGATCCCCAGCACGAGAGAAAGAAAATAGTCGTTCAAACGAACTCCTCGATATCAATGTGATCCGGCGAGCGCTTGCCGGTAAAGGTTCTCCATGGAGGCATGCAAGGACTCCAGACACGTCTTTTTCGTGTACAGCATGTGCCCGGCCTCGCAGTACGTCAGCGAGATATTGTTTTGCAATGATGGATCCAGACCAAGATGGTTCACCGTGTATTCGGTGGCGAAGAACGGCGTGGCCATATCGTAATAACCGTTGGCGAACAGGACTCGAAGATTCGGATTTTCCGTGATGGCCTTCCGGAGGCGGCCGGAGACATCGACAAACTGGTTCTGATATTCGTTCCAGCCCCACGGCTGCACCTTGCCGGTGAGAATCTCATAAGGCATGTCGCTCGCATAGTTCAACTCGGAGCGCACGTAGGCATTGAACATGGCCGTATACGCGCCTTGCACCGACGCGTAGCTCGGGTCGTATTCAAAGCTGACGCCGGTGGCGTCGGCGGGGATGCCCACCAGGCGGCTATCGTAGCGGCCGATGGAACGCTTTTGATCGCGCAGCAGCTCACGGAAGAATTTGAACTGGCTGACCCGCAGATTCGAGAGAAGGATGTAATCCTCACTGAGACCGGTCAGCCTCGCCATCTGCTTTGCTAGTGCCGCTCGCTCGCCAGAGGTTAATTTCGCGCCCTTCATCAACGCGAGGGTATAGTCGCCACCGGCAAAGCGCCGCGCCTGCTCGACGACATCCGGCAGTTTCTCCTTCTCCAACTCGGGCGAAAGCTTTTTGTGATACCAGGCCGCCGCCGTGAAGGAAGGGAGGAAAAGCGCATAGGGCAACTCGTTGCCGGAGGCCTCATCCAGTGTTTCGAAATTCAGCACGGATGAGATGAGCGTGATGCCGTTCAAATAGATCCCCCGGTCGCTCAGCAAATGCAGCGATAGGGCGGAGGCGCGGGTGGTGCCGTAGCTTTCCCCCGCGAGAAACTTAGGCGAGGGCCACCGTTCATAGCGGGTGAGGTAGATCCGGATAAAGTCGCCTACCGACTCCAGGTCGCCTTCGAGTCCATGAAATTGCTTCGGATCTTCCCCCGGCGCGGGGCGGCTGAAGCCCGTGCTCACCGGGTCGATAAAAACCAGGTCGGTGAAGGTCAGGGCGGTATCGTCATTGTCCACCAGATGATAGGGAGGCGGCGGCTGTTCCCCTTCCGGGCCCATCTCGACGCGCTTGGGGCCGAGCGCTCCCATGTGCAGCCAGACCGACGACGAACCCGGCCCTCCATTGAAGACGAACGTAATGGGCCGCTTGGCTGTGTCCTCGACTCCGGAGAGCGTGTAGGAAGTAAAGAAGACGCTGGCACGGGGCTTGCCGTCGTCTTTGTCGAGCAGCAACGTGCCGGCGAGCGCCGTGTAGCTGAGCTTCCGGCCATGTGCGGTGATCGAATGCTCCGTTTTGGAAATTTTTTCGACCGCCGGCGGCGCGGGGAATTTTCCTTCGGCCGGCTGATCTTTCGACTGCCCGCGCACTCCGGCGGGAAGGAGCAGCACGAGCGCGCACGCTCCGGCCAGAAATGAAAAGAACAAGTTCTTCATCGGAAATGTTAATCCTGGGCGAAATCTCCCGGCGGCGCCCACGCGAAGAAATCCCGCTGCACGCGTTCGATATAGGCGTCGAGAATCTCATTCACGCGCGAAAAGCTCGGCGACCGCGCGATGAGGCCGACGTGGTGGCGTTTATTCATTCGCCAAACTACTTCGGGGTCGGTGAATGACGACATATCGGGGAATTCCTGCTTTGCCAGCGAGACCAGCAGGCCGGCGTAATCGCCGCGCACTTCCGGCAGACGATAGTCCGACTTGCCGCCCGCGATCTCAATCTTGGCCCACTCCGCCCAAAGGTTAATCCCGGTGGCGGCTTCCACCAGTTCCGCGATATGCGCTCCGCCAACCCGGGCGGACGTCTCCAGGAAATAAATCTTCCCGTCGTCCCGGCCGCGAATAAACTCGGTGTGCGAGACGCCGCGGAGAAGTCCCAGCGCGGAAAGAACGCGGGCATTCTCCTCTATAAGACTGCGCTCGGTCGAGGAACCTCTTTCGAGAACCCGGGTACTGAAGACACCGCCATGATGCGATACATCCATCGGCGGCGCGCCATATCCGCTGGCGAGCGCAAAGAGAATCTGTTTTTCGTACACGACGGAATCGACATGGAAGATCTCTCCCGGAACGTAACGCTCCAGCAGATAGAAGGACTGTTCGTCCCCCAGCAGGTGAATCAGCTTCCAGGCTTCCTCCGCATCGCGGATTTTCTTTATTCCAATCGCCCCTGCCAGAAGCCGCGGCTTCAATACCCACGGCGGTGGCACAGTCCGCAGAAATTCGTCGATGCGGGAGTGATTCAGAACGTGCACAAACTCCGGGATGTTCAGGCCCGCTTCCCGTGCCTGCACGCGCATGGCGAGCTTGTCGCGGAAATAGCGCGTCGTGCTTTCACCCATTCCGGGTATGCGCAGATGCTCGCGCAGAAATGCGGCCATTTCGAGGTCGAAGTCGTCGAGCGGGACGATCCGGTCAATCTGATAATTTCGCGCCAGGTAGCTGATTCCCTTGAGTGCGCTGGACCGGTCCCACTTCTTCTCCTCATCCCGCATGTAGAAGATTTCGTCGATGTGATCAACCGGCCAGCGGGCCTGGTCTTTCAGACTGAGCGACGTTACCAGAAATACTCTGCACCCCTGCCGTTTGCACTCCCGCAAAAAATCGTGACCCTTTTCGTAGCTGGCAAGGCAAACGATCGTTAACGGACTGGAGGAACTCATAATGCCGGCAAAACCAGGACCCAGAACTACATCGTAGCGAATGCCCGGTTGCCGACGCGATGTTCTTCTTCGCTCGCGAAAATTCGGCTCAGGCGGCGGAAGCCGTAGTGGGCCCGAGCGACAGAGCTTGCTTCTGCGCGTATCGGCGCGCACGCATCAGCCTGATCCGGATTGCGGTTTCAGACAACCCCTCCCGCCCCGCAATCTCTCCGGTATCTCTTCCATCCAGATAGTAAGAAACCAGCAAATGGCGGTCCCTCATGCGGCACAGGCTCAGAATTTTACGGACATCCATTGCATTGGTATCTGTAACCCGGACATGGGTATCGGCGGCCGGAACCTGTGTATCCCCGGAGAAGAGTGGGATAATTCGCTTGTCCATATCGGTGCGCGTACGATACAGGTTGAGCGCAATGCTATTGGCCCAGGTCAAAAGCAGCTTGTCATCACGAAGTTGATGAAGGCGCTCCCACCCTCGCGCCCAAGCCGCTTGCGCTGTTTCCTCCGCCATGTCGGCAGGAACACCTCTGGAGATTAAAAACCGGACTGTTAGCCTGAAGCCCTGACAATAAGCTGTCGCGAAGTCTTCCCGGCACATCTCAAATGCTCCTTCGGCTGTCTCTCCGTGGACGAAGCATTCAAACCGTCAGCCTATTCTATCGTGCATTCAGATAAATCGTACCAAAAGATTTACGGTGCTCACAGGCGAACAAAAGACGAAAATGGTGGTATGCTGATCGTTGTCGTTATGCCCACCCTCTCTCAGTTGCGAGAGCAAATTGAATGCCTGGAAGGCGTCCAGCGCCGCCGTCTCCGCACAGTCCCCATCTGCGGATATATCGACAAAGCCTTACCCTACAATGGCTTACCACTTGGATGCATACATGAGATGAAGGCACGGCACCTAGCCGGGGCCATTGCTTTTGCCGCTCTGCTCGCTGCCCGAATCCCCGGGGAGGGCCCTCTTTTGTTTGCCGCACCGGATCGCTCCTTTTATCCACTTGGGCTATTGCCATATGCCTGTCAACCGGAGAGATGGCTGCATGTCACTGCGCGACGTCCGGAGGACTTGATCTGGACCGTATCGGAAGCCGTCCGCTGCCCGCGGATCAATGCCGTCCTGGCGATAATGCCAAAAACGGATTTCACCTTTTGCCGCCGCCTTCAACTAGCCGCGGAATCGAGCGGGACAACTGGGTTTCTGCTGGGAAACGCATCCTCTGCTCCTGCTTCCTCCGCCATCACCCGCTGGCGGGTTTCCTCCGTCAACGGGCCTCCCGGGCGAGGGTTTGACGAGGCATTTTGGGAGCTGGAGCTTTCCTACTGCCGTGGCGGGCGGCCCGGAAAATGGACAGTTGCCTGGAGAAGCGGCGGATTGGAGCGATTCCGGCCCCTCTCTCCCGCCTCAATCGGTCCGGCGCGCCAGGATACTTTCGAGGCGGCGCGCGCCAAGGCTGGTTGATATGCAACCGCGTATGCTTTGCTTGTATTTTCCCGGCCTGGCGGTCGACCGTCTGGAGCGCGAAAAGCCGGAGCGGCGTGGGACGCCATTTGCCGTCACGCAGGAGTTGAATGGCCATCCCCATATCGCGGCGGTGAATCTTCCCGCGCGCCAAGCCGGTATTCGACCCGGCATGAGGCTTGCCGATGCGCGCACGCTTCTTCCCGGGCTGGATGCCATACCGGACGATCCGGAGGCGAACCGGGGAGTGAAGCGGCGATTCGTGGAATGGTGTAATCGCTACTCGCCGCTCGTAGCGGATGACAACTCCGGCGGCATTGTCATCAACATTGCCGGATGCGCCCATCTATTTGTTGACCGAATGGTTGAACGGAAGGCGTCCCGTGGGGAGGCGGCCCTGCTTCAGGACGTTCAGGCGAGAATCCGCCGCTCCGGATACCGCGTCCGGGGAGCGATTGCCGGCACACTGGGAGCGGCATGGGCGCTGGCCCGGTACGGGAAGAAAGCGATTGTATCGCGGGAGGAGACGCCTGCCGCGCTCGACCCACTGCCGGTGGAAGCGCTGCGATTACCTGGGGAGATAACCCTCGAATTACGCCGCGTGGGCATAACCCATATCGCCCTGTTACGGCGGATTCCACGGCAATCCCTGGCAGTACGGTACGGTCCGGGAATTTTGCTGCGGCTGGATCAGGCTTACGGTAATGCGGAAGAGCCGCTTGTGCCCTACCGCCCGCCCACGCCCCATCGCGCGATACGAACTCTGGCTGAACCGGTTGCAACTCTCGGCTCCGTACAATATGTTCTGCTCGATTTATTAAAGGAAATCTGTAATCGCCTGGAGAAGGAGCACACCGGGGCCCGGCGGCTGAATCTCGACTGTTACCGGGTGGATGGGACCGTATCCAGTTGCCGCATCGGCACATCCAGGCCGGTTCGTTCCATTACCCACCTGATGCGTCTATTCCAGGAGAAACTCTCCGGCTTGGATGCCGGATTCGGTATCGAAACACTGGTGCTTTCCGTGCCTTCCTTTGACGAGTTGGATTCCGGCCAGCTCAATCTCCCCGAGTTCGAGGCGGACCGGGAAGACACGGAACTGGATGGATTCGTCGATCGTTTGGGAATGCGTCTTGGCTTCGACAAAGTTTGCCGCTTTCGCATCCACGAAGATTTTTTGCCGGAACGGGCAGTGGAATTCCGGCCGGTGACCGCGGAGGAGCGTTCCAGCGCGTCATGGCCGGCTTACCGGATACGCCCGGTGTGTTTCATCGACCCTCCCGCCCGCATCGAGGTTCCCGGCGCGCCGCTCTCCGAATTCAGACTAGGCGGAGAACGGCATCGCATCGTCAGAGCGGAAGGACCGGAACGGCTGACTGCCGGATGGTGGCGTGACGATTCTCCCTCATGGAAATTTCGCGATTATTACCGGGTGGAAGACGACCGCGGCGCGCGATTCTGGATTTTCCGCGAGAGCGACCCGGCCCGGTGGTATCTGCGCGGGCATCTGCCGTGAGGATGCGACGTTGTACGCCGAGCTTCAAGTATCGTCAAATTTCAGTTTCCTGCGCGGCGCCTCGCACGCCAGGGAACTGGCGGCCGCCGCGGCCGCTTACGGCTATCCGGCAATCGCTCTGACGGATCGCAACACGCTCTCCGGAATTGTTCTGGCGCACACGCATTTAAAGAAGAACCCGGAATCCGGCACGCGCTTTATTGTGGGCTGCCGCCTCGACCTTACGGACGGCTTTAGTCTGCTGTGCTATCCATCCGGGCGCGAGGCATATGGGCGGCTCACCCGTCTGCTGACGCTCGGACGGCGCCGCGCCGGGAAAGGAGAATGCAGCCTGACGCTTTCCGATGTCGAGCGGCACTCCGAAGGGCAGCACTTCATTTTTCCGTTTCCTGAAGTACTGAATGACGCGGTAAAGCGCCAAATTCGATCCTGCGGGAACTTGTTCCGGGGAAGATTTCATCTGGCGCTGACACACTCCTGCCGGGGAGACGATGCGCGGTGGATTCGCACGGTGGCTGAATTTGCCGGTTCCTCCGGCGTCCCGGTGGTGGCCACCAACGACGTTTTATATCACTCGCCGGACCGCAAGCCGCTCCAGGACGTGATGACCTGCATTCGCGAGAACTGCACTCTGGACCAGGCGGGCTTTCGCCTCGAAGCAAACGCCGAACGCTACATCAAGCCGCCGGAAGTGATGGCGCGGCTGTTCACGGACTGGCCGCGCGCCATCGAAGCGACGTTGGAAATCGCGGATGCGTGCCGCTTCTCCCTGGACGAATTGCGCTACGAGTACCCGGAGGAGATTACCGGGCCGGGCATGACGGCGTTCGAAGATCTGGCGCGGAGAACCTGGGCAGGCGCGGCAAAGCGTTATCCGCAGGGAATCCCGGACGAAGTCCGCGCCCAGATCGAGCATGAGTTCAAACTGATCTCAGCCCGGGAGTATGCCCCATATTTTCTGACTGTCCATGAAATCGTAAAATTCGCCACCAGCCGGGGAATCCTGAACCAGGGGCGCGGATCGGCGGGGAATTCCCTGGTTTGCTATTGCCTGGGAATTACACAAGTGGACCCGATCAAACACAAGCTCCTGTTTGAGCGCTTTATTTCCGCGGCGCGCAATGAGCCTCCCGACATTGATGTCGACTTCGAGCACGAGCGGCGTGAAGAAGTGATTCAGCATATCTATGAAAAATACGGCCGCGACCGCGCCGGCATCGCCTCTACCGTAGTGCATTACCGGTCGCGCCGCGCGATTCGTGAAGTGGGAAAAGCGCTGGGGCTCTCCGAGGATATTGTGGGCGGACTGGCAAAGTCGATCTGGGGTTGGAGCAACAAAGGCGTCACCAGCGACAGCGTTCAAGAGGCCGGGTTGGATCCGTCGGATAAACGGCTGAAAATGGCTCTCGAACTATCTCAGGAGCTGATCGGATTCCCGAGGCATCTTTCTCAGCATGTCGGCGGTTTCGTAATTGCGCGCGGACGCCTGGACGAATTGGTCCCCATTGAGAATGCCACCATGCGGGACCGCACCATTGTCCAGTGGGATAAAGACGATCTGAACGAGCTGGGGATGATGAAAGTGGACATTCTCGCGCTTGGAATGCTCACGGCAATTCGCAAGGCATTCGATCTGATCCAGATCCACTACGGGAAAAGATACACGCTATCGAATATCCCGCAGGAGGACAGCGTTTACGCCATGCTCCAGTCGGCGGATTCCATCGGCGTATTCCAGGTGGAGAGCCGCGCTCAGCAGAGCATGCTGCCGCGATTAAAGCCGAAAGAATTTTATGACCTGGTCATCGAGGTCGCCATTGTGCGCCCGGGCCCGATTCAAGGCGATATGGTGCATCCCTACCTCAGGCGAAGGGAGGGAAAGGAATCCATCGAGTATCCGAGCGAAGCGCTGCGGGGCATTCTCGAAAAAACTCTCGGCGTCCCTCTTTTTCAGGAACAGGCCATGCAGATTGCCGTCGCCGGCGCCGGTTTTACTCCCGACGAGGCGGATGAATTGCGCAGGTCGCTGGCGACATTCCGGCATGTCGGGACGATCTCCTCATTTCGCGACCGGTTTCTGCGCGGGATGCTCGATAGGGGGTATCCGGAAAAATTCGCCGAGCGTTGTTTCAGCCAGATTGAGGGCTTCGGAACGTACGGATTCCCGGAATCCCACGCCATCTCTTTCGCCAACCTCGTCTATGTATCCGCCTGGATCAAATATCACTATCCAGGCGTATTCTGCGCCGCGCTACTAAACAGCCAGCCCATGGGTTTTTATGCGCCCGCGCAACTGGTCCGCGATGCCCGGGATCATGGCGTAGAAGTGCGGCCGATCGACGTCAATTTCAGCCATTGGGATGTTACGCTTGAGCCCGCGGCGACTGGAGGCCATGCGATCCGGCTGGGCTTACGAATGGCGGCCGGACTGCCGGAAAAAGAGGGCAAGGCAATCGTAGAGGCGCGCGGCGCCGGTTATCGATCTCCCGGCGAGATTGCGATGCGCGCCGGTTGCGGGCGTATTGCCCTCAACCGCCTGGCGCAGGCGGACGCTTTCGGATCTATGAATTTACAGCGGCGGCAGGCGCTTTGGGACGTAAGCGCCCTGGATGGAAAAATGCCGCCTCTCTTCCGGTCTGCGCAGCGCCATCTGTTCGATGAGCCGGAAACGTGCCTGCCTCCCTCTTCTCCCAGCCAGGACGTGGTGCAGGATTACCAGGCAACCGGCCTTACCTTGCGCAGCCATCCCCTGGAATTCCTGCGTTCCCACCTGCGCGCCCAGGGGGTATCCACAGCTCACGACACCAGGCAGGCGCCAAACAACAAGCTGATTACCGTTGCCGGACTGGTGCTGTTCCGCCAGCAGCCGCTGACCGCGAAGGGAACGATTTTTTTGACGATCGAAGATGAAACGGGCGCAGTGAATCTGATTGTCTGGCAGGACACTCATCGCAAATACAGGCGGGCGGTTTTTACCGGAAAGCTATTGGCCTGCCGGGGCGTCGTGCAGCGGGAAGGGCAAGTGCTGCACGTCGTGGCCCGCCATATTTGGGATTGGTCTGCGAAGCTAAAAAGCTTGCAGGAAGAAAGAGGCCGCGAGACCTTGCCGGTGCGCAGCCGCGATTTCCGTTAAGCCATCCGGCGGCGGCCGAAGCGCTTTTGTGGAACGGGAACTTTATGACGGACCACCGGGGAGAGTTTCTCCCGCTCTTCCGCCTCCGCAAAAATCCGGACAACCGCCGGAGCAATTTCGCGGCGCGTCAGCCTGACTTTGCATTCCCGCTCAATGCGCTTGATCTCGCCATGCTCGGCTTTCGATACAAACGTGGACGCGGCGCCCCGCTGACCGGCGCGGCCCGTCCGGCCGACGCGATGGATGAAGTCTTCGGGAGCCTGCGGGAGATCGAAATTCACCACATGCGCCACGCTATCGACGTGAATGCCGCGAGCGGCGATATCGGTTGCCACCAGAACGCGGTAACTGCCATCCCGGAATCCGGCGAGCGCCTGGTTGCGCTGGTTCTGTGTACGGTCGCCATGCATCGCGACAGCGCGGAAGCCCGCCGTGGAGAGATTTTTCGCCAGACGGTCCGTGCGATGCTTTGTTCGCGCGAAAACCAGGAACGATCCGGCCTCCTCTCGCAGCATGTGACGCAGCAGGTGGATCTTCATTTCGTTCTGCACTTCGTACAGATTGAGGTCCACCTGGGAAGGCGTCTTTGAAGTAGGGTTGGTGACCGCTACGCGGACCGGATTTTTCGAATGGCGCTGGATGAGCCGCTCCACATTCGGTTCCATGGTGGCGGAAAAGAACAGGCTCTGCCGCGTTTTCGGAAGCACCGCCAGTATCCGCTCGATCGCGGGCAGAAAACCCATGTCGAGCATGCGGTCCGCTTCATCGAGGACGGCGGTCGATACTTGGCCAAGCTGAATTAGTTTGCGGCCGAGAAAATCCTCCAGCCGTCCCGGAGTGGCGATGACAACCTGAACGCCTTTCCGGAGGGCCGTCAGTTGTGTCCGTTCGTTGATGCCGCCGACAACAACGGCGGCGCGCAGGCGGGTGCCCGCCGACACGAGTTCGAAACTTTCGGCGATTTGAAGCGCCAGTTCGCGCGTCGGCGCGAGGATGAGCGCCCGAATGCCGGGCGCGCTCGCTTCGCTGGTGGTCAGGCGGGCGAGGATGGGAATCAGGAAAGCCAGCGTTTTTCCGGTTCCGGTTTGTGCGGTGGCTACGATGTCGGCGCCGGTTAAAGCGACGGGAATAGACTGGGCTTGCACCGGAGTGGGCTGTACGAAATTATTTCGCGCAAGGTTCCGGTGCAGATGCGCATCAAGCGCGAGATCTGTGAATTTGTTCATTTAGGATAGTGATGCCGAGTACCGGGCAGGCCGTCCTTGATGAACCAAACGGAGGTAAAAACCAAACCGGGGCAGGACGAATGCAGGTAGATAGACTTCCCTATAATAGCAGAGTCGGCCAAGGACCTCAGACCATGAAATTGAGGCTGCTATCCCGGGAGTTCGTTTTTGAAGATGGCCGGGCTCTGGCGATACCGAAGGATTTTCGGGCCGCGGCTGAACTGGACTATTGGGCCAGCCAGACCGGCGCCGATCCGTTGGACACGCTTTCGCACAACTCCATCGAGCTGAAAACCATTCGCGAGCCTGGCTATTACTTCGTCATGATGGGAGAACTGACGGTCCGGCGCGCCGCCGATGGGTCTGCGTATTCCCTGCCCTATTTTTCAGCGAACCTGCGCGTGTCGGCGGAAGATTTGAGTCGAGGGACCATGGTGCTTGTGGTTCCGGCCAGCGGGTTATTCCGTGTGACCGTGATGGATCGTGACTCGCGGCCGATTCCCAACGCAACACTTGCCTTTGCCGGAACAATGACCAGCGAAGGAGTTCCCGAAAACGGCTTGCAACTCTTCAGCCAGGGCATCCACGCCGGCGCCGATGGATCGTTCCTGGCGATCGGGAATCCCGCCCAGTGGGGGATTCTCCTCGACGAGAGGACGGGATTGACGATTGTCCCGGTTTAGCCGCATTCAAACCGGCTGATCGACGATTTCTTCCCTGGTGTTATCCCAATACAACTTCTTGCCGGACCAGTAGGATTGCGTCGCCATGATACAGACGATTGCGTGGGAGAATCCGTGGTCGACATTGGCGTTGGGCTGTGAGCGGTCCCGCATGGCGTCCAGCCACTTCATCAGGTGATTGACGTCGTCATCGTCGGGCCCGTGCGAGTTGGGCTCCGGCGCGCCGGGAACCCGCACAATCTCGGGATGATCGAAGGCCGGCCCCATGGAGGGCGGTTCGGTGTACTTCGGACCGCTTCCGGACACCGGATCGCGGTCTTGCCGGCCGCCTTCCTTGGTGACCATAAAGAGAGACGCGCCCTCGCCGCCGTAGTTCTCGATGGTCCCGTCGCTCCCCAGAATACGGCTGAAGCTGCGGTAGCTGTTTGAAAAACTAGTCGTATAAGTGTAGATGAAGCCTTTGGGATAGGTCAGCGTGACCGTGGCGTTATCCGGATTCTCACGTCCGTCTTTCCAGGTGATGATGCCTCCCGCGGCCACCGCGCTCACCGGATAAGCTTCATCCATCCAGAGATGCACCATGTCGGAGCCGTGACTGAGCCATTGGTCAAAGATGCCCGACGAAAAGTCTTTGTAGAGGCGGAACTCCAGGTACACATGCGGGTCGAACGGGCGATAGGGCTTCCCGAGCAGCCAGCGCTTCCAATCGGTGTCCTCTTCCTTCAGGAGCGACGGCTGCTTGCCATCGTCGAACTCGCGGATATACCGCCAGCGCGGCTGGTTTACATTCCATTCCTGCGTAATGCGGGCCACTTTCCCGAGCCGCCCGGATTGGATGATGTCGCGCACCGCCAGGGGGTAGGGCTGGCTCCGGTGCTGGGTCCCCATCTGGACCACTTGCTTCGAGCCCTTAACGGCCGCTCGCGCTTCTTTCGCCTCTTCGAGAACGTTGGCGAATGGCTTTTCGACGTAGCAGTCCTTGCCGGCCTTCACCACCTCGGTGCAGAGCTTGGCGTGCTGGAAGTCTCCGGTGGCGATCATCACCCCGTCGATGTCGGAGCGGCCCAGCATCTCTTCGGAGTATTTGTAGGCCTTGGCATCGCCGCCGAACATCTCCTTGACCTGCGCGGCGCGCCGCTCCCGGGCGAGCGACCAGATATCGCATACGGCGACGGTCTCAACCGGGGTCTTCTTCGAAGCCATGTGAACCATGCGCAAATGGCCGCGGCTGCGCCCGCCGCATCCGAGCTGGGCCAGCCGGATTCTGTCGTTTGCCCCCAATACCCGGGCATACGAGCGCGCCGTGAGGGCCGTGGCGGTACCCGCCAACTGGAGAAACTGCCTGCGGTTTGAGTCCATGAGAATAGCCTAGGAGTTTAGCTTGAATCGATTCCGCCTCAATGTCAATGGAATTCCAGAAACATATCTCAAATACAGGAAATTTCTATTTGGCCGGGAGATTCTTCAAAGATTGCATCCGGGCCAAGGTGTCCTGCGCCAAGTCCTTCTTTCCCAGCTTTTGATAGAGGCGGGCGAGTTGATAGTAAGGCCCAGGGTCCATGGGCCGTTTTTCGATGGAACGGCGCAGAGCCGTTTCGGCTTCGGCGTCGCGGTGTGTCGCGAGAAACACTTTGCCGCGGAGATAGAGGGCATCCGGATCGTCCGGCGCGGTCTGGTCCGCCCGGTCCAACTCAGCCAGCACGGCCGGATAATCGGGCGGCGTGAGATTGAATAGCGCGCTCGCGATGAGCCGGTGAATCCTGGGATACTCCGGTTTCCTTTGAGCGAGATCTTGCAGTGTCTTAGCCTCCTGGCGGGGATCGCCTGCTTTCCGGTAAGCGTCGGCTAACTCCAGATACGCTTTCGGTTCCTCGGGGGACTTCCGAATGAATTCGTTCAGCACGCCGATCCCGGCCTGAACCTGCTCGGCGCCCACCAGGTCCGACCCCAGCGGCAGGAGAATTGCGGTTGAGTCCGGGAGATGACGCCGCCCCTGCTCCAGGACCTCCGCGGCTTCGCGAAAGCGCTGCGTTTTCTCCAAAATGAACGCCAGCGCAAGATAGGAGTTCTCCCGGGACGGGTCCAACCGGATCGCGTCGCGCAGATGGGCAATCGCGGCGTCGCGCTGCCCCGCCCCCTCGTAGCTGAGTCCCGCCACGCCGGCGGCGGATGCGCGAAGCGAATCCGGAAGGCCGGTCTTTTGCGCCAGGGCGGAGGCGTTACGAATCGCGTCGTCATACGCGCCGGCGGTGTTCTCCAGCACAGCCAACTCCATCCGCGCGGAGTCGTCCGGCGATCCGGCCTCGCGCGCGCGAAGCGATTCGGCAAGCGCGAGGTCGTATTGTTTGTTCTGGATGAGAAAGCGCGCCATGGCGCCGTGGAAATTGCTGTCGCGCGGGAATCGTCCGGCGGCGTCCCAGAGCGCCGCCTTCACGCTGTCTATGTCTCCGATCGACAGGTTCACGCGCACCAGCATCGCGAGCGGCAGGCTGTTCGACGGTTCCAGGCGATCCGCGGCGGCGAACGACTTGCGCGCGCTCAGAAAATCGCCGGATGCGGCTTCCGCCGTTCCGAGGGCGTAAAACACGCCAGAGCTGTCCGGCGCCAGGCAGCTTTGCTCCCGGTAGGCCCGCATCGCTTCCGGATAGCGGCCTTGCCGCATGGAGGTCTGCGCGGCCTGATCGAGTTGCTGCAGGCGGCGAACGGTCTCCTCCCGCCCGAGCGTGGAGGGCGGGCAATCCGCCGCAAGCAGACCGGCGGAGAGGGCAAGAATCTCAACGCACAGTGCAGCGCAGCGGTAAGCACCAGTTGAGTTCATAGACGTCCTTCCTCGATTTGTCGCGCGTCAAGGGCTGCTGATGGCCCATGGAATCCGCCGCGCGGCTCATGAGAGTATATTCGCCGGGCGCGGCGTTCCAGGCGAATGTCCAGCGGACCCAGCGGTAGGGGCCGCCGGGCGAATCCAGCTTGGCGGCGTTCCAGGAGCGCCCTCCATCCACGGAAACGGAAACGTCGCGAATCTCTCCCGTGCCCGTCCAGGAAAACCCCCACACGGCATGGTTGCCCGCAGGCAGATTCATTCCCTCGTAGGGCCAGGCAATGGCCGATTTCACCTGCACCGAGGTAAGAGGTATGGTTTTCCGGCCTTCCGGCGTCTCGATGACGCGATTATAGACGCGATTCATGCCGCTCTGGTGAAACGCGGACCCGCGATCCTCTTCACTTAAAACGACGATGCGGCGCAGCCACTTTACCGACGTCATCCCATACCAGCCCGGAAACAATGCCCGCGCCGGGAAGCCGTTCCGCGGCGGGAGGAACAGACCATTCAGCTTGTAAGCCAGCAGGCTGGATGCGTCCAGACACTTCTCGACCGGCACAACCTGCGCAAACGGCAGCGGGGGGGACTGGGCGAGCAGGCGGCCCGTGTCCGCGCCTTCCAACTCGACGAATGCGGCATCGCGCCCGATTCCCGCCTTCTCCAGGAGGAAAGAGATGGGAACACCCTCCCATTTCCCGTTGCTCGCGGCCGAGCCGCCGGCCGCATTCCCCGAGCACTCAAGAACGGATTCCACCTGCCGCGCGGGAAGCTCCAGCACATCGCTGAAGCTGAACTTCCGGGGGCGCGAGACGCGGCCTTCCACGCTTAACTGCCAGGTTTCAAGAGAAAGGCGCGGCGGACTGAAGTGGTCGCGCACAAAGAACAGATCCTGCGGAGTGATGGTCCCATCGATTCCACTCAGGGGGTAGGAGAGATTTTGCGGTCCGGACCCTCTCGAAGGCCGGGGAGAGATCAGTCCGGCCCCCGAGAGTACGAGTAATTCCCTGCGTGTCACCTAAAAGATCAGTTTAAGCGCCATTTGGGTAATTCGTGGATCGCGAGCGGAACTGATCTGGCCGAAAGTGCTGTCGGTGATATTGGTATCCGGATTGTTGAGCAGCGGATGATTGAGCACATTAAAGAACTCCGCCCGGTATTGCAGACGGAATCTTTCGCGGATGACGAATTCCTTGTGGAGCGAGAAATCGATGTTGAACGTTCCCGGTCCAATCAGGATGTTGCGCCCGGCGTTGCCGAAGGTATTGTCGGCCGGAGCGCCGAAAGAGCTGGTGGTGAACCACTGCGCGATCCGGGCGTTGCGGGAGCCGCTGGTGTAATGCGGAGTGGAGAGCAGTTGCGCCTGGTCGTTGGAATTCTCCGGCAGGCTGAAGGAGTAATCGCCGCCCGATGTGATATTCAGCGGGAAGCCGCTCTGCCAGTTCCAGATCCCCGAAGTCTGCCAGCCGCCGAGAATCGCCTTGGCGATCCCCTGCTTGGGGGATGGAATCTCCCAGAGGTAATTCAGCACGAAACGGTGCGGCACGTTGTAGTCGGAAACGGCCCGGTAGGCATTCAGATCATAGGGGTTAATTATGTTGATGCCGCAGAGGTCGGTCTGATAAGAAACCTGGTCGATACTCTTGCTCCACGTGTAATTTGCTCCGACGGTGAATCCCTTGGAGTAGCGCTTCTCCACGCTGACCTGGAGCCCGTTATAGATGGAGTTCCCGCCCGAGACGTCCTGCGTGACTTGCTGGAAGTCCTGGTAGGGGCGGCGCGCATCTTCGTTGTCCGCCGTTGCATCCGGGCTTGGCAGCGGGGCGTTCGCGTTGGTGTTATATGCGAGATGGCGGCCGGCGGAACCCACGTAGGCGACGCGCAGGAGAACATCGTTTTTCAATTCACGCTCCACCGTGAAGTTCCAGTTCTGAACCTCCGAGGGAGTCCAATTCCGGTCGTAAGACACTGCCAGGCTCAGAGGGATAGCGAAGGCCACATCCGACGGGGGAAGCTGCGGCGCGAACTGCGCCGGGAACGGATTGGTAATGCCCTGATACGGATTCATGAATGGAACATGAGCGCGGCTGAACTGGGGACTGAACGGCGCGCTGTCGGTCATATTGTTGAAGGCTTCAACAAACGGAGGCTGGAAGAACCAGCCCCAGCCGCCTCGAACGGTGGTCTTGCCGGCGTTGTAGGCAAACCCGACACGCGGCCCCAGCTCGGCCCAGCTCGACTTGAATCCACCCACCGGGCAGCCCGGGTCCCCGCCGAAAATATATCCGGTGGGAGAGTTGGGAAACCGGCTGGAACTCAGGCCGGGGAGGAAGCATTCGGTTCGATTCTCGGAGTCGGTATAGGGAACGAACGGATCCCAACGCAGACCCAGGTTCAACACCAGGCGCCGCGTGGCACGGAAATTGTCTTGGATAAAGAGGCTGCCCAGGTTTCCGGTCCGCTGGGAATACTCTCCTCCGCCCTGGATAAAGCGGTTGACATCGCCAATGAGGAAATCGGCGAACGGATTGCCGCTATTCTGCGTGGTGGAGAAAGTGAAGCCGCCGTTCTGGCGGTAGGTGTTGATCAAGGCGACGTTCATCCGCACGAAGTCGCCGCCGATGGCGATTTCATGAGCGCCGTGAACCCAGTGCACGCTATCGCTGTAGTTAAAGTTGTTCCGGTTGAAATGTCCGGGATGCCCGGAGCTGATGGAGAAAAAGCCCGAAACCGAGAGCGTAAGCTCGGGCGGGTCGGTGCTGGCGATCGGAATTCCCAGGCTGGCGAACGAGAACGGGGCGCCGCTGATGACCGTGCCATTGTTGCGGTTGTACGAGAAGATGGCGCTGTTGAGCAAATTGGGACTGAAGGTGTACGTATCGCTCACGGAAATTCCCTGATCCCAGTCGTCGGCGCCGCGGCCGGAGGTAATAATGCTCTTGTCGCCCACCACCGCGTCCTTGACGTAGCGGTTATAGAAATACCGCCCGTAAATTCTCTGTTTAGCGAGGTTGTAATCGACGCGCGTCATGAACTGATTTTCGTGATCGTTCACGGGAAGGTCGTAATGAATCAGGCCGGTGGAATCCGTCGCCCGCGGGAGGAGGTCCATGATTTTCACACTCGCGGGGGTGAACTGGCTCGACGGAATCTGATTGTTCGGGTATGGAACGCCCGTATACGGGTCAACCAATTGGCGTCCCAAAGCCGAGAAATCTCCATTGCGCTGGGCATCGGTTGGGACCGTGGCGGAATGCCCGCCCGAAACGTCGCGGGACTGCATCCCCTGATACGTTCCGAAGAAGAATAGCTTGTCTCTGAAAATAGGACCGCCGAAACTGCCTCCAAACTGATTGCGCTTCAGTTGATCCGCTTGCGCAGCAAAGAAATTCCGCGAGTTGAGATCGCCGTTGCGGAGGAAGTCGAATAGGGTGCCGTGAAACTCGTTGGAACCCGATTTCGTCACCACGTTTACGATTGCACCAGAGCCGCGCCCATATTCGGCGCTGTAGCTATTGGTCTGAACGCTGAATTCCTGTACTGCGTCCGGATTGGGGAACGGATTGTTGATGTTGGTGTAGTTGTCCTGGTTGCTGCCGCCGTCCAGGTTGTAATTCACAGTATCGGCGCGAGCGCCGTTCGTGCTGATGGACTGCGCGCCCGGGTTAATCACCGACTGAATCGTATCGCCGGATCCGCCGGCGTTTCCCGCGGTGAGGTCGGAAGTCCCGGGCGTCAGCAGGATCAGCGCGGCGGTGTTCCGTCCGTTCAACGGGAGGTCGATAATTTTCCGCTGCGTGATCACATCGCTCAGTGCCCCGGACCGCGTTTCCACCATCTGCGCATTCGCTTCCACGGTGACTGATTGGGTGGAGGTTCCGATCTTGAGCGTGACCGGCAGGGATGAATTCTGGTCCGCTTTGACGTCAATGCCGCGCTGCACCAGCTTTTCGAACCCCGCCGCTTCCACCGCGACGCTGTAGACGCCGGCCGGGAGAAGTGGAAATACATACCCTCCATTGCGGTCGCTCATAGTTTCGCGCGTCAACCCTGTAGAAAGAGAGGTGGCGGTCACGCGGGCGTTCGCAATGGCGGCGCCGCTCGGATCGCTAATCGATCCCGCAATCGTTCCGGTGGGATCCGCTGCGCGCAGCAGCCCACAAACACAAAGCAAGCAAATCCAATACTTGAGACGCATGCAACCCCTCCCAAACTGAGAAAGCTAGGTTAGTTTACTGTGGTTCCATGGTATGTGTCAATGATTTTAAGAAATGTTTCTTGACTGCAGGAAACATATATGATTGACTGCTATACGAGACCGTTCCGTGATATCTTCAAGGCCTGCCATGTCGCCGGAAACTCTCCGCGGGAAATCCGCGCTTTCTGTCCTGAGCCGCCGCCAGGCGCTTCTCCTCGCCGTCCCGGCTTATGCGCAGACGCGTTTCCCGGGCCTCTCCTATCGCAACTATCCGCGCTGCCTGCCCGATTATCTGCGTAGACTGGCGGCCGCCGCTGTGACCAAGCGGGAGGCCGCTTTGGGACTCCTCACCACCCGCGACGCGATTCATCGGCGTCAAAAATGGGCCCGAGCGACGCTGCTGGATCTCATCGGAGGGCTTCCCGAACGCACGGATTTGAACGCGCGCACCCTCGACGCCACGGAATACGAGGATTACCGCCTGGAGCGCCTGGTTTATGAAAGCCGCCCGAAGTACTTCATTTCCGCGCTTCTCTATATCCCGAGAAAAGGACGTGCGCCTTTCCCCGGCGTGCTGTTTCAGTTGGGCCACTCGGCCAACGGCAAGTCGTACGACTCCTATCAATGCGCGTGCCAGGGGCTGGTGAAACTGGGGTTCCTGGTGTTGGCGTTTGACCCGATGGGGCAAGGCGAGCGCATTTACTACCCCGATTCGACCGGGCTGAGTTCGCGGCTGCACGATGTGGACCTGGAGCATACGGTCCCGGGCCGGCAAATGCTTCTGGCCGGCGACACCTGCACGCAATTTCAGCTCTGGGATGCGATTCGCAGCCTGGACCACCTGGAATCGCATCCTCTGGTAGACAAGAAAAAGCTGGCTTCCTGCGGGCAATCCGGCGGGGCGACGCTGACTATGCTGCTGGCGGCGGTGGACGACCGCCTGGCCGCCGCGGCGGAGATGAGCGGCAATACGGAGAATGTCGCATGTCCGAATTTTCTGCCGCCCGGCTCAACCGATGATGCCGAGCAGGATTTTGTGGGGTCGGGACCCCTCGGCTTCGACCGCTGGGATCTGTTTTACCCGTTCGCTCCAAAGCCGATGCTGGTAGGGATCAGCGACCGGGACTTCTTCGGGACTTACTCCCCCAATTACGTTGCCGGCTCCCGCCGCGAATACCAGCGGTTGGAAGGCATCTATAAGACGCTCGGGGCGGAGCGCAATCTCGGTTGGACGGACACTGCCCTGCCCCACGGGCTTTCCTACGACAGCCGCCTGCAAATGTACAACTGGCTGCGGCGGCATCTGATGGGAGAGAACGAGCCATTGACTGAGGAGCCAGCGGTGTCCCCGGAGCCGGACAGGAAGCTCTGGGTGTCCCCTCAAGGCAGCACGGTAGCCGCTTTTGGCAGCGAGACACCGTTTTCCTTAACAAAAAAGCGCTGCGAAACGTTAATGGAGCGGCAGACACCCAAGCCGCTCGACCGGTTATTGCGCCTCGAGCAGCCTTCGGGCGCGAAAGCCTCGGTGCTGCGGACCATGCCGTCGCGGGATGGGCTTGTGATCGAAGCGGTCGATGTACCGTCGGTGACTGGCGTGGGTTTGCCGGTGTGGGTTTTCCGGAGCAAATCGGTCGAGGCGCAGGCTCCGGTGGTGATCCTACTCAACCCCCAGGGACGCAGTACCGCGTGGCACGAAGGGCAACTGTATCCGTCGCTGGCTTCCGGGGCGCGGTGTATCGTCTGCGCCGCCGATGTGCGCGGGGTGGGAGACTTAAGACCCGAATTCAGCACGGGAGCACCGGGATACGCGCATGCGCACCAGGACGAAGAGAATTACGCTTGGGGCTCCCTGATCCTCGGCCGGCCACTCGTGGGACAGCGGACCGCCGATATTCTGGCGCTTGCGCGCGCCCTGCGCGATATAAATGGCCCCCGGCGTCCCGTAGTGGTGGCGGCGCTGCGCGGCATGACGGTCCCCGCGCTATTTGCGGCGGCGCTCGAACCCGCCATCGGCCGACTCTATCTGGCCGGCGGGCTTAGCACTTTCCGGAGCATCGCCGAAAACGAAAATTACACCCATTCGCTGGCCGACTTTGTACCGGGCATTCTGGCCCACACCGATCTTCCGGAAGTGGCCGCGGCGCTGGCGCCGCGCCGGGCAATTTTCGCTGCGATGGTGGACGGCAAGGGCGATCCTCTCTCACTCGCCGACGCCCGCCGGGTTTACAAACCGGCGCTGGCTGGCGGACACTTAGAGATTCGTGAGAAGGCCGAATGGAGCGCCGCCGGGCTCGCCCGGATTATCCGTTCGTAAAGTTTGATATGCAAGACAAAGACATACTCGCAAGCTATTCGTTTGAGAAGGTCCGCGTGCAGGTTTACTCCTCCAAGACCGCGCTAGGCGAGGCGGCGGCCGAACGAGCCGCCGGCGTGATTCGCGCGGCGATCGCGCGCGATGGGCGCGCCAGAATCGTGGTCGCGACGGGGAACTCGCAACTCGAAGTGATCGACGCGCTGACAAGCAGACGAGACGTCGACTGGAAGGCGGTGGAAGTCTTTCACATGGATGAATATGTCGGCCTCTCTCCGGAGCATCCATCGAGTTTCCGCTACTGGATTCGAAACCGAGTCGAAGAACAGGTGCATCCGGCAAAAGTGGACTATATTAACGGCGACGCCGCGGACGTCGATGCGGAAATCGCGCGCTACTCCGCGCTGCTGCTGGCCGGCCCGCTGCATCTGGCGTTCGTCGGCATCGGAGAAAATGGACATATCGCGTTTAACGATCCCGGAGTGGCGGATTTCAACGATCCCGCCACGGTGAAACGGATCGTATTGGACGACGCGTGCCGGCGGCAGCAAGCCGGCGAGGGGCACTTCGACGGAGTGGATGCGGTGCCTCTGGACGCCCTTACGATGACGTGCCCGGCGCTGTTCCGCGCGGAAGCCTGGGTTTGCTGCGTACCCGATACCCGCAAAGCAGCGGCCGTGAAGGGCGCGCTGGAAGGTCCGATCTCCACCGCCTGCCCGGCGTCGCTGGTTCGCCGGCATGGCAATGCCAGCGTGTATCTCGACGCGAATTCCGCCTCATTGCTGGATGCCTTCGCGGGGCAGCGCGTCTGATCGCGAATGAGTCTGCCGATGGCGCGGAAGAAGCCCTCATTTGCCGACGTAGCGAAACTGGCCGGCGTCAGCACGGCCACGGTGTCGCGGGTCGCACGGGGGCAGTTTAACGTCGACGGCGACATCCGAGCCCGCGTCCGGAAAGCGGCCGCGAATCTGGGCCTTGACCTCGAGCAGAGGCGCAACGACAAATCGACCATCGTTGCGTTCATGCTTTCCAACCGCGATGTGCTGCACAGCTTCCAGGCTCATATTCTTCTGGGCGCGGAGGCGTTCTGCAGCGCTCAGCGTAAGGAACTGCTATTCATGTCGCTGCGCTATTCGCCGACAATCCCGGCGAAGGAGCTGCATCTTCCGCAAATCCTGAGCCAGCGAACCGTCGTGCGGGCGGTGATTCTGGGCGGCACGAATTCGGCGAATATGCTGTCCGCGCTGCGCGAGCGCGATATTCCGTTCGCGGTGCTGGGAAACAATGTCGTAGGCGACTGGTCTCCAGCCGAGTACGACGCGGTATATTCCGACGACGTGCAGGGCGGCTACGATCTCACCGCGCACATGATTGCCGGCGGCCACCGGGATATCTGGTTTATCGGCGACACCGAACTTCCCTGGTATGCCCGCTGTGCGCAGGGCTATCGGGATTGCATGGAGCGGCATGGCCTGGAGCCGCGCTACAGCAAGATCCATTCCGACGACCGCGAACTCGGCTATTTGGCAACGCGCTCGCTGCTTTCGCGAGGAGAGCCGGTGACCGCGATCTTTGCCGGCTGCGACCAGATCGCGCGCGGCGTCTATGAGGCGCTGCGGCAATCCGGCCTGCGCGTACCGGACGACATCAGCGTCGCCGGATTCAACGATAGCGAGGGCTCATTTCTAGATCCTCCGCTCACCTCCGTGCGCGAGTTCCCGGAAGAATTGGGAACGCACCTGGCGGAGTTTGTTCTACGGCGCATTCAGGAACCGGACCGCCCGCCGCAACAGTTAACCATCCCGACGCGCGTCATTGTGCGCGACTCAACCCGGGCGGTCGCCGATGTATCCGTCCCCCGTTCCCAGGAGACTCGATGACTGGTTTTACTCGCGCTGTGTGCGCCGCGTCCATGATTACGTCGCTCGCGGCGGCGGCTTCGGTAAAACTCGAACGGCGCGACAGCCGGATCGATGTGAGCGTGGACGGCAAGCCGTTCACGGTTTACTATTTCGATTCCGCCGTGGCGAAGCCTTACCTGATGCCTCTGCGCACGGCGTCCGGCGTCGTTCTCTCGCGCAGCTTTCCGGTGGGCAACAACATCCCCAAGGCAGACTGGAAGAGCCCGTCGTTCGAGCCGCACCAGCGCCCGCTCTACTTCGCCCACGGCGATCTCGACGGGCTGGATTTCTGGTCGGAAAAGGCATTTTCCTCCTACTACGGGCGGAATGACAAAACCGCCTACGGGCACATGGTCCCCGACAAGATTGAGGAACGAGGCGGATCGATTCACGCCGCATTTCATCTGGTGGGGCCGGACGGGCGTATACTCGGCGACGAGACGCAAACCTTCACCTTCGGCGGCGAAGCCGGCGTGCGCACGATCGATTGCGAGTTTGTAATTGAAGCCACGCACGGGCCTGTGGTGATGGGCGATACAAAGGAAGGAACCTTCGGCATCCGTTTGCGCCAGGAATTAAGCGCTCCCCACGATAACATGACGAATTCGGCGGGCGCGCACGGCGAGCCGGCAATCTGGGGAAAACCGGCCAACTGGGTCAATTACTCGGGGGCCGTGGACGGAAAAAAAGTCGGGATCGCCGTTTTCGATCATCCGCGGAGCTTCCGCCACCCGACCACCTGGCACGCCCGCGCCTACGGGCTTCTCGCCGCCAACCCGTTCGGCCTGCGCGAATTCACAAATGATCCGGACAAAGACGGAAGCTGGACGATCCCCGGCGGGAAGTCGCTTACCTTCCGCTACCGTGTGGTGCTTTACGACGGCACGATGTCTTCCGCGCAGATCGAAAACGCCTACCAGAAGTACGCCGCCGGAAAATAGGCGGCAGTGCCCGCCGGTTTCATCCGGCTTCGACATAGAATACTATCTGGATGACAAAACAAACAGCACGGCGGCGCCCCGCCATCCACAACGCCATGTGGCCCGGAATTGTCGGAAAAGGCCCGGACTCCGAACCGCCTATCGATCTGGACACGATGCTCGACCTGACGGCGCAAGCCGAGGTGGACGGCGTCCGTTTTGACGGCGTGGACCTGTTTCTCTCTGCTCCGCACACCGACATCGATTCCACCCGCGACGACCTCGAAAAACTTGCCGAAAAGCTTCGGGCAAAGAAGCTCGCGGCGGGCTCGGTGGTCGCGCCCGTTTGGCCGCCCACGGGTGGCGGCTCGGCGATGGGGGGAGAGGAGGACCGGAAGCGGTTTCTCACCCAGGTGCGGAAAGCCTGCGGCATTGCGAAGACCCTGCGGGAGATGGGCGTGCGACCCGACGGCGTGGTGAGGATCGACTCGGCCGCCGGCGTGGAAGAGTGGTCCAAGGATCCAGCCGCGAATTCCAAGCGCATTGCCGAAACTTTCCGCGAAGCCGCCACGATAGCGGAGGGCTTTGGCGAACGGCTCGCCGCGGAGGGTGAGATCTGCTGGGGAGGCATGCATAGCTGGAGGCGGATGCTGGAGTTGCTGGAACTGGTGGACCGCCCGGAGGCGCTTGGATTTCAGGCGGACATGGCGCACACCATGCTGTTCACCGCGGGCTACAACGCGCCGGAAGACCGCCTGCTGCCGGAGAATTTCGACTGGTCGCGGCACGAGGAACTGGCCGCCGCGTACCGCGAAATGGCGCGGCGCCTGCGACCCTGGACCATCGATTTTCATGTTGCCCAGAACGACGGCACGGTGAAAGGCTCCGGCTCGCATGACAAGACCGGACGCCATTGCCTGCCGCATGACCCCAACGGACGCCTCGATATCGTTCGCGACGCGGGAGCCTGGATGCGCGGCGAGGACGGGAAGCCTACCGGCGCGTTCCAGCACATCTGCTGGGATGGCTGCATGTTCCCCAACGCCGTCATGACGGACCCGCAAACCTGGCGTGACGTTTTGAGCGTCATGATTGCCGTCCGCGATGCCCACGGCTGGGACGAATAGAACACTCCAAAAAGGAACGACTCCTCAATGGTAAAGAAAACTCTAAACGTAGGGCTGGTGGGGTGTGGCTTCATGGGGCGCACCCATTCCAACGCATTTCTTCAAGCGGAACGCTATTTCGATACGCCGTACCACCTGACGCTCAAGGCGGTGTGCGCGCGCGATGCCGGGAAGGCCGAAGCGTTTGCGCGCAACTGGGGCTACGAAAGCTTCGAAACGGACTGGCGCGCGCTGGTGGCCCGCAAGGACATCGATCTGATCGACATTGCGAGCCCGAACGATACGCATGCGGAGATTGCCACCGCCGCCGCGAAAGCCGGAAAGATGGTCCTGTGCGAAAAACCGTTAGGGCGCAATTCCGCCGAGGCGGAGGAGATGACGCAAGCGGTGGAGTCGGCCGGCGTGGCAAACATGGTCTGGTACAACTACCGGCGTGTTCCCGCGGTGGTCCTTCTGAAGCAATTGATCGATGAGGGGCGCTTCGGAAAAATATTCCATTACCGGGCGAAGTTCCTGCAGGACTGGACGATTTCGCGAGACCTTCCGCAGGGCGGCGCGGGGCTGTGGCGATTGGACGCCTCGGTGGCGGGGAGCGGCGTCACGGGCGACCTGCTGGCGCACACCATCGACACGGCGCTCTGGCTGAACGGCTCCATCTCGGACGTCGTCGCGATGACCGAAACCTTCATCCGCGAGAGGAAGCATACCTTGACCGGAAAGGTCGCGCCGGTGACGATCGACGACGCGAGCGCGTTCCTTTGCCACTTCGGCAACGGGTCGCTTGGGATGTTTGAAGCCACTCGCTACGCGCGCGGGCACAAGGCGCTGTACACTCTCGAAATTAACGGCGAGCATGCCTCGGCAATGTGGGATCTGCACGACCTGCACCGGATTCAATTCTTCGACCACGGCGATGAGGGCCGCCTGCGCGGCTGGCGGAATATTCATATCACCGACGGCGACCATCCCTATATGAGCCGCTGGTGGGTGCCAGGCCTGCAGATCGGCTACGAGCATACGTTTATCCACCAGATCGCCGATTTTCTGGATGGCCTCGGCAAGGGCACGCCGGCGGCTCCCACATTCCGGGAGGCATCGGTCACCGAGCACGTCACCGACTCGGTTCTGAAATCAGCCGCAAGCGGCCACTGGGAACCGGTTTAGCCGAATTCGAATCCCGCGATCGCGTATACGCCGTCGCCGCACTCGGTGAACTGCTTGCCGCGGCTCATTCGCGTCAGCTTGCGATCCGCCTGGAATCCGAACGATGCCGCCAGGGTGGCCGCATGAGGATGCTGGGGGAAAAGATCCCAGAAGAACGGGCCATCATTTTTGGTCATCGCGCGCGCAAGCAACGCTCCAGCAGCGCCGGGGGTTCGAGCCACGCAAGGTCCGAGGTAAGTGGCCCGGGCGCCCGGGCGGCGCACCAGGTATCCATCCCGCGCGGTGAAGCAATCGTCGCGAGCAAGCATCGATTGCAGCAGGCGGGAGCGATCCACAAAGAATGCTTCGCTATCGAGCGCCTGGACGAGGGCGAAATCGGCGGCCGTTTCCCGCGCTTCGGACACTCCCGATCCAGCGCCTGCCCGGCTCCAACGCTCGATGCATTGTTCGGATTCGAAGCCCAGACTCCGATAGAGCGCAATCCCCTGGTCCGTCGCATCCAGCTTTGTGGTCTCAACCCCCCACGCGTCCGCCAGTTCGAGAGACCTTGAAACCAGCGCCCGCGCATAGCCGCGTCTCTGGTAATCCGCATCGGTGAGGACCATGCCCACCCAGGCCAGGCGCGTGCCGTAGCGGAGGAGCGTGGTGGTCGCCACGAGCTTTCCATCCTCTTCGAGACCGAGGCAGCCTTCGGGTTCGAGTGCAAGGACGGTGCGCCAGTCCGCCGGGGTTTGGTTCCATCGCGCGGCGGTGGAAAGCTCGAGCGCGCGCGGCACATCGGCCGGAGTCAGCAGGCGGATTTTGACGTTGCCCATGCTAGAGTACGGGGACGAGCAGCGCCTTCCCCGCAAGAGCGGTGAGCCCGCCAATATTTTCCATCAGCGCAGTCTTCAACGCGGGCGCGGGGCTCAGATGAAACAGGAGCCGTGCATTCTTCCACGCCGCTTCGCGCGCCGCCGTCACGCTCCATGCCGCAATGGTGTCTTCCAGGCGCGAGACCGGCGGAAGCGGATCGCCGAGCAGACGAACGCCCAGTGTACGTTTCGCCGTATCGATCATGCTTTCCAATGTGGAATTGAGCGCCGTGTAGTCATTGTAGTGGACACCTCCATATTGAAGCGCCGCGCCATCACTTTGAATGGCCGCGACAATCGCCTGCGGCAGATCGTGGTTAATGTGGGCATTGATGCCGGCCAGCGCAAATTGAATCCGGGCTGTCGCCGTCTGCTCTCTGCGTTCGAAAAGAACCTGCCAGCAGTCCGGCGCTGAACCGGCGGTGAGCCATTGCGTCAACGCATCAAAATAAAAACGCGCGAAGACGACGTCCAGCCGCGCCATCCACTCCGGGTCGGTGAAACCACCGGCTCGAACACGCCCATCGACCGCCCCGGTGACCTCAAGATACATCCAGTTGAACCACTTCAGCCCATCGCCGTCGATGCAGACCGAATCAATGGCGTGCATGATTCGCAGAACATCCTCAACGGATTGCGGCGGCGTCTGCACAGCGGCCAGCAGAACGGAGTCGTAGGAGAACATTGATGAACATTATAGGCTGCTCCTCCCCCGCCTCTCCGCCTCGCGCCGAATACCGGATAATGAATGGCTGATGAAATCAAGAGCACTCCTGTTGTGGGGAACGCTGGCCGGCGTCGCGCTCGCGGCCGGGCCGTACGCGGTGAAAACCGAGACCGGCGTCGAAGCGGTTATGCGCGATGGGGTAGTGCTGCGGGCCGACATCTACCGCCCCGCGGCGGAAGGCCAGTTTCCGGTACTTCTGCAGCGCACGCCCTACGACAAGAGAGGAGAGGCGGACTTCGGCCGGGACGCGGCCGCGCACGGCTTTGTCGTGATCATTCAGGACACTCGCGGCCGCTACACGTCGGAAGGGGAATGGTATCCGTTCCGCTACGAATCGAACGACGGCTACGACACGGTGGAATGGGCTGCCGCGCTGCCCTATTCGAACGGTAAGGTCGGAATGTTCGGCGGCTCTTATGTGGGCGCGACGCAAATGCTCACGGCTATCGCGCATCCCCCGCACCTCGCTGGAATCTGCCCGGTGGTGACCGCGAGCAACTATCACGATGGCTGGACCTACCAGGGCGGCGTCTTCGAACAGTGGTTCAACGAGTCCTGGACTTCGGGACTGGCTCAGGATACGCTCCACCGGCTGAGCGAAAAGAACACGAACGCCATGAAAGGCGCGTGGACTTTGCCGCTCACGGCGTATCCGCTCTTCAATTTCGGGCAACTGCCGGCCAAAGAGGAACTCACCGCATCGATCGCTCCCTATTTTCTCGACTGGCTGGCGCATCCCGACTACGACTCTTATTGGAAGCGCTGGTCCATTGAGGAGCATTACGGCGACATCCAGGTACCAGCCCTCACCATAGCCGCCTGGTATGACATCTTCCAGGGCGGATCCCTGCGCAATTACGTCGGGATGAAGGCGAAGGGAGGCAGTGAGGCGGCGCGCAAGGGCCAGCGCCTGCTGGTGGTGATCGGAGGCCACGCCGGGTCCGGCGAAAAGATTGGCGATGTCGATTTTGGGCCCGCCGCGGCTGATTTCGACTCCCCGGACGTAACGCTGCACTGGTATCAGTATCTGTTCCAGGGAGCGAAAAACGAGTTCGCGACGGAAAAGCCCGTAAAGATTTTCGTTATGGGCGCGAACCAGTGGAGACAGGAAGACGACTGGCCGCTGGCGCGGGCGCACAGCACCCAATATTTCCTGCACTCCGCCGGAAAAGCAAACTCCCTGCGCGGCGACGGCAAGCTGTCCACCGCGGCTCCCTCCGCGGAACAGCCCGACCACTATGTGTACGATCCGGCCGACCCCGCGCCGACGGTGGGCGGGCCCCTCTGCTGCGATTCCAATCATCTGGAGCCCGGACCGCGCGATCAGCGCTCCGTCGAAGCGCGCGACGATGTTCTGGTCTACTCCACGCCCGCGCTCGCCCGGGATATGGAAGTTACGGGACCCGTCCACCTGGATTTGTACGCCGAGTCATCCGCGGTGGACACGGACTTCACTGCAAAGCTGGTAGACGTTGCCCCGGACGGATTCGCTCAAAACCTGACAGAGGGAATCGTCAGGGCAAAATACCGCGAGTCCCAGGAAAAGCCCACCCTGATGAACCCGGGCGAGACCTATCACTTCACGATTGATCTGTGGTCCACCGCGAATGTTTTCCGCAAGGGCCATAAAATCCGCCTGGAAGTGTCGAGCAGCAATTTCCCGCGTTTCGCGAGGAATTTGAATACTGGCGCGGAATCAGCCGCCGCAAGCAACTTCGTATCCGCGAAGAACACTATTCTTCACGATGCAAATCATCCGTCCGCGCTGGTGCTGCCCGTGATTCCGGCGGAGTAGCCGGCAGTTGCGCCTGCCGGCGCTGGAGAAACCGGCGAACGGCGGAGTCTCGCTCCAGGCCAATCGCGTTTTCGTAGGCTTCCCGCGCGTCCCCATAGTTGTGAGCGCGGGCCAGCAGCTCCGCGCGCACGGCCCAATAGGGTTGATAGCCGGCGAGCCGGGGATCGTTCGCGACGCCGGAAAGCTCCTTCAGCCCGGCTTCCGGCCCTTGGACTTCGGCGATGGCCAGCGCGCGATTCATGGAAACGACGGGAGAACTCACCAGCGCCTGGAGAGCGTCGTAAATCCGGACCACGTCCTCCCAATTCGTCCGGCCTGAACAGCGGCGGTGAACGTGCGCGGATTGCAGCGCCGCCTCCAACTGATACCGCCCGATCGCGCCGAAGGTGGCGGCGCGGCGAAGAAGCGACTCAGCCTCTTCGATCATCGGGAAGTCCCAGCGGTTCACGTCCTGCTCCACGAACGGAACATACTCGCCGTCCGCTCCGCGCCGCGCGCGCCGCCGCGCCTCCGCATGCAGCATGAAAGCCAGCAGGCCCATCGTTTCCGGCGCATCCGGCAGCAGGTCGTGGACGACTCGGGCGAGGAATATGGCCTCTTCCGTAAGATCTCCGGAGGCAACTCCGATTCCCGCCGGGTCGGTCCAGCCTTCTGAATAGGCGGCATAAATGGCGTCGAGAACGGCTTCGAGCCGCGCCGGCAATTCCTCGCGCTCCGGCACTCGAAACGGTATGCCGGCTTGACGAATTTTGTCCTTGGCTCGAACCAGCCGTTTGGACATGGCCGCGGGCGAGGTAAGAAATGCCGACGCGATCACCTTCGCATCCAGCCCCAGCACGACCTGAAGCATCAGAGGCGCGCGGACGCCGGCATCGATGGACGGATGCGCGCACGCGAACAGCAGGGCGAGCCGGCGGTCGGGAAATGCGGCCGCCGCCGGTTGAAAACCCTCCGCCAGGATTCGCAATTGGCCCGCCGCGAGTTCGTGGCGCCGCCGGCCGCGCTCTCCGTCGATTAGCTTTCGCCGCGCGGCGGTCAGCAGCCATGCTTCCGGATTCTCCGGGCAGCCGTCCCGGGGCCAGGCGGAGAGTGCGGCGGCGAATGCCTCGGCCAGCGCATCTTCGGCCAGCGCCACATCCCGCGTGCGGGATGCCAGAAAAGCGATGAGCTTGCCGTAGCTGCGGCGCGCCACAAGATCCGCGGTCCGGTTCGCCTGTTCGCCGCTGCCGGTCACGCCGCGCGCTCGTAGTACAGCACGACGTTCCCGTTCCGGAACGTTCGGGTTTTCGCGAGTTTCAGACGCGGCTTTCCTGACACGTTCTCAAACATTGTTTTGCCCTTGCCGAGGATAACGGGGTTTATTACGACTTGAAATTCATCGACCAAACCTGCTTGGGTCAACTGCGCCACGATGCTTCCGCTCCCCAGGATGACGAGGTCCGGGCCTTCTACCTCCTTGATTTTCCGCACCTCGGAGGCAGGATCACTCTTTACCAGCCTGGTATTTGCCCAGGAAACGCTATCGAGGGTCCGCGAGAAAACGACTTTCTCCATGCGGTTCATGCCCTCCGCTACCGCCGCATTATTCTGCATCGCCATCGGCGTCGGCCAATAGCTGGCCATCAATTCGTACGTGGTCCTCCCGAAAAGAAGGACGCCGTTGCCTCCGGCATTTTCTGAAGCAAAGGCGTTCCATTCCGGATCCGAGGTATGAGCCCAGCTCATGTTGCCGCCGGCGTCGGCGATATAACCATCGAGCGACACGTGATTGAAAATGGCTAATTTTCGCATGATTTGCTCCTTCACTTCGCCCCAGCGGCGATCTCCGCGCGGATTTCCGATAGCTCTTTTCCTCTCAATGGCCGCACTTCGACCACGCCGTGCAGGGAAGTGGGGCAGCGGGCTGCCCAGGTGAGCGCGGCATCCAAATCCGCGACCTCGATGATGTGAAAGCCGCCAAGCTGCTCCTTCGAATCGGCGTACGGGCCGTCGAGCACCTGCGTCCGGCCGTCGACGGTGCGCACCGTGGTTGCGGCCGAAGAGCTTCCCAATCCGGTGCCCGACTTCAGCACACCCGCTTTCTTCATCGCCTCCACGTAGGCGATGTAAGCGCCCAGCCAGTGATCCTTTTCGGCATCGGTGAGCACCGGCCATCCCGATTCGTTGACGTAATCCATCAATATGTATTGCACTTCAAACCTCCTTTGGAATTTGCGAGCGGCTTCCGTGCCGCTATCAGGATGACGCGTGAGAAAGACCCGGTTGGACAGGGGGGAAAGATTTCTCCCGGAACCGATGCTTGACGGAGAGGTCCGCGCCGGAATATAGTCTGTCGATGCGTCTTCGTCTGATTTGTCTCTGCCTCCTCTTCGCTGGTTTTCTGCCGGCGCAGTCCCACGATACACCGGCGATTCCGGACACCGTAACCATTGACCGTGACGTCGAATACTCGGCGGTCGGCAGTCCCCAAACCATGGACATCCTGCGCCCGCGGGACTCTTCCGCCGGCGCTCGTCCGGCCGTTCTCCTGGTGCATGGCGGCGGGTTCCGTGCCGGGTCCAAGGAAGGCTATATTCCCCTGGCGATTAAGCTCGCCGGGCATGGTTATGTTGCGGCCACGGTTAACTATCGCCTGGCGCCCCAGTTCCGCTTCCCGGCGGCGGTGGAGGACGTGAAAGCGGCGGTGCGATTCCTTCGGGCAAACGCGGCAAAATACGGGATCGACCCCGATCACATTGGGGCGCTTGGGGGCAGCGCGGGCGGTCATCTGGTGCTGATGTTGGGCCTGACGGCGAACGTCGCTCAATTCGAAGGAACGGGACCCAATCGGGACCAGTCGAGCGCGGTGCAGTGCGTGGTGGACGAGTACGGACCCACCGACTTTACGCAATCCTATAGCAAGTCCGTCGATGCGGCGGAGGTTCTTCCTCTGTTCCTCGGCAACGATCTCGTCCACGACCGCCTGGCCCACATTCGAGCCAGCCCCATCAACTGGGTGACGCCGCTCGCCGCGCCGGTGCTCGCGATTCACGGCACGGCGGACCGCTACGTCGCCTACGAGCACTCGCTTTGGATCATCGAGCGTCTGAACGCCGCCGGAGTGCCGGCGGAACTCGAAACGATCAGCGGCTCCGATCACGGCTTCAAGGGCGCCGACGCGGAGCGCGCGGACGAACGCGCTTTCGCGTGGCTCGACAAATATCTGAAGACGAAGAACTGACGCCAGCGCCGCGGGCCGGATTGAGAATAGCCGCTGCCCGCTGGCCAATCCGGCCGATTGTCGATAATGTATTGGAATCGTGCCCGATTCCGATCGCAAGTCTATTCCAATTCGAAATACGCAGTCGCCGGAGGATGGTTCTCTACGCCGGCGCGAGGCCATTGGCGCCGCATTCAAGGCGGTCGGTCTGGCTGCCCTTACCTCTTCTGCCCTCGACGCGCAGGAAAAGATCATCCGGAACGCGCCCATAGCGCCTCGCGACAACCTGAAAATCACCAGGCTCGAAACCTTCCTGGTGAAGCCTCGCTGGCTCTTCCTGAAGATTCACACCAACGCCGGCATCGTGGGCCTGGGCGAGCCCATCACGGAAGGGCGCGCCTTGACCTGCGCCACGGCCGTGAAGGAAATCGAGCCCTATTTGATCGGGAAGGACCCACGCCCGGTTGCCAAGCACTGGCAGGCGATTTACCGGCATGCGTTCTATCGCGGCGGACCGATCCTCACCAGCGCGCTCAGCGGGATCGACCAGGCGCTGTGGGATATCAAGGGGAAAGCTTTGGGCGTTCCGGTGTATGAGCTATTCGGCGGACCCACGCGCGACCGCGTGCGGGTGTACGCCCATGCGGGCACGACGGATCAGATGAAAGCCCTGAAAGCGAAGGGATTCACCGCGTTCAAGACCGGCGTCGCGAAGAAACGCCCCGCGCGATATATCGAGACTCCCGCGGAAATCGAATATGCGGCGGAAAGATTCGCTGAATTGCGCCAGGCGATGGGCAAGGACGTAGACATCGCGATCGACTTCCACGGAGCCATTAGCCCGGCGACCGCAAAGCTGTTGATTCACGCCTACGAGCCCTACCAGCCGATGTTCATCGAAGAACCGTGCCAGGCGCAAAACGTCGATTCGATGGCCGATATCGCGCGCGGCACTTTTCTCCCCATCGCGACGGGAGAGCGGCTGTTTACGAAATGGGGATTTCGCGAGGTGCTCGAAAAGAAATCGGCAACGGTGCTGCAGCCGGACCTGTGCCACGCGGGCGGCATCACCGAAGTACGTCTGATTGCCGGAATGGCCGAAGCGTACTACGCCGACATCGCCCCGCACAATCCGCTTGGCCCTATCTCCCTGGCGGCGGGAGTGCAGCTTTCGGCCAGCATTCCGAATTTTCTATGCCAGGAGCAGGTTTCGCTGGGCGAAGGCTATATCAAGCAGCCTTTCCAGGTGCGCGACGGCTTTCTGGAACTGCCCAAGGGTCCGGGGCTCGGGATTGAGCTGGATGAGAATGCGCTCGCGGACAAGATCGGCCACGACTGGCGAAATCCGGAATCGTACGACGCCGAGGACAACTCCGTCGTCGACTGGTAAGGCCGAGTCGCAGCTATTTCGTAAGCACTTGCTCGAAGAACTGCAGCGCGCGCGGGTCGCGGCTCTGGCCCAGCCAGAACATGGCCTGTTTCCGCACCTCCCGATTCCGGTTGGTTTCGGCGAGGTGGATTAGAAGCGGGGTGCCTTTTTCGGGAGGCATCTGCGAGAGAGCAAAAACCGCCTGCTTTTTGACGTCAGTCTCCGGATCGTTCTCGGCGGCGTTCCAGATCGCGTCCACGGCCGCTTTCTTCTGCGCTTTCTGTGCCAGCCAGAAGAGCGCCTGCCCGCGGACGTGCGCGCTCCCGTCATCGTGCGCGGCCCGGATCATTGCCTTGAGCGCGTCGGGGTCGGGGCTGATGGAAAGGGCAAAGATCGCCTGGCTCCGCACTTCCGGGCTGGAATCGGCGCGCAGGAGATTGTCTAGAATCTCATAGCCCCGGCGGCCGCGGGCGCTTCCGAGCCAGAAAACCGCCTTCTTGCGCAATTCTTCCGGCTGGTTCGCGGCGACGAACGACTCGAGCATCCCGTCGGCGGAGGGATCGCGGTGGAGCGCGATAGCCGCCACCGCCGGATCGCGGAGAGAACCTCCAGAGCGTGCGAATTCGCCCAGCAACCGCACGCTCCCGGCAGGGCTCACGCTCTGAAGCAGATGAACCGGCAGCCCACCGGCATCGATCCCGCAGCCGGCGCTGAAAAAGGCGATGCGGCCGACCTGCCGGTGCTCCGCGCGATACAGAACCAGCATCTCCGCCTGGCCTTCCAGCTTGACCTGATTCGACAAGTTCGTGGTGTGTCCGCCCTCCTGCTCCGGCGCGCACACACACCCGGACTGGCCGTCTTGGCAGCATGAGTTGTGCCGGTCCACGGCGGGAACCACGTAGGCGATCCAGCCCGGCGAGATTTGGGCATTTACGGCCGTGCGAAAGGCTGGGCCCAGCTCTCCCTGGACGGTTTGAGTCTGGAGGCGGGCATTCTGAATGTCCGGGCGCTGCTGAGCCAGCAGGCTGGCGGCCAGGATGCCGGGAAGGACGAAGGCTCGCATGGTAGAGGTCATCGACCTTTAGACAATGGCCTTGCGGCGCGGTTAGCGGCAGTACAATGAAAAAGACCGTCGCTCATCTTTTACCCAGAGGTGAAATGTGGCTAACAGCGCAACTTTTTCCACCCCGGCCGCAACCCCGGCTCTCGGGAAATCGCAAGTTCAGGCCCGTGCACTTGAAGAAGCCACGGCCGTCCCATGGTATATCTGGTGCGCTGTCGCCGCGGTAACCTCGGCGATGGTGGGGGCCCACTGGGACATTTCCTGGCATCGCTCCATCGGACGCGACGCGTTTCTGACCCCGGCGCACATCGCCATCTACCTGTGCGGCATCCTCGCGGGCCTGTCGTGCGGATACCTGATCCTGGCGACGACCTTCAGAAAGACTTCGGATCTCCGCGCCATGTCGGTCAAGATGTGGGGATTCCGAGGCCCCCTGGGAGCGTTTATCAGCGCCTGGGGTGGAGTGGCGATGATCGCCTCGGCGCCTTTCGACAATTGGTGGCACAACGCCTATGGACTCGATGTCAAGGTGCTTAGCCCGCCGCACGTCGTGTTGATCACGGGCGTCTTCGCGGTGGAGATGGGCACACTGATGCTGATCCTCTCCTTCATGAACCGGTCGCGCGGCGCCCTCAAGAAAACGCTCGAGTGGCTGTTCCTCTATCTCGGCGCGATGATTCTGGTCTTAATGCTGATTCTGACCTTCGAATACTGCTTCCGCTCCCTCTATCACTCCGCGCTGTTCTACCGCGTGATGGCGATGGCGCTGCCGTCAGTCATTGCCGGAGTTGGCTACGCCTCCGGCCGCCGCTGGGCTTGCACGGCCTCGGCCGCAATCTACATGGCGTTCATGCTTGCGCTCTGCTGGATTCTTCCGGCGTTTCCGGCTCAGCCCAAGCTGGGACCCGTATATCATGAGGTGCATCAATTTATCCCGCCTCCCTTCCCCCTGCTGCTGATTGTCCCGGCGTTCGCGCTGGATTTTCTACGTTGGAAGACTGGATCGTGGGCGCGCTGGAAACAGGCGGTTGCTGGCGGCGCGGCCTTTCTTGGCGCTCTCTGGATGGTCCAATGGCCCTTCGGAGATTTTCTGATGTCTCCGGCCGCGCGGAATTGGATCTTCGGGTCCGGTTTCTTTGACTACCTCACGAGGCCCGAATCACCGTATTTCAACAATCTTTTCTTTCGCATCGAAAAGACGCCGGGGGAATTCTGGAGCGGCATGGCGTGGGCGCTGGCGTTCGCGATTCTGACCACTTGGATCGGCCTCGCCTGGGGCGCCTGGATGCGCCGCGTGCAGCGATGAACCACATGCGAGCGCTTCTGGTGTTTCTGGCATTCGCAGTGTGCGCATCCGCGCACGTAGGGACGGCCGACGTCTATGTCGATGGCGCGGCCGGACCCTATCCGCTTTTCGTGACGGTGCGGCCGCCCAAGGTGATTCCCGGCGTGGCGGACGTTTTGATTCGCACGAGCGCGCCCGACGTGACCGGAATTCGCATTGCGCCCACTCCGCTTACCGGCGCGGGAGCTAATCATCCGCCCACGCCGGACGTGATGCAGCAATCCAAACAGGACCCGAAATTCTTCACCGGTAATCTATGGATCATGGCCACAGGCTCCTGGCGCGTCGTCGCCGAAGTGGAAGGCGCGCGCGGCAAAGGCGTCTTCTCTATCCCTGTGCCAGCCGTGGCCACGAAAGTGACCACCATGAACGCGGGGATGGGCGCGGTTCTGTTTGCGTTGATGCTCATCCTGATTGTTGGGATCGTGAGCATCGCCGGCGCGGGGGTGCGGGAGTCCCAGCTTGCTCCAGGCATCGAACCGCCGGCCGCCAATCGCCGGAAGGGCCGCATTGTCATGGCGGCAACCGCCGTGCTGGTGGTGTCTCTTGTGTATTTCGGGAATTCGTGGTGGACCGCGGAAGCCAAGGCTTATTCCAACAACATTTACCGCCCGCTCAACGCGGTGGTGACTGTGGACGGAAGCCGGCTCACCCTCAGCCTGGCCAATACGGTCACCGCCACGCGGCGGCGTTTTGACGATTTCATGGCCGAGCGGCAAGTGGATGATTTCATCCCGGACCACGGACACCTGATGCACCTCTACCTGATCCGCTGGCCCGCGATGGATCGCGTCTGGCACCTCCACCCGGAAATGACCGGCAGCGGAATATTCACCCAGAACCTGCCGGAGATGCCGGCCGGAGAATACAGACTCTACGGCGACGTCGTCCACAGCTCCGGATTCCCGGAAACTGTGGTTGCAACAATTCGGACCAACGGCGTTTCCGGGATGCCTCTTGCCGGCGACGATGCGGCGGGGACCGGCCCGGGCGTTTCGGAAGGACCGGCTAATTCGAGCGTGTCTAACCTGGGCGGCGGCTGGAAAATGGTTTGGGATCGCGGGACCACTCCTCTGAGAGTCAACGAAGCCACGCAATTCGAGTTTCATCTCGAAGACGCAAGCGGCAACCGCGCCTCCGATCTGCAGATGTATATGGGCATGCCCGGCCACGCAGCCTTTGTAAAGACGGACGGGAGCGTATTCGCTCACGTGCATCCGTCGGGCTCCGCGGCCATGCCGGCCCTCGCGCTAGCCAATCCGGGTGAAAACCCGCACGCGAATATGCCCGGAATGAACATGACGGCGGACTCGATGAGCAGTGTGAGTTTTCCGTGGGGCTTCCCGTCCGCCGGCGAGTATCGCATCATCGTGCAACTCAAGCGCGGCGGCGCGGTACAGACCGGTATGTTCAACGCCAAAGTGGAGTAGCCTGAACGCGCCCTACTCGCCGCGCAAGGTGGTCACGGGATCGACCGTGGCGGCCATCCGCGCGGGCAGATAACTGGCTAGCGCCGAAGCAAGCATTAACCCCGCTGACACACACAGGTACGTCAATGGATCGGCAGGGCTCACTTCATAGAGCTGCGACTTCATGAGCCGCGTGAGCGCGAATCCCCCGGCCAGCCCCCACACGGCGCCAATTGCCGAGAGAACCAGACCGTGGCGAACAAACATCCAGGTGACGCCCGGAAGTTGAGCCCCGAGCGCCAGCCGGATACCGATTTCGCGAGTGCGCTGGGAAGCCGAATAGGAAATCACTCCGTAGAGTCCGATAACGCTCAGAAGCAGAGCCATGCCGCCGGAGATCACCAGCAGAACGAGCGCGAAAGAGGTTCGAGCGAGCGAGTGGTCGTACACGGATTGCAAGGTTGTAACATTGGCGACGGGCACGTCCGGGTTCACGCTCGCGACGGCGTTTCGAAGGTCCTGGAGCAAGCCGGCCGACCCGGCTCGCGGCGTGTGAACCACGATGGCCACGCTTCGGATCGCGTAAGTCTCCGAGCCTTCGAAGTTTTTTAGCAGCAGCGGCCAGTAGACGATGGTTGGCGCCTTCTGGTCAACCCCGTCATCATGCAGATCGGCGACCACCCCGATCACTTCCCGCCAGTCGTCTTTGAGCCCCGGGCGGATGCGCTTGCCGAGCGCCGCCCGCGGACTGCCCCACAATTCGCGCGCCATGTTCTCAGAGACCAGGGCCACGGCCCTCCGGTTATAGGTCTCGCTCCATGTCAGATCGCGGCCCACGAGCAGACGGGTGCCGATAGCCGAAAAGTAGCCCGGCGATACGTATTTATACCGCCGAATGGGAGGAACCTTGCTCGATGAAGCGGAAGCCGGATTCTCGGAATAAACCGGATCGTTGGTGTTGCTTTCCATCGGGTAAAAGTTCGCGAGTGCCGCCGCGGAGACGCCGCCAATCGCCTCGATCCTTCGAAGAATTTCTTCTTCCAGACGAATCGCGCGTTCATCATCTTTAACCTGTGTCTCCGGAATAGAGATTCGCAGCGTCTCCACATGGCGCGCGTCGGAAAACCCGGGATCGACGCGGCTAAGCGCACGGAAGGTCCGGATCATCAGCCCGGCGCCGGCCAGCAGTACCACTGCCAGGGCCACTTGCAAAACCACCAGAACGTTCCGGGAGCGGGCCTGTTCCTTGCTCTGGCTGAGCGAGCGGCCGCCGCTGTAAAGGGCGTTCGAGAAATCCCCTGAGCGGGGGCGGGCATATTTCAGGACAGGAATAAGTCCGAAAAGCAGAATCGAACACAAGGAAATACTCACAGTAAACACAACAACCGTGGGATCGATCGCAATATCGTGAAGACGGGGCAGGTGCGCCATCCCCGAGGCGGTGAGGGTCCGCACCGCGCCGTAAGCAAGCGCCAGACCGAGGAAGCACGCGGCCATGGCCAGTAACAGGCTCTCGATCAACAATTCTCCGGCAATACGACCCCAGCCGGCGCCCAGCGCGGCGCGAATCGCGAGTTCCTGCTGGCGGCCGGCGGCACGGACCAACAGCAGATTCGCGACATTGGCGCAAGCGATCAACAAAACGATGGAAACCGTGCCCATTAAGAGCCACAGCGTCTTCCCCATATCGCCAATCAGCACATCCTTGAGAAAACGCAGACGGGGCGCGATGCGGGCGGTTGCCCAGCTATCCGCGCTAAAACCGTGGTTCACCGGAAACCTGGCGGGGGCTATCGCCAGCATGCGCGCGACATCGGCATTCGCCTGGTCGAGAGTGACGCCTGGTTTGAGCCGGGCGATGCCCTGACAGCAAAAGCTGATCAGGCGGATATCCTGACGATTCATCCGGCGGGCTACCAGCAGGGACGGCGTGCGGTCCATGAACTCGAAGGCCGGCGGAAGCACGCCAACAACGTGGACCGGACTGCCATCCATGACCAGGGGGCGGGCGAGCACCGAAGGATCAGCCCCGAAATGCGACTTCCAGTAGCCGTCCGAAAGAATCACCGCTTGTTCGCTTCCGGGGTCTTCATCGGAAGGATTGAACGCTCGTCCGATCACCGGTTGGACACCCAGGACCCGCAGAAACCGGCTTGTTACGGTCAGGCTTGGAACTTCTTCGGCATTGCCGGCGCCGGTTACGGTGACGCCATCTTCCGACCACAGGGCTACGTCTTGAAACACCCGGCTCTCGTCCTTATAAACAAAGTAGAGCGATGCCGCCATATTGAGATCCGGGATGTTGATCCCTGGCGCAGTATGCCGGAGTCCGACGATCTGTTCGGACTGCCGAAAGGGCAGCGGCTTCAATAGAACGCCATGGATCACGCTGAAGATTGCGCTGGTCGCGCCAATTCCCAACGTCAGAGTCAGCAAACCGGCGGATGTAAATCCGGGCTTTCGGCAAAGCCGGCGCGCGGCATGGCGCAAATCGGCAAATAGGCCGCCGATCTTGTTCTCCCACCCGTACTCACGCACCTGCTCGCGGATGGAAGTCGCATTGCCCATCTCCAGCAGCGCCGCACGCCGCGCGTCTTCCGGGGCAAGTCCCGATTCCCGATGTGCCGCTGCGGCCTGCTCCAGATAGCTTTCCACTTCGTCGGCAATGTCACGATCCGCGGACCGGCGATGGACGAGGGTGCGCAGTCCGCGCGTGAAATGCCGCCAAAGGGACATGGACTATGCCTCGGCTTTTAAGAGCCGTGCGATGGCTGACGCACGGCGGGACCAGTCCGCGGTCTCGCGCTCGAGTTGCTTTCTTCCAGACTTGGTCAGCGAATAGATCTTCGCCCGCCGCGAGTTCTCGGTCTGGCGCCACTCGGCATCGAGCCACCCATTTCTCTCGAGTCTCTGCAAAGCGGTCAAGAGCGAGCCCGGATTGACTTTGAAGACGCCTCGTGACGTCTGCTCAATGCGCCGCGTAAGGCCGAACCCATGCATCGGTTCAAGGCTAAGGGTCTTGAGGATCAGCAGATCGAGCGTGCCTTGAATCACGTCGGTATTTTGTTCCGGCATAAATCGCCCCGGTGCGGAGATATCGTCAGCATAGCTTCCTCTACACTTGATTGTCAAGATGTGATATTCAAGGCTTGGTGCACCCGGGAACCGCCTCGGCCGGAGGCCCCCGCACGATTTCTCCTCGGGCGGCTACCATTTCAGTTATGACCTGCCGCGCTTTGCTCACCTGCTTTCTTCTAGGCGTCTGCTCCTATGCCCAATCCGGACCTACGTTCGCGGAACGGCTGGGATGGAAGAGCACCGACCGCGTCCTGATCCTCCACATGGACGACGCCGGAATGTCCTCCGATTCCAACCTCGGAATCGAGCGGGTGTTGGAGCACGGAGCGGCGCGCTCGCTCAGCGTGATGATGCCCTGCCCGTGGGTTCCGCAGATTGTGCGCTATCTCAAAGCCCACCCGGGGACCGACGCCGGACTGCATCTGACCCTCACCTCGGAGTGGCGCGAGTACCGCTGGGGTCCTTTGACGGGCATTTCAGCTCCCGGGCTCATTGACCCGGAAGGCGCCCTCTGGCGTAGCGTGGGAGACGTCGTAGCGCACGCCTCCGCCGAAGAAGTGGACCGCGAGATCCGCGCGCAACTCGACCGCGCGGAGAAGATGGGCTTCCATCCCACACATCTCGATTCGCACATGGGCACGCTATTTGCTAACGCGGCATTCCTGGAAAAATATGTTCGCCTTGGGATGGAAAAAAGAATTCCGGTGATGTTCCCCGGCGGACACGACACTTACATCCGGGAAGACTTGCGCGCGACGCCGGAACGGCTGGTGACGTTCCAGAAGATGGGAGAAGAGTTGTGGAACGCAGGGCTGCCCGTGCTCGACGACCTCCACAACACGAGCTACGGCTGGAAGCCTCCGGCCGGAATGAATGACGCTCAACTGCAGCACTGGCGCACCGGGCGTTATATGGAAACGCTGCAGCAGCTAAAGCCGGGATTGACGATGGTGATCATGCACTGCACCAGCCCCACCGGGGTTTTTCCGCTCATCTCCGATTCCGGCGAACTTCGAAAGGCGGATATGCTGGCCATGCTCGATCCGGAATTCCAGGCGTTTTTGAAACAGAACGGCTTCATCGTAACCACCTGGGAGGAAGCGATGGAGAGGAGGGGAAAGGCCCACTGACCTTTCCCGCCGTGCTAGAAACTGAACCGTGCGCCCACCTGGAGTGCACGGGGACCGCCGGAGCCGAAAACCTGCCCCGCACGCCTGGTAGGCTGCCCGAACGCGCTGCCGCTCGCTAGGTTGAAATTGAACCCCTGAAGATTGGCGATGTTGAGCACGTTGAACACCTCGCCGAACACGGAGATCTTGAAGCGCTCGCCGATGTTGAAATTCTTCGTCAGACGGACGTCTTGTGAATTGAAGCTTGTACCCAGCGAATAGTGAGCGGGAAGCGTGAGGGACGGAATCGTAACCCCGCGCGCGTCTTTCTTCCCGGCGTAGGTGGAATTCCAATTGGCGACGGCCCGGGCGAGAGTGTCTTTGTCGCAGCCCCGATTGAAGCAGTTGTAGGCGGGGCCGGGAATGGGAGTATTCGATATCCCGTTTCCGGTCAGGTCCACGTTGGAAATCGAGGGCATCATCGGACCGGCGCTGGCGGTCGAAGAAATGAGCCCCACCTCGAATCCCCAGGGAAGCTCCGCGATGCCCGAAATCGTTAGCGTATTGCGGCTCATCTGCGGTCCCCAACTGGAGAACCAGTCATCCATGTTCTGAATGCCATTGATGCCGGCGGCGAAGGTGACGGCATCGGACACGATAAATTGAAAACGATGGGACAGCCGTTTGCTGGCTCTCATTAAAATTCCGTTGTAGACGGAACGTCCGCCCGGCGTCCAGAAAGTGATCGCTCCGGTGGAGCACTCCGCCGTCGGATCATTCGCTTGATCGCCCTGGCAGACTGGGATTACCGGAGAGCGAACGCCATCGATCCGGCGGTCATAGCGATTGTAGTCGAGCGCGCCCAGGTTGGTATTCACAAACACGCGGCGCACAAAATCCGCCGTAATCACAAGGTCCGAAGAAATCTCGCGCTGTACTCCGATGCTCATTTGGTAGCTGCGCTGGACGGGGTAACGCGATGGATAGAGGTCGGATGCTGACTTAGCCTGTTGAATCGCCGTGATTCCCGACCCTGCCTGCGCGGTGAGACCGGCGGTAACTTGCGGACCCTCCTGTTTTACAATGTCGAGAAATTGACCCAGGGTGAGATTCGAGATGGTTCCCGTCGGGACGGGGGCGCCGACCGGAACCGGCTCGCCGGTTCCCAGATCGATAATGCCGGGAAAGATATTGGTGAACCCGGAGGCCGGGTATTGCACTCGTCCATTGCCGAGCGGCCCAATATAGGAACGTTCCTCCAGGCGCTGCCAAAGGCTTTCGGTATCCCAATAGATGCCCGCTCCGCCCCGAATCACAGTCTTGCTGTCACGGCCCACGTTCCACGCAAAGCCCAGCGTTGGCGAGAAGTTCTTGTAGTTGTTCCGGGTGGCGCTGAGATCGCTTCCATAGACAGGGGCCAGATAGGCGGGTTTGGGAAGATCGGTGTTTACGATCGTGCTTTCAAACTGCCACGCCAATCCATAATTCACGGTGAAATTCGGGCGCACCTTCCAAGTGTCCTGAAAATAAAGCCGGTAGCGGTCGTTCGCCCGCGCGTGATCGAATTGAAACGGCGGAGGCTGGCTCGGGTCTCCGATGCCGACAACGCCGTCGGCAAAGGGTAGATTCAGTAAATCGTTGTTATTCCGAATCGTCCTCGGCATATTGCTGAAAAACAACGAGAGATACGGTTCGGGAATCTGGCCGATAATCGCCTCGGGTGAAAATACGCCCACACAGGCCGGATCGCAGTATCCCCAGAATCCCGTGCCGGGCGCGTGCTCCAATTCCGTTCCCCAGCGGAACCGGTGCGTTCCTTTTTGCCAGGAAAGGCTGTCCTGGAAGGTGTAGCGCCGTAGATCGCGTCCCTGGGTCGCATTGGAAGTATTGCCAACTTCAAAGTTATTGGATCCCACGAATGTCTCAATGTCGGGAAAACCGAGGCCGAGGCAATTGGGGCAATCTGAATCGGTCGGAAACAGGTTGCGGTTGTGCCAATAGGTGTAGGCGAAGTGGAAGTCATTGACAAGCGTCGGTTTGATCACGCTGGTCCAGTCGAAAACAGTCTGGTCCGCCCAATTCACATTCTTCAGCCAGTTGGAAGGGAACGTCGGGCTACTGCCGCTCGGACCGAATCCCGAATTTCCGTCGTGAGAATATCTCGCGAACATATTGTTACGGGAATTCATCCGGTAGTCGAACCGGGCCATGATGGTTTTTCCGTGGTAAGGGCTGCTGAAATTTCCCGCGAGTCCGGCCACCGAAGGGAGGTCCGGCTGCACGGTGACCAATTGTTGCTGGTTCATATACTCGTAGTTAAAAAAGAAAAATAGCTTGTCCTTCAGGATGGGGCCGCCGACCCAAAAGCCGGGATTTCGCCGCGCAAAGAAGGGATCGGGCGCAAAGGGATTGCGATTCAGCGCCGGATAGGCCGCCATGTTGTGATCGCGGAAATAGAAATAGCCCGCTCCATGGAAGTCATTGCCGCCCTGGCGCGTAACCATATTAATGGAGCCAACGCTCGTAATGTCGGTGGAGAGATCGAAGTTAGCACTCGAGATCTGAAACTCCTGAACCGTCTCCTGCGAGAAGTTTTGCTGGATGTCCCCTTCGATTTCATTGCGGACGGTGGTGCCATCGACGTTGATGGCCGTCTTGCTCGAACTACCTCCCAGGATGGAAACCGAAAAGAGCGCGTTGTATTGCGCCGTGCTCTCGGGAGAAACACTAACACCCGGTTGGAGCGCCGCCAACTGTAGAAAGCTCCGCCCATTGAGCGGCAGATCCTGAATTTGCTGGCGGGTGATGACGCCATCGACGGAATGGCTTTCGTAATTAATCTGCGAAGTAGCGGCTTCCACCGTGACCGTTTCTCCGGTCTTGCCCACCTGCATATGCATATCGACAGTGGTGGTGGTCCCGGTCTCGACCGTCGCCGGGCGGACCAGCGAGCGGAACCCCTGCAACACGGCGTGGACCTCGTACGCGCCGGCGGGCAGCGCGGGTGCGGAAAATACTCCGTCGGCTCCGCTCGTCAGGTTACGAGTCAAACCTGTTGAAGTATTGGTGATGGTCAGCGTGGCGCCCGGAACAACCGCCCCGGATTCATCGAAAACCGTCCCGGCGATTGTGCCCACCGGTGTCTGCGCCACACCGATTGCGGCAAGGAAGAGAAAGCCAAAGACAACCCCAAAAAACCGGCCCGATGCTTGCATTTGCGAACTCCCCCACAATGGTTCTGAGCCACAGCGGCAATGATTTCGTGGCAAAAAGCTACAAGATGTTTTCACAGCCGAAGGCCGGTGTCAAGAGGGTAATGGGACAGTTCATCCTCGCGTGAAAAGACCTTGACATAGGGAATGGAAGCGGGCTAAGGTTATTCCTCATGGACTTTCCTGCCGCGCTACTGCTGTTCCAAAGAGACGCTGGCGGTGCGGCTTCCGTTCTCGGATGCTTCGCTTGCAGCGGCATTCTCATTCTGATCCCCATCGCAGTCATTGCCTTAAATATCGCCCTGCTGGTCTGGGTGGCCCGCGATGCTAAATCCAGAGGCATGGATAGCGCGGTGCTCTGGATGATCCTAGTGCTGTGCACCAGCGTGCTGGGGCTGGTGATTTACCTCTTCTCGAGGCCCCAGGGAAATTTAACAGTTTGTGCGCAGTGCGGAAATAAAAGACTGGGAGTAAGTGCCGTCTGCCCGCATTGCGGAAACGCCTGACGGACCCCGCCACATATCTCGCGCTCATGCTGGCGCTCTGTGCGCTGGCCGCGGCCGATTCGTTCCGCGCGCCGGAGCGCCAGCTTACCTCAGCCCTTTATCTCCGCTGTGTCGGTTGGTACCAATACGCCATCAGCCCGCATATCGGCGGCTTGGTGGTGTGCCGCTACCGGCCTACCTGCTCCACCTATTCATTCCAGGCGGTGCGGCGATTCGGCATTCGCAAAGGGCTGTGGCTGACCGCGGACCGGCTTGCCCGGTGCCGCGAGAGCGTACTGCAGGCAACCGCGGATCCGGTTCCCCCGGTCCCCTGACCTACCGGCGCCGGACAAAGAACCGCTGCTTGTCCACATCTCGCGGCACCGCCACGTCGAAGAAGCCAATCATCATTTCGGACCGGCTCTGCTCGCCGTACCGCACCGCCTCAGTGGGATCGGGATTGTCGGGATTGCCGGCGGAATTGTCGTAGTAGGCGAGCCAGTCCAGCCGGGTCCCGGCGGCGAGCGGCACCGGTTTGGCAAATTGATAGGAGAGCTGCCAGTGAAAGCTGTAGTGGTCTACCAGCAGCAGCACCTGCCTCTTACCGCCCGGCGGAATCATGTCAAACTCGAACGAACTCCCGCGGAGATGCATGTGCGGGAACAGGCTGAGTAATTCCGCGCGATTGGGAAGCGTTCCGCTCACTTCCACCGGGAAATGCGGGTGGCCCGGCGGAATGATAAAACGGTCGTTCCCCATCTGAAGCGTGAGGACGCGCTTTTGTACCGGTTTACGGGAAAATACCAGGCCGACGCGCGTCTTATCGTGCGCCGCGTGGCCGTTAGGCTGGTAGTGCATCTGCAGGACGAGGTCCGAGCGGGCGGGAATGAGCTTCGCCATGCCTTGGGGCAGCCGCACCGGTGGATTCCCGGGAGCATAGACGACAAGCAGATCGCTGGTTGTCCACAGCCGGCGGTGTTCGGGCTCATCTTCCGGGATGCTGTAGGGAATTCCGGGTTTGGCCTCGCGAAGCCAGCGGGAAGACGGCTCGCGAATATAGATCACCGCGTGATGCACCACGGAGCGCGCACCCGGGCGGACTTCCACCTGCTGCACCCACTTGTCCTCGGTGAACCCGGTGGGAATCACGACGTATTGATATTCCACTTCGCCCGAAGCCGGTACGTCAAAAGCGCGCGGCATTTCAAATACCGCGTCGAGCTTCGGTATGCTCCATCCCACCGGCCAGACGCGCGGTTTGGGGGCGTTCGAGGGAGAGCCCGCGGGCGCGCCCGATTTCGCCCACTTCGATAGCGTATCGATTTCCGCCCGGGTGAGCGACGGGTCGTTGGCCAGGGGCCACTGGGGATTCGCAGACCTGGGATCGGCAAACCATGGAGGCATATGGCGTTCCAATACCTGCTCGCGGATCGCGGATGCCCAGGGGCGGGTTTGCCGGTAGGTGAGGAGTGGCATGGGACCAATCTCACCGGGACGATGACACGCCTGACAATGCTGTTGAAGAACGGGAAGAACGTCCTGGTAGAAGTTCGGCTGGACGGATAGAGACAGGAAAGCGGGAATCAGAACGAACCGCACTTACCTGTTAAGCATAGCGCCGGCTCTTAACGCGCGGCGAGAAGAGCGCGGAGGTGACGCGCGCGTTCGGGCGACCGCAACTGGCGCAGCGCCTTGGCTTCGATCTGCCGGATCCGCTCCCGGGTGACATCGAACTCCTGTCCGATCTCCTCCAGCGTGTGTTCCCGCTCGCAGCCGATGCCGAAGCGGAGCCGGATCACCTTCTCCTCTTTGGGAGACAGGGTTTTCAGGATGTTCGCAGTCTCGTCACGCACGTTCGAGTCGATGACGGCATCCACCGGAGAGCCTACCCAGCGGTCCTCAATCAGGTCGCCGAGGGCGGACTCACCGTCGCGGCCTACCGGAGTTTCGAGAGACACCGGATCGCGGGAGATAGTTTTCAGCTTCTGCACCTTCTCCACGGGTATATCCATCCGCCGGCCGATTTCTTCATTGGTGGGAGCGCGGCCCAGTTCCTTTTCGAGCTCGCGAGTAGCCCGGAGGAACTTGTTCATGCTCTCGTTCATGTGGACAGGGATTCGGATGGTACGGGATTGGTCGGCGATAGCGCGGGTGATGGCCTGCCGGATCCACCACGTTGCATAGGTAGAGAACTTGTAGCCGCGACGATATTCGAACTTGTCCGCCGCGCGCATCAGGCCGATGTTCCCCTCCTGAATTAAGTCCAGAAGGTGCAACCCGCGGTTCACGTACTTCTTGGCCACCGAAACAACCAGGCGGAGGTTGGCTTCGACCAGATCTTTCTTGGCCCTTTCGGCCTCGATTTCACCGTGCCGGATCACCGAGAGGCTGTGTTTCAGGTCTGCCAGCGGCGCCCCCAGCGCCGTTTCCCGTTTGCGAATCTCCCGGCGCAGCTCCCGAATGCGAGCCTGGGATGCCGCGCTGCCCCGCTCTTCCAGCTTGCGAAGCTCGGCGTCCAGGTGGTTGGTCTCCTCCACCGCCCGCTCGATTTCTTTCCCAAACTGCTTCCAGCGCACGGTAAGAAACGGCGCACGGCGGATCGCTTGAGAGATCTCCACCTTGGCCCGATTCACCTTACCCTGCCATTTACGCCGGATTTTCTTGTTGCTGAGCGCGACGGCGTTCAGCTTTTCGGTAAGCTGCTGCAGTTTCTTCTGGAGGACGGCCAGTTCGCTCAACTGCTGCTTCAGTTCGGCTTGCTTTTTGACATCGGCGGCGCTGCCTTCCTCCACGTCTCCGACATCGACATAACTCTCCAGCTCGACCGTGCCTTTGCGGATGTTCTCCGAAATCTCCACCGTTAGGAGCTGAACCAGAGCCGAGCGGCTGATGGCCTTTTGCATCCGGAGCTTGCCTCGCTCCATCCGACGGGCCAGATCGACCTCTCCCTCGCGAGTCAGCAGCGGAACAGAGCCCATCTCCCGCAGATATACGCGGACCGGGTCGTCGGTGTAGATCGACTCCTCAACGGGCTGCGCATGAAAGTCCTCTCCCTCGCCCGCTTCCTCGGGACGAAAAAACCCCGGATCCTCGTCGAAAGGAATTCCAAGCGGCCCGTGATTGTCGCCTATGAACTGGTCTTCAAATTGATCCACTAATAGCTCCACTCTACCCGGCGACGGCAATTAGCTTTCTGAGTTTTGTATTTCGGCGCCAGGAAACATATTGGACCGTATTCTGGACACACTACCTCTTCCGCCCCATAGAGGTGATACCGATAAACGCTGCCTCGATTATAGCATCGAAGGCGAATCAAGTTAAGTCTCTATTTAAAAGATGTTTTCCCTGTAGTTTGGTTACACGAAAGCACCCTTTCTCTCCGGGATTCCAGGTATCCCGTCGAGGAGATCTCTCAGCTCCTCTTGTGGAAAACCAGCGCCCGGAGCTCATTCATAAACGCTTCCACATCCTGAAAATCACGGTAAACCGAGGCAAACCGGACATATGCGATTTTATCGATGGCCTGAAGGCGCTCCATTAGGATTTCGCCGACCTCGGTTGCAGGCAGCTCGCGGTCGGGAGTGTCGGCCAGGCGCGCCTCGATTTCATCCACAATTTCCGCCAGACGGCCCATGCTGATGGGGCGTTTTTCGCACGCCTTGAGCAGGCCGGAAAGCACCTTCTGGCGCTCGAATTTTTCCCGCCGGCCGTCTTTCTTTACAATCATATACGGGACTTCGTCGGTGCGCTCGTAGGTAGTGAAACGCCGCTCGCACTTGAGGCATTCCCGGCGGCGCCGTACGGTCTCACCTTCCTTGCTTTCCCGCGAGTCGATGACGCGATCTTCCTTATGCCCGCAAAAGGGACACATCATAAACGGTCACCCGTCCTGTTCAGGCCACCTTGGATCATCTTGATCTTACGCCAGTTAAACCCTTCCCGGAAGCCCAGCACCAAGCCGATGGGAACCACCGGCAAGAACGCGGCCACCCAGAGTATCACAGCGAGACCTGTGGCGGTCTCCAGCCGGAGTCCAAAGATTTCTCTTAGCACCAGAATAGCGGCGATCTGGAAACCTCCGCCAATGCCCGGGATCTGGAAGGCGCTGCCGAAAGCGACCAGCCCCATGAAGATCATTACCTGGTCCAGGCGAAACGAAGAGGTTGCTTCAATCGACCGGAAAAGGCAGAAGTAAGCCGCCACCAGCGTAACCCAGATGAAGGCGCTATGTCCGAGCAGCAGAATCAGGAACCGGGTGCTGGCGGTGGAGCGGGCGCCCTCTCCGAAACTGGCCGCAAGGCGCTCGGTCCGTTCGCGAAAGCGCTCCGGCAGAAAGCTGAGTGCGCTCGAAAGACGCTCGCGCACGGAGCCCGAAAAGCCGCGAAACCCAAACAGCACCACGACACAGAGGGTGCAGATAATCGCACAAAAGTAGCCTCCTGTGCGAAAGACCCACTGTAGCCCTGTGCCGAGGTGAAGGCGATCGGCCGGCACGGCTACCAGGGCATAGCCGAACAGCAGAAGAATCATGAGGAGGTCAAAAATGCGCTCTAGCAGCCAGGCAGCCATTTGCGAGGAGAACGTAACCTTCTCCCGGACCGAGATCAAATAAGGACGGACGAACTCGCCGGGGCGGCCGAGTAATACGATAGCCGTGAAGCCGATAATGGTAGCCGTGAACAGGCCGGAAATTTTGGCACCTTGCCGGAGGGGCCGCAGCATCACTTCCCAGCGCATCGCCCTCCCCAAATGGGACATATAAATCAGTGCGATGGACGGAAACAGCCACCACCAGTTGACTCCGCGGAAGGCGGCAAAAAAGAGCGGCCAGGCAAAATCGGACCGGCTGAGGCGGTAGACCAGAAAACCCGCCACAGCCGCAAACAAAACCGCCAGAATCAATTTCCGGTTTTTTTCGAACAAGCTTGAATGCTACCGCATCACCCGCGCTTACGGTATCTTGAACTGTAACACTCCGCCGCGAGGGGAGCCGCGGCGGAAATTCCGGTCCGGAATGAACTTCTAATGTCAATTCTTCGTTTTCCATACAGGAAGCGGGATCAGGGCTGGTCTGGGACACGGAACTCCGGTCCGGGCGGGCACTTTCCTTTCTTCCTGGACGAGGCGGCATGGCAACGGCAGCACAACTCGCGGCGGGAACGGCTTCTTGGCGGGCGTCCTATCCCGTGGGCACATGGGGGGATCGCTTGGACGCCGATGGCCTGCTGGTAGAGAAATGCCTCAAGGGCGAGGAGACCGCGTGGGAAGACCTCATCAAGGCCCACACTCGCCGGGTATTCTCTATCTGCTACCGCTTCACGAATAAGGATTCCGAAGCGCAGGACTTAACCCAGGAGGTTTTTCTCCGGGTATTTAAGAACCTGCGAAGCTTTCGCGCGGGAGAGGGTTCTTTCGTCGTGTGGCTCACCCGCCTCACGCGCAACCTGCTCATCGACCACTACCGCCGCACCCGCTATGAGAGGGCGACGGATTCGATCGAGGACCAGATGCCGGCGCTCGAGGAGAAAACGGCAACCCTCGGGCGGGCGGACGGCATTCTGGCCGGCCGCGAAGCGAGCGAGATGCTGCAGGGCGCTCTGCAGAAACTCTCCCCGGAATTGCGGGAAACGGTTATTCTACGCGACATTGAGGAACTAGAGTATAGGGAGATTGCGGAAGTTCTCAGCGTTCCCGAAGGAACGGTAAAATCACGTTTGAATCGCGGGCGGGCGGAGTTGGCACGCCTTTTGAAGCGGCAAGGGGCCAGAGTATGAACTGCGCGGATTTTGAAATTCTGCTCTGCGATTACCTCGACGGCACGCTCGCCGGGGCGCAGCGGACCTCCTTCGAGGCTCATCTCTCCTCGTGCGCCGCATGCGCCGCGATGGCAAATGATGTAAAGGCCGCATTGTCCTTCATCGAACGAACGGCGGCGGCCACTCCCCCTCCCGAACTGCTGACGCGTATTCTGCACGAAATACCGGGCTGCGATGCGGCCGGGGGAAATTCCTTTTGGCGCAGGCTGAAATCCGGGTGGCTGGGCTCGTTGCTGCAGCCGCGCTACGCGATGGGAATGGCGATGACGATCCTGTCGTTTTCCATGCTCGCCAAATTCGCGGGCTTCGAGCCGCGGCAGTTGCGCCCGTCGGATCTGGACCCGGTAAAGATCTGGAGCAGCGTGGACGACCGGGCGCACCGCACGTGGGATCGCGCCATGAAATATTACGATAATCTGCGGCTGGTGATTGAAATCCAGACCCGCCTCCAGGAATGGACCGATCAGGAGCAGTCGGTGCGGCGAGCCGCACCCAATACCTCCTCGGCAGCCAAGACTTCTCAAGCCGACAAGGCTCCCAACTCAGACGGGAGGGTTCCAAAGAAATGAATTGCGCGAATCACGCCGAGATCCAGGCTGTAGCCTATTGCCGAAGTTGCGGCAAGCCTTTGTGCGAGGCCTGCAAGCGTGTCTGGCAGGACGTCGTGTATTGCGAAGAGCACAGCACCGCTTCGCACCCGACGGGGACCGCCGGACCCGGGCCGAATCCGGAGTATTCTCCGTACACGGCGCCCTACCCTCCGCCGCCTTCCCCGCGAGTCTACGCGGATGCGAGCGCGTCGCCCGGTTTGGGGTTTCTGCTCGGACTAATTCCCGGCGTCGGCGCGATTTACAACGGACAGTACGTGAAAGGCCTCATTCACGTCGTCGTCCTCGGGCTGTTGATCAGCATCATAAGCTCCGGCTCCGCCGGCGGGTTGGAACCCGTGTTCGGGATGCTAATCGGCGTCTGGGTGTTTTACATGGCGTTTGAGGCGTACCACACGGCCCGGAAGCGGCAGATGGGGATACCCGTGGACGAGTTCTCGAGCATTGTGCCGCTCCATAACGAGCGCCGCGGATTCCCGGCCGGGCCGGTCATCCTGATCGCCATCGGAGCGCTGTTTCTGTTGAACAATCTGGATATTCTGCACTTCCATCAGATCATCCAGTACTGGCCGGTGGCGCTGATCGGCTTAGGCGCTTATATGTTGTACGAAAGACTGAATGGCCCTTCGGGCGACGCTTCGGAGGCGCACCGTGGGGACCACTAACGCACCAATGGGGGCGCCTGCGGGAGCCCCGATGAATCAGTACACCGGTTCCTTGTTCTCCGCGATTCGCGGACCGGTGATGCTCATCACGATCGGCGCGCTCGGTGCGATCGACCACTTCGGACCATACCCGTTCCGGCAGACCTGGCCGGCCATCATCATTATGTTCGGCCTGTTGAAACTTCTCGAAAAGATGGGAGGTCGAAACGCATGAGACGGTCCGTGGTAGGTCCGCTGATTTTGATCGGTGTGGGCCTTCTGTTTCTGCTCCACAACGTGTACCCGGATATCGCCGTGGGCGAGATCTTTGGCCGCTACTGGCCCTTTCTCCTGATTTTCTGGGGCGTGTTGCGGCTGATTGAAGTACTGGCGCTAGCCGGTATGTCAAAGCCTCTACCCCGGAATTCGGTAAGCGGCGGTGAGTGGGTGCTGGTGGTGTTTATCTTCTTCATCGGCTCGGCCGTCTATGCGGCCCACAACTATACCGGCTGGTTCCCGGACGGCCGCGCGTTGCGGGGTCTGGTGGTCGACTTTGGCGAGCCGTTCGACTACACGGTCCCCACCGCCACACAGGCGTGCGGGAAAACCCCGCGCCTGGTGATTGAGAACTTCCGCGGAAACGCCCGCATTACCGGTGGCGACGCCGACAGCATCCAGGTGAGCGGCCGCAAGACCATTCGCGCCATGCAGCAGAAGGACGCCGACCAGGCCGACAAGCAAACGCCCATGGAATTGATCGCCACAAACGGCAACACGGTGACGATTCGCCTGAATCAGGATCACGTGAGCGACCGCCTGCGCGTGAGCCACGATCTGGATATCACGGTGCCCAAGGGCGCCAGCGTGGAATGCCACGGGCGCTACGGGGATTTCGACGTGCGCGGCATCGCCGGCAACGCGGAGATTGACAGCGACAACGCCGGAGTGCGTTTGCAGGACATTGGCGGCGCCGTAAAAATCAACATTCGGAAAAGCGATATTGTCCGCGCTGTGGATGTAAAAGGAACGGTGGATCTCCGCGGCCACGGGCAGGACGTCGAACTCGAAAATATCCTGGGCCAAGTGACCATGGAAGGCTCGTTCACAGGCCAACTGCAATTTCGCAATCTGGCCGAGCCCCTGCGCTTCGACGGGACGCAAACCGAAATAAAGATCGCGAAGATCCCGGGGGAATTCCGGCTGTCTCCGGGCGACTTGGTGGCGACCAACCTGGTGGGTCCGGTTCAGATCAATGCGCGGTCGCGCGATGTGCAGATTTCCGGGTTCACGCAGTCGCTGGACCTCACGGTGGACCGGGGCGACGTGGAACTGCGCCCCACCGGCGCGAGCATGCCCAAGATGGACGTCCGCACGCGGTCCGGCGACATCGACCTGGGATTGCCGGACAAGGCGCGCTTCGATCTCAAGGCGCAGACCGATCACGGGGAAGTCCACGACGAATTCGGGGCTCCGATGGCGACCAGCGAACTGGGCGACGGAGCGATGATTTCCGGAACTGCCGGGAGCGGGCCGTCTCTTCGCCTGCAGACCGGACGCGGCACCGTGACCGTGCGGAAGAGCGGGACGGACGACGATACCGGAAACCCTCCGCCGGTCCCGCCGCATCCCAAGTCTCTGGGAGCGCCGAAGTCTCCCGCACCTCCCCCTAGCGCGCCGACCAGCGCTTAGACACTTTCAAACCAACATATGGCACTGACCAAGGAAGAACTCATCGCTTCTCTCCAGAACGAGGTGCGGATTCTTGTGCACCTGGCAAGCAAGGTGGATGCGGACATGCTCGATTACCGTCCTTCCGCCAAGCAGCGCAGTACGATCGAACTGCTGCGCTACCTGACCTATATGGGGCCGGAGTTGATCCATGGAATCAAGGGCGGAGCGTTCGACATCGCGTCCTGGACCGCCGCCTCGCAAAACGCCGAGAATGCCGATTTTGCGCAGACGAAAGCCGCGCTCGCCGCGCAAGGCGCCCGGTACGCCGAAGCCCTCGGCGGCTTTTCGGAAGAAGACCTCGCCGCTCCGATCGAAATGTTTGGACAGAAGTCGAGCAAGGGCTCGGTCATTGTGAACATGGTGCTCTGCGGCCATGCCGCCTACCGGACGCAACTGTTTCTGTATTTGAAGGCGAACGGCCACACGGAATTGAACACACTCAATCTGTGGGGCGGCGTGGACGGATAGCGTTCGTTACAACCGTTCCAAGCAGTCCCCATTCGCTCCTGCCAGTAACGCTCCCGATTCCCGGCGCTCGGATTATCCGGAATTTCCGCTTGATTGGGCGTTAATTCGAAAATACTATTTCCCACGCCACTTGCTCCGGTATTTGATAGAATTCAAGCACTTTCATCACAAGGAGAAGCCATGTTCCGCTTGGATGCTGACCGGCCCGTTGAGTTTTGTGACGGGCTTCGCCGGCGAGATTTTCTGCACGCCGGATCGCTTTCCGTGCTCGGTCTCGGCTTAAGCCAGATGTTTGGGTTGAAGGCGCTCGGCGCGGTTGACCCGGCCAAAGACGACAAGAACTGCATCCTGCTCATGCTGGTGGGCGGGCCTTCGCAACTGGACACCTGGGACATGAAACCCAATGCTCCGGTCGAGATTCGTGGGCCTTATAAGCCCATCAAGACGAACGTCCCGGGCATCGAAATCTCCGAGAACTTCCCGCGTATGGCGAAGCACGCCGACAAGTACGCGCTGATTCGAAGCTGTTATCACACCGCCGCCGCCGTCCACGATACGGGCCATCAGATGATGCAGACCGGCCGTCTGTTTCAGGGGGGCATCGAATATCCGAACTATGGCTGCGTGATGACGAAGCTGAACGGCCCGCGCGGCGATGTGCCTCCCAACGTACTGCTTCCGTATCCTATTGGCAACACCGGCGGAAACATGCCGCATGGGCAAACGGCTGGGTTCCTGGGGAAGAATTTCGATCCGTTCGTGCTGAACGCGGATCCGTCCGATCCTAACTTCAAAGTGCCCGACATGCTGCCGCCAGATTACCTGGCGGCATTCCGCGTCGACCGGCGTAAGGACTGGCGGCAGATGGTGGATCAAACGGTCAGCCGCTTTGAAACTTCTTCCGAGGCCCGGCTGATGGATTCGACTTTCCATCAGGCCTACACCCTGATGTCGTCGCAGAAAGCGCGGGAGGCATTCGAGCTCAGCAAGGAGCCGGAAGACGTACGCACAAAGTATGGCTTGAATCGATTCGGTCAGAGTTGCCTCCTGGCGCGGCGCATGATCGAAGCCGGCGTCCGTTTCGTAACTGTAAATATGTTCGAAACGGTCTTCGACGAGATCACCTGGGACATCCACGGGTCGAAACCGTTCAGTCCTATCTCCTGTTATCGCGACCTGGTAGGTCCCATGTTCGACATGGCCTACAGTTCGCTCATGGAGGATCTGCAGCAGCGGGGCCTGCTCGAAAAAACGATGGTGCTTGCCATGGGCGAGTTCGGCCGCACTCCCAAGGTGAATCCGGCGGGTGGCCGCGACCACTGGCCGCAGTGCTGGACCATATTGATGGGCGGAGGAGGCATCAAGGGCGGACAGGTCATTGGAGCGTCCGACGACATCGGAGGGAGCCCCAAGGACCGCCCAACCAGTCCGGCGGAAGTGGCGGCAACCGTTTATCAGGGCTTGGGGATTGATCTTCATGTTCAATTGCCCGGGGGACAGGGACGGCCCATCCCGATCGTCGAAAGCGGGACGGAACCAATCCGGGAGCTATTCGCATGAGGCTAACCAGTCTTCTGGCCTGCGTGCCGATTTTTGCCGCTCCTGCTTTCGCGGCTCAACTTAGCGTTCTGCCCACAAAGGTGCACCTTAACGGGCCCGAAGCAAGCCAGCTTCTGATTCTGGAGCAAACGGACGGAGCTTTTCAGAAGGATCTATCGCGGGAGACGCAGTGGTCGTCTTCAAATCCGCAGGTGGCCTCGGTGGACGCCAACGGAGTGGTGAAGCCGATCTCGGACGGCGATGCCGTCATCACCGGAAAGGCCGGGGGGATGGAAGCGTCCGCTGGGGTGAAGGTCACCAACAGCCACGCGCCGTTCGTCTGGAGTTTCCGGAACGACGTGATGCCGGTGCTCTCCAAAGTGGGATGCAACCAGGGCGCGTGCCACGGGGCGCTGGCGGGCAAAAGCGGGTTCAAGCTCAGCCTGCGCGGATACGATCCGGAGACGGACTATCGGACGCTGACCCGTCAATCCGTAGGCAGGCGCGTCTCACTGGAAGATCCGGCCCATAGCCTGATGCTGCTCAAACCAACGTTTGCGGTTCACCACGGCGGGGGCAAGCGCTTCGGCACGGACTCTCTGCAATACAAGATCATCTCCGAGTGGATCGCGGAAGGCGCGCCCGCGCCGAAGGCTGAGGATGTTTCCGTGACCGGCCTGGAAGTATTTCCGGCAGCCGCCACGCTGCACGAAGGCGACGAGCAGCAACTGGTGGTGATGGCTAGGTTTTCCGATGGGACCGAGCGCGACGTAACGCGCTGGGTGAAATTTTCCTCCAACAACGCCGGGACCGCCTCAGTGGACGATGACGGACGGGTGGGCCGGGTGAAGATGGTGGGACCCGGCGAGGCTGCGGTAACACTCTGGTATTCGAGCCGGGTGCTCTATTCCCGTCTCACGGTTCCCTTCCCCAATCCATTGGCGAGTAATGCCTACGATCAGTTCCCGAGGCACAACTACATCGACGATCTGGTGGTGGAGAAGCTGAAGAAGCTCAATATTGTTCCCTCGGCGCAATGCACGGATGCCGAGTTCATCCGGCGAGCGTATCTCGACGCCGCGGGAATTCTTCCGCGCGCGGAAGAGGTGGAGAACTTCCTGGCGGATACTTCCGCGGACAAGCGCTCCAAGTTGATCGACAGCATTCTAAGCCGCAGCGAGTTCGTCGATTACTGGGCTTATAAATGGTCGGATCTCCTGCTGGTTTCGAGCCGCAAGCTCAACCAGCCCGCGATGTGGGCCTTTTATAACTGGATTCGCGATGGCGTTAAGGAAAATAAGCCGTGGAACGATGTCGCGCGCGAGATTTTCCTCGGAACCGGCAGCACGCGAGAAAACGGAGCGCTCAATTATTTTCTGCTTCATAAAGACCCGATCGATCTGATGGAGACGTCCACCGAGGCGTTCCTGGGTCAACGGATCACCTGCGCCCGGTGCCACAACCATCCGTTGGAGAAGTGGACCCAGAATCAGTACTACGAAATGGTGAACCTGTTCTCGCGCGTGGGAATCAAGAACGGCTCCCGCGCCGGTGAGAACGTGGTATTCGCCAAGACTTCCGGCGAATACATCCACCCCCGCCTGCTGCGTCCAATGCCGCCGACGCCGCTCGACGGAAAGTCCATGTCCCTCGATTCCACCGAGGACCGGCGCAGAGTCTTCCTCGAATGGATGACCAGCGATAAAAACCCCTTCTTCGCGCGCAACCTGGTGAACCGTGTCTGGGCGAATTTCATGGGGCGCGGCATCGTCAATCCGGTGGATGATTTGCGGGCCACCAATCCCGCTTCAAACGAGGATCTTCTCGCAAAGCTTACGGAAGATTTCGTGAAGCACGACTATGACGTGAATTACCTGATCCGGACGATCATGAATTCAGCGACGTATCAACTCTCCTCCACCGCCAACGCCACAAACCAGAACGACAATGTCTTCTACTCGAAGTACATTGTGAAACGGCTTCCGGCAGAGGTGATTCTCGACGCCTATTCGCAAGTGAGCGGCGTCTCCACGCCCTTCGCCGGGTACCCAAGCGGAACGCGCGCCATGCAGCTTCCCGATACGCAGGTGAAGTCGCCGTTTCTGACTGTCTTTGGCAGACCGGCCCGGCTGGTTTGCGATTCTTCGGAACGGACGTCCGACCCGACGGTAGGGCAGGCCCTGAGCATAATCAACGGCGACACGCTGAACAAAAAACTGAGCGCGCCGGATGGAAATATCGCCTTATTTCTGAAACTGGGACTATCGGACCGCCGCATTCTGGACCAGCTTTTCCTCTCCGCCTACAGCCGCTATCCCACGGATGAGGAGAGAAAGAGAATGCTTCCGGCGATCGAAGCCAGCCGCCTGGAGAAAGGAACCGAGGAGGCGAAGCTCGAGGCGCACCGCCAGGCATTGGAAGACATGACCTGGGCGATGCTGACGAGCAAGGCTTTCCTGTTTAACTACTGATGCGCCCGCTGATTCTATTCCTTGCGGCCGTTTGCGCCTTCGCCGCCGACGCGCCATCCTTCAGCAAAGTGGTCGCGCCGCTATTACAAGCGCGCTGCGCCGGATGCCATGCCGCCAGCGTTCACATGGGAGGACTGTCGCTTGATAGCTTCGACATGCTGATGAAGGGCGGCAAAGACGGGAAAGTGATTGAGCCCGGTAAGTCGGATCAAAGCCGCCTGTTTTTGATGATCACCGGAAAAATTTCACCGGCAATGCCGATGGATGGATCCACCCTCAAAGCGGAGGAAATCGCGAGCATCAAAGCCTGGATCGACAGCGGCGCAAAGGGACCGGAGGCGGGCGAAACCGTCGCGAAGGCCGCGGTGGATATTCCGCGCATTGAGCCGAAGACCCCGCTCAAGCCGCAAATTTTCGACCTCGCCTGGCGGCCGGGCGGACGTCTGATCGCGTTGGCGGGTTATCGTGAAGTGCGGCTGATCGACCCTGCCTCCCAACAGGTGAAAGCAAAGCTCGAAGGAGAAGGCGGCGCGGTCCGCGCCGTCGCTTTCTCCCGCGACGGGAAGTTGCTGGCCGCGGCCGGCGGCCTCCCCGCGCAAAGCGGCGAGGTGAAGATCTGGGACGTCGATAGTCAAAAGCTGGTGCAGACCATTACCGGACACGCCGATTGCATCTACGGTGTCGCGTTTTCGCCCGATGGGAAAAGCCTCGCGACCGCGAGTTACGACAAGTTCATCAAGCTCTGGGACGTGACGTCCGGGAAGGAAATCCGGACGCTGAAGGATCACATCGACGCCATCTATGCGGTTGCGTTCACGGCGGATGGGAAGCGCCTGATTTCCGGCGCCGCGGACCGGACTATTAAAATCTGGGACGTGGCAACCGGCGAACGGCTCTACACACTCTCCGAGCCGCAGGATGGCATCAACGCGATTGCTCTCGATCCCACCGGCCCGCGGATCGCCGCCGGCGGCCTCGACAAAACCGTCCGCGTGTGGACGCTGGGCGACAAGAGCGCAACGCTCGACAATTCCCTCATCGCGCATGAAGATGCCATTCTCCGGCTGGCATGGTCGCCGGACGGAAAACTAATTTTGTCTTCCTCCGCGGACGGGACGGTGAAGCTGCTGAGTGCGTCCGACCTTTCCGAGCTCAGTACGCTTCCGAAACAGTCCGATTGGGTGTACGGCCTCAGCTTCTCGCCGGATGGCACGGAGATAGCGGCCGGACGCTTTGACGGGTCCTTGACGGTGGAGCCCTTAAAGACAATGGCCGGGAAGGCCCTGGCACAGGTGAAGCCATGAGATTAGAGAACCGCTGGCGCCGGGCCGCGATGCCCGGCGTCTTTTTTGTATTCGTAACCGGCATCTCGGCTGCGAGCCTCGAATCGCCTACCGGAAACCGGACCACTCCGCCTACGTTGAACTCGGTGAGTCCGATCGGCGTCGCGCGCGGCGCGTCGGTGGAAATGACCGTCGAAGGTCTCAATCTCGCCGGCGCTTCCAAAATTTATTTCAGCGAACCGGGCGTCACCGGCAAGATTCTGACGGTGAAGGAACTCCCCGATTTACCGGATATCCGGCTCGGCTCGAATGGAACCGCGTCCACGGTGGACCTGGGGCCGCTGCCGCCTCGCAACCAGGTGGTGGTGCAAGTGACCGTGCCCGCGGCGGCGAAAACCGGCGCGGTGCGGTTCCGCCTGTTAACTCCGCTGGGAACCACGCCGGAAGGGAGCTTCCTGGTCGAACCATACTATGGCGAAAGCCCCGACCGTGAGCCTAACAACATACCGGAAGAGGCCGTGGAGACGTATCTTCCGGCTATTCTGGCGGGCACGATATCACGGCCTGGCGATTTCGACTATTACAAGCTCAAGGTAAACGCCGGCGAGCGGATCGTCCTGCTCAACCAGGCCCCGCTCATCGGCTCGACGCTAGAGCCCGTGGTTACGATACTGGGCGAAGACCAGGCGGTATTGAAAGAATTCGGCGCCGACGGTGGGCGCGATGCGTTCCAGTCCTCGTTCCAGTTCGAGAAAGCGGGGACATATTACATCCGGGTCGCGGACTTCACCGGTTCCGGGCGCGCGAGCAATTTCTACCGCATTATCCTTGGCACGAAATACCCGGTGATCGATTCCGCATACCCGCTGGGGATCGAGAAGGGCAAAACCCGTGAAATTTCGCTCACCGGCTACAATCTGGGACCGGGAAAAGCAACCGTGCAAGGGCAAGCGGACCCCCGGTACGAAGACGCCCTCATGCTGCGCCCCAAACTCGCTTCCGGATTCTCTTTCAATGAAGTGCGTCTGGCTGTGGGAGACGTTCCGGAGGTTGACTCCACCGGAGGGAACACCGATGCCGCGAAAGCCCAGGCCCTCACGCTTCCGGTGACTGTGAACGGCCGGATCAGCGCCGCCCAAGGGTCGAATTTCTTCCGCTTCCATGCGCGGAAGAACCAGAAAGTGATCGTTGACGTGCAGGCGCGCCGGCTTGGATCGCCGCTTGATTCGTTCGTCGAAGTTCTCGACTCGCACGGAAAGCGTATCGAGCGTGCTGAGGCGCGTGCGGTGCTCGAAACCAACACCACGCTTTCAGAGCGCGATTCCGCGTCCTCGGGAATACGCATCGTCTCCTGGACCGGGATGAACGTCGGCGATTATCTAATGGCCGGCAGCGAAATCGTCCGCATCGCCGTGCTGCCGAAAGGTCCCGACGAGGACGTCCGGATGGAGGCGGAGGATGGGCAGCGCCTCACTTTTTTCGACACCACGCCCGAAGCGCATTCGATCGACCAGCCGGTGTACAAAGTGCAGATTCATCCGCCGGGAACAAAGTTCAGCCCGAACGGATTGCCTCTGGTTCATCTCTACTATCAGAACGACGACGGGGGCCCGGGGTACGGAAAAGACTCGCGGGTGAATTTCGTCGCACCCGAAGATGGTGATTACACCGTGCGGATCTCCGATGTTCGCGGCATGGGTGGAAACGAGTTCGCGTACCGCCTCGGTGTGCGGGAGCCCCGCCCCGATTTTCGATTGAGCGCCAATCCCGACCACCCGAGCATTCCGGTTGGCGGAGTGGTTCCCATTAGCGTGGAGGCCCTTCGCATGGACGGTTTCAACGGACCGATTCAAGTGCAAGCGGCCGGTCTGCCGGCTGGCGTGCACGCGACGGCCGGAGTAATTGCCCCCGGCGAAGTCAGTACCACCATCCTGCTGAGCGCGGAGGCCTCGGCCAAACTCGACGACGCTTTCCGCCTTAAGATTACCGGCTCTTCGGGAAATCTCTCGCACGGAGCGAACATGGACGATCCTCTCATGCTCGCTTCCCTGATGCCCCCAGCCGACATCTCGGTCGCAACCACCGTAAAAGAGATTACCCTGAAACCCGGTGGGCGGGCGGAGATTCCGGTGAGTATCGCGCGGCAAAATGGGTTTCGCGGCCGCGTACCGGTGGAGATTCGCAATTTGCCTGCGCGCGTGCTGATTCCCGACGTGGGACTGAATGGCGTGCTGATCAATGAGAACGAAAGTGAGCACACGGTGGTGCTGGAGGCTCTGCCGAACTGCCCCCCTCTGGAACAACTGATCTATGTGGCAGGCAGCGTCGAAACTCGATCTTCCATCAAAAGCACCGAAGCCGCGCCACAAGCAATCCTTCTAAAGGTAAAGTAGAAACCGTAGACACATGAACAACTCCTCTCTGCTTCGCGAGGCCCTCGGCCGGGGTCAAGGAATAGTGCGGCTGGCGCCCTCCTGGGTGCCCAGATCATTTATGCTGCCGGGCGGCCGTCTGAAACTGGACTCGCGCGATTTGTACGCGCTTGGCGCGCATCGCGGCGGTATCAACGAGCGCTGGTTTTCCTCCACTACAAAGGCCGACAATGGCCCGGGTACGCCGCAAGACGAAGGACTGAGCTACATCGACCACAACGGCGGGCGTGTCCTCTTAAAAGAGGCCATCGAGACGATGGGAGAGGAATTCCTGGGCGCGGACGTAATGCGCGAGTATGGCGGCTGGAATCTGCTCTGCAAATTCTTCGACAATCTCGGGCCTATTCCCCATCACCTGCATCAGACGGATCAATTCGCCCGGAATGTGGGACGGAAGGGAAAACCGGAGGCCTACTATTTCCCACCCCAATACAATTTCAAGGAGAACAATTTCCCCTACACGTTCATGGGATTGGAGCCGGGAACGACGCGCGATGACGTCCGGCGTTGCCTTGAGCGCTGGAACGAGGGCGACAACGGTCTCCTCTATCACTCCAAGGCTTACAAGCTGAAACCTGGCAGCGGTTGGCAGGTCGACCCTGGGATCTTGCATGCTCCGGGCTCTTTGGTGACCTATGAGCCTCAGGTGAACTCCGACGTTTTCGCGATGTACCAATCCATGGTGGATGGCCGCGTGGTGCCGTGGGACCTGCTGGTGAAGGACGTTCCCGAGGAACATCATCACGACCTCGACTATATCCTCGACATGCTCGATTGGGACGCCAACGTGGACCCCGAATATGCGAGCCACCGTTTATTCCATCCGAAGCCGGTACGCGAGGAAGCGGAAATGGAAGATGCCGGGTATTCGGAAAAATGGGTCACCTATGCCGACCCGAAGCATTATTCGGCCAAGGAGCTCACGGTGCGGCCGGGCCGCTCGGTAACCATTAAGGATGCGGCCGCCTACGGCATGATCGTGGTGCAAGGCTGGGGACGCCTGGGTCCACATTCGGTGGAAACCCCCAGTCTGATCCGCTTCGGGCAAATGACGCAGGATGAGTTGTTCGTCACGGCAAATGCAGCGAGCCAGGGAGTGGCGATCACGAATCTCAGCGACAAGGAGGACCTGGTCATGCTGAAGCACTTTGGTCCCGGAAATCCGGAGTGTAAATGAAGATCGGCATCAATACCTTTCTCTGGACGGCGGCTTTCGACGAATCGAACCTCGGGCTGCTTCCCACGATCAAAGCCCACGGCTTCGACGGGGTGGAGATCGCGCGGGTATCATTCGACGGGTTCCCGGCGGCGAAACTCGGGAAAGCCGTCGCCGATGCCGGGTTGGAGTGTACCGTCTGCACCGCCCTGACCGGCAAGCTGAGCCTCGCCACCGGCGATGCAGGCGCCCGCGCGCAGACGTCCGATTTTCTGGAGCGGGCGATTGAGGCGACGGCGGAATTGGGCGCCAAGGTGCTGGCCGGCCCGTTCTGCTCTCCCGTGGGGTTTCTTCCCGGACGCCGGCGGACGGACGATGAGTGGAAGCGAGCGGTGGACGGTCTGGCGCAATTGGGTCCGGTATTAGATCGCACAAACGTCACTCTGGCGGTGGAACCCCTAAACCGCTTCGAAACTTTCTTCCTCAACACCGAGGCAGACGGCCGGCGGCTTTGCGAAGCAGTGGGTCATCCTCGCGTAGGGCTTCTCTTCGACACCTTTCACGCAAATATTGAGGAGAAGTCGATTCAATCCTCAATTGAGGATGCCGGCGGCTTCATCCGGCACGTCCACACCTGCGAGAATGACCGCGGGACGCCCGGCAGCGGCCATGTTGCCTGGAATGAGCTATTTGCCGGGCTGGGTGAGCTGCACTACGACGGCTGGCTGGTGATCGAAAGCTTTGGGTTCGCTCTGCCTGAAATGGCCGCCGCGGCCTGCATCTGGCGCGACTTGGCCGCAACTCCAGAGGAAATTGCCTGGAAGGGTGTCGAATTCCTCAGAAACTGCCGGTCCTAACGACGAAAGGGGTTGGTTCCTAAGAACCAACCCCTGACGCGTCGAACGGATTCGACCCTAGAGTTGTGACTTCTTGGTCCCCTTCGAATCGGGGCTCAACTCTAATCTCAATTTATCATGCGCTCAGCGTGAACGTGCGCCACTGGACGAACCTGCGCCGCCACCACCCCGCCCGCTCATGGAAGGTGCGGATGAAACGGAGGGTGAAGCCATTCCACTCGAACGGCCGCCGACAAAACCGCCGGAGTCGCCTCGTGATGCCGAACCAAACCCACCCGAGCCCACCGTGGAACGCCCGCCGCGGCCGCCTTCCGCGGAACGGCCAATTACGCCTACGTTGGCAGTGCGCGCGCCCGTCGAATATCCGAGTTGGCGCGAGGTGTACGGCGCCGTGTGCGCCACAGTAGACGACCCGCCCCCTCCGCTGCCTCCCTTCGCGGTTCCATAGCGGCCCGAGGGGTAATAGCCTCCACCGTAGTAATAGGGATAGGCGTTGTAAAAGCTCAAAGCATCATAGGGATTCAAAAAACCGTAGCCGAAGGGGCTGTACAGCGAGCTCCCGTAGGGAACGTAGGTGTACATGCCAAAGGCCGGATTAAAGGCCCAGACGCTGTTGCTCCAGGAACCACCGCCGACATCCTGAATTTGCTTTGCCGCGGAGACGTTTGCCATCGCAACATAGCTGGAACGCCGCGCGCTCCAGCGGTATAGGGCATCCTCCGCGAGTTTGCTGTCAAAACGCGACTCGGCAAGTGCGCCTTCAAACTGCGCCTGATGGCCGCCTTTGAGTGTGATCGTTTTTCCGGAGGCGTCCTGCACCAGGGCTTCCCCGTTATAAACGCCAACCCGTGCGGGGTTGCTGTCGAAACGATACAGACCGTTCCTCTTTAGCTGGACCTTGGCGCCGCCGTGCAAAACCGTGACTGCATTGTCCTTCAAAAGGTCGTCGCACTCGAGCAGCGCCGAACCGTCCAGGAATTCGACCTGAGTGTCGACGAGGCTATTCGCGACCATCCGTATGGATGTATTTTCACCGGTACGGAGGAATACCCCGGGAGTGAGGAGAATTTCCACACGGCCAGCGCCGGTATGCAACACATCGTTTTTGCGGATGGCAGGGAACTCGCCGGCTTGGGGGTTGAGCGCCTCTCCACCGAGGGTGACGTCACCCTCAACGTATTGCACAACGCCGGAGCGTGCCGAGATTACCTGTTGCGCGGAAAGCGGCCCTGCGGGGAGGGCAAACGAAAGCGCTAAAAGCGCCGAAACTTTCGTGGAGGCCAGAAACTGCATGACTCCCTCCTTACTGACTCTTACGCTAGCGCCGATTCGGACGCCTGTCAACCGCTAAAGGTTTCGAAATTGTAAACTTACGGTCGAAAATGTGTTCTCCTTCCGCGGTCCGCAACGGGGGCTCGCGGGGATGTCTGTCATATACTGGAAGATTCCATGAGCGCATTTCGATTAGACGGTCGCGTGGCCCTGGTCACCGGGGGCGCGCGAGGCATAGGAGCGGCCACGTGCCGGGCATTTCAAAAGGCGGGCGCAACCGTGATTATCGCCGACCGGAACTTCGCCGAGGCGGAATCCCTGGCCAGGGAACTGCCCGGCTCGCAAGCGGCCGCTTGCGATATCACCGATGAGGCGAGCATCGCCGATGCGCTGAAAGCGATCGAGCGGTTGGACATTCTGGTGAACAACGCGGGCATCGGGCTGGTTGGAAACATTGAAGAAACGACTCTTGCCGACTTCGAACGGCTCTTCCGCGTGAACGTCACCGGGATGTATCTGGTAACCAAGGCGGCTTTGCCGCGTCTGCTTTCTTCGAGGGGGACGATTGTAAATATCGGTTCCGTAGCGGGTGTGGTAGGCGTGAAACGGCGTTTTGCGTATTGCGCCACGAAGGGGGCGGTGGTGGCGATGACCCGGCAGCTCGCGGTGGATTATCCCACCAGCCTGCGGGTAAATTGCATCTGCCCCGGGACCGTGGATACTCCGTTCGTGGAAGAATATCTCGAAAAGTTTCATAAACATGAGAAGGAGAAGGTGCGGGGAGAGCTGAACCAGAGACAGCCTATCGGACGCCTGGGCCGACCCGAAGAAATCGCCAATATGGCCTTATATCTCGCTTCCGAAGAGGCCGCTTTTGTGAACGGCGCGGCGATGGCGATCGACGGCGGCTGGACCGCGGCTTGACGCCGCGAGCAGGCTAATACATACTCCAACAAGAATGTTTTGAAAAAATCTCAAGGATAGTGTATTGAAAATATTGATAAACGCACTCATAATAAGGGCTTAACGATGAAGCACGATCAACCTACCCCGAGCAGTGGGGACATTTAGGATGCGGACTCTCGCACTAGCGGTCGCATTCTTAATTTCTTTTGCTCCGTTTTCGTTCGCGGCCAAGCGTCATTCGAAAAAGAGCAAGGCCGCGCAGAGCCGGTCCAGCGCCAGGCGGACGGTGAAGAGAACGGCAAAGAAGAGCAGCCGCCCGGCCCGCGTTTCGCGGCGAGCCCGGGTGCGGGCGGTGAAGTATACCGGATCTTCGAGCCCTCTGAACCGCCGTTTGCACCGGTCCAGGCGGGAGTTTGTCAGTCCCTGGACGAGTCCCACATTTGCGGAATCCACGATCGGCGACGTGACGGAAGGCGAAGATCCGTTGGTGAGGAGGGCCGCCGTGCAGGCTCTCGGCCCCTATAACGGCAGCGTCGTGGTGACCGATCCGCAGACCGGGCGCATCCTCAGCATGGTGAACCAGAAGCTCGCGCTAAGCGCCGGCTTCGAACCCTGCTCGACGATCAAAGTGATTGCTTCCCTCGCGGCTCTGAACGAAGGGCTCATCGAAAGCGACGATGGTGTGCGCATAAGCCGGCGCCATATGGACGTCACCAACGCGCTGGCTTTCTCGAACAATTACTATTTCTCGAATATCGGAAAGAAGCTGGGTTTCGAGAAGGTGAACGAATACGCTCAGCTTTTCGGCCTGGGGGAAAAGGCCGGGCTGAACATTCCCGGCGAGCAGGTTTCTCCGCTGCCATCGGAACCGCCCGACGATGGCGTCGGTATGATGACCAGCTTCGGCGAGGGTTTCTATCTGACGCCCCTGCAACTGTCCGCGATTTTCTCGGCGGTGGCCAACGGGGGCACGCTGTATTATCTGCAATACCCGATGAATCAGCATGAAGTGAGCACGTTTCATCCGCGCGTGAAGCGGCATCTGGATATCGAGAAGGATCTTCCCTCCGTCCGTCCGGGGATGCTGGGAGCGGTCAAATTCGGAACGGCGCAAAGGGCGCAGTTTGACCCTGACCAGCCAATCTACGGCAAGACCGGCACGTGCACCGACAACCGTTCGCCTACGCACCTGGGGTGGTTCGGCTCCTACCAGGAAGTCGGCGGACGCAAGGTGGTGGTTGTGGTTCTTCTCACGGGCGGACACGCCGTAAGCGGGCCCATCGCCTCGGGAATCGCCGGTGCTGTCTACCGGAACCTGATTGATGCGGGCTTCTACACGCGGCAGGAGGCTTCGACCTCTCCGGCGGCTCTGGCCTCGAGATCCGAGACGACCTACGCCCAATAAGGCCGCCGGGCCGGCATGAAGACGAATGCGGTTCGTCTGCTCGAAGAACGCGGTGTGCACTTCGAGTTACGCGACTATCCGGTTGACCCCAAAGATCTTAGCGCGGAAACGGTCGCGGCCAAGGTCGGACTCCCCGCCGAGCAGGTCTTCAAAACGCTGGTCGTGAAAGGGGAGCGAACCGGGGTGTGCCTGGCCGTGATTCCCGGCAACACGGAACTTGACCTGAAAGCCCTGGCGCGCCTGGCGGGCGACCGGAAAATGGAAGTCGCCCCGCTCAAAGAAGTACAACCACTGACCGGCTATATACGCGGCGGCGTGACCGCTCTCGCCTGCAGGAAAGATTACCCCGTCTATGTCGATGAAACGGCGATTCTCTTCGATGTAATCTCAATTTCCGCGGGAGTCCGCGGTACGCAAATTCTTCTGGCCCCGGACGCTTACCTCCGCGTGGTGGGCGGGATGACCGGCGAAATAGCGAAGCCGAAAAGCTGACAGGATGGACAAAATGCCAAAGACAAAAACCAGGACAGCGGGCTCAAAATTAAGCCAGGCATCGATGCGCGAGTTGGTGGAGCGATATCAGAACTTCCAGAAAAAAGGCTTCCCCCGGCGTAAAGCCACATTTGAAGCCCTGGCAAACGAGCAGCGCCCGCGAGTCTTGTTCATTACCTGTTCCGATTCGCGCGTGGCGCCGGATGTGGTTTTTCAAAGCGAGCCCGGCGATTTATTTGTGTGCCGGAACGTCGGCAACATCGTCCCTTCCTATGGGGAATCGTTGGGCGGCGTTTCAGCGGCGATCGAGTATGCCGTTGTGGTGCTGGACGTCGAAGCGATCGTGGTCTGCGGTCATTCCAACTGCGGTGCGATGAAAGCGCTATTGGAACCTGGCAAAGTCAAGCATCTGAGGGCGGTGGCTCCGTGGCTTCGCCATGCCGAAATTGCGCAGGTGGTCATCCGGGAAAACTATCCCGAGCTGACCGGAGCCGCGCAGATGAAAAAAATTACCGAGGAAAATGTGGCGGTCCAGATCAAGCATCTGGAAACGCATCCCTGCGTGGCCTCCCATCTGCGGGGCGGACGGCTTGCGATCTACGGCATGGTATTCGAAATTCAAACGGGCGAGATCCGCGTGCTGGACGCGGAGAGGGGCACGTTCGTACCCGCCAGGAATCCCCTGCCCGTTGGCACCCTGAGCCCGCACCCCAGACGCAAGCGGTAGCGTCTCTTAAATAACACCCCGCAGAGCGGAGTCCGGCGGCACGATCAGAACCGGCTTCGCAAATCCTTAAACGCCGTAAGCGTAATCAGGCGCTCACTGCCTTCCGCTACGCTTTCCCGCTCCAGCGTCCAGGTATGATCGTGCGGGATGAACACCGCGCCCAAGCCGGCGGCGAGGGCGGGATTGATGTCGGACTTTGGAGAATTGCCGACCATCCACGTCCGCGTGGAATCCAGGCGGAGCGTCTCCACAATGCCACGATAAGCACCCGCATTTTTCTCCTTCACAATGGCGGTGTGGGAAAAGTAGGACGCGAGACCGGACCGGTCAACCTTCATCTGCTGTTCATCGGGATGCCCTTTGGTGAATAAGATCAGCCGGTGGCGCTGCGCAAGATACCCGAGCGTTTCCGGTACGCCCGGAATTACGTTCATAGGGTGATCCAAAATGCGCTCGGCAAACGCATGCACGGTCCGGTAATCTTCGTCATTGATTTCCCTTTCCACCAGGCGATCGAAGCATTGCCGCAGATTCCGGCCGAAGTTGAGCGCGCCATAGCCATGAACCTGGCTGTTCACGATCTCGATTTCGTCCAGAATCGTTCTAATTTCCGGCGGAGCGAGGCGGGAATGACTTAAAAAAGCGCAGAACTCCTCAAAAGCGCGCTCGAAGTAGATGTTGTTTTCCCAAAGCGTGTCGTCGGCGTCAATGAGCAGGTTGAGCCCCGCGGGGGAGTCTAAAGATTCTGCGGCCATTTCCCATGTCCATTGCGAGGAGCGGCGGAGCGCATATGGAGCACGGCACGCTCCCTGGAAACGTAGGACTGCAGATAATCGGCGACCTGCTTCATGCGGTCCGCTTCCGAGCGGGTGGCAAGCAAAAGCTGGCGAAATTCCAGATCGGCGACCGGCTGGGCGAGGCGGAAGCTCAACTGGCGATCGGCGGCGTCGGGTTCACCGATATCATCGTCCGACTTGAGACTGCGAAGCTCGGCAAAACCGTCAAGAGCCCGCTTTTGCGCTTCCTCGGAAACCGGCTTGAAGTCGTCGTCATCGAAGAAATCAACGGCGCCGCGAAGAAAGGAGCGTTCATCGTTCAACAGCAGGATTTCAAAACGCCGGCGTCCCTGGGCGAGGACATCCAGACGGCCATCGGGATATTGTTTCAGCACTCGTTCCACCGCCGCGGTGCAGCCGGTATTGACGATGCCCTTCTCGCCGGCTTGTACTACCCCGAATTCCTTGCGCTCGCGCATTACCTCTCCGAACATCTCCTTGTACCGGTCTTCAAAAATATGAAGCGGCAGCGGAGCGCCGGGAAAGAGCACCAGGGGCAGTGGGAACAGAGGCAACAGTTCCTGTTGCATGTGTACTATTATGGCTTTTACTCAAAGGCGATGCTCAAGCGGCGCCGGACCGGCGGTGCGCAGAGAGGTTTCCTTGCGGTGCGGGGGAGATGCCTGCGGAAGCGGACACAATACCGAAACGAATGATTTTAAAACTCAAACGAACGCCGGGAATTTATCTCGTAGGCTTCATGGCCAGCGGCAAAACCACCGTGGGGAAAGCCCTGGCGTACGAGCTTGGATGGTCGTTCGCCGATATCGACGTGGACATCGAAACCGGGCAGAAAATGCCGATCGTCGAGATTTTTGAGAAGAAGGGCGAGGAAGAGTTCCGCCGGCTCGAAACGCAGGCGATTCAGAAGCGCGTGCGAACCATTCAGACGGGCCGCCCCATGGTGGCCGCGCTCGGCGGCGGCGCTTTCACCCAGCAGGTTAACTACGAACTGCTGGTGGAGAACGGCGTAACCGTCTGGCTGGACGCTCCGTTGAGCTTGCTGCGGACGCGCATTCAGGAAAATAGCGACCGCCCTCTGGCGCGCGACCCGGTGCGTTTCGAGCATCTGTTTTTTGCCCGCCGGGCGGCCTACCAGCGCGCGGATCACCGGATCGAGATCGCCAGCGACGACCCGGCCGTCACCGTGGCGGCCATCCTGCGCTTGCCGATATTTTGAGCGAGTCACGACAACTCCGGTCGCACGCGGTGCGTATATTTCGGGCCGCGCTCGATGCGTCGGACCCTCAACGCGCGGTTCACCGACACCTTCACCTCGACGGAGAGAATCTTGTTGCCGGGCGCGCCCGCTATCCCCTCCGCCGCTTCCGTCGAATTTTCGTCTCGGGGGCGGGAAAAGCCGCCGTGCCAATGGCGCGCGCCATCGAGGAATTGCTGGGAAAGCGGATCGCGGCCGGCTCCGTCAACACCAAGTATGGCCATGGCGGCAAGCTTCGCCGGATTGACGTGGTGGAATGCGCCCATCCCGTGCCCGATTCGAGCGGCGTGGAAGGCACACGCCGACTGATGGACATCGCCCGGAGCGCGGGCCGGGACGATCTTCTAATCTGCCTCATCTCGGGCGGCGCATCCGCGCTCACGCCTGCGCCGGCCGCGCCGGTGACGCTGACCGGGAAGCAGCGCACCACGGAACTCCTGCTCCGCTCCGGCGCAGGCATTCACGAGATCAATACCGTTCGCAAACACCTGTCCGAATTCAAGGGCGGCCAACTGGCGCGGCTCGCGGCACCGGCGACGGTGCTGTCTCTGCTTCTTTCCGACGTCACCGGCGACGACCTGGACGTCATTGGCTCGGGCCCAACCGTCCCCGACCGTTCCACCTTCGAAGACGCCGTCGAGGTAATGAGGCGGAGGGGCATCTGGAAGCGCATTCCCGCAGGGGTGCGGGCCCGCCTGGAGCAGGGCCTCGCCGGAAAGATCGCAGAAACCCCCAAGCCGGGGAGCCCGATTTTTCGAAGAGTCCGGAACATCGTGGTGGGGAGCAACCGCCAGGCGATTGCGGCGGCGCAGCGAGAAGCGAAAGAACTTGGCTACCACGCGATGATTCTCTCCTCCGTTATGGAGGGTGAAGCCCGCGAAGTGGCGGGAGTGCATGCGGCCATCGCCAAGGAGATTCTTGCCTCGGGGCATCCCCTGCGCCGGCCGGCCTGCGTCATCTCCGGCGGAGAAACCACGGTGACGCTGCGTGGACACGGAAAGGGCGGCCGCAATCAGGAATTTGTACTGAGCGCGGCAGCAGCCATCGCCGGATTGCGCGGTGTAGCCATCCTGAGCGGCGGCACCGACGGCACCGACGGCCCCACGGACGCCGCGGGCGCGATCGCCACCGGAAGCACCATCGAGCGAGCCAGCGCCGCCGGTCTCGACTGGCGGACATCTCTCGACCGCAACGACTCTTACCATTTCTTCGATCCGCTCGGCGATCTGATCCGCACCGGCCCCACGCGCACCAACGTCATGGACGTGCGGGTGATTCTGGTGGGCGCGGTACATTGAGGAAATGTCAGTTTCGCGCGCGAGTCAGCTTCAAGCCTTAAATGGCGCGGATCTGGATATCCTGATTCTCGGTGGCGGCGTCAACGGCGCCGGTGTTCTGCGCGACCTCGCACTGCGCTCCGAGCGTTCCGGCAAGCCGCTCCGCTGCGCCCTGGTGGAACAGAATCATTTCGCCTCGGGCACCAGCGGCCGGAATTCGCAGTTGATCCACGGCGGGCTGCGCTATTTGAAGTACTTCGAGTTCCATCTGGTGCGCGAAGCGCTGCGGGAGCGGGCCACGCTGCTCCGCACGGCGCCGCACCTGGTAAAGCCCCTCCCTTTTCTGCTGCCGATGTATGGGACCTTCGCGCGGCTTTTCTACAGCAGCGGATTGTTCCTTTACGATCTCCTTGCCGGGCGGCAGAAGATTCGCAAACACTACCGGCTGTCGAAGCGCGAGACGGTCGAGCTGGAGCCGGAGATGAAGCGGGAAGGATTGTCGGCGTCCGCGATCTTCTACGACGGCTCCGTCGATTCGGCCCGGCTGGTGGTGGAGTTGATCCTGGACGCAATCCGGCATGGCGGCACGGCGGTCAACTATGTTCGCGCGGAGCGTCCGGTGCGCGAGAGCGACGGCGGCTGGCGAGTGGCGCTGCAGGATACCTTGAGCCCCGCGCGATATGAATGCCGCGCGCGGAAGATCGTCAACGCCACCGGGGCGTGGAGCGACGCCGGCGAATTGCGCCGGGTCCGCGGCTCCCACATCATTCTTCCCCGCCTGACAAAGAGCAAAAATGCCGTGGCCTACTTCGACGCCGGCGGCCGTATCGTGTTCTTTATCCCGTGGGGCAGCAAGGATCAACTTACCCTGGTGGGGACAACCGACGTGGATCATTCCGAGGGGCCGGACCGGGTTCACATCTCACCCGCGGAGACCGCCTATCTGCAAGAGATCGTGCGCACCGTCTTCCCGGGCGCGGATACGACTCCGGTCTCGTCCTATAGTTCGCTGCGGCCGCTGATCGGCCACCCGGGCGCGGGTTCGGCCACCAGCACGACCCGCGAGCATCGCATCTGGAACGCCGCCGACGGAATTCTGCATATCGCCGGCGGCAAATTTACAACCTATCGCTCCATGAGCGCGGAGGCCTGCGACCTCGCGCTCAAAGAAATCGCTCCTGAGCTTGCCGAAGTTCATGTAACGGAGGACGCGCCGCTTACCGCGCCCGACGCCGACATTTTTTCCGTGGCGAATGCCGTCGAAAACGAAATGGCGCAAAGGATGTCCGATTATCTGTTGATTTCGACATACCTGGGCTACGAGCGGCTCTGGACCCGCGAGGACCTGATGCCGGTTGCGATGGAAATGGGCGCTTTGTTGGATTGGGACGACGCGCGGCGGGAGGAAGAGATTACGGCCTTCCTGGCTCGCTGACCGATTCGGCCGGTCATTGCCTTTCTCCTCGATTTCGAGGATAATAAATTACGGAAGCGAGGATCATGACGGCAGCATTGGAACCTCCCACCCTCCTCGAAGGTCACTCCTTTGACCGCTCGCCGGACTTGACCGACGCAAAAGTTCGCGAACAGTTGAGCGGTAGCGCGATCAAGGCGTTTATCAAGATTGCCGGCCAATGGGACCTCAGCGAAGCGCAAGCCCGCGGCCTGCTTGGCGGGATTGCATCCTCAACCTTTCATGCCTGGAAGAGTGAGCCGCAAAAGCAAAAATTATCGCAGGATACGCTATTGCGAATCTCCCTGGTGCTCGGGATCTATAAAGCGCTGCACATCTATTTCGGAGGAAAGTGGGCCGATCGCTGGGTGACGCTGCAAAACCGCGGGCCGATGTTTGCCGGAGCCAAACCGGTTGACTACATGATCCGCCAGGGACAGCCGGGGATGTTCCAGGTGCGCCGGATGCTGGACGCCTGGCGCGGCGGCCGGTGATCCACCCTCCCGTCCGGCCGATTCGCTGGGAAGACACACACCGCCTCATCCCGTCGCTTTACAGCCAGGACCAAACCATTCTTGCGGATCTGGCCGGCGGCCGGAAAGAGCTCGAAGACCTGGTTTTGCTTGACGGAGCGACGAACGACCGGGTGCAAGCCGAACAGCAAGGCTCTATCGGCATCAGCACCTACGAACTGGTGTACGCAATCCCCAATGCCCACATCGTAAACGCCGCTTACACTCACCCGAACGAAACAGGAGGGCGCTTCAACGACAATACCCGCGGCGCCTGGTACGCCGCCGATCGCCGGGAAGCGTCCATCGCGGAGGTGGTTTACCACAAGAGCAGGAGGCTCAGCGAGATTGTGGTGCCGGAAGAGCCAGCTCAGCGCCCCGGCGAAGACAGGTCCACCTATGACGACTGGCAGGCTAACTTCCAGGGCCGCTTTCATACTCTGGACCCCCCAGCCGATTACGCGGAACTCCTCGAACCCGAGCCTGTGCCGCAGTGTTACGCCCTCTCCCAGGTTCTGGCGAAGCGCCTGCTGGCGGAAGGCTCCAATGGGCTGACCTATCCAAGCGTGAGATACCCGGGAGCGCGTTGCCTGGTCTGCTTCCGCCCGGCATTGGTCTATCATCCGCACCGGTCGGGACGGTTGGAGATTACCCTGTCGGCCAACGAAACGGGGTATGAGCACTGCGTCCGGGAATTAGCCCTTTGATATTGCCTGTGATCCCTACTCGTTCAGCAGGGGCGTGAACTCGTCCTCGGGATGCTCGCGGAGATTCGGGTTTCCGTTCAGAACGCGGGCGCAGGAGTTCCAGCGCAGAATCGAGTCGTCGTTCCCGTGCGCGCGGAGGCGTTGCGCCCGCTCGTAGTATTCCATGGCCTTTAGGTAGGCGTCGTACGCGGCAAAGCTCGCGTTCGGCGCGCCCCGCCGCAGCAAAGCCTGGGCGGAGCGTTCCCAGATCATGCCGTTGTAATATTCGCGGTCGTATTCGCCCTTGAGCTGCGCCGCCACTTCGCGGGCTCTCCCCGGCGAGACCCCATCGGAGAATTGATCCGTGAGCGCCAACAGAAGCATGACCAGGGCCTGCTGGTTCTGAGGCTCGATATTCAGAATGTCCAGGCAGATGCTTTCCGCGTGGGATGGTTCGTTCAGGAGGCGGTAGCGCTTCACCTTTTCGAGCGCCTCCGGAATCGCCTCCCGCGAAATCGGCTTGAGTTCAAACTTCATCGTTTGCCCTCCCTGCTCCTATTCTGTCTCCCGGGGCGCGAACATGCGAAACAATTTACCGACGGGGTCGAAGAACCGGTCCACCACGCGTTCTTTCAGCGGGATGATTGCATTGTCCGTGATGGTAATGCCCTCGGGACACACCTTGGTGCAGCACTTGGTGATGTTGCACAGGCCCACGCCGTGTTTGTCCTTTAACTCGGCGAGGCGGTCGCCCGCGTCCATCGGATTCATTTCGAGCGCGGCGGTATAAACAAGAAAACGCGGCCCAATGAACTCGGCGTGCATGTGATGATCGCGCAGCACGTGGCAGACATCCTGGCAGAGGAAGCATTCGATGCACTTCCGGAACTCCTGCGGGCGGTCCACGTCGCTCTGTTGCATCCGCCAGGAGCCGTCCGCGTCCGGCTTGCGCGCCCGGAATTGGGAAATGCCTTCCTTCACACGGTAATTCCAGGAGACATCGGTGACCAGGTCGCGGATGAGCGGGAAGGTCTTCATCGGCTCGATGGTGACGGGCCGTTCGAGGGGAAGCTGATCCAGCCGCGTCATGCACATCAGCTTCGGCATGCCGTTGATCTCCGCCGAACAGGAGCCGCACTTGCCCGCCTTGCAGTTCCAGCGCACGGCGAGATCGTTCGCCTGCTGGCTCTGAATCTGATGAACGGCATCGAGCACCACCATGCCGGCGGAAATCTCCGCCGCGTAATCCGTGAAGGCGCCTCCGTCGCGATTGCCGCGCCATATCCGAAAAGTGGCCTGACTCATTTCATCTCCTCGATGATCTGCCGGTGCTCGGGCGTTTGTGTGACTACGGGAACGCGTTCGATGCGCATGGAGCCGTCCGTGTTCTGTCTGACCGCAATATTGGTTGCGCCGAAGCCCGCGTCTTTCGCAGGAAAGTCGTCGCGGAAGTGCGCTCCCCGGCTTTCCTTGCGCTCGGCGGCGGCGCGGGCGATGGCTTCGGAAACCGTAAGCAGATTCTTGAGATCGAGCGCGGTGTGCCAGCCGGCGTTATATTCACGATTGCCCGGCGCGCTCACCTTGGCCGCGCGCGCCTGCAGGGCGTGAATCCGGTCGAGCGCCTGCTCCAGCTCTTCCTGCCGGCGGACGATTCCCACCAGATCCTGCATGACGTCCTGCAACTCATGCTGGAGAGCGTAAGGACTCTCCCCGCCTTCGCGGTTCAGCGGTTCGAGCGCTCTCGCGGCAGCCTCCTCCACTTCATCGGGATTAATGGCTCCCGCGCTCTGCTTTCTCGCAAACCGGGCGGCGAATTCTCCGGCGCGCTTCCCGAAAACCAGCAGGTCGGAGAGCGAATTCCCGCCCAAACGATTGGCTCCGTGGAGGCCCGCCGCGCATTCACCCGCGGCAAACAAGCCGGGCACACTCGACATCTGCGTTTCGGCATCCACGCGCACGCCTCCCATGGTGTAGTGCGTCGTGGGACCGATTTCCATGGGCTCTTCGGTGATGTCAATGTTGGCAAGCTGCTTGAACTGGTGGTACATCGCCGGCAGCTTGCGCTTAATATGCTCGGCGCCATTGGGGATGCGGCTCTTGATCCAGGCGATATCCAGAAACACGCCGCCGTGCGGGCTGCCCCGGCCTTCGCGGACTTCGCGCATGATGCAGCGCGCCACGTGATCGCGCGTCAGGAGTTCCGGAGGACGCTTCGCGGTTTTGTCGCCCTGCGTATAGCGCCAGCCTTCTTCCTCGTCCTCCGAGGTCTGCGAGCGGTAATTCTCGGGAATGTCGTCGAACATGAAACGGCGGCCTTCGCTATTCCGTAAAACACCGCCTTCGCCGCGTACGCCTTCGGTGACCAGGATGCCGCGAACGCTCGGCGGCCACACCATCCCGGTCGGGTGAAACTGGATGAATTCCATGTCGAGCAAATCTGCGCCGGCATGGTACGCGAGCGAATAGCCGTCGCCCGTATATTCCCAACTATTGCTGGTGACCCGAAACGCGCGGCCGACGCCCCCGGTGGCAAGCACCACGGCCTTGGCTTCGAACAAATGAAAGCGCCCGCGCTCGCGGTCGTAGCCGAAAGCCCCCACCACGCGGCCGGCATCCCGCAAGAGGGTGATCACGGTGTTCTCCATGTAAAACTGAATCCCCTGGTGAATGCCGTGATCCTGCAGAGTGCGGATAATTTCCAGGCCGGTGCGGTCGCCGACGTGAGCCAGGCGCGGGTACTTATGCCCGCCGAAATTGCGCTGCAGGATGCGGCCGTCCTTCGTGCGGTCAAAGAGCGCGCCCCAGGACTCCAGTTCGCGGACGCGCTCGGGGGCTTCCCTGGCGTGCAACTCGGCCATGCGGGCATTGTTCATGTATTGCCCGCCGCGCATGGTGTCGGCAAAGTGGACACGCCAACTGTCGCGGTCGTCGACATTGCCCATCGCGGCGGCGACGCCGCCCTCGGCCATCACCGTGTGCGCCTTCCCCAGAAGCGATTTGCAGATGACACCCACCGACACGCCCGCCGCCGACGCCTCGATCGCTGCGCGCAGACCGGCCCCGCCCGCTCCAACCACGAGCACATCGTGCTCGTGACGCTCGTAGCTTGCCATCCTAAAAGATTCTCCAATCCGTCCAGACGCCCATCGCGCATAGCCGGACGTAAATGTCCGAAAACGCGACCCAGAAAAGGCTGCACCAGGCCCAATACATATGCCGGCTGTTCAGACAACTACTGCAATCATAGGCGCGTTTGCGAAGAGGAGACGCGGATATCCGGTCCAGCATGCCGCCCAAAAGGTGGCGCAGCGAGTGGCACCCGAAGGTGTAGCCTCCCAGCAAAATTACATTGAGCGTTAGCACCAGAGAGCCGACGCCCAGGCCGAAATGCCTCACTCCGGAGGCATCGGCAAAGCGGTAGGCGCTCCAGGCGTCGTGGGCGAGAAAAATCAGAAAGAGCAGGGCGACATAAAGAAAATAGCGATGCACATTTTGCAGAATGAGCGGAAAGGATCGCTCCCCGAGGTATTTCTTTCGCGGCTCCCCTACCGTGCACGAAGGCGGGTCGGCCCAGAATGCCTTGTAGTAGGCGCCGCGATAGTAGTAGCAGGTGACGCGGAAGCCGGCGGGAAAGGGCAGAATCACCAGCGCGGCGGTGAAGGGAATAAAAGAAGGAATCCAGCGCGGCTCGGGACCGAACCAGGCGTGTCCGGTGGAACCGAAAAGCTCGGGCGAATAGAACGGCGAGAGATAAGGGCCGAAGCGATAGTAATTCCCTTGAAACGCGGCCCAGGTCGCATAAACAAGAAACGCGGACAGCCCAAGAAAGACGACCAGAGGCTGGACCCACCACAAATCACGGCGCGAGGTCTGGCCGAAACGGCCCCGCTCCAGAGGAACATCAATGGCCGGCATATGCGAACGAATTTATATCCAACTGAGCATGGTAGTGTCAACCTGAACCAGGCGCCGGAGCAATCGCCGGGGGCAGGCGGCCTCCGTTCCCGGCGCGCCGGCATGGCGGCTCTCCGGCGCAACGCGGAAGAGTGCGGTAGCCCGCTCTCATTTGTATCGCCATCCCAGAGCACAAACGGAGAAACTCCAGTCTGGCAATGACTCACCGTGTTATGATGGAAGGGAAGACCTCTCCCGGAAAGCGCTGATTTTTAAGCACTTCCACTCTGCGGGGAGCTGGGGACCAGGATATTTCGCTCACTTTCACAAGACGGCAACTCGCTGCGTTGATGGACCACACGCTGCTGAAGGCGGATGCGACTCAGGCCGACATACGGCGCGTGTGCGCAGAGGCCCTCGAACATCAATTCGCCGCCGTGTGCGTGAACTCGTTTTTTGTTCCGTTCATCGCGGCGGAGCTTTCCGGCTCTCGCGTAAACGCCTGCACGGTAATTGGTTTTCCCCTGGGTGCGGCATCGACGGAAGCGAAGGCAGCCGAGAGCCGTATCGCCGTTCGCTCGGGCGCTCGCGAACTCGATATGGTGGTTCAGGTGGGAGCGCTGCTCGCCGCGGACCTGTCTACCGTGGAAGACGACATCGCCAGCGTGGTGAAGGTGGCGCACGACAGTGGAGCGATCGTAAAGGTGATCCTGGAAAATGGGTATTTGACCGCCCGGCAGATCGCGGTTGGCTGCAAACTGGCGCAAGCCGCGGGCGCCGATTTCGTAAAAACCTCCACCGGTTTTGGGCCTTCGGGCGCAACCACCGGAGACGTCGCGCTCATGCGCCGCACGGTTGGCGACGAGATGGGCGTGAAAGCCGCCGGCGGCATTCGGTCGCTGGAGGATGCGCTTCAAATGGTGGAAGCCGGCGCGAACCGGATCGGCTCGAGCGCCAGCGTCAAGATCGTCGAGGCAATCGCATAGGAACCGCATCCACCATGGCCGCCTCCAACCGATCCGCGATCCGCTTCCGCGAACGAGCCGAACTTTTGGACTTTCTTCTGGATGTCGCCGCCGCGACATCGGAGACTCTGGACCTCGACCGGATTCTTTCCAACGTCGCCGAAATCATCAAAGACGTCGTTCCGTACGATCTTTTCGCGATTCTCCTGGCCGACAAACAGGGTTTGCGCATCCGCCATGCGATCGGGCATCGCGAGGAAGTGGTGAAGAGCCTTGAGATCCCCATGGGCGAAGGCATCACCGGCAAAACCGCCAGTCTCCGGCAGCCGATGCTGGTTCAGGACGTCCGCAAGGAGCCGAGCTATCTGAACGCCCTGGACGCGGTCCGCAGCGAGCTCGCGGCCCCGATGATCGCGCGTGGAAAACTGGTGGGCGTCATCGATCTCCAGTCCACGCGTCTGCATGCCTATAACGAGCAGGATCGCGCCCTGCTGATGCTGATTGCCGCTCGTGTCGCGGTGTCAATCGATAACGCCCGCCTTTACCGCCGCGTGGAGCGCCAGAATAAGACGCTGCGCACGCTGGCGAATCTATCCCAGGAATTCCGGTCGATCCTTGCGCTGGACGAGCTGATGGGCAAGATCGCGAAGACCATTCACGGAATGATCAATTACGATTCCTTCAGTATTCTGCTGGTGGACGCGGATCGTAAGGTATTGCGGCACCGCTTTAGCGAGCGTTACGACGAACGCGTCACGCTCGACAATGTTCCCATCGGAAAAGGCATCACGGGCGCGGCCGCCGAGTCGCGCACTCCCATCCGGGTGGCGGACACACTGGCGGACCCGCGCTACATCCCCTCGCATCCGGGCATCCGATCCGAACTGGCGGTGCCGATGATTGTGCAGGACCGTGTGGTGGGCGTCATCGACCTCGAAAGCGAGCGGATGGGATTCTTCACCGAGGACCATGTGCGCCTGCTGGGTCTACTGGCGCCGCAGGTGGCCGGATCGGTGGAAAATGCGCGCCTCTATGAGGAACTGGCGCAGCGCGAACAAGGCATGGAGCAGGACCTGAAGGCGGCGCGCAAGCTGCAATCGGTGCTGCTGCCCAAAATCGCGCCTGACCTGCCGGGGCTGCGCGCCGCGATTCAATCGAGGCCGGCTCGCGAGATCAGCGGCGACATCTACGACTTCTTCGAATACGATAACGAAACCGTGCTCATCGCATTCGGCGATGTGAGCGGAAAAGGCGCCGCGGCCGCCCTCTACGGCGCGCTGGTAAGCGGACTGTTGCGGACGCTGGCGCCGCGCCGCCGGAGTCCCGCCGCCTTGATGCGCACCCTCAACGAAACGCTGCTGGAGCGGAAGGTGGATGCGCGCTACGTCACGCTCACTCTCATGCTGTGGGACAACCGGGATCACGAGATGACCATGGTGAATGCCGGCGCCGTGCCTCCGCTGATCTTCCGGAATGGAGAACTCGTAAAGATCAGCGTAGAGGGGATGCCGATCGGACTGCTGGATGAACGTGAGTACGAAGAAACCGTCTTCCAGGCCCACCCGGGGGATGTCTTCCTCCTCTGCTCGGACGGCGTGCTCGATCAGTTGAATCCGAAGGAAGAGGAATACGGGCGGCAGCGCCTGGTCAAAGTGGTGAAGCGTGTTTGCGAGAGCGAGCCGCGCCAGATCGCGGACGAAATCCTGGCGGACCTCGACGAATTTACGGAGGGCCGGCGGCGCTTCGACGATCAGAGCATTCTCGCCCTGAGGGTGCCCGCGTGAGCCCGTTCGCGTACCACGGCGGCAGCCTTTATTGCGAGGACGTCCGGTTGGACCAACTGGCGTCCCAGGCGGGGACTCCCTGCTACGTCTACGCGGGGTCGGCCATAACCGAAAGATTTCGCGCCTATGACGATGCCTTCGGGGCGCAGCCACACCTGGTTTGCTACGCGGTAAAGGCGAACTCGAATCTGGCCGTGCTCAAACTGCTCGCGGACGCCGGAGCGGGGTTCGACATCGTTTCCGGAGGCGAGCTTTTCCGCGTCATCCGGGCCGGTGGCGATCCGGAGAAAGTAGTCTTCAGCGGCGCCGGCAAGCGCGACGATGAAATCCGCTATGCGCTCGAAGAGAAGATTCACAGCTTCAACTGCGAGTCGGAGCAGGAATTAGAGCGGATCTCGGCTGCCGCTGCCTCGCTCGGCGTCACGCCTCGCGTCGCGCTGCGCGTGAACCCGGATGTGGACGCGGCAACCCATCCCTATATCTCCACAGGGCTGCGGGAGCATAAATTCGGCATCAGCATCACCGAAGTGGAAGAAGTTTATGAGGCGGCGCGGCGCCTGCCCCATCTCGACGTTGAGGGCGTCAGCTGCCACATCGGTTCGCAATTATTGGACATCGCGCCGGTGATGGAAGCCGTGGACCGGATGCTCGGCCTGGTCGCAAGGCTCCGCCAGCGCGGCTTCCAGATCCGGACGCTCGACCTGGGCGGCGGTTTGGGAGTGGCGTACCGCAAGGACGACGAGGCTCCCGCCATCGGCGAATTCGTCCGCGCCGTGTGCGCGAAAACAGCCGGCATCGATGTGACGCTGATGATGGAACCGGGACGTTCAATCGTGGGAGAGGCGGGCGCGCTGCTGACACGCGTGCTTTACCGGAAACGGAACGGGAACAAGAATTTCGTAATTGTCGATTCAGCGATGAACGACTTGATTCGCCCCACGCTGTATCAGGCGCATCACGAGATCCTGCCCCTTTCGAACGGCCAGGCCCCCAGTATTACGGCGGACGTAGTGGGCCCGGTCTGCGAGACCGGGGACTTCTTCGCGCGCGACCGCAAGATCCCGGACGTCCAACCCGGGGACCTTCTGGCTCTCACCACGGCGGGAGCCTACGGGTTCGCGCAGGCGTCCAACTACAACGCACGCACCCGCGCCGCGGAAGTCCTGGTGACAGGAAATCAATGGCGCATTGTGAGAGGGCGGGAGAATTACGAGGATCTGATTCGCGGGGAGATCGCGTAGCCGCCCCGCGGCGGCCGTTTATTTATCCAGCTTAAGATCCAGCACCACGTCCTTGCGCGAATCATATACGCTGGCGCGTTTGGTGGGGCTGGAGGCGCCCTGATAGGTCGCTTTCACTTCGTAGTCAATGTTGTTACTCAGGCCGGCGAAATGGTATTTTCCGCCTTGCTGAGTGAAAAACGAGCGTACCTGCAGCGTCTTTGTGTCTTTGAGCTGAACCACCGCCCCCTTCACCAAATCGCCGGCCGCATTGGTGACCACACCCAGGACGTTGCGAGTATTATCGACTTCCTTCTTTTTCCACGGATTGTCCGCCATCACGGAGCCGCAGCATAGGGCCGCGATCACCGCAACCGCCGGAAGTGTTCTTAAAAGCCTCATGGCGCGTGTCACCGTTTATTTAGACTCCTTTTGGAGGCTGAAAGTTGCTTCCACCCGTTCTTCACCGCGAATTTCCACCACCTTCTCCTGGGACTGATAGCCTTTTGCTTCCACGATCACTTTGTAGTGCATCTCCACGGGAGCGACACGAAACGCAAATTCCCCGCGCTGATCGGAGGTGGTCTTCTCTTTGAACGCCTTTCCGGAATCGCCGGGCGCGGGCGTCGCGACGAGCGTCACCTTGACGCCCGGGAAAGCAAAGCCGGGATCGCGGAACACCGTGCCGGCAACGACGCCGCGCGCCGGCTCCTGAAGGGTCTTATGCTTCTCGCCGGCAAACGCGAGTCCGGCAAGAACCAGCCAGACCGCGGCGCAGTTATTTCCAATCCTCCTCGTCATCATCCTCGTCGTCGTCGTCGTCCTCGTCGCCGAGGTCGTCGTCATCATCCTCGTCGAAATCTTCGTCTTCGTCCTCCCCCTCAACCGACTCCAATTCCAAAGGATCTATGCTCGCGACGTTCAATTCCGCGCCGCACTCCTCGCACGTTATCGATTCCCCTTCGTCAAGCTCATCCGCTTCTACATCCATGGCCGCGTCACACATCGGGCATTTCACCATAAATTGCTCGCCTCCTCGAAGGATCCCCCCTTAGCTTTATACAACGTATCCATTTCAATTGCGCAGGCGCGCCGCATCGGCTTCCAGATCCTGGGCGGTAATCGTCACCAGCGTCTTGTCCATATCTTCAAACGACTCCACCATGCGGCGCACGTGCGCACCTCCGAGTTTCAAACACCAGGCATCGGAAAGAGCAATGCCGTTCTTTTTCGCCGTGTCAAGCAGGTGGGCGTGATTCAGCGCAATCACCTTCTCTTGCTCCGGTTCACCGGGCGTCGAGATTACGAATTTCACATCTACGGTATCCGCGTGACGGATGGAAATCGCGTTCTGCAGCCAGCGGAATTCTACGTGCCAAACACGGCCAAACGGGTCCGGGCCTGCATCAAAACTGCGAGAATTGTCTGCCATCTATCAGCATTCTAGCAGGACGTTTGCAAGCGGCAAACGGGCAGTTTCCAATGGTCCGTCTCAGCAAAAAGGATGATTCTTCTGGGCCACGAGAGAGAGAAATTCGTCGCGCGTGTCCTTGCGCTGGCGGAAAGCGCCGAGCATGGCGCTGGTGATGGTGCCGGAGTGCTGTTTTTCCACGCCCCGCATCATCATGCAGAAGTGGCGCGCCTCGCAGATCACACCCACGCCTTTCGGTGCCAGGGCGTCCCTTAACGTCTCTGCCACCTGCTGCGTCAGGCGCTCCTGAAGCTGCAGCCGGCGCGCAAACATATCCACAATGCGAGGGATCTTGCTCAGCCCGATCACTTTCTTATTCGGGAGATAGGCGACGTGCATTTTGCCGAAAAACGGCAGCAGATGATGTTCGCAAAGGCTAAAGAACTCGATGTCCTTCACTACTACCATCTCGTCGCATTCGTGAGTAAAAAGCGCGCCGTTCACGATGCTGGCCAAGTCCATCGTGTACCCGCTCGTCAGATAGCGAAGCGCCTTCGAGGCGCGCTGGGGAGTTCTGACCAAGCCCTCCCGCGAGGCGTCTTCGCCCAGCTCCTCCAGAATGTCGCGCATATGCGAGGCAATCAGGTCCGGTTCCGGTGTGGAGGGCACAATCGCCATGGCAGCTTTTTTGGTTTTCATGTCGTTAGCTCACAGTGGACAATTCCACGCTATTTCTTTTTGTTTCGAGTATTCGGATGCCGGCCAAACGAGGCTGGCCTTGGGGAAAGGCGGCGGGCCAGGCTTCGGCCAGGATGCGGCGCGCCTCCCGGGCCAGGTTCTCCGTGGTGGGGACCTTGGCCCTCAACGCCGGGAAGCCGGCATTCAGGTCGTTGTGGTCCAACTTATCGACGAGTTCGGAACGCACCAGGTCGTCCAGGGTGGCAATATGCGCCACCTGACCCGACTTCGAATCGACAGGCCCGGCAACGCTCACCTCCAGGATGTAGTTGTGCCCATGCCCGTAAGGGTTGTTGCATTTTCCGTACAACGACAGGTTCTCCGCGTCCGAAAGCGAATCGATGTGAAGGCGATGGGACGCGCAGAAGCGATAGCCGCGCGTCAATCTGACCATGGACCGCCTCCCCGGTAATCGACAAAAAGATCCTCCGTCTCATACAGGCGAACGTTGTGAAGACGCGGCCCGTTTTCGAAATGCGGCTCGATGCGCCGCCAGATCTCGACCGCCAGGTTTTCCGCGGTCGGGACCACCGTGTCGAATGGCGGAACCTCGTGGTTTAGAAAACGATGGTCCATGGGCTCCACCACTTCGCGATTCAACAGGTCCTTTAAATCCTTCAGGTCGAATACCATGCCTGTTCTGGCGTCAGGTTCGCCCTCCAGGGTCACTTCGAGAACATAGTTGTGCCCGTGCCCGTGCGGATTGGCCGCCAGGCCGTAAAGGCGCCGGTTCTCGTCCGCGCTCAGATCCGGGAGCGAACACACATGGGACGCAGAAAACTCAACGCGGCGCGTGATCAACATATATCCCCACTGTAAAGATGCCTCCGGCGGACAAGACGATACGGGTTTTCCGCCTTATAATTAGAATGAATCCGCAAGCCCATGAAAAGCAAAGTCGACTTGGTCCTGAAGGCGTGTCTGATTGTACTGGTGGCGACCCTTGGCTGGGTTATCGTTTCGAGCACGCGTGAACACATTGTAGTAGCCGGAGACTCCGCCCCCAACTTCAAGATCACTACGGATCAAGGTAAACAGATTTCCGTGAAGGACTTTGGTGGCAAAGTTCTGGTGCTGAATTTCTGGGCAAGCTGGTGCCCGCCGTGTGTCGAGGAAATTCCGTCGCTAAACCGTCTCTCCCAGGAGACCGCGAGCGCCGGCGTCGTGGTGCTCGGGGTAAGTATCGACAAGAACCCTAAGCTCTACGAGCAGTTTCGCAATCGGTTCCATCTTCGGTTCCAGACCTACCGCGATCCAGACGAAAATATCTCAGCGAGCTACGGCACGTACAAAATCCCCGAAAGCTATATCATCGACAGGAACGGGAAAGTGGTCCGGAAAATCATCTCCAACTACGATTGGACCGATCCGGAAATGATCCGTTTCGTGACCTCGCTCTGATGCTCCCCGCTGCGGTACTGGAAAAGATCATCGGCTTGACCGGGCCGCGCGGATGCCTCTTCCGCGACGAGGATCTCGTGCTTTACGAATACGACGGGGGCGTCGATAAAGCGCGGCCCGACGTGGTGGTATTCCCGCGAAACGCCTCCGAAACCGCCGCCCTGGCCCGATTGGCGATTGCGCACGGGATTCCCATAACCGGCCGGGGAGCAGGAACCGGTCTCAGCGGCGGAGCCATCCCGCGCGCAGGCGGCATGGTGATCTCATTCGCGCGTATGCGCGGCATCGTCGAGTTGGACTTTCCGAATGAGCGGGCGGTGCTCGAGCCCGGAGTTGTAAACCTGGATATCTCCCTCGCGGCCCGGAGCGAGGGCTACTTCTACGCTCCGGATCCATCCAGCCAGCGGGCTTGCACGATCGGCGGAAACGTATCGGAGAATGCCGGCGGTCCCCATACGCTCGCTTATGGCGTCACCACCAATCACGTTCTCGGTCTCGAACTGGTCCTTCCGGACGGCTCCATCGTGGAGACCGGCGGAAAGATGCAGGACCTTCCCGGCTACGATCTCACCGGTTTGTTCACGGGCTCGGAAGGCACCATGGCGCTGAATACCCGGGTGACCGTTCGGCTGATGCGCCAGCCCGAGACGGTGAAGACCATCCTCGCCATCTACGATTCCGCGGACGACTGCGCCGCTACCGTCGCCGAAATTACGGCGCGCGCCATCACCCCCGCGGCCGTGGAAATGCTCGACGGCGTTATGCTGCGGATGGTGGAGGAAGCCACGCACGCCGGGTATCCGATGGATGCCTCAGCCGTTCTGCTGATCGAGCTCGAAGGGTTGAAGGAGGCGGTCGAAGAGCAAGCGGAACAGGTCCGGGAATCCTGCCTGCTCCAGCGCGCGCGGGAGTTTCGCGTCGCGCGGAACGAGCAGGAGCGCGAGTTGTTATGGAAGGGCAGGAAGAACGCCTTCGGCGCCGTAGGGCGCGTCAGCCCGTCTTACTACGTCCAGGATGGCGTCGTGCCGCGCACCGAGATTGCGCCCACTCTGCGCTACATCCACGAAGTATCGCGCCAGTTTGGCTTGACCATCAGCAACATCTTTCACGCCGGCGACGGCAACATGCATCCGATCATACTCTTCGATTCGAGAAAACCGGAAGAACTCGAGCGCGCCAAACAGGCGGGCGACGCCATTCTCCGCTTCTGCATTTCGCGCGGCGGCTCGATTACCGGAGAGCACGGAGTGGGAATGGAGAAGATGGAACTCATCGGCGAACAGTTCCCCGCGGACACGCTCGATTGGATCGCGCGGTTCAAGAAGCTGTTCGACCCCCACTGCCGGTTGAACCCGGGAAAAATGCTGCCCACCGGACGCGGATGCATGGAAATCCGCCAGGCCGCAGGCGCGACGGTTTAGGCCCCTTTATTCGAGCGGCTGGGCCGGGCGCGGAGAGAGTCCGGTCACGGTGATCCAATCGGTGCGCACCTTGCTCCATTCGTGAAGAAGAAAGCCATGGGATTCGAAATAGGCGCGGACACGCCCCGCATCCCAGCCGAGAATCTCCTCCAGCACCGGAACGACAACGCTCAAAGCATCGTCGCCGAGGATAGTCCGTTTTGCAATCTGGGTGATGTGCCTGGTTTCCGAAACCGCAATGGTCAACCCGTCCCGGCGATTCACATGAAGCATGACGTGAATATCGGAGTTGCCATCGCCGACGTAGACCACATGGCCGTGGCTGATTTGCAGCTTCGATTCAAGATCCGCCAGCACGGCGACCTTTCCAAACCCGGCCGGCACGCGTTCGATGGATTCGATTTCTCCGGTCGAACCGTCATAGCGGAAGCGCGCTCCGTGAATGTGCTCCGGAGAGACAATCCCTTCGAGAGCGGACTGAATGACTTCCTCGGGAGCGGCCGAGATTACGTGAAAGTCGAACGAGCAGTCGTCAACCTGGCGCAGCAGCCGGGACAGTAGATGGATATTGGCTTTTAAGCGAACGCGTTTGCCAACCTCGTGCAAGTGCTCGCGCCGGACACGCCGGAATTCCGGGTCGTGAAGCAGCAGGTAGGCGAGTTCACCGCCCGACTGCACCAGATGAATTTTTGATAGGCCGGCTGCGCGCTGTTCGAAATTTTGGATGCCAAGCATTTCGCTGAGGATCAAACCCGAGTCGTTAAAGCTGAGAGTCTGATCGAAATCACTCGCAAGAAGGTAGTGCCCGGTAGCGGTGAAAATTTTGGACGGCATAAATAAAGGGAATTATTTCCTTTCGTTGAAGGGTAAGGCTCGGGACCGGGAGCCACGGGACACGAGAGTAGAGCGAGAGCGCAGGGGAGACAGGGATCTCCCCCACTCGACAGATGCCGCGGCAGGGGGTACGGATGCGAAACCCGGGTTTATCCGGGAAGCGGGGGTAGAGGTCCCTGGGAATTCACGATGAAGGCTTCGGCGCGCTTCACGCGGTACTCCAGGCCGCGAAAGCGTTCCATTTCTTCGTGATAGGGATAAAATTCTTCCGGACCCTGGCTTGCGTGGGCGAAACACGCCTCCTTCTTTTTGCCCCAGGTCGCCGTGACATCCATGTAGAAGTTCGGATGGAACTGCTGGGTCTGCGCGCCGCTCATCACTTCGAAATATGCGAGCGCGTATTTTCTGCCGCCGCGAAGCCAGGATTGGAATGTGAGCAGCGAGGCGGCGCAGTGATCGCGATGGGTGTCCACCGGCCAGTGGGTAAAAGCGATGTCGGGACGGTGTTCCGCGATCAGCCGGTCCATCTCCGCATAGCGCGCATTGTTGATCTCACTCGCGCCGTCGATTTGTCCGGCGAACACGGGTTTGGCGCCGAGGATCTTGCACGCGGCCCTGGCTTCGGCGGTGCGAATGCGTGCGGCTTCGCCGTGAGATTTCCCCTGGATGCCGGCCTCCCCGCTGGTCAGGTAGATGATGGTTACGTTGTGCCCGCTCTCCGCGTAGCGCGCAAGCGTAGCGCCGCATCCCGTTTCGGGATCGTCGGGATGCCCGCCCACGCAGAGCACGTTCAGTTTTCGAGAAGAGGCAGGCGCGGCGCCGGCCTGGACGGCGGCGAGCGGAGCGCCCAGCGCCAGCCAGCTCTCCCGGCGAGTGAGATTTCCAACCGAGGGTTTCATAGAAATGAAAATGCAGAGAATGGTTTTCCCGCTCAGTCTATCAGGCGGCCGGCGAGACGGAGGTATGCTCAAAGCAAGCTGGCAAGTATGGCCATCCCGAAGCTATTGCAGCGTTGTGCCTGCCTGGCTGCCTGCCTGGGCAGCCTCTGGGCTTTTCAGCGCCCATTCCGCGAATATCGGGGGGTCGAGTATGACGGCATGGAACCGCCGCCCGATTGGAACGAAAAAACGGAGTGGGCCTTCGCGCGCCTGATGTTCCCCGGAGGTTGGAACGACGGCTACCGCGGCCGCTTCGACGGCGACTGGAGACAAGGGCTCACACTCTGGACACAGGATTACCCGCGGGCGGACCGGCACTTTTCCGCGGCCGTGCGGCGGCTGACGCGCATTCATGTCCGCTCCGTTGAACAGCCGGTGAATCCGGAGGACGGAGACGAGATCTATAACTGGCCGTGGATTTACGCGGTTCAGGTCGGAGAATGGGGAATCACGGATGGCCAGGCCAAGAAACTGCGGGATTACCTCCTGCGAGGCGGTTTCTTCATGGCCGACGATTTCCATGGAACGGAAGAATATTCCGTTTTCGAGGAAAGCATGAATCGCGTCTTCCCCGATCGGAAGCTGGTTGAGATCGACAACAAAGATGCGATCTTTCATACGGTTTACGATCTGGACGACCGCTACCGGATCACTGGCTTCGAGCATTTGCGAACCGGCTACAAGAAGGACGGCATCGTCGCGCACTGGAAGGCGATTTACGACGACAAAGGACGCGTCATGGTGGCCGCTTCCTTCAACTCGGACATCGGCGACTCCTGGGAATGGGCTGATTCGCCGCGCTATCCGGAACGCTTTTCCGCCCTGGGTATACGAATCGGCGTGAACTATATCATTTACGCGATGACGCACTGAGGAGACGCGGCTTATTTAAAGATATCCTTCAGCCGTCCGAAAAATCCCTTCTTTTTCTCGGCCTCCGGACGTGCCGGCTGGGGAGCGGGCGAAACGGGAATGTCCACCGAAGCGTGTTGCCGTGGCGCCGCCGCGCTTCCACGCTGCACCGCCGCGGGCGCGGAACCGGCGGAATTCGCAGGCTCCGGCGATGGCGTGTCCCATCCGGCGACCCGCATGACGCCGCCACCGTGCAAGCGGCACAGTTCCACCGGTTGCGTGCCATCGATAAAATATTCCGGGCGCGGATTCGGGCACCCCGATGTCGCCAACTGCCCCGAATCGGGATCGATTTCCACGCTGACAATACCCGCGGGCGGGGTGAAGTCGCTGACGTTGCGGTAAGCCCGGCGCTGGTGCGCGCGTTTCATGAAGGCTGTCCAAATCGGGAGAGCCGATCGCGCGCCTTCCATATTGAGCTCGCGATGGTCGTCGAAGCCGACCCACACCACGCAGAGCAGCTTTGAGGTAAAGCCGGCGAACCACCCGTCGCGCGAAGTGCCGGTTTTCCCGGCGGCCGGCAGCATAAAGCCTCGCGTCCGAACGCCCGCGCCGGTGCCGGTCCGCAATACTTCTTCGAGAAGGCTTTCCATCATGAAGGCGACCCTCGGATCGAGGACCTGCCGCGGCTCCTCCTTTTCGTGAAAGATTTCCGATCCACGATCGTCCCGGATACTGGTGAGAAAATGAGGCTTTTCGTAGAGGCCGTGATTCGCAAAGATGGTGTAGGCGCCCGCGACCTCGATGGGGGTAACGTCGTAAGAACCCAGCGCCACCGACGGGGTCGGGCGGATGTTGAGATTCATACCGGCGGCGCGGGCAAGGTCCACGACGTTGCCATAACCGACCTTCTCGGCGAGCTCCACCGCCGGGATGTTCAAGGAGTGCGCGAGGGCTGTGCGCAGGGACACCGGACCGCGGTACGTCTTTTCAAAGTCATTCGGCTCGTAGGACTTGCCGTCGAACCAAAAGGTGGTGGGCTCGTCGTTGAGCATGGAGACGGGCGTGATGGCGTTCGAACCTCCGGCCAGAGCGGTGTTGAGCGCGGCGGCATAAACGAATGGCTTGAATACGGAACCGGGCTGGCGCTTGGACATCAAGCGGTCTAACTGGCTCTCGCTATAGTTGCGGCCGCCGATAAACGCCTTGATTTCGCCGGTGTGGGGATCAAGCGCGATCAAAGTGCATTGCGGCTCCGGATAGCTGGGATCCTTCTTTCGCCGCAAAGCGATGGTTTTATTGATCTCCTCCATCCCCGAACGCACTGCCTCGGCCGCGTCGCGCTGCAGGTCCAGATCGAGCGTCGTATAGACGCGGTAGGCGTTCGTCTGAAAGTCGCGATCCTGAAATTGGTCGAGCAGGGCATCGTTCACGGCATCGACAAAGTAAGGCGCTTCCGTGGATTCCATGCCGGGCTTGGCGAGGACCAGCGGCGTGGCGACGGCGTCCCGATACTGCTTTTCGCTAATGTAGCCGTTCTCGCGCATCAGCATCAGCACGACGTTGCGGCGCTGCTCCGCGCGTTTCGGCCAGCGATAGGGATTCGTATAACTGGGGCGCTGGATGAGCCCGGCCAGCGTGGCCGCCTCCGGGAGCGTTAACCGGCTCAGGTCCTCGCCGAAATAGGCCTGCGCGGCCTCTCCAAACCCCCGTATTCCAAAAGTCCCCCGCCGGCCGAGGTCCACCTGATTGGCGTAATACTCGAAAATCTGTTCCTTGGTGAGGCGCTGTTCGAGCTGCATGGTGATGATCATCTCGGCCAGCTTGCGGCCCCAGGTTTTCTCGCGATTGAGCCAGAAGCCTCGCGCGAGCTGCTGGCTCAAAGTAGACGCACCTTCCTTGTGGCGCATGGATCGCAAATCCACAAAAGCCGCCTTGATGATCCGGAACGGATCGAACCCCGAATGCTGGAAGAAGCGCTTATCTTCGGCGGACACCACCGCATGGATCAGCAGTGGAGGAATCTCCGAGAAACGAACCAGCCGCCGCTTCTCGCGATTCTTATCGAAAAGGTTGGAGATAAGCTCGGGCTCCAACTCATATTGAGTGCGCTGAGTGTTATCACGCAGGGAAATAATCTGCGAGATGCGGCCATCCGAAAACTTGATGACGCCGCCCTCGGGGTCGAACATGGAATCGGGACCGGGATAGATGTCGATCTCGTTCGGAGCGAGCGTGTAGTAGCCCATCGAATTGCGCCGCGATTCGGTGTACCCGCTGCGGCGCAGATCCGCGGCAATCTGCTCGGGGGAAGCCTCATCTCCCACGGCGAGCGTGGCCGGCGACGCAAACAGCATCGCCGTGTTGGTGAACGGCCCGGCGCCGAGCTTGGCCGCGACCAGCCTGGAATATTTCGCCCAGTACCAGGTGAAGAACAGAGCCCCGGCCACCACCGCGAGCACGGCCGTCAGCAACAGCAATTTGCCAAAAGGATGGAAAAAAAACCGCGATAAGCCGGCTTTTCTAGGAACCTGAACTTTGACGGCCACTCAGCTTCATTTTCTCACGATCCTGTTCCAGGGACTGGAGAAAAGCGCCCCGGCAGATTACTTGTGGCTCTCCTCCAGTGCTTCCAGTTCCCGCCAGATATCGTCGTGCCGTTCCCAGGCGGGACGGGCGGAGCCGGCAATCTGCTCATCGGGGACCTTCAGAGTTCCATGGCCGTAGATACAGATATACTCGGTGCGCGGACGGCCGATCAAAAACATGTTCGGCCAGGAGCCGGAAGTCACCGGCATCCGCAGACGCCGGAGGCAGGTACGGCAGCGATAGCGCTGGTCCACCACCGCCACCCACAGCAGCCCCGCCGATAGCAGCCAGAAACCCAAGATAGCCGTCGTATAGGGAAGGTCGTGAAGGAACGGGTCCCTCAGCACCCCGCCAAGGACTACCGGCTTCCACAAGGTGAACCGAATGAGGACCCAGGCAACGCGAAGGATGACGGCTGCCAGAAGCAGCTTCGCCGCGAGGAAACCCCAATACCTCATACCTGTATTGGACGCCTTACCCGCTCTCAATGTTCCGGGGAGTTTTAGCCGCGGAACAGATTTCGCGCTAAAAACAGCATGTTCGCCGGCCTTTCGGCGAGCCGCCGCATGAAGTATGGGTACCAGGCCCTCCCGTATGGGACGTAGAGCCGCAGCCGGTACCCTTTTTGTACCAGCGAATTCTGCAAATCGCGGCGGATTCCGTAGAGCATCTGGAATTCGAAGCGTTCCGGCCCATAGCCGTGCGCCCGAACGTGGTTGAGAGTTTCCTGAACAATGGCTTCGTCGTGAGTGGCAATCGCGGGATAGGTGCCTTCGTCCAACAATTGCTTCATCAAACGAACGTAGTTCAAGTCCACATCGGTTTTTTTGGGGAACGCCACGCCGCCGGGTTCATTGTAAGCCCCCTTGCAGAGCCTCACCGGCACCTTTTCCCGGCACAAGCGGGTAATGTCGGCGGCGCTGCGGTAGAGATAGGCCTGGATCACAGCCCGGACGGGCGCGCCCCGCGCGTGCAGTTTCGAAATCAACTCAATGGTGCGGTCGGTGTAGTAGCTCGATTCCATATCGACCTCAACGCGGCTATCGAACGCCCGCGCCCGCTCCAGCACGGGCTCCAGGTTCGCCCGGCAGGCGCGCTCCGAAATGTCCAGGCCGAAGTGCGTAAGCTTCAGAGAGACGGTGGCCTGGTCGCCCCGGGCTCCGCAAGATGTCAGACCATCGAATGCCCGCAGATAGGCGTCCCGGCATGCCTCCGCCTCAGCGGGCGTCGTGACGTTCTCGCCCAGATAATCGAGCGTGATGAAAATCCTCTGCGCATCCAGGTTTCGGAACACCCTCAGAGCGTCATCCAGGGTTTCGCCGGCGATGAAGCGGGATGTCAGGCTGCGAGCGAGCAGCGAGGTTTCCAGCCAGCGGCGGAGCCACGCTCGTTTTGACAGGTAAAGCAAAGCATTACGAGTCATCGAGCCGCACCCCGGTTCTCCGCCATCGTTTTGAGGATAACGCCGCGGAGGGCGGGCGCTCTAGAGAAAGGCCAAGGTGGCGAGGTAGCCGAAACCGGCGCCCAGGATCGCGCCAGCGACCACATCACTCAGAAAATGCATCCCAAGCACAACACGCGAGACCGCGATGCTCAAGGCGCAAAACATCAGCCCGAAAGCCAGGGAGGGGTAAAACTGGGTGAACGCCACTGTGATGGCGAAGGCCGTCATGGTGTGGCCCGAGGGAAAGGAAAACCGGTCGGGAGGCAACAGGGTAGCCCAACAATGGGACGCCAACGAGCAGGGGCGCCTGCGCCCGGTGAGCCGTTTCAGCACCTGGAAAGAAACGGCGCTCAGGAACGCCGCCAGGCCGCCGGCCCCCAACGCGGCAAACCGCTCCCGCGCTCCAAACAACAGAACCAAGAGCCCGGCGAAATACCAAAGCCACCCGTCGCCGGCACGCGTGGCGGCTATCATCCAAACCTGAACCCAGCGCGGAGCGGCCCAGTTATTGGCCCGCCGCATTACACTGTAGTCGCTCGCAGCTATAAACCGTAACATGGCGAAGCGCCTCTACTAGTAGTGTACGCCCGCTTGATTACAATCCCCTGACGGCGCGGTGAAACTTAGGCTTCCACCAGCGCTAACGGGCCGGGTTGAAGACGAGGCACACCGGCGCCGTAACCGGTACGGTGAGCCCGCTGGGACGCAGTCTCCCGGTTTTCTTATCGACGTGGAACACCGCGATATCGTCGGAATTCTGGTTCTCCGCGAGCAGGTAATCGCCCGAAGGGTCCAGAGTGAAATGCCTCGGCTCCTTGCCCAGCGTGGACGCGATCTGCACCAGTTTCATGGAGCCTTTTTGAACCGCGAAGACCGCAATGCTGTCGTGTCCGCGGTTGGAAGCATATACGTGCTTGCCGGAGGCGTCGATTTGTATCTCGGCTCCTGTGTTTTCGCCCTTGAAATCGGGCGGGACCATCGAGAGATCCTGAATTTCCTTGAGACTTCCGCGATGGGCATCGAAGGCGAGCATCGTGACCGTCGCGCTCAACTCATTCACCACAAAAAGGTATTTTCCATCCGGGGAGAAGGCCAGATGCCGCGGACCCGAGCCGGCGCGAGCCTTCCAAAAAGGGGGATCGTTGGGCTTGAGCGACCCCTCGTTGGGATCGAAGCGGTACACCAGCACTTCGTTCAGCCCGAGGTCCGCGACCAGCACAAACCGGTTGTCGGGCGACGAAAAAATGAAGTGGGCGTGCGGCCCTTCCTGGCGGCTTGCATTGGCTCCGGGGCTGGTATCGCGCCCTTCGTGCTGCACATGATCGGAGGCTTCACCGAGCCGTCCGTCGGCGCCGAGAGGAAACACGGTGATACTGCCGCTCGAATAATTAGCCACAAAGAGGAACCGTCCGCTGCGATCGAGGGACAGATGACAGGGCCCCGAGCCTTGCGCGGGTTCGGTATTGAGCAGCGTGAGCTTTCCGGTGGATGGATCGATGGAAAAAGCGCTCACCGTCCCCTTGGAGTCTTCCCCGGCGGAATACAAATATTTGCCGGTCGGGTCAATCACGAGCCAGGAAGGGTTCGGCGTTTCCGCCATGAGTCCGAGCGGCTTCAGAGAGCCGTCGGCGGAGTTCCACCGGAACCCTTGAATGCCCGGGTTCCCGGCCTTGGTATAGGTCCCGGTATAAACGGTGTAATTCCCCGCGCCAAAAGCCGGCAGCCAGGCGCCAAGTCCGATGACAGCCATACAGATCCAATTTCCTTTGTTCATTTGTGAGACCTCAATCGATCGTAGCCGGAGCCTGCAGCACAAAGCTCAACTCTGTTTCGGAAGGGATGCGTATCTGCTGCCCGCGCGTAAGCACCTGATACGTTGCAGTTCCTCCACCTCCGACCGCGGCGCCAATGGCGGCGCCTTTCCCGCCGCCCGCAATCGCTCCGATAACGGCTCCCGCGGCAGCGCCGATACCGGTCCGCTTGGCGGTCTGCGCGCCGCGCGACTTGCCGACCTGTGTGTAGCGATTGCTTGTCAACGGATACCTTCTTCCACGAACTCTCAGGTTGACCAGTTCCAGTTCGAGTTCGCTGCGGCCTCTGATTGTACCGGCACTCTTGGCATTCACCAGACGCACCGTGACGTCCGCGCCGCGCGGGGCGACCACGGTTCCGTGAACGCGGACCGGCGCGGCGAGGGAGGCGCGGAACTCTTGCCCGGCCTGGTTACGGGACGAATCGATCGAATCGATCATTCGGATGGAGATGGCGCGGCCGGCCGGGATGGTCAATGCGGCGGGTTGCGGAGGCGGCGCGGGCGCGGGTTGAGGCTCAGCCTGGGGCGGAGGCGCCTGCTGGGCCACCTGCGCCGGAGGCGGACTCGCCGGCGCGGGTTGCGGAGCGGCGGAACTCGCCGGCGCGCTGGCCACGGGCTGGCTCACAGTGGCGCTTGGGCTTGCCGCGCTCGCGTCCATGGGCGCCGCCTGGAGTTTTAACTGGTCATTGACTTTCTTGACGCCCGGTTGTGCGTTGGCAAGCTTGACTGCCTTTAACTCAACGTCGGAGTTCGGCACGTTCCCGGTAAGCGTAACCTGGCCATTGCTCACCTGAACCGCAACACCGGCGGCGCTCAACTCCGCGTCCGCCGCGATTTTGGCTTTCAGGTCCGCGGCGATGATTGCGTCACCCCCCTTGTTGCAACCCACGCCGGTGAGCAGCGCCGCCAGCAGTCCCAGAATCAGCAGTGTGGATTTCCGCATGTCTCCGTTTCTCTTTTGTGTGGAATATCAACTTCTCCCAGCTTATTACCACGGTCGCCAAAGACGGTAAGATAGTCCGTTGCCGCAGGCCACCTCACGCAGAATCGATTTTATATTCTTCAATGCCGGAGGCGGCCACCGCAGCGCCGCCAACGCCCTGAAGGCAGTGATCGAGGAGCAGCGCCGGCCCTGGGAGGTGCGCCTGGTAAATCTGCAGGAACTCCTTGATCCGTTGGATGTTTTCCGAAAAATCACCGGGCTCCGCCTCGAAGATGTTTACAATACGCTCCTGCAGCGCGGCTGGACCTGGGGCTCGCGCCCGATGCTACGTATCATGCATGGAGTCCTGCGTTTCTACTACTCCGGGCAGGTAAAAATCCTGGGCGAATTCTGGAAGCGCGACACACCCGACCTGGTCGTTTCCCTGGTGCCCAATTTCAATCGGGCCCTGCTGAACGGTCTGCGAGCTTGCTCGGCAACAGCGCCGTTTGTAACCATTCTCACCGACTTCGCCGATTATCCGCCGCATTTCTGGATCGAACGGCAGGAGCAGTACCTGATTTGCGGAACAGAGCGCGCGGTGCAACAGGCGCGAGCGCTCGGACACGCCGAAGAGCGGATCTTCCGGACTTCGGGCATGATTCTTCGGCCTTCCTTCTATGAGACTCCAGCGGAAGATACGCGCGCCGCGCGCGAGCGGCTGGGTCTAAAGCCCGATTTACCGACGGGATTGGTCCTCTTCGGCGGAGAAGGATCGAAGAAGATGCTGGACATCGCGCGGCAGGTCCGCAAAATGGGAGCGCGGCTGCAATTGATCTTTATCTGCGGACGCAACGGCCGTCTGAAGGCGCGGCTCGATTCGATGGAAACGCCTTATCCGAAGTTCGTGGAGGGGTTCACCAAAGAGATCCCGCGCTATATGGCGATGTCGGATTTCTTCATCGGCAAGCCGGGTCCGGGCAGCATCAGCGAGGCGCTGGCCATGAAACTACCGGTGATCGTCGAGCGGAACTCCTGGACCCTGGTTCAGGAGCGCTATAACGCCGATTGGGTGAGAGAAAAACAGGTGGGGCTCGTGGTCCCCTCTTTCTCTCAAATCGGCGGCACGCTCGAAGCTTTTCTCGCTCCGGAAGCGTTCTCCCGGTTTCGAGCCAACGCGGCGGCCATCCATAATCGCGCCGTATTTGAAATCCCGGAGATTCTCGAAAAACTGCTGGGCTAACGGTGGTCCAAGCCAGATCAAAAGCTGGCGGGCCGGCCCCGTCACAGGCGCGGCAGGGGAGAGCCGGCAAGCCGCGTGGCTAGAAGTTATCCCAGACGTGGGCCGCAAAGCTGGTCCGCACCGTGAACCCCACTTGCTCGTACAACTGGATGGCCCCGGTGTTGGAGGCGGTCACCGTCAAGCTCGCCATGCGGCAGCCCGCGCGTGCCATCGCTTCGATGGCGCGCCGCAGCAGTTCATAGCCGACCCCCTTGCCGCGCATTTGCGGCGAGACGCAAATTTGTGTGACGTGCCCTACGTCATTAGCCACCAGGCTGCTTAGGCACATGCCGCACAGGCGCCCATTGTCGCTCGAAAACGCCAGAAACGAACCGGGCTGAAAGAAGACGCCGCAGCCCGGATATTGAATGACGTTCGAGAGAAAATGCCGCGCGCCGCCGGGCGAACGGTATTGATCGTTGATCTCGCTGTCAATGTGATCCCGGTAAGCAATGGCAACCAGAGCCGCCGCGTCGTCCTGCCGGCGCTCCGTCCAATTGTCGATGGTGACCTGCCGGGCCGCCTGTCCAACAGGGAGGGGCTTCATGGCCCGAAGGTCCAGTTCTAGAAACAGGCGCGGAAATACACGAACCCAGCGCCGCAGCGGCAGGGCGCTCAGTTTGGGCTTCCGGAGCATCATCAACTGAGATTCCAGACGGTGCACGGACGGGGTGCTGGCGATCTGTTCCACCACGCCGCCGAGAAGCCGCATTTCATTCTCGGGGGTTGCATGGGCGCGCATTACAAAAAAATCGCCGATCAGGCCCTTGTGGCCTTCGCAGACATAGTAGGAATAACCGACCGCCTGCCCGCCGGCCAGCAACGCCGACCCGTTCAGCGAATGAGACTCCTGGAATTGACTGACCAGCGCCGCCGAAGCCTTGAAATCCCAATCGAGGGTCTGGCGCCAGATCTCGGTCTCTTCCGCCAGAATGGGCAGGAGCGAAAAGGGCGGGAGCTGGCGCAGATCGACGATCCGCGGCTCCACGGCCGCCACGCCCGCGCAACTCTCTCCCGCCGCTGCCATAAACCCAAGCGTATACTGCCGGAAGCGCGCCCACAAGCACGAATGCGCGCGCGCCGCCGGAAGCCCCGTCAGTCAGCCTGTAGGAAGTGCTGGATGGACTTGGTTGCCTGGCGAATGCGATGGTCGTTTTCAATGAGCGCAAAACGGACATGGCCTTCCCCCATCGGTCCAAATCCAATCCCCGGCGACACGGCAACCAGCGCCTTCTCCATCAGCAGTTTGGCGAATTCGAGTGAGCCCTTTGCCCGGTGCCGCTCGGGGAGAGGAGCCCAGACAAACATGGTTCCCCGCGGAGACTCCACCGGCCAGCCGGCGCGCTGAAGGCCTGTGATCAGGACATCCCGCCGCCTCTGGTAAAGCGCGCAAATCTTGCGAGTGTCCTCCTCGCATTCGCGTAAGGCGATGATGGATGCGATCTGAATGGGCTGGAACACTCCGTAGTCCAGATAGCTCTTGATCCGCGCGAGTGCGGCGATCAGCTTCGGATTCCCCAGGCAAAAGCCCACCCGCCAGCCGGCCATATTGAAACTCTTCGATAGCGAATAAAGCTCCACGGCAATCTCTTTGGCGCCGTCCACCTGCAAAATGCTGGGCGGCCGGTAGCCGTCGAAGCCGATGTCGGCATACGCGAAATCGTGCACGATCATGGTTCCGTGTTTTGCCGCCATGGCCACGAGATCGCGGAAGAAATCGATCTCCACGGTCTGCGTGGTGGGATTGTGAGGAAACGAGACCAGGACCATCTTGGGCTTTTTGGCCGAAGTCCGGTAGACGTGCTCCAGGTTGTTCAGAAACTCCGCCGGGTTCGGCATGGCCAGCGTACAGGCGTGGCCCTCGGCCATGATTACGCCGTACTGATGAATCGGATAGGCCGGATTGGGAGAAACCACTACGTCATCCGGGCCAATCACCGCAAACAGCAGGTGAGCGATGGCGTCCTTTGCGCCGATGGTGACAATGGCCTCCGTCGCCGGGTCCAGATCCACTCCATACTTGGCCTGGTAACGCTTTACAATCTCCAGGCGTAACTGCGGAATGCCCTTCGAAAGCGAATACCTGTGATTTCGCGGATTACGCGCGGCTTCCACGAGCTTGCTGACCACCGCCTTAGGCGTAGCTCCGTCGGGATTCCCCATCCCCAGATCGACCACATCGAGCTGTGCCGCCCGTGCCTTTGCCTTCATCTCGTTGATGACGGCAAACACATACGGCGGCAGCTTCTCGATCCGGTAGAACCGGTCTGGTATTTGGGACATAGATCTATTCTACGAAGAGGAGCGTTGTACTCTGAAATCATGCTGACCGACCTCGTCCAGATCCGGCGTATGGGCGAGAAGAAAATCGCCGAAAATCAACGCTTCCGGGTCCATCTGAAGCGCCACAACTTTGCCGAGCGGCGCTTGAAGAAAATCGCACAGGACATCGAGGACGCGATCGATTGCAAGCAGTGCGCCAACTGCTGCCGGGTGGCGACGGCGGTGGTGACGGAACGCGATGTAGAAAAGCTGGCCAAATTTCTCGGCATGAAGCCGCGGCAGGCGCTGCTTGACTACACCGAAGAATCCGAAGAAGAAGGCTATATTCTGAAGCACAAGGAAGGCGGCTGCGTATTTCTCGAAGGGAATCTGTGCTCGGTGTACGAGGCGCGTCCGGCATCGTGCTCCGGATTTCCGCACCTGATTCACGGCGCAGGTTCGTTTCTGAGCCGGATGTGGAAGATGCCGGACCGCGCCTGCTATTGCCCCATCGTTTATAACTCGCTGGAGGAATTTAAGCGGGAAGTGGGCTTTCACGCCGGCAACTGAAGATGCTCTCCGGCCAAGAGCTTCCCGTGGATGCCATTCTTCCCGGGATCCTGAAGGCGCTGCAGCGCTCCCCGAATCTTGTCATCGAAGCCCCTCCGGGCGCTGGCAAAACGACCCGCGTTCCCCCGGCGCTGCTTTCCATCGCGAAGCAGGTGGTGGTCCTGGAGCCGCGGCGGATTGCCGCGCGTATGGCGGCCCGGCGCGTGGCCGCGGAACGGGGCGAACGCGTGGGAGAAACGGTGGGCTATCAGGTCCGCTTCGAGGAGGCCGCCGGACCGGCAACCCGCTTGCGCTTCCTCACCGAAGGCGTGTTGACGCGCAAGCTGCTGGCTGACCCGAATCTCAGCGGCATCGACCTGGTGTGCCTCGACGAATTTCACGAGCGCCACCTCGACGGCGATCTCGCCTTGGCGCTTTTGCGGCGCATTCAACAGTCTTCGCGGCCGGATTTGAAGCTGGTGGTGATGTCGGCCACGCTCGACACGGAGGCGGTGGCCCGTTTCCTCGGCGATTGTCCGGTGCTGCGCTCCGAAGGCCGGCTTTTCGGCCTGACGGTGAAACACCTTCCCTACTCCCCCGCCCCGCTCGAAGAGCAGGTGGCCGGCGCGCTCGAAACCATTCTTGCGGGCCCATCGAGCGGCGATGTTCTGGTCTTCCTTCCGGGCGCGGCGGAAATCCGGCGGACCGGCCGCGCGCTGGAAGGGATCGCGCGAAGCCTCCGTTTGTTAGTTCTGCCGCTCCACGGAGATCTGCCGGCCGCCGAGCAGGACCGCGCCGTCGAGCGGGCGGACCGGCGCAAGGTGATTCTCTCGACGAATCTGGCGGAGAGTTCCATCACGGTGGAGGGGGTGGATGCGGTGATCGACTCCGGTCTGGCCCGCTCCGCGGAAGACTCGCCGTGGACCGGTTTGCCGACGCTGCGGATTTCCCGCATCAGTAAGGCTTCGGCCGCGCAGCGCGCCGGGCGCGCGGGCAGAACGGGACCGGGCTACGTGGTGCGCCTGTTTACCGAGGAGGATTTGGCCAGGCGGCCCGCCCACGACGCTCCCGAAGTTGCGCGGCGCGAACTGACGCAGCTTGTCCTCGATCTTTGCGCGACCGGAATTTCCGCCAGCGACATCGAGTGGCTCACTCCTCCGAATCCCGGCCGGCTGGAGTCCGCCGCGGCGCTGCTGAGGGATCTGCATGCCTTGGACAGCGGCGGGAAACTCACCCCCACCGGCCGCCGCATGTCCCGCTATCCTCTGCATCCACGGCTGGCGCGCGTCCTGGTTCGCGCACTCGAACTGGGGGCGGCGGAAGAAGGCTGCCGCGCCGTAGCGCTGCTGAGTTCCGGGGTGCGAGCGCGATCCATGAATCTCCTGGATGAGCTCGACGCCGCGCCCGAACCGCCCGCCGCGCAGGCCGCCGAGCATCTGCGCCGCATGGTTCGCCCCTCCCGAAAAAATACCGCCGCTCCAAACGCGCTGGAACGCGCGCTGCTGGCCGGATTTCCCGACCGGGTGGCCCGCAAGCGCGGGGAGAAGCAAATCCTGCTGGCCACAGGCCAATCCGCGGAATTGATCGCGGAAGGTAATGGCGAGTTCTGGATCGCTCTCGATATCGAAGACCGCCCCGAGCGAGCTCTACCGGTTGTCCGCCTGGTCTCTCCCATTGAGCCGGACTGGCTGGTAGATGAACTGGAGGAAAGAGTGACCCTCGAATGGGACCGGACCGCCGAGCGCGTGGACGCGGTGAGCGCCCTGCTCTACCGGCAATTGGTGGTGGACGAAACGCGCGGCGCCAGGCCCGATGCCAGGCGCGCGAGCGAGTTGCTTGCCGCAAAAGCCGTCGAAGCGGGCGTGGCGCGGTTCGTGGAACGCGAGGTGGTGGACAGGTTGATTGCGCGCTCGGCGTTTGCCGCCGCCCACGGAGCTGTCCGCCGGTTGACCGAGGCTGACGCGGAGGAATGTCTGCGCGCGCTCTGCGCCGGATGCCGCAGCTTCGCGGAGCTAAAAGGCGCGGCCGCGGCGCTGCCCGCGCTTTTGCGCGCAAAGACGGAAAATGCGGCACTACTGGAAGCGCTTGCGCCGGAGCGGATCGATCTACCCAGGCGGAAGAATATTCCGGTGCACTACTCGCTGGAGCGGCCGCCCTGGATTGAATCGCGGCTTCAGGATTTCTTCGGACTGACAGAGACTCCTCGCGTCGCGCGGGGCGCCGCGCCTCTGGTAGTTCATCTGCTGGCGCCTAACCGCCGGCCGGTCCAAACTACAACCGACCTGGCGGGATTCTGGAAGCGGCTCTATCCACAAGTCCGCAAAGAACTGTCGCGGCGCTATCCCCGGCACGCCTGGCCGGAGGCGCCCGGGACACCTTGAGCGAATTTTGATTAAACTTGGGCTCGATGCCCGACGTTGTAAAAAGAATCCGCCAGGATGACCGGAAAATCGAGGCCCGCTGGCCGTCGGCGGTGGCGGTCATCGCGGCCGGATGGCTCAATATGGGACTCCCCGCGGCCTATTCCGCGGGCCCGCACTGGCTGCTGCTGGTGCTGGTTTTGATTCTCCTGCCGCCGGCCATCCTCACCCACCGCTACGGACGGCACGATTTGAACCGGATCTGCGGATATCTTCTATCGGGCGTCATCACCGCCTTTCTGGCCTGGTCGGTGATCATGCTCGTCCTCCGTCTGCCGGGCCACCAGGAGCCTCCGGCCGTGCTGCTTCGGTCTGCGGGAGCGCTGTGGATCACCAACGTCCTGGTGTTCGCCTGCTGGTACTGGCGCCTGGACGCCGGGGGCCCGCATGCGCGCGACGTCTCGGAAAAGCACGTGAACGGCGCGTTTCTCTTCCCGCAGATGACTCGGCCGGACGAGGAGAACCCCGGCTGGTCTCCCGAGTTCCTCGACTATCTGTTTTTAGCCTTTAACACCAGCACGGCGTTTTCGCCGACGGACACCGCCATTCTCTCCCGCTGGGCGAAGATCCTGGTAATGACCCAATCCATCATTTCCCTGACGGTTCTGGCGTTACTCGCCGCCCGCGCGGTCAACATCCTGTAGCCCGGCGCGGAGCTTCTATTGGGACCCGCGCGAAAGCAGCATCACCTTGGCGGTCTGGAACATGATGTAGACGTCCAGCGAGAAGGCCAGGTTCTTAATGTAGTAAAGGTCGTACTCCAATTTCACGCCGGTGTCTTCCATCGTGTCGCCGTATTTGTGATTGATTTGCGCCCAACCGGTGATCCCGGGCTTCACGCACAACCTTTGCCGGTAATACGGAATGGCGTCGTTCAATACGCTGACGAACTCGGGTCGCTCCGGACGCGGGCCGACAATCGACATATTTCCCGCGAGGACATTGAACAACTGGGGCACTTCGTCGATCCGGAACCGGCGCAGCCAGCGGCCAAGCGGGGTGATGCGGGGATCGTCCGGAGTTGCCCAAACGGCGCCGGTGCCGGCCTCGGCGTTCAGACGCATGGAACGGAATTTATATAACGTAAACTCCACCCCTCTCCGGCCCACCCTCTGCTGCCGGAAAAGAATGGGGCCTTCGGAAGTGGCCTTGATCAGGACCGCCACCAGGATCATCAAAGGAAGCAGTAACGCGGCGGACACGAGAGCGATAACGAAGTTGTAGACCGACTGGACCGCGACTTGCCTCGACCTTGGTCCCAATTCCGTGGAGAAAATAAGCTGAGACGGACGCAGGGAACCCGTTGCGACACGGCCAAACGTGTTCTCATAGACCATTTGCGCTTCTTCCACCGGCACGCCGGCGAATCTCAGATCGAGCAAATCGGCGACCGGAAGCTGCTGGCGCCGCTCCGACATTCCCACTACAATGCAGTCCGGACGCATCTCGGCAGCTACTTTTTTGAGGTCGGAGACGCCGCCGAGTTGAGGCCCGGAACGGGCAGCCGCTGGAACGTCAAGGTCGGCCAGAAATCCGATCGGCTCCATGCCCAGCTCCGGCCGTTCCAACAACTCTCTGGCGATCGCCATGTTCAGCGCCGAGGAGCCCAGGAAGAGCAGGCGAACCCTCCCCAGGGCGTGCAGCACCAGAGTTTCGTAGAGAATCCGCCAGAGAGGCAGGAGTACCAGGGTAAAGGCGCTGCCGGCAATCATCGTCCATTTGGAAAGAGACCAATCCTGCAGGCGGAAATAAGTCAGAAGAGCTTGGATGATGAACGAAACACCCACTACGAGGCAGAGCTGCTGCACCAGAAGGACCTTGCTGTGGACGCGGAATTTCCAATAGAGGTCCTGGAAATACATGCCGGTCATGATGCAGAACGTCACTACGGCAATACGGCCCAGACCGTTGTCATCCAGGAGAAACACCAAAGCGTCGGCCTCGTGCTGAACCGCTAGAATCGCCAGGAGGTAGCAGAAGAAAATGAGAGCGAGTTCGGAAAACAGCAGCGCAATTACACTCGTGGGAATGAAAATGCGAAAAATCCGAACCATTCAGAGCAACTCTAACATAGGCAATGGTTTCCGAGGGTTTGGAGGAGATGCCGAGCCGATATCTCCTTGATAATACGAAGCTACCTTGACTCCGGCCTCCGATGGGGACATAATGATGTAGGACCTTTCCAGTCTGCATTATGCTAAAGCTCACCAAAAAGGCCGATTACGGGCTGATCGCTCTCAAGCATTTATCGGGGCGGTACCAGGCCGCCGGCTTGGAAAGGAGCGCCAGCGCGAAAGAAATTTCCGACGCTTACGGCATCCCGTTGGCGCTGCTGTCGAAGATCCTTCAAAGGCTATGCAAAGCGGGGTTCCTGGTAAGCGAGCACGGGACGAACGGGGGCTATCGCCTGGCGCGCGATCCGAAAAATATTACGGCGCTCCAGGTAATTCGCGAAATCGACGGGCCCATCATACTGACGGCCTGTTTCACCGAGCACGGGGCATGTAGCCAGTCGGAGACCTGTACCGTCCGCGAACCCTTGCGCAAGGTACATGAAGGAATCTTGAGCCTGCTTTCGAACATCTCAATTTCATCCATGTCTGAGGAAGATGGCGCGGACCCGGAGCCGGTCCGATTGTATGACGTGGAACTGAGTAGCGGCACGCTCCAGTCAGCGCCGCGTGTTTAAGGAAGGGAAGTGAAGAGGAACGAACTATGAAGCTGCCGATCTACATGGACAATCACGCTACGACGCCGATGGATCCGCGCGTCCTGGAAGTGATGAAACCGTATTTCACGGAGATGTTCGGCAACGCAGCGAGCCGCAACCACAGCTTCGGCTGGCAGGCGGAGGAAGCCGTGGAAAAGGCGCGCAAGCAGCTCGCGGAACTGATCGGCGCGACCGCGAAGGAGATCGTTTTCACCAGCGGCGCCACGGAATCGAACAATCTGGCGATCAAGGGCGTCGCGGAGATGTATGCCGAAAAGGGCAACCACATTATCACCGCCGCCACCGAGCACAAAGCCATTCTTGACACCTGCAAACACCTGGAAAAGCAGGGTATCCGGGTGACTTATCTCCCGGTTCAACAGAACGGGCTGGTGGATCTCGATATGCTGCGGGATGCGATCACCGACAAGACCATCCTGGTGAGTATCATGTACGCCAACAACGAAATCGGCGTCGTGCAGCCGGTGGCGGAAATTGGAAAAATCGCCAAGGAGCGCGGCGTTCTATTCCATACCGACGGCGTGCAGGCGGCCGGCAAGATCCCGGTGAACGTGATCAAGGACAATATCGACATTATGTCGATGAGCGGTCACAAATTCTATGGTCCGAAGGGCGTGGGCGCGCTCTATGTGCGCCGCAAGAGCCCCCGGGTTCAGATCGCGTCGCAGATGGACGGCGGTGGACATGAGCGCGGCATGCGCTCCGGGACGCTGAACGTACCCGGAATCGCCGGTTTCGGAGAAGCGGCCGCGATTGCGCTCCGCGAGATGCCGGAAGAATCGCGCCGGCTCGCTTACCTCCGCGACAAACTGCGGAATAAGCTCGAAGCGGAACTCGACGAAGTCTACATTAACGGCACGATGGAACACCGCCTGCCGCATAACCTGAATATCAGCTTCGCCTACGTGGAAGGCGAATCCCTGCTGATGGGAATTAACGATATCGCCGTATCGAGCGGGTCCGCCTGCACGTCGGCAACGCTTGAGCCGAGCTACGTCCTCAAGGCTCTCGGCGCGGGCGACGACCTTGCCCACTCCTCCATCCGTTTCGGTCTGGGACGGTTTAACACCGAAGAAGAAGTGGACTACGTCGCCGCGAAAGTGATCGACGTGGTGAAGAAACTGCGCGAGCTTTCGCCGCTCTATGAAATGGCCAAGGAAGGCATCGATCTTACCAAGGTCGCCTGGACGGCTCACTAAGAGCATTCTCAAATTCTGGAAAAGGGTAACGAAGAAGGTAACCACGATGGCTTATTCGAATAAAGTTCTCGATCATTACAACAATCCGCGCAACGTGGGATCGCTGGACAAAAGCGATCCGAACGTCGGCACCGGAATGGTGGGCGCGCCGGAATGCGGCGACGTGATGAAGTTGCAGGTGAAGGTGAACCCCCAGACCGGGGTCATTGAGGAAGCCAAGTTCAAGACGTTCGGCTGCGGTTCGGCGATCGCCAGCTCTTCGCTCGCCACCGAGTGGCTCCACGGGAAGACCGTGGACGAAGCGCTTAAGATCAAGAACACCGATATCGTGAACGAACTCAGCCTGCCGCCGGTGAAGATTCACTGTTCGGTGCTGGCCGAAGACGCAATCAAGGCCGCGATCTCGGACTACAAGAAGAAGGCCGCCGCGACGTCGGAAGCCGCCGTGGCATCCAAATAGTTGATGATCGAAGTAACGCCGAAAGCAGTGCAGAAGATTCGTGATGCCTTCGCGCGCGAGGGTGTCTCTGGCGGTTTGCGCCTGGGAGTTCTGGGGGGCGGCTGTTCGGGCTTGAGCTATCTCTTCAAATTCGATACCAAGGCCCGCCCCACCGATCAGGTGTACACGTTCGACGACGTGCAGATCTTCGTCGATCCCAAGAGCATGGTGTTCCTCGAAGGAATGATTCTCGACTGGAAGGATTCGATTGTCCACTCCGGATTCGCCTTCGATAATCCCCACGCCAAGAAAAGCTGCGGCTGCGGGACTTCGTTTTCCGCGTGACCGGATACTACGAACTGTTTGGCATCGAGCGGAAGCTGGCTCTCGATACAGCGCTACTCCAAAAGCGATTTTACGAATTGAGCCGCGAGCTGCATCCGGACCGTTTCGCGCGCAAGAGCGAGGCGGAGAGGCAGAATGCCCTGGATGCTTCCTCGCGGCTTAACGATGCCTACCGCACGTTGCGCGATCCCGTCCAACGGGCGATGTATGTGCTGGCCGAAGAAGGGTTCGATATCGGAGAGCAACGCGGAAAAGACGTGCCTCCCGAGCTGCTGGAGGAAGTTTTCGAGCTCAATATGGCCCTGGAAGAGTTGCGGAACGGCGATGATTCCGCCCGGCCGCAGCTTGAAACCGCGCACAGGAATTTTCAGGAAATGCTGGCGGGAACCAGCGGCCAGTTGGAAACACTCTTCGCGCTGTGGGATGCGGACCGCTCTCGCGAAACGCTGGTTAAAATTCGCGCGGTGCTTAACCGGCGCAAATACGTTCAAAACCTCGTGAGCGAGGTGGAAAAACATGTCCACGTTTCAAATTGATTTTGACAAGCGCGACCGCGTGGTCGGCATCGATCTGGGCACCACCAACAGCCTGGTTGCGTTCATGGACTTTACCGGTCCGGCGATCATCCCGAGCGCCAATGGAGGACGCCTGGTTCCGAGCGTGGTTTCGGTAAATCCCGGCGGTGAAGTGGTGGTCGGCGATGAGGCGCGTCAACTGCTGCTGACGCAGCCGGACCGGACCGTTTACTCCGCGAAGCGCCTGATGGGCCGCGGTCTCGACGATATCCGCGAAGACCTGAAACTGTTCCCTTTTCACATCGCTGAAGGCAGCGAGTCGGTTCTACAGCTTCAATTAGGCGAACAGCACCTCACACCCCCGGAAATCTCGGCGCACGTTCTGCGCCAGTTAAAGCGCAACGCGGAAGCGTACCTGGGCGAGACCGTGACGAAGGCGGTGATCACGGTTCCCGCTTATTTCAACGACGCGCAGCGGCAGGCCACCAAGGATGCCGGGCGAATCGCGGGACTGGAAGTGTTGCGGCTGGTGAACGAGCCCACCGCGGCGTCGCTCGCCTACGGGCTTGATAAGCGGAAGGACGGCGTGGTCGCGGTGTACGACCTCGGCGGCGGCACCTTTGATATTTCCATTCTCAAGCTGCAGGAAGGCATTTTCGAGGTCCTCGCGACCCACGGCGATACCCACCTCGGCGGCGACGATATCGACAATCTGCTGTTGCGGATCGCGCTTGAGGACATCCACAGCGAGTGGGGCATGGACCTTTCGAGCGACAACGAAGGAGTACAGCGCCTCCGGCGCGCCGTGATTGCAGCCAAGGAAAAGCTTTCCTTTGCTCCCTCCACGGTCATCGAACTCGAGTATCGCGGACGGAAGTATTCGCGCGGGATCGATCGCGCGCTTTTCGACCGGTTGATCGCTCCGATCGTGGACCGGACGCTCGGGCCATGCCGGGAATGCATCAAAGACGCGGGCGTGACGGTCGACCAGATTGACGAAGTGGTGCTGGTGGGTGGCTCAACGCGCATTCCGCTGGTGCGCACCGCGGTGGAGAATCTGTTCCGAGCCAAGCCGCATACCGATCTCAACCCGGATGAAGTGGTGGCGCTGGGGGCGGCGGTCCAGGCCGGCATTCTGTCCGGTGATGTGCAGGACAAGCTATTGCTGGACGTTACTCCGCTGTCGCTGGGCATCGAAACGATGGGCGGCGTGGTCTCAAAGCTCATTCTCCGGAACTCAACCATTCCCGCGAGCGCAACGGAATCGTTCACCACGGCGGTGGACGGCCAGACGAATGTCCTGATTCATGTCCTGCAGGGGGAGCGTGAGCTCGTGAAGGATTGCCGCTCTCTGGCGCGCTTTGACCTGAAGGACATCGATCCGGTGCCCGCCGGGCTCGCGCGCATCGAAGTGCGCTTCCTTATCGACGCCAACGGAATTCTCAATGTAACCGCGCGCGACCAGCGCACCGGCAAGGAACAGAGCGTGGATATCAAGCCTTCCTACGGACTCACCGACGAACAGGTGGAAAAGATGATCCTGGAATCGGTGCAAAAAGCCGAGGAGGATTTCCACGCCCGTCAGGTCCGGGAAGCGCAGGTGGAAGCGGACAACATTCTGCGCGCCGTGGAAAAAGGCAAGCAGAACCCCGCGTACTCCGGGCTAACGGAGGAAGAGCGGGCGGCTATTGAGAAGGCCATCCATGACTTACAGGCCGCGTACCACTCCAACGACCACCATGGGATCAACGATAAGATCGAGGCGCTGAATGCGGCAACTCAGAAGCTGGCCGAAGACATGATGAATACCGCCGTCAGTTCCGCCCTGCGAGGGACGAAGATTTAGGCGCCTGCGGCGAGTTCCAGCGCCTGGCTAATTCCAACGCCCATCGTGAGACGTCACCACTATCGTTCTGCATGGATAGGGCGTGTTGTAGAGCATCTAAGCCCGGGTCTTCAATTTGTGGACTCTAAGTATCGACCCCGCGATAGCTTTGCCACGCGCGAGCGCCTGTTCGTAAGCCGCCCGGCGCTCCGCGCGTGTTAGTCCGTATCCAAGCTGGTAATAACGCTCAATCGACTTTCCCACGACCCAGGTGCCCGCATAGGCGATGCCCGCCTTGGGAATAAGCCCTCCACCAAGCGGAATCTTCCCTACCAGCTCGCGCGCCAGGCTGCGCCAACCGAATGCGCCGCCGATGAGCGAAGCGATCTCGGCTTTCTGCTCGCGATAACCAATATCACGGTCGCTCGCCGCAGCCAGCAGGAACGCCATGCGAACCTGATTCGCGGTCAATACAGCGGTATCGGAGGCGAATTCCCCGGCGGCCCAGGAGAGAGAAAGCAGGGGAACGATATCGGGAAGGCCCGTGGCCAAGGCGAACAGAGCATTCTGTTTCGAAACGGAATGCACGATGTTCGAGGTGACGGGTTTCCGGAAAGGCGCCAAGTTACGCGCCAGCGGAAGCGCGAGTTCCGGCCGCGCCGCCAAAATCCGGCGCACGGTAATTTCGGGGTCGGAGAAGGAGAAAAGAAACGACCCGCGAGGCTGGCCCGCGCCCTCGGTGTGGATCTCGATGTCGACCGGATTCGCGGACACCAGGCCGCCCGGCGCGCCGCCATGCCCATCGATGCGGACGAGCATC
>DASZXS010000067.1:0-30502 GCA_035545735.1 Bryobacteraceae bacterium | reverse complement strand
ATCGTGCCGCCGCTTCGTTGGATGTTGCTAACCTCGTATTGGGGTAGGCCTAAAACGATCTCTGAGTCGGTCAAAACGTATTCTCCCAAGAATGTTTTACCATCTTGGGATCGAGGGTCTGCCCCCGTTTTTGATCAAGAGCCGTGTCCGGCCCGGAGACATGGGCAACCCTTTTGGACCTAAAGGGTTGTTGAGGGGCTGCAGGGTTTTTTCCTCCAGATCGATATAGCCGAGATCGTAATCCATGACGCTGACGAGCCAGATGCCGCCGTCGACTTCTGTTTCCAGCCCGGACACATAGGTAAAAGCTCACTCCAGAGACAATAGGTTCCCTGCCCGGCGCTGGCTAACGCCGCCCTGCCCGATGTACAGTTCGTTTCGCAACATCTCTCGGAGTCAACCAAGCCGTGGACGGTAATCGCCACGCCGGCCTGTTCGTTCTCGCTGTCGATCCTTTCGAGGCCGAAATGATGCGCCGCGCGACGGAAGCATCCAACCCAAAGCCGGCCGATGTCACACTGGAAGGTGGCGGCTCGTCATCCTATTGGAACCAATAGGAGGTATCCAAATCATGACTGCAAAACTTGATCCCTTAGCCGCGGCTCCGGAACTGATGAAGAAGTGGTTCGGCACTTCCGTCGCCGTCGGTTCGAGCCTGGAACCAACGCTCACCGAGCTTGTGAAGATCCGCGCGTCCCAGATCAACGGCTGCGCCAACTGCATCAATATGCATTCCATTGCGGCGCGGGAGCGCGGAGAGACCGAACAGCGCCTCTACCTGCTTTCCGCCTGGCCGGAGGCTCCTTGTTATACGGATCGCGAACGCGCCGCCCTTGGCTGGACCGAGGCGCTGACGCGGCTCTCCGAGGGCCATACGCATGAAAGCGCCTATGAAGCCTTGAAGGTCCACTTCACCGAGGAGGAACAAGTTAAACTCACTTTACTCATCAATGTCATCAACGGATGGAACCGCATTGCCGTTGGCTTCGGCGGGTTTCTTGACGCAGCGGCCCTAAAGACCATTGCGGATCGGGCCAAGGCGGCTGCCGGATGACGGGCATCGGATTCGAGGACGCAGCGGCCAGCTTTGAGCCGCTGCGTCCAAGCCTGGTGCGCGTTGCTTATCGAATGCTCGGCTCGGTGGCCGACGCGGAGGATGTGATGCAAGAGGCTTTCATTCGCTGGATGAAGACCGATCGCGGCGAAGTGCGGGAGCCCGAGGCATTCCTGCGCCGCACGGTTACGCGCCTTTGTCTGGATCAACTGAAATCCGCACGGCATCAGCGCGAGACCTACGTCGGAACATGGCTTCCTGAACCCGTTGTGAATGACGAGGAAGTGGAGGACGTCACGCTGCCTTTGATGCTTGCGCTCGAACGCCTTTCTCCGCTGGAGCGAGCGGCATTTCTGCTACACGATGTGTTCGGGCTCGCGTTCGACGAAGTCGCGGCCACCGTTCAGCGCGAACCGGGCGCTTGCCGGCAGCTCGCGGCCCGCGCCCGTGAAAACGTCCGTCAGGCGAGACCGCGCTTCCAGGTGGAGAAGCGCCATGGGCTCGATCTTGCAAAGGCTTTTTTCGCCGCTTCCCGCGGCGGAGACATGAAGGCGCTCGGTGCGATGCTGGCGGCCGATGTCAGTCTCCATGCCGATGGCGGCGGAAAGCGTCCGGCAGCCATGGAACCGATCGCCGGATTCGATGCGGTCATGAGGTTTGCCAGCTACCTGGCGGGTCAGTTGCCAAAGAACGAGTCGAAACTGATTCGTGTTGGATTTATCAACGGATTGCCCGGTTTCGTGACGCTGGAGGCCGATGGTGAGCTCCAGACGACAGCGCTCGAAATCGAAGAGGGCAAGGTTTCGGCAATTTATGTTGTACGCAACCCGGACAAGCTGAAGCATCTGCACTAGGCTGTATGGCCGGCGGCCCGTACTTGGAGGACAGGATGGGAACACAAATCAACCATGAGAAGAGGGGTGCCGATCGGGATTCGCTCAATCCCGCGGATCTGAACAACGCCATTTACAACGTCCATCGGGCGGGGATTCCGGGAGTCTTCGCCGAAGTGCGCGACGGCGATGAGGTATGGCGCGGCGCCGCCGGCGTCGCCGATGTTGGCGCCGGCCTTCCCGTTAGCCCCGGCATGCGGCACCGCGTTGGCAGCATCACCAAGACCTTCACTGCCGCCGCCGTCCTGCAGCGGGCCGAACGCGGTCAAATTGATCTCGACACTCCGATCGGTCACTACCTGCCAGAGTTGGCGCCGGGAGAACGCGGCGGTGCGATCACCGTCCGAATGCTGATCAACCATACCAGCGGCCTCGCGGAATACCTTCCGTATGCATACCCGTCTCTTAAGGCGTTCCCTAAACTGGCCCATACTACCCCCGAGAGCCTGGACGACGGCCGGTTCAAGCAGTTTCACCCGGCCGAGTTGATCCGCATGGGGGTCGCGGCGCCCGCTGTTGGTACACCGGGCGGCACTCCGGGCGTATATTCCAACACCAACTATCAGCTCCTCTGCCAACTCTTGGAGAAGGTAACCGGCGCCACCGCGGAGGAGTGCATCACACAGAACGTGATTGAGCGCGCTGGTCTTCGGGACACCGGGTTTCCGTCCGAAGCGCATGTCAATGGGCCGCACTCGCAGATGTACGAGGCGTGGTTCGGCATGATCGACCCTCCACGGGATTACAGCGTCTACGACATGTCCTGGGTGGGGCCGGCGGCCTCGCTGATATCAACTGTTGCAGATCTTAACCGCTTCTACCGGTTGTTGCTCGCGGGCGAGATCGTCAGCACGCCGTCGCTGGCGCAGATGCAGCGAACCGTCCCCGTTATCTCTTTTGAGGGGAAAGAAATCGAGTACGGCCTCGGCCTCCGCAAGATGGAGGTTCCCGGCCATGGCACGTTCTGGGGGCACGACGGCTCCGTCTGGGGCGCCGGAGCCATGTCCATGACGCGAGACGACCGCAAGCGGCAGATGTCGGTCGCGGTAAACCTCATGAGGTGGAACAGGCTGGACCTCTCGGGGAAGCCGCAGCACCATCCAATCGATGACGCGCTTGCCGCCTTTTACCAACTGGCGATGTGCGGTAGCGGAAAAGGTCGGTAAATCGCCGCCTGGATGCCGCGCGGTTGACGATGGCGTGATATAACTACAAAACACAAAACACCTGTGCGGCTCGATGAAAAAGGGTTTGAAAGCGAAGGAGAGCTCCTTGATTTCTTCTAAAGTCAGCGTGGGGCTTTTTGCGATCGTCTTTTGCGCGGCGCTGCTGCCCGCGCAGGAGCGGATTGACGCCGCGTCTCCGTACCAGGAGACCGCCGCCGCTTTGGAGCGGATGGTGACGCGCGAGATGGCGAACCAATCTCTCCCGGCCGTCTCGATTGTTCTCGTCGATCAGCAGCGCGTCGTCTGGGCGCAGGGCTTCGGCTTCGCCGATCCCCAAAAGAAAGTCGCCGCGGCGGCCGACACCGTCTATCGCGTCGGTTCGGTCTCGAAGCTATTCACAGATACCGCGTTGATGCAACTGGTGGAGAAGCACGAGCTCGACCTGGATGCTCCGGTGTCTCGATACCTGCCTGCGTTTCATCCGGTGAATCCTTTCGGTGAGCCAATTACGCTGCGGGAATTGATGTCGCACCGGTCCGGGCTGGTTCGGGAGCCGCCGGCGGGGCATTATTTCGATTCGACGAGCCCGTCGCTACAGGCCACTGTGGAAAGCCTGAACGATACCAAGCTGGTCTACCGGCCCGGCACTCGAACCAAGTACTCCAACGCCGCAGTCGCAGTGGCGGGCTATGTTCTGGAAAAGCGCTCCGGGCAGCCTTTTGCCAGCTATCTGCAAAAGGCCGTGCTGGAGCCGCTGGGAATGAGCCACAGCTCGTTTGCCCCCGCACCGCAAATCGCCGGGAAACTCGCGCGCGCATTTGTATGGACCTACGATGGACGCGTCTTTGACGCCCCTTCGTTTGAATTGGGGATGGCGCCGGCGGGGTGCATGTATTCGTCGGTCCTCGACTTGGCCAAGTTTCTCGGCATGCTCTTTGATGACGGCGGGCGCATCCTAAAACCGGAGACCCTTCAGGCAATGTGGCAGCCGCAATTTTCTCAGGGCGGCCGGCCCGGACCCTTTGGAATCGGTTTTCGATTGTCCTCGCTCGACGGCCATTCGCTGGTCGGACACGGAGGCGCAATCTACGGGTTTGCGACCGAGCTGGAAGCGCTCCCCGACGATAAACTGGGCGTCGCCGTGGTGACTACGATGGACAGCGCCAACGCCAGCGTCACAAAGATAGCCAATCAAGCCTTGCGCCTGATGCTGGCCGCAAAAGCCGGCAAGCCGCTTCCGGCGATTCCGGAGACCGAGCCCGTTTCTCTGGAACTGGCGCGCGCCGCGGAGGCGCGCTATGCCTCCGGCCCCAAGGGAATCGAGCTGCTCGAAGAAAACGGAAAGTTATTAGCGCTTCGCGCGGAAGGCGGAGAAAAAGTGCCGCTCCGCCTGTCGGGCCACGAGCTTATCGTGGACGGCCGCTTGAGCTTCGGAGAACGTTTCGAGTTGTTTCCGGGCAGCCTAAAGGCAGGCGATGCAATATTCCGCCGCGTCGAAACGGCCAGGCCGAAACCGGCGCCGCACGCTTGGGAAGGCTTGATCGGCGAGTATGGCTGGGATTACGACACCCTCTACATTCTCGAGAAAGATGGAAAGCTTACATCGCTGATCGAGTGGTACGACTATGAGCCCCTGGTGGAGATTTCGCCGGACGTGTACCGTTATCCGGCACGTGGTCTCTACGATGGCGAGACCCTCACCTTCCGCCGCGATGCGCGGGGACGCGCGACGGAGGTGAAAGTCGGCGCCGTTGTTTTCAAACGGCGGGCGGTAGGCCCCGCCGACGGGAAAATCTTCCGGATTAAACCCTTGAAGCCGGTGGACGAATTGCGAAACGAAGCGCTCGCGGCCCAGCCTCCCCAGGAAAGCGGCAACTTCAAGCCGGCAGACCTGGTTGAGCTAACCACAATAGACCCATCCATCAAACTGGATATCCGTTATGCCACCACCAACGATTTTTTGAGCACGCCGGTCTACCGCCAGGCGCGCGCATTCATGGAACGCCCGGCGGCCGAGGCCGTGGCGCGGGCGAGTCGCGAACTCCACAAACAGGGCTTCGGGCTGCTGATCCACGATGCGTACCGTCCCTGGTACGTCACCAAGATATTCTGGGATGCATCTCCGGAGCCGGATCGCATTTTCGTCGCCGACCCCTCGCAGGGCTCGCGGCACAATCGCGGATGCGCGGTGGACCTGACGCTCTACGAGCTCTCCACCGGACGTCCGGTTCAAATGACCGGCGTTTATGACGAGATGTCTCCGCGATCCTACCCTTACTACCCGGGCGGCACGTCCGAACAACGCTGGCTGCGCGCCGTGCTCAGGCACGCCATGGAAGAGCAAGGCTTCTCGGTTTATGAGACCGAGTGGTGGCACTTCGATTTCCACGACTGGCGAAGTTACCCCATCCTGAACCAGACCTTCGAACAGTTGGATGCGCGCCGGAGCGCGGCCCATTGACGCAGCGTAGGGAATTCATTTCATCCGCATCTTCGATCCCCGGGATGCCGCCCATTCATTGAATTCACGGATCATGGCGGGTGTCCAGCGGGCGTCAATCTGACCGGGCGCATACTTTTGTTCCCGCAGCATCCTATGTCCCCACTCATCCCGCAGATGGGTAAGCTCGCTTTCATCGGCGACCTCCTCCGCGTATTGCGCGGGGATGAACGTGATCCCGTCGGGATCGCTCAAAACGACGTCGCCCGGGAGCACCGTTACCTCCCCGATGCGAATCGGCACATTCCATCCCGTAAGGGTCGTATCGGCGATGGCGCTCGGGTGGAAATCGCGAGCAAACACTTTAAAGCCCGGAATCTCCGCGAGCCCCGTGGCGTCGCGCACGGCTCCGTTTACCACCAGTCCCGTGCCGGTTTTCGTCATGATCGACGTCCCCAGGTTATCGCCAATAATCGTACCGTCCCTGATCTTTCCATATAGATCCACCACCAGCACATCGCCTTTGGTGAGGGTATCGATCACCCATGAATTCTGGCCGCCGCCAGTACGTTTGTCCTGCCTGCCATGGGCGTTCACCACGGCGTTCAGGTCCGGGCGGTAGGGCATGAATTGGGCGGTCACCGCCCTACCGACCAGGCGTTCTCCGGGCTTGACATTGATCGTCTTCCAACCGCCTTCAAATTGGAGCCGGAAATGATGCTCGCCGAGCGTGTCCCATGCTTCTTCGGCAGTGGTGTGCTTCAGACGCTCCAGCACTTCATCCGGCACTTTGGGTCTGCCATCGGCAAAACGTTCGCCGGTCCAAGCCCGTGTAATATCCCGGCGCTGTCCGTCATTAAACATTCCCACTTGACCGGGTAAAGGCGTCGCGGCGGCGACAGTCATTAGACAGAGGAAAGTGCGGATGTGCATTTGGGAGCCATTACACCAAATGCGGAAGGCCGCCGAGCGGCCCGCTTCGCCCCTCCGCCCGGGGGCAGCGTATCATATACGGACGTGGCGATTTCTCTTTCGCAGATGCTCACGCTGTTCGGCGGTGCGTGTGTGGCCGGGCTCTTCGGCTCGCTCCTCGGCGTGGGCGGGGGCATGTTCATCGTGCCCCTGATTGTCCTGGGCTTCCACTTCCCCATGAAGACGGCCGTGGCCGCGAGCATTGTTTCTGTCATCGCGACGTCGAACGCGGGTGGATCTTCCTACGTCGATCAGCGCATCGCCAACCTGAAACTTGCCATGTTCCTGGAAGTGTTCACCACGCTTGGCGCAATGATCGGAGCCGTACTGGCCATGCATCTTCAAGAATGGCTGATGCTCCTGTTGTTTTCGTTGCTGATGGCATATTTGGCCTACGGCAGCTTTACCACGCGGCACTTGGACGACCGGAAGATCCGCGCCAACCAGTTTGCCGATGCGGCGCATACCGGCGTGGCGCGATTCCTCGACCTGTCCGGCTCGTATTACGACAAATCCGCCGGGCAGGACGTGCCGTATGTCGTCACAGGCGGAGGAATCGGCTCTAGCCTCTCCTTCGTCGCCGGGATCACTTCGGGCATGCTGGGGGTTGGCGGCGGCGTGGTGAAAGTTTCGGCGATGAATCGCTTTATGAATGTGCCCATGAAGGTGGCGGTGGGCACCAGCAAGCTCATGATCGGCATTACGGCGGCCGTCAGTTCGGCCGTGTTCTTCGCGTCCGGTCTTATCGAATTCGCGCTGGTGGCGCCCGTGGCGCTCGGAACCACGGTAGGCGCAACCGTTGGAACTTTGATTATGAACCGCCTCCCGAGCTCACTATTAAAGTGGATATTCTCCATTTTGGTGATCTACATCGGCTACTCCATGCTTGCCCGGGCGCTTTTCCTGCGGCTCGGAGTGAGTCTCCCTCATGCCGGTTGAAAGAGACAGAGTCCGCATGAATAACCCGCGCGCCACGCACGAATCGGAGCCCTCCCGCCTGCTGCACGTCGCAGTCTACAAAGCCCTGATGACCGGCATGATCGTGAGTTCCCTGCTCTTTGCCGCCGCGATCCTCTCGGCCATCGTGTCCGGAAAGCCGATGAGGCTTGACTCCGGATGGCCGCCCGAACTTCATGGTCTTTCGGGAATCTGGCTGGGGGTTCGTACCGCGGATCCCGTCCTGTTGTCGGTAGCTGGCGTGGTGATTCTGATTCTCACGCCCATCAGCCGGATCTTCGCCTCGATTGCGGCGTTCACCGTCAGCCGGGATTTCAAGTTTGTTGCGATCACGGTCTTCGTCGCCATGGCGGTCGCGCTGGCGATTTTCCTCGGAGTGACGGGCGTTTTGCGCTGACCTGGATTCACCGGGTTCCAAAGGCAAGCAACACGTTGCCGGGCATTCCATGAAGCTGCCCAAAGCCGGAGTTGACGAATACCATCCCGCCGGAAATGGTGGCGCTGGGGCCCTCAATGCCGCCGCCTTTGCCCTGCGCCCCGTTGACAGTGGACGGGAAGTCCCGCGCTGTGTCGTACTGCCAGAGAACCGATCCATCTTGCGTACTGTACGCCCGTAGCACTCCGTCCAGCGCGCCTGAAAATACCACTCCGGGAATTACGGCAGCGGCCGCCGATTGGGCGGGGCTGCATCCGGGCCGCGCACATGCCGGTGGCGGCGGCGCCGACCAGACTTTCTTCCCGTCGCGCAAGCGTAGCGCGAACAACCCGCCCCCCGCGCTGGGGACGGGCCGATAGCCCGTATCGGCGTTGACGTTTTCGAGCGCCAGGTCGGAGAGCGGCACGTATACATTGTTTTCGTCCGCCGCGGGGCCCCATTCGACACCGCCCCACAGCCCACCCTTTCCGATCTTTTGCTGCCAGACGATCTCTCCTTCGTCGTCAGGATCGAGAGCGTGCACCAGCCCCGATTTCTGCCCGGCAATCAGAACGCGCTTTCTTTTCGATAGCTCGCGAAGAACGGGCGACGCAGTAAAGTCATGATCCGGACCCGGACGATCCGGGCAGGAAGCCCGATTCGAATAGACGCACCCCGCTCGAAACAAGGAATTCTCGGTGAGCTGATGCGCCCACAGGATCTTTCCCGTGTCGAGGTCCATCGCCAGAATCGCGTCCGCCGTGGAAGACTCGGGCTCGGAAGTGCTTTCCCCGGTCCCGATATACAGGGCGTTGCGTTTGGGATCGATGGCGGGCGCGCCCCACACGGAGACGCCGGAGGGTCCCCAACGTTGTTTTCCATTCCTGGTTTTGCCCAGGGGCTTGGGGGTTTCCGGAATGGTGTAGGTCTTCCAGATCTGCTTCCCGGTCCTTGCGTCGAGCGCCGCCACGCTGCCGCGAAAGGTGCAGCATTCGTAATCCGGATCCGCCTTGGCCCACTCCTCGCCGGATGCAACCGGCACGTAGAGTACGCCTTTGTAGAATTGCGGCGAGCCGGTGATGCGGGCCTGCGGGTGTGCGTCGGCGCGCGTCTTCCACAGGAGTTTCCCGGTGGAAGCGTTCACGGCATAAACGTTCGCCTGCTGATCGGCCGCGTACGCGGCGAACCCGTCCTCGAACGGAGCAATGACGATTGCGGCGCGCACTCCGGAGAGCGCGTCATAGCTCCAGAATCCACAGCCTGTTTTCGTGTCGAGGGAATAGATTGTGCCGCCGGCGCTTCCGACGAAGAGCCTTCCGCCGAATACGACCGGCTGCGAGTAGGCGGAGAGGTCGCCGGGGAACGCGAACGCCCACTTCAGCTTTAACCCCGGAACGTTCCCGGCGGTCAGTTCCGCATCCGCGCTGGAGACGAAGCGCGCGTTGTTCAGCGTGCCGCCCCATCCGTTCCACGCCGGCCCGGTACCGGCTACCTCGACGGGTTTCGCCGCGCAAGCGGAATTGCGCGGAGCCTCGGCGGCGAACAACAACGTCCGCGGCCAGACGGCACACATCACCGCGATCACCGGAAGCACAGCGCTCCGCAAACGTCTCCTCCGTAGCCCGATGAGGTTGATTATAGATCGTCGGGGCGTTGGATCAGGCGAATATACCGGTGTGGACGTTTCCCGCGGTGTCGGTAAGCCGGAAATCGCGGCCGGAATACCGGTAGGTCAATCGCAGGTGGTCGAGCCCGAGCAGAGCCAGAACGGTGGCATGGAAATCGTGGATATGCATCCGGTTCTCCACCGCGTGGTAGCCGAATTCATCGGTAGCGCCGTATGCGAAGCCAGGCTTTGTGCCGCCGCCCGCCATGAAGAGCGAATAGCCGTAGGGATTGTGATCCCGGCCGTTGCCGCCTTGTGACACTGGAGTCCGGCCGAATTCGCCCGACCAGATAACGAGCGTGTCCTTGAGCAGCCCTCGCGCTTTCAGGTCTTTCAACAAACCCGCGATGGGCTTGTCCACCTCTCCGGCATTTTCCGTGTGCTTGGTGAACAGGTCCGAGTGCTGGTCCCATTTGTAGCTGTGCGTGCACTGGATGAAACGGACATCGGCCTCCGCCAGCCGCCGCGCGAGCAGGCACTGCCATCCAAAATCGGCGGTCTTCGGATCGTCCAAGCCATAGAGATCCTTGGTGGCTTCCGATTCGGCGGAGAGATCGAACACTTTCGCCGCTTCCGCTTGCATCCGGAAACCCATTTCGAACGATTGGATGCGCGTCTCCAATTCGTCGTCGAGCTTCCACATCTCCTGGTGTTTCCGGTTGATGGCCTGGATCATGTCGAGCTCATACCGCTGTTGCTCGCGGTTTAACCCGGCATTCACCAGATATTCGATAGGCTCCTTGCGAATTTCGCTCACCTTCATGCCGGCATTGCCGATCGCCGTCCCCTGCACCGAGCCCGGCAGAAATCCCGATGCCCAGTTCTTGGCGCCGCCGTGAGAGAGAGCGGGCTTGATCGTGATGTATCCGGGCAGGTTGCGGTTTTCAGAGCCCAGTCCATAGAGCACCCAGGAGCCCATGCTAGGCCGGGTGAACGTGAAAGTGCCAGTGAAAGTCTGGAGCAGCGCGGCGCCGTGATCGACGCCTTCGCCGACCATCGAGCGGACGACGCAAAGGTCGTCGGCGCACTCGCGAAGATGCGGGAAGAGGTCGCTGATCGGCAATCCGCTCTGGCCGCAATTCTTAAACTTCCAGGGAGACTTCATCATGCCCCCCGTCTGGCCCGCCGCGAAGGTCAAAGGCTGCTTGATGGGCAGGGGCTTGCCATCGTGCGCATCGAGAAAGGGCTTCGGGTCGAAGATGTCTATGGAGGAAGGGCCGCCGTGCATGAACAGAAAAATCACACGCTTGGCGCGCGCCGGGAACATCGGCGTCTTGGGAGCCAGCGGGTCGACATTCTGGCTCGCTGCCGCCACCTCCGCCATCAGGGACTGGAGTCCCATGTATCCGAAGCCGCACCCGGCGGCGCGCAGCATCCCGCGGCGGGAAAGCTGCGAAGTTTTCGGGGGCTTGATCAGAAACGAATTAATATCCATGGTTTCTCCGCCTCTCAGTACACAAATATGAACTCGTTCGAAGCCATCAGCGCATGAGTGAGGCTGGTCCACGCCTTGGCTTCGTCGATCTCATGCCATTTCTGGCGTAAGCGGGCGAGATACGTGAGACCCATGTCAATCTCGCTCGCATCGGCGGGCCGGTCGAGCACACGCAGATAAATCTGTTCGATGCGGTCCTTATCCTGTTTCTGCTGCTTCAGCACGCTTTCGGCGACATTTTCCGCTTCACGAATCACGAGCGGGCTGTTCATCACGAATAGAGCCTGTGTCGCCACGGTGGTGTTATTGCGGTGTCCGTCCGGCGTTGTCGCGTCGCCGAAGTCGAATAGGGTGTACAAAACCGGAAGGTTCGACCGCCGCAGGGGCAGATAAATGCTGCGGCGATTGGTTTGTTCCGGATTCATACTGATGCGGTTCGCGCTGGTTTCTCCGTCCGTGCCAACGCCAGGGTCGAGAGTTCCTCCCATGGTCAGGTCGAGATCGCCGCCCATCGCGAGATAGGCATCACGGATTTCCTCGATGCTCAGACGCTGGGGCGGGAAATGGGAGAGCAGGCGGTTTTCCGGATCCTTCTCCTTGGTCCGCTCATCGAACACGGCGCTCATTTGATAGGTGTTTGAGAGCATGATCAGGCGGTGCATCTTTTTTATCGACCACCCGTTCTCCATGAAGGTTCGCGCCAGGTAGTCGAGGAGCGCCGGATTGTCCGGACGTTCGCCCAACCTGCCGTAATTGTCCGGCGTGCGGACAATTCCGTATCCGAAGTGCCCCTGCCAGATGCGGTTCGCCATCACGCGCGGCGGAAGAGGATTGCGCGTATCGACAATCCAGTCAGCCAGTTCCAGGCGGCCGCTTTTCGTCTTCACTTCCGGCGCGGGCGCGCTCAAGCGCAGAATCGATGGAACGGTTCTCTCCACGGGGTCGCCCAGGCTGTGATAGTCGCCCCGGAGAAAGACGTGCTGCTGTACCGTATCGCCCTCTTTGACGGCGCAAGCCATGGCCACTTCCTTCCGGGGAAGCGTCTTTTCCATTGCATCCGCCTGGGCGAGTAGCTCGCGAACCTCGGTTGCCTTGTCCGGTGAGAGCGAGGCGATCTGTTCGTCCCGCGTACGATGTAGTGGGCCGCCATCCTGCCACGTGGCAACGAAGAACGGCCCTTTCTCCACGGTCATCCGCGGACGCGCGCCCACCACTTTCCCGGAGTTCGGATAGCTGCCGCGCGCTTCTTTCCACCAGCTCAGATCCTGGTCATATTGGTAAGCGCTGGTGTGGAAGTCTTCCTGATATTGACCGGCGATCTCTTTCCGGTTCGCGTCGGTCGCCGCGCGCCACTTCGCCAGTTCCGGACGCTGCGCATCCTTTAGATAGTCCACCCATTGCGAGAGCTGTTTCGGGTCTAATTTCGTTTCGGCGGCGACGGCGGCGAGATTTTCGCCCTTTGCATAGACGCGATACGCGGCCTGCATGGAATCGGCGATCCGGGCTTCGCCCGCGTCTCTATGTTTTCTTGCGTCCTCATCGAAATCGAGAATTTTTGTCAATTTCTTTTCGAGGTCGTTGTAGGCAACCCATTGGCTGTGGAAGGTTTCAAATTCGCCGGGAGGAGCGAGCGGCGTTTCGATGGGATCTCCCGTCTCTCCCCCGGAATAGCTGAGAGTGGAGGCAAAAATGGCCGCAAGCTGGTAGTAGTCCTTGGTGGAGATGGGATCGAATTTGTGATCGTGGCAGCGCGCGCAGGTGACTGTGAGTCCGAGAAATGCCTTGGCGGTGACGTCTATCTGGTCGTCCACCACGTCATAGCGCTTAAGCGGGAGATCCTTCTGAGCAAGCGCCTTCTTTCCCAGGGCGAGGAAGCCGGTCGCGATGATGCCCCGGTAGCCGACTCCGGATTTCGGGTCGGCGGCAAGGATATCACCGGCCAATTGCTCCCGAACAAACTGGTTGTAGGGCATGTCACTGTTGAACGCGTCCACCACGTAATCGCGATAGCGCCACGCATGCGGATAGCGGTGATCTTCATCGCTGCCGGTGGAATCGGCGTAGCGCATGACGTCCAGCCAGTGCCGCCCCCATCTTTCGCCGTAACGGGGTGAGGCGAGAAGGCGGTCCACCACTTTCGCAAACGCGTCCGCCGACTTGTCGGCCAGGAAATCGTTGATTTCTTTTTCCGTGGGCGGCAGGCCGGTAAGGTCGAACGTGGCGCGGCGGAGAAGAGTAATCTTGCTTGCCGGCGGCGCAGGCTTCAGGCCGTGCTGTTCAAGATTGGCCAGAACGAAACGGTCGATTGGATTCACCGCCCAATCCGCCTGCTGGGGTGCGGGAGGCTCCGCCTTCGACAGCGGCTTATACGCCCAGAAATTCTTGTCAGCGTCGGTGATCACACCGCGAAGCGCCACCGGCCGGACGCCGGTGCCTGACAGGGTATTTCCCGCGGAAACGGCGGCCGCCGGGGTAGGCGCTCCCGCCGCCACCCAGTCTCGGATGGCGGCGATGGTCTCGGCCGGCAATTTGCCTTGCGGCGGCATCTTGACCTGGCCTTCGTAGCTCAGGGCCTGGACAATGGGGCTTTTCTCAGGTTCGGCGCTTTTGCCGAAGATCCCCATTGAGGCGGCCTCTTTAAGACCTTCCGGCGTGCCGAGATCGAATCCACCGCTCTTCATCTTGGCGTTGTGGCACATCTGGCACTTTTGAGAAAAGAGCGGGCGCGCATTCTTCTCAAAGACCTCCAACTGGGCGGGAGTCTGCCCTTGGCCGCTGCCGCTAAAAGCAAGCACCGGGAGCACGGTGAGGAGAATACGGGAGGTCGTCATTCCAAAGATCATCGATTTTTCCCAGCTTAAACGATTAAGGAAAGTCTATCATTAAGTTCAGAGGCTGCCGGGCCTCTTCACAACTACTTCAACCGGAACACTTTCCGGCGCGCTTGAAGACGGCTGCAATTCGAGCGAAGCGCGCAAACGATCCACCAGGCAGACGCTCTGCTCCGTTGTGCAGTAATAAACAATGGCGTCAATCGCTATATCCGTATTCTTTTCGAGTTTTGTCACCTTAATATGGAGCGGCAGCTTGGCGTTCTTCAGGTCGACATCCTCCGGCTGAGGCGTGAATTGCAGATGTTCGACGGCGGGAGCGCTCCAGGACAGGTATAGGGGAGCGCCCCGATTCAACTTGTAGCCATCCGGCAGCACCAGGGAAAGCGCCAGGTCGGTTTTTCCCGGTTGGACAGCGACCGGCGCCAGCCGGACCGCACGGCCCCGGAAACGGCTGGGGCGGTGACTGGCCAGTTTCTCCAACCCCGTCAACTCGAGGGTGGACACGGAATTGGCTTTCGGATCGACCACCCGAATTACATGATTGTTGGTATCGGCGACATACAGCTTGCCGGAAAGCCACGCCAGTCCGCCAGGCTCGTTGAAGGAAGCCGCGGAAAGCTTGCCGTTCTTCAGCCCTTTGGTTCCGTTACCGGCCAGGGTAGCGGCGCTGCATTTGGCTGGATCGATCACCTTGATTTTGCTGTTGTAGGTGTCCGCCACGTAGACCAGGTTGCCGCTCATCGCCACTCCCAGCGGATGCTGGAAGCGGGCGCTCTCACACGCACCGTCACGATCGCCGAAGTCGAAAAGCCCTTTCCCGACGATGGTGGTGACTTTGCCGTCCGCCTGCAGGGTCACGGCGCGGACGGAACTGGTTTCGCTATCGGCGAACAAGAGCCGCTCTCCGTCCCGGGCAAGGCCGCTGGTTTGTGCGAGGGCCGCATCCAGGCGGCCGCCATCCGCGATGTTCTCCCGCGCGGAACCGGCGAACGGCTGCGCTTTCCACGTCTTCAGGTCCGCTTCCCAAATCTGATGCGACCCGGCCATCGCAATATACGCCTTGCCGTCATAGACCACCACGTCCCAGGGTGAGTTCAGAGCGACCTCCCGGCCCGTGCCCGGAACATTCAACCGGCGCGCCTGCGCTCCCGTCCCGAGCACCGTCCGAAGTTCCCGCGTCATAAGATCGGCCGTGCGCAGCAGGTGGTTTTCCGTGTCGGCGATGTACAAAACATTGTTGTACAGGAATGTTCCCTGCGGATGATGGAAGGAGGCATCGTCGAATTGTCCGTCCTGCGAACCCTCCTCGCCGCTTCCGATCACATCCAGAATCCTTCCCTCGGAGTTCACGATCAGGATGCGGTTATGATTTGAATCGGTGATAAACAGCCGTCCGCTTGCCTGGTCGGCCGAAATTTTTCCCGGATAGGAGAGCAGCGTTTCGGGTCGCGCCGCCGCCTCGAGCGTGTTTTTCATCGGGGAGCGCACCAACAGGCCCTTGGCGGAGAAATAGGGAATCCCCTGGGTGAGAACCTCGTCGATGGGTTCGAATATTCCTTCTCCCGACATCGTGCCCATGATCTTGCCGGCGGGGTTGATCAGCACCAGCGTCGGCCATGCCCGCGCTCCATAGCTATTCCAAATCTGGAAATCGGAGTCGTTGACAACGGGATGCCGGATGCCGTAGCGAATCACCGCTTCCCGAATCTGGCCGGTTTCTTTTTCGTTCCGGAACTTGGCGGAATGAACGCCGATCACCACCAGTTCCTGGTCATACTTTTCTTCCAGTTTCCTGAGGTCGGGGATGATATGCATGCAATTGATGCAGCAAAAGGTCCAAAAATCGAGCAGAACGAATTTTCCCCGCAGTTCCCGGAGTTTGACCGGTGAACGCGTGTTCAGCCAAGAGAGCCCGTCGGGGAACTCCGGCGCCGTCGTGCGGCCTTCGAGCATTTTGTTCTCCGCAACCTGCTGAGCGAGCGGCGCGTCTGGAGCGGCCGCCGCTACTACGGCCGCCAGAATCAGAGCGCCTGAGACGCGGTTATATTTGCGGAACACGGAACAAGACTCCTCCGAAAACAAGCCAGGCCAACAAAAGCGTCCACGCTACGTTAAAGCTCTGCGCTCCGAGAAAGCTCCAGAACGGCCGTCCTTCCTCCATTTTCAACAAATCGGTGAATTTTGTCTCCAGTCCGATGGACACGAACGCGAGCGAAAACCACACATTCCGCAGATTAGTGAGGATTGGCTTGACGCCGGCTACCATGGCATCTTCGAGTGCGAAGGAGAAGATAACCGATGCGCCGACAAATCCCAGAACAAACTTCGGGAAGCGGCTCCAGATTACACTCACTTTGACCTTCTTCTGCTCGCCTTCGCCCTTGGCCGCGGAACGCGTGCTCCACCAGATTGAAAGAAGCAGCGCGGCGACGCCAATCAGCACGTTCTGCGAAAACTTGACGATGGTGCCCACCTTGGTGGCGGTCTCGCCAATCAACTCGCCGGCCGCGACCACCGAACCGGTGGTGTCGAGCGTCCCGCCGAGCCAGGCGCCGGCGACCATCTCCGGCATGCCGAACAATTTAATCAACCAGGGTTGAATCACAATCATGGGCACAGCCACGATCAGCACAATGGAAGAGACATAGCTGAGCTTGCGGCGATCGCCGTCGATGGCGCCGCACGCAGCGATGGCGGCCGAAACTCCGCAAATTGAAACCGCGGTGGAAAGCATCGTCGCGAATTCGTCATCCAGGTGGAATTTTCTCGCCAGCCAGAAGCTGAAATACCACACCACCACGACGACCATCACCGATTGCAAAATACCGAGTACGCCCGCTTGCATGATGTCGCCGAAGATGATCGTGGCGCCCATCAGAATGATGCCTGTCTTAATGTAAAATTCCGTGCGCACGGCCGGCAGCAACCACTCTGGGGTGCCCGCAGTGCTGCTAACCAGAAGGCCAAGCGCGAGAGAAAAGATGACATACTCTATGCCCCAGGCGTTGGCGGCCGCGTTCCCGGCGAGAAATTGCGAGCCCAAAGCCAGTAGGAAGACGGCGGGAAAAGCCAATACAAAAGCCTTCGCGCGCTCCCCCATGACCGCGACGGAAACCGCCGCAAGACATCCGACCGCGAGCGCCAGGAGCAGCCAGCCCGAGACGTTGGCGGCGGAAAAGAGGTTAGTAAGTTCGCCGGCGGTGCCCCAATTCACGGCGAATTTAACGGGGCGGTACCCCATGAGCACAGCGGCCATCAAGATCAATCCCGCCCACACGGGAACCCAGTCTTCCAGGCTCCACCAGGGGCGCGGTTTTAGTACAGCAGCAGTCTGTAGATTTTCCTGTTCGCTATTCATCTGATTCAGTCCAGTTCAGTCCAGAGTGGAACGAAAGTGTAACCGTTCCTGTCGTTCATCTTATGCGATGGCGGGAAACCGCAGCCGCGTTGCGGGGCGCAATGTCAAAATAAAATGCATGGGGAACATCCTGGTGCTGCAACACGCCGAATGTGAATCGCTTGGCGCGATCGAGCAGGCAATCGCAAGCAGAGGGCTCCGGGCGGAGTACATCAGGACGTTTGCCGGCGAAAGCGTACCCGGCTCCATCGGAGACGCCTGCGCGCTGATTGTGATGGGCGGTCCAATGAGCGTCTACGAGAAAGACCGGTATCCATTCCTCGCGGACGAATTGCGGCTCATCCGCCAGGGGATCGCCGCGGGCCGCGCCGTGCTCGGAGTCTGTTTGGGCAGCCAACTTCTTGCCGAGGCGCTGGGTGGCGTGGTGGGTAAAGGCCGCGGAAAGGAACTCGGCTGGCACGAGGTGAGCCTGGATGACCAGGCGGAAAACGATCCACTGCTCGATGGACTTCCCCGGCGGTTCATGGGCTTCCACTGGCACGGCGACGTCTTCACTTTGCCGCCAGGGGCCGTTCCGCTGGCTTCTTCCGGCCTGACGGATTGCCAGGCTTTCCGCTACGCCAATAAGGCCTATGGATTCCTGTTCCATCTGGAAGTGACGCCGGATTTGTTGCGCGGAATGGTCCGGAATTTTGAAGAGGAGCTTCGCGAGGCGGCGCTCGATGGCGCGCGGATCGAAGCGGATGCCGAGCGTTATCTGGCGCCTCTCTCCGCGATCGGCGGCCGGGTGTTCGAACGATGGACGGCCTTTATCTAAAAGGGCCCGATGCGTATTTCTCTCCTCTCTCCCCTGATCGCGGCGGCCGTAGCCGCCTGCTGCGTGGCGCCCGGAAATGCCAGTACGTTCCCAGTCACCGATCCGGGTCTTTATTTCAGTCCGTACAACACCTATTCGGATGGAGCGGGCCGCTTGCTGCCCACGAATGTCCGGGCGGGTAGCCATTATGCACTTTGGATCCATTCGGGGAGTTACCTCAAAACCAGTTTCACCGGAACGGCGGCAGCGTTACTTCTCGACGCCGGCACGATCTCCGAGGGCGGATTCCCGCGGCTGACTTGGTCCGTCGACAACCGGCCCCTTCAGTCAAAAATCCTGGAATCCGGCGCCCGGTCGCTCCCTCTGGCTCACGGGCTGGCGCCCGGAATCCATGCGTTGGTGGTCTATCTCTCGGCGACGGATGCAAACTACGATCGCTGGAAAACACCGCTGGAGGCGGTAAAGATTCGCGGCGTGGAACTCGACAGCGGTGGAACGCTGGCACTTCCCACCGGACCGGTTTCGATCGCTCGCTCGAATGCGATCTTTTTCGGAGACAGCATTACGGAAGGCGCGTGGACACTTGGCAACTCGAACCGGATCGTTCAAGGGCATTACGTCGATTGGGTTGCGAATTCCGATGCGGTCTATGCATGGCCTACGATCCTCGCCTCCGCGCTTGGCTTTGAATTTGGGAACTGCGGTTCCGCGGCGATGAGTTGGCTCTCTCCGGCGCGGCCAGCCTATTTGCCGCCGCTGCCGGAGGCCTGGGATTCCTATTTTGAAGGCCACAGCCGGCTCTACGGTGGCAAATTGGCGCCTGGGCCGGACTACGTCTTCGTGAACATGGGAACGAACGATGGAAACCGTGACACTTCACAGGCCGCCGCTAAATGGTTGGCCGCCATTCGCTCCGCCGTGGGCCGCAAAACTCCGGTCGTGGTGATCATCCCTTTCGGCCAGCAGAATCGTGACAGCCTGCAACGCGCCATCGGAGCGGTACGCGATCCCTTTGTATTCAAGGTCGACTTGGGTCCGCGTTGGGCGCAAGGATTGGATCATTACGGACAGCCAAGCCTGGTCGCGTTTGACGGACTCCATCCCCGAGCGGTTGTAAGCGGACTCTACGCCGCTCTTGTGGCAGCGGCAGTGAAGGACGTCCTTCGTTAGCCTACTTCGGCCGCGCCGGCCAGGGATCGCTCCATCGCGGATCGTGCAGCAACTCTTCATCCGTGAGCGACTTCAGAAACTCGATCAGATCGTTCTTCTCCTCCGGGCTGAGCCGGAATGGCCGCAGAATATGCGTTTTGTTGGGATCGGCCAGTCTTCCACCCGCCTCGTAATGTTCCAGGACCTGGTCGAGAGTGGCTATGCTGCCATCGTGCATGTAGGGCGCGGTCACAGCGATGTTCCGCAGTGTCGGAGGCCGGAACTTGCCGGTGTCTTCGGTCCGCTTCGTGTATTCGTAAATGCCCCGATTCGGCTCTTTATAGACAGTGACGCCGGTGTTGAAGAACCCAGCTCCTTCGCTATCCCGCTCCGGACTTCCCGCGAACCGGACCGCCGCAAAGTTCCAGCCTCCATGGCACTGGAAGCAACCGGCCCGCTCACTCGATGAGAAAAGTAACTCGCCACGCTTGGCGGACGCGGAGATCGCCGAAGCGTCTCCATCCCAGCGGTACCGGTCGTAGGGGGAACGCATGGAGACGATGGTGCGTTCGAAAGCGGCGATGGCCCGCGTGACATTCTCAATCGTGTACGGGTCCGCGTCTCCGGGAAACGCCAGCGGGAACAACCGCCGGTAGACGGTATCCCGTTTCACAGCCGCCAGGAACCGCTCCTCGCCTCCCTTCAGTCCGAGTTCGACCGGGTGCTCGCCCAGCATCGGCGTGAGCGCCTGTTTTTCCAGTGAATCGAGTTCCGGGTCGGCCCAGGTCAACCGCGGCGCGTAGGCGACATTCACCAGGCTCATGCTGCTCCTCGGATGAAGTTCCCCCGTCGCCCCTCGCGCGTGGGCCCGCCCGTCGGTGAAGGCGAGCGACTGCTGGTGACAGGTGGCGCAGGACGCTTTTCCGTTCACCGACATCCGCGTGTCGTAGAACAAATATCGGCCCAGCTCGACCTTGGACGCGCTCATCGGATTTGCGGCGGGAATCACCGGCTTGGGAAAACCCGGAGGAAGGCGCCAGTCCCAGTCCGCCGCAAATAGGTTCGCGGCGGCGAGCAACAGCAGCGTGAACTTTCTAAGCGACAATAGACCCGGTCTGCGAAGTGTCATAGCCCGCAAGAACTTCCAGCTTGCGCCGAAGAGCGGCCCGCTGAAGAACGTCCAGAAACGCCTTAACGGCGGGCAGGTCCGCGGTTTGTTTCCGCATCACGAAGTCGTAGCGCTCGGTCCGCAGGGGGATGAAATCCAGGCCGAAGACTTGCGCCGCCGAACGTGTCGCCAAGCAAACGTCCGCCTCTCCGGATAACACGCAATAGGCGGCAGCGAGATGGCCATAAGCGATCCGTCTGTAGCCGCGCACTTTCCCGCCGTCCATTCCGGCTTTTTCGAGCAAATTGTCCAGCAGGGCACGGCTTCCCGAACCCGCCTCCCGGTTCACCAGCCGCACATTTGCGCGACTTAAATCATCTACCGCGCGGATACGCTCGGGGTTGCCGCGGCCAACCACAAACCCTTGCTCCCATCGCGCCAGATTCACCACGCTGAACTCCTCTCCACGGAACTGCCTCCGGATGTGGGGCAGGTTGAATTCTCCCGTCTTTGGATCTTCGAGGTGCGACCCGGCGATGTGCACTTTCCCTTCCTTCAGCCAGGTGAGCGCCAGTTTGCTCGATGCCGCGGCCGGCACCACTTCGATGCCGCTGATTTTCTCCACCATGCGCGCTAGCAGTCCGGTTGCCGGGTCGCATCCCGCTAGCAGCAGACGCTTCCCCGCGGCCTCGTCCTTTGCGAATACAAACAGATCGCACGCCCTCCCGCGGCCTGCGCGCTGGATGACGCCGTCGGCCTCCGGCATGAAATAGGGCGCCGCGCTCACGGGAACACTCACCCAGCGCGAACCGATCCGGCAGATGCGTACGGCCTGGCCCTTCGCCGGCGGAACCGCGCTCAGGACCTCGGCCGCTAGAGAGTCCGGGGAGCGCTGCGAACCGCCGGGAAGTGCAAACAGGTCGTCAACCGTTACTTCGAGTTCCCGGGCGAGGTTCAGAGCGACTTCCGTATTCGGAACGTAGGTTCCCGCTTCGATCGCATAAATGGTCTGGCGGCTCACGTCTACCCGTCGCGCCAGATCCGAAGCTCCGACTCCTCGGCTCCTGCGAATCTGGTTCAACCGGTTTTCGATTGCTGTCTTCACAGGGGGCTACTTTCTCAACTGAACGACTTCGAGCTCGGTGAGCATGCGCACCGATCGCGCTCCGGGTTTGTCCTTCGGAACGACTAACCGGAACCGCCCCTGCGCTCCGAAGAGCGGTTTCCCGTTGGCCGTGTCCGCCAGTAGAATTTGGTTGTCGATGAAAGCGGGGTCCAATTCCCCCAGCGAAAAGACTACCTGGTAGCCATCCTCCGCTTTGGCGAGAACATAGCCCGCCAGCGCTTTGCCGCGCAGCTCGGAGCCCTGTGGGGCGCCGGCGCGCTTCAGTACATCATGAAGCCAAACCCCCTCGTAGACGGTTTCCATACCGTTCCGGGCGGTGGTTACCGAGGCGCGAGGCATTTTCGCAAGATCCGCCGCCGACAGGGTCAGAGCCTGCTTCACATCTCCCTTCACTTGGATCACCGGCTGGCTCTCCTGCGCAGCCAGGAAGCCGGCCGCCAGCAGCCCTAGAGCAAAACAGCGTCGTGTATACATGACTCCCTCAACTCAGTTTCCCACTCAGAAGCTATACCGGAAGTTCAGAAACCAGGTGCGCCCGGCTTCCGGAAATCCCGCGTTGTAGAAATAATTCCGGTCGAAGAGATTCTTTACTCCGAGCTGGGCGGTTGCTCCTTTCCAGATCGGAGCGACGACGCCGAGGTCGGTGCTCGCAAAAGACTCGCCGAAAGCCGCAAATAGCGGCGACATCGCCGGGTACGTAGTGTCCTGGAGCGTGAGACCGGCCTCATACCGAAAATTCACGATGCCCAGCACGTCGTGAAACGTGCGGACAGTCGCCGTCCCAATGACCTTGTTCCGCGGCAGGATCGGAAGGATGCTGATGCTGGTGTTGACCGGACTCACGCTGGGCAGGCTCGAAAAATCGTACTGGATGGTGCGGTTCAGATAGCTGTAGCTGGCGTTCACGGTCAGCCGCGAAATTGGAGCGCTCCGAAGCTCGAACTCCAATCCCTGGTGTACTTCCTTGCCGATGTTGGCCATCTCACTGCAGAATCCGATGATGCGGCTGTTTGGACAAAACGGATTGCCCGTCGTGCTCCCGGGATCGGTCACGTATACGGATTCGATGGCGTCCCGCAAGCTGCTGCGGAACAGAACGATTTGTACCAGGGTCCGGGCTTTGATCAGGTGCGAATAGCCGAGGTTCCAGCTTCGGCTGCGCTCGGGCTGGAGATCGGGATTCGGCAGACCGGATCCGAGACCGGCGGAGTAGATGTCTTTGAGCATCGGAAACCGGCCGCGATCCGCAAAGGTAAGAAACAGGTTTCCGGCGCTGCCCACCGTGTAGGAGAGCGAGGCTTGCGGATTGAAATTCCACACGTGAGCCGTGCAGCCGGAAAAGGAAGTATTGTGCGGTGACGCGATGCAGGTAAACGGGAGCAGACCGGTTTGGGAACTGTTGTACGCCTGCCCCTGGAGCCCGTTGAAATGGTCGGCACTGAAACCCACGGTGGCCCGCAAGCGCGGCAAAATGTCGATGACGTCCTGCGCTCCAATGGCGCTCTGCTGGTCGCGATCCACCAGATCCGGCGTGAGAAGCGGGAACGGGGGGCGGGCCGGATAATTGCTGCGCTCGCGGTGAGTGTCGTCCTTGAAGAAGAAGGAGGCGCTCAGCGAATTCCGCGGCACGATACGCGTATTGAATTCGCTGGAAAAACCGTCGTTATGCTCGTCGTACATGCTGTGCGCGCCATTCGCGTTGAAGAAGCCGTACGTGTCGTCGGCGTACATATCGATGTCATTCAGAAACTGGTTATAGAATGCGCGCAGTTTCAGCGAGCTGGACTCTCCCAGCTGCGTATTGGAATGGAAATAATAATTCACCATGTCCCAGTACGGCCAAGTCCAGAAATTGCGGTACACCGCGTTTGTGTTTGGCCCCTGGTAGAGAGGGACGCCTTTCTGGCCCTTCAGGTTGATATAGCTGAAGACGTACTCATCGCCGCTGCGCGGAGTCCACCCAGCGCGCCCACTGAACTTCTCGTCGCGCGACCACGAGTGGTTCAACCGGTCGGTCATCGTAGTGTGAGGCAGATTCCTGTATTGCAAAACGGTGAAGTCTCCGGATAGGGGGATGAAGCTCAACTGCTGCCAGTCGAGGGAGCCTTGGAAGAAGAACCGGCGCCAGCGCGTGCCGAGGCGCAAGGATGAAAGCAGCGTGCCGCCCGAGCCCGTGCCAATCAAGGCGTCCGCGTTCAATTTCTTGGCCGGTTCCTGGGTGACCATGTTGATCGAACCACCCAGGGCGTTCGGTCCCATCAATGGCGAGGAGTAGCCCCGCGCGACCTGCACCTCGGCAATGTCGCTGGTGAGAAACCGGTTGAAATCGACATAGCCGTCGTAGGGGACCGAGATGGGAATCCCGTCAATGTACAGGGGCACCTGGCCGCGAGTGCTGAAGCCGCGCACCATGATTCCCGCTTCGTTGCGGTTGGTCGCGATGTGCTGGATGGAAACGCCGGGCAGGTAGTCCAAAGCTTTGGCCGCTGTGGTGAGATTCAGGCTGCGGATTTCCGATTGACCAATACTGCCGGCAACCGGGGAAGGCGCTGTCGAACTGCCTGAAACGGTGACTTCCACGCGTCCGAGATTGAACGGGGAGCCGGGAGTCTTGCGGACTACTTCATCGACGGCGGCGCGGAGTTGCTCCAGTTCCGTGCGAATGCCGTCCAGTGACGCCTGGGCGTCCATCGCGCCGGGGATCTTGAGAGACATATCCGGGTGCGCCGCCGCAAACGAGGCGAGCGATGCGCGGAGTTGCTCCACGTCCGCGCGCAGCGGCTCAACCGCGGTGCTGGCGTTTTTGATTCGCCGGTCCAGATCGTTTAAGGAAGCCTTCCAATCCGCGGTCATGTCCTGCTGCGCGAAAGCCGCTCCGGTGAAGAGGGGCAGCACGATCAAGGTAAGAGAGAAGGAAGCGATCGAGCGCGTTATTTTGAAAACAACGCCATGTGGCGAATGTCGTTTTAACACGATATTGTCAATGATACAAGACGCTGGAAAGCAAGCGCCGCAAGCGCCGTCCGCAAACGGCCGCAAAGCCGTCCGCCTCAGTCTATGTGCGCGAAATAACGTGAGATGATCTCACTATGATTGAAGGTTCCATTCTGCACTCGGTGAGCTATTCCGGCTCATGGGGGCAGCAATTTCTTTCCGTGGAGCATTTCGTCGATAAAGCGGCGGAACTGGGCTTTGACGGCGTCATGCTCATGGCCAAGCGGCCGCATCTTTCGGTGCTGGACTGGGATGCAACGGCCCGCGCCCGGTTGCTCGAGCGGGTTGAGAAACACGGATTACACGTCGCTTCGCTAGCGGGCTATACCAACTTCACCGGCGACCTGGAACATGCGGACATCCCGAACCGGGAATTTCAGATCGGCCATGTTGCCGCGCTGGCCAAAATGGCGCAAGACCTCGGCTGCGGCTTGATTCGTATTTTCACCGGATACGAGAACCCGGCTGCGAGCCTTAACGCGCAGACCGGGCTGGTGGTTCAGGCGCTTCGTGAATGTTCGCGCCGCGCCGCGGAGTTTGGCGTAACCGTGGGCGTTCAGAATCATCACGACATCGCCTGCGGATTCGAAAGCCTCCACGACCTCATCCAGGAGGTGGGCGAGCCGAATTGCCGCGCGATGTTCGATGCATGGGCTCCTGCATTGCATGGCGTGGATATTACGGCTGCCGCCCGGAAAATGGCGGACATGACCGTCTATACGACCACGGCCAACTATCAACTGCGTCCCCGCTACCGGTACCACCCGGGGCTCGTGAATTACGAAAAGCAACTCCCCGCGCTGCAGGCCGTGCCCATAGATGAGGGTTTCATCGATTACGCCCCATTTCTCCGCGCGCTGGAAGCGGGGGGCTTCCGGGGGCCGGTGGCCTACGAGATGTGCTCGCCCCTCCGGGACGGCGGCAGCATCGAAAATCTGGATGCCTATGCGAGGAAATTTTTGGATTTTATGAGCAAGTATCGGTCTTCGACCGCGCATCTCCGGCCGGCCGGCGCCGAGGCCCGTTAGCAGAAAATGCGCAAGACGATCGCGGTGTTGTTTCTCGCCTCGAGCGGCGTTGCCCCGGCGGCCGAGTGGACCAGCCTGATGAACGGGAAGAATCTGGACGGCTGGGAGGTCCGGGGCGGCGGCGTGTGGTCCGTGATGAGCGATGGAACGCTGGTTGGCCAAGCGGATCGTCAGCACCCGTTTCCGCATCAATCCTGGCTTTATACAAAAAAGGAGTTCGCCGAGTACGATTTGTCCTTCGAATACTGGATGCAACTCGGCTCCAACAGCGGGGTGTCGGTCGGCGACCGTTCTCGAGCACGCTATGCCATTTCCAGCGCCGAGCCGGGACCGCCGCGAACCCCCGCTCGAATTGCATACGAAATCAATTTGGACAATGGCGAGCCGGTTGATTACGATATCACCGGCAGTATTTATCTCCTTGCCAAGGCCAAGGCGGGGGTACAAAACAGAACCGACTGGAACACTTTGGAGATGCGGGTTCGCAAGGGATCTATCCGTGTGAGCGTGAATGGCCAAGTGGTCTGCGAGCATGCGACCCTTCCGGATCGCCCCACGGCGGGACCGATTGGCCTTCAACTGCACGACGCGCGCGACGTCGTGATGTTCCGCCATATTCGCATCCGGCCTGCCCGCTGATGCGGCGCGCGTTCACCCCGCTCCGCGTTGGGGGCCGGAGAGAGCGAGTGTATATTGAAAGATGCAATCTTAACTTATACGGAGGGAGATTCCATGAAGCGCCGAAGTTTTGTTCGCACGCTGGTAGCGGCTCCTATGGCGCCATTGGCGGTGTCGGCGCCGCAGGCTATTGCTCCGCAAGCCACCACGCCAGTGGCGCCCGCATCGCCGGCGAGACGTTTCGGAGTCCACGATGTGCCCAATCTGGCGTTAACGCCATCGGATCTGACGGCGCAGCAGGTTCGCGAGTTCTTCACGGTTGAGCAATTCGCCGCACTGGAGCGGCTGGCGCAGCTCTTCGTCCCGGCTCTAAAAGGTATGCCGTCCGCGCTGGACGCCCACGCTCCCGAGTTTCTGGACTTTCTGATCCGTGTCTCGCCCGAGGAAACCCAGCACCTTTACAAAAACGGACTGGACGGCCTGAATGCGCAGGCGCAGCAGCAATTTCACAAGCCATTTGCGGAGTTAGACGCGGCGCAGGCCGATCGCATTGTGAGGCCTCTCTTGACGGCGATCCCGTGGGAGCGGGAACGCCCGGCCGACCCGGCGAAGCGCTTTATCGCCCAGGTGCACGAAGATCTGCTGACCGCTACGCGCAACTCGCGCGAGTGGGCGGCGGCGGTGCAAGCATCCGGACGCCGCGAACGAGGCTTCAACCGGAGTTCGGGATTTTACTGGAAACCAATTGATCCGGTGGTGAGAGTCTGACGATGCCGATTAAGGAATACGACGTTCTTATTGTAGGCTCCGGCCATTCCGGTGGCATGGCCGCCAATATTCTCACGCAGAAGGGCATTTCCTGCCTGATGCTGAACGCGGGGCCCGAGGCGGACTATCAGCACGATCGCACGGTCAAACAAGCCTATGAGTTGCCGTACCGCGGCTTCGGCCAGCCGGGCCGGCTGCCGCATGTTTTTCAGGCGAACGAGTTCAACGCAAACCAGTGGGTGGACGAGAAGGAGAATCCCTACACTCATCCGGAGGACGCGCCATATAACTGGGTTCGGGTTCGTCTGTTAGGCGGGCGGTCGCTATTTTGGGCGCGCCAGTCCTTCCGTTTGAGCGACTACGAATTTAATGCGGCCGAGATTGACGGGGGTGGCGATAGCTGGCCCATTCGCCTCGCGGACCTGGCGCCCTTCTACTCTCGCGTCGAGGGCATCTTCCGCGTCACCGGACGCAACGAAGGCTGGCCGCAGTTCCCGGACGCCAACCTAACCGAGATGCCGGCAGGTGAGGACAGCGAAACCATCCGGCGCGTCACCGCGATTTGCAACAAACGCGGCGTGCAGGTATCCAAATGGCGTCATGCGATGGGGCGTGACGGTTTGGCAAGCTCCATCAACCTGTTGCTGCCGGACGCGCTTTCTACCGGCAAGTTGGATATTGTCGAGAATGCGATTGTCCGCGAAATATCGGTGGATAAGAACACCGGGCTCGCAAACGGCGCGCATTTTGTGGACCGCCATTCGCTTCGCGAGATGCATGTGAAGGCGCGCGTTGTGGTGCTGGCCGCCGGCTGCCTGGAGAGTACGCGCTTGCTGTTGAATTCGAACCTCGCGAACTCGAGCGGTGTCCTTGGCCACTACCTGGTGGACCAGATGTACGGCGTTTCCGTGGTCGCATCGGTGCCCGAAGCCCGCGATGGCAAAGCCAAACCCGGATTGATGGGCGGCAGCTCGTTCATTCCGCGTTTCCGCAATTTGAAGAAAGGCGAGAAGACCGGCTTCATCAAAGGCTATTGTGTCGGCATCGGCAGCGGGGGAAGCGCCCGTCCCAATTTCTTTCCGTTATACGGCGAGGAACTTCAAGCGAAGCTGGATAGCTATGAGCGCTCTTGCGTCAATGGGAGTATTTTTGGCGAGCGCGTGGCGCGTTTTGAAAATCATGTTCGCATCAACAAAGATGTCAGAGACGCCTACGGAATTCCGGTGCTGCATATCGAAGCTCGCGACAGCGACAACGAAACCAGGCTGCGCAAGGACGCGGCCGATACGATCGAGGAATGGTTCCACGAGGCGGGTTGGGAGATCATCAACAAGACCGACCAGGTGAATCCGCCGGGATACAGCATCCACGAAGTGGGCACCTGCCGGATGGGCGACGACCCGAAAAAGAGCGTCCTGAATAAATGGTGCCAGAGCCACGATATAAAGAATTTATTCGTCGTCGACGGCGCGAGCTTTGTGACCTGCGGCTGGCAGAATCCCACGATGACCATCCTGGCGCTTTCCATGCGCGCTTCCGAATATCTGGCCGATCAGATGAGCCAGCGTAATCTGTGACGCGGCGGCCCACGGCCATCGCGGTGCTCGCGATCGCCTTCCTTCCCGCCGCGCACGGCCAGGGCAATGCGCCGGCGCAGCCTGTGGATTTCAGCCACAAGCTTCACGCCGGTAATTTGAAGCTGCCGTGCAAGACGTGCCATCCGAGCCCGGACCCCGGTGAAACCATGACCATCGCCGCGGTTTCCCGCTGCATGGATTGCCATTCCAGCATCAAGGCGGGCAGCCCCGAAATCCGCAAGTTGGCGGAGTATGCCAAGAACGGCGCGGCCGTGCCGTGGGTGCGCGTGTACGAGATTCCTTCTTTCGTTTTCTTCAGCCATCGCGTGCACCTGCAGGCGGGCAACCGATGCGAAGACTGCCATGGACCGGTGGCTACACGCGACCGCCTGTTCCGCGAAGCCGATCTTTCGATGGCCGGCTGCATGTCCTGCCACAAGGCAAAAAAAGCCAGCCTCGATTGCGGCGTTTGCCACGAACAACCGAACTGACGGACGCCATTGGCCGCGGTGAAATGGACATGGTCTATTCGCTCCGGCGGCCGCGGGACGCCGTTCTATTCACTTCGCAGCGCAGTTGCCGGATCCACACGCGATGCGCGCCGCGCTGGGACCAAACAGGCCAGAGCCGCGACGCCCAGGAGAATGCCGGATACAACGGTCGCGGTTGAGGCGTAGTCAGGCCGGAAGCCATAGAGCAGCGTCGTCATCAGGCGCATGGTGGCCGCGGACAGAGCCAGGCCCGTGACGAGGCCGGCGAGCGTCAATGCCAGCCCGCGCTTGCCAAAGGAGAGCAATATCCCGGCTGAGGTCGCGCCCAACGCCATGCGTACTCCTATCTCGTTGGTGCGCTGCTCGACCGCGAAGGAGAGGACCCCGTACAGTCCAAGCGACGCGAGCAGCAGCGCGAGCAGAGCGAACGCGCTCAATAGTTTTGTGCTTTGCGCGGGCGTCGACAATTGCCGGTCCACGATTTCTTCCAGAGTCCGAGCGTGCCAGACAGGCTGCTCTTTGTCGACGGACCAGATTGCCTGCCGAACCGCCGGGACAATGGATGCCGGCGCCACGGCTGTGCGAACCAGAATGCCGCTGGGCCGGTCCCCGCTTTGGTCCGCCTGTTCCAGCAGGCGATAGATCGTGGGCTTTAATTCTCCCGTTACGCCCGTATCGCGGATTTCCTTCATGACGCCGACGATGGTGTACCAATAGCCCTTCTCATCCAGTTGTCCGAACTTGAGCCGTGCGCCGAGCGGCGAGCGGCCCGGGAAGTTGCGATCGGCAAAGGTCTCGTTGACGATCGCAACCGGCGAATCGGAACGCCGATCGGAGATTCCAAAGAAACGACCCTCGCGCAGGCGCGCCCCGACGGTCCGGAAGTAGTCGTGGCTGACGACGCGCGTGAGCGCGACCTGCCCGGGAATGACGTCGCCGGACTGACCCGCGAGCAAATAGAATGTCGCCTGATCGTTGACTGTCAGCGGAATTCGCGAGATGGCGCCCGCGTGGATTACACCGGGAATAGCGCGGATTTTCTCCAGCTCCGCGTTGACAAAGGCGACGCGCCGATCGAAGTTCTCATATCGAAACAGAGGAGTCTCAAAAGTCAGCAGGTTGTCACGCCGGATCCCGAGGTCGGTATTTCGCAGATGTTGAAGGGTTTCGAGCAGCAGGCCGCCGCTTGTGAGCAGCGCTGCCGCGAGGGCGGTCTCGACAATGATGAGCGAATGCTGGAACCAGTGGCTTCGCGCGCCTGCTGTGCCACGCCCTCCTTCGCGAAGGCCAACCTGGGGAACGGTTCGTGACCCTCGCAGAGCGGGTACAAGCCCGAAGATCAATGTGGCGGCAACGGCGGCGGCCGCCGAGAAGGCCAAGGCGCGCCAGTCGAGCACGAGCCGCACGGCGCCCATTGTTTCCGGCACGAGCTTTTCCAGAAATCGCAAGGCGGGTATGGCAAGTGCGAGTCCTGCGACGGCGCCCAGTCCGGCGAGCAAAAGGCTTTCAGTGAGGAACTGTGCTACCAGCCTTCCGCGTCCCGCGCCAAGCGCCGAGCGTACCGCCACTTCCCGGCCGCGCGCGGCGCCGCGCGACATCAGCAGATTGGCCAAATTGACGCAGGCGATCAGGAGCA
>DASZXS010000066.1:0-13508 GCA_035545735.1 Bryobacteraceae bacterium | reverse complement strand
CCCTCCGGGACGAGTAAGCGGCGCGCGCCCAAAGCGGCGCTATCCTAGAAGATCACCTCATGCGAGAGCAAGGTTTAATCACCATGCGGGACCTTCGGGAACGTGTGCACGCCGGCGCACTGGACACCGTGATCCTGGCGTTTACGGACCACTACGGGCGCTTGATGGGCAAGCGCTTCGACGCCCATTTCTTTCTTGACGAGGGCGCGGCGCACGGAACACACGCCTGCAACTACCTGATGACCACCGATGCCGAGATGGATCCGGTGCCCGGATACACTTTTGCAAATTGGGAGCGCGGTTATGGCGACTTTCATCTCGTGCCCGATCTGAAGACGCTGCGTGTGCTGAGCTGGCTCGACAAGACGGCGTTTGTTCATTGCGACGTGGAGAGCGTGGCGGTGGCGCCGCGGTCGATTCTACAGAAGCAGTTGGCGCGCTGCACGGCAATGGGATACGAACCGGTAGCCGCCTCGGAGCTCGAATATTACGTCTTCAAGCCAAGCTACCGCGACGCGATGAAGCAGGGCTATCGCGATCTCGAACCGCTGGGATGGTACCTCGAAGACTACAACCTGCTGCAGGGCACACGCGAAGAGTTCTACACGGCGGCGGTGCGGCGGCATCTACGGCAATCGGGTATTCCGGTCGAGAACTCGAAGGGCGAGTGGGGATTGGGGCAGCACGAAGTGAACGTGCGGTACGGCCCGGTGCTGGAGATGGCGGACAACCATGCGCTTTTCAAACAGTGCCTGAAGGAGATCGCCGACCAGGTGGGCGTCAGCGTCACGTTCATGGCGAAATACAAGCACGGGCAGGCGGGCTCAAGCTGCCATCTTCACCTGAGCTTGCGGCGGCGCGGGAAGAACGTATTTGCGGGAAAACGCAAGCTCGGCCCGGTGGAAGGGTCCGATACTTTCCGGTGGTTTCTTGGCGGGTGGATCGCGCATGCGCCGGAGTTCATGGTGTTCTACGCACCTACGGTGAATTCATACAAGCGTTACGAAGACATGTCGTGGGCGCCGACGCGGCTGGCTTGGAGCCACGACAACCGGACGGCGGGTTTCCGGGTGGTGGGACATGGGGAGAGCCTGCGCATCGAGTGCCGGATTCCCGGTGCGGATACGAACCCCTATCTGGCGTTCGCGGCGGCGCTGGCGTCGGGCCTGAACGGGATCGAGGAGAAGACCGAGCCGCCGGCCCTATTTGACGGCGACGTCTACGCCGCGCGCAATTTGCCTCGCGTGCCGTACACACTGGAACATGCGGTGGACTTGTTCGAGGGGAGCGAGTTCGTCAAAGGGGTTCTAGGGGGGGACGTGGCCGGGCACTATGCCCATTTCTACCGCAGCGAGCACCGCGCGTATGACCGGGTGGTGACGGACTGGGAGCGCCAGCGCTATTTTGAAAAAATTTAGGAAGACCAGGAAAATATGCGATTGAAAGATCAGGTGGCTCTCATTACGGGAGCGGGTAGCGGCATCGGGAAAGAGACCGCTTTGCTCTTCGCGGCCGAAGGGGCGTCGATTCTGGCTGTCGACGTAAACGGAGAGGCAGCCGAGGAGGTCGCGGCGGCGGTTCGAGCTTCCGGCGGGAAGGCCGTTGCGTACAAAGCGGACGTTTCGAAAGCAGCCGGCTGCGAGGCCATGGTGCAGGCGGCGGAACGGAATTTCGGCAAGCTGACAGTTCTGTTTAACAACGCCGGCATCTCGCACGCCGACGACGACAACGCCATGACGACGACGGAAGAGGTCTGGGATCTCACGTTTGCGATCAACGTGAAAGGTGTGTTTCTGGGCTGTAAATATGGTATTCCGGCGCTACGGCGCGCGGGCGGCGGGTCCATTATCAATACTGCGTCCTTTGTCGCCGTGGTCGGGGCCGCCACGCCCCAACTGGCCTACACGTCGAGCAAGGGCGCAGTGCTCTCCATGACCAGGGAACTGGCATGCATTCATGCTCGCGAGAATATTCGTGTCAATGCTTTGTGCCCCGGACCGCTGCGTACCGAGCTGTTGATGAAGTATCTGAACACCGAAGAAAAGAAGCAGCGGCGGCTGGTGCATATTCCGATGGGACGCTTCGGCGAGGCAAAAGAGATTGCGAAAGCGGCGCTGTATCTGGCGAGCGACGAGTCGTCGTTTGTGACGGGTGCGGAATTCCTGGTGGATGGCGGAATTACGGCTGCTTACACGACGCCCTTATGAGCATTCAAAAGACGATTTCGCCCGTGGACGGGCGAGTTTTTGTGGAGCGGGAACTCGCGCGGGACGCTCAGATTGAAGCGGCGCTCGAAAGGGCGGCTAGCGCGCAGAGAATATGGCGCGGGGTTCCGCTGGAGGAGCGAATCGCAATCTCCCGGCGTTTCGTCGATGCGATGGAAGCGAAGGCGAACGAGATCGGCGAAGAATTGAGCTGGCAGATGGGCCGCCCGGTCCGCTACTCGCCGAATGAGATCCAGCGCGGATTCGCGGAGCGCGCGCGCTACATGATCGAAGTGGCGCCGGCATCGCTCGCCGATATCGCGCTGCCGGACAAGGCGGGGTTCACGCGTTTTATCCGGCACGAACCGGTAGGCGTGGTGTTTGTGATTGCGCCGTGGAATTATCCGTATCTTTGCGCGGTGAACTCGGTAGTTCCGGCGATTCTGGCCGGAAATGCCGTGATTTTGAAGCATTCCGCGCAGACGCCGCTGTGCTCGGAGCGATTTGCTCAATTCTACCGGGAGGCGGGCCTTCCGGATGGCGTATTTCAATTCCTCCACCTGAGCCACGCCGATGTCGAGAAGACGATCGGCGATCCGCGGATCGCCTTTGTAGCGTTCACCGGTTCCGTGGCCGCGGGTCATGCGGTGCAGGCAGCGGCCAGCGGCCGGTTCATCGCGGCGGGCCTGGAACTGGGCGGGAAGGATCCGGCCTATGTGCGCGCCGATTGCGATCTGAGCTTTACGATCGAAAATCTGGTGGACGGCGCGATGTTCAACTCCGGCCAATCCTGCTGCGGCGTGGAGCGGATTTATGTAGATCGCGCGGTGTTTGACGATTTTGTCGCGGGCGCGGTGAAGCTGACGAAGGAATACAAGTTGGGCAATCCGATGGAGCAGGAGACCACGCTAGGCCCAATGGTGCGCGCCGGCGCGGCGGAGTTCGTTCGCGCCCAGGTAGCCGAGGCCATTTCTCAAGGCGCGGCCGCTCACGTGGATGCGCGGGAATTTCCGGCGGACCAGAAGGGCTCGCCGTACCTCGCGCCGCAGATCCTGACGAACGTCGATCACCGGATGCGCGTGATGACGGAAGAAACGTTTGGCCCGGTGGTGGGAATCATGCCGGTGGATTCCGAGGCGCAGGCCGTGCAGTTGATGAACGACAGTCCGTACGGACTAACGGCTTCGATCTGGACTTCGGATGTGGACGCGGCGGTGCGTATCGGGGACCAGATCGAAACCGGAACCTGGTACATGAATCGCTGCGATTATCTCGACCCGGGGTTGGTATGGACCGGCGTCAAGGATTCGGGGCGCGGCTGCGCGTTGAGCGTGCTTGGTTATGAGCAGCTCACGCGTCCAAAGTCCTTTCATCTCAGGACGGTGACGGCGTGAAGATCGGACTGCTGCAGTGCGACCACGTGCTGGAGCAGTTTCAGGTGGAGTTCGGCGACTACGACCGCATTTTCGCCCGATGGCTGGCGGCGGAGTGGAAGGTTTACGACGTCGCGCGCGGAGAGGGCCCGGCGGATCTGGATGAGTGCGATGCCTATATTGGAACGGGGTCGAAGGCGTCGGTGTATGACAACGAACCCTGGGTCCTGCGGTTCGCCGATCTGGTGAGAACGCTGCACGCGTCGGCGAAACCGTTTCTTGGCGTGTGTTTCGGACATCAGATGATGGGACACGCGCTCGGGGGGCGGGTGGCGAAGAGCGAACGGGGGTGGGGCATTGGGGTGCACGAGTTCCAGGTCGTGCGGCGGGAACCATGGATGGAGCCTCCGCTTGAGAGTATCGGAACGTTGATGAGCTGCCAGGACCAGGTTCAGGATGCGCCTCCGGGAGCGGTGGTGCTGGCGAGCAGCGAATTCTGCCCGATCGCGGCTTTCCGCGTGGGTACGCTGCTTGGTATTCAGGGACACCCGGAGTTTTCACCCGCCTATGCGGACGCCTTGATGCTGAATCGCATCGGCCGCATCGGTGAGGAGCGCGTGAGGCAGGCGCGCGCGACGCTCGCGAATCCGCGGCATTCCGAAGAGCTGGCCCGGTGGACGCTCCGTTTCTTCGCCGCCGCGGGCGCGTCCCAGGCGGCCCGTTTCACTCCACCGTGACGGGACCGTTCCGCGAACTGAGCTGCTGCCTCAGGCGGAGGGTTTGCGCCCGCATGACGTCGAGCAGTTCAGGATCCTTGTCAGGCGCGAGCAACGCGGGGACACGCTCCTGCAGCAGGAGTTCGGTCGCCGCCACCATGGTTTCGGCGTGGAAGCGGCGATGGATGGAGTTGTCGCAGAGAGCGTTGCACAACGACATCAGGGACATGGCATGGTGGTGCGCCATGAACGACCGGACGATCACGGCGCGGCTGTGGGCGGTGAAGCGCGTGTCGCGGAAATCGACGGACTCAAAAAAGCCGTAGCGGCCGATCCATCCTCGCGACGCCATTTCGCGCAGGTTTCTGGTGGCGCCCTCCCGATCGACGGTGAGCGCAAGCAGCGTCGCATAGGGAGCGATTACGAGGTCCTGCGCGGCGCCCGCGTTGTGGCTCATCAAAGGCACCCCAAAGGCGCGGTATTGATAGTGCTGGTGGCCGTCGCGCTCGCTGTGGGCGGCCTCCGAAATTCCCCAGGGAACCCCAAACTGGCGCGCATAAAGCTGTTGGATTTTGACGGCTCCCCGCATGCTCTCGGTAAGCAACGTCGGCTCGAATGGTTTCATGAACAGAGCCGGCATCAAATACTCAAACATGGTGCCACTCCAGGACACGAGAGTGCTCCAGCCCCGGAAGGAAGTGATCTTGCGCGACAGGTGGAACCACGCTTCGCGCGGAATATCGCCCTTCGCGATGGCGATAAAGACGGCCGTGCGCGCCTCCGAAGCCAGCATGTCATAGCTGGACTCATCCAACTCGCCGGTTGCTACGTCGTAGCCAATGCGCAGCAGGCCTGCCTTCTTATCGAAGAGAAAATGGAAGTCCATCGCGGCGGTGAAGCCGGCCGCCATCGCAGAATTCTTGAGCAAGGCCGTAATGACGGCGCCGGCTGTGGACCGGGAACTTTGGAGCGCCGCGGAGAGCGCGGTTAGCATCCCGGCGAGCGATCCCCGTAACTCGGCCACAGGAATCCGGTCGATCTCGGCAATAATCGCGTCATAGGCGCGGGGCAGCCCGCCGATAGTGGGGATTTCCGAGAGCTGCTCCATTAAACGATCAAAACGAGGATCGCCCGCGCAGCTTCGCAGAGCCGGCTCAAAGGGCTCCGACAGCCAGGGCGCCAGACCGCACAGGCACTGAAGCGCGGCAGAGACGCGGTCGTCAAGCGCTGACTTCCAATAGCGAATTTCGCGTACAGCTCCTGGATTGCGCTCTTCGAGATGCTCGCATGCCCAATCGATATGCTGATCCAGACGCCGCACGGTGGACGCCGCTTCGCTGAGAACTCCCTCCCAAAAAAACAGATCGGCGGGCTCAACCTCCAACTGGCGCACGAGCGAGGAGAGAATACGCATGACGCCAAGGCTTCGCACCGACGGAGGGAGGGCTTGCCGCAGCCTCAAACAATAATCGCGGAGTCCGCGTAGCAGCGAGGGGCCGATCACCGGCCCTTGCACCATCTCTTCACAGCCTTGGCGGAATGCGATGAGAGCCGCGGCGAGGTTCCCGCTATCGACGGTGGAGACATAGAGAGGGGGGAGGGGCCGAAGCGTCGCCGTGTCATACCAGTTAAAGAAATGTCCATTCCGGCGCTCCATGGCGCTCATCGTGTTCAGGAGATTCCGGCCGTATTGGGCGATCTCCGGAGGGGTGAGATAACCCAGGTCAAATGCGGCGAGCCCGGCGGTCAATTGCAACCCGAAGTTCGTCGGGGAAGTGCGGCGCGCCACGGCGTAGGGTTGCTGTTGAACGTTGTCCGGAACCAGCCAATGATGGTCCGGGGTACTGAAGTCGCGAAAAAAGCTCCAGGTGCGGAGAGAAACGTCGCGCAAGAACTCGACGTCATTCGCGTCTTCGCGATGCACATGGAAGGGACGCGCATTTACCAGGTGGACCGCCAGCGGCGACATCAGCCATAGGAAGGTTATGGCAACCGCCATGGCCACGGGCGCTTGCGATGCCGCTAGCAAAGCCACCAGCGCCAGCGACCCCATGGAGCACGCCAGCAGGTAAGTGGTCGAAAGCCCCTGTTGCGCGCCATGATGCTCGGCCTGGGCCATGCTTTCCCATTCCAGCAGCCGCCGGCCGGTGACGAAGCGGCGGACCAGGCTGCGCACAATGGCGTCGGCGGAAAGGAGCGCCTGATGCGGAAGAAAGACGATAGTGAGCAGCGCTTCCACATGACCCCGCAGCAATTGGGAGGTCTTTTCGCGGAAGTAGCTTCTCCAGAAACGAACCGGCGGAAGACGCAGCAAAGACGCCGCGGCATCCGCATACGCCGGAACCAGCAGTATCACCACGGCCGCCACGGTGATTGCTTCGGCCGACGCACGGCAGAATAGCCAGCCGGCGATAAGCAAAGCGAGCATGCTGCACTCGAACAGGCTGCGCCGGAGATTGTCGGCAATCTTCCAGTGCGAAAGGAACGAAAGATGGTTCGGAACGCTCGATCCGCTGCCGGTACGCACCCGTGGAAACAGCCAGGGAAGAAGCTGCCAGTCGCCGCGAATCCAGCGATGCTTCCGTTTGGAGTAGGCGTCGTAGGTGGTGGGGTAATCGTCGATGACGTCGATGTCAGTCACCAAACCCACGCCCGCGTGCTCACCTTCGATCAAGTCGTGACTCAGGATACTGTTCGCGGGGAAACGGCCATCCATCACCTGATGAAAAACGCGCAGGTCGTAGAGGCCTTTTCCCGTGAAAGTGGCGCGGCCAAACAGGTCCTGATAAACATCGGAAATGGCGCGGCTGTACGGATCGAGGCCGGTTTGCCCGCTGTAGGCGCGCGCCAGACGCGATTTGCCCGCGGATGCCATGCTGATGCTGACGCGCGGCTGCAGGATCGCATAGCCTTCCCGGACCAAACCTGTGCGAGGATCGACCTCGGCGCGATTGAGAGGATGCGCCATGCTGCCGACCATCTTCCAGGCGGTATCGCGCGGAAGCTGCGTATCGCTGTCGAGCGTAATAACGAAGCGAATGTTGCGCGCTTCCGCGGTATCACCGGCGATCAGACTGAAGTCGTTCCTGACGCCGAGAAGATAGGCATTGAAGTCTTCGAGCTTTCCCCGCTTGCGTTCGCGGCCCATCCATACCGATTCCCGCTCGTTCCAAACGCTCGCGCGATGAAACAGATAAAATGGCGCGGCTCCGGAGGCGGCATGGGCCCGATTGAGACGCTCGATCCCTTTTGCGCAGTATTCCAGAAGGTGATCGTCTTGCGCCGGGGCGCTCGCGGAATCGGGAAAGTCGGTGAGGAGGCCAAACAGAAGGTTGGAATCCCGATTTGCCAGGTAATGGATTTCAAGACGCTCCACCAGCCGTTCGACGCCGGCGCGCGACAGCAGTAGCGCGGGAATTACGACGAAGGTGCGGTACTCATCCGGAATACCCTTTGAAAAATCGAGGCGCGGCAGTGTGCGCGGAGGCAAGAAAATGCCGACGGCAAGGTTCACCAGCGAGATGGAGACCTGGCATAGAGGAAGCGCCAAAAATGCGACGAGCCAAAGCGGGGCGGGGGAGAGGGCGCGATAGAAGACGGCGGTAAGAACGACAGCGAGCGCAAGAACGCTCGCGGTATAGGTAAAGGCGGGAACGCGCAGCAGAGTTCTCCGGAGCGTTGCGGCCACGGAAAGCCGAAAGCGGCCTGTGGACAACAACTCGGAGAGTCCAGGTCCGTCGAGGTAGTACCCGACGTGGGCCCGGCGCTCCTTCTCGCCTCGATTCGCCGCGGACGCCGCAAGCGCAATTGCCTCCAGGGCCACTTCTTCTTCCGGACGCCGGCTGCTGTCGGCAATTTCTTCGATGGCGTGGCGGTAGGCGTCCCGGCTGCTAAACTCCATCTGCGCATAGATGCCGGCGGGGTCGCGGCGGAGCGCCGCGTCCACAACGGAAATCGCTTCGATCAGCGGATTCCATAGGATGCGGTCTACCGAGCGCAGGCGGCTCAGGGCCTTCTCTATTTTCATCGCGCACTCCGCCGATTCAAGATCGCTTCCGGAAATGGCGGCGTGGAGTTCTTCGATCAGGATCAGCTTTACAATGGGGGGAATGGCCCACAACTCGGCCAGAGAAAGAGTGACGCCGAGTTCCTGACGCAAGCGCTCGGGCGCAAAAGCGCGCGCGAGCGGAGAGCCGGTCAAGCGTCCGGGAATTCCGGCAACCCCTTCGGCTGCGATCCAATAAATGCGGAAGTCCCGCTTCCGGCGCAACAACTTCCTGCAAAAGCCCCGCGAGAACGCGTGCTGCAGTTCCCGGATTTCCGACCGGACGAAGGAATAATTGTCGAGCAGCCAGATCTCGGCCGCCGACGGCTGCGAGTTGTTCCTGGCGGAATCGCACGCGCGGAGGAACGCATGGGCCGTGCGCTCCAGGGTCCGGAGAAGCCTGGCGCGATCCATGCTTTGCCCGGTGGATGTGGCTGGTTGAATTTCCGGCATTTAGCTACCTGTAACTGGAAGCCTGCAGTTCGAACATTCCGGCGTATTTTCCGCCCCGCGCCATCAATTGGGAGTGCGAGCCTTCCTCTCGTATTGCTCCGGCTTCCAACACGACGATGCGGTCGGACATGCGAACGGTCGAGAACCGGTGCGAAATCAGGACTGCGATTTTGCCCTCGGTCAGTTCGGCAAAACGGCTGAACACTTCGTATTCGGCCTTGGCGTCGAGGGCCGCCGTGGGCTCGTCGAGGATGAGGATGTCCGCGTCGCGCATATAGGCCCGGGCGATCGCTATCTTTTGCCACTCGCCGCCGGAGAGATCCACGCCGCCCTCGAAACGGCGCCCCAGAATCTGGTCGAGGCCATCGGGAAGACGGTCCAGCAGCGTCGAAGCGCCGCTCTTCCGTGCGGCGTGCATAATACTGGGCTCATCCTCCAGGAGATCGATTCTGCCCATCGCGATGTTCTCGCGCGCGGTCAGGTCATAGCGCATGAAGTCCTGAAAAATAACTCCGATTTTTGAATGCAGACTATCTATGTCGTAATCGCGAAGATCCACGCCATCCAGGAGGATTCGCCCGGCGGTGGGGTCGTAGAGGCGAGAGATCAACTTCACCAGCGTGGTCTTACCCTGTCCGTTTTCCCCGACCACCGCAATGCGCTCACCGGAATGGATCCGGAAATTAAAGTCGTGAAGAACCGCCCGCCGGGACCCGGGGTAGGTAAAGGAAACATCCTGAAAATCGAAGCCGTCCGTGATTTTCCTGGGCGCAACGAGCGGCTGCGCGCTATTTCGGATAGCGGGCCCGGTGGCGAAGAACTCCAATAGATCGGAGAGAAACAGCGCCTGGTCGGCGATGCTGGTGAAGGTGGAGAACACCATCTGAATCTGGGTGCTGCAGCCGGCCAGCGCTCCGGCGAGAAACGTCAGATCGCCGATCGAGAGCTTCCCGGAGACCGTCTGAAGGACGACGATCGCATAGGCGGCGTAATAGCCTAGCGAGCCAACTAAAGACAGCAGCGCCCCGGCGCGCAGGCGGCGAGAGGCCAGTTTTCGATTGCGTTCGATTACTTCGTCATTAATGGCCGAGAAGCGGTCGCTCAGGAACGCTCCAAGCCCGAAAACCTTCAGCTCTTTCGCGCCTTCCTTCTTCGTCCCCAGATCGCGGATGTAGTCGAGTTCCCGCCGCAGCGGGGTCAGACTGTAGGCGAGTGAGTAACCGAGAAACGCGAAGTGACTTTCTCCCAGGAAGGCCGGCACCACCGTCAGGACGAGCAGCGCAAACAAAAGAGGAGAGAACCACATCACGCTGATCGAGAGAGAGAGCAGCGTTACCGACTGCTGCACCAAATTGCCCAGGGCGCTCAGCATGCCCACGCGATGGTTGGCCTGGAGGCGCGCGCGTTCCAGTTTGTCGTAGAAGATGGGGTCTTCAAAGGAGGCGAGGTCCAAAGTAGCCGCATGGTTCATCACCCGGACGCTGACCTCACGAGCGAACTCGTCCGCGATACGGCCATCGCAATAATCCACCGCGCGGCCCAGAATCGCCCCCGTGATTGCGATTAGGAATTCCGCCCCCAGGAGGTACCAGATTTCACTGGAAATTGGGGCGTGACTTTTGACCGTATCGACAATCAGATTGATGATGAGACGCCCAACGGCGAGCGCTCCGAGCGGAAGCAGCGCAATGACGATTCGAAAAAACAACCCGGACGTTACCAGAACCGGTCCGGATTGCCATAGCAATTTCAGCACGGGTGGAATATTTTTCAAGGCGCGAATCCGGTCTCGCCATGCCTTGGATTGCGCCTGCCATGAGCTATGCATTAGATTCGAGAACCCTTACCCACGTACGGGATCAAGCACACCTCCACAGGAGGCAATCGGATTGCCACTCGACAGATAAAAATGGCCAGTAAATTGTTCGAAAATTCCGGGGGTCGCTGGACACAAGGACACGAATGATTTCGCGCCGCGGATTTCTAGCACTAGGCATTCCCGCACTGCGCGCCGGCTCTTTTCAACCGGCAGGATTTCGTGTCGATAAAAAACAGGACCAGTTTTTGGAGGAGTTATGCCACAGGGCTTTCCTCTATTTTTGGGAGCAAAGCGATCCGTCAACGGGTTTGGTCCGGGACCGGGCGCTCGCCGCAGGCGGCGTGCAGGCGAAGGGAATCCGGAACGTCTCGAGTATCGCCGCGACGGGCTTCGGGATTACCGCGTTCTGTATTGGCGCAGAGCGCGGGTGGGTGTCACGGCAGCAGGCGCGCGAGCGTATCGTCACCGCGCTTAAATTCTTCCTGTACAGCGCCAACCAGACGCATGGGTGGTTCTACCATTTCCTGGACGCCAGTACCGGCGAACGCCAGTTCCGGTCCGAGTTTTCTTCAATCGATACCGCTTTCCTGGTCGGCGGCATGCTGACCGCGCGGCAATATTTTTCCGAAGACGATGAGATTCGCGGCCTTGCCAACGGAATTTATCAACGCATCGATTTCATCTGGATGCTGAACAGCGGGCGCTACCTGTTATTTCATGGCTATCAGCCGGAGACCGGTTTCCTGACGGCAAAGTGGGATCAGTACTGTGAACACTGCCTGCTGTATCTGCTCGCCATCGGGTCACCGTCGTCGCCGATTCCTCCGGCTTCGTGGCAGGCGTGGACGCGTCCTAAGTACACGTACTCGGGGATGACCTATGTTACCGGAGGTCCGCTTTTCATCCACCAGTTTTCCCATGCCTGGGTGGATTTTCGCGGCAGACGGGAGAACCGGGGCCTGCACGTCAACTATTTTGAGAACTCCATCACCGCGACGGTCGTCCACCGGAAGTTCTGCATGGATATGCGCCGCAGTTTTCCGGACTATTCGCCGGTGGCCTGGGGCATCACGGCATCCGACAGCGCCAAAGGCTACATCGCGTGGGGAGGACCGCCAGCGACGGAAGGGATCGATGGAACTATTGTTCCGTGCGCGGCGGGCGGTTCGCTCATGTTCACCCCGGATTTGTGCATTCCCACGCTGCAGTACCTGCAGAAAGAGTTTGGGGATCGGATATGGAAGCGCTACGGCTTCGTGGACGCCTTCCATCCGCGGAACGGCTGGACCGACGCCGACGTGATCGGCATCGACCTCGGGATTATGCTGCTTAGCGCCGAGAATTTACGCAGCGGCAACGTTTGGCGCTGGTTCATGGGGAGTCCGGAGATCCAAATCGCGCTGGACCTCGCGGGCCTGCGTTTGGAAAGCTCAGCGCGCGACAGTTTCGGCTGAGAACGCTTCTTCGCCGGCGAGAAAGACACGGCGAACCTGAAGAGCGGAATCAAGCAGCGAGAAGTCGCCGCGCTTCCCGGTTTCGAGACTTCCCGTTTCCGATGCGATGCCGGCGCGCTCTGCCGGCGTCAGGCTTGCCATCCGCACAATTTCCGGAAGGCTCGCCGATGTGCCGCGCCGCATGGTGCGCACGGCGGCATCGAGCCCGATTACGGAGCTGGCGAGCGTTCGCGGAGCCTCTCCCGCTCCCGGCTCAAAACCCACTTCGCCGTCACTCTCAATCCACGGTCCGTCCTGGTTCGATCCGAAGCGGTAGCGGCCGGGCGGCATATCCACGGCGCGGCTGGAATCGGTAACCAGGCAAAGCCGCGCCGGCGTCTTCATGCGAAAGGCAAACTCAAGCAATTCCGGCGCAAGATGCCTGCCGTCGGCAATCACTTCGGTGCTCATCTCGGGGTTCGCGAGCACAAATTGCTCCATGCTCGCCTGCATGGGAGTACCGAACCGCAGCCGCAAGGATGAAACGGAACTCATTGCGCACCAAAAATGATCGACGTGCCGGACGCCCGCATGAAAGGCGGCCTGCATCTCGCTCCAACTCGCGTTCGAGTGGCCGCACGTGAGTAAGCACCCGGCCTCTTTTGCGGCGCGATAAAATTCCGCCGCTCCTGGCAACTCCGCGGCGCACGTTGCAATGGCGACAATGCCGAGTGCCAGACACCGGCGGTACTCCTCGGGCAGGGGATCGCGGCGCCCGGCTTTCGAGTGACACCCCACTTTGTCCTCGGCAAAATACGGCCCGTAGAAATGCACACCACCGATGCGCGCTCCGTCGCCGGGGGTCCAGGTCCGGCGCAATTCGATGCACGCCTGGAGCATCGCTTCCACCTGCGCAGGCGATCCCGTAGTGGTGGTGGGGAAAATGGTGGTGGTCCCGTGGCGAAGATGCGTCCGGTTGGCGGTGCGAACCGCTTCCGGGCTTCCGTCCATGTAGTCGGCGCCGCCGCCGCCATGGACATGAAGATCCACAAAGCCGGGACAAACATATTCCTCGCCGGCATCGAAGATGGGTCCGGTCCAGTCTCCAGGCCGCGAATTCCCGATCGCGCGGATCGTTCCTTCGCGAACCAGGAGGTACCCGCGCGCCAGAATGCGATCCGGCAGGATCAGATTTCCACGAACGCACACATCGTTGGACATGATGTCTCATCATGGCGCAACGGATTGGGTCAGTGGGCGGCGTCGGGAGGTTCCCGAGCAGGGATCTCGCCGCAGGATATCGGGCGGAGGTCTTCTCCGGAGGTTTCGGCCCCGCCGCCCGCCTGGGCGTGCAGCGCCCCGGAATGGTCGCGGATCACCTTGAGATCGAGAACAATCTGATCCTGCGCCCAGGGTCTCCATTTTCCGTCATTGGCCCAATACTGCCGCAGGGAAGCAAGGACCT
>DASZXS010000065.1:0-403199 GCA_035545735.1 Bryobacteraceae bacterium | reverse complement strand
ACCAGCCGCGTCCGCTTCCCGGGCCACGCCCGAGCGCCGCGGCGGTGGAGGCGTGGCACGCGCGCAAGTTCGGCATGTTCATCCACTTCGGCCTCTATTCCATGCTGGGAGGGGTCTGGCAGGGGAAGCAGATCACCAACGGGTATAGCGAGCAGATTCTGAGCCATGCCCCAGTGCCCGCGGCGGAATACGAGGCGCTGGCCGCAAAATTCGATCCCGAGAAATTCGACGCCGACGCCATCGCCGCGCTCGCCAAAGACGCGGGAATGAAATACGTGGTTATTACAGCCAAACACCACGACGGCTTTAATCTGTTTCATACTCGCCTCACCAATTACAACGTGGTGGACGCCTCGCCCTATCACCAGGACGTTGTGCGCAAACTAGCCGACGCCTGCGCCCGGCATGGATTGAAGTTCGGCGTTTACTACTCCTCGATTGACTGGCATTATCCCGGCGCGACCTCTTACACGGACGACAACAATAACCCAATCCCGAAAGCGCATGAAGATTTCAATGCCGGACAACTTCGCGAACTGGCGTCCGGATATGGACCGCTCTCGGAAATCTGGTTCGACATGGGACGCCCCACGCCGGCGCAAAGCAGGCGGTTCACTGAAACCGTACATGCTTTGCAGCCCGATTGCATGGTGAGCGGGCGCGTATTCAACCACGAGGGCGATTTCACGGTCATGGGCGACAACCAGATCCCGAAGTTTGTGATCGATGAACCATGGCAGACTCCCGCATCGATTTATTCCGACACATGGGGCTACCGCTCCTGGGCAAAACGCACGGACCTACCGGGGAAGATCGACGAGCACATTCTGCAACTCGCGCAGGTGGTCAGCCGCGGCGGTAATTACCTGCTCAATATCGGGCCGCGCGGCGACGGATCGGTGGTGGAGTTCGAAGCGGCCGTTCTGCGCGGCGCCGGAGCGTGGCTCAAGGTAAATGGCGAAGCGATATACGGGAGCGAGCCGCAGCCCTTTCGCGAGCTATCGTTCGGCTATGCCACCGTGAAACCGGGAAAGCTCTATCTGCTGGTGCGCGAATGGCCGGCGAACGGACGCCTGGACCTGCCCGGATTGGAGAACCGTATTGGCCGGGCATACCTCCTGGCCGACCCTTCCCGCGCCCCGCTTGGCGTGGACAACCGGCGAGGAGCGAAGGCCGTGCTGACCTCACAATCCGCCAAGCCCGCGCCGCTCTCGGTGGTGGTCGCGGAGTACCAGGGGAGACTTAGCGTCATTCCGCCCGTGCGGACGCCGGACGAAAATGGCAGGCTGGTGCTGCTCGAAAAAGACGCCGACCACTATCTCGCTTACAACGGATACGGCTACTACGACCGCCCCGCCATTTACAAGGAGCAGTGGGCGCTCGCCATCCGGCGCCCCGGGAAATATCAGGTCGAGGTGATCTACAAAAATTCCGGCGCAGAACGCAAATTGGACCTGGTGGCGGGCGGCCGGCGCTTTCCGGTGGCGCTCCCCACCAGCGAAAACGGCCAAGTGAAAGCGGCGGTCATCACCCTTCCCGCGTCAGAGTACCTGCCGTTGAAGATCACGCCTCCCGAGCCCTTCTTCAAAGGAGAAAAATTAGGAGTGAAAATCGACCGGCTGGAACTGACGCGGCTGCCCTGAGCAGCGCTTATTTAAAGCGCTTCCGGAACTGAAATACCACTCCGAACAAGCCATTTTCTTCGCGGGAGGCCACGGCGGACCAGTTGGTGTTCAGATCCCATTGCACCCGCACCACCTGCTCATCGGTGCGGTTGAGGTTGGTGATGTAAGTCAGCGTGATATCCCTCGAAATCGGCTGTTCGAATACCAGGCGCGCTTGCGGAATCGTAGTGAGATCGGTCGCTTGCGGATCGATCTTAATCCGGCTTCCGCCGAACAGGCGATCGAGGCGGCTTGTCAGCGGCGCGGTCAGCGCACCGGCCAGAAGACTGCCCGCGCCTCCGGAAAATGCGCTGCCCTGCGTGCTGTTCGGGTTGATCAAGCCCTGCGAAGTGGGGTCGCGTCCAACCGCGAGGAGCGCAACAATCTGGCCGGATTCGAGCGGCGGGTCTGACCGGTAGGAGAGATTCAGCTTCTGCGTCGTGCCGGTAAGCGTCAGGTTCACTTCAATTCCGCGGACGCGGGTTTCCAGGCTGGCGTCGATGTGCGGTTCGATTTTGAGCGGATCGGAGAAAGTCACCTCGCCGCGATCGATGATGTAGCGCGTGCCGAAAAATTCGATCTCGCCCTGGTTTACGCTGACCGTCCCCAAGAGGGAAGTCTTCTGAGGCGTGCCTCGCAAGCGCAGGTCGATGGTGGTTTGCAGATCGCGGGCCAGCGAGGTCCGCACCTCCAGGCTTTGCGCGCTTTCAATCGCAATATCGAGGTGAATGCCTCGCAGGAACGCATTGGGCTCCTCGGCGCTGACAGTGGGGCGTGAGGATGCCGCCATCAACGAGCCCAGATCGGTCAGCGGCGGCAGGTTGGCGCGGATGAGCGAAACCGAACCGGAGAGCACGCTGCTCTCCGACGTTCCGGCGAGTGAAAGAAGAGCGTTGGCGGTGACGCTGGCCCCTTCCGGCGTCCGGTAGCGAACCTGATCGGCGGTGGCTTCCAGGTTGTACACCAATAGCGATCCGAAGCCGACGAAGCCGCTGAAAGAGATCCGGCCGCCGCCGGTCTCGGCGCTCAGGGATCTTATGGTCGCGCGATTACGGTCAAACGCAATGACTCCATTGGCGTTGTCGATGCCGTTGGGAAAGTCCGGAAGGAACAGCGAGGCATTGTTCAACTCCATGCGCCCGGCAAGTTCGGGCTTAGCCAAGGTGCCTCGGAGGGAGGCGGAAACGCGGGCATGCCCGGCCGCCAGCAGATCGCGGTTGAGCAATTGCAGGATTGCAAGGTTGATAGAGCCATCGATAGTAAGGCTGCTCGGGACCGCCGGGTCAAACGCGATGACTCCACCCACGGAAAGTTTCGTGTCGCGCGCCGTGAAGTCCGCCGCGCGGATGGTGGCGGATTTGGAGGTGAGATCGACCGTAACCGGACCGGTGCTCCGGATCAGGAGGTCCTGCGCTTTTGCGCCGGCGCGTACTTCCATTTGCGGCGCGCCGCGCAGTTCGAAGGCAGGCAGACGCAGTTCCGCGCGCAACCGGTCGAGCGAGTCAAACGGCCCTTCCACGGTAAGCGTTCCGCCCACCGATCCCGAGAAATTGTAGCGGTCCAGTTCCTGCTCCGTCTTTTCATTCGCCAGAAATCCGATCAGGCGTCGAAGCGACAGCGGGGTGAAATCGACCTTGGCTTTGCCGCTATGATCTCCGCCGATGAGCCACTCGCCATTGCCGTCGAATTTAGAATCGAGCAGCGTGCCGCGCGCTTGCAGCTTCAGACCGGTCCCCGATGTGGAAGCGGTAAAGGAAGCCGACCCCAGCGCCTCGCCGCGGAAAGCAACGTTGTCAATCGATCCTGTCCCATTCAGCCTGCTGAGAAGGAACCCGTTCCCGGAGAGACGCCCCGCGCCGGCGGCCTCCAGATGTCCACCGGCCGCGAAGCCGTCGAACCTTGTCCTCAGAAGCTCGACTTTGGTTACATCCGGGATCGTCGCCGAGATGTCGAACTGAAGGTCCCCGGATCCCCACTCTTCGCCAACGCGCCGGTAGGTGATCGAGCCGCCGCCATTGGCCTTTCCCGCCGTGATAGAGGCTCCAGCAAGATGCAGGACGGGGCCGTCCAGCTGGACATCGCTCTTCGCCAAGTCAAAAGGCTGGTCCCATGCCTTACCGTGGACCGCGCGGAGGGAGCCCCTCACCTGTGGATCTCCGAAAGTGTTGGCTACTTGCAGGTCCGCGTCGGCGACTCCGGAAACCGGAAGCTTCGAGCCGGCCTGCGCGAGCAGTGCGGCGACATCGGCGTTCCGCACTTTGATGGCCGCCTCGATGACGCTCGACGGCTCAATCTTCCAATTCATCAGCGCGGCCCTCGCTCTGCCGCTCGCGGCCGCCGGGCCCTGCGCAACCTCCGTCTTCTCCAGACGCAATAGGAGGCGGTTCACCTCAAAATCCGACGAGATACGGTCGATTTTGTGGTCTCGAAACACTACGTTGGTGGCTTCCAGGTGGCCCTCGACGCCGGGGTCCCGCAAATTCCCGACCACCGAGGCGGTCACGTGTACCGTCCCCTCTTTCAAGGACACGGGAAGAGGTTCCGGCTGGGTCAATCCGGCCAGCCGCAGCGCCGGAACCACGTCATTCAGGTTGTGCGAAACCACATCCACCTGAAGGCGTGAACCAAGGGCACCGGAGACTTGAATCCGGCTGGAACCAACGGTGAATTCCGACTTTCCGATCTCAATGCGCTCCGGCTTTTGACTATATTTCCAGTCGAGTGCGCCGGAGGCCGGGACGCCGCCCCCGGCGGGCAGAACGTCAAGATGCCCGGCGGCAGCCAGGCCCGAAATGCCGGCCCTCCCCACCGTGGCGCTCAACTGAACCGGACCTCGCAGATTTGCGCTCCATGGCAAGCCTTGCTGGCGCACCGCCGCGGCGGCCGCCTGAAGCGACAGTGAGGACACATCCCCGCGCAGCCGGAGATCGCGCCAGTCTTTCAGGTCGAGCGTTCCTCGAAATTTGCCGGCGGAAGAAGAGACAGAGAGATCATCCACTCGCACGCCCGACTCCGACACATCCAGATTTCCGGAAAGCCCGGCGTTCCGCACCTCAACGGCTGGATTCCTATACGAGACGCCGGAACCGGAAAATCTTCCGTCTATCGCGAGCATCGGGGGCCGCGCGCGGAACGAACCGTTTCCGCTCCATTGAACGGTCCCTGTTTTCAGCTCGGGAATATGGAAGGAACGCGCCAGCTCGGCAGCCAGGAGAGTAGCGCTGGCGGAAAAATTACCGTGCGGCGACGCGAGGTCGTCCACCTGACCGGATGCCTCAATGGAAGATTCAGGCAACGAGAGACGCAGGCTCGAGACAACAATTTGGTTCCTGCGAAAAAGAAATGCGGACTGCGCCGCCGCGCGCAGCGGCGCCGCCAGCGGGCGCGAAACGAGCAGATCCGATACGCCGATTCGTCCGCGATATTGCGGCCCCGCAATCTCATAAGTGAGGCCGGCGCGCAGGCCTTCGCCGGAGACATCCAGAGGAATAGTCTCTGAGTTGTACAACACGCTGCCATCGCGAATCGTGAATCTCCCGATTTTCAATTCGAAAATCTGATCGATGGGGTCCCGGTGCGTTTTCTGCACGCGCGGTCCCGGAATGTTCGAAGTTCCGTCCGGACGAACCAGGATGTGCGTTCGCGGGCGAGTCACGTCCACCGAAGCGACATTGATCTCGCGCCTGAGCATGGAGGTAATGTTCAGGCCGACCGAAATGGCATCCGCGCGGAATAGAGGCTCCTGTCCGGCGGCCTCGGTCCCGTGCAGCACGAAGCCATGAACCTGGGCTCGTAACGAATTCCATTCGAAAGAATAGGAAGCCAGCTCCGCGCGGCCGCCGGTCGCATTTTCCACCTCATAAAGAATCCGCTTCCGCACCAATTCGTAGAACCAGTTGCTGCGAAGCACGGAGATGCCGGCCACGAAGCTGGCCAATGCCAGAGCGGTGGCGATCAAGAGCCATATTGTCAGGCGGCGGGGCAGCTTCCTCATCGGCAGGCGTCCCTTCGATAGGAGATGTCCATCTGGGTGCGGACATCGGCCATCCACAGATCGAGAGCGTGATTGGCGCGCTCTTTTTGAAGAATCGCCTCGATGTCGGCCCGGCTCTGTTCCAGCGTCGGAATCGGATTCACTCCCTTCGCTTTCCACTCCTCCACACGCTTCTGATAATAGTCGGCGATGTCCGCATCGGGGACGTCCATACTGGAGCGGAAGCGATAGTCGATGAAATGAACGGCAGCGACTTCCTGAAGCAGATGATCCCTCACCTGTTGTTCCGTGACGCCGTATTTCTCCAGCGCCTCCTGGAATTCGGCATCGCTCTGGAATCGCGCGCGGAGTTGCGTCCACAAGGGGTCCGCCTCCTGCGGCTTGGGAGCCGGATAGTGGTTGAGATCCATTTCCCGCCGGAGGAGCGTTTGCTGGATTAGTCTTTCTTCCGCGCGCTTGCGGTCGTCCTCATCTATTTTGAGAGGCTCGCCGTTGAGAAACTCGGTCATGCGGATGTCGGCGAAGATCTCCGACAGCGTGATGACGCCGGATCCCAACGTCACGGCAATGCAGTCGATCACTTCGGCCTGAGTGCGCAAAGCCGCCGCGCACGTGAACAGGCAGAACAACAGCGCTGGGGTCCGCTTCCGCATCAGAAGGTTTGCCCCAGCGAAAAATGAAACTGGAAAAGATTAATTTTCTGCGTGACGCGCTTGCTTGGATCCAGTTGGCCGTTCACCAGATTGTTCACAAGTTCGTCGTAGGTTCCCTTGTATCCGAAGAAACGCGGCGCATTCGGGCTAAAAGAAAGGTCCAGGCGGAGCGGACCGATGGGGGTTTTGTAGCGAATGCCAAAGCCGATCCCCTGCACGGCATAATCGAAATCCTCCAGGTTACGCTGGCGGAAGCGGAAGCTAAGCGACCCGAGATCGGAGTAGACGTTCCCGATATCGTGAAACAGAACAGCGCCGAGATTGTCGCCGATCAATGGGAAGCGCAGCTCGGTGGTATTGAAGAGAAGTGCATTGCCGCCGAGCGGAAAGCCGGTATTCAAATCGCGCGGGCCGGCCTGATTTTCGGGGAACGCCCGGTTCGTGCTCGCGCCGCCGGAGAATAGCTCCTCGGCGAGCGGGATGTCTTTCAGTCCGCCGAGCCGGATATTTGCGCCAAACGATGTGGATCGCGCGAGGACAAGGCTCTTGGCAAGCCGGTAGTAAGTGGCATTTGTCCCGCGTACGCGAATGAAGTCGGTCTGCGAGCCGAAAAAGCCGGAAGCCGCTTCGACGCTCAGCGTCGAGTAGACGCCGCGCGTCGGATCGAGCAGGTTGTCGCGCCGGTCGTGAATCAACGTGGCGGCAAAACTGCCGACTCGCACCGGCTGCACAAGTTGGGGAATGAGGTCCACGGAGATAAGAGGCTGTCCGAGTATTTGGACCTTCCGGAACGAAGCCCGGTATTGAAGGGAGAGAGCGCGGGTGAAGCGCTGGCCTAGCTGGATCGACGCTTCCAGACGCTCGGAGTTGAACGTGCGGATATCGAACGCCCGGTCGAACAGCACGTTGAATTGCAGGTTCAGATTCTGGTTCCCCTTGAACTGCGGCGCAACATAGGAAAAAAGCGCGCGCTGATCGACGGTGGAGAGGCGGGTTTGAAGTCCCACGGTATGCCCGAGCCCGAGAAAATTGATGCGGTTGACGCCAAGAGAGACGAGGGGGCTGAAACCGGTGGCTCCAGCGGGCGAATCAAGGGTCACTGCCGGAGAGCCGATCCGGCCGAACTGCGCACCGAAGCCGGTATTGAAGGACCAGCGCCGCGCCTCGTCGGTCTGATAGAGGACGTACTTGTCGGGCTCCTCGCCGTCGGGGTTCTGGATGGCGCTCTGCACGCTCGAGAAAATGCCCAGGTCGTTCAGGCTGCGCTGGCTTTCCGCAATGCGCACCAGGGAGAGAGGATCGCCGGGTTCCAGCGAGATCCGCTCATCGACGAAAGCCGCATCCGTGGTCTTGAGGCCGCTGACGAGGACGCCGCGGACAAACTGCCGGGCGCCCGGGGTAATGTTGTACGTGAGCGCGATTTCCCGCGGTCCGGCGGGCTTTGCCAGGTATTCGAAATTCGCGTTGGGATAACCCTGATTGAAGAGATATTCCAGCAGGCGGTCCCGATCGCCTGCCACGCTGACCTCGCTGTAGGGCTGGCCGGCAGAGGACTGAATCAGCGCCTTGACCGGGTCCAGTTGCTCCGGCGACAAACCGCTGATATCCAGTTTCGAGACGAACCATTGCTGTCCTTCTTCAATATCGATACGGATCGACAGGTCGGAGTGCTTGTTCTCGTCACGGTCATCTTCCCGAGAGGTCACGCGCACATCGCGAAAGCCGTTGGACTGATAGAGCTGCTCGATAGCCTGCAAATCCCGCGCAACCAGCCTCGGACTGTAGCGCCCGTAGCGATAGCGAATTCCCGAGGCTGGGGTGATCTTCATGCGCTCGCGCAAGGTGGCGAGATCGAAATAATGATTCCCCACGATGTTCAAACTCACCAACCGGTGGCGGCGGCCGCGGTCCACCTTGTAGACGATGGTCTGCTCGCCATTCGCGGACTTCTCCTGTTCATAGCTGACCTTCGCATCGAAATAGCCGTCGGACTCAAAATAGTCCGTGAGATTGTGAACACCTTCGTTCAGCAGATCCTTGTCTACGGTCAGCTCCTGGTAAATGGGAAGCAACTGGCGACGCTTCCCTTTCGAAAGGCGCACTCCCTCGACGCGAACGCTGACGAGAGGGCCCCGTTCGATCTCCATGCCGGGGGTCACGGTATTGGTGTCGGAGTGATATTCCAACTTGGTCAGTTCCACCTTCGCCAGCAGATAGTTTTTGTCGCGGTAGGATTGGCGGACGTTTCCAACGCCGGCCAGCACGCGCGCCTCGGTGACGGGTCGCCAGTTCAGGCGGCCAAACAAGCCTTTCCAGCCAGTGGCTCGGATGATGCGCGTATCGGACCGTCCCGGATCGCCGGAAAGGATGACGCCATCGAAACGCGCCCGCTTTTCCGGCTCCACGACAAAACGGATGCTCGCCTGCTGCGTGATCAGATTACGCTCCACGTCGGGCTGGATGGTGGCGTTGTAGAAACCGTTTCTGCGCAGAAGGTCCTGCAGGTTCTCCAGCGCACGCGCGATGTCGGCGTTGGTGAACTTGGCTCCGAGCCGCAGCTTGGTGGCCGATTGCAATTGCCCGGCGTTCGGCGGACTGGGGACGCCGTCGACTTCCACGCGCTCCACGAAGTAGACCGGCTGAGTCAGGAAGCGGAGTCCGACGCCGCCGTCCATCGCCGACGCGTCCACGGCGACGTCAGAGAATTCTCCGGTGGCGTATAAACGCTGGAGGGAAGCTTGCAACGGCGCGATTTGCAGCAAGTCGCCCACGTGGACGTCAAGCATGGCTTCCAGATCCTTGATCTTCACCGGTTGCCCCAGCGGAACAAATTCCACTTTCGCGACCCGCATGCCCAGGTATTTTTCGGCCGCGCCCGCCGCGGTCAGGGCTTGCGCGAAACAGGACGGAAGCGCAAACAGAGCAAGCAAACCTATGCGAACGTTTCGCTCGGTCAGCACCAACATCAATGATAACCCAGCAGTTCGCGGCGCTCGTTTCGACGGATTTATCCGTAAATCCGTCGATGAATTGTCTCTCCGGTCACACTGCGGTTCACTGTTAGCATCGTAATAGCGTGAGTCCCCACGAACAAGAACGTTACTCCAGGCAGATTCTGTTTGACGGCATCGGCGAGCGCGGCCAGCGTAAATTGCTGGAGGCGGCGGTGGTGGTGGTGGGTTGCGGCGCGCTCGGCTCCTTCCAGGCCGGTGCTCTGGCGCGTGCGGGCGTAGGGAGACTGCGCATCATCGACCGGGATTATGTGGAGATCAGCAATTTGCAGCGGCAGTGGCTCTTTGAGGAGTCGGACGCCGCCGAGGCCCTCCCCAAAGCAATCGCGGCAGCGCGCGCGCTGAAGCGAATTAACTCTTCGATTGAGGTGGAGGCCGTCGTGGACGACCTCACTTCCTCCAACGCCACCGATCTTTTGGACGGCGCCTCGCTGATTCTCGACGCGACCGACAACTTCGAAACCCGGTTTCTCATAAACGATGTCGCGGTGAGCCGCGAGATACCTTGGGTCTACGGTGCGGCAGTGGGAAGCTACGGAATCACCATGACGTTCCGTCCGAAGCGCACGGCCTGTCTGGGCTGTGTTTACCCGGAGCCGCCCCCCGGCGCGCAGCCTACCTGCGAAACAACGGGCGTGTTGGGGCCGCTCACCTCGGCGATCGCCAGCCTGCAAAGCGCAGCCGCGATGCGCATTTTGTGCGGTACGATTCCGGCCGATCCAAATATCACCACGATGGATGTCTGGACCGGAGAAATCCGGCAAATCGCGATGCCGGAGCGCGACCCGGAATGCCGCGTCTGCGGGCGCGGCGACTATGCGTATCTCCAGGGAAAGCATCGCGCGCCGGTGAGCCTGTGCGGCCGGAACGCGGTACAGATTCATGAAAAATCAAGGCCTTTGGATCTGACCGAGCTGGCGCAAAAGCTCCGCCCCCTGGGGACGGTCCGGTCGAATGAGTTCGCGCTGCGATTCGAGATGCCCCCCTACCTTTTTACGGTGTTTCCCGATGGCCGGGCGATCATCAAAGGTACTACCGATGTGGGGCTCGCCCGAAGTCTATATTCCCGGTACCTAAGCGCGTGAAGAAGCCTAAATCTTTTCCCGCATCTGCCGATCAGGAACACATGCGCGACAGGCGTGTAGAGCCTCGGATGTTGTGTGCCGACCTGGTGACGGTGGAGTGGCGCGAAAGTTCGCGACGCAAGCGTAGCTGTACGGGAAACCTGGAAGATATCTCCGGCGCCGGAGCGTGCGTTCAGGTGGACCGTGCTGTTCCCATGGGCACCCCCATTCGAATCGCTCACGCGAAATACGAATGTGAGGGTGTGGTGAAATACTGCGTTTTTCACGAGACCGGTTTTTTCCTTGGAGTGGAGTTCGAACCCGGAATGGGGTGGTCAAAGCAGAAATTTTGCCCACAGCATTTACTTGACCCGCGGCAAATCCGTATTCAACCTGGAAAGCGAACTCGTTCGGCGTGATCCGATCTCATCGGCGGCATCGAACGCCGGACCTCGCGGGATGGAACAATAGTCCTGAATGGACATGCCCCCCGAGGAGTTCCGCCGCGCGGGCCACCGCGTGGTGGACTGGATAGCAGACTATCTCGCCCAAGCGCGCAGCTATCCGGTTCTTCCCAACCTGCAGCCCGGCGACTTGCGAAGGCAATTGCCCAACTCCGCTCCGGACGGAGGCGAGCCGATGGCCGGCATTCTGGACGATTTTGAGCGGCAGATCATCCCCGCGACAACTCATTGGAACCACCCCCGGTTCTTCGGTTATTTCGCAAACTCCGCATCGGCGCCAGGCATCCTGGCGGAAATGCTGAGCACCGCGTTGAACGCCAATAGTATGCTCTGGAAAAGCGCGCCGGCGTCCACCGAACTGGAGCAAACAACGCTCGGGTGGCTGGCGGAGGCGCTGGGGCTGCCGCCCCACTGGTTCGGGATCATCTACGATACGGCTTCGGTTTCAACCATGCACGCCATCGCGGCGGCGCGCGAACAGGCCGCCCCTGAGGTCCGCTTCCGCGGAGGCGACGGACGGCTTACGCTCTACACGTCCGCGCAGTCGCACAATTCGATCGAGAAGGGCGCTATCACACTGGGAATCGGGCGAGATAACGTGCGCAAAATTCCTGTCGACAGCAAGTTTCGAATGCGCGCGGACGAATTGGAAAAGGCGATCGCCGCCGACAAAGCCGCCGGGAAGCACCCGTTCTGCGTCGTTGCAACCACCGGCACCACATCGACGGCGAGTATTGATCCGGTGGTTGAGATTAGGGAGATTGCGCGGCGTCACGGGCTGTGGATGCATGTAGATGGAGCCTATGGCGCGTCCGCGGCGATCGTGCCGGAGTTGCGCGGCCATTTTGACGGAGTGGAGCACGCGGACTCGCTAGTGGTGAACCCGCATAAATGGCTCTTTGCTCCGATGGATCTGAGCGTTCTCTACACCAAACATCCCGAAATCCTGAAACGGGCTTTCAGCCTCTCGGCGGAATATCTGAAGACGGCGGAGGACGGAGATGCGGTGAATTACATGGATTACGGGATGCCACTGGGCAGGAGGTTCCGTGCTCTCAAGCTCTGGTTTATCCTCCGTTATTTCGGCCGCGAAGGAATGGCGGAGCGAGTGGGCAACCAGGTGAAATGGGCGCGCGCCGTGGCGGAAATGATCGAGCAGGACCCGGCCTTCGAGGTGACCGCGCCGGTTCTGCTTTCGCTGGTTTGCTTTCGCTATCGCGGCTCGAACGAGCAAAATCAGCGGCTGCTGGACCGGATAAACGCGACGGGGAAAGCCTTTCTCTCCCACACCGTGCTGGAGGGAAGATTCGTATTGCGTCTGTCCATCGGCAATATCCAAACCACCTGGAAGGACGTGGAGGACACCTGGGAACTGGCGCGCAGCCTCTCCGCCGATTTATGAGCCGGCTGAACATCACACTCTGCGGAATTCCGCTCAGCAATCCGGTGCTCGCCGCGTCGGGGACCTATGGGTATGGAATCGAACTCGAAAGCATCGTCGATCTGAACGCGCTGGGCGGCATTGTGGTGAAGGGTCTTTCGCGCGAGCCGATCGCCGGAAACCCGGAGCCGCGATTATGGGAAACCGAGGGCGGCATGCTCAATTCGGTGGGGCTCCAGAATGTCGGCGTGCGCGCCTTCGTATCGGAAAAGCTGCCGCGCCTGAGACGCTATCGCACGGCCATCTTCGCGAACGTCTTCGGCTATGCGCCCGACGACTACGCCGAGGTCATCCGGGTTCTCGAAGACACCGACGGCCTGGCCGCCTACGAGTTGAACGTCTCCTGCCCGAACACCAGGCATGGAGGGATCTACTTTTCGAGCGACCCGGTTTGTTTGGCGGATCTGATTCAGCAATTGCGCCCGCTCTCGCGGCGTCCGCTGATCGTAAAGCTGTCTCCCAACGTGGCGCGAATTGAGCCGCTGGCGAAAGCCGCGGAAGACGCGGGCGCCGACGCGATCAGCCTGGTAAACACCTTCGTCGCGCTGGCGATTGACGCGAGGAGCCGCCAGCCGCGCATCGGCGCGGGCTTCGGAGGGCTGTCCGGTCCGGCGATCAAGCCAATCGCCCTGCGCATGGTGTATGAAGCCGCCCAAGCCGTCCGCATTCCGGTGATCGGATTGGGCGGCATCCGGACCGGCGAAGACGCCGCTGAATTTATGATCGCTGGAGCGAGCGCGGTGGAAGTGGGGACGATGAACTTCGCGGACCCCGGCGCCCCGCTGCGCGTAGCGAAGCAACTGGAGCGTTTCCTCGAGCACGAGAAGCTGGACAATGCGTCCACGCTTACCGGAACGTTGCGCTTTCTCGATTCGCGCGGCGAAGGATATAAGGACAAAAAATGAGAAAACCAGTCAGCACCAACTCCGCCCCAAAAGCCATCGGGCCGTATTCGCAGGCCATCGTTCACAACGGCGTGGCATACTTGAGCGGCCAGATTCCGCTAGACCCCGCCACCAACCAACTGGTGGAAGGCGGTATTGAGGAACAAACCGTCCGGGTTTTGGATAACTTGCAGGCGGTTCTCCATGCCTGCGGATCGTCGCTCGACCGGGTGCTTAAGACCACCATCTTCCTCAAAGATATGGACGACTTCGCAAAGGTAAACGCGATCTACGGGCGCTATTTTACGGCGGACCCACCGGCGCGCGCCACGGTGGAAGCCGCGCGTTTGCCCCGCGATGTCCGGGTGGAAATCGAAGCCATCGCCGCCGTCGAGGCGTAGCTTCCTTAGAACGCACGCACGGACCGGATGCCGTTATCCTGGAGCACGGCTGCCATTTTTTCGAGCGCGGATTTATGAATCTGCGAAACCCGGCTCTCATTAATTCCCATGATTCCGCCGATCTCTTTCATAGTCATGTCGCCGTCGTAATAGAGCATCACGACCCGGCGGTAACGCTCGGGAAGAGCATGCATCGCATTCTTCAGAAGCATTCGCAACTGTTCGTGGACCACCATGTGGTCGGGACGCGTATCGGGCCGCGCGGGAAATTCCGGCGCGGGCAGATCGTCGTGCTCCGGCGGGCGGGACGACCCGGACACGACGCTGGAGTTGTGCATATGAGTGAGAATCTGACGCCAGCGGTCCACATCCAGGCCGAGCCTGGCGGCGACTTCCTCCTCGGTGGGAGCGCGCTGGAGAGTCGCCGTGAGCTGCCGGATCACCTGATCGGCCTGTTTTTGCCGCCGGCGCAGGTCGCGGGAGGCCCAGTCGAGGTCCCGCAGGCTATCGAGCATCGCCCCTTTAATACGATGCTTAGCGTAGTTGGAGAACGTGACCTTTTTGTCCGCATCGAACCGCTCCGCGGCGTCAATCAATCCGAGGATTCCAGCATGCTCCAGATCTTCCAGGTCAACATGAACCGGCAGGTTGGCGTGAACACGCACCGCAATTGCCCGTACCAGGGGCAAATGCTCCAGAATCGTTTTATCCCGTTTTGACAGTTTCGGTGTAACTGCAACAGCCGCGGCCGCGGATCTCATGGTCTGCATCACCTTTCCACCGGTGCCTGAAGAAAAGCGCCCGGCGCGGACAACGGTGCACACCGCGATCCAGGGGATGAATCGACCGGAAATCCTTGAGCTATATAGGGTTTTTAACTTAACCCGGTAGCGTGATGTTTCAAAGTGGAATGAGGGAGCTACCGTACCGGGACGGCTGTTTCTAATCGGAACGGTAGAGCGTGGCGAGCCAGGTTTTCAGCGCGAGCCCACCGAGAAAGATCCAGGTGGCCAGGCGAATAACACCCCGGGTGGTGAAGCCCGCCAGCACGGCCAGCAAAACGTAGATGGCCATGGCCGCAACAAAACGGGACTTCGTGGATGGCTCTTGCATTCTTTGTCCTCAGCGTAGCGCAACGGGTTATAATCGCTGGACCAGGAGGAAGCATGAACGAAGAAAACACAAACGACAAAGCTTCTTTTTCCGATTCCATCTCCGGCATGATGAACGTGTTCATCGATCCGCAGGTGACTGCACGGCAAGCAGTGAAGAAGGGCTTCTGGATTTGGCCTCTTCTAACGGTATGCCTCGCGTTCGCAATCTACAGTCTGGCCACCGCGCCGATTACCTTGCGGGTGCTCACCTTGAACCCTCCGAATAACATGCCTCCCGACCAGTTTCAAAAAGCGTATCCGGTGATCAAGGCCTTCACCTACGCGGGAGCGATTATCGGCCCGGTGTTCGTCGTTCTAATTATTCTGCTCTGCGCCTGGCTCGTGATGGTGATGTGCTCCATGACCGGGATTCAGACGAAATTCCGGCACGTCTTCTCGCTGGCGTCGGCGTGCTCTCTGCTCACTGTCGTGCAACTGATCGCGAGCTACGCCGTCCTCCGCATGAAGGGGGATGATATTCAATCCGTCCAGGAACTGCAGCCGCCGTTCGGGCTGGATATCTTTTTCAGCGGGCTCAAAGGGCCGCTGCTCGCCATTGTGAATTACTTCTCGATTTTCCAAATCTGGTACATCCTGGTGTTCGGCTTGGGCCTGGCCTACATGGCGCGAACGACGAAAGGCAAGGCCTTCGTTGCGACTACACCGGCCTGGGTGGTGCCGTTGATCTTGAAGGTAATCGGGTCGTTCTTTCAGAGGGGGTAGGGCTCACACCCCGCCCGAGCTGGTTAAAACAGGAAATCCCCACCTGGTTCGCCGCAACGCGACGTGGCGGACCTGCGGCCTCCGTGGGCTTCCGGTCATGCGCTAATCTAGATACCAGGATGCCGAATATCAACGAAGTGCTCGGGGGCGCAGCCGCCATCGTCAAAGGCATGAGCGTCACTTTCAAAGAGATGATGCAGCCGACGATTACGGACCTCTATCCCGACGCGGCGCCGGAATTGCAAGAACGCTATCGCGGCAAACACGTGCTGCAGCGCGATGAAAACGGCCTCGAAAAATGTGTGGCCTGTTTTCTCTGCTCGGCGGCGTGTCCCGCGAACTGCATCTATATTGAAGCGGCGGAAAACACCGACGCGCTCCGCATTAGCGGCGGCGAGCGCTATGCGAGGGTCTATAACATCGACTATAGCCGTTGCATCTTTTGCGGATACTGCGTGGAAGCCTGCCCCACCGACGCCATCACCCATGGACATGGTTTTGAGCTGGCCAGCTATAACACCTCCACTCTCGTGATGCGAAAAGAAGACCTGCTGGCGCCCGTTCCCGAAGGTGCACAGTTTCCGTTGCGGGCCGAGCCGGAAACCGCCGCGCCCGGGCATTAAGAACGGTTCCGCCAGAAATTCAGGTCAAATACCGGGTATTTTTGATAAATAAAGTACCTTTGACTCATTGCATTACGCTGGAAACTTATAGTATTGTCGTTTCGCAATTCACGGAACGCGACAATGCCACACTCAAAACCAAAAATTCACTGCGTAATCTGCGCCGCAATCCTCACGGTTTGCTTCACCGGTTGCGGCAAAAAGCCCGGAGCGGAAGTCGAATCGAAGCCCGCCGCGGCTTCGTCTCTCGGACCCGCGGCCGCCACCGTCCCGGTGGATGTAGCCAACCCGACCAACCCAACCCAAAATGACTGGCTGAACCTGGGCTGGCAAACGTTCGTTGCCATTAACTGGCCGGCGGTCGCACCCACGTCGTCCACGAACCTCGGACAGCCCGACACCACCCAATCGATCGGCGCGACCGCCTCGAATGGGGCGCCGATACCCACCGTCTGGCTTACTTACCGCGATCTCTCCACTCTTATGCTCGTCAAGGGGGCGAACCCCGGGCCCTGGAACAGCGGGATGCCCACTCCGCCAACGGGATGCGCCGCGCTCCCGGCGAATTCTGTGGCGCCCGGTTTCCAGCCGATGGTGCTCGATATGGTCTCGAAATTCTCGAAATTTCCCAGCGAAGTCGATCAAGCCACCAACAACCCGCTCATCGATCAGGCCGGGTGGTATGTCACCTTCGATGTGCGGATGAATCAATCCGAGTACACCTATATTCAGCAAAACGGATATTACGATGCCGCCAATCAGATCAAGGCATTCCAGCCGCCGAACACCGGGATCCCGCCCCTCCCGCGGAACGGGCAGGAGACCTATTTCAACCCGGCCTTGCCTTCCTACGCGCAATTCGGAGCGCTGGAGGTGAAGGCCGCGTGGCGCGTGCTCGACCCGGCGAAGGATGTTCTGTCGCGCTATTTCACGCAGGAGGGTTATTTCCTCCAACCCGACGGAACGACGTGCGAAGGCCCGGCGACGTTCGGGCTGATCGGCCTGCACATCCTCCGTCTGACCCCCACGACGCCTTCGACGTGGTTCTGGTCGACCTTCGAACAGGTAGACAACGTCAGCGTGCCTTCCGGCATCAAGCGTCCGGACGGCAGCGCGCTGACTCCCACTCTGGCTCAACCCGGCACACCCAACGGAAACTGCGGCAGCCAGTATAACGTGGGGCCGCCGTCGGTAACCGGCAATATTCCCTGGAACAACCAAAACACGCCGGTGAACGTGTGCCAGGTCAGCTATCCGCTTCCCAGCGCCGTGCAAACCGTAAACGCTGCGTGGCAGGCGAAACTGCAAGGCACTCCATTCCAGTACTATCAGCTTGACAACACGATCAATCCCACCGTGTCCGGTGGAACAGGCTCGGTCTTTCCGCCGATCAATGACCCGAATAACACGGTAGGAACCGGGACGCTGGCCAACACTTCCATGGAGACCTATTTTCAGGAACCGGGTCAGAGCTGCCTATCCTGCCACGGGTACGGCGCCCCCCAAGGCGCGCCTTCTCCGCTCACGGGCACGAATCAGATTTTCACCTTCCTGCTGAGCAACGCGGACAGCTCCAGCACCACCGCGCTCCTGCGGCGAAGGCCGCCCGTGAAACTGCCCCTGAACCTGTTCCCCCACCGGCGGATCATGCAGCGAAAGTAGCCGCTCTTCGCTCCTCCGCTTCCGTGCTGAAACATTTGGACGGGCCATATCCCGGCCCGTCGAAATGTGGTTATAATCACTGCAGTCAGGAGGACTCGTATGAAGATTTCAGCGCTGCTGCTCTTGTTGACGGCCGCCGCACTGGTGATTCCGCCGCATGCCAAAGCTGCCGAGCCGGCAGTGGTCGGCACCTGGGATTGTGTCTCGGAAACCCCGGACGGCGGGGAGTACAAGTTCACGCTGACCGTAAAGCACGAGGATGGGAAATTCACCGCAATCGCCGGGACCGAGGAAGGCGACATGGCGGTGGGCGACATCAAAGTGGATGGCGACGACGTTTCCTTTAAGGCGACCGTCGGTGAGGAAGATTACTCGGTAACAATCAAGGTGAACGGATCCAAGTTCGAGGGAAAATGGAGCGGCGGCGATGAGAGCGGCTCCATCAAGGGTTCGAAGCACGCGTGATCGTCCCCTCAACGGTCCTCGTCGCTCTGCTCTGCACGATCCTTTCGATGATCTGCTGGGGAACGTGGGCGAACACGTTCAAATGGAGCGGAAAATGGCGCTTTGAGCTGTTCTATTACGACTACGCCGCCGGCGTAGTGATCGCCGCGGTTCTCGCCGCGATCACCTTCGGCTCGATGGGCGACGACTTGTCCGTGTACGACAACTTCCTGATCGCCGGGAAGATGAAGATCCTCTACGGCCTGGGCGCGGGAGCGGTCTTCAACCTGGCGAACATGCTGCTGGTGGCGGCGATCTCCGTCGCCGGGATGGCGGTGGCTTTTCCGGTGGGGATCGGGCTCGCGCTCGTGGTGGGGGTCATTTGGAACTTCATTCTGAACCCGCAGGGCAATCCGGAATTGCTATTCGCCGGGGTGGCGCTGGTGGTCTGTGCCATCATTGTTGACGCTCGCGCCTACGGGCTGCACGGGGAAGCCAGGGGCGCGGCGGCGCAGAAAACCAGCGGGAAAGGCATAGCGCTCAGCCTGGTGAGCGGGCTCCTCATGGGTTCGTTTTATCCGCTGGTCGAGATGGGGAAACAAGGGGAAAACGGACTGGGCCCCTATTCGATCGGCTTGGTGTTCTCGGTGGGCGTTTTCATCTCCACCTTCTTCTACAACATCTATTTCCTCAACCTGCCAGTGGAAGGCAAGCCGATCGGGATGTTCGACTATTTCACCGGGAGCGCCAGACAGCATCTGTTGGGGATCGCCGGCGGCATCCTCTGGTGCGTCGGTGCGATTTCCAATTTCGCCGCCGCCAGCGCGCCTCCTTCGGTACAGGTCGGGCCCGCCATCAGCTATGCCCTGGGGCAGGGCGCGACACTGATCAGCGCGCTTTGGGGCTTGTTGTACTGGAAGGAATTTGCCGGCGCAACCGTGCCGGTAAAGCGGCTGATCTGGATCATGCTGCTTCTATTCGTGGTGGGGCTGGCGATGATTTCGGTCGCGCCGTTATTCGCCCAGGCGTAGCGCGATCCGGCCCAACAGCGCGGCGTCGGGGACGCTTCCCTGTGCGAGCCGGGCGTTTCCACCGCCGCGGCCGCCTGTCTCCTTCAGAGCCGCTTTCAGCCAGTCGCCGGCATGTACGGCGCTCCCTTCCGATGAAGCAAGCAGCAGCGCGGGCGGGTTTTCCGCGAGGGCGAGAAACAGCGCGGCCGGCCGGCTGGTAAAGCTGAGCGCTTCCGCGCGGATCTCGTCCGTCAAGGTTACCGCGCGGCGCTCCTGCCTCCGGATGCCGTCCGATCCGGGTTGCGTTTCCTCGTAGGCCCGGTGGCCGCGCTGCTCGGCCAGCTCCAGCCCGAGACGCCGCCGCACTTTTTCCGACTCCTCCAGGCGCTCGCGCTGCGCGGCGGCGAGGGCGGGCAAATCATCGGGCGGAGCGGAGAACTGGCGTGAGAGTACAGCCAGGAGATCATGATCGCCGCGGGCGCGGCGCACGGCCCGCAGCCCGCACACGAACTCAATACGTGTATTGCCGCGAATTTTTTCCACTCCGCCCAAAAGAATGGGCCCGATTTCACCCGTGGCGCGGACATGCGTTCCGCCGCAAGCGCTGCGGTCCAAGCCCTCTATGGTCACGATGCGGATTTCTCCCTTGCGCTCGGAGGGCTTGCGCAGCCCGGTGGCGCTGGCCGCGTCTTCAAATTCGATGGAAACTTGACGATTTTCGAAGACCACCGCGTTCGCGCGCTCCTCGACGCGTCGCAATCCCGTCCCGTCGAGTTGACCGGACGCGACATCGATCGTTGAGAATTGTTCTCCGAGATGAAAGCTCACCGTATCGGCGCCGAGCGTCCCGGAGAAAACCGCGGACAGCAAATGCTGCCCGGTATGCTGCTGCATGTGATCGAAGCGGCGTGCCCAATCCAGTTCGCAGAGGACGTCCACCGAAGAGCCCTCCCACGGCGCGGAGAGAACATGGGCGATGCGCTCACCCTCATCGATCACGCCGGCGACCGCCGTCCCTCCAAGCAGGCCGAGATCGTGCGGCTGCCCGCCAGAGGTGGGATAGAACGCAGTCCGGTCGAGGTAAACCGTACAACGATCCGGGCTCAGGCCGGTAACCTGAGCCCGGAATTCGCGCACGTAGGAGTCGCGATAGTAAAGGCGGGCGGTCACTCGATCGCGATGTTCACGACGTTGCTCGACACGGCGCCGGTAGTGAGCATCATTCCAATGCTGTTGCCCTTGGGCGCGCCGGCAGGCACTTGGACGTTCACCTGATAGAGGCCGACAAAACCCGGAGCGAGCCCAGAGAAGCTGGCGTTCGCAACCGCCTTCGGACCCAGCGGGTTGCCGGAGATGAAGCTGACCTTGGTGGTGAGGGTGGTATGGGAGAGCTTGGGGTCGCCAAGAGCGGCCGCTCCGGTCGGCACGGTGGGGGCCACCGGTCCCAGCCCGATGGCGTAGATTGTGAGGTAATCTTTGCCGGCCTTCGCGGGGTGAGCAACAACTCCCCCCAGCGCGGCGCCGGCATCGGAAGTGATGGCGAAGCCGCCCTGCGTAGCATTCTGCACGATGCCGTAGTTGCCATAGCCGAACGGCAGGACGCGAGGCTGGGCCGCGACCACCTGCACCGAAATCGAGTTGCCCGGCGTACCGTCCCGAACGATCTGGACAACCGCCTGTCCCGGCTGGGTCTCAAAGGGAAGCTGGAAGTTAATCTGGTTATAGCTGGCGTAATAGAGCGGAGCGGCTTGGCCGTTCACAAGAACCTGGGTGGTGGACGTGGAGCCATTCACGCCGCTTAACGTGGTCGGCAGCGGCACATTCGAGGCAAGCACCGGATCGCTGAAGAAAAGCTGCTGGCCGAACACCGCCATGATGTCCCCGGGTGCTACCGTTTCTCCCGCGATAAAGGTCGCGTTGTTTACCGCGGCCTCGAATGAAGCGACTGCGGGTCCTGCCGCGTCCACCTGGAAGTTGACCGGGATGGTGATCGAATTGTTCGCGGCATTGCTGGCGACGGTGATGGTGCCCGAGTAATTGCCCGCAGCCATTCCCTTGGAACTGGCGGTGACCGAGATCGTGTTACCGTCAACGGAGGCAGTAAGCCATGTGCCGCTGGACGCCGCAGCGGTGACTTCGCCAACCTGAAGCGTTCCCTGCCCGGCGTTTACGACATTCACCGTCTGCGTCTGACTGATGGAGTCGGCCGCGAGACGAAAATTCAAGGACGACGGAGCGGGCTGCGCAATCGGGGAGGAGGTGACGTGCAACACCACCGCGACGGTTTTGTTGTCCCCCGCGAGGCTGGAGCCGCTCACGGCGATGGTTCCGTTGTAATCGTTGGCCGCGAGCCCGGTGGCTTTGGCAGTCACCTGGTAGGGGACGGAAAAACCGTAGGTGCCTTGCCCGCTGAGTGCAACCGAGAGCCAACTGGCCGACGACACCGCCTTAACGGCGCTCGCCGTGTTGAAGGAAGACGTCGCGGATCCGCCCGGCGCGGCATAGAAGGTCAGGTTGTCGGGCACATTGCTTCCAATCTGAACGGTGACCGAAACGGTCTGCGGCGCGTCGATGGCGTTCGAGTCATTCAAGGTGATCGTGCCGGTATACACTCCGCTGGCGAGCGATGCCGTAGAGAGGGAAATGTTGACAGGCAGGCAGGAACCGTAGAGCCTGCAGGATGTGGAGGCGCCCACCGAAGCCGAGAGCCACGAGGCGGAGGAAGCCGTGGTCAGACTCAGCGAGCCATCGCCGATGTTCGCGGCCTCGATCACTTGCACGGGGCCGTTTTGTCCTTGCTGGATCACCACGGGGCCGACCGCCGAGGCCGTGATGCGAAGTTGAGGCTTCGCGTTAGCAGCGACACTGCCCAACAACGCCGCCGCGCACAGTATTCCTTTAACGCTCAATTTCATATAAAGACTCCGTATACTCCTTGGTTCATGACAAGATTGGGGGGATGGGTGGTTCCTGCAACGCGGGCCGGTTCGCAGGAAGGAAGGTCCCTTCCGTCGTTCCCCAATGCAAATCAACTGCCACACTCGCAAGCTATAGCAGGGACGTTCACATCCGGCTGCCGGATCGATTCATTTTGCCACAATCTTGTGGCGGAGAGGGACACCTGCCGCCTATCGCCGAGAGTCCGGATGAGCCCACGCATCTCCTTACCGGGGCGACGTGATCGTGAAGTCCGGCCGGAGGAACTGCCAGTCGGGAAGTTCATAAACACGGAGCTTCGTATTCGTCTCCACTTCCACGTTTGTCAGGGACTCCGGTCCCACATCGGAAACCTTCACCGGGAACGAAAAAAGAGGTGGATCGCTCGCCTTCCCGGTGGTGGCGTGGAGGCTCACGTTCATCTCCAGATCGCCGATATCGGCGTCGGAATGATTCACAACGCCGAAACGAATAATCAGTTTTCCCGCCCCTTTTTCACTAATACGGAAGCCTACCAGCTCAATGAACTTCGCCACTGGATTCCGGCTGGCTTCAGCGCTGGCGGGCCTCGCGGCCGCGGATTGCGAAGGGGGAGACGGCGCGGAAGAACCGCAGCCCGGCAGGAGAAGCGCCAGCCCCGAAACAGCGGCGAAAATTACGCATCGGAAGCCACAGGTCATGAATCTATAGTGTAAGCCTAAGGCGTGAGTTTAACGGGGCGGGGCGTTCGTTCGGGCGATAATTGAGTAGCAGATGTTTAGATCCTTTCGCGAGCAGGTGGAGACAGTTTTCAGGGCAGACCCGGCGGCGAAGGGTGTGCTCGAAGTGATCTTCTGCTACCCGGGCTTTCACGCCGTACTCCTCCATCGCGCCGCGCACTGGCTATACCGCCGCAACCTGTACTTCTTTGCCCGGATCATTTCCCAGATCGGACGAGCCCTCACCGGCATTGAGATTCATCCCGGCGCGAGAGTAGGCCGCCGCCTTTTCATCGATCATGGCATGGGCGTCGTGATCGGCGAAACGACTGAAATCGGCAACGACGTGCTGCTCTATCAGGGAGTGACGCTCGGAGGCACCGGGCATGAGCGCGGGAAACGGCATCCGACGATTGGAAACAACGTCGTAGTCGGTACGGGCGCGAAAATTCTGGGCAATATCACCATTGGGAACCATGTGCGCGTGGGCGCGGGATCCGTCGTGATCCGGTCGGTGCCCGACGACTCCACGGTGGTGGGAATTCCCGGCCGTGTGGTCCGCAGCCGGGGAGAAATCCGCGAGGACAACCTGGAACACGGCGACCTGCCGGACCCGGAAGGACAGTTGATCGAGTCGCTCGCGGCGCGGATCGAGGAGCTGGAGGCACAGATGCGGGCGCTCCAGGAAGAAAAAACCGCCAACAGTTACCACCGGAACGCATAGCGCAGGCTGGTGGCCGCGAGTTCTTTCAGTTCATCCTCGCTAAAACCGAAATGCCGCGCGAGTATTTCGTATTCCCGCCGCAGCGATGTATCGAAAAGCGCTGGATCGTCCGTGCCCACGACGATCGGAACTCCAGCGTCGAAAATCTTCCTTACAGGGTGAGCTTCGAGCGAGGCCACCGCACCGGTTCGAACATTGCTCGACACGGAGACTTCCAAGGGGATGGCGCGCTCCCGCAGATGAGTCAGAAGAGAGGCGTCGTCCACCGAGGCGATGCCGTGGCCGATCCGCTCGGCGCCGACTTCGATCGCCTCCCATATAGACTCCGGTCCGCAAGTCTCGCCCGCATGGCAAGTGAGCCGCAGTCCCGCATCTTTTGCACGCCGGAAAATGTCTCGAAACGAGGATGCCGGACCGCGCGCCTCATCGCCTCCAATGCCGAACGCAACTACGCCTTGCCGGATGTGCGCGGCCGCGAAATCGACCACCGGTAGCGCCGGGTCCGGGCCGAACTGGCGGACGGCGTCGAGAATCCAGTACACCGGGAACGCCGCCTTTCGCGATTCCTCCCAAATCGCCTCGTACACGTCTTCCAGATTCTGTTTTTTCCAGAGAACCACGCCGGCGGACAACGTGATTTCGGCATAAACAACATTCTGTGACGCCAGCTTTCCGATCAGGCGGCGAGCGGCGAGAGCGTAGTGTTCCGGCTTACACAGAAGCTTGTTTTCCCAGACGAAAGCCTTCAGAAATCCCGCAAAATCGCTGTACGCCGTGTTCGCCGTAATCTCGTCCGCCGTGAGCGAAGGATCGATCTCCAGCAGCGTCTCCGGATCGAGCGAGCCTTCCAGATGCAAGTGAAGCTCCGCCTTCGGAGTATGATCGAACCACATTCTTGCCATAATAGCTGCGATGACCGGACCGGAACTGGATGCAATCGTCCATGGCACTCACGCCGACGCGTTCTCAGTGCTCGGACCGCACGAACTGGAGGACGGCTCCTGGGAAGTACGGGCGATGCTTCCGCGCGCCGCCAAAGCAAGTCTGGTGGTTTCGGACGCCAGACACCCGTTCCGGAAGATTCATGAAAACGGGCTGTTTGTTGCGGAGTTGAGCGCTAACCCCGGGCGTTACCGCATCCATCAGGAATTCCACGGCGGCGAGGAAGCGGAGATAGACGACCCCTACCGCTTCGCGCCATCCATCCAAGGCTTCGAGTTGCATCTCCACGGCGAGGGCACCAACTATGAGGTCTACCGGATGCTGGGTGCGCATCTTTTGGAGATGGACGGCATTGCCGGCACGCGCTTTGCCGTGTGGGGGCCGAACGCGCTGGTAATTTCCGTGGTCGGCGATTTCAACCGGTGGGACGAACGCTGCCACCCGATGCGGCTGCGCGATGGGGGAGTGTGGGAAATTTTCATCCCCGGACTGCGCGAGGGAGCGCGATACAAGTACGCGGTGAGGCCGCGCGGCGGCGGCTACCCTGTGCTTAAGGCCGATCCTTGCGGGTTTGCGTCGGAAGTTCCTCCCCGGACCGCATCCGTGGTGGCGCGGCTGGGGGATTATCCATGGGGAGACGGCGCCTGGATGTCGGGGCGCGGCCGGCGCGACTGGCTGACCGAACCGGTTTCGGTATACGAGGTTCATCTCGGTTCGTGGATGCGCGGGCCAGGCAATCAGCCGCTCACGTACCGGGAACTCGCCGAAACACTGGTGCCCTATGCCGTCCGAATGGGATACACGCACCTGGAACTGATGCCTGTCATGGAGCACCCCTACTCGGGATCGTGGGGCTATCAGGTTACCGGCTTTTTTGCTCCCACTTCGCGGTTCGGCACGCCGGACGACTTTCGCTACTTCGTGGACCGCTGCCACCAGGAAGGCCTGGGAGTGATTGCGGACTGGGTGCCCGGCCACTTCCCCAAGGACATGCACGGGCTGGCGCGGTTTGACGGAACCGCTCTTTACGAGCACGCCGACCCGCGCAAAGGGGAACACCGTGACTGGGGCACACTGATCTTCAACTACGGCCGGAACGAAGTGCGTGCGTTTCTGATCTCCAACGCCTTGTTCTGGCTGAAGGAGTATCACATCGACGGACTTCGCGTGGACGCGGTGGCGTCGATGATTTACCTCGATTATTCCCGCCAGGAAGGCGAATGGATTCCCAATATTCACGGCGGCCGCGAGAATCTGGAAGCAATCAGTTTCCTGCAAAGAACCAACGAACTGGTGCACGAGATCCCCGGCGCGATCACTATTGCGGAAGAATCGACATCGTTTCCCGGCGTTTCGCGCCCTGTCTATCTGAACGGCCTCGGCTTCACGATGAAATGGAACATGGGCTGGATGCACGACATGCTCAGCTATTTCTCGCAAGACCCGATCTTCCGCCGATACCATCACAACAGCATCACGTTCAGCATGCTTTACGCCTTCACGGAGAACTTCATGCTGCCCGTGTCGCACGACGAAGTGGTGCATCTGAAAAGATCCCTCATCGACAAGATGCCGGGCGACGGCTGGCAGAAATTCGCCAATGTGCGCGCATTCCTCAGCTTCATGTTCGGGCATCCCGGCAAGAAACTGATGTTCCAGGGCGCTGAAATCGGCCAATGGGACGAGTGGAGCGAGAGCGAGGGCGTCCGCTGGGATCTGATCCAGCACGAGCTGCACCGGAAGCTCCAATCGTTCGTGCGCGATCTGAATCACCTCTACCGTTCTCATGCCGCGCTCTACGAAGTCGACTATCACTGGCAGGGCTTTGAGTGGGTAGACTTTCGCGATGTGGACAACTCGATCATTGCGTTTCTGCGGCGTCCGAAAGACCGGAACAAACCCCACTTGCTGTTTTGCTGCAACTTCACGCCCGTGCCGCACCAGTCCTACCGTTTGGGAGTGCCCGACCCGGGAACGTGGCGCGAGATTTTCAATTCCGACGCGAGCGAATACGGGGGGTCCGGCATGGGCAACGGAGGCGCGGCGACCACAACAAATATCTCCTACCAGGGGCATTATCATAGCCTGCTGGTGACGTTGCCTCCGCTGGGAGTGGTGGTGTTCGAATCGCCTGGACCAGCGGCATAGGCCCCCAGGAAGACCGAAGCGAGGCTTCATCCCGAATTGACCAAAACGAAATACGACGTCGTAATTATTGGGGGCGGGCACAATGGCCTGGTGGCGGCGGCCTATCTGGCGCGCGCCGGACGCAAGGTGCTGGTGCTGGAGCGCCGGGAGTTGGTTGGCGGCTGCTCCGTCACCGAGGAAATCTGGCCGGGATATCGGGTCTCCACGGCGGCTTATCTGAGCAGCCTGCTGCAGGAGCAGGTGGTCCGGGATCTCGAACTAAAACGCTTTGGGTACCAGGTAGATGCGAAAGACCCTGCGTTCTTTACCGTTTTTCCCGACGGCCGGCACATGTTCATGTGGCAGGATGAACGCAAAACGCTGGCGGAACTCGCCAAGTTTTCGCCACGCGACGCCGAGCGCTTTCCCGCCTACGAGGCTTACCTGGAGCGGCTCGCACTAGTGGTGGAAAGCCTGCTGCTCACCATCCCTCCAGAATTCCCACCCTCGGGCTTCGGCGACTATCTCGACTATCTGAAGCTCGGCAGCCGCTTCCGCAAGCTGGGGCGCCGGGAGATGACCGGGCTGGTGAATATCTTCACGAAAAGCGCCGCCGATTTTCTCGACGACTGGTTTGAGTCGGAGGAGATCAAAGTCACGCTGGCGACCGACGGAGTGATCGGAGCAAACGGGGGCCCCCGGTCGGCGGGAACCGCCTACATTCTCATGCACCACGTGATGGGCGGCGTCGATGGCAAGCGCGGGTTGTGGGGTTTTGTTCGCGGCGGTATGGGAGCGATTTCGAACGCGATCGCGGATTCGGCGAGGAGCAAGGGCGCGGAAATTCGAACCGGCGCGGAGGTAGCGAAGATCGGGATCGCGAACGGCGCGGTCCGCTCGGTGGTGCTGGCCGGAGGTGAGGAAATCAAAGCGCGGAGCGTGATGTCGAATCTGGACCCGAGGTCGACATTTCTCCGGCTCATCGACGAACGCGAACTGGCGCAGGAATTCCTTGCGAGCATTCGCCGCTACCGCTGTGAGGGCACATCCTGCAAAATCAATCTCGCCCTCGACGGGCTGCCGGATTTCCGGGCCCTGCCCGGAACACCCGGCCCCCAGCACCGCGCCACCATGCACATTTGCCCTTCCATCGACTACATCGAACGCGCCTGGGACGACGCCAAGTACGGGCGGCCGTCGCAATCGCCCATGCTCGAAATGACCGTACCCACGATGTACGATCCGTCGCTTGCGCCGGAAGGCAGGCACATCATGGGTATCTTCCTGCAATATGCGCCCTATACCCTGAAGGACGCCACCTGGGACCAACTGCGGGAACCGTTTGCGCAGCGGGTTCTCGACATCATTGAGGATTACGCCCCGGGCTTCCAGGGGCACGTTCTCGAAAAACAGGTGCTGACGCCACTGGACCTGGAGCGCCGGTTCGGCATTGCCGGAGGCAATATCTTTCACGGCGAGATGAGCCTGGACCAGATGTTCGCGATGCGGCCGGTGGCCGGCTGCGCGCGCTACCAAACACCGGTCCGCGGGCTATATCTCTGCGGCTCGGGGACTCACCCGGGCGGCGGAGTCATGGGCGCTCCCGGGCACAACGCGGCGATGGCGATGCTGAAAGCGCACGCTTAGTCTTTCCGTGAGCTCGCCTCGCTAAATATCGGCTGCGCCATCCAGGCTGCGCCAAAGATACCAGCAGGCAACGGAACACCACGGACTCCAGCGCATCGCGATCTTTTCCATCCGGGCAGGCTTTGGCAGGTCGCGCATCCGGTAAGCGCGCTTCATGGCGGTCCGGATTCCGAGGTCACCCACCGCCAGCACGTTCGGGCGGCGCAGCGCGAAGATCAGGAACATTTGGGAGGTCCAAACGCCCACCCCTTTCACCTGGGTCAGATGCTCGGTCACCGCGTGGTCGTCCAGTTCATGCAGAATCTCGAACTGAATATCCCCGGCCGCGGTTCTTTCCGCGAGGTCGCGCACATACCGCGCTTTCTGATTCGACAGACCACACGCCCGCAACTGCTCGTGCGACAGGGCGAGAATCGCTTCCGGCAGGAGCGCGCCGCCGGCGCACGCGGCCGCGGCAACGCGGTCGAAGATCACGGACGCGACACGGCCGCTGAGTTGTTGGAAAATAATGGAGCGAGCCAGCGTATCGAAACTTGGCTCCCGGTAACGTATCCGGCAGGGACCGACAGCTTCGATGATGCCGGCCAGCACCGGGTCGGACTGCTTCAGGTGGAGAATGGCTTTCCTCATGGAACGATGCCGCGATCTGGCGCATCCACTATTATCGAACGTGCAGAAACCGATTCTTTACCGGCTTGCGCTCGCGGGGATGCTGTCGTGCGCCCTATTCCCGCCCGGATTTGGCCAGCAGAATCCGGCGCCTTCTTCCCCACCCCAGTCCGAAGAGCCAACCATCAAGGTCCAGGTGGACCTGGTGAACATCCTGTTCAGCGTGCATAACAAAAAAAGCAATGGTTTAATCGGGAATCTTAGCAAGGATAATTTCACGATTTTTGAAGATGGTAAACAGCAGGACATCCGGTATTTCGCCCGGGAGAACGATCTCCCGCTCACGCTGGGACTGCTGATTGACGTGAGCCGCAGCCAGGAGAACCTCATCGGGATTGAGCAGAACGCCGCATCGCAGTTTTTCCAGCAGGTGATCCGCCCGAAAGATCTGGCGTTTGTGATCAGTTTTGGCTCCGAAGCGGATCTGTTGCAGGATTACACCAGCTCGCATCAACTCCTCGAAAGCGCGCTCCACGGGTTGCGCGTGAGCAGCGATGTGGGGGGAATCACGGCGGGCCCGGTGCCGACGGCGTCGCATCCTCGCGGAACCATTCTTTACGATGCCGTTTATCTCGCCGCCGACCAGCAGCTTCGCGGCCAAGTGGGAAGAAAAGTGCTCGTGCTCATTACTGACGGGGACGACCAGGGTAGCCGCTACCGGATCGATCAGGCTATCGAGGCGGCCCAACGCGCGGACGCGATCATCTACAGCATTTATTACGTCGACCGGGGGTTCTACATGCAGAGCGGCGCCGGGGGATTTTCCTTCGGAGGCAGCGGGGAAGGTTATCTCAAGCGAATGTCGGAAGAAACCGGAGGCCGCGTTTTCAAGGTGGACCGGAAGCATACGCTCCAGGATGCGTTCGATCAATTGCAGGAGGAAGTGCGCAGCCAATACGCCATCGCCTACGCCCCCAGCAATTCGGCGAAAGACGGCACATTCCGGCACATCGAAGTGAAAGTGGACAACAAGGATTACCGGGTGCAGGCGCGCAAGGGATATTACGCGTCACCCGCCGGAAATTAAAAGGCGGGCAGCCTTCAACGCACTTGTTCGCGCGCTTTCAGGTAAGCGCGGATCACATCGTTCAATGGCGGCATGGGGGCCAGCCCGAGGCTTTCCATCCGTGCGTTCGACAGTGCGGAGAATTTCGGGCGGCGAGCCGCGGTGCGGTATTCCCTCTCGTTGGTGGCGCACAATTCCGGAGTGAGGCCCGCCTCCTCGAAGATGATCCTGGCGTAATCGAACCACGAGATCGCGACGCCTCCGCCGATGTGAAACACCCCCCCTGCGTCACGATCCAGAAGGTCGAGCGTGCGGTCCGCCAACAGAGGCGCAAACGTAGGCGACGCAACATGATCCTCCACGACGCGGATGGGCCGGCCACCGCTCGCCAGACGCAGCATAAGCTCGACGAAATTTCCACGCGCCGTTTTCAACCCGCCCGGGCCGAAGACGCCGGAGGTGCGAATGATCAACGGCCGCTCCAGATAGGCCTGCGCGTACAATTCTCCGGCCAGCTTTGAGACCGCATAGGCTCCCAGCGGGTGCGGAGTATCCTCTTCGGTATAGGGGCGCCCGGCAGTGCCGTCAAAAACATAGTCGGTGGAAAAGTGGACCAGACGGGCATCCACCTGCCGGCAGGCCATGGCAAGATTGCGGACCGCGAGACCGTTCGCCAGGAAAGCGGCTGTTGGCTCGGTTTCGGCGACGTCCACCTGGTTATACGCGGCGGCATTGAGGACCACGGAAGGATCTTCTTCCGCCAGCGCCCTCTCCACCGCCACGGGGCTGGTAATATCCACGGCGGCGCGGTCAAAGCCGTGAACCGCATAGCCGCGCCGGGTGAGCGCCCGCACCAGCTCCACGCCAAGCTGCCCCCGGCATCCGAACACTACCGCTTTCTTTCCAGTCGCTTGCATCTACATGCAGAATAGCCTATCTATCCGGCGCGGCATGATCCCGCGGGACCGGCGGCGCATTCCGGGGACCTTGCATTTCAAGAAGGGCATTCTGGAGGCGCAGGAGGTCCGACAGGGAAGACAGCACCTGATCCACGCGGATTCCAAGGATGTATTTCTCCTCGGACCTGCTGCAGTGGACCACCTCGGCCAGGAGCAGAGTGCCGCCAAACTCGATCTTTAGGGCGGTGTCCGGCTTTACGGCGCAGTCCGCCATAAAGCGCATTCCACGGCTTGAGACATCCACCACAACGGCTTCGAAGCTGGACTCGCCTTTCGAGAGAGGTTGAATTCGAACCAGCTCGTTCCGGGCCAGCCGTTGGATGACGGCTCGCGATTCGCGGCGACGTTCCACTTGGGTACTATCGGCGCGAGCAGGAGGAACTTTAGTTCCTACTTTAAGGTGGAGAGAAACCAAACAACGCCGGCAATTGCCGGGGGGATCAAAATCTCCGCCCAGTGGCGGACGAAAAAGGAAACAAGCGGCCGGCTCCGCCATGATGGAGCGGCGATGTCCGTTTCCGCGACCGCGGCGCCAACCGGTCCACCGGTCTCGGGTTGTCCCGGGGCGAGCGGGGAACGCACGCCCGCTGGAAGACCGCGGATCGCGCGAGCGATCTCCTGACGCCCGCGGCGGTCGGCGATCAAAATGGTAGCCGAATTGATGCCGTTCGTCGACTGCTCAAGCTTCTTCCGCAAGCGCGGCGGCACGTCATCCACGGAGCGGTATACGGACATCTGGTCTCCGACTGAAATAAAGATCGTGGAACTCTTCAGTGTTACGCGGGACATCTTCTCACCAATTCATCTTCGCCCAACTCGTCTTTATCACGTGCCGGCCACAATAAATGGCTTTTGCGGCGGGCGCGCGGCAGGTCCGGAAGAACCCGCATGGTCCAATATAACCTGAATGAAGCCGAGCGCGGCCTTGGAGAGCGCTTTATCCTTTCGATAAATTAGACCGACCCGGCGGACAATCGGTTCCGGCGCGAGTGAAATCGCCGAAAGGCGCCCCGCCCGCACCTCCTCCTGGCAGTGCGAAGCCGCCACGAACGAATACCCAAGCCCGGCCATTACAAACCGCTTGATCATTTCGGTGGAGTCGAGTTCCATAGAAATCCGGACGTCATTTTCCACCGGCTCAAGCCAGGCGTTTAAGCGGGTGCGGGTAGCGCCGCTTTTCGGCAGCAGCAAGGGACGGTCCACCAGATCGCGGCAGGTCACCGATTTCTTTTGGGACAGCGGATCGCCAGCGGGACTGAGAAAGAGGATCTGGTCGGAATGAACCGGAACCACCTGCAGTTTTTTTTCCTGCACCGGCAATTGCGTGATCCCAAAATCGGCGAGGTTGTCGGTCACCGCCTCCACAACACGCGCGCCATAGGAACGGTCCACATTAATCTGAACGTTAGGAAACAGCTTTTTGTACTCGGAGAAGACGGTGGGCAGAACGTAGATGCAAGTGGATTCGTTGGCGGCGATCAGCAGTTCCCCGCGCGGCACCCGATCCAATTCGTTGATGGTGTCCTGCGCGCGGCGGCGCAGGTCAAGAATCTGTTCCGCGTATTCGGCGAAGATTTTCCCGGCAGGAGTGAGAGCGATCCGGGTGCCCAGACGCTCAAAGAGCGAAGTGTTCAGCTCCTGCTCCAATTGGCGGACCTGCGCGCTGATCGCGGGCTGAGTACGATAGCAGGTCTGCGCGGCCTTCGAGAAACTCTTCAGGCGAACGATCTCAAGAAACGTGTGAAGCTGATCAAGATCCATTGCCGCAATCCGCCCGCCGGCTTTTCCATGGGATCGTTTTCGCCCCCGGGCATCCCCATTCTCATAGCGGATCCAAAACGGGCCGGTCGCTACGGGCTTTTGTGGCTCCATTGTAGCAGGCAGTCCTTCTTGTGAGGCAGCGCCGGGTTATCATAGTCCCAACGTTCAAACCGACCGGATAATATATGACGTACTGGGCGCCTGCACGGGAACAACCGGGGCGCGTCAGACATCTAAAGCGTCGAGGGAATATCGAAGGCAGTTGTTTGCTGGAAGAGAGACTTGGAGAATCAGGGCTATTACGGTTGCGGATCGGGACGGAAGTTGGCTATACTCCGCAATTGCAACAACTTCCTTTCGGCCAAAAAACTTGTTGTAACCTCGGAAGATGAGAAGCCGTGGGAAACGGCGACAAAGACACGAAACATGGGGAGGCTGGTAGTGTTGGCACCAACGAAATTGCTGACGGTATTCGCGGCGGCAGGGCTGCTTTTCGTAGGGACGTCGAGGAACGTTTCGGCACAGGCACAGCAGGAGGCCGCGTCGAAATGGGCTGACCGTGCCGAATACGACCTGTATCAATCCATTGCAAAGGAAACGGATCCCGCCAAGCGGATTCACCTCCTCGATGAGTGGAAGACAAAGTATCCGAATTCCAAGCTAAAAGCCGACCGTGACGTGCTTTACGTCACGACCTATGGCGCGGCTCAAAAGCCGCAAGAGACACTCAACGCAGCGAAGGAAGCGCTTTCGGAAGATCCGGAGAACGTGACCGCGCTGTACTGGGCGACGCTGGACACGCCCTACGCGCCACCCACGCCGGAAAATTTCGATTTTGGCGAAAAGGCGGCAAATGGGCTGCTCGCCGCCAAGAAGCCGGCCGCGATGAGCGACGCCGATTGGGAGAAGACCAAGGGGCAACTCCATTTCGAAGCCACCGCGCAGCAAACGCTGGGATGGGTCGCCCTGCAAAAGAAGGACTACGAAACGGCGGAGACCCATTTTGCAGCGAGCCTGAAGGCAAATCCCAATAACGGACAGGTTTCCTATTGGAAGGGACAGGCGATCCTGGCGGAGAAGAAGCCGGAAAAGCAAGGCGAGGCTCTCTATGACATCGCCCGGGCGGCAGCTTATACCGGCCCCGGCGCGATGCAGACCGGCCGGGACCAGGTGAAGGCCTACCTCACCAAAGTCTATGCGCAGTTCCACGGCAGCGACGAAGGGTTCGATGCGCTCATGGCCCGCGCAGCCACCAGCGCTTTCCCGGGTGATTACGTGGTGAAGAGTGTCGTGGATTTGGAGAAAGAGAAGGCTGCCAAGGCAGCCGAGATGGCACGGGAAAACCCGATGCTCGCCCTCTGGAACAACATGAAGGCGCTGCTCACCAGCGACACCGGGGCACAGTATTTTGAGAGCAACGTGAAGGGCGCCGCTCTGCCGGGCAACGCGGTAGAGGGGGTCACCAAATTCAAGGGAAAACTGATCTCCGCCGACCCGGAAACTCGCCCGAAGACCTTGGTTCTGGGAATCCAGAACGCCACAACTCCTGAAGTTACCTTGGAACTCGACGCGGCCTTGCCAGGCAAGGCCGATGTGGGAACTGAGATCTCGTTCAGTGGCATTGCCAAAGCGTTTACCGCGACGCCGTTTAACCTTACCTTAACCGTGGAGAAAAAGGACGTGGAAGGCTGGCCGGTGAAAGCGGAACCGCCGGCGCGCCGGCCGGCCCGCCGCCGCGGACGCAAGTAAACTCACCCTATTTTTCCTGAACCAAGCGCCTCCGGCAAAACCGGGGGCGTTTTCTCTTTTGGGCGCCGGGCGCGAAAAGCGGAAATTGCCTCGGAAGCAGCTCCGTCTAACGATCAAGAAAGGATCCGGCATGCAAAACAAGATTCTGAACACCTTATTGCCGGGAGCCGCGCTCTTTTTCTTCCCCCTCGTTCTCGGCGCGCAGCAGCCCGGTCCAATACCCTCGCAAGGTCCTTTGCCATCCGAGCGTCCGGGCGGCATCGACCCCTTATCGCGGGGCGAAATGAACACAATTCATAACGCGGTGGACGACAAGTCTTTCGCAAAAAGGGCCACCGTAAATGGAATGATCGATGTCGAAATGGGAAAACTGGCGGCGGAGAAGGGCTCTTCGAGCGAGGTGAAACAATTCGGGCAAAAAATGGCGGACGAACGCGCGAAATCGAACGACCAGCTCAAGGAAATTGCGTCTCGTGAATCGATCGCCATTCCCGATGCGCTCACTGCCAAGCAGAGAAGCCACATCGATAAACTTTCCAAGCTTTCCGGCGAGGAGTTTGATCAGGCCTATCTGAAGGATCAGGTGAAATCGCAAGGGAATGACGTGCGGGAATATCAGATGGAGGCCCAGGACGGCTCCGACGCCGGGGTGAAGAATTTTGCCGCCCAAACGCTCCCGTCGCTCCAGGAAAATTTAAAGACAGCCAAGGACTTGCATCAAAAAAGTAACAGCAAATCGCATTGATAGTCTAACAATAGTAAGCGGAAGCCTGCCGGCTCTTTCTCTCTCTCCTCCTCGGCCGGCAGGCTTTTTATGGCTGCTTCAAAGCCTCTTCCAGGTCGCGGGAGAAGGCGCGCAGCATATCGACCTGTTCCGGGGTCGCGGCCTGCTCAAAGCCCTTTGCGACAAAGTATGGCGAGGCGCCGCGCCAAACCAGGACGGCCAGGCCTTTCGGCGTGAGTACGCCGGATGCGCCGATGGCTCCGAAACTGCTCTCACGCCGCTCTACCAGGCACACAAACCCGCGGCGTTCAAAAACAAAGTGATTGGGGATTTCCGTGAGCGGCAGAATTTGGATATCCGCCGCGCAAAGCTTCGCGAAGATCTCTTCCACGCAGCTTACATCTTGTACCGGCCGAGATCCTCGTCGTTGAGGTTCTCGAGCCAGCGCCGAAGGTCTTCGTTGTTCACCTTGTCGGCGGCTGCGTTGGAGAGTTTCGAACTCTTGATCACCGAATCTTCAACATAGATCGGGCAATCCAGCCGCAGGGCAAGCGCAAGGGCGTCGCTGGGGCGGGAATCCACGCTGATCAGCTCGCCGTCTCTTTCGAGCCAGATGACCGCGTAGAACGTGTCCTCCCGTAGGTCGCTCACTACTACCTTGCGAATACCGGTGCCCAAGCCGAACAGCAGGGTACGGATGAGATCGTGGGTCATCGGGCGCGGAGTGGAGACTTTTTCGATTTCGAGCGCAATGGCGTTGGCTTCATAGACTCCCACCCAGATCGGTAGAATCGCGGTGCCGCTGACGTCCTTCAGGACGACGATGGGCATATTCGTCACCGGGTCCATCATCAGTCCCCGGATTTTCATTTCAACTTCCATCGAGTCTTCCTTGCCTCTCCCTAAGCCGCCGGCAACCAGGCTTCGCCCGCCAGCGAATTAGGGCCGGAACGAGTCACCTGAACCGGAAGATACTTGCCGCTCAGAGTAGCGTCCTCCGTGGGACGCGCCAGCGTGGGATGAATGAAGTTCAGCGTCCGGTTCTGCGAGGTACGCCCAATCCACTGCCCCGTGGCGAGATTATATCCCTCCACCAGACATTCTTCCACCAAGCCGACCAGACCCGCGTTGCGGCGAATCTGAATTGCGCGCTGCTTCTCCTGGACGATAGCTAACCGCCGGCTCTTTTCTTCTTCGCTCACCTGGCCGTCCAGATCGAGAGCGGGTGTATTGGGGCGGCGCGAATATTTAAACGCAAACAACGAGTCGTACTCGACGGTATCGAGCAGAGAAAGCGTTTCTTCAAAATCCTTCTCGGTTTCGCCGGGAAAGCCAACGATGATGTCGGTGGTGATGGCGATGTCTCGTTTGGCGCGTTTCATCCAATCGATACGGCGCATGTAGTCGTCCCGGGTGTACAGCCGCCGCATCCGGCGCAACACGTCGGAGGAACCGGACTGCACGGGTAGATGAACGTGATTGCAAAGCGCCGGGCTCTCGTCGATCGCCTCGACAATCTCTTTGACGAAGTCGCGCGGATGGGAAGTGGTGAACCGGACCCGGCGGACGCCGTCGATTTCTCCCACGGCCTTCAGCAAACGCGCGAAGTCCCACCCGGCCGGACTGGGGTCACGGTAACTGTTCACGTTCTGTCCCAGCAGTTGAATCTCGGTATAGCCCGCCTGAGCCAGCTTCGCGGCTTCTCGCAGAACGCTCGCGCTCGTCCGGCTGCGCTCCGGCCCGCGCGTGAACGGAACCACGCAATAGGCGCACGATTTGTCACAGCCCTCGATGATCGTCAAATAGGCGCGATGCGGATTGTCCCGGCGAGTGAAATCGGTCTCGAATGTCTCATCCGTGTCCAGGCTCAAACCCGTGACGCGCCGGTTGCCGGCCTCAAGCTGCACCAGCATCTCCGGCAGCTTGGTATAGCTGGCGGAGCCGGCCACCAGACTGACGTGCGGCGCTCGCTCGAAGATCTTCTCGCCTTCCTGTTGAGCCACGCAGCCCAGCACTCCGAACACCTTGCCCTTCCCTGCTTCCCGCTTGAACTGCTGCAGGCGGTGAAAAACCTTCTGCTCGGCCTTATCGCGGATGCTGCACGTGTTGTAGAGAACCAGCTCAGCCGATTCGGGTGTCGTGGTCTGTTCGTAGCCGCGCGAAAGCAGCGTGCCGACGACTTTCTCCGAGTCGTGGGCGTTCATCTGGCATCCGAACGTCTCGATGTAGAATTTTTTCATCGCCTACCGGTGCCCGAGAAACATCAGCCAGCCGATCACGAAGACAGAGCCCATAAAGTAGGCGAAACAGCGCAAGCCATACATCAACCGTTCCCGGTCCGTCCGTTTGCTGACGACTCCGAGCACGATCGAGCAGAACAGGGCGAAGATCAGGGCCGCTTCAAAGTGGGAGACAAAGTTCATTTTCGGCATCAGTCTTTTTTCCCAGTGGCGATTTCGTATACGTCTACCATCGCGAGAATATTCAGAAGCCCGGCCGCCACCAGAAACTTGGTCCCATAATCATGCACATGCCCGGCCACATCCGGCTGCGCGTAACCCAGCCAGATCGAGAGCAAATAGAGCAGCCCGGAACACAAATCCCCGATGAAGCCTCCGGTGTAAATGACCGTGGTGAGGATGTCGCCCGTCTGGGGCTGGAACATCGCGCCGCGCATCATCAGGCCGAGCAAAAACATGATCAGCACGCTGCCCAGCAGCAGCGCGCCGCGTCCGGAACGCTTCAACAGAAAGTGCCCGCCTCCCGGAATCAGCCAGCCCAGGGCAACGGCGGGGACCCAAGCGCGAAGCGAGGACTTCTCCGCCGGCGCGGTATTATTCGCCATGCCTTAAGTTTACCGCGACTCCAGCGCCGCCCCGGTCCGGAACAAGACGTCCTCGCGGTATGCATCGGCAATAATTTGCAGGCCGATCGGCAGGCCCGCGGCGTTTTTCCCGCAGGGCATCGCCAGCGCCGGAAGACCGAGCGCGTTAATACCTCGTGCAACACGCGTGGTGGCGAGCCGTACATCGGCCATACGCCCATTCATGAGAATTTCGCGCTCGCCGATTCGGGGCGCGACGGTGGCGGTGGATGGCGCGAAGATGCAGTCTACCGCCCGAAACAACTTTCGGAATTCGGCGGTGATGCACCGCCGCACCCGCTGCGCATCGACGTAATCCGCGCCGGCGACCATGAGCCCCTGATTGAGCAGCGCAAAAACATCGCTCCCGAAAAGTTCGCGCCGGGTTAAATGACTCCGGTGCAGAGCAGACGCCTCGGCCAAAAGAATGATGCGGGCGGCGGCGTTCAATGCCTCTATGTCGGGCGTCTCCACCGAGTGGATGCTCGCTCCGAGCGCTTCGGCGCGCTTCGCCGCCGCTCGCACGGCCTCCACCACCTCCGGCGCTACCTCCTCGAAAAAGAAATTCGCCGGCAAACCCACGCGCAAACCCGACAAATCCGCACCTGGCGGCAGAGTGTAAGAGCGGCCCGCCATGACTTCCAGCGCGATCGCATTGTCGGGCACCGTCGACGCCATCGGCCCGCAATGATCGAGGCTTAAGCCCAACGGCTGGATTCCGGCGGTGTCGACCAAGCCGTAAGTGGCCTTAATCCCGGCGATGCCGCAGAAAGACGCCGGGATGCGGATGGACCCTCCCGTATCGGTTCCGGTGGCAAGCAGGGCCATTCCAGCCGCAATGGCGACTCCGGAACCTCCGCTCGAACCTCCGGGAACGCGCTCCGGGTCATGCGGATTGCGAATAATTCCGAAGTGTGGGTTTTCACTGGTAATCCCGTAGGCGAGTTCGTGCAGGCCCGTTTTGCCTACCAGCACCGCGCCCGCCTCTTCCAGGCGGTCCACCACGGGAGCATTCTTCTCCGGGACGAAGTTGCGAAACAGAAGAGAGCCGGAGGTGGTCCGAACCCCGCGGGTATGCACCAGGTCTTTGTGAGCAATGGGAATTCCGTGCAGCGGACCGCGATCGCGCCCGGAGGATAGTTCACGGTCCAACTCCCGCGCGCGCTCCCGCGCACTGGACGCCGTGACCGTGATGAAGGCGTTGAGCTTGGGATTCAACTCCTCAATTTTTTCCAGACAGCCGTCCACCAGAGCGGCGCAAGTCAACTCCCGCGTGTGGATGCGAGCCGACGCTTCGGCAATCGTCATTTCCCGGTCACCTCGTCATCTGCGTGAAACAGCACCGCCATTTGCGCGCCGGGCGGCAGCGATTGGGCGGCCTTCCTCACGGTTGCCGCCGTGCCCTCCACCAGGTCGCGCCATCGCGCGGTCTCTTCCTCGGACGGGCCGGATTTCTCAAGGGGGATATCGTCGGTTGCCATGGGCAGACAACATCTTACCCCAGGACTCCGCTCTTGAAACGCCGCGATCTTCGGGAGCTCCAGACCGCCCCGCCCGCGGCCGTTCAGAATACAATCAGAGGGAAGCCATGAGCCAAACAGCCACGGTGCCCGCTGATGCGCTTGCCGCCCGCCCCCTCAGTCTGCTGAGCGAGGAAGAGAAGCTTTTTCAGACTACCGTGCGCCGGTTTGCCCGAGAGCGCATCGGTCCTCACGTGCGGGCGATGGACGAAGCCGGGCTGTTCCGCAAGGACCTGCTTGACGAAATGTTCGCGCTGGGCCTGATGGGAATCGAAATTCCCGAAGAGTTCGGAGGGCAGGGCGGAAACTTCTTCCAGGCGGTGCTCGCCGTCGAGGCGCTGGCCGCCGTGGATCCCTCCGCCGCGGTGATCGTCGACGTGCAGAACACCATCGCCAATAATGTTCTGCTGCGCTGGGCGAACGATGCCCAGAAACACGAATATCTGCCCCGGCTCGCGAAAGACACAGTCGCGTCGTTTGCGCTCTCGGAAGCAGGCGCCGGCTCGGACGCCTTCGCCCTCACGACCCGCGCGGAGCACAAAGGCGCCTACTACTTCATCACCGGACGCAAGATGTGGATCACCAACGCGGCCGAGGCCGGCGTCTATCTCGTTTTTGCAAACGCCAACCCCGATGCCGGGTACCGGGGGATCACCTGCTTCCTGGTCGAGAGGAATTTCCCCGGGTTTCAAGTCGGAAAAAAGGAAGATAAACTCGGCATTCGCGCCTCTTCCACCTGCGAGCTGATCCTGGACCAATGCCGCGTGCCCGCTGTCAATGTGCTCGGGGAGGTGGGCAAGGGGTACAAGATCGCGATCGAGACGCTCAACGAAGGCCGCATCGCCATCGGCGCGCAAATGGTAGGGCTCGCCCAGGGAGCGCTCGATCACGCTCTTACCTACGCGCGGCAGCGAAAACAGTTCGGAAAAGCGATCTCGGAATATCAGGGGGTGCAATTCGAGATTGCGCACATGGCAACCGAAGTGGAAGCCGCCCGGCTCCTGGTCTATAACGGCGCCAGACTGCGCGACGCCGGACAACCCTTTGTGACCGAGGCTGCCATGGCGAAGTATTTCGCTTCGCAGATTGCGGAAACGACCGCCTCGAAGGCTATTGAAATCTTCGGTGGCGTGGGCTTTACGAAGGACTACCCGGTCGAAAAACTCTATCGCGACGCTAAAATCGGGCGAATCTACGAAGGAACGTCCAACATGCAGAAGATCACCATCGCGAAGCAAATCCTGGGAAAGGGGTAAAGTGGCGGAAAACAGATCTTTACGAAACCCTAGCGGTCTGGTTCTCATCCCACACACATAGGATCGTGCGGCTATTCCCCGTAATTTTGTTTTTCGTGCCCGGGCTCGCGCTCGCCGCCACCGCGGCGGATCCCACGCCCGCGCAAATCGACGAGATCATTCAAAAATTTGCGGCCAAAGAGACGGAATTCGCCAGAGCGCGCGAAAACTATACTTACCGCCAGACCGTCCGGGTAGAAGAACTGGATCCCTCGGGAAACCCGGGTGGAAAGTGGGAGATGGTGTCCGACATCACGTTCGGCAAAGACGGCAAACGGTCCGAACGCGTGGTATATGCTCCGGTGCCGACACTGCAGCGCATACTGTTGACGCCTGAGGATATGCAGGATTTGCGCGATGTGCAGCCCTTCGTCCTGACAACGGACGAGCTTCCCAACTACATCATCCGCTACGTCGGCCGCCAGAAACTGGACGAAATCCCCTGCTACGAATTCACCGTGAAACCCAAGCAACTCGTGAAGGGCAAACGGTATTTCGAAGGAGAAGTATGGGTGGACGACCAGGATCTGCAAATCGTGAAGTCGTACGGGAAGGGCGTCGGCATCGTCAAGAAAAATAACGAGTTTGCGAAGTTTGAAACATATCGCGAACAAATCGACGGCAAATACTGGTTTCCGACCTACACCTACGCAAACGATACGCTGCAGTTCGAGCAGGGCCCGCAGCGTATCAAGATGGTGATGAAGTATCAGGATTATAAGCAGTTCAAGAGCGACGTGCAGATCAAGTTCGGCGGCGAAGTCACTCCGGAACAACAGCCGAAGACGCCGGAACAGCCGCCGACCGCCCCCCCGAAGTAAAGATGGGCCGCGCCACGGGCGCAAGGGGAGCGAACGCTCTTTAACCACAGGTAGTTACCGTCCAAAGGCTCCAAACAGCCGTACGGCGGAAAGCCGTGCCAAAACAGGTCCGTTTGTGCTGAAATAGTATGTTCCTTTGCAAGGACTCGGCGATTCCGGCCGCGGTCCGGAACTGTATGTCTCTGAAACCAAATGGCCATCGGCTTTCAGTTGGAACGTAAATGGCGCGCGGCCGAACGTCGCGCGCGAGAACTCAAAATGATTGCCAAGGGGCTGCTCTCGAAAGATCACCCCGTAATGGCGCACATCATTCCGATTCGGCGCTGTAACCTATCCTGTACCTACTGCAACGAATTCGACGATTATTCGAAGCCGGTTCCCGTCGAGACCATGAAGGAACGGCTGAATCTCCTCGCCAATCTAGGAACGACGATCGTCACCTTCAGCGGCGGCGAGCCGTTGCTGCATCCCGGCCTGGATGAGCTTATATCTCACGTCCGGCGCCGGGGAATGATCGCCGGTTTAATCACAAACGGTTACCTGCTGGTGCCTGAGCGAGTCAAGGCGCTCAACCGCGCCGGACTGGATCACCTGCAAATCAGCATCGACAACGTAATGCCGGACGAGGTTTCAAAGAAGAGCCTCAAGGTGCTGGACAAAAAGCTGCAAACGCTCGCCGAATACGCCACGTTCCACGTCAACATCAATTCGGTGCTGGGGGGCGGCATCCACAATCCCGAGGATGCGCTGGTGGTTGGCAAGCGGGCAATCCAGCTCGGCTTTACATCCACCGTGGGCATTATCCACGACCACGACGGCCAGCTACGGCCCCTCGGAGAGCGCGAGCGCGCGGTGTTCCTGGAGATGAAGAGATTCGAGAAAACCAACTTCTCGCAACTGAATCAATTCCAGGATTCCATTGCGCACGGGCGTCCGGCCAACTGGCGGTGCCGGGCTGGAGCGCGCTACCTGTATGTCTGCGAAGACGGACTGGTGCACTACTGCTCGCAGCAGCGGGGCTTCCCCGCGAAGCCTCTCGCTGAATATACGGTGGAAGACATCCGGCGGGAATACCTTACCGAAAAGGCGTGTGCGCCGCTTTGCACGATTTCCTGCGTGCACCAGGTAGGCTACATGGACTTTTGGAGAGATCCACAGACGATTCGCGCGCAGGAGCATCAAGCGGAAGCGGCCAAACTCGTTCAGATCGGCCAGTAGTTCTTCCTTTTCCCTCAACAGGACGCTTCCAGACGCCCACGCCGCCCTCGCCACCAGCGACCGCTCCGCCCCAATCGCGTAGTCAGACAGCTTCGGCCACTTGAGGATGCCTGCTCTCCGCTGGAAAATAGCGATCCGGCAGCAGGCGGTAGACAAGGAACGCCGCGAGAGGATGCATCAGACCGGCAATCACGAAAACCGGCGCATAAGAAAAATGCATCACCAGCCATCCGGTGCCAAGCTGCGCGAACATCCCCGCGACGGCGCCGCCTGAACCCGAGCAGCCCATTACCGTGCCGACTTCTTTTTCCCGGTATAAGTCCGCCGGCAGGGTCTGGAGATTGGCGGTCCAGAGCGCATGGCCCAGGGTGACGCAGGACGCCGCGGCGATCGCCAGCGCGGCGTTTGGGACAAAGGGAGCGAATATCGCAAACGGCATGATCGCGGCCCCGCACGCCATGCCGAATTTCCGGGCGCGGGGCAGCGTCCACCCCGCCTCCATCAGCCGGCCCGACAGCCATCCTCCGGCGACATAACCGGCGCCTCCCACCACGAACGGAACCCAGGCATAGTCGCGCACGAGCGCGAGGTCGAACCCGCGCTCCTTCCGCAGGTATTCGGGCAGCCAAAAGATGATGAAATAAATCACCGGGTCGGTGAAGAATCTCCCCAGCGTCATGGTGACGCACCCGCGCGAGCGGACCACTTGAATCCAGGGGCGCGCCGGAGCGGCGTCGTCGTGGGTGAGCGCGGCCGGGGCTTCCCTGGGAGCCGGAGAGCGATAAAACATCATCCAGGCGGCCAACCAGATCAGGCCCAGAATCCCGGTAACAACAAACGAGGCCCGCCACGAGTATGCCAGCGCAATCCAGCCCACCACCACCGGCGCGAGCGCCGACCCCAGCGACGACCCGGAATTGAAGATGCCCATGAACAACGCCCGGCGCCCCGGTGGAATCCATTCACGAACGGCCTTGGCCGCCGCCGGCCACGCGCCCGGTTCCGTCACTCCGAGCAGAAACCGGCAGGCCGCGAGCGAAACGAATCCGGCGGCGAAGCCGTGCAGCATCTGCGCGACCGACCATCCCGCAATGAACACGGCGAAGCCGGTGCGCGTACCAAGTTTATCCAGCAGCCAGCCCGAGCCGGCGTACATGATCGAATACGCGAGAAAGAAAAAGAACAGAATCCGCGCGTAATCGGATTCGTTGAGCGAGAATTCGTGGCGGATCTCAACCGAGACGATGCCGATGGCCAGCCGGTCGAGGTAATTGAGCAGGGTAGCGGTGCACAGCAGGATACCGAGGATGACGCGCAAGCGCGAACCGGTCATCGCACCAGTGTATTAGAGAGCCGTGTACCGGCGAATCGCCGTCGCCTTCCCGGTGGATTCGTCCACGCTCACAATAACCGCGTGAAGCTCTACGCCGCCCTTCGCCGTTTCGAGCCGCACGGGCGTAGCGGTCAGGAAGCGCCGCATCGCCAAGTGCTTATCCGCGCCGATCACGGAATCGTACGCACCGGTCATCCCGGCGTCCGTCTGGTAGGCGGTGCCGCCCGAAAGAATTCTCTCGTCGGCGGTGGGAATATGCGTGTGGGTGCCTATCACCGCCGAGACGCGGCCGTTCAGATGCCAGCCCATGGAAATTTTCTCGCTCGTGACTTCGGCGTGAAAATCCACGAAACGGACTTTCACAGATTCCGGGATGGATTCGAGAAGGCGGCTGGCCTTGTGAAAAGGGCAATCCGTTTGCGGCATATAGGTGCGGCCCTGAAGGTTCATCACGGCCACCTCGACGCCATTGCGCGCGCGGGCAATATAGAGGCCCGCGCCGGGGAGTTCGTCCGGATAATTGGCGGGACGCAGCAGGCGCGGCTGCCGTTCAAAATACTCGAAAATTTCCTTCTTATCCCAGATGTGGTTCCCGGTGGTGAGAACGTCGATGCCCAGTGAGAGCAACTCCTCGGCAATGAGAGGAGTGATCCCAAAACCACCAGCCGAATTTTCGGCGTTCGCAATGGCCAGTTTAATGTTCTCTTCGGAGATGATGTTCTGGAGGTGTTGGGCAACGATCCGGCGCCCGGGCGATGCATAGATATCGCCGATAAAAAGAATGTTCATGACTGTGAACGCGTTTCCCCTGAAGGAAAAAAGGAGCGTGCCATCCGAGCGCGCCAGCCCCCGTCATTGACCCCTGAAAACAACAGAGGTGGAGTTCGCCGAGCGCCTTTAGGCTTCTCCCTGGAAGCATTTCTGCCGCGAGAGCTTGCTCACCGGCGCAAAACCCGAGCCGAACCCCTTGACGATTGAGTGTTGGATCAATTTTTGGAGGCCAACTTAAAGAAGCTTGGTAGAAACGCTCCTCACCGATGATAACAGAGCCTTCGCGCGGCTTCGCCGCCACCACTCCGGCGCGACGAAGGGAAGCCCGGTCCGGCGCGATTGTGATATAGTGAAAATCCGAAGTTGAGTATTGACGGGCTTTTTGTGAGTGAGACAGCCTGTCGACTATCCAAACTCTATCCATTTCCGCTAGGAGACAGGGCTAATGAATCTTCGTCCTTTGCACGACCGCGTTCTGGTGAAGCGCCTGGAAGAAAAAGAGCAGGTTCGCGGCGGCATCATCATTCCCGACACCGCCAAGGAGAAGCCGCAGCAAGCCGAAGTGGTTGCCGCCGGAGAAGGAAAGCGCCTGGAGAACGGGGACCGCGCGCCGGTGGAGGTAAAGGCCGGGGACCACATTCTGTTTGGGAAGTACTCGGGTTCCGAGATTAAGCTGGACGGGCAAGAATATCTCATCCTGAAGGAGGATGAGATCCTGGGAGTGATTTCCAAATGATCAAGCTGCCGCCGAACGCCGCGAGCCGGTGGAAAAATCTGTTTTTGCGCGCCGGCGTGGTTGCACTGGCGACTGCCGGGCTCGCCTCCGCCCAGGTAAAGATCGCCGTAGTGAACTCGTCCCGCGCGATCGCCGGAACGGCGGAAATCAAGAAAGCGCAGGCGGACCTGGAATCCAAATACAAGCCGCGCCAGGACGAACTCGCGAGACTTCAGCAGGAGATTCAGAGCATCTCCACTCAACTCCAGAGCGACAAGCTGAGCGCAGTGGGGCAGCAGGACCTGAGCGCACAAGGCGCCGCGAAGCAACGCGACTTCCAACGCAAGGAGCAGGACCTGCGCGAGGACGTGGATCACGACCGGCAGGAAATCCTCGGGCGCGCCGGGCAGCGGATGAACGAAGTGGTCAAAAAACTGGCCGCTGAAAAAGGGCTGGACGCTGTGTTCGACAGCTCCACCATGCTTTTCTTTAAGCCCGCGCTGGAGTTGACCGACGAGGCCATCACAGCGTACGACAAGACGTATCCGGTAAAATAGAAGCAGCAGGATGGGCAGCTACCTCGAAGCGTACGGATCGCAAGAAGCGCAGAGGGCAAAGCGCATCCGCGCCATCAAAATCGGAAGCGCGTCCGGAGTCCTGGCGCTGATTCTTGGCCTTACGCTCTTCTTTAGTTTCCGCAACTACCGCGAGGAAAGCGAAGCCAAACAGTTTCTCCAACTCCTGCAGGCCGGCCAATACCAGGACGCCTACAAGATGTGGGGTTGCACGGAAGCTCATCCCTGCCCTAACTACCCATTCACGGCGTTTCGTGACGATTGGGAGAAAGGCGCCGCGCATCCCGATGCCGACACCGCGGCCCTCGGCAGCGTGGAGTCCTGCGGATCCGGCGTCATGATTCAGGTGAATTACTCGCAATCGAGCCCAGCCATGCTGTGGATCGAGCGGAATACGAACGTCCTCAGCTTCTCTCCCTGGAAAGAATGCCCCGGCCGCCACTGGCGATTTGGGGCATTCTTCAAATCCCTGATCGGTAAGTAAGCTTCTCCGCCTTGTAGCCAATCCACGCTATACCGGCCCCAAGGCCACTTCATGTGTTCACACACTTGCGTTTGAAAAGCACTCGCTGACACAATGGGGAGCGGTTTGTTTTACAATCCTGCTTCGGGAGGCTAGCCTTCATGCAAATGCGTGTGCTCGCTTTTGTGCTTGCTGGTGGTAAGGGGACTAGATTGTCTCCTCTCACTAAAGAGCGTGCGAAGCCGGCCGTGCCGTTCGGAGGACGATACCGGATCGTCGATTTTGTGCTGAGCAACCTGATCAACTCCGGAATCTACTCCACTTACGTTCTGGTCCAATTCAAGAGCCAGTCCCTGCTGGAGCATCTGCGTGAGGGTTGGGAGGGCGGCAGTCTCCTGCGCAATCATTTCATCACGCCGGTTCCCGCCCAGATGCGGACCGCCGGCGAGGATTGGTATCGCGGAACCGCGGACGCGATCTTTCAGAACATCAATCTCATCGAGCAGGCGACTCCGGATCTCGTGTGCATCTTCGGCGCCGACCACATCTACCGCATGAACATCCGCGAGATGGTGGAATATCACGTGCAAAAGCGGGCTACGATCACCGTGTCGGCGATCCCCGTGGACAAGTCGGAAGCGAGCGAGTTCGGCGTGGTCGAAACGGCCGAAGACGGCTCGATCATCGCGTTTCACGAGAAGAACCCGAACGCGCCCACCATGCCCGGCGATCCCAGCCGGGTTTATGCTTCCATGGGAAACTATATTTTCTCCACCAAGGCGCTCCTGCAGGAGCTCTATGCGGACGCCAAGAAGGAGAGCTCGTCGCACGATTTTGGGCGAGATATTCTTCCCGGCCTCATCGGACGCACGGAGATGTTTGCCTACGATTTTCAGACCAATCGCATCCCCGGCGACGCCCAGGGCGCGCCCGTCTACTGGCGCGACGTGGGGACGCTCGATGCGTACTTCGAAGCGAGCATGGACCTGAGAAACGTCGTTCCCGCCCTGAACCTGTATAACCGCCAGTGGCCGCTGAGGACCGCCGGATATTCCGACGCGCCGGCGAAGTTCCTTTACGACCAGGAAGGCCGGCGGGGGCATGCCCTGAATTCCATCGTTTCCGGAGGCTCCATTCTTTCCGGGGGCCTGGTGCGAGGCTCGGTCATCGGAAGAGGCGTGCGCGTTCACTCCGGCGCGTACGTCGAGGACTCCGTGATCTTCGACAACTGCGACATCGGCAGGCGCGCCAAAGTGCGGCGCGCGATTCTCGATAAGAATGTGCGTGTGCCGGAGGACGCCACCATCGGGTACGACCTGCAGCGAGACCGTCAACTCTATCACGTCACCGAAAGCGGCATCGTCGTGGTGGAGGGCCACCGGTCGAATACGGATATCGCCAGCATCACCCTTTAAATTCCTGGCCGGCCTGTCTTCGCTCGGCCGAACGCTCACGGTTCTGAATGGCCCCCATGGCTGCCATCGTTTCGGGTGCGCCTCATTATATATCTTGACACGCATATACCCGATTAGGCATATTATACTCGTGAAAGGAAGAACCCATGGAATCGACTCTGCGGAATCCCGGCATCGCCAACAATAACGCCAAGTGGAAGACCGTTCCCTACTGGCTGGTCACCGTGCTCTTCTGCCTGCTCATGACCTTCACTGCCTATGCGGGACTGCGTCTGCCCCAAGTGGCGGAAGCGTTCACCGAGCTCGGCTTCCCCACCTATTTCCGGGTGGAACTCTCCCTGGCCAAACTCCTCGGCGTGGCCCTGCTGCTTGCACCGGCGCCGCCGCGGCTAAAGGAATGGGCCTACGCCGGCTTCGCCATTGACCTCTCCTCGGCGATCATCGCTCATCTTTCGGTGGGCCATGGTCCGGGGGCGTGGGGCTGGGCGGCGGCCATCGGCCTGCTCGGGGGGCTCTCGTATTTCTTATGGTGGCGCTTGCAGGCGGCACCGGTTCAGGTCGCCGGCGAGCGGGCTAACTAACTGCGAAAAGAGGAGCGGCACATGAAAAAGTCGGACCCCCACCTTTTCCCAGGCCGGCATCGTCTGCACGGGAGAAACGTACAAGAAGGCCGTCAAGATTACATTTGCCAAGGGCGCTGCATTGGAGGACCCTTCCGGCCTTTTCAACTCCAGCCTCGACGGGAACATCCGTCGCGCCATTGACATCCGCGAAAGCGATCCCGTCGATGAGGCGGCGTTGAAGAATCTCATCCGGGCCGCAGTGGCGTTTAACCTGGAGGGCAGGAGAAAGCCGAAGCACCGGCGAGGCAGCGTCAGGCGATCCGGCTAGTTTTTTGCGGTTCGGGCCCTAGCCACGGAGCAGTTTCACCGCATCGCTGAGGGTTGCCGGCTGAGCGTTCGAAGAGGAGACCGCCCCGCCGCCCGCCGATTCCGGGATCGTTTCTCCTTCTCCCGGCGCCAGGAACAGGTTCGATTCCAAGCCATGCTGCTTGGTGTAGAGGTCCCAGTAGCGCCCGTGCGCCGCATACAGCGATTCGTGCGTTCCCCGCTCCACGATGCGCCCTTCTTCGATCACGAGAATCTGTTCCGCGCGCCGGATGGTGGAGAGCCGGTGGGCAATCACAAACGTCGTGCGGCCGCGCATCAGGTATTTCAGCCCTTCCTGAATGAGAGCCTCCGACTCGGAATCGAGGCTCGAAGTGGCTTCGTCGAGGATCAGGATTCTCGGATTTGCGAGGATGGCGCGCGCGATGGACACACGCTGCCGCTGCCCGCCGGACAGTTTTACTCCTCGTTCTCCAACAACCGTGTCATAACGCTTTTCGAATTTCTCCGCGAACTCGTCGACGCGAGCGATGTGGCAGGCATTCAATATCTCTTCTTCGCTCGCATCCGGCTTGGCGAACGCGACATTTTCGCGAATGGTTCCATCGAACAGAAAGGTCTCCTGCAAAACGACGCCTAACTGCGTGCGATAGGATGCGAGCTCGACGGTGGAAAGGTCGATGCCGTCAACTCGCACGCTTCCCCTCTCCGGCTTTTGAAATGCGAGAACCAGACCGACGGTAGTCGATTTTCCTCCTCCCGAGGAACCGACCAGCGCCGTCACCGAGTCAGGCTCGGCGCGGAAGGAAATCTCATGCAGCACGGGCTTTCCGGGCTCATAGGAGAACGTGACCTTATCAAATTCCACTTCCCCGCGCAGAGGGCCGAGACGGACGGTGCGCGCCGGGTCGGCATCCTCGGCCAGTTCTTCCATCACCTCGCGCGTACGCTCCAGGCCCGCCATCGCTTCCGTCAATTGCGTACCAATACCGACGATTTGAAAAACGGGGGCGACCATAAAGGCCATCATCGCGGTGAACTCAAAAAAATCGCCGACGGTGATGGTGTTGTTCAACGTCTCCTTCGCGCCGATATACATGACCAGAGCGCCCAGGATTCCCATCAAGACCGTCGCCGTCAGGCCCATGATCGACGTTGCAGTGAGCGACTTCAGCACGTTTGCCAGCAAACGCCCCACGCCCCCCGCGAAGACGCTGGCCTCGCGCGCCTCGGCGTGATAGCCCTTAATGACGCGCACGCCGCCAAGCGATTCCGTCAAACGGCCCGTCACTTCGGCATTAATCTTCGAACGCTCACGGAAGATCGGGCGGATGGTCTGGAAGGCCCGCTTCAATATGAGGGAAAACCCGACGATCACGGTGAGCGCCACGCCGGTCATGAGCGGGCTGATGCGGAACATCACAACCATGACGATCAGCGCGGTCATGATGCCGCCGATGAACTCCACTAAACCGGTTCCAATGAGGTTCCTCACCCCTTCGACGTCGCTCATGATCCGCGAGACGAGTTGTCCGGTTTTGTTCGAATCGTAATAGGAGACCGGAAGTCTCCCGACGTGCTCCTGAACCTTTCTCCGCAGTTCGGCGATCAGGCGCTGCGCGGCCTTGGAAAGCATCTGCGTCAGCGAAAACGAAGTGATGCCCTGCAGCATGGTGGCCCCGACGACGATGAGCACCAGAGGCATCAGCATCGCGATGTCGCGTTTGTTGATGACATCGTCAATCAGATACTTCGTGGATGCCGGAAGGACGAGTCCGCAGACACGATTCACCGCCATGAGGACCAGACCGAAGAGCAGCAAACCGCGGCGCGGCCGCACGAGTTCCCAAATCTGCGGCCAGAGGGCGCGAATCCGCTCCACCCCCATCCGGCTGTCCTTTCCCTTTTTTTGGTTTTCGGCGGGCACGTTACCTCCAGGCTAACCCTATTTGCAGGAAATCCCCTTTATGCGATGCCCGCAAGGGCCGCCGCGCTGCAAGATAACGTTGCCAAATCAAACCGGCGAATCGCACCGGCAAGATAACATAGAGAGGTGGCGCGACTCTTTGCCGGCACCTCCGGCTTTGCCTATCCCAGTTGGAAGCCGGCATTCTATCCGGAAAAACTCCCCGCAAAGAAATTCCTTGGGCACTATGCATCGCGGTTGAATACCGTCGAGATCAACTACACCTTCCGGCAGTTGCCTTCGGCATCCACTCTCCAGGGCTGGGTGGAAGCGACTCCGCCCGGCTTCGTGTTTGCCTTAAAGGCCCACCAGCGGCTGACCCATATCCTGAGGCTGCAGCCGTCCGAGTTCACCTCGCTCTTCTTCCGAGCGATTGAGCCGCTTCGGTCCGCGCGCCGGCTGGGTCCGGTGCTGTTTCAACTCCCTCCCAACTTCCGCGCGGATTTCGACCTCCTCGCAGCGTTTTTGGACACACTTCCGGGAGACCTCCTATTTGCGTTCGAGTTTCGCAACGCCTCCTGGCTGGTGGACGAGACCTACCGTCTGCTGGAGAAGAGGGGCATCGCGCTCTGCCTGGCGGAATCCGACAAGCTGGTGGCGCCGCGGGTGTACACCGCCGGGTTCGTTTATTCACGCCTGCGGAAGGACGATTACACGCCGGAAGAGCGGCTGGAAATCCGGGCCCGCGCGCAGGAGATGCTGGGCTCCGGACGAGACGCCTACGTGTTCTTCAAGCACGAAGAAACGCCCGCCGGCGCGATGTACGCCGAAGAGTTGATAAAAGCCGTCTAATCGCCGGCGGTTCTGCGCTTGCCGCCGGCGGCTCTCGCCTTGCGCGGCGGCGCCTCGGCATCGAGCGTGGTTTCCGAGACAGCAGGCTTCTTGGCCAGCGCCAAGCTCTTCCTCAGCGCTTCCATGATATCGACCACTTTCGACTCTTCCGGCTGTGGCGGCGCGACAATCTCCTGCCCCTTTACCTTGGCGTCAATCATCTTTTGCAGATTGTCCCGGTACGAATCATGGTATTTCTCCGGTTCGAATGGACCGGCAAGCGCCTCAACCAGGCTCATCGCCAGTTTTTCTTCCTTCTCGTTCACGAGCGACGTATCGGTTCGAAACTCCTCCATTTTGCGCACCTCGTCGCTGTAGTACATGGTGTGCATGAGGAGTCCGGTCACACCGGGGCGGAAAATAACAATGTGCTCGCGATTGTGCATCGCGATCTTGGCCACGCCGACGTACCCGCTTTTCTTCAACGCGTCAAAGAGCAGCGCGTAGGGACGCTCGCCGGCATCATCGGGAGCCATGTAGAAAGAGCTTTCGAAATAGACCGGGTCCACCTCTGCCGCCTTGACGAACTCCAGGATTTCCATGACTTTCGCCGTCTTAGGAGCGACCTTCTTGATGTCTTCGTCCTCAATGACGACGTAGCGGTCCTTCTCGTACTCGAAACCTTTGACGATCTCGCTCCGGGGAATCGGCTTGTCTTCCGCCTGGCAGAAGATCACCTGCTTGACACGCGAATTATCCGCCTTGTGAAGCTGATTGAAGCTTATGCTCTCACTTCGCGCCGCGGTAAACAGCTTCACCGGAAAAGAGACGAGCCCGAAAGTGAGATGCCCCTTCCAAACCGTGCTGGCCATAAAATGCCTCCGTGCGAGTTGCGGTCCATTGAGGGCAAACTGCCCACTTTAGCAAGCATATGAAAGCCGAAAAACATTTTCAAGTGGATATGTTGGTCATGAGGCTCCGGCGAATGGTAGGATAAAGCCCATGAATCGACGGGAATTCGTTACGGGACTCGCCGCGCTTGGCGCTGCCGCGGCCGAGGCGGCCCCCGCGGCGCGCTCGGGACGGCTGAAGCAATGTGTCACCGGCGGCGTTTTCGGGCATGGGATGCCGTTCGAAGAAATGTGCCGCCACGCGGCGGATGCCGGCGCCTATGGGTTCGATTTGATTGGCCCGGACCGGTGGCCCACTCTCAAGAAATACGGCCTGGTTCCGACCATGGTCCCGCCTCCCTACGGGGGCACGATCCCGGACGGGATCAACGAAAAGGCCAATCACGCTCGCATCGAGCGCACTCTGCGCGAAATCATCGACGTGAGCGCGCAGAACAACGTCCGCAACGTCATCGTCATGTCCGGGTACCGCCGCGGCATGTCCGATGAGAAAGGCGCGGACAACGCAGTGGAGTTGCTGCAAAAAGTCAAGGCGCACGCCGAAGACAAGAACGTAGTCCTGTGCATGGAACTGCTCAACAGCAAAGTGGACCACAAAGACTACATGTGCGATCACACGGCGTGGGGTGTTGGAGTGATGAAACGCGTGAACTCGCCTTCCGTAAAGCTGCTCTACGACATCTACCACATGCAGATCATGGAAGGCGACATCGTCCGCACCATTCGCGACAACATCCAATATCTCGCGCATTTCCACACGGGCGGTAATCCGGGACGCCATGAAATCGATGGGACGCAGGAGCTCAACTACCACTTCGTCGCCCAGGCGCTCGCGGACTTGGGATTCCAGGGCTGCATCGCGCATGAATACTCGCCCGCCAAGGGCCGCGACCCTATTGCCTCGCTCAAACAGGCAATGGAAATCTTCACGGTCTAAGGCTTCCGCCTCGGGAAGATCAACGCACTGCTAGGCTAAACTTGGGAAGACCGTTCGCGGGTCCGCTTGGCCGCGAACGACACTGACGCCGCCGACGTTGGATTCTCATGCTGCTCAAACAGTTCACGCGAACGGATGGAGAGCCGAGTCCGTGGCGTTTGCTCCTGTCGCGGATGGGAGATCCGGTGACCCTTGCGTGGATCGGATTGGCGCTCAGCTTGATCCATCTCTATAGAAGGCTTGGCGCCGCCCATCCTTTCGTCCTGGGGGCCTGGCTGTCCAGCGATACGTTGCTACCCGCCGATGTTGCGATCGATCTCTTTAAGGATGGATTCCCATTCTCCGGCTGGACATTCTCTATTGCGCCGTGCTGGTTTCCCGACGTTTTTCTGGCTGGAGCATTCTGGGCCATCACGCGAAATGCGATTACGGCGACTCTGCTCTCGGGTTTCGTACAACCGGCACTTCTGGTTGGCGCATTCTATGTCATTCAGAAAGCGGCGAGGCTCGGCAGTTCCCTTCAAACGGTTTTCCTTCTGAGCGTCGCGAACTGGCTCGCCTTATTTCACTCTTCTCCCGCGGGCCGGCTCGATGAGGACATCTTCCGTTTTCTTATACCTCAATCCCACGTCGGCAGCCTTTGGAACTCCGTCTTCGCCTTGGGGCTGGGGCTGCTGCTCATCCGGCAGCTTATTACATCGAGCCGGATCTCCCGGCCGCTTTTGCTGATCTACTCGCTGGTGTGTTTACTCGCGGGCATGAGCAATCTGATGTTCTTTCCGCAAATGCTATTTCCGTTCGCTGTCGCCGTTGGGATTGTGCAGTTTCTGGGGATTGCGCCGGGGCGGAGGATGTGGGCGCCGGTTTGGAGTGGCTGGCTAGCGGCGTTGTTCGGTGTCTTCCTGAATCGGACATTGCTTCATGCCGTCAGCTTCTCGCGCCAGTCGCGAATTACGCCGGAAGCGTTTTACACCGCCATGGACGTTTTTACGAGAGGGGCCGTCGGCTACAGTCTCCACGGCCACCCGCTGCATATGCTCGCGCTGTTATGGATTCTAGTCTGCTCGGTGATCGCGGCCGTCATATTGCGGCGATCAATCAGAGGGCGAATCGATCAGGTGGGGACTTCGGAGCGAATGCTGCTTTTGCTCTGCCTGTGTTTCCTCCTTGCCGACATATCGAACGCCGGCGCGGTCACTGTCGGCGGCATTGGAGGGCTCACTTGGCGCAACGACTATTTCTGGACCACCCACTATCTTCAGATTATTTTTTATGTTCCCTTCTTCGGGCTTCCGATGCTGCTCTCCTGGGCCATCGATAAAGCCATAAGCAACAGGGCTTCGCGACTCCTCGCTCTGACCGCCGCGGGATTGGGGCTGTGCATACCCGCCTGCCTCATTGCCGCCACACCCGCCCCCAAAGTATCAATTAGCGGCTTCAGACCTCCCCTGGTGGAATTCCTCGATCATCTGGCTTCTCAATGGGGCCTAAAGTACGGCCTTGCGGGCTATTGGCAGGCTCGCAGCACCACGCTGATGTCCAAAACCGGCCTCCGGGTGTATGCGGTAGACGGCTCTCTGCAGCCCTTTGCCTGGGTGAGCAATTCTTACTGGTACACGGAGCAACTGGAAAACCGGGCAGAGCGGCCTCGTATCGATTTCGTCGTCCTTGGCGATGACATCTTCCACGCGACGCGAGAAACCGTCACTAGCCTGATGGGCCCCCCCTTAATGGAGACCTCGTTCGGGAACAAGCCCATTCTAATTTACGGCATTCACACAAAAACGCAGACCCACATCGGGCCGCTGCAACCCGCGCTCATAGAGCAGCCTCTCACAGACTTTCGGGGTGAAATCCGTTCGCCCTGGAGCGGCGTTAGCGTCACTTTGGGCGAAACGGTTAAGATCCCCATTACCGTAAAGAACCTAAGTGATCGCGTGTGGCTCAGCGGGGGGAAATACCCCGTTTCCGTCAGCTATGTGTGGTCCGATTCCGGCAAAATCCTTATGGCCGAACGCTTACGGACCTCTTTCCCTCATCCCTTGCGGCCGGGAGGCGAAATCGCCATGGATGCTGTGGTGCAGGTGCCCAAACGGGCCACGAAACTCACTCTTAAAATTACGCTGGTCCAGGAGACCGTAGCATGGTTTACGGACCGGGGTGGCGCGTCTTTGGATTTTCCAGTGCGGGTGCAGTAGAGATCCGCGACGCGTTCCTCGCTCCCGGCCGTCCGGACGGAAGGACGGCTAGCCATGCGTATCCGACCTACCGCCGCTCAGTGCCGCTCCGCGCTTTCTTGATTGGTATTCCGCGGCATTCAAAAGAGAGTCCAATGACGGCAGCGGCCTGATGCGCGAGAAAATCTGATAGGAAAAAAGCCCGCGTGAGATACGAATCAGGAAGCGATTGATCTGAACCAGCATGCGGCTGAAAAAATTGTCCCCCAGGGCAAGAGGGAATGGCCCGGGAATCCCTTGCATTTCCAGAATCTCAAAGCCCGCCTGCATTAAGGTCCTGCGGAAAGAAGAAAATGTGAAAAGCCTGGTGTGAGTCAGATCCAGGATTCCCCGTTTTCCGTAGTTGAACTGTCCCAACATCAGTGCCAGGCGAGGGATAAAAAATCCAATATTGGCCGTGCTGATCATCACTTCGGCCTTGGGATTCAGGCTGAACACCCGCCGGAGCTCGTCAAGGAACGCCTCGGGGTGCGCAAGATGCTCGACGACGTCGAGCAGTAGAACTACGTCGTAATGCTCGTAGGGGATCCGGGGCAGTCCGTCGTTTAAGTCGTGCTTGTAGAACGCCGCGAGTCCCTTTGCCTGGGCGTCCATCGAGTCGATCCCATCGACGCGGCAGCCTTTCTCGACCGAGAGCGCATGGGCCAGATAACCACTTGCGCAGCCGATGTCGAGAACGCGCGATCCCTCGTGAACTTTTTTCAGAGCCAGAAAATGCGGGCTATGGTAGGACAACTTCGGCAAATAGGGTGAGACCCCGGGCGGAGCGCAGTCAAATTTGCGGTCATATACGATGCCGGCGTGCTGCAACCTTGCCTTAATGGCGGCCCCGACAACATGCCAGGCGTAAGACAACCCATTTACATGAGAGATTTCATCTCCGTAGTAAGTTGGGATAGGAAGCTCCAGGATCCGATGACGCGCAACTAACAATTGAATGATAATTTCGGTGTCGAAGTGAAAGTCATTGGAGTTACGATCGAACGGAATCGACGCCAGAGCATGAGTCGAGTAAATTCGATAGCCCGAATGGAATTCGCTGAAGCTTGTCCGAAGGAGACGATTTTCGAGCCAGGTTAGGATTCGATTCCCGAGGAACTTGTAAACCGGCATGCCCCCACGCAGGGCGCCCGATGGCGGCAGCATGCGTGAGCCAAAGACGGCCGCCGCCTCGCCCCGGCGCATGGGCTCCAGCAGGGCAGGAAGACATTCCGGAGCGTACTGGCCATCGCCGTGCAACAGCGCCACGAAATCATATCCCTGACGCAGCGCGTAATGATACCCGATCTTTTGATTGCCGCCGTAGCCCTGATTGACGGGATTGTACAAGGCATAGACGGGAAAAGGAGACCCCTGCGAACTGAGGAGGTGGCTTTGTTCGAAGGTGGCGTCGGCCGAAGCGTCGTCGATGATGAGAATGTCGACCCGGTAGCTATCGAGCAGACTGCACGGGATACGGTGCACCACCGCCGCCACGGTCTTTTCCGCGTTATAGGCAACGACAAAAATCAGAACCCGGGGCTTCGGCGGCATGAATAATACTTAGCACATGGAACAGAGGGCATCGTCCCCTCGCCAGGGCGGGCCGAAAATCGACGGGACGCCGCCCGCGCGAGGGCTGGCCTCAAACCCGTCGTAAACCGTTCGTAACCGTCTGTAAATGGTCCCGTCAGAAGTCTCCCCGGATTGTTAGTACTACTGGATCTTGACGCGTCCGTTCCTTCGGCCTGATGCTCTGTGTTACACGCAGGGTTGTGCCAGAAGCGCTAAGTCGCCCTGGAGTCGGTTGAGTTCGTTCCAGCATATTTGTGTTGAAATTCCCTGGCGTGAAAAGAGTGGGAACTCGGAGCTGGCGAAGGAGGTAGACGCGGTGCCTCGGACTTTTCTTCTGACATTCTTAGTGGTTTATTCTTCGTACTGGGGCGTGGGGAAAGCCATGGCGGCCTCCACGCCCGCGCTGACAGGCTCACAACAGCACGGACTTTTCCTGGATGCCAGCGGCCACGTTTGCGGAGTCGGCCACAATCCAAATGGCGAGATCGGAGACGGCACGGCGGTGGACAGGCTTACGCCCGTTCCGCTGGCTATGTCCGGGTCGGTCTCATCGATTTTCACCGGCTGGTATCACACGATCGCAATCAGCGGCGGGGCCGTGTTTACTTGGGGCTACAACGGGTACGGCCAGATTGGCAATGGAACCACAAACGCCAGCCTTACGCCTTTCCCCGTCGCGGGCATCTCCACCGCGGTTGGGGTGGCCGCGGGCGAATATCACAGCGTGGCCTTGCTGAGCGACGGAAGCATACGGGCCTGGGGCTACAACGGCTACGGCCAACTCGGAGACGGTACAAATACCGGAAGAACTACACCCATACAGACAATTGGAATCAGCAGCGTGACGGCTATTGCCGCCGGCCAGTACCACACCCTGGCGCTAAAGAGCGATGGCACCGTCTGGGCCTGGGGCTACAACGGTTACGGTCAACTGGGCAATGGCACGACCACCAGCAGTTCGACTCCGGTGCAGGTGACCGGGCTGTCCGGGGTGACGGCGATCGCCGCCGGCCTGGGCCACAGCATGGCGCTAAAGAGCGACGGCACAGTCTGGGCGTGGGGCTACAACGGTTACGGCGGGCTCGGAGATGGAAACACGACTAGCTCCAGCTCTATCGTTAAGGCCAGCGGACTGACCGGCGTGGTTTCCATCGCGGCCGGAGACTACCACAGCGCCGCGGTGAAAAGCGACGGAACCATCTGGGTATGGGGCTATAACGGATACGGCCAAATTGGCAACGGCACCACCACGAGTTCTTCCGTTCCCACGCAGACTTCGAATTTGACTACGGCAAAGCTCGTCGGCGCCGGCACTTCGCATACGTTTGTCATGTTGCAGGACGGAACCATCTGGGCCTGGGGAAATAACAGCGATGGCCAATTGGGCGACGGCGATACAAGCCAGACCTTGCTGCCAGTCGCGCAATCGGCGTGCGCGGCGGCTCCCTCGGCGCCGGGCCCACCCATTAGTGCATTCAGAGGCCGCCTCGCCGCGTCCCAGAATTTTAGCCTTGCCGTGAACGGAGACGGGACGGTTAAGGCCTGGGGAAAGAATCCCAATGGAGAGCTTGGAGACGGAACCACGGTGAGTGAGCTGTCACCTGTGCAGTCCGCGGGAGTCGCTAACGCGGGTACCGTCGCGGCCGGCTACTATCACAGCTTGACCTTACTAAAGAGCGGCGCGATCTGGTCCTGGGGGTACAACGGCTACGGTGAGCTAGCCAGCGGGAACACGAGCAGCAATCCGACGCCATCGCCAACGCCTGGCACATCTGGATATGTGGCTGTGGCGGCGGGGCAATACCACAGTCTGGGGTTGCTGAGCGGCGGGACCGTTCGCGCTTGGGGCTACAACGGCTACGGCCAACTCGGAGACGGCACCACCACGCAGCGGGTTGCACCGGTTCAAACGGTGGGAATCAGCGGGGTGGTGGCAATCGCCGCGGGTCAGGACCACAGCCTCGCCTTGAAGAGCGATGGGACGGTCTGGGCTTGGGGCTACAACGGCTACGGCCAACTCGGCAATGGCGGGACCACCAACAGCACAACCCCCGTACAGGTGGCCGGCTTGTCGGGAGTTACCGCCATCGCCGCGGGAGCGAATCACAGCATGGCGATCCGGAACGACGGTACCGTATGGACCTGGGGGTACAATGGCTATGGCGGTCTTGGAGCCGGGAATCAAACCAGCGAGACCAGAATAGTGCGCGCAAGCGATCTCACAAATGTGGTGGCAATCGCCGCAGGTGATTACCATAGCCTTGCCGTGAAAAGCGATGGAACCGTTTGGGCTTGGGGCTACAATGGCAACGGCCAGCTTGGCAACGCCAGCGTGGTGCTATCTCCAACGCCCGTCCAAGTTGTCGAAAGCACCATCCCTCTCACTGGAGCGTTGGCCGTAGCCGCCGGTTCGAACCACAGTCTCGCTCTGACCAGTTCGGGCGTCATCTACGTTTGGGGCGACAACACTTATGGCCAGTTTGGGGTGGGAACGACAAATCCAAGCACGGTCGCAATTCCCGGGCCCCAGGTCGGCGGCACGGCGCTGCTGAGCGTGAGCGTGTCTCCGGGCGCGTCGGGATCCGTTGGCCAAAACCCCACTTCCTCCACCGGGTACTACATCTCCGGCACGCGTGTCTGCATGACGCCTTCGCCTATCCCTGGTTATATCTTTAGCGGCTGGGGAGGGGCCCAAGGCGGCCAGGTAGATCAAGCCAATTGCATCACGCTGAATTCCAGCGCCAGCGTCGTTGCCCAATTCACGCCATACGTTCCTACTTCCGGGCTTCGCTTTGTTCCGGTAAATCCTTGCCGAATTGCGGACACACGAGGCGCGAATGGCCCCTTTGGCGGTCCGATCATTCCGGCCGGCGGCGTCCGGACCTTCAACGTTCCCAGCAGCACTTGCGGCATTCCCGGGAACGCGGCGGCATACTCGGTCAATGTCACGGTCGTTCCACCGGGTCCGCTCGGGTACCTGAGCATCTGGCCAGCCGGAGCGGCACAGCCGGTCGTATCGACGCTCAATTCGTACGACGGGCGTATCAAGTCCAACGCCGTGATTGTACCGGCCGGCACGAACGGCGGAGTGAGCCTCTTCGCCACCAACGCGACACACGCGATTCTGGACATCAATGGCTATTTTGAAGCGGCGTCCAATCCAGCGGCTCTCGCGTTCTACCCGGTGACGCCATGCCGCCTGGTGGACACTCGCAATCCGGCCGGGCTTCTCGGTGCGCCGTACATGAGCGCAGGGCAGAAGCGATCGTTCCCGTTGTTGTCGAGCCCCTGCAACGTTCCAGTGGACGCTAGCGCCTATTCGCTGAACTTTACCGTTATCCCGCGAGGTCCATTGGGGTATTTGAGCGTTTGGCCGGACGGCCAGACCCAGCCTGTCGTCTCAACTCTAAATGCGCCAAACGGGGCAATTACGGCCAACGCGGCAATTGTACCGAGCGGCAATGGAGGCGCCATCGATGCCTTTGTAACGAATCCGACCGACTTGATCATCGATATCGACGGCTACTTTGCGCCGGCCGGAACCGGCGGATTGTCTCTCTACAATCTGCAGCCCTGCCGCGTTCGGGATACCCGTCAACCCTCGGGTTCTCCGCCCGTGGCAGGCATTCAAGTGGTGAGCGCCACCGGCAGCGTTTGCGGTGTGCCCAGTACTGCGCAGGGGTTGGTGTTAAACGCCACCGTGCTTCCACAGGGACCGCTGGGTTACCTGAGTCTGTGGGCCAACGGGACAAGCCAGCCCGTTGTGTCGACATTGAATTCGCCGGATGGGTCTCTCACCTCCAATATGGCGATTGTTCCAATAGGAAATGGGTTGGTCAACGCCTTTGCGACCAATCCGCTCTACATGCTCCTGGATATTTCCGCATTCTTCGCACCGTGATGCTGCGGGCCCACCGGCCGGTGCAGCGTACCGTTGGAAGCGTTGTTTTCTGCTGAGTGGGTGGCGACCTTGGGAATAAATAGACGGGAAGAGTTATGCAAAGAGGCGCTCGGTAGGCATTGGTTTCACACGATCGACCTTGGCGACATCGTCACGCCCGGCGTGGATCGAAGCGCCGAAAAACTGGCCAGACTTCAAATGCCGGCGCGTCTGGATGGCCTTACCGTGCTCGACGTGGGGGCCTATGACGGATTTTTTTCGTTTGAGGCGGAGAGGCGCGGCGCGAAAAGGGTCGTCGCCACGGACAAATTCTGCTGGTCATTGACCGGAATGGGCGATGGACGCGGATTTGATATCGCCCACGAACTCCTCCATTCAAGAGTAGAAAAAAAGGTAATCGCGGTAGAAGACATTTCCGCGGAAACCGTCGGAGTCTTTGACCTGGTGCTGTTCTTAGGCGTTCTGTATCACGCGCCGGATCCGCTGGGCTATTTGAGGCGAGTCCGTTCGGTCTGTAAATCTCAACTGATTCTCGAAACGCACGTCGACGCCCTCGATTACCCGCGCCCGGCTATGGTCTTCTATCCCGGCTCTACGCTCAACAACGACCCATCCAACCACTTCGGCCCGAACCTGCTCGCAGTCGAGGCCATGCTCACTGAGGTCGGATTCGGGCGCGTCGTGCTCCTGCAACAGTATGGCACTCGAATCGTCGTGCACGCTTTCGTTGACGCACCCCGATAATCCAGGCTTTTCCGGCCTCCGTGGCATCTACCAGTTCGTGATCGACCCGTCCGGGCGCTCAAAAATCGGCGTGACGCGAAATCGCTCGGTGATCTCCGCCTGAAGCTGCAGGGGCTTGGTATCCAGTTCCACTCCCAGGCCCGGGCGGCGGTTCGGATAGAGCTTTCCGTTCTTAAAATCCAGGCAGACCGGCAGATGCGGTTCCGGCTGCGGGCCTCTTCCGGTGACCTCCATCATCACCGGCCCGGAGAACGCGCCGCATGCATGCACTAGCGCCGCCTCCGACAATGGTCCCGTGAAATGCGGGATTAAACCGACATAGTGAGTCTCACACAGCGCGGCGATTTTCATGAACTCGGTGATGCCGCCCGAGTTGGGAAGAGTAACGCGGCTGTAGTCGATCAACTGCTGTTCGATCAGTTCGTTGATGTCCCATTTTGCGCCGAACTGCTCGCCCACCGCTATGGGGACTTTTACATGCTGCCTCAATTGGCGGTAGACGCCGGGATTTTCGGACCGTACCAGGTCTTCGGTGAAGTACGGCTCCAGAGGCTCGATCAAAGTGCTGAGGCGTATCGCGTCGGACATGTCGAGGCGGGTGTGATAGTCGATGGACCAATCCCCGTTCGCGCCGACACCTTCCCGAATTTCCTGGCACTCGCGGAACGTTTTACCAACCATATGCTGGGAACTGAACGGCTGCCCCTCCTCGGGATCCGCGACGGCGTGGCGGAACGCGCGAAACCCCGCCTCCATGCAAGCGCGTGCGCTCTCCTTCAGGCTTCCCTGCCGCGGGAAACCCGTCGCGTAACACTCCACATGGTCGCGCGAGAGGCCGCCGAGCAGCTCGTACACCGGCACTCCCAACGCCTTGCCCTTGATATCCCAGAGCGCCAGATCGAGCGCGCCCAGAGCATCCAGTTTCTCGCGGCCGGCCGGATAAAAATAGCCGCGAAACATCATCTGCCAGAGCCGGTCGATATGCGCCGGATCTTCTCCGATGATCATGGCGGCGCATTGTTCGACCGTGTCCTTCGATCCTCCCTCGCCGATGCCCGTGATCCCCGCATCGGTTTCGATGGTGACGATATGCGCGCTCTGATTGAAGATGGGGCGCGATCGGGGGTTGTGGTAAAAACGAATGCGCGTGATCTTCATCCTGGGCGGGGCCGGCGCGGCGCGCAGCACAGAGGGCATCGAGGAGGCGCCCAGCGCGGCCCCGGCGCAGTTCAGAAAAGATCGACGATTCATTTTGATTTTCACCGTAATGAGATTGTACGCCCCGGCTATGGATGCGCGAGCCGGAGCGTGACCGTTTCGCGCTCGCCCTCGCGGAACGTCACTTCCGCGCCCGCCGCGCGGCAAGCCGGCAGCGAGCCTGGATCGTAGATATCGCAAGGCGCTTCGCCGGCCCAGGCGATCATAATATATTTCCCCGGCGGAATCCCGGTCAGGTGAAAGTTGCCATACTCGTCCGCGTAACTCTGCTGGAAAGCCTGGTAACGTCCGGCGGGCGGGTCAGGCACGAGATCGATGTTGACGCCCGGAGCCACCGTACGGTCATCGTTCAACACAACGCCGGTGGCGCCCGCGCCGGACAGGCTCAGCCCCAACTGCATCGGCTCCGGCGTAGCGCCCGGGTTGAGATCGGCTCCGGAGGAGATCAGGTTAACGCCAGCCGCCGCCGCGGACGCGAGATAGGCGTCCTCCGGAAGATTCCTGACGTAAATGTCGTATGTCTCTCCAGGCGCCAATTCCAGTTCAAACGCGCCGTCCGGTTCCGGCGACGCCGAGGCCGAAGGCGCCAGATCGTCGCGGGGCTCGGCTTCGATTCTGATCCGGGACAAGATGTCCTCCGCAACAGGATCGCCGTTAACGAGACGGATTCGCCCCGTCCATTTCTTAGGCGGGACAGCCAGGACATCGAGATTGGTAATGGATTCCTCGCCAACGGGAACCAGGCGCCTGCCGATTAGATGCTTCCCGTCCTCGTCGGCTTCGGCAACCAGGTCGTAGGCGCCGGGCGCCACACCGGAGAGCTCAAACCCCCCTCGTTGATCGAGAGATAGCGCCACCGCTGCCCCCACCGAGAGGGCGTCGTCTGCGCCAACGCGGCGGAGCGTGATGCCCGGATTGGTGATCCATTGCCCCGTGAGGGCGCTGGTTACGTGTCCAAGGATTCGCACCGTGGGTGTCTGGTTGAGCACAACGTCGATGGCGGTAGCTTCGTCGCCATAGCCCAGACGAATCGGGGCGGCGTCCAGCAATTTCTGCACGGAAGGGTAGAATGTAACCGCATACGCCTGGTCCGGCACAACCTTGCCCTGCTGGTCACGCCTCGCCTGCTCTATCGCGCCTGGAACGGACGCCGGGCGGCTCCAGCCCGCCGAGAGGAAATAGGTGCCGGGCGAAATATTGTAGAGGCGGTAGTTGCCTCTGTCGTCCGTGCGGCCTCGCGCCGCAATCTCGTAAATATGACTGCCGCGGCGCCATACGTCACGATAGAGCGCCACTTCGGCATTCACGGCGGGCGACGCGTCCTCGAACGTGACCTGCCCGGATACAACGCCCCAGGGGAAAAGACGAAACTCCAGCGCGTCCAGGTCCGCTCCAGGACGAAGAGTGAACACCGGAGGGAAGCGGTAAGATTGCATCCAACCCGTGGAGGACGGCAAAAAACCGTCGCGCGAGACCTGAATCTCGTACACGCCCGGAGGAACACCCGAGAAGGAATACCGGCCTTTGACATCGGTGGTTACGCTGAGGGGCGGGAGTCCGGCGCTTCGCGGCGTAAGCACCACCGAGGCCCGGTTCAACGGGATGCCGTTACGCTGCGCAACCACCGTTCCACGGATCGATGCGGGCGCGGGCTCCGCCGTGCCGGCCGGCGTGGGGGTCTCCCATTGGGCACGGCTGAGGGAAGCTGTTGAAAAGAACAGCGCCACGATGCCACAAACACTCGCGGCTATCCCGCAAGGGCGCCTCATTGTGCCGTTTCACTCATTGCCGCGTCCAGTCCTCCCATCGTATTTCGCCTTAACCCTTCCACGCTGCCGTCTCAACCCTTAGACGCTCCGGAAAAATATTTCGTGCAAAATCCGTCGAACGGTACCAACGCTCCCTTGACGCTGCTTGCCGTTTGGCGCTATAACTCCCCAATGTTCGAGGAAACGCGGGCGGCTGCCCTTTCCCGAAAAAAAATGGGGCGTGACCAAGAACAAAAGAGCCGTCATCAACGTTACGCAGAAGGCGTCCGCATCGAGTCCGGACGCCGGAAAGGCAAGTAGGCTGCCATGTCTATCGCTTGGTCCATGGAACGGCAGAACACGATGGCATCCGCGAATTGGAGTGTGACTCGCGGTTTTCTCGAAAATCTGGCCCACGATCTCCGGCAACCCCTCGGAGACATCGAGATGATTGCTTATCATCTCCAAACCTGTGCGACGCTGGAACCCGGACAGGCGCGGGAAATGCTGGCGAAGATTCGGCGCCTGGTGGCGCAGACCGATGAAATCCTGTGCGGCTCCCTACAGGCCGTGGAAGACCCATCCGCCGACTTTGCCGCCACCCAACGCCCGCTTACCGGCGTTCCAATTCCTCCAGCCGGCGCTTGAGATCGGCGATTTCGCCACGCAGTTTCGGCAAGCGCGCCAGACTGGCAAGTTGGAGCAGATGTTCGTGAAGCGGCTTGGCCGGGACGCCCCATAGCGGCTCGGTACCCTTGCGCACGATCTTCGACGTGAGTACGCCGCTGCCCGAACCGAGCACGACGCCGGATTCGATCCGTGCCTTGTCACCCACGCCCACCTGCCCGCCGATCACCGCCCAGTCTTCCACCACCACACCGCCGGAAAATCCCGTCTGCGCGGCAACCACTACGTGCCGGCCCAGACGGCAGTTGTGCCCCACGTGGACCATGTTGTCGAGCTTGGTGCCCGCGCCGATAAACGTAACGCCGAGCGCGGCGCGGTCGACACAGCAGTTCGCGCCCAGTTCGACGTCATCGGAAATCTCGACTCTTCCAATCTGAGGAAATTTCCGGTATCCGGACCTGGACGCAACCAGTCCAAACCCGTCCGCGCCGATCACGCAGCCGGAATGCACAATCACGCGATCGCCCAGGGTCACATCGGGGTAGATGCTGACGTTGGCGTGGATGACACAGTCTTTGCCGATATGCACGCGCCCTTCGATTGAGCATCCCGGACCGATGCTGGTTCCCTCCCCAATGACGGCGTCCGGAGACACGGTAGCGGCAGGATGCACGCCCGCCGGTGGAGCGGAATGGGGATGCAGCGCTTCGATCACCCGGGCGAAGCTGCCACGCGGGTCGTCGCAGCGGATCAGCGCCCTGCCCGGGGGAAAATCGCGGGGAACGATCAGGCACCCGGCTTTCGATTCCGCCGACTGTTCCGCCGCTTTCCGGCTGCCCACAAACGATATTTCGTCCGGGCCCGCAACATCGACCGGCGCGGCGGCGCGAATCTCCAATTCCGGATCTCCCTCGCAGGTTCCCCGCGCGATTGCGGCAATCTCTCGAAGCTTCACGGCATCCTCCCGTCCATGCTGCACCAACACTTAGTCTCGCGCAGAGCAGACCCGTTATCATACGAACTGATGTCAATTGATCCTTCGGCGGCCATCGCGCCGACGGCAAGCGTTCACCCGGAAGCGCGAATTGGACCACAAGCCGTAATCGGAGAATTCTGCATTGTTGAGGCAGACGTCGAGATCGGGGCGTTCACCAGGCTCGAACCCTACGTCTACGTCAAGCGCTGGACGACGCTCGGCGAGCGGAATGAGATATCGGCGGGAACCGTCCTTGGCACCGACCCGCTGGACAAAGGTTTTACCGGCGAGCGGAGCTACCTTCGCATCGGCAACGGCAACCGGATTCGCGAACACTACACGATTTCGCGCGGCACGCAGCCGGAGAGCGTCACCCGGATCGGCGACAACAACTACATCATGACCTCGGGCCACATTGCCCACAACTGCAAAGTGGGCGACGGCTGCGTGATCGCCAGTTGCGCCCTGGTGGCCGGATATGTCGAGGTAGAGGACCAGGCGTTCATTTCCGGGGGCGTGGTTATCCATCAATTTTCGAAAATCGGACGGCTGGCCATGATCGGCGGGAACTCGCGGGTCAACAGCGACGCGGCGCCCTATTTTCTTTATTCCGACTTCAACATCGCCGTCAAGGGCTTGAATCTCGTCGGTTTGCGGCGCGCCGGCTTCAAGCTCGACGAAATTCAAGCGCTGAAGTCGGCTTACCGGCTCCTCTTCCGTTCCGGGCTGAAGCTGAGCGACGCTCTGTCGCGAATTGAAACCGAGATCCCCACCAGCCACACGCTTCACCTGGTTGAGTTCATCCGTTCGAGCAAGAGAGGAATCTGCAGGGAATAGACATGCTTTACCTGGTGGCCTATGAAAACGCCGACCCGCTGCAGGACCAGCGGATTCAGGAAATTCTGACGAATCTCGGCGGAAAGAAGGTGCTAAGCCATACCTGGATCGTCGACGCGCCGCGGAAAACGGTGCTCGACATTCTTTGGGCCGTGCGCCTGGGGGAAAATCTGCGGATTCTGGCGGCCGACGTGAGCCATGCTCATTTCGCGACGGTTCCTTATTCCGACGTGCGGGGTATGTTTCGGAAACCGCCGGAATGACGTGGTTCAGATCGCTTCGGTCTGCGATCCATCCACTTTTCGCATGCCCGCCACGGCCAGAAAACGCCGCCCGCGGTAGCCGAGGTCGCGGAAAGCGAGCATGGAGCCAAGCGCCAGCAGAATAGCGCGCAGACGGTAGAACATACTCGAAAGAAAGCCTCCGTGCTTCCCGGCAAAGGTCGTCACGCCGGAGAGAAAATCCGCGGAAAGCAGAGCGCGCGGACCCTCGCCCAGCGTGACCGGCTCAGGCTCTTCCACGTCCGCGGACACTTGCCCCAGCAGGAGAATTTTCTTCCCTGCGCGCCTTACCTGAAAGGAGAGCTCGGCATCCGCGAGGTATTCTCCATAACGCTCGTCAAAGTAATTTATTCCTTTGACGAAGTACTTGCGCACCAGCATCGCATCCAGGTTGGTCCATGCCACGGGAGCGGCGTCACCGGTTACCGGGGGTGGTTCGGCGGCAAGCGGCGCGTCCGACACCCACGCGGAAAACAAAGCGGACGCCGTAGGGAACGGATAACATTTGTTAACCAGCTCTCCCGCCGCCCCGCGCAAGGACGGGCACACGGCCACCGTGGCGTCATCGGCGGCGCCCAGGTGGTCCACCAACTTGCCGACGGTATCCGCGTGCACCAGCACATGCGGGGACAGGAAAAACAGCAGTTCGCCCGCGGCGGTGCGGATGCCGATGTTGAGCGCTTTCGTCCTGCCAAAGTTCCGGGGCATGCGCAAAAACGTCACGCCGGGAAATTCGGTATCGAGGCGCGGACTCTCGTCCCAGGACCCGTTGTCCACAACCAGAATCTCCAGTTGATCCCGATTGTTCGACTTCTGAAGCGCGTCCAGGCACTTGCGCAGGGCCGGTGCGTTGTTATGCGAGACAATCAGCGCCGTCACTTTCGGCGCTGCCTTTGCTTCCACTTCCATGGGCGAAGGAAAATGATACCGCGCTCAGCCCGCCAGCCGCCGGACCTGCTCCCGCGCGGCGTCGAGCGAGACGATCAGGGCTTCAATATCGGACTCCTGCGTGGCGAAGTTTGTGATGCAGGCGCGCAGCGCCGTAAGTCCGCCTAGCACAGTGGTGGAAATCCACGCCTCGCCGGACGCGACGACGTGCATTGCAATCTCGTGCGGCCCCGCGCCGTCCGGATCCGTGAAGCAACAGATGGGAAGCTCTGTCTGGTTGTGGACCCGCCAGCCATTTTCGTGGAGACGCCGCCGCAGGAGACGGCCCATGGCCGCCTGATGCCGGACGGCGGCGGCGTAGCCTTCCCATCCGGCGGCAAGCAGCGCGAGAAAGACCTTCGCGCCGATGAATCTTCTGGACCACTGCATCGAGTGCAAATGGGGATCAACTACATCCAGGCCCTTGGCCTCACGCGGCATATAGGCGGTCTCCACCCGGAACGTCCGGTCAAGAATATCACCGTGCCTCGTGAGAAAAAGACCAGCGCCCATCGGTACGCTCAGCCACTTGTGTGCATCGAATGTGATGGAATCGGCGAGTTCGATGCCGTCCAGCAGTCCTCGCATCTCCGGCGCCAGCGCCGCCGCCCCGCCCCACGCGGCGTCGGCGTGAAACCAGATCCGCTCCCGCGCCGCGATGTCGGCGACCTCGCGCAAAGGGTCGATCACGCCGGCATTCGTGGTGCCCACCGTCGCCACGGCCAGGAAGGGCTGGTGGCCTGCTTTCCGGTCAGCCGTAATGGCCCGCGCCAGCGACGCCGTGTCGATCCGGTACCGGCTGTCCGTTCCGATCAGTCTCACGGCGCCGCGTCCCAAACCGCAAAGCATAGCCGCCTTTTGAAAGGAATGGTGACTTTCGGAGGAGCAATACATCACCGGCGCGCCGGCCAGCGCACGCGCACCCTCGCTGGAGAACCGGGGGAAGACGGAAGTGAGCGCGGTAAGCACCGCCGTATGGTTCGCCTCCGCGCCGCCGGAGGTGAACGTTCCGTCCACGCCGCCGCGCAAATACCCGAACTTTTCGCCGAAGCAGCGGATGAGGTGTGCTTCTATCTCGATCGCGAGCGGGCTGTGGCTCCAGGCGGCGAGTTGCGGATTGAAGGCGGCGACCAGGGCATCGGCCGCAACGCCCATGCTCGCGGGGGAAGGGTTAAACAGCCCAAAATACCGCCGGTGCGGCGTATGGGTCTGGTAGCGCGACAACCCGCTCGCCAGAAATTGCACGGCATCGGCCGGGTTCATGCGCGAACGAAAATCACAGGCTTCGACGGCTGCCCGGACTTTCTCCGGAACCAGTTCCGGCGTCACACGGCCTTCGTCCACATGGCTGAAGTATCGTTCAATTTCAGCGGCGGTGACGCGCCACAATTCCTCCCTGGTCTTTTTGTCGAAACGCAGATCGCCCGAAGCCATTCTTTGAGTATAGGAAGGGCGAGCGTAAGAACTGCTTCCGCATGAGTTCCCGGCGCGCTTGTTAGCATCAAACTTATGTCCTTTCGATCGCGCCTCGCGCTGGGGCTGATTCTGATCGCTTCCTTCGCGGTGCTTTTCATCCTCGAAAAATCGATGACGGTCGCGCCCACGCCCGAGTCGCAAAGCGTTTTCCTGAAGCACTACGATCCCGCCCCGGTGCTAAACAACTTCCGCGATGCCGGCGCGCCGCTCAAGATCACCCGGGACGTCGAGTCCACCGGAAACTGGGGTTTTGCGTCGCACCGTGTCATCTTTCATCCGGATATCTCTGTCGAACCGGCCCGGCGCGACGCCGTGTTCGCGGCACTGGAGCACGACGCCGAGGAGCAGATCAAGCGAGACGGAGGGAAAATCATCCGCCAGCACCAGGAAGAACCCCAGGGCTTTCAGGTCGGCTACGAGATCGGCCCCACCAGGGGCGCGATCCTCGTCAAGCCCGCTACGCAGGATCCGGGCGGGTTCAAGCTCGAAATCACCATTCAGGAAATGTGGTCCGAGGCGGTTGCCAATCGCAGGAAGAAATCCTGAACGTCCCGGTTGCCTGCCCGAATCCTCTACCCGGACCTCTTGATACATTGTCCTCATGAAGTATGTGAATCTGGGTGAAACCGGCCTGCAGGTATCGCGAATCTGCCTGGGCGCGATGACCTACGGGTCCAAAAAATGGCGGGAGTGGGTGTTGGACGAGGAAGAGAGCCGGCCATTTATCCGCCGCGCTCTCGAATTGGGCATCAACTTCTTCGACACCGCGGACATGTATTCCACCGGAATGAGCGAGGAAGTCCTCGGGCGGGCGCTGAAGGATTTCGGACCTTCCCGCGACAAACTGGTGATTGCCACCAAGGTCTTCAATCCGATGAACGACGACCCCAACGGCCGCGGCCTCTCGCGAAAACACATCCTGCATTCGATTGATGCGAGCCTGCGCCGCCTGGGGACCGATTATGTGGATCTTTATCAGATCCATCGCTTTGATTATTCAACTCCCATCGAAGAAACCCTCGATGCGCTGAACGACGTTGTCCGGGCCGGGAAGGCTCTGTACCTGGGCGCCTCGTCGATGTTCGCCTGGCAGTTCGCGAAAATGCTTGGCGTCTCGGAACGCCGGGGACTGACGCGATTCGTCGCCATGCAGAATCACTACAACCTCATTTACCGTGAGGAAGAGCGGGAGATGATCCCTCTGTGCCGCTCGGAAGGAATCGGGTTGATTCCCTGGAGCCCGCTCGCCCGCGGATTTCTTGCCGGCAACCGGACGAAAGAGAACTATGGCGAGACGCTGCGCGCCCGTACCGACGAATACGCGCACGGGATGTACTACCAGGACTCCGACTTCGAGGTGGTGAAGGCCCTCTCGCAAGCCGCCGCAAAACGCGGCGTTTCGAACGCCCGCATGGCGCTCGCCTGGGTGCTTCATCAGCCTGGGATAACCTCGCCGATCGTCGGGGCGAGCAAGATGACGCACCTGGAGGACGCCGCGGAGGCGGTTGACCTGCGTCTCGACGCCGAAGAACTGAAAGCGCTAAACGAGCCATACCGGCCGCATCCCACGTTAGGGCACTCCTGAGCGCGCTGGCGGCTCAGGCTACAATTGATTCGAAATGGCGACGCAAGCGCAAATAGCGGCTTCTTCGGTGATGGTCGTCGATGATGAGGAGAGCCAGCGGTTCGGGCTCGCCGCGATGGTTCGCGCCTGGGGATATCAGGTGGAAACCGCGGCCGATGGCCAGGACGCACTCGAAAAGCTCGCCGAGACCGCGCATGACGTCGTGATCACGGACCTGATGATGCCGCGCATGGACGGCATGGAGCTCCTGCGGAGGCTGCCGCAACCCGCGCCGCCGGTGATTATGCTCACCGCATACGGGAACATGGAAACCGCTCTCGAAACCGTCCACGGGTTGGGGGCCTTTTGGTTTCTGGAGAAGCCCGTGGAACCCGGCCCACTCAAGATTCTGCTGGCGCGGGCGGCCTCGCAAAGCCGCCTGCGGCTGGACGCGGAGCGCATGCAGCGCGAGCTGCAGTACAAAGGCTCGCTGGGCGACCTGGTCGGCGTTTGCCCCGCCATGCAGGAAGTCTTCTCCCTGCTCCGCCAGGTGTCGCCCTCGAAAGCCGCCGTATTCGTGAATGGGGAAAGTGGGACGGGCAAAGAACTGGTTGCCCGGGCGATCCATCAACTCAGCCCGCGGTCCTCGGGTCCCTTCGTGGCGATTAACTGCGCGGCGCTGCCAGAGTCGTTGATCGAGAGTGAGCTGTTCGGCCATGAGAAAGGCGCGTTCACCGGTGCTCTGGAACGGCGGGCGGGCTGCTTTGAACTCGCGAACCAGGGAACCCTGCTGCTGGACGAACTGGCGGAGATGCCTATCGGGACGCAGGCGAAGCTGCTGCGCGTGCTGGAAGATTCCCGTGTGCGCCGCCTCGGAGGGAAGAATGAAATCGAAGTGGATGTCCGTGTCATCGCCGCCACCAATCGCAATCTGGAAACGGCGATTAAGGAAGGCAGGCTGCGCGAAGACCTCTACTACCGGCTGAATGTTTTCCAGATCCGGCTGCCGGCCCTTCGCGAGCGCATCGCCGATTTGGGAGTTCTCTGCGAAACCCTGATCGGCGTTCTCAACCGGAAGCATGCCACCCGGGTTACCGATATCGCCAAGGACGTTTGGTCGGACTTCGAGCGTTACAACTGGCCCGGCAATGTTCGCGAACTGCGGAATGTGCTGGAGCGGGCGGCGATCCTCGCCGGTGAGGGCGTCATCCAGCGAAGCCATCTTCCTCCCAGCTTCGGGGGCTTCTCCTTACCTGCGGCGCGGGCCCAGGCGAGCACCGCGGACGGCATCTATCTTCCGATCGGATCCACGGTGGACGAGGGAGAGCGGGCACTGATCGAAGCGACCCTTCGGCACACCAAGAACAACAAAACGCGTGCCGCGGAGATCCTCGGTGTGAGCCTGAAAACACGGTTTACCAAGTTGAAGGAGTACGGCGCATCGGAGGCCGGAGCGGGCGCGTAGCCGCGCCACCAATGAATCGCCCGGGCGAACCATGTCGCTGCGAACTCGCCTACGGATTGCAATCGTAACGCTGGCGGCCCTGATCGTCATCGCCATCTCGGTTCTCTATCTCCTCGATTTCGCGCACGCCGCCCTCCAAAATACTTCCGACCGCACCCAGTTGATCGCCGATGAAGTGAAAGGCTACGTCCTCGACCGTTTCGATCAAGTGCTGCGGGAACAGCCGGTGCAGCCAGCCTCGCTGGAGGAATACAAGGCCGCCTGGAAGAATATCGTCAAAACCGACACAGCGATCGCGAGCATGCTGCAGCGGACGCGCGCGAGCGCCTATACCGTCGGTAACGTCGCGATCGCCGGGGAGGACGGGATCATCCTCGCGGCCTCCGACCCATCCACGGTCGGGAGCAAAGCGCCTTCCACCGCCGAGATGGATGTCGTCCAAGGGAATGTCTGGGATGAAGGGTTGGCGGAACTCTTCCACCTCCGGAAGGGATTCGCGTTTGTGTTGCCGCTTGGAGTACCGAATCAGCCTCAGCCTATCTTCACCATCGCCGTCGTCATCGACTCCATCTTTCTGCGCCACGCGCTGCGGCCGGCTTTTGTCAACCTCGGGTACGCGTTCGCCGGCGCGCTGGCCGTGTCGATGTTTCTCGCCTTTTGGCTGCCTAATCTTGTCCTGCGCCCACTCGAACGGGTCAGCAGGAAAATCGACTTGATCCGCGCCGGAGAATTTTCGCAAGCCGGTTCGCTGGAGAAAAAAGAATCCCGGGAGTTTGCGGCAGTTCAGTCCAAGCTGAATCTACTGGGCCAGCAAATCCGTGGAGCGCGGGAGGACGCGCTCACGATGCGCGGCAATATCGACCGGCTGATGGAAGGGCTGGGAGAGACTGTACTTTTGTTTGATGCGCAGGGCACACTGACCGTGGCGAGCCAGACTGTGGAACAGATCTTCGGTTGCAAGCCCAAAGACATGCTCGGATCTTCACTGGATAAACTCTTTCCGGCTTCCACGGCGCTGGGCAAGGTCATTCGCGAATCCCTGGAAACACGGCATACGGTGCAGGATCGCTTGCTCGAACGGGAAGGCGCTCCGGCGCCGCGGATCCTGGTGAACGTGGAACCGATCGAAAATTCCTCGGCCGCGGGCGCCGGAATCCTGCTCCGGATTCGCGATGCGGAGAGCCAGGATCAACTGGAGCAACACCTTGACCTCGCCTCCCGGCTGACCGCCATCACGCGGCTCACCGGAGGAGTAGCTCACGAAATCAAGAATCCTCTGAATGCAATCGCGCTGCACCTGGAGGTGCTCAAGACCAAGCTCGACGGCTCTCAACCGGAGATTGGCGTGATCGCGCGGGAAATCCAGCGGCTGAACCGGGTTGTGAAAACCTTCCTGGACTTCAACCGGCCGGTGGAAATTCAGGTCCAGGAATTCGACCTCGCCGAATTGGCGGCAGGAGTGGCACGGTTTCTTGAGCCGCAAGCCGCCGCGAAGAACGCCCGAATCGAAACCAAACTGGACGAAAAGCTTTGGGTGCGCGGCGACCCCGAGCTGTTGCGTCAGGGCATTTTAAATGTCATGGTGAATGGTTTGGAGGCGGCAGGGAACGGTGGAGCGCTGTCGGTGCGCGGCTCCCGGAACGGGAATCGCTGCGAGGTGGAGGTGTCCGACAATGGCCCCGGAATCCCCGCCGAAATTCAGCAAAAGATTTTCAACCTGTACTTTACAACCAAGGAGAAGGGATCGGGTATAGGCCTGGCGATGACTTTTCGCCTCGTGCAACTCCAGGGCGGCTCAATCGACGTTAGCAGCGAACCGGGACATGGAGCCACGTTCCGGATCCAGTTCCCCGCCGCTCCGCAGAGGCCTTCGTCAGGCGCTACTCTTGAGTAACTGATGCAGACCTCGAGGCTACCGGTTTTCGTGCTTACCACCCTGCTCTCCGCTGGTTGGCTCTCTTTGGCTTCCTGCGTGCGCCACAAGCCCGTGCGCGTATTTCAATTGCCCCCGGCCCCCCGGCCCGCTCCCCTGCACGCGATGCCCGTTCTGCCGTCCCCCCCGCAGCTTGCGCCAAGCCCCGCGGGCGAGCCATTCCCCGGAGAGATCCTCGAAGCCCTGACTACGCCGCTCGAACCTCCCGATTCCCCAAGCCACAGGCCCAGGCGGCGAGCACCTTCGCAGCCGGCGTCCGGTGCTTTGCAGGAGACGCCTTCCCCGCCCGCACCCGCACAGACGATGCGGCTTGGCTCCATGTTTACACCCGAGCAAAAACAGGAATTGACAAAGCAGGTGGAGGAGAATATCTCGCGCGTGCGGCGGAATCTGTCAATGATCTCCCGGCACCGGTTAAATCCAGGCCAACAGGACACCGCCGGCCAGATCGCGGTGTTCCTGGAACAGGCACAGGCCGCGAAGGCCTCCGATTTGGAGGCCGCCCGCAGCCTGTCTGAACGCGCGGAACTGTTGTCGCGAGATCTGTTGCGAACCTTGCGCTGAAAACTTACTGCGCGGTCGGGGACCCGTTCTGATTGGACGACTGCAACGCGCCCGTAGTCGTGTCGAGCGCGAACACTCGCACATCGACCCGCCGGTTCTCTTTGTTGGCGCGGCGGCCTTCGTCCTGCAGTTCACCCACGCCGAGCTTGTGGATCCGGCGCAGCGGAACCTGGTGCTCCGCCAGATAGCGAACCACGGCATCCGCCCGCTTCTCACTCAGGGTCAGGTTGTAATTCTTGGCGCCAACCCGATCCGTGTAGCCTTCCACTTCGATGACGATATTTTTGGTCGTCCCGGCATTACGGATGACATCGTCCAGGGTGGCCTGTTCCTCCGTGCTCAGGTCGCTCTTCCCGAACCGGAAGTAGACTTTCTTGGTATCCACCAGTTTGTAGTTGTCGAGATTATCGATCAACCCGTGCAGGGATGCCTGGGTCTGCTGGGCCATCGATTTCGCATCATCGGCGCGCTGCCCCGCCTGTCTTGCAGCCTCATTCGCCCTGGCGGCAGAGGCGGAAGCTTCGGTTGCCCTCTTGCCGGCATCGATGGCCTTTTCGTCCGTTACCGAGATCTGGCGATCCAAATCCCCAATCGCCTGCTTGTTGTCCGCGGTTTCCTTCTGGACGGTGTTCACCTGGTTCTGAACCGGCGCGATCGCCTCCCGGACGTGCTTCTTGGTGGCGCATCCCCAGCTTCCTAACGATAGAGCCGCCACTCCGGCTAATACTGCGGGCGCTTTTGCGATGTGCATATGAGATCCTTTCCTTGGTTGCCGAAGGCAAACTTCGACATCATGGAGAGCAAACGGTCTGCCAATCTAACTCCACGTATCTTCAGTCTTTTCGGCCCCTCTTGCCTGTAAAACTTACCGCCACCCCAACCGGCTTCCCGATTATGCTGAAACATTTACGCAAGACAGGTGCGTGACGGACATTCTTGCAGAGAATGTAGTCCGGACGGCCCATTCTGCTGAAATGCCCTGCTATTTGCCTTACGGCGATCTCCGGGATTCACATGGGCGCGGTAGAATGAAAAATTCATGTCCGAGCCCGCCGGAAGCCTTCGCAAAACTTCTCTGAACGCGTTGCATCGCAGGCTGGGAGCGAAAATGGTCGATTTCGGGGGCTGGGACATGCCCGTTCAGTACAGCGGAATACTGGACGAACACAATACCGTCCGGAACGCCGCCGGCCTGTTCGACGTGAGCCATATGGGCGAGATCGAGATTCGCGGCCCGGAAGCGCTCAAGCTGGTCAATTTTTTATCTACGAATAATGCAGCCAGCCTAAAGAATGGCCAGGCGCAGTATTCCGCCCTTCTTTATGAGCATGGCGGCTTCGTCGACGACATTCTCGTCCACAAGGTGGAGGACCAGTCTTATTTCCTCTGCGTCAATGCATCCAACCAGGAAAAAGATTTCGAGCACATCCGCGGCCACAACCATTTCGACGCGACCGTGGAATTCGCGAGCGACCGCTACGCGCAGTTGGCGGTGCAAGGTCCGAGAGCGCTCTCGATCCTGCAAAAAATGACGTCCACCCCCCTTGGCCCGATTGGCTACTATCATTTTGTGGATGGCGAGGTTTCCGGCACGCCCGCGCGAATTGCCCGCACCGGCTACACCGGCGAGGATGGATTCGAAATCTACGTCGATCCCTCCGAGGCGGAGCGTCTTTGGGATGAATTAATGGAAGCCGGCCGGGAGGCCGGAATCAAGCCCTGCGGCCTCGGGGCGAGGAACACGCTGCGCCTGGAATCGAAAATGGCGCTCTACGGCCATGAGATCGACGCATCCATCACGCCCTGGGAGGCGGGGTTGGCGTGGATTGTAAAGATGGACAAGGGCGACTTCGTCGGCCGGGAGGCGCTCGCCAGACAAAAGCAAGAAGGGCTGAAGCGCAAACTCGCCGCCTTTGTGATGACCGGCCGCGGTATCGCACGCGATGGGTACGAGGTTTTCCTGGATGGCAAAGCGGCGGGATGGGTCACGAGCGGTGGCCCTTCCCCCACGTTGAACAAGAACATTGGACTCTGCTACCTTCCTTCGGACCGGACTGCGATCGGCAGCCCGATCGAAATCATGATCCGCAACCAGCCGGCCGGGGCCACAATCGTTTCCTCGCCGTTTTACAAACGAGAAAGATAAATGTATCCAGACAATTACCGCTACACCAAGGAACATGAGTGGGTGCGTCTCGAAGGCGACGGCACGGCGACGGTGGGCATCACCTTCCACGCACAAAAGGAATTGGGCGACATCGTTTACGTCGACCTTCCGAAGGAAGGCACGGCGCTCGAAAAGGGTAAGACGATGGGCTCGGTGGAATCCGTAAAAGCGGTTTCCGACGTGTACGCCCCCGTCTCCGGTGAAGTGGTGGCCATCAACGAGCAATTGGCCGAAGCGCCGGAGAAGCTGAATGAAGATCCGCATGAGAGCGCATGGCTTGTTAAAATTAAGCTGTCGACCCCGGACGAACTCAAGCAACTTCTCTCCGCCGAAGACTATCAAACCTATATAGGAGCCGAGTAAGCGCTTCGAAAACATTCGTTTCGCGCGCTCTCGCTGGTGCGAATTGAGATATTTACCCAAGTCGGATTCAGAGCGCCGGGAGATGCTGGCGTCCATCGGCGCAGGCTCCCTGGAAGACCTGTTTGCGCATCTGCCCGCGGAGGTTCGCTTCGAGCGTACTTTGGATATTCCCGCGGGTAAGTCCGAATACGACATCGTCAATTATTTCCGCCAACGCGCTTCCGAAAATGCCACCGGCTACAGTTCGTTTTTAGGCGCGGGAGTTTATTCGCACTACCGCCCGGTACTCGTAGACGCGGTGGTTTCGCGCGGTGAGTTCCTCACCTCCTACACGCCGTATCAAGCGGAAATCTCCCAGGGAACCCTGACCACCATCTTCGAGTTCCAGACCATGATCTGCCAGTTGACGGGGATGGAAGTCGCTAACGCGTCGATGTACGACGGGTCGAGCTCCGTGCCCGAGGCCGCATTGATGGCTGCCCGGGTCACCGGGAGGGAGGGAATCCTGGTGTCGCGCGCGGTCCATCCGGAATACCGCGAGACGCTCGCAACTTCCGTCCGCCACCAGGGGTTGCACGTGGTCGAGTACGCCTATGATCGCGACTCGGGCGGCATCGATCTTGAGGATCTGGAATCGAAGCTGGACAGCACGGTGGCGGCCGTCATCGTGCAGTCGCCGAACTTCTTTGGAATCGTGGAGGACGTCCGGAAGGCAGCGGAGCTGGCGCACAAATCCGGCGCGCTGCTGGTCGTTTGCTTCACCGAAGCGGTTTCACTCGGACTCCTGGAGCCGCCGCGGGACGCGGACATCGTCTGCGGCGAATTGCAGTCCTTCGCCATCTCGCCGAGCTATGGCGGCCCCTTTGCCGGCATCATCGCGACCAAGGAGAAGTATCTGCGCCAGATTCCGGGGCGAATCGTCGGGGAGACGAAGGATGCGAATGGGAATCGCGCCTATTGCCTGACGCTCGCCACGCGCGAGCAACATATCCGCCGCGAAAAGGCGACATCCAATATCTGCACCAACCAGGCGCTCATCGCGCTGATGGCAACCGTCTTCATGACCGTGTACGGCAAAGAAGGGCTGCGCGAATTGGCCGTTCAAAATCTCTCCAAGGCGCATTATCTGGCGCAGCAATTGCCGCGGCGTTTCAAAGGGCCGTTCTTCAACGAATTTGTGGTCTCCGGGAACGGAAGGCCGCCGGAACAGATCAACGAAACCCTGCTCACGCGAAAAATCATCGGTGGACTGCCGCTGGGGCGTTTCTATCCGGAGCTTGCGGGCGGGATGCTGGTGTGCGCCACGGAAATGACCGACCGCCAGGCCATGGATGCCTTCGTCGGCGTATTTGTGGCGGAGGAGGCTCTCGCGAAATGATCCGCAAAGTCCGCCCGCACATCACCCAGAATGAGCCACTGCTGTTTGAGAGCAGTTCTCCCGGGAAAATCGGCTATCAACTGCCCGATCTCGACGTGCCCGCCGTCGATCCGGCAGCCGCCCTGGGCGAATCCAATACACGCCGCGAAATCGAAGGGTTTCCCGAAGTCAGCGAGGTGGAGGCGATCCGCCACTTCAGCCGTTTGTCTACCTACAACTACGCCATCGATCTCGGTCTCTATCCGCTGGGGTCCTGCACCATGAAGTACAACCCGCGCGTGAATGAGGCGGTTGCCCGGATCGAAGGCCTGGCATGGGCGCATCCCTATCAGCCGGAGTCGCTTTCCCAAGGCGCAATGGAGGTGATGGCGGTTCTCGAGAACGCTCTCGCCGAGATCACCGGAATGGACGCGGTAACGCTGCAGCCTGCCGCCGGCGCGCACGGAGAATTCACCGGCATTCTGTTGATCCGGGCTCTGCTCGAATCGCGCGGCAACCCTCGCAAGAACATTCTCATTCCCGACTCGGCGCACGGCACGAACCCTGCGACAGCCCACATGGCGGGCTACCAGGTGCGGAACCTGCCGTCGAACGACCGGGGAATGGTCGACATGGAGGCGCTGGTCCGTTTGTGTGACGAGGATACGGCGGCGCTGATGATTACCAATCCGAACACGGTTGGCGTCTTTGAGGAGAACATCACCCGGATCGCGGCCATTCTGCACGGGAAGGGCGCGCAGGTCTACATGGACGGGGCAAACATGAACGCGCTGGTCGGCATCGCACGCCCTGGGGACTTCGGCGTCGACGTGATGCACCTGAACCTGCACAAGACGTTTTCCACTCCGCACGGCGGAGGTGGCCCAGGCTCGGGCGCTGTGGCCGTCAAGGGCCATCTCGAACCCTTTCTCCCCGTTCCCCGGCTTCTGCGGCGGGAAGGCCAATGGACATGGAACTACGATCGTCCGGACTCCATCGGACGGGTCCGCGCCTTCTACGGAAACTTCGGCGTGCTGGTACGCGCGCTCGCCTACATCATGGCGCACGGCGGGCCCGGCCTGAAGAACGCCACGATGGACGCTTTGTTGAACGCCAACTATATCCGGACGCTGCTGGAGCCCTATTACGACCATCCCCACAAGGCGCCCACGATGCACGAATGCGTCTTCAGCGACGAAATGCAAGCGAAGCGCGGCGTGAGAACGGGCGACATCGCAAAACGGCTCATCGATTATGGCTTCCACCCGTACACGGTGAGTTTCCCACTCATCGTACACGGCGCGTTGATGATTGAACCGACCGAAACGGAAGGCAAGCGGGAATTGGACCTGTTTGTGGACGCGATGATTTCGATCGCCAAGGAAGTGGAAGAAGATCCGGAACTGGTTCTGAAAGCTCCGCACTCGACGCGGACGAATCGCGTCGATGAAGTCACGGCCGCGCGCAAACCCGTGGTTCGCTGGAAGCCGGCAGCCGACGAAGCCTGACCGTGCGGGGCTGGACCGGCTTCCTGCTCATCACGCTTGTCGTTGTTGCTCTGCGCCTTCCCTTTCTGAATCAGGCAATTCAGGGAGACGACGTCTATTACCTCGCCGGGGCGGAACACGCGCAGATTGATCCTCTTCATCCGAATCACGCTCGCTACGCCTTCCAGGGCCGCATCGTCGATATGCGAGGGCATCCGCATCCTCCGCTCGACGCATGGTATCTGGCGGCGCTGCTGGCCTTAATCGGAACCGTCGCCGAGATTCCGTATCACTCCGCTTATATCCTGTTTTCCTGCATCGCCGCATGGAGCGCATTTTCGATCGCACGCCGGCTGACCGCGCGGCCGTTCGTGGCGACTTTGCTTTTCCTCGCGACGCCGGCGTTCGTGGTGAACGGTAATTCTCTCGAGTCCGATCTGCCTTTCCTGGCGTTTTGGCTTGCCTCCATCGCCGTCTTTCTCGCGGCGGTCGAGCGGCGGTCCGCGGGGCTGCTGGCGCTGTTCGTGATTCCGGCCGCACTCGCCGCGATGGCGGCATATCAGTCCATCGTGCTGGTTCCGATTCTCCTGTTTTATTTGTGGCTTCGCCGGAGCGATTGGAAACCGGCATGGGCGGCGGTATTCGCTGCGCCGGCGGTGCTGCTCATCTGGCAGTTCGCGGAGCGCGCCTCCACGGGGGCCCTTCCGGCCACGGTTCTGGCGGGCTACATGCAAACATACGATCTTCAGGCATTCGCGCAGAAGATCAAGAGCGCAGTGGCGCTTACAACGCATTTAGGATGGGTGGTTTTCCTGCCCCTCTCCCTGGCCGCGTTTTGGCAGCGAAAGGCGCTCTGGCTGCTGCCCCTGGTTGCCGCCGCGGCCGTCTACGATCCGAATCCCCTTTTCTGGCTGTCCATCGCCACCGGGCTGGTGATCCTCCTCTGGTGCGCGCTTCACGCGCGGGAATTCCCGTCGGCTTGGGTTCTGATCTTTTTCGCTTCGGCGCTGGTTCTGTTTTTCGCCGGATCGGCGCGTTACCTTCTGCCGCTGGCATTGCCGGTATCCATCCTGGTCTCGCAAAAAATGAAGAAGCACTGGCTCTGCTACGGCGCCGCCGCGGGATTCGCACTGGCGATCGCGCTTGCCCTGGTGAACTATCGGCACTGGGGCGGGTACCGCCAGTTCGCCGCCTCCTTAAGAGACGACGCTGCGACGAAACGCATCTGGATCAACGGAGAATGGGGACTGCGCTTCTACCTCGAACGGGAGGGCGCTGTCCCTCTGCTCGCGGGGCAGAACGTCTTACCGGGAGACATCATAGTAACAAGCGCTTTGGCGTACCCTTTGGAAGTGCCGGGCGCAAAAGGCAGGCTGGCGGAAATCTCCCACCGGGACATTACGTCCTCCATTCCGCTGCGCCTCGTCTCGCTGAACGGTAAGTCCGCCTGGTCGTCAACGTTCGCGGGGCTTCGTCCGTTCGATATTTCCACGGCGCCGATCGACCGGGTAAGGGCCGAAATGGTAGTGGAGCGCACGCCCACGCTATCTTATCTCTCCATGAACGCACCCGAGGCCGAGCGGCAGATCGTTAGCGGCATCTACGGATTGGACGGCAACCCCTGGCGCTGGATGGGGGGACAAGGAGTAGTGGCGTTGAAGCCGCCCACCGCTCCGGCGCCTATCGAAGTGAAATTCGTCATTCCCGATACATCGCCCACCCGCGGCGTTGTCCTCGCGCTCGATGGACACGAGATTGCCCGCAGGAACTATACCCGGCCCGGCGCGTACACGATTGAGACAGACCCGCTTGCCGCCAACAGCGGTTCGGCCATCCTGAGCATCACGGCAGACAAAACATTCCTAGTCCCCCCGGACCGGCGCATCCTGTCCCTTATCCTCACCTCGGCGGGCTTTCAACCGGCGAGCGGGCACGAAGCGATAGCGCACTAGCGTCCACAGCGCCTCCCATCCGTCCCTTGCGCGGATTTTCTTGCCGTCGGCAATTCCCCGCCCGTTGTATCGAATGGGAACTTCTTGAATCCGGTAACCCAAGCGCCTCAGCTTCGCGGTCACCTCCGGACAGAATTCAAAGCGCGTGGCGCGCAGCGAGATCTTTCGCAGCACCGGTGCGCGAAACGCCTTGTATGCCGTCGCTTCGTCGGTGATTCGCGCGCCGTACAGAAGGTTCGCCGAAACAGTGAGAATCCGGTTCGCAACGCGGTTCCTTCGCGCCATTCCAATCGGCTTGCCCAGGAAGCGGGAGCCGTACACGACGTCTGCGTTGTTCTCGATGAACGGCGCAAGAACCTTTTCGTAGTCGTTCGGGTCATATTCCAGGTCGCCGTCCTGAATGAGCACGATATCCCCGGTCGCCAAGGCAATTCCGGCGCGAATCGCGGCGCCTTTCCCGGCATGCGCCGCGTGATGCGCGCGAATCCGCCCTGCCGCGGCATGTTCCGCCAGCATCTGCGCCGTCCCATCGGTCGATCCGTCGTCGATCACGATCACTTCGCGAGACCACCCGGAAGGCAAAGACGCGGAGCACACCCGTTCCAGGACAGCGTTGAAGAGCCGGAATTCGTTGTAAACCGGAATGATGATGGAGACCTTCATGGTTTGCGCAGGACCGCGAACAAGGATTGGCCAAATGGAGGAGCGATCCAATGCTCCAGCCGGGAGAGCCACGGCACAATCGCACGGTCGAAAATGGTGATTTGCAGCTCCGATTGAGCCTGTCTCCTAAAAATATGCGAGTTCGCCCACCATCCGAAAAATCCAACGAAATTCACGTAGCGCAGCTTTTCCGCGCGGAGTCCCGCCGCCTCCGCCACCCGCGTGAGCGACCGCCTGGTGTAGCGGCGATGGTGCCCTAAACGCGCATCAATCGGCCCCGCCAGAGTGGGGAAGGCCGGAACCAATAGAACGATCGTCCCCGCCGGTTGAAGAACGGACGCCATCGCTCGCAGCGCTTGCTCATCGCGCTCGACATGTTCCAACACATTCAGGCAGACGCAGGAATCCGCTCGAAACCGGGAAAGCTCCTGAAACTCCGGGCTGTCCAAATCGCAAACGCGCGCCTCCAGGTTCGTCCGGCCGGCGTAACGCTCACGCCATCGGGAAATACACACCTCGTCGGAATCGATCCCCATCACCGCGGTGCGATCGACCAGCCATCGCGAAAAATTGCCCGTTCCGCAGCCGGCCTCAAGCACCCGCGCGCCAAGTTCGGGCATGACCAGGCGGGCCTGCCAGGCGAAATAATTCCTTGCCTTGGCCATTCGCCGCTGGTCCTCAATGGTGTAGGCGGACGTTGTTACCACACTGCTCACAAGCAACGAGTATAGCGGCGGAAAACGCGCGAGAATGGAGGGGCTCGATGCGTCTGGACAGCCTGTTTCAATCCTTTGCCCCATTCCACAATCCCATCGGTTTCGGCGCGAGCGATTTTGTAGAATTCGGGCTGGCGGCCTTCTTTGTCGCGCTCGCGGCAGTCTGGCGGCCGTGGCTTCAGCCTTCCGGCCAGTGGTTTGCGCGCAAGACTGTCTGGTGTTTCGTTCTGCTGGCCGCCCTGCCGGTGCTTTTGCGGCTCGCCCTGCTCCCCCACCATCCCGTCCCCACGCCGGACATCTACGATGAGTTCAGCCACCTGTTGCAAGCAGACACGCTGCGGCATTTCCGCCTCTCCAATCCAACTCATCCTTTTCATCGCTTCTTCGAAACGTTTTTCGTTTTGCAGGAGCCCACCTACAGCTCCATTTATCCCATCGGACAGGGCCTCTGCCTCGCCATCGGCTGGACGCTGTTCGGGTGTCCCTGGGCCGGGGTGCTTCTCGCCGCCGGCGTATTTTGCGGGCTTTGCTATTGGATGCTCCGCGGCTGGATATCCCCGGGCTGGGCGCTCCTGGGAGGGTTGCTCGCCGTGATGGAATTCGGCCCGTTGAACCAATGGACGAATAGCTATTGGGGAGGAGCAGTTCCCGCCAGCGCGGGCTGTCTGGTATTCGGAGCGCTGCCCCGCTTGCGCGAGCATGGCCGCATCCGCGACGCAATCCTGCTCGGACTCGGCCTGGGAATCCACGCGCTTACCCGGCAGTTCGAATCGATCTTCTTGGGATTGAGCGTCATTCTGTTTTTTCTTCCCGAACTCCGGCGCTGGAACGGCATACGTCCCCTCGTCCGTCTGGCCGGCATTGGCGCCCTGGCGCTGCTTCCGGCGCTATTAGTAACGCTGGCGCAGAACAAGGAAGTGACGGGGAGTTGGACGACGCTGCCGGAAATGCTCAGCCAGTACCAATATGGAGTCCCGGCCGCGCTCACGTTTCAAGCCGACCCGACGCCGCATCGGGAACTGACTCTGCAGCAGGCGCTGGGATATAAGATGCAGCTTGCCTTTCGCGCCAACTCCGCCGAAACCCCCGGCAGCTATTTCCTGCGCCTGGAGTATCGCGTTCGTTACTACCGGTTCTTTTTCCTGGTCCCGCTTTACCTGGCGCTGCTGGTGTTTCTGGTGCGAATTCGGCAATATCGAATGCTTTGGGTTGCGCTGACCGCCGTTCTGTTCGCGCTCGGCGTCAATTTCTTCCCTGCCTTTCAGTTCCACTACATTGCCGCCATTTCGTGTCTCTTTCTGCTGATGTCCGTCAGCGGGCTCGAACAGCTTTCACGCTCGGCTTACGGAGCTTTCGCCGCGAGGCTGCTTGTTTTCCTTTGCGCGGCGCACTTCTGCTTCTGGTACGGCGCGCATCTCTTTGACGATTCCGGGATTTCCCGGACCATGCGCCAATACGAAACCTGGAACACGATCAACCATGACAACCCTTCGCGGCGTATCTCCGTCCGCGAGCAACTGGCGCGGCTGCCCGGCCGGCAACTCGTGTTTGTCCGCTACAGCCCGCGTCATATCTTTCAGGATGAATGGGTCTATAACGCGGCCGATATCGATGCCGCGCGCGTGGTGTGGGCCCGCGACCGGGGCGATGAGGAGAACGCCGCGCTCTGCCGGTACTATCCCAAGCGCGCGGTCTGGCTGCTCGAAACCGATTTTCCACGCCCGGTGCTGGCGCCCTACAACCCGGCGCCGCCTCCCGTGGTAGCCGCACCGGCGCCGGCGCCCGGAACCCGCTCCGCGCCGCCTCCGTTTAAGCCCGGGGTCAATCCCTTCCTTCCCATACCGAAGGCGCGCTAGCCATGTTTCTCTTCGACCTCTTTCGATCCTTCCTGCCGCTGCACAACCCGATTGGATTCGGGGCGGTGGATTTTGTCGAACTGGCGCTGGCGATTCTTCTGGCCGCTTTTGCCCTGCTCTGGCGAGCTCCTCTGCAACTGCGTCTTCGCGCTCTCGCGGAGAGGACCGCGTGGTGCATGGCCTGTCTCGCGCTGTTGCCCATCGTTCTCCGGCTGCTTCTCCTGCCACACAACCCCATTCCCTCTCCCAACGTCTCCGACGATTTCAGCTATGTGCTGCTCGCCGACACCCTGCGCCATTTCCGTCTCACCAATCCACCGCACGCACTTCCGCAATTTTTTGAGACGTACTTCGCCGTGCAGCAGCCAACCTATAGCTCGATCTTCCCGCTCGGACAAGGCTTAGCGCTCGCTTTCGGATGGCTGTTGTTTGGACATCCGTGGGCCGGCGTCGCGCTCTCCACCGGAGCGCTCTGCGCGCTCTGTTTCTGGATGCTGCGCGGATGGACGACGCCGGGCTGGAGCCTCTTGGGAGGTCTGCTGGCTGTCGCGCAGTTCGGACCTCTCAATCAGTGGATGAACAGCTTCTGGGGTGGAGCGGTTGCCGGCTGCGCGGGCTGCCTCGTATTTGGGGCGCTTCCTCGTTTGCGGCGGAATTTCCGGGGGCGCGATGCCGCGCTCCTCGGTCTCGGGTTCGCCGTCCACCTGCTTACGCGGCCGTACGAGTCGATGTTTCTGGTGTGCGCGGCAGCCCTATTTTTTGCGAACCGCCCGCGCGTCCTGCTGCGCTCCGCCGCGATCGCGTCGCTGGCGGTGTTGCCCGCATTGGGCCTCATCCTGCTTCACAACCACAGCGTCACCGGGCAATGGACCCAACTGCCGTATCAGTTGAGCCGCTATCAATATGGCGTCCCCACCACGTTCACGTTTGATCCAGCGCCGAGACCGCATCGCGAGTTGACGCCGCAGCAGGAGCTTCATTATGAGGTGCAGAGCCAGGTCCACGGCGAAGGCACGGACACCCTGGGGCGATATCTCAGCCGCCTCGGCGGCCGCGTGCTTTTCTACCGCTTCTTCTTTCTGCCGCCGCTGTATCTCGCACTGCCGTTTTTCCTCTGGAGATTGCGGGAGCGGCGCTTCGCCTGGGTGGCGGGCACGATTCTCCTCTTCGCACTCGGCACGAACGTCTACCCATACTTCTACACGCACTACATCGCGGCGCTCACCTCCATCTTCCTGCTTGCCGCCGTAACCGCTCTCGAACGCCTCGCCCGCTTCAACCGTGAGTGCGCACTGATCGTCATTTTCTTCTGCGCGGCCCATTTCACCTTCTGGTATTCCCTGCATCTCTTTGCCGGCGAACCATTCGCCGCGAATGCCATGCGCTACGAGACTTGGGACGCCATCAATTCCGGCGATCCGCTCGGCCGGCTCGCGGTGAATCAACAACTCTCCCAGGCAGGCGGACAGAACCTCGTCTTCGTGCGCTATGCAAGCATCCACAAATTTCATGAGTGGGTGCATAACGCAGCGGATATCGACGCCTCTTCCACCGTCTGGGCTCGCGACCTCGGACCCGAAGAAAATCAGACTCTTCGCGACTACTATCCGCGGCGGCGCGCGTGGCTTCTCGAAGCCGACGCGCTGCCACCGCGCCTTATTCCGTATCCGCCAAAACCCGCAGCGCTGTTTCCAGCACCACCTCAACGGGAAGCGCAGCCAGGTCGCCCTTGACGATGGCGCCGCGCTCCGCGCGGGGAGCCCAAACCGCCGGATTCATCGGGCCGAAAATGGTTACCACAGGCGTCCCCACGGCGGCCGCCAGGTGCCCGATTCCTGAATCGTTCCCAATAAAACACCGGGCCGAACGAAGCCAGCAGCCCAACTGGTAAAGATTCTCCATGCGCACCGCGCCGGGCGCCTCTGGATCGTCCGGACCGGCACACCAGCGGGCCGGACAGGGCAGCCGGGACGCCAGTTCTTGAAACCTCTCCAACGGCCAGTTTTTCCGCGCGCTTCCCGAGAACGGATGGATCACAACGAAGCCGCCGCGCTCCACCGGAGGAACGGGAATTCTCGGAACGGCGGGAGGCACGCCGCCCACTTGCCGCAAAAAGAAATCCGCCGCGTGCGCCGGGCCTTGTTCCGGGGGCAGGGCGTCGAAAAAACGAAACGGCAGTCCGTGCGCCTGCACGCACTCGCGGAATTCCGGCCGCCCCGCTCCGTACCAGGAATCGATGGCGTCGAATTCTCTCAGCCGGGCCAGAACCCGGGCGCTATCCACAGCGGAAATTTCGAGCAGGTCGAGCCCTGTGGACGCGATGGCTGAGGCGCGGGCGGCGAAACGAATCAACGGGACCACCGGTCCCGGAACCCAGACTTCGGTGTAGCCGGCCTTCAAGAATTCGAGTGCCGGGAGAGAGAGAATACAGTCGCCGATGGCGCCGGGCCGGATTAGAAGCCTGCGCACCGAATCACCCTGTTACGAACTAACGGACATCCACGGAAAACTGCACATTGAGTGTCTTCGGGGGCAGGCATTCCTTGTTATTGCACGCCTGGTAGCGTAGCCTGCCCGTCATGACGCCCATGTCGCCCGCTTGTGGCGAAACCCGAAAGCGCGTAACGATGGAAAATTTGCCGGTGAAGACGGAGAGCGGCTTTTCCGAGAACGAATATGTCTCCCGCGTCGGCTTCGGATAAATGACCTCCGCCGGTTCGAGCGGCCCCTTGTTCCAGGTGAGCTTTAGGGGAATGAGGAATTCGTCCTCCGGCGTGTTGCTGTTGACGTGAAATCCGGAGCGAACATCCAGGTCAAGCTTCTGGCTAATCACTTTCCCGCGCTCCGCGCTCACCTTCGCCACCGGTGCAATGCTCAAAACATCATTGCCTTGGGCCAGGGCGGTCCGGGTAAAACCCGGTAGGATCAAAAGAAGCGCGCCCAGGAGATGGATTCGAGCGACGGCTCTAGCGCCCGTCGAGCAGTTGCTTGATCTCATTCTCAAATCCCGCCTTCGATGTGGAGAGGCCGACGTGCGTGGAGGCAATCCGGCCGGCGCGGTCGATCAGGAAGGTGGTGGGCAGGGAATCCACCCCGCCATACAGCGAGCCGATATTTTCATTGCCGAGCAGGATGCGATAGTTAATCCGGTTCTTTTCCACATACGGCTTCACCACGCTCCAGCCGTCATCGTCCATCGAAACGCCGAGCACCGCAAACTTTCGATCTTTATAGGTTTTCTCAAACTCCATGAACCACGGAATTTCGATCTTGCACGGGCCGCACCACGTGGCCCAGAAATCGAGCAGCACCACCTTACCCTTATAGTCCGACAGTTTGACGGTTGTGCCATTCGCGTCTTTCAGAGAGAAGTCCGGTGCATGTTTTCGTCCCGCATTCGCGCGGTCGGCGGCCTCCACGTTACTCGACGACGAACAAGAACCCAAAAGCAGCGCGGCTGCTATGGGCAGAGTGAGGGCGAGGGATCTCAGGGGCGTGGACGACACAGGAATCTCCTGATTCAATTATAACGGCCGCTAGAGCGGGATCGGCCGGTTGCCAAACTGAAGAGCAAACCACTCGGCGCGGCGATCGCGATGGCGGCGGGCCAGCGTGAACTCGTCGTGGCGGCGCATTCCGCCATAGAGCCACGCGCCGGTGTCGCAAAAGCTTTCGCATAGATAGTCCCGCCATGCACGCCGGGCTGCTGGAGTGTTTCCCTTCCACCGCCGGTCGTTCCGTTTTCGCGATTCGGCCGACCAGCCTAATTCGCCCCGCGCCCGCGCCGCGATCTCATGCCGGAGCATGCCCTCGTAGGAGGCTCGCACGGGATTTCCCAGGCGCACCCAGGCGAAATGAAAAAGCTCATGGAGGATCACGCGAACCAGTTCCCCATGGGTGGAGCGTAGAGCGTGATCAAGCACAATGCGGCGCGCCCGGATGAACGACGCCGCATGCACAGGCTGACCCGGTTGATGCTCGCCCGAGCTCAGCCTTCCGCGGCGTGCGTGAAGAAACGGCAGATAGCTGACATGGATAGGCCTGCCTTCGAGTTCCGGCAAACGATCGAGAACCGCGGCGATAGATGCCCTATCGCGGGGGCCGGCCCGCAAAATACTGGTCGTCGACGACATCGACGGTGTATCGCGCTTCAATGCTCTTGATCCAATCGTTGAAGTGGTTTGTCGACAGTTCCTTCTCGATGATTGCTTTTACGTCGCTCAGAGGCTGCTTTGAGAGAGACTCCGCTTTCAGAATGTAATACCCGCTGGGCTGGCGCAACGGCGCACTGATCCCCCCGGGCTTCAAACCGAAAAGAGCCTTCTTCATCTCCTCCGGATACGGACTGAGTCGTCCGGCCGTTCCGAAATCCCCGCCCTTTGCCGCCGATGTTTTGTCATCGGAAAACTCTCGCGCAAGTTTTTCGAAGTCCGCTCCGGCGATCAGTTGCTGATAAATGTTTTCCGCCCGGGCCTTGGCGTCGGCTTCACTTCGTTGTTTCGAACTCCTCGCGGCGCCGGCCGCCCGCATAGCCGCCTCCCGGGCCGCGGCTTCGGCGTCCTTCGCCGCACCCGCCGGCGGAGCGCTGTTCGAAAAGGCGACGTAAATCGCTTTGAACCTGGCTTCCACCCAGCGCTCCGGGTGCTCATCGTAGACCTTCCGCACCTCTTCGGCGGAAGGATGATAGCTGTCACGAAAACGGGCCAATTCCGCCTGCGCCAGGGCATTCATCCGGCCGAACTCGGCGTTGTTCACGAAGTCCGGCTTCTTATCCAACCCGCCGGCTTGCGCCTGCGCCGCCAGGCTTTTCAACATCAAAATATAATTCAGGGCCCGGCTCGGATTCTGCGCGAAGGACCGGCGCATTTCCGGCGGATAGCGCGCAATCATGGCGCGAATCTCGCCGGCCGTGTATTCCTTAGAACCAGCCCTAGCGACCACCTCGCTGTCCGGAATGCTCTGTGTATTCGGTTGCGCATTACCGGAAGCCTTTGACGCTTTATCGGCATCCGGGGCATTCCGGTCCTGCGCCGGCGAGAGCGCGGCGCAAAGCAAAAGCGGCAGGATGAATTTCAACATGGTGATTGGCGTCCTGACTGAACGGCGGGCGCCGCGAAAACCGTAGTTTAGCACGAGCCTTTCGCCTGACATTCCCGCCGACATCGCCGTTTTGGCCCCTTTCCTGGCGCAAATCGTGACTCCCAGTACTCTCAACACCAAAGTTTCGACGCAAAAATGCCCCTTTTGCGGGAGTTTGGAGCATATCATGCACATAGAAAGCACGGAGGTCTCGTATTGTTTCCTAACGACCGGCGATCGGCTAGGCGTTTCCCCATCGCTCTGAACATCAAGTTCACTGGACTACTTCAGGATGCGGAGGAAGAAGGCACAGGTACGACCGTCAATATCGGAAGTCGGGGAATGATGTTCCAAACCAACTCCTCTCTCCCGATTGGCTCCTGGCTTGGTTTCCTGATCGATTGGCCCACCAGCCCGCAATCAGAGACGGTGATGCTCGCTGCCCGCGGACGAGTGGTCCATTCCTCGGAAGGCAGAATCGGCGTGGCGCTCAACTGGCACGAGTTCCGCCGAAAACAGGCGGCCCCTCAGGCGTCCGCCGTATCTGCAAGTGAAGAAAACTCGTAAAGAATAGTTTTTTTTTGCCAATTCTCCCCGTCCAGGCGTTTTTCAACTGCATGAGCTCCTCGCCAACCTACTGTTTGGTTAGAGGGGTGTCATGGACGAGATGTGCCCAGCCTGCCGCTGCCTGGTTGAAGACTACCGGCGGCAAGTCGTCGAATACGCGGAGGCGATCAAACTACTAGAGTCGGCGGCGGATTTCGGCGGGGCTTACGAGCGCGTCCAGGAGATCCGGCTTAAGTGCCGCGAAACCGAACTGGCGCTCCGGGAGTGTACCCACCATCAAAACGCCGCTCGAATCCCAGCCGTCTTGCTGGACGGCCGCGCCTAAGCCAAATACTGGTTGCAATCCGCGCTTGTTTGGCAACATAATGTGTCCCATGCGCTTACTGATTGCCCTGGCAGTAGTTGCACCACTGATCGCTCAAGAGCCCCAGCCCAACCCTCCGCACCGCGAGCATCCGGCCCCCAAGAACCTGAAGCTTTTGAAACCGGATGAGGTGATGCCCACTATGCACGCCTTCCGGATCGCGCTCGGGGAAAAATGTTCTTTTTGTCACGTCGATGGCGATTTTGCAAGTGACGCGAACCCGCACAAAGAGATTGCCCGCAAGATGATCGTGCTCGCCCGGGACATCAACGCGAAGTTCCCCGACGGGAAAACGCACGTCACCTGCTACACCTGCCATCGTGGAAATGAACACCCGGCCACGGCGCCGCCGGAAGGGGACGCGGCAAAGTAACGGCGAGCGTCTCTCTTCAGTCCGCCGTAAGATATTGAACTCGTAACGGCCGGCATCGTTCCGGCCCTGGCGTCTTAGCCAAGTAAGCCAAAGCAATCCGCAACGGGACGCCGGATTCGCTAAACTTTGAAGGGTTGTCTACCGTTCGAGCTACTGTCATTGTGCCGACTCTGAACGCGGGGGAACCTCTGCGCGCATGTCTGGAGTCTCTGCAAAATCAGACGTTCCGCGACTTTGAGGTGATTGTCGTAAACAACGGCTCCCGGCCCCTGGAACCGGCCCCCAGTCCCCTCAAAATCCGCGTTCTCGACAACCCTGCCAACGTGGGATTCGGAGCCGCCGTCAACCAGGGCGTGCGAGCGTCGGCATCCGAGTTTGTGGCTACCCTGAACGACGACGCGACTGCCCATCCGCAGTGGCTCGAATCGCTGATGGCCGCCATAGGACAACGCTACGAAATCGGAATGTGCGCATCGAAAGTAATCCTGACGGGTACGGAGGGGTTGGACTCCGCGGGCATGCTGTTGTGCGCGGATGGCAGCAGTAAGCAGCGGGGGCACGGCGACCCCCAGGAGAAATATTCGCGCGCGGAAGAGGTCTTCTTTCCCAGCGGCTCGGCGGCGCTGTACCGGCGCGACATGCTGGATGAGACCGGCGGCTTCGACGAGAGCTTCTTTCTCTACTGCGAGGATACCGATCTCGGCCTGCGCGCCCGCTGGGGAGGCTGGGAATGCCGCTTTGTCCCGGCCGCCCTGGTCAGCCACGCCTATTCGCAATCCGCGGGGCGCGCTTCCGCGCTCAAGGCATTCTACGTCGAGCGCAACCGGCTGCTCGTCGCCGTGAAAAATTTTCCCGCCCGCATGCTTTGGAAACTCCCCTGGGTTTCGCTCGGCCGCTATTTCTGGCACGCGGTGAACGCGCGCCGTGGTCAGGGAGCGGCCGCGCAATTCGAGGGCGGCGACAAGGGTATTTCGAGCATGCTGGTGATCGTCCTCAAAGCTCATGCCGCCTTGCTCGGTCAGTGGCGGGAGGTATGGGCCAAGCGGCGCGCTGTCCGCCGGCGTTTGACCTCACGGCAATTCACCCGGATGGCTAAAACCTATCGCATTAGCGCACGGCGGGTTGCGGCGCTGTGATCCGTTCGGCTCGCGCGTCCGATTTTCTAATCCTGATCCCGGCGTTCAACGAAGAAGCGGCCGTCGGCGGGGTCATCGACGAAGTCCGGGCCGTTCTACCCGGCGCGGATATTCTGGTCGCCGATGATTGCTCGGGCGATTCCACGCAGGACCGCGCAGTCGCGGCGGGCGCGCGAGTACTCTCTCTACCCCACCATTTAGGTCTGGGGGGCTGCGTGCAGGCCGGCTACAAGCTCGCCTACGCGCTCGGCTACGAATATGTCATCCGCGTCGACGGTGACGGACAGCACGACCCTAAGGATATCCCGCGCATTCTCCAGACACTGCGGCAGACCGGCTGCCATATGGTGATCGGTTCGCGTTTCCTCGATCGCAATGGTTCGCACACCTCCGCCGCGCGCGGCGCCGGGATCCGGTTATTCCGCCTGCTGCTCCGGCCGATTCTCGGACGGACGGTCCACGACCCAACGTCCGGCTTCGTGGGAGTAAACCGCGCGGCGCTGGGCTTGTTCAGCCGGAGTTTTCCGCTGGAGTATCCTGAAATCGAAGCGCTCGTAGTGCTGCAGCGCAAACGGTTTCGCTTCCAGGAAATTTCCTGTTCCATGCGCCCGCGCGCGGCCGGGAAGAGTTCCATCACGGCAGCGAAGTCGCTTTATTACGTCATTCACGTTTTGCTCGGAGTGTTTGTCAATATCCTAAAATTCGAGGGGCGCCGCAGCCGGAATTAAGGCGACATGAACCATCTTCAACTCACCATCACCGTTCTCAGCCTGGTCCTTATGGGGTTGGTGCTTTTCTCGGTGCGCCGCGCGCACATCCGGGTGGAATACTCGGTAAGCTGGCTCGGCGCAGGGCTGGCCCTGCTGCTGGTTTCCCGATCGCGGACTTTCCTTGAGTGGCTCACTCGCGTGCTCGGCCTCGGTGAGCCAGCCGTGGCCTTAATTCTGGTTGCGTTTGGCGTATTTCTGGTGGTGTTTTACCGCTTCTCCGTCATCATCTCTCAGTTAAAAGACGCCAACATCGCACTAACCCAGCGCCTCGCCATTGTCGAGTTTCAACTGAAGGCCCTGGATGAAACCGACTAAGCGCAAGGAAAGACGCAAGCCCGCGCGCGCCGCTACTCCCGACGAGTCCGGGCACCCTCAATGGTGGGCCGGCATCGCCGCACTTTTCGCCGCACTTGCCCTTGCTTTCATCGTCTATGGGCCGGCCCTGCACGGGCCGTTCGTGCTCGACGACTTATATCTCCCCTTCTTCAAGCCGCATGTTTCCAGCGCACTTACTTCCTGGATTCTCGGCGTGCGGCCCGTATTGATGTTCAGCTTCTGGCTCAACTTCCAGTCGGGCGGGCAGGATCCGTACGCTTATCACGCCGTAAACGTTCTGCTACATTTTTTGGACACGGCGGCCGTATTTTTCATTGTTCGCAAACTTCTGCGATGGGCGAAAACGGAGGGGAAGCTTCTGAATCTCCTCTCCGGATTCGCCGCGGGCGTGTTTCTGCTGCACCCGCTCCAAACCGAATCGGTGGCCTATGTCGCCAGCCGGTCCGAGGTGCTGAGCGTATTATTTTTCAACCTGGCTTTCCTCGTATTCCTTTACCGGCGGAAGGAGGGCGTTTCCCTGCTGGAGTCAGTCGGCATTCTCATCCTCTATGCGGCCGCCGCCGGCAGCAAGGAGCACACCGTGATCCTTCCAGCGCTGCTCCTCCTCACGGATTATTTCTGGAATCCCGGCTTTCAGGCGCAAGGCATCGTCCGCAACTGGAAACTCTATTCGCTCATCGCCGCCGCTGGAGCGCTGCTCGCTCTCCCCGTTCTTACCCTGCTGCGCCACAGCACGACGGCGGGATTCGGCGCCAAAGGACTTCACTGGTACGAATACTTCCCGGCGCAGTGCCGTGTGATCTGGGACTACATCCGTCTGTTCGTCATGCCCTTTGGCCAGAACGTAGACCCCGATATTGCCGTATCCCGCGGCTTCACCGACCCGCTGGCTCTGGTTGGTTGCGCCGCTCTGATTGCCGTTTCCTTTGCGGCCTGGCACTTCCGCCGGCGCTACACTCTGGCGTCGTTCGGATGGCTCGTTTTTCTGCTTCTGCTCGCACCCACGTCTTCGTTCATGCCGATAGCGGACGCCTATGCCGAACGCCGCGTCTATCTGCCGTTTATCGGATTGCTCTTGATTACCGTGGACCTGCTAAGGCGCTGGAAAACCAGCCATGCCGTTCTTGCCGCCGCAATGGGCGGGATTCTCTTAGTGGAAGGTATGCTTACATATCAACGGAGCGTGCTCTGGGGCGACCCGATCGCTCTCTGGCAGGACGCCGCCGCGAAATCGCCGCACAAGATCCGGCCCAATTTTCAACTCGCCAAGGCGTATTTCGACGCCGGGCAGTTTGGTCCGGCCGCGGAGCAGTATGAACGGACAGCCCGCATCCAGCCCCCCGGCTATAGCCTGCTGGTGGACTGGGCGCTGGCGCTCCAGGGTCTCCGGCAATATGATGCGGCGATCGAAAAGCTGCAGCAGGCGCTTGCGCAGCATCCCTCCGCGCATATTTATGCCGAGCTCGCCAAGGAGTACGGGCTCACCAACAACTTCGACGAGGCGCTTCGCTATCTGGACAAAGCGGAAAAGGCCGACCCGCGTTATGTCATGACCTATGTCTACCGCGGCATGACGTATGCGAGCCAAGGCGACAAGGCAAACGCGGAGGCGCAATATCGCCGCGCCCTTGCTCTCGATTCCGGCAACACGGTTGCGCAGGGTCTGCTGCAAAGCCTGACACAAGGGCGGTAGGGCGCACTGCATGCGCATCGGCGTCAATGCCCTCTATCTGATTCCGGGTCGCGTCGGCGGCACGGAAATCTATCTCCGAAGCCTGCTGCGCGCCCTGGCGGCGCTCGATTCCGAAAATCACTACACCGTGTTCACGAACGCGGAGACCGGTGCGGATCTGGTTCCCGCGGCGCCCAACTTTAGCCGCGCCCCTCAGAGTTGCCGCGCCGCGATCCGTCCTGTCCGGATTTTGTGGGAACAATTCCTTCTGCCGCGCGCCGTGAAGAAGGCGAAACTGGATGTTTTGCTTAACCCGGGATTCACCAGCCCCGCATGGCGCTGCTGCCCGAACGTGACCGTCTTTCACGATTTGCAACATGTTCGCCATCCGGAATATTTCCGCACGCTCGATCTTCTTTTCTGGCGTCTGCTGCTGTGGAGTTCGGCAAGGCGCTCGGCGCGCCTGATCGCGGTTTCGGAAGCCACCCGAGAGGATTTACGGGCCCATTACGGGGTCGACGCGGCGGTAATCCATCACGGCGTTGCGAATGACTTTTTTGAAATCGCTCCACGGCGCGAGCCCCGGCGGTTCCTGTTGTGTGTATCCACTCTTCACCCCCATAAAAATCTGGACCGCCTGCTTCGCGCCTTCGACATTCCGGACATGCAGCTTGTGATCGCCGGCCTGCGCGGCTTCCACACCTCCGAGCTGGAGCGCCTCATCGCGGAACGGGATTTGAGCAGCCGCGTGCGGCTTACCGGATGGATCCCCCGGACCGAGCTCCTCGAACTGCTTCGGACCGCCTGGGCATTCATCTATCCGTCTACTTTCGAGGGCTTCGGAATGCCGGTGCTCGAAGCGATGGCCGCCGGGCTGAACGTCGCCTGCTCGCGCATTCCGGCGCTCGAAGAAGTGGGGGGAAATACCGTTGGATATTTCGACCCGCTCAGCGAGGAACAAATCCGCGAAACGATGCGGCGCCTGGCCAGCGAATCATCGGCGCCACCGGCTTCCGCGCAGATGCGCGCTCGCGAATTCAGCTGGGAGCGCGCGGCGCGCCAGACTCTGGATTGCCTGTTGGAAGCAGCGCGCGGCGCCGATATGGATGGGCGCTAGCGGGCGTGCGCGGCTTCTATGCGGTACGCATTTCGGCTATATCTGCCGGGAGCGCTGGAAGAGTCATCGCAATAGATCTTCGAGCTGAATCTTCGTATCGGTTTTCGAATCGCGGTATTTCACGATTACGGGAGTGTACAGCGAGATCCCCCAGTCTTTCCCCTGACCCTTGGTAATGGCGCGCGACCCGGCGACCACCACCGCCTCTTCAGGGATCATCAACGGCTCGTCGCCGGCGGCGGAGTAAATTTCACCACGCACCAGGTCATAAACGGGGGTCGAACGGTTGAGAATAGTGCCGGTGCCCAGAACGGCGCGGCGCTTCACCACGGTGCCTTCATAAATGCCGCAATTGCCGCCAATGAGCACGTCGTCCTCAATGATTACAGGCAGTGCGCCCACCGGTTCCAGCACGCCGCCCACCTGGGACGCCGCGGAGATGTGGCAATTGGCACCGATCTGCGCGCAGCTTCCGATGAGCGCGTGCGAATCGACCATTGTCCCGTCGCCCACCCACGATCCGGTATTGATGTACATGGGAGGCATGCAGGTGACTCCCTTGCCAAGAAATACTCCATCGCGAATGCTGGACCCGCCTGGCACGATGCGCACGCCGCCCGTTGCCTCCATCCGCTTCACCGGATAGGTTGCCTTGTCGAAAAAGGGCTGCCGCGTTGCATCGACGGACATGTCCACCACGCCGCCCATCCGGAAGCCCAACAGGATGCCCTTCTTGACCCAGGCGTTGACCTTCCAGCCGGTTTTCGAAGCAGCATCCGGCTCGGCGGAACGGATTTCGCCGGCGTTCAGCGCCTGTTTGAAATTCTGAAAAAGGCGGAAATGATCTTCGGTGTAAACGGATGGCCTGGAGTCGAACAACTGCTCGATTTCAGCGCGCATGCACGCTCCGTCCAGCCAGCAGTCCAAGCGGTTCGAGCGTTTTTTCGATCCTGGCAAGGGTCGCGGCGCTGGGAGGCACCATGGGCAGACGCCATACCGGTTCCAGCAGGCCCATCAGCCCCATCGCGGCTTTCACCGGGATGGGATTCGATTCGGCGAAATTGACTTCGGCGAGCGCGAAATATTTGCGGAAGATTTCGCGAGCCGTTTTGAAATCGCCCGCGAGCGCCGACCGGACCATCCTGGTGGCCTCCGCCGGAATTTCGTTCGAAACCACGGAAATCAGGCCCCGCCCGCCGAGCGCAATGAGGGGAATGGCGAGAGCGTCGTCTCCGGAGAGCACCGCGAAACGCTCGGGAACATGCTGTATCACAGCGGCCATCTGCCCCACGTTGCCCGAGGCTTCCTTTACGCCCACTATGTTGTCGATCTCCGCCAGTCGCTTCAGCGTCAACGGTTCGACGTTGATTCCCGTCCGGCCCTGCACGCTGTAGACAATGATCGGGAGGGCCACGGCCTCGGCAATCGCTTTGTAGTGCTGGTAAAGGCCCTCCTGCGTGGGTTTGTTGTAATAGGGTGTCACCGAAAGAATGCCGTCAGCCCCTAGAGTCTTCAACTCCTTCGCCAGATGAATGACCTCGGCGGTGTTGTAGCCGCCCGCGCCGGCGAGCACCGGCACTTTGCCCTTCGCTTCTTCGATGGTAATTTCGACCACGCGCAGGTGTTCCGCGCGCGTCAGCGTCGGGCTTTCACCGGTTGTGCCGCAGGGCGCCAGAAAGTTAATCCCGGCATCGATCTGCCTCCGGACAAGAGCCCGCAAGGTCTTCTCGTCCAACGCTCCACCCGGCTGGAAGGGTGTTACCAGAGCCGTACCGCATCCTTCAAACATGCTTACCTCCCGAAAAGAACGTCGGAAAATTCATAGCAGCCTTTGCGGCCCATGATCCATTGTGCCGCCTTCAGCGCACCGCGAGCGAAGCCCTCGCGGCTCCGCGCGGTGTGGCGCAGTGTGATCGTATCGGCCGTCGAATCGAACCCGATTTCATGCGTGCCCGGGTGCGCTCCGGCGCGGTTCGAGCTTACATCTATCGCCCGCGCGTAACCCGCTTTTTTCATTTCGGACACCAGTTTCAAAAGCGTTCCCGAAGGGGCATCTTTCTTGGCGCTGTGATGAATTTCCCAGGCCCAGGCGGCATATTCGCGCTCGCTCTCGAGCAGCCGCGCCGCTTCGGCCACTAATCTCTGGAACACATTGACACCAATGGAGAAATTTGGGCTCCAGACCATCGCGGACTCATTCGACTCCACAATACTCTTCACCCGATCGAGATGTTCCAGCCAGCCCGTGGTTCCGATTACCAGCGGAATCTTTTTCGCCGCGAATTTTTCGACATTGCCCACCACCGCCTCCGGCACTGTGAACTCAATCGCAACGTCCACGCCGTCCAAATTTGCGTCCGTGCCTACCGCCGGGTGGATGTCGAGGCGTGCCCGCACCTGAAAACCATAGTCCGGGGCGAGCTGTTCGATCAGCTTCCCCATCTTCCCGAGTCCCACAATTGCCAGCTCAGCCATTGGCGTCTCGCGCAAATATTTCGGGATCGAGGTCGCGGAAAAATTCCTGGTGCAAACTCGTCACCGCCTCGCGCAAATCCCCGGCGGCCACCAGGAGCCCCAGATTCAGGGAGGATGCCCCCTGCGAAACCATGCGCACGTTCACTTTGGCCAGGGCGCCAAAGATACGCGCACCCAATCCGTTGGTATTTCTCATATTCTCGCCGACCAGGCAAACGATCGATTGATCGTGATCCACGGTCACTTCCGAAAACTCCTGGAGCTCCTCGACGATTCTTTCCAGGTTCTTTACCGGGTCGTCGATCGTCAGCGAGACGCTCACCTCGGAGGTGGAAATCATGTCCACCGGGGTTTCGTAGCGATCGAAAATGTCGAAAATGCGCCGCAGGAAGCCGTGCGCCATGAACATGCGCGTCGAATGAATGTTCAGCAGCACCACGTGCTTCTTGCACGCGATCGACTTCACAATGTTGGCGGTGGGAATCGCCTCGGCCGTAATACGGGTCCCCGGAACCTCGGGCCGCCGCGAATTCAGAATCAGCACTGGAATGTTCCGCTCAATAGCGGGCAGCACGGTGGCCGGATGCAAAACCCTGGCCCCGAAATAGGCCAGCTCGGCGGCCTCGGCAAACGAGATGTGCTTGATGCGATGGCCGCCTGGGACAACCGTGGGATCGCACGTGAGCAAGCCGTCAACGTCGGTCCAGATTTGAATCTCGTCCGCGTCGATCCCGGCGCCGGCAATGGACGCCGTGAAATCGGACCCGCCGCGGCCCAGCGTGGTGGTAACGCCGTCTTCGGTCGCAGCGATGAACCCGCCCATCACCACAACGCTGTTTTCGGCCAGCGCCGGCACCGTGGCCGATAAGCGGGCGTAGGTTTCCGGATATAGGGGCGTTGCGTGCGAAAAACGTCTGTCCGTAACGATGACCTTGCGCGAATCCAAATGGACCGCGGGCAGGCCGGCCTGCTGGAAATAACGGGTGACGATCAGGCTCGACAAACGCTCGCCAAAACTAGCCACGGCGTCGATGGAGCGCGGCGTCAGTTCACCCAAAATCGCCAGCCCCTTCACGAGATCTGCCAGCTCCTGGAAGTGCTCCTCCACCGTCCGTTCCATGCCGGACTCGGACAAGTGGAAATCGCGCAAGGCATAAAGAAAACCGAGCGCCTGATCGCGTTTGCCGCTGGTCGCGGCCTTGGCGATCTCCAACAGTCTATTGGTGGTTTTGCCCATGGCGGACACCACCACCACGGGCTTTTGCGCAAGCCTGGCTTTCACGATTTCCGCTACTCGCTGAATAGCCGCGGCGGATTCGACGGAGGTGCCGCCGAATTTCATGACGATCATGGGGACCTTTAGTCGAGCATGCCTTCCGAATACATCAACTCGGCGTTGAGCACGGCCGCGCCGGCGGCGCCGCGAATCGTGTTGTGCCCGAGCGCCACGAACTTATAATCGAACACGGGACAGGGACGAACGCGCCCCACGAACACTACCATTCCGTTCTCGCGCGCGGCGTCGCGCCGGGGCTGTGGGCGGTCCTTCTCACTCATGCAAATGATCGGATTCGCCGGCGCGCTGGGCAGTTGCTTCTTCTGTGGAATACCCTGAAATCCCGACAGCGCTTCGAGTAGAGCCGCCTCGTCCGGCTTGTCCTGGAACTCCACCGAGACCGTGACCGTGTGTCCATCCACTACCGGAACACGGTTGCAGTGCGCGCTCACCTTCGCCCCCAGCGGATGGATCGCGTCCGAGCGATAGTCGCCGAGGATTTTTTGCGTCTCCTGCTGCATCTTTTCTTCTTCCCCGCCGATGAACGGGATCACGTTGCCGTTAATATCCATCGAGGCAACGCCCGGATAGCCCGCGCCGGAAAGGGCCTGCAGCGTGGTCGTGACAACCCGCTTGATCCCAAACTTCTTGAGCGGAGCCAGCGCCAGCGCGAGGACAATCGTCGAGCAGTTCGGATTGGTGACGATCATCCCCTTCCACCCGCGCTTCCGCTGCTGAAACGGAATAATCCCCAGATGCTCGGGGTTGATCTCCGGGATCAATAGGGGCACATCGGCATCCATCCGATGGTTGCGCGAGTTCGAGACGATAATGTGGCCGGCTTGCGCGAACGCCTGCTCGATTTCCGTCGCGACGGAGGCGTCCATCGCCGAGAAAAGCAGCCGCGGAGCATTCCCCGGTTTCGACTCATGCACCGGGATGGAGGCAACCGAAGAAGGAAGCGCGCCGTCGAGGCGCCATGTCGTCGCGTCGCTGAACTTCTTGCCCGCCGAGCGGTCGCTCGCTCCGAGCCAGGTGAGGTCAAACCAGGGATGGCCCTGAAGAAAACGGATAAAGTGCTGGCCCACCATTCCGGTAGCGCCAAGGACGCCGGCTTCAACTCGCTGCATTTTGCTCGTTCCCGCTTAGTTGCTCAATCATGTTTTGGTAGATTCTTACTGCTTCAAAAAGGTCGCGTTTCGCGATGTGCTCGCGCTCGGTGTGCGCCACGTGGATGGTCCCGGGACCAATCAAAAACGGCTGGCCCCACACGCCGCCGAGCGCCGGTATATCGGTCGTAAAGGACACCACGGTCGTCTCAATTCCCGGCAGCGACCCAAGGTGGACCACTGGGATAAACAGAACTTCCCGGGCATCGGCCTTCCCCTCGACGGCCTTCCGAATGCTTGCCCGCGTCGATTCCGCATCGTCCACCAGGCGGATCAGGAGATGCGCCTGCGCGAAGTCCGGGATGACGTTCGGAGCGCGGCCGCCCGAGATGATACCGATGTTCAGAGTGCTTTTGCCGAGCACCGGGTCCCGCGGCAATTCAATCTTCCGTACCTCGCCGAGCGCATCCAGAAGTTTTTCAATGGCCGATTCGCCAAGCTCCGGATAGGCGGAATGCGCCATTCGCCCGTACGCATCCAGTTCGTAGCGGATGGTTCCCTTGGAACCCAGGGCGAGTTTGTTTTCGGTCGGCTCGCCGTTGATGACGAATTTCGAACCCCGGCCCAATTGCGCCGCGCGATAAGCGCCTGCGCTATTGCGCTCCTCACCGACCAGAAACAGCAGCGCGATGTTGCGCCGTCCTTCCGCCAGTGCGTTGGCAGCGGCGCAGATCATGGAGGCGATGATCCCCTTGGCGTCGCACGCCCCGCGGCCCCAGATATTTTCTTCGTCCTCACGCGAGGGCAGAAACGGCGGAACGGTATCCATGTGAGTGGAGAGGGTAACCACCGGTTGTCCCCAGACCGCAAGAACATTGAAGCGCCCCGGTTCGACCTCCATCCGTTCCACGGTTCCCTGAAAACGCGCAGCCAGGGGCTCGAGGATCGCGACGAGTTTCTCGCCGGCGGCGCCCTCATTCCCGGTGGTGGATTCAATATCGACTAGCGCTCGCGTGAGCTGAACGACATCCATAGTGCCTTCTGGAAGCGGATAGGAAGAGACCGTATCGATCGGCGGGAAGCCGACTTTTTCCTATTCTTTTCAGAATATCAGATACCCCCGGCGGGACGCCTACTTCTTCGCCGGTATTCCGAATGCGTAGACGTTGGAGCCGTGGTCCACGACATAGACCTGGCCATTGGCCACCGCCAAACCGCTGAAATGCACCCACGTCGCAATCGCGTCCTTGCTATTGAACAGTTCTTTGCCGGTTGAGGCGTCCAGGGCGCGCAGCACGGCCGGGCGCGTGTTCAGCAGGCGCTTCTGCTCGCCGCCCTGCTGCACGGCATTCTCACCGGTCGAGAGGGCAAACAGAACGCCATTGGCGACCACCGGCGGGTCCGGAAGATTAAAATCGCCGGAAACCCAGGCCGGTTCGAGTACAGGATTGTTCGTTCCCGGGGCCGCGACGACGCGAAAAGCCATGATGCTGCCGTGAGGGGCGTCCCCGTTGGTGAGCGGAAACGCCGGCGCTTTTGTGCTCAACGCGCCGCCCAGAGGGATGTAGAGCCAGGTGTCGCCCTTGAGATCGCGCGCGCTGGCCATTCCGCCCCAGATTCCGCGTCCGTCGCAGCAGATATCGGCATCGTTGCCCCATTTCGGAGACGTGTAAAGGGCGCTCTGATGATCGGCGCCCCCCAGTGATTCGGCGTCGAGCAGGGTCACCACGCTCTCTTTTGTTCCGCTGGCCACGAGACGCCGCCCTTTCCATCCGAAATAGACAGGACTCGCCGAGCCGAGATCGAGGTCTTTCCGGCGGAGATAGTCCCAATTCAGCGGAAGAAAATAATCTACGCCTTTCATCTCGGGAAGAGCCGACGAAATCACCAGGTTCGAGTAATCGCCCGCTGCCGGATCGAAGTGTCCGTCCGCGGTCGATCCGTAAACGCGTCCGTTGTCGCCGATCACCGGGCCTCCCCTGCCCCAGATGCCTGCCGTGTCGGTGTTCGAAAGGAGCAGTTGGTGGACCACCGGGTGATGCCGGTCCCGCACATCCATGCCGTAAACGCCCGACAACCCCTTGCCGCAGCCCTGTGAAAGAGTCGTGTAAACCACTCCATTCACCAGATTCAAACTCCACGCTTTGGCATAGGCGGCAACAAAGGTCGCCGGCCCGTAGCGAATCGCGCCGCTGCCCAGATCGAGGCCATAGAGCGCCCCGTCTCCGGCAAGCACGTAGAGAATCTGCGTGGATTTGTCAATCACCGGAGTCGCCGTGATGCCGTTCGGGCACAGAAACGTCATCTGGTACCCGCCCTTCACGGGACGAACCAGCGTATTGAGCGTCCGCTTCCAAAGCTGCTCCCCCGTCTCGGAATCGAGGGCGAAAACCGTGCCGCTCACTCCCGCAACATAGACGACGGTCCGTTCGCCCCGCACGGTCGAAACCCCAGACGCCACGACGGGAGCCGTCAGCGCCGAAAGGCTATAAGGCTCGTTCGGAAGAGCCGTCTTCCATTTCAAAGCCATCGCAGAGGCGTTTTCCGGGCTAATGGCGGTTTCTTCCAATGCCCAGCCCGAACGCTGCGGATCGTGCCCAAATGTGGTCCAGTCGCCGCATACCGCGAGCCGCGAGAAACCGGCGAGCGTTAGCGCGAGGCTCGAGAGGGTAAAGAGGCGAGCCAGGGTGATCGAAGGCAAGAAACGGAAGGTCGTCATTGGTCTGAGACTCACTTTATCAGCGTTCAGGCCAACCGGCCGGGGTCACTCTTTGTTCCGGGACCGGAGGGCTAGCGGCCCGAAGAGCCGAACCCGCCCTCGCCGCGGATGCTCCCTGCCAGGTCGCCCTCCTCCCATTCGATCGACTCATATTTCGCGATCACCAGTTGCGCGATGCGGTCGCCCTTTTGGACCGTGTACTCGTTCTTCCCCAGGTTCAGGAGAATCACGCGCACTTCGCCGCGATAGCCTGGATCGATGGTCGCCGGACTGTTCGGGAGGGTGATCGCGTGCTTGAGAGCCAAACCGCTGCGCGGGCGAATCTGAGCTTCATAGCCGGCGGGGATTTCGAACGAGAGTCCGGTCGAAACCAGTTTCGGCTCATTCGGGGGCAAAGCGACCGTCTCGAGAGCGCAGAGATCCATGCCCGCGTCCTCTTCGGGACCATGGGCATACTCCGGTAATCTGGCTTCGGCGGAGAGTCGTTTGATTCGCAATTTCATGAATTCGCTATCATAGCGGTTTGCCGCCGCCAACGTCCAAACGCGTCATTTCCGTTGCTCCAATGCCACCCGAAAAGTGCGCCTACGCTTTGGCGCGCTACAGCCGCTCGCCCGATTCGATTCACGACTCCGTCGAATGGGTCCGCACCCACGACTCCCAAAAATTCCTGGAAAGCTTCTATTTCCAGTACGGGCATGCCTCCATCGCGGACCTCGGCCACGTTGTCCTTTGTTTCGAGGGAATTTCGGAGCTGGCTGCGACCGAAATCGAAGACGAACAACTCTGGGATGGCCAGGCGCGCTCGTCCCGCTATCAGAACTTTTCCCGCTCCGGCGTGATTACGCCGCCCGAGTTCGGCGAAGACCACGCCGCACGCTATCTGGCGGCGACTGGCCGGCTGCTGAACGGCTATTCTTCCGTTCATGCTCGCGTTCTCGATCTTCTTAAGGAGCGCCTGCCCCGGCCGGACAGCATGAAGCCGAATGACTACCAGCGCAACCTGGCCGCGCGAGCCTTCGATATCGCCCGTTACCTGCTTCCGTTCGGCGTTCCCACAGGAATCGGTCAGGTGACAAGCATTCGGACCTTGGAGCGGCAAATCCGGAGGCTGAAGGCTTCCGAATATGCCGAGTTGCGAGAGCTTGGCGGGGAGGCCGCGGCGGCTTGCGCGGAAGCACCGGAATGCTCTTGGTACGGCGAAGACTCCAGCGAGCCGCTGGCGCCGACCCTGGCGCGCCACGTCGAGCCAGACCAGCACGCGAGCCGGTCCAGAGCGGACTTACAACAATGGGCCGGGCAGAATCTGCCTCCGGCGTCCACCGATGCGGTCGATGATGTGGATCTGTTGAAGCCTTCGGACACGCCGGCCGACATCGCCGCCACGCTACTTTACTCTGTTACAACTCGCCCATACCGCGAACTCTATACGCTCGCCCGAGCCTCCAGCGCGGCATGGCGCAAAGAGGTGATGGAGGTGGCGACGCGGTCCCGTACCAAGCATGACGAACTTCTGCGCGGTTTTCGCGGCGGTCTCTACGCCTTCGATATCGTCATGGACATTGGAGCCTACCGCGACCTGCACCGCCATCGCCGCTGCCAGCAATACCGGCAGGCTTATTCAGGCAGCCTGGGCTACTCGGTCCCTCCGGCGCTGGCGGAAGCGGGGATCCTGGACGACTATTCGGCTTGGATGGACGGGGCGTTGCGGGACGTGCGCAGCCTTCCAGAGCCCGGCGCCCACTATCTTTTGCCGTTCGGCACGCGATCCCGCTTCCTGTTCAAGATGGATTGGGCCGAGGCCGAATATATCTCGCGGCTGCGCTCGGGGGTAAAAGGCCACTTCAGCTATCGCGAAGTGGCCTGGAAGATGAAGGAAAAGATGTGCGCCCTGGAACCCGAGTTTGCTTCGTTAATGACTGCCACCCCGCCCTGGGTGGAAGATCCACTGCAGCGCTAGGAGAGGCCGGCGAGTCAGGATTCCCGCCGCCACCGGCGGCGTCCCACCAGGGACAGGCCAAGCAACAGCAATCCACCCACCACGCTTGCATAGGACGGCTCGGGAACTACAAGCGTGCTGTAGTTGTAAATGACCTGGACCGAAGTGCTAGCCTGTCCCGTCCCGGTCACAGCATAAGGGATGTTCCCCAACGCGAACGCGGTCCCTTGGCCGCTGACCGGTAAACTGATATTCCCGCTGCCAATGAAAGCCGCCAAATCACCCACTTGCGTGATGGTTTGTGTCGATGTCCCGGTTCCGGTTTGGGTGAAGGGGTGCGATTGGCCGTCGTCGGGAACACTCTGACCGGTAAGGGACCACGTACCGCTGGAGTCGGTGACCAGAATCGTGCTGCCGGAAGGATCGTAGAGGGTAATATCCGCGGTAAATCCGATGTCGTAGGCCGCCGTGGCGCCGGAACCCTGCGAGATGCTCACCGTCCCGTCGACTGTCGTTGAAAAAATAAACTCCACTGATTCAAGTGTAAAGGGAAGGTTAAATTGAGGGATCGGCGGGAGAAAAGTCTCCGTACTGCTGAAGGGGAGCTCGATCGGGCCCAGACTGACCGGCGGCTCGACGAGTTGATCCGCTTTGGCGCTGGACGTGAGGCCAAGACTCATAAGGCAAAGAGCCAAACTCCATGGAATCCGATTCCCGAGAGATAGTCTCACATGCGCTCCTTCGGCTCGACAGATCGTATCACCACCCGAGGGAAGGAAGAAAGTACTTAAGGTACTGGAGCTCCAATATCCTCTCTACCGGGGCCGTTGTCTTACGCAGAAGCGGCGGCAACGGCCGGAGCTTCGATGCCCTCCCAGGCTTTTAGCTTTGCGGTCAGGGTCGTCCGCTTCAGCCTGAGCAGGTCCGCGGCGACTGTTTTGTTTCCACCGGCAAGACGAAGAGCCTGCTCGAGGATGCTGTGCTCAATGCTTCCGAGCGTTTCCTCGAAGTCAAGGCCGTGATCGGGAACGGCGAAAAAAGGCAAGCCGGCTGGAAGGCTGTTGGCGGGAGCGGTATTCACGACGGGAAAGTCCGAGATATCAAGCAGTTCGCGATCTCCGCTGAGCGCGATGGCCATCTCGACGGCATTCTCCAGTTGACGCACATTCCCGGGCCACTCCAGTCTGGACAGGCGCCCCAAGGTATCGGGAGAGACTATCTTGGGAGGTCCGGCCTCTTCGCGGCAGACTTTATCCAGAAAATACCGCACGAGGAAGGGGATATCCTCGGTCCGCTCGCGCAAGGATGGTAATGTCACGGGCACGACGTTCAGCCGGTAGTAAAGGTCTTCGCGGAAGCGCCCCTGTCGCACCCGCTCCGGCAAATTCGCGTTGGTGGCGGCGACAACTCGAATGTCCACCTTCGTCGATTCCGGACTGCCCAACCGTTGGACCTCCCGTTCCTGCAGCACCCTCAATAGCTTGGCTTGCAGGCTGACCGGCATTTCTCCGATCTCGTCCAGGAAAAGCGTCCCGCCATGCGCCTGTTCAAATCGCCCGGCGCGGTGATGGATGGCGCCAGTGAAAGCCCCGCGCACATGCCCGAAAAGCTCCGCTTCGAGCAGGCTCTCCGGAAGGGCGCTGCAGTTGATCGCTACGAAAGGGTTTCGCCCGCTGGCTGCGTGAATCGCTCGGGCTACCACTTCTTTTCCCGTGCCCGTCTCTCCCTGGATCAGTACGGTGCAGCGGCGTTTGGCGACAAGCCGGATAATCTCGCCGATCCGGCGGATTGCCCGGCTTTCGCCGACGATTAGTTTTCTCCAAGCCTCATCCGCGTCGCCACGCACCCGTCCAGCGTGGGCCGCCCGTTCCAGCGCCGCCCGGGTCTCCTGCGAAATCGCGTCGTTCGGAATCTCATAGTTGCAAACCACTTGAAACACTCCCGCTTCGTGTAAACGCGCAGCCTCGAAACCGCCGGTGGGTGGCCGCGAGCTCTGAACCACGATTCGAGCCGACGGTGCGGCTTTTCGCAACGACTCCACCAGGTCCAATGACCCCCAACCGCGCTGCGGTAGAGCCAACAGGATCACGTCAAAGTCCCGAATGTCATGCCTCGTAAGGGCGCTTTCCACGGTTGCCCGTACGAAGGTGTCCGGAGCTGCCGTGGAGGATTCGGAGCCCCGGGAGGAAATCCAAAGAACTCTCGTGCCGTCGGGAATCATGTTTGATCTGACCTTCCATCGGTCGGAGAAGAAGAAACTTTAGAAAAAATTTTGTGAAATGTTGAATTTATCGCCTTTCCCGCCACCCCCCTGCTGGCGAACGTGAAATCGCGGCGGCCGTCCAAAAAATAGTTGCAACTCAGTTGCTAAAAATCGTTGACAGCCGCCCAGGTTTTCTTTATGCTCTTTTATTGAGGACCGATTAGGTCGCACTTGATCCTTCCGGCGCAGTCCGAGGGCACCGGGACGTCAGGCAAAATTCCCAACAGCAAGTGGAAGTCCTTAGGAGGCTTGATGTTATTAACACGGAGAGATTTATGCCATTCTCTAATCCTCTGCGGTTCGATTGTTCTCAATCTTGCCGTGATTCTTATTTCCGTCGCGTTCGCCGGCTAGGTCGATGACCTCTATATGAAAACAGTTAGCAAAAAGGAAAAGACCTCCACTAGCCGCCTGCGTAACTGCTGGCCCGTTGCATACCGATGGGCCGCGATGGGCTCCCTGGTGGTTTATTCCGTCACCGGAACGAAAACGATAGACGTCGCTTACGCGCAAGCGCCCGCCGCCTCAGCCAGGCCGTCCCAGCAGCAGCAGGACGAAGCGCAGACCTCGCCAGTGCGCCGGTTTGATATCCCTCCCGGGACCCTGAGCGTGGTGCTTTCCGCGTTTGAGACTGCAACCAGCGTGCATGTGCAAGTGGCAAACGAAGCCATCCGCGATATCCAATCTCCAGGCGTCGTGGGCGTTTGGACCGCCGAGAAGGCGCTCGACCGGCTTCTCAAGGACACCGGGATCAGCTATCGCTTCACGGGTCCGATGACCGTCCGCCTGGATCTTGCGCAGGTGGCGACCACCGTTGAGGTCACTGCCAGCGCTTCCGAGGTTGCGACCTCCATGCCCAAGATTTCCGGGGACCGGCTAACCACCGCCCGGACCCTCGACGTCGTGCCGCAACAGGTGATGCAGGAACAGAACACGACGACCCTCCGCGATACGCTGCGCAACGTGGCCGGAATCAGCCTGGCCGCGGGCGAAGGCGGAGCGCAGGGGGACAACCTTACCATCCGCGGATTCACTGCCCGCAACGACCTGTATATCGATGGCATGCGCGATTTCGGGAGCTACTATCGCGATCCCTTCAATACGCAGGAAGTGGAGGTGCTACAGGGCCCTTCGTCGGTCACTTTCGGCCGCGGTTCGACCGGAGGGGTGGTGAATCAGGCCACCAAGACGCCCGGCATGGCCGGTTTTATGAATGGCGATTTCACCTTGGGAAGCGACAAGACGCGCCGGCTGACCCTGGACATCGACAAGCCTCTACGGATCCTGGGAGAGAACGCGGCATTCCGTCTGAACGTAATGGGAAATGAAGGCGGCGTTGCAGGCCGGGACATCGCTGAAAACCGCCGCTTCGGTATCGCGCCGTCGCTGGCGCTGGGACTTGGATCGCCCACCCGCCTGACGTTCAGTTACTTCCACCAGACCGCGGACGATCAGCCCGACTACGGAATCCCTTGGCTGTTCAACGGCCCCGCCCCGGTGAACCGGGCCAACTACTACGGCTTTGCCGACGGAAACTATCTGCGCACCTACGACGATATCGGCACCGTGAAGTTCGAGCATGACCTCAACGGCAGCCTGACCTTGCGGGATCAATTCCGCTACGCCAACTACGCGCGCAACGTGTTAATTACAGAGCCGAAAGTCGCCGCCGATGCCGGCCTCAGCACTCCGCTGGCGGATATCGAGATCACCCGCAATGAGATTGGAGTGAACAGCATCGAAACCAACCTGGACAACCAGTTGGATCTGATGAGCAACTTCAAAACCGGATCGCTCCGGCACAACTTCATGGCCGGCGTCGAGGTGGGACGCGAGACCTCCGACCCCACCCGTCCCGGCTATACGAACGTCCCCACTACCAGCCTTCTGGATCCGGACCCGTACCAGGTCCTCAGCGGCAGCGTGTCGATCAAATCCCGCGTTCAAACCACCGCGTACAGCCAGTCCGTCTATGCGCTGGACAGTGTGAAGCTGACTTCGAAACTGGATGTCAGCGGCGGTATCCGCTGGGACCGCTTCAGCACGGATTATCTGCAGTCCGTCGGTGTCACCTCATCGTTCCATCGGGTGGACACCAAGCCAACGTGGCGCGCCGCCATCACCTTTAAGCCGGTGCCCATCGGGAGCATCTATTTCGACGCCGGCACATCGTTTAACCCGTCGGCCGAATCTCTTTCGCTGAGCGCCTCCACCGCCGATTTGCCCCCGGAGAGCAACCGGACGTATGAGTTCGGGACGAAATGGAATTTGGGCAAGCTCGCCGCCGATGCGTCCTGGTTCCGAACCGAGAAGATCAACGCCCGCGAGCCCGACCCCAATAACCCCACTCTGAACGTCCTGTCGGGGAATCAGCAGGTGAGCGGCGTGCAGGCGAGCGTCCGCGGCCGCGTTACCAGCCGCTGGGATATTCTAGCGGGCTACGCCTACCTCGACAGCCGCGTGATCAGTTCGAACTACTATCCGGAATCGATTGGGCTGAGGCTGGCCAACGTTCCGGTCCATACCTTCAACTTCTGGAGTTCTTTCCGCTTGCCGCGGCACTGGGATGCGGGGGCCGGGACGAATTTCGTCGGCGCCCGCACCGCCAGCACCACCTCCGCGTTCGACCCCGTCACGGGACTGATCAAGCAAGTGCCCGGCTATTGGGTATTCAATGCCATGCTCTCGCACCCGATCGCCGAGCACGTGGACATTCAAGTCAATGCCTACAACCTTGCGAACCGCTATTACTACGACCAGTTGCATCCGGCCCATATTGTGCTGGGGCCAGGCCGCTCCGTCCTCGCCGCGCTAAAGTTTCACTTCTAAAGGAATTTAAGGCTGTGCTTTTACCGATACCCGATGTGCTGACTCCGGAACAGCTCAGAAACGCGCGCCGGCTGCTCGATGACGCCGAGTGGGTGGACGGGCGGGCGACCGCCGGCCACCAGTCGGCGCGCAACAAGGACAATATGCAGTTGCCGGAAGACTCCCCGGCGGCGCGGCAACTCGGCGAAATGGTCCTGCGCGCCCTGGAGACGAACGCTCTTTTCATCTCTTCCGCGCTCCCCCTGCGCGTTTTTCCGCCGCTGTTCAACCGCTATCAGGGGGGGCAGAAATTCGGCACGCACGTTGACAACGCCATTCGCCAGGTGACCGGAACAGCTCACCGGATTCGGACCGATCTGTCGGCCACGCTCTTCTTGTGCGGCCCGGAGGAATACGACGGCGGCGAACTGGTGATCGAAGACACCTACGGCACCCAAAGCGTCAAGCTGCCCGCCGGGCACATGATTCTGTATCCATCCACCAGCCTCCACCGCGTGCAGCCCGTAACGCGCGGGGCGCGTATCGCTTCGTTTTTCTGGATTCAAAGCATGGTTCGCGACGACAGTCAGCGCACGCTGCTTTTTGATCTCGACCTGGCGATCCAAAGGATTTCCGGCGAACTGCCCGGCAGTCCGGTCAGCATTCAACTCACCGGCGTTTATCACAATCTCTTGCGCAGGTGGGCCGATGCGTAAAGCCCTATTCTGGACCCACCTCGCCGCCGGCTCCGTGGCGGGGGCGGTGATTCTCATCATGTCCATCACCGGCGTTCTGCTCGCCTATGAACGGCAGCTCATCAACTGGGCCGACGGGAATTACCGCAGCGCGCCGGCTCCCGGCGCTCAGCCACTTCCAGCTTCGGCACTGCTGCGAGCGGCCGGAGACGGCGCTCCCACGGCACTGACTCTGCGTTCCGATCCACTTGCCCCGGCCGAAATTTCCATCGCGCGGGAGCGGACAATCTTCGTCGACCGCTACACCGGCGCCGCGGTGGGAAATGGTTCTGCCGGCGCGCGAAAGTTCTTTCAAACGGTGACGGCATGGCATCGATGGCTGGGAGCAGGCGCCGAAAATCGAGGACTCGCCCGGGCCGTAACCGGCGCTTGCAATCTGGCATTCCTGCTCCTGATTGTCACCGGCCCATTTTTATGGATTCCGAAACAATGGACTTGGGGCCGCGTCCGCCCCATCATCTGGTTTCGCGGAGGTCTGCAAGGCCGGGCCCGCGATTGGAACTGGCATCACGCCATCGGCCTGTGGACCGCACTCCCGCTTGCCATCGTGGTGTTTTGCGCGGTGTTCATGTCTTATCCCTGGGCAAACGATCTGCTGTACCGTGCTACGGGAAGCGCAGCGCCGGCTCCCGCGGCCGGACGAGGCGGCAGACCGGGTAACAATGCCAGGCCGCTGGTCGCGACACCAGCATTCGACCAACTCTGGTCCCGCGCGGAACAACAGGTGAGCGGCTGGCGCAGCATCACGATGCGCGCTCCGGCGTCGTTCCAGCTCGATCGGGGAGATGGAGGCCGCCCCGACTTGAGGGCGCAGCTCACATTGAATCCGAAGACGGCGGAGGTGGTTCGCTGGGAGCCATTCTCTGAGTACAATGCCGGGCGGCGCGCCCGCTCCTGGATGCGTTTTCTACACACCGGCGAGGCGGGCGGCTTCGCCGGGCAAACGATCGCGGCCATCGCTTCCGCCGGCGCCGTGGTCCTGGTTTGGACGGGCATTGGTCTCGCCATCCGCCGCTTGTTCCGCGCCGCGCGCAAAACCAAGCAGCAACCCGAACCGGCCGAAGCCGTCTCCGTTTAGGGCTGCCGGTGGAGGAGCCGGTTACCCGCGCCCGGCCCGGTCGAGATCGAATGCATCGGCGTAGCCGGCCAGATCCAGATACCCCGTGCCGGAAAGGCAGAATGCCAGCGACGCCCTCTTCCCGGCTCTCTTGAAGTTCTCGACCTCGCGGATCACCTGCGCGACCGCATGGCAGGATTCCGGAGCCGCGAGAATCCCTTCCGATTCCATCAGCACCTTGCCCGCATCGAAGGCTTCCCGGGCGGAAACGGAGGCGGCCTCCACCGTCCCCCGGTCGAACAGATAGCTCAGCAGCGGGCTCTTGCCGTGATAGCGTAATCCGCCCGCGTGCATCTTCTCCGGCAGGAACTCACGCCCCAGGGTGTACATTTTCACCTGGGGCGTTAAGCCGAAGGCGTCCGCAAATTCATAGCGATACTCGCCCTTGGTCAGCACCGGGATGCGGTCGGATTCCACGGCCAGCAGGCGCGGCGTCTTGCCGCGCCAGGGACCTCTTCCGAGCGTAGCGGCCACAAACGGACCGGTAAATCCTGTAAAATTCGTTCCACCGCCGACACAGCCAATGAGAAGATCCGGCTCGACTCCCGCCGCTTCGAACTGATCGACCAGCTCCAGGCCGATTACAGTCTGATGGAGAGCCGCGTAATAGCTCATGCACCCCAGCGCGAGGCGCGATTGCGGACGCTCCGCCACCAGTTCCATCGCCTCGCTCATGCCAATGCCGAGAGAGCCGGGATGATCCGCGTCTTTTTCATAGAGCTCGCGCCCGCACTTTGTCTCCGGACTCGGCGACGCAATCGCGCGAGCGCCAACCAGTTGCATCAGGTAGCGCCGGTAAGGCTTGGCGGAATAGCTATTGCGCGTCATGAAGACCGTGCAGCCAACGCCCAGCGCGTGACAGCTCCAACCGAGGGCGCAGCCCCACTGGCCCGCGCCGGTATCGGTAATCAACTCTTCGAGGCCCTGCTTCCGCGCGTAATAAGCTTGCGGAATCGCGGTGTTCGGCTTGTGGCTGCCAGTAGGAGAGAGATCCTCCCGCTTAAAATAGATCTCCCCTTCGTACTGAAGCCTTTTCTCCAAACCGCGCGCGCGGCGCAAAGGAGTAGGGCGGTATTTCCTGTATTCTGCGATTACTTCTTCCGGAATTTCGATTTCGAGATCGCTGCCGTAGCGCCCCTCCAGCAGTTCAATGCGCGCGCATTCCTCGCTGTAAATCCCAGCCAGGTGATCGAAGGTGACCTGGTTCCCTGCCGCGTCGCGCGCAAGCGGCAGCTTACCCGGCAAAATAGCGGCAAGATTCAGCCAGCGAGGGGGAGGCTCGGGCGAATTGGTCAGCACCGCGTCCAGTTCAGTCTCGCTAATCGTTTTCATTGTTCTTTCCGTACCTTTCCTGACAGCGTAACAGGCAATTGATCACAGACCTCTATAATTCTGGGCAGCTTGTACTCGGCGAGCCGGCGCCGGCAATGTTCGACCACGGCATCCCGGGAGACGGAGACCTCCGGCGCCAGCGCAAGGCGTACGCGAATAGAGGACGCACCATGCGCTCCGTCCACGCTGTCGGCGTGGCATGCCGAGACGCCGGGAATTTCTTCCACGACACGCTCGATTTCCACGGGATCCACTTTGACCCCCGCGACGTTAATCACGCGGCGCAGCCTTCCCGTCAAATATACGCCCCCATCGGCGGTAACATAACCCGAATCTCCGGTTCGATAGAAGCCCTCGTGGAAGTTCTCCTCGTTTTTTTCGCCGAAATATCCGGACATCACGGCGGGAGAACGAACGGTGATCTCGCCATCGACGAGCCGGATTTCCACACCGGGGATGGCTTTTCCCACGTACACTCCAGCGTCCGGATGGGAGGGCGCCCCATCATCGCAGTCTATCGTGATCACGCTGGTTTCGGTGGAGCCGTAGAGTTGCCGGATGCGCTTGCCCGTTTTCCTGAGCCATCGTTCCACGGTCGGTTCCGGCATGCGCGCACCGGCCGAGATGCAGAGATCCAGGCTTGACATCAGGGCGGGATCGGACACGCGGTCCGCGAGAAGGCCGAACAGAAACGGCGAACCAATCATGACGTTGGCGGCTTCTTTGCGAATGAGGGCGGCGCAGCCTTGCGGCGTGAAGCCGCGCTGCATGATGACGGTTGCTCCGTGAAGGAGCGGAGCAATGAGGCAGTTGTGAAATCCGTTCGAGTGATGAAACGGCACAACGCTGAGAAGCCGTTTTCCCGGTTGCATGCCCAGCGCGGACGTCACATTGGCGGCGCCGTCCACAAGGTTGCGGCAACTACGAGGAACGATTTTCGGTATGCCCGTGGAGCCGGAAGTGGTCAGATAGGCGGCGGTAGCGTCTCCGGAGAGAGGTTCGCAGTCCAATACGGCACTCTTCGAGAATTCCGACGGCGCGGAAAGGAGATGCCCACCTTCCGGCTTCCACGCCGCCGGTTTCCCTCTGTCCAGAATCATCGCGTGGAGGCCCAGGCGCCCCGCCAATTCCTGGCTCTCGCGGTCCCGCCACTGTGGATTCCATGGGACAAAGATCGCGCCCAGGCTGGACGCCGCGAAGAAAGCCGCCGCAAATTGCCAGCTATTGTCGAGCAGACACGCCACCACATCACCGCGCCCGATGTTTGCCTCGTTCCGCAGGCGGTCCCGGAAATGAGCGGCCGCCCGCAGCAACTCCGCATACGTGATGCGCCGGTCACCGTCGACTATGGCGATCCGTCCCGGGTAGCGATCGGAGGCGTCGCAAAAAGCCGCGGCGATCATTCGCGCGCCCGGACCGTAAGCTGCGAGTCGAGATATTCCGAGAATCGGCGCAGGTCCCGCAACAGGTTCAGGTGCAGCGCGTCCTCTTCGATAGTGATGTCAAACTCCCGCTCAACCGCTGCGACAAATTCCAGGGCCGCGATCGAATCGAAGCCGGCGATTTCATCTAGAAGACGGTCGTAAGGGACCTCCTCGTCCCGGAGATTCAAGCGCAGGGCCTGGATGAAGACCCGGCGCAGCCGGTCAATCGTCGTTACTTGGGCGTCGTTAGAGGCGCGTCCACAATTCCCACTCATCCGGATGCTCCCTGATCCTCTCCTCAAGAAATTCTACAAAATAGGGCAAAGCGGCCCGGGCAAAATCTTCGCGGGCGAGCCCGCCGGCGGGGGCGGGCGCCCCAAACCGGATAAACAGAGCCTTTCCCCGGCCGCGGGAAAACATGGGAATCAACGCGCATCGGGTCAGGCGCGCCACATCGAAGGGACCGGAGGCAACCCGCCGGGGCACGTTTAGGAATGGGAATTCTTCCGCTTTCGAAACGGCCCGGGCATCCAGATCAAGATGGATGTTCACGATCCCGCCGGCCCGCAGACGCTTCAGGATCTTCAGAGAACATTCCGGATCCTGAATGTAGACTTCGTCCTGGATGACACCGTGAAGAAATTCCATGTAGCGCGGCTGCAGCCATCGCGCTCCCACCCTGCCCATCAGGGCGTCGGGAGGCTGGCGATTCCGGACGGTAAGGATGGGATACCCTTGCGCGGCGAGGTATCGCTTGGCCGGACGGGACGCATAGGTGTGAGCCGATAGCAGAAGCACTCCGCGCCCGCGGGCGATTCCTTCGTCGAGGTATTCGAGCCCTTCCACCGTCGCGCGAATCCGGGATACGCCCTCCCGGCGTAGCATCAGGTCGTCCAGGACACGAGTCGCGGCGTTCGATACAAACCGCCGTCCGGCCTGCTGCGCGTCCGCCGGAGAGATCCCCGCCTGGATCATCCGCGCGATCGCCGCGGCCCGCCCGCGCCTGGAGCGATACTGGACCAGCGGATCGGCCAGACGCGCCAGCGCATAGAGAAGCCCTCGCGGCAGCGTGGCCGCGGCAATCCGGAACGGATAAAGGTAGACAAACCACAGCAGATCCTTAACCGTGAGCCACGGTAGCGAATCAGCCATGAGTAAGGGCAAACATGAGGAAGCGTCGGTTACTCCCTTATGATAGCCCGCCGGATTTACAATCCCTTGGTGATCTTGATGGAGCCGTTGGACGTTCCGAGATGGACGGATGCGCCACCGCCCCCGATTACGCCCTCCAGATGAGTTTTGGAATGTGTTCCCGCCGGGAGGGTCATCTCGAAATCGGTCGAGATGGAGCCGTTCGAAGTGGTGGCGTCGATGCGCGCGCCGGCGTTAGACGGAAGCCGCAGCTCGATAGACGAATTCGAGGTCGTGGCGCGAACGTCGGGGACCTTCCCCGAGTCGAGGATCAGCGAGAGATGGCCATTGGAGCTACTCAGCCTCACCGGCCCGGCGGCATCCGGGTCCTTCAATCGCGCTTCGATGGAACTGTTGGATGTGCCGGCCTTCAATCCGCCGCCCTCGGATTCCACTTGAATGTGGCCGTTCGAGGTGTTGGCTTCAACGTCGCCCCGGTGCGATTCCACTTCAATCGCGGAGTTCGATGTTTCCGTTTCGAGCCTCCCCTTTGTCGCATTCACATGAATGGAGCCGTTGGACGTTTTCAGGCGCGCATCGCCCTCGATGCCATCCACCCGGATCGCTGCGTTCGATGTGTGAATGCGGTCCAGCACGGTCTGCCTTGGAACGTGTATCGTGAGACGCGCCCCGGCGCCGCCGAAGTGATGGCCCGGTGGAATCACGGCCCGTATCGCCACCGAGCCGGGATCGCCGTGCGCATCGATCTGGATCGCCTCCAGAAGCTGCCTGGAGTTGGCGAACTTCGCTCCCGTGACCTCTACGGAATTCTTCTCCCAACCGGTGACCTCCACGCTGCCGTTCTGCGTCTCCACCGACAGGCGGCAGTTGGGCTGGACATCGAAATTGAAGTGGAAGTCTTCCTGAAAGCGCGAGATATCGCCGAGATCCGCAAAGTCACAGCCGCCGAGCACCAGGAAAGCAGCCAGCGGCGCGAGGCGCCATATCCGGTTCATAAATCCCCTCTCTTCAGAGGCTATTACGAGATGGGCATTCTAAAAGTTCCGGTAGAAGGCGGCTGCCGGCCGCGCGATTTGGGGGAACATTCCCGTTTTCCTTCGCGTCTCTCCAGCAGGTGTAAGAAATCCCGATGGCATTTGTGTCTTCCGCGCCGTCAGCGGAACTGGCAGCGGTCAGCCGGCCCATGGTGAAGGCCCTGTTCGCTGCCAGTTGCATGCTCGCCGTAGTTTCCTGGTACACAACATTCCAGGGAATGTCGCTCTACCTTTCCGGCTGGTTCTCCGTACTGGCGTCGCTGGGAGTGCAGACGGCGCTCGTGTTGGTGGCCTGGCTGATCGGATTCAGCCGGTCGAGAAAGGCTCTCCTGATCGTTGTCTATGCCATCACCGCGCTGGTTTCCGTGGCCTTTTCTTATGTCAGCCTCTACACTTGGTTCTCATCGCGCGAACGGCCGGCCGAGATTGAGCGAAAACTCTACGACTCTTTGAACAGCTCCGCGGCCGACGCGGCGTCGAAGCTGACCTCCGCGATCGACGAGCAACAGAAACACGTCCTGGCGCTCGAGGAGATGACCTCCGCCGAACGCTCGGTGGGGCATATCGCACGGGCGGAGGACGCCGACCCTTACCTTGCGGAGATCCGCTCCGCCGTCGCCCGCGAAGCCCGGACCTATGCGGAGACCTACAGAGAAGGCTCGGGCGAAGGTGTGAGATATTCCGCTTTCGATCGCTATACGCAGCTCGCCAGGCAGGCGCTGCAGAGAATGGAGCGGGCCCGCACGGATTTGCTCGCGTTCCGGGTGCGCTCCAAGCCGCTCGATCCGTCCGACAAGCAACTGCAAAGTTTCCACCAGGTCTACGACACAATCCCCTGGCTCGACGCGGAAAAGGCCCTGCATGCGGGACAGATTGCAAAGCCGCCGGTTCCGGCGTACTCCGATTTCGTAGACCGCACAGCTTCCGGTCAGGAGGATTTGCTGGTCGCGTTTCAGGAACTCGTCACGTCCCCCACGCCGCGCCACATTCTCGCGCTCTCACTCGCGGCCTTCCTGGATGTTCTGGTGTTTTTGCTGGCGTGGAGTTCCGGACCCTACTTCTTCGGAAGCCGGGAACAGCAATGGCTGCTTTCCGCCGCCGCGATCGACTCGCTCGATCCCCAGATCTTCGTGCGCACGTTTCTTCGTAAGCTGGCGCCGTGCGCGCGCGGAATGGCATCGGTAGATTCCGCCGGACTAACGCCGGGAGAGCATCAACTCTGCTTCGTGCTGTCGGCGCGGAAACTGGCCGTAATGAGCGAACAGGAGGGGCATCGGATCTATCTTCTCGACCCCGGAATTCACGAGTTACTGATGGAGGCTCTGGCCCATCCGGGCCTTCCGCTGCGGGCAGCCGCGGCAAGCTGAAAAGCCGCGCCTTACGTCGCGCTTTTCTCGAATTCGAGCCGGGCTTCCTGCGCTCTCTGCCACCGCAGGCGTCCTTGGAATTCCTGATAGAGCGTGCTGAAACCGGCCCAATAATAGCCCGCGACGAACAGCATCAGGAACGGAATGGTGAGGTAGTTGTAAGTGTCGAGCGCATACGCCACCATGCCCAGGAAATACGTCCCGAACGCCAGTTCCGCATAGGGCAGCCAGCCGCTGCGGCGGCGGTATTTGACCTCCTGCAGCTTCACCTTCCCCGCCGCGCCAAGGGCGTACTTCGGAGTCCGCGCGAATGCCGTTTCCACTCCGAAAATCGCCTCCAGCACGGCTTTGGTATTGATTATGGTGAGCGCAATGCCCGCCGCCATCAGAGCGGGCAGCAGAACAATGCCCCGCTTCCATTTCCGGCCGAAGATCTCATGATGCGCCAGCAGGTAAAACGCGGAGATGGTCCAGAAGGAAGCCACAATCAGGGGAAAATCCAGCAGCAGCATCTGCACCCAGCCCATGTAAAAGCGCACGATCATCACAGGGAGCATCAGGGCGGCGACCACGATCATCAGCGGGTAGGAAATATTCGGCGTGAGATGGAAGAACGCCTCCATCTTGTGCTTCCAGGGTATATCCGCTTTGAGAATGGTAGGGAGAAGCTTCTTCGCCACCTGGGTTAAGCCCTTCGCCCACCGCGACTGCTGCACTTGGAAGCCATACGTTTCCACCGGCAGCTCAGAAGGGCACTCAATGCTTGGAACATAGACGAAGCGCCAGCCCTTCAATTGCGCCCGGTAGCTCAGATCGGAATCCTCGGTCAACGTGTCGTGCTGCCAGCCTCCGGCGTCGTCAATCATGGCGCGCCGGAGAATGCCCGCCGTGCCGTTGAAATTGAAGAAAAGGCCGCCCCCGCAGCGCGCGCCGTGCTCCAGCACGAAGTGAGCGTCCAGCAACATCCCCTCGACCTCGGTGAGCATGTTGTAGCCGCGGTTCAAATAGGTCCAGCGCGTTTGCACAACGCCGACCTTGGGATCGTCGAAATAATGCACCGTCCGGCGCAGGAAGTCTCGCGGCGGAACGAAATCCGCGTCGAAAATGGCCATCAGGTCGCCGGTGGCCTTCCGCATACCCTCCTGCAGCGCGCCCGCCTTGAAGCCGTGCCGGTTGGTCCGGTGGATATATTCGATTGGGCAGCCCTGGGCGCGATACTCATTCACCAGTTGTTCGGTGAACGTATGGGTATCGTCGGTCGAATCGTCCAGAACCTGGATTTGAAGAAGATGGACCGGATAGTCCATCTTCGTGACTTCGTCCAGCAAACGCTCCACGACGTATCGTTCGTTATACAGCGGCAACTGCACGGTGACACGGGGGAGTTCGTCGTCGCTTAAGATACGGGGCGGAGCCTTTGGCAGGCGTTTCTTGAACTTCAAATACTCATGGATCATCTTGTAGCGGTGCAGACCGTACAGGGACAAAATGACCAATACGCTGAAGTATGGAACCAGCAGACACCAATCGAACCATTGGAGATGGTACGCGCCAGAGAATGGGGTGTCGGCAAACGCGTTTACAACAACTCTGGTGAGGGATGAAGGGCTACTTGCCAGGAACGCGGGGTTCATGTCTATTTGTGGGCCGACCGGCACAAACCAGCCAACCCTACCGTAACATCAGTCTATCAGAGTGCTTTCAGCGAAACAGTGAATAAGCATTAATGCTCCAAGCGGAACCAGGATTTATCCTACCGGCAACCCTAATCCATGCCTCCCACTTCTTTAGATGCTCACGGCTGCAGCCAGGGAGGCGGCCCGAAGCGGCCTCGCACCCCGTCCCTCACGCCTTGGAAGACTGCCAGGAGATTCGAAAGGTTCCGCTGACCCGAGTGACGTAGGATTTCCCCCAGGTCCTGTGCCGCCTGCCGGCACACCCCGGCCAGAAGCCCTCCACGAGCCACCGGCAATCCCGCCCTCGAGAGGTGCTCGAAATGGAGAAAGCGGTTTCGGAGCCCCATGTAATACTGCAAGCGCGCACGCCGTCCGGGCGGGGAATCCTTGCGCATCGCGGTGCAATTCGCATAGATAACGCGGGCATGGAGCGACGCGACGAATCCGTAAATCGTGTCGTCGCCGCCCACGAAGTACCGCGGGTCGGGCAGCCCCGCTTTTTCCACGATCATGCGCCGCATGAGCGTCCCCTCAAAATTGGCGAACATGGTGCTTACCCAGGGCCTTCCATTCTCGAAAGAGACGTCGGCGTTAAAGGTAACCGGCACACAGCGCCGGGCATCCCAGACCGACTCCCAAACCAACGGCTCGCCGTTGACCAGTTTGCGGGGGACAATCAAGTCCCCGTAGTCGCCAAAGGTGAGCAGCCCCTCTAAAGCGTCCGGGACCGCGAGGACGTCATCGTCCATCACCCAGATCCAGTCGAACCCCTCCGCGAAGGCCCAGCGCAATCCCTCCGCGAAGCCCCCCGCTCCGCCCCGGTTCACGGGAAGCCGGATTTCAGGCAGCGCCGGAAATTCGGCGGACAGCAGTTCCCCGGTGCCGTCGGTGCTGGCGTTGTTCACCACCACGATACAGTCGAGCGGGCGAGTCTGTGCCTGCAAAGCCTGGAGGCACGCGCGCAGCAGAGTTTTGCGATTGAACGTGACGACGACGGCGCAGACACGATCCGTCATCCGGCAACCTCCTCCTCGAAGACCTTCATGGCGCGCGCCACCGCTTGATCCATGTTGTAGTATTTGTAGTCCGCGAGCCGCCCCGCCATGACGACGGAACCGTTCAAGGCCCGCAATTCGCGGAGGTAGCGTTCATACCGATTCCGGTTCTCTTCGCGCGGGACCGGGTAGTAAGGCTCGTTGCGGCCTCGAACATGCGCTTCCGGATATTCCACCACCAGCGTGCTCTTCGGCAGACTCTGCCCGGAGAGGTACTTCTGCTCCGTGATGCGCGTGTACTCGTAATCGTTCGGGTAATTTACCGTTCCGCAGCCCTGATGCCATTCTTCCTGGGCGGTTAGGAAGTCGAAGCGAATGCTGCGGTATGGCAATTCTCCGTGAACATAGTCGAAAAACTCATCGATGGGGCCGGTATAGATCATGCGGCGAAACCGGATGCCGTGCGCGGCGCGGTGATCGCAATTGAGCACAATTTCGATGTTCGGATGACGCAGCATGCGCTGAAAGAGAGCCGAATAGCCTGCCGCGGGCATGGTCTGGAAGCGGTCCTGGAAATAGCGGTCGTCGCGGCTGATGTGAACCGGCACGCGTCCCGTGACGGAGGGGTCCAGATCTTCCGGCGCGAGCCCCCACTGTTTGAGAGTGTATCCGTAGAAGACATTTTCGTAGATAAACTCCGCGAGTTTCCGCACGCGGGGATGAGGATGCTCACGCATCTTCAGAATCGGCACTTTTGCGCCCTCGCCGTAGGTCCCGGCGAGGAGTCCCTCCATCTCCGCGGCCTCCGGCGCGGGAAAAAGACTGTGCAGCGAATTCAGATTGAACGGCGCCGGAACCTTCCTGCCTCCGATCGCCACCTGAACGCGATGCTCATAGGCCCGCCATTCGGTAAACGTGGAAAGGTAGTCGAAGACTTTCGTGGAATTCGTGTGAAAGATATGCGGACCGAAGCGATGGACCAGCACGCCGTTGTCATCGTACTCGTCGTAGGCGTTGCCGCCTACCCGCGGACGGCGGTCGACCAGAACAACTTTCCGGTTTAGCTGAGTGGCGATGCGTTCCGCGAGCGTACAGCCGGTGAATCCGGCGCCGACAATGAGCCAGTCCGCATTCACACAACGCATCCATCACGATTTTCGAGGAGATCGCGATTTTCGGGGCGATTTTGGGCAAGATCCAAGACGGGAAGCCCACTCCGGCGGATTTTCGACAGCGTCTCCGCGTCCTGCGCTTGAGACAGCACGATGTGGCTGGCCCAATCGAGGGTGTCTTCGATCCGATTGTCCAGAAGCCCTCCGATGTGCGGAATGGTTTCCAGGATATAGGTCCGGTTGCTGCCGTATATTTCGTCGAGACGAATGTGCGCGTCAAAAACGCGCACTTGCCGCCCTTTGCCGATAAGCCGTTCGAGCAGCAGGACCACCGGGCTCTCGCGCAAGTCGTCCGTATTTTCCTTGAAGGCCAGCCCCACGACGCCGATGCGGGGAGCGTCCAGATCGAGGACCGCCTGAATGGCGCGCTCCAGATGTTCGCTATTCCCCGGCAGGATGGATTCCAGCAGGGGCAGTTTCAGATCCAGCCGCGACGCCCGGTACGCGAGCGCGCGAAGGTCCTTGGGCAGGCAGGAGCCCCCGAAGGCGAAGCCCGGTCTCAGATACGCCCCGGAAAGGTTGAGTTTCCGGTCCTGACAAAGGGTATCCATTACTTCGAAGGGGTCCACGCCAAGCTTTGCGGCCAGCGTGCCGATCTCATTGGCGAACGAAATCTTCAGCGCGTGAAACGCATTGCAGGCGTACTTGATCATCTCGGCGGTTCGCAAGGAAACCAGGCAAGGGGTGGCCGGAAGACTCGCGTACAGACCTGCCACTTTCTCCACGGCGGTACGATCGCCCCCGCCCGCGACCAGGAGCGACGGCTCCAAAAAGTCCCGCACAGCCGAGCCTTCGCGAAGGAACTCCGGATTCGACACCACCTTCACCTGCTCGTGATGCGCGAAGGCGGGTTCTACTACCGCCGACGAAGTGCCGGGAAACACGGTGCTGCGGACGGCTACAACCAGCGGCCTGGAGCGCCCCACCGTGGCCCGCGACAACTCCTCCACCACCCGGCGGAGTTGCTCCAGGCCGAGATTTCCATTTCGCTCCGAAGGAGTGCCTACGCAGATCAACGCCACATCGGCGCCGGGCAGGGCGGCATCCACCGTCGTGCTTGCCGAAAGCCTGCCCGCCGAGACGCCTTCCCGAACCAGCCGTTCCAGACCGGGCTCATAAAAGGGCGCCTTGCCGTTGCGCACGCTGGCGACCTTAAATGCGTCGCGGTCCACTCCGGTGACCCGGTGGCCCAGGCTCGCAAGGCAGGCAGCGGTCACACAGCCAACATAGCCCAGTCCCAACACGACAACGCTAGATGTTTCAGTTACTTGCAAGCCTAACTCTTTCCCGGCCCCATCGTTGCGGTAACCCTGTTGGCGTACAATCAAAAAACCCTCTCTTAGCGTATGTCATCTTCTACCCTGTCCGCGATTGAAGCCTTACGGGAACGAATTCACAACGGTTCGGCCAAAGCCGGAATTGTCGGCCTCGGTTACGTAGGCCTTCCCCTGGCCGCCGAGTTTCTGAAGGCTGGGTTCGACGTCACCGGCATCGACGTGCAAACGAGCAAGGTGGACGCCTTGAACCGGGGCGAGTCTTACATTCGGGACGTGCCCTCCAGCGCCTTGAAACCCTTTGCCGCCAGCGGCCGTTTCCGCGCCACCACCGATTTCTCGGTTATCGCCGAACTCGATACCGTCAATATCTGCGTCCCCACCCCCCTGCGCAAAACCAAGGACCCGGACATGAGCTTTATCGTGTCGGCGTGCCAGGAGATTGCGAAATACATCAAGCGCGGAAGCCTGGTGATCCTCGAATCCACGACCTACCCCGGCACCACGGACGAACTGGTCCTTCCCATGCTTCAGACCGGCGGCCTGAAAGTAGGTGAGGATTTCTGTCTCTGTTTCTCTCCGGAACGCGTCGATCCCGGCAACCCAACCTATCAGACCGTGAACATTCCCAAGGTGGTGGGAGGGATCACCCCGGCTTGCACCGAGACCGGACGCCTGTTCTATAGCCGGGCGCTCGATACCGTGGTGCCCGTAAGTTCCACCAGCGTTGCCGAAATGGTGAAACTGCTCGAAAACACCTTCCGGATGATCAACATCGGGCTGGTGAACGAAATGGCTCTTATGTGCAGCCGGATGGGGATTGACGTGTGGGAGGTAATCGAAGCCGCCGCCACCAAGCCTTTCGGGTTCATGCCCTTCTATCCGGGGCCGGGCCTCGGCGGGCATTGCATCCCCATCGATCCGTTTTATCTTTCCTGGAAGACCAAGCAGGCCGGCATTGAGGCGCGCTTCATCGAACTCGCGGGCTACATTAACGGCCAGATGCCCCATTTTGTGGTCGACAAAATTCAAAACGCCCTCAATGAACAGACCAAGCCGGTGAGGGGCTCGCACGTTCACGTGTTGGGCGTGGCGTATAAGCGCAATATCGACGACATGCGCGAATCGCCGGCGCTCGATGTGATTCTTCTGCTCCAGCGGCTGGGGGCGGACATTTCTTATAGCGATCCGTATGTGCCGGAACTTTCGCTCGACGGTATCTCTCTGAAATCCGAGGAGCCGGTCTCCGCGTCGGCCTCGGCGGATTGCGTGGTCATCATCACGGACCATTCGAGCTTCGATTACGCGGCCATCGCGGCAAACGCGAAAATGATTGTCGATACGCGCAATGCGCTCAAGGGCCGGACCGGCGCGAACATCGTCAGATTGTAGAAATACGCACGGTTTCAACACCGCGTTCCGCAACGGCCGCGGCGCAATATCCGGGATTCGGCTCCAGGTGGAACATTTCCCACCGGCCGAGGTCCGGCGCCCGCAGCAATTCCGCCTTCGCCGAATCGAGAGAAACGTCAAAACTGTCCAGCGGAATGCTGAGCCCTCCGCCCCTGGCTTTCACATAGGCCTCCTTGCGCGTCCAGATCCGAAAAAAGGCATGATCGCGCTGGCGCTCGGGGAGCGCGCTTAAAGCCGAAGATTCCGACTGCGAAAAGAACCTGTGCGCGATTCCCTCGTCATTGACCCCCTCGCGAATGCGCTCAATATCAACGCCCACCTCGCGATTCAGCGTGAAGGCGACCAAAGCGAGCTCGCCGGAATGGGACAAGTTAAAACGCAGCGGCGACTCCGGGATCGCCGGCTTGCCCTCCGGCCCGAACTGAAACTCGATGGGCACCGCGCCTCCCGGAAGATATTCCGACAATAACTTCCGCAGCATCGTGTGAGCGCTCAGGTAGCGCCGGCGGTCTTCTTCGAAGCGAAAGCGGGCGGCGCGCTCGATCTCCGCGCGTGTGAGCAGCCGTTCGAACTCGGCAATTTCACCTTCATCGCGATCGAGAGAGATACGCCAGATATGCAGCTCGTCGGCCGCCAGCGAGCAGGTCACGATCTTGATGATATACACTCTTACGCTTGAAGCCTCGTTTGGCGATGACTTCCTCTTCCAAAATTTTGTATGAGGCAGCGGGCGGCGCCGCGCGGATCACATTGAACCGTCCGGAGAAGCGGAACGCTCTGGATGCGGAAATCATATCCGGCCTGCACAGCGCGTTTGAGAGGGCGTCCGCGGATGACGCGGTGCGCGTTGTCGCCCTGGGAGGGACCGGCCGCGACTTCTGCTCCGGAGCGGATCTCGCCGAGCTCGAGGGCAGCCTCGACAATCCGCCTGGCCAAAACCTCGCCGCGGCGCGAACCCTGGCGGACCTATTTCTCCGCATGCGCCGCCATCGCTGCCCGATTGTCGCGCTGGTGCGCGGGAGAGCGCTCGCGGGTGGATGTGGTTTGGCGAGCGCGTGCGATATCGTACTTTCTGAAGAATCGGCGCAATTTGGCTACCCGGAGGTGAATATCGGGTTTATTCCGGCCATGGTGATGGCGATTTTGCGCCGCGCAGTCACCGAAAAGCGGGCGTTCGAGTGGATTGTCTCCGGGGAGATCTTTCCGGCCGCCATGGCGCGGGAGGCGGGCCTGGTGAACCAGGTCTTCCCGGATGCAGCCTTTGAGGAGAGCGCAAACGCGTATCTCAAGAAACTGTCGGCTAAGCCGCCGGAGGCGGTGATGCTCACAAAGCGCCTGCTTTATCACACAGACATGATGAGTTTTGAAAGCGCGCTCGAAACCGGCGCACAAGCGAACGTAATCGCCCGGATGACAGAGGATTGCCGGGCTGGCTTAAAGAAATTTCTGAAAAAATCGGGGCGTTAGCCTAATCAATTTCGCGCCGGATTCGATATTCTGATAACCGGAGCGTCTTTTGTCTTGCTCCTGGAAGCGAGTGAATGGAAAACATCGGCCGGTACCGGATTCTCAAAGAGCTTGGCCGGGGCGCAGGCGGCGTGGTTTATCTGGCGGAGGATCCGAAAATCGGACGCCAAGTCGCGATCAAGACCATATCCGTGACCGCCGGCGGCGCCGCGGGGGAAACTCTGCGCAAGAGGCTGAAGCGGGAAGCGCGATCGGCTGGGGCACTCGGGCACCCTAACATCGTTACTGTGTTTGAGTTGGACGACGACGGCCCGATGACTTACGTCGTCATGGAATTCGTCGCGGGCACGACGCTGCGGGACCTCATGTCCGCGGGGGAGAAACTGCCCAACGAACAGATTCTTGCGCTCCTGCGACAGGTGGCCGACGGTCTGGACTTCGCACATGCCCGGGCAATCGTCCACCGCGACATTAAGCCTGCAAATATTATGGTCACCGCGAATCATGCGGTGAAGATCGCCGATTTCGGAGTGGCCAAGATCCTCAGCGACGCGACCATGGGCCTGACCCAGGCCGGGATGGCGATTGGCACGCCACACTACATGTCTCCGGAGCAGGTGCTGGGGAAACCCGTGACCGGACAGAGCGATCAGTTCTCGCTCGCGGTGATCGCATACGAGTTGCTGGCGGGGAGCCGCCCGTTCGAGGGGGATTCGATCACCAGTATCATGTACCAGATCGTGAACGAGGATCCCGGCTTCGCGGAAATCGAGCACAGTAAGCTGACCTCGCCGGTTTTCCAGGTTCTACTACGCGCGTTGAGCAAAGAGCCCGGCGACCGCTACGCGAGTTGCGCGTTGATGGTCATGGAGCTTCAAGAAGCGGTTCTAAACAACAAAGCTCCAACGGCGGCCCCAGAGGTGAAAACTCCCGCGCCAGCGCCTCCTCCGCCACCGGCGCAGCCGGCCATCCCGCCCGCGGTGGTTGCGCCTGTCCCGGTCGCGGTTGAGACCGTGCCCGAAGCGGTCCTCCCCGCGGTATCAGTCCCGGAAAACGGATCTGGCGGCTCCAATCGCAAGTGGCTGGCGCTTGGCGGCGCCCTGGTCCTGATTTTGCTCGCGATTGTCTGGTTCTCGACGCGAAAAAACGCCACGGCGCCGGAGCCGGTAGCCGCATCGGTAACGGAGCCTCCGACGCACGCTTCGCCGCCGGCCCCGAACACGGCGAAGGCGCCGGCACCGGCGGAAAGGCAATCCTCGGCCCCTCCGAAGCGGATAGCCCCGGAGACGAAGGCTAAGACCGGCGAGCAGGCGGACGCCCCGAGCGAAGCGCGCGTCGGAGTGCATGGCAGCTTCAATTGGAACGGGTTTCTCGCGGCCGGGGATTCGGTGGAGATCGCGGACGGAAAACCCAACAGCGGCGCCGTGAGCGGCCGGGTTCCTCCGCGGCGGACATTTATCAAGGTTCTTGAGGTTGACCCGCCCGATGTGGGCGTCAACGAACTTCCCTCGGCGGACAACGGATATGCAATGCGCTTTGTAAATTCCGGCCATGATGTCTCCAATTTCTCCGTCACGTGGAGAGTCGCAAAAAAAGGCGAAGAGCACGCGGAATAGCGAACAACATCGCGGAAGGAGCGAAAGACCATGGCGGGTAGCGAAGCATCCGAACGGATCGGCTTCACCATTGGGACGAGTCCGCAGAGATCGTCGGTTGGGCAGGAGATCGACAGGCCCTTCCGGATCGCGGTAATTGGAGATTTCAGCGGCCGCGGCGCGAGTGGCCAAAAAGCGGAGCAGCCGCTCGCGAAGCGCCGGGCGATCCTGGTGGATCGCGACAATTTCGAAGACGTGATGATGAGCGTCGCACCGTCCATCACGGTTTCCTATGGCGATGGCACACCTCACCCGCCCATCCGCTTTGCGGAACTCGACGATTTCCATCCGGATCGACTTTACGAACGCCTTCCCGTGTTCCGGGCTCTGCGCGCGCTGCGCCGTCGTCTGGCGGACCCGGCCACGTTCGCGGAGGCGGCCGGCGAACTGCTAAGCCCGGCACGCGAGGAGCCAGCACCCGCCGCCCCATTGAGCGCCCCGCCCGCCGATCTGCTGGAAGCGATCCTGGGCGGAGCGGAAGCCGCGCCGGCGCGACCGGTCAAGCCTCGGGACGATTTCCAGAGCTATCTCAAGGAAATCGTGGCGCCTCATCTGGTCCCGGGCGAGGATCCCCGTCAGCCGGCAATGCTGGCGAAAGTGGACGCGGCCGCGACGCTCGAGATGCGTGCGATTCTTCACCATCCGGCGTTTCAGGAACTCGAGTCTTTGTGGCGCGCGCTGTTTCTGCTGGTGCGCGGCCTCGAAACCAGCGCCGAACTGCAAATTTTCCTGATCGATGCGACCCGCGCGGAGATCGTGCAGGATCTGCTGGCGGACACCGAGCTTGAATCCACCGGCCTCTACAAACTGCTCGCCGACCCTTCCGCCGGCGACGACGCCGACGGCTGGTCGTTATTTGCGGGTGCGTACACGTTCGGTGTGGAAACGGACGATCTGGTGGTGCTGGGGCGGATGTCAGCCATTGCCAGGGAGGCGGGCGCGCCCTGGATTTCCGCGGCGGATTCACGCCTGGCGGGGTGTCCGTCTTTCGAATCGTACCCGGACCCCGACGATTGGGCGAAAGCGCTTCATGGCGGCTGGCAGGCTCTCAGAGAGCTGCCCGGGGCGCAGTACATCGGGCTGGCGGCGCCGCGTTTCCTGCTGCGGCTGCCTTATGGGAAAAATGCCGATGAGTGCGAGCTGTTTCAATTCGAAGAATTGGGGTCGCCTTCGGCGCACGAAGATTATTTATGGGGTAATCCGGCCGTCGCCTGCGCGCTATTGCTCGGGAAGGCGGTTCAAACCGGCGGGCCAGGTTTACGTCTCGGGCGCGCCGCGGAATTGGACCGTTTACCGCAGCACCTTTTTCGTGAAGATGGGGAAATGAATGCGAAGCCGTGCGCCGAAATTGTAATGAGCGAGCGGGCCGCGGCGCGTTTAATGGAAGCGGGCATTATTCCTTTTGCCTCCATCAAGGGCACGGACCGAATTCGCGTGCTCCGTTTTCAATCGATTGCAATTCCTCCGGCCGCATTGGCCGGATCTTGGTTCGCCGGCTAACACAAGACGGCGGCACTGGCGGTCCTCACGGGAATGATCACACTTTTTTTACCAAAAAAAGTACTCTTTTTGCTCACGCGAAGTTCCGCGCATCCCCTACCGTCCGCGCCTTTTATTCACCTTGACGGCGCTGATGCGCTTACATATACTCGGGATTACTCCGAGAAGAAAGGGGCGTGAAACGGTTCCCTGACCGTACGTCACCTAAGGTACGGCAGGTGACCACGCTCCCTGTCCTCCCGACTCCTTGGAAGTCGACCGGAAAGAAAGCGAGGCGTTTGTCAAATGGCGAGAGAAAGCATTAATAAGAAACTCGGCCGGGTACGGCCACCGCGTGTCCACATCAGCTACGACGTTGAAGTGGGTGATGCGATCGAACTGAAGGAACTTCCGTTCGTGATGGGTGTTCTAGGCGACTTCACCGGACAACCGGAGGAGCCTCTGGCGCGCCTGAAGGATCGTAAGTTTGTCGACGTCACGCTCGACAACTTCGACGATGTGCTGGCGAGTATGAAACCTCATCTTCAATTCTCCGTGGAGAATAAGTTGAGCGAGGATCCGAACGCCGGCAAACTCGGCGTTAACCTGCATTTCAACTCGATGGACGATTTCGAGCCGGAAGCGGTCGCGCGCCAGGTGAAGCCGTTGCGCGAACTACTGGAACTGCGGACCAAGCTCTCGGACCTGCGCGGCAGCCTGCAGGGCAACGAGAAATTGGACGACATTCTCAAGGAGACCATCTCCAACCAGGACAAGATGGACAAGTTGAAAGGCGAAATCGGACAGACGGGAGGTTCCCATGAGTGATGCTCAACAGGCGCAACAGTCAGCCGCTGCGGCGCAGACAACGGAAGTAAGCCTTCTCGATCAGATCGTAGAAGAAGGGCGTTTTGGAAAAGACGCCGCCGCAAAAGAACGCGGCAAGGACATGATCAAGCAGTTCGTCGCGGAAGTGCTCGAAGGCTCCATCACGGTGGCCCGCGATACGGAAGCGATGATCAACGCGCGCATCGCGCAGATCGATCATCTTCTCTCGCTGCAATTGAGCGAGATCATGCACGCGGCCGAATTCCAGAAGCTGGAAGGCACCTGGCGCGGCCTGAAATATCTCATCGGCCAGAGCGAGTGCAGCGCCATGCTGAAGATCAAGGTGCTGAACGTCAACAAGAAAGAGCTTCTGCGCGACCTGCAGCGCGCCGCGGAGTTCGATCAGAGCGCGCTCTTCAAGAAAGTTTACGAAGAAGAATTCGGGGTATTCGGCGGACATCCGTTCGGCGCTCTTCTGGGCGACTACGAATTCGGGAAGAGCGGGCAGGACATTGAGCTGCTCGAAAAGATTTCTCAAGTGGCCGCGGCCGCGCACGCTCCGTTCCTGACGGCATCGTCGCCCGAGATGTTCAACCTGGACAGCTTCTCTCAGATCGATCAGCCGCGGGATCTGGGGAAGATCTTCGACACCACCGAATATGCGCGCTGGAAGAGCTTCCGGTCGAGCGAAGACTCGCGGTACATAGCGCTGACCATGCCGCGGACCCTGATGCGCCTGCCGTACGGACAGGACACGGTGCCGGTGGATGGCTTCAACTACGAAGAGGGCGTGGACGGAACCGACCACGAGAAGTACCTGTGGGGCAACGCGGCTTGGGCGCTGGGTTCCCGCCTGACGAACGCCTTCGCTCAATACGGCTGGTGCGCGTGTATCCGCGGCGTGGAGAGCGGCGGTTTGGTCGAAGGTCTCCCGGTTCACACGTTTCGCACCGAAGACGGCGACGTGGCAATGAAGTGCCCGACCGAAGTCGCGATCACGGACCGCCGGGAAAAGGAGCTCGCCGACCTGGGCTTCGCTCCATTGGTCCATTGCAAAGGAACCGACTATGCGGCTTTCTTCAGCGTCCAATCCGCTCAGAAGCCGAAGGTTTACGATCAGGATTCGGCGAACGCGAACGCCCGGATCTCGGCGCAACTGCCCTATATTCTGGCGGTTTCGCGGTTCGCTCATTATCTGAAAGCGATGATGCGCGACAAGATCGGCGGTTATATGTCTCGCGACGAAGCGTCGCAGTTCCTGAACCGCTGGATCACCAAGTACGTTGTCAGCAACGACGATGCGCCGTTTGCCTTGAAAGCGCAGCGCCCGTTGAAGGAAGCTCGCGTGGACGTAATGGAAATTCCCGGAAAACCCGGCTGCTATCGGGCGGTCGCGTTCTTACGGCCTCATTTCCAGCTCGACGAGCTGTCGATTTCGATGCGGCTGGTGGCGGACCTGCCTCAGCCGGCGAAGTAAGCAGTAACCCGCAGTTAGCGCTCAATTACAAGGGCTAGAACAAAGGAAGAGGAGAAGGAGAGAGTCATGGCATACAGTTCGTTCATGAAGTTTACCGACACCATCACCACCGGAGAGTCGCAGGACCAGAAGTACAACGGCTCCGCTGGATGGTTCGAAATCTACAGCTTTAGCTGGGGCGCCAGCAACCCCACGAACATCAGCGCAGGTTCCGGCGCCGCGTCGGGCCGCGTTTCGATCAGCAGCTTCAACATCATGAAGAAGTTCGATGTTGCCAGCCCGTCGCTGTTCAACCAGTGCTGCCTGGGCAAGCACTTCACCGGCGCCACTGTGGTACTGGCGAAGGCGGGCGGCGATGCGGTGCCGGTTGAGTTCATCAACTACACCTTCCAGGAAGTTTACGTGGAGAGCATCCAGTGGTCGGGCTCGGCCGGTGGTGACGATACTCCGACAGAGAGTGTGTCGTTCGCCTTCGGAACCGTGCAGATCACGTACACCCAACAGGCTGCCACCGGCAGCGGCAGCGCAACGCCCGCGGCGGGCTGGGACATCCGCGGCAACGTACCCCTGGGCGGAAGCTAAACTCGACTCATGAGTGCACAAGCGCTTCTCAAGGCCGGAAAGCTGACAGAAGCGATCACGGCGCTGAACGGAGAACTCCGGGACAATCCCGGAGACGTTCAGCGCCGGACGTTTCTATTCGAGCTATTGTGCTTTGCGGGTAATTTCGACCGGGCAGATAAACAGTTAGACATGCTGATGAACGCCGATAATCCCCAGGCGGGCATGGGCGGGCTGCTTTACAAGAGCGCGCTCCATGCCGAAAGGGACCGGCAAGCGATGTTTGAGAAGGGCACGTTCCCCATTTCCAAACCGCCGTTGGTTCCGGGCGGAACGTGGAACGGCAAGCTATTCGAGACAATCGAGGATGCCGACCCCCGGATTGGCGCAAGGCTGGAGGTTTTTGCGGCCGGCCAGTATATGTGGATTCCGTTTGAGCACATTGAATCCATTGAAATGCCGGCTCCCAAACGGCTGCGCGACCTGCTTTGGGCCCCCGCGAAGGTAACCACCGGAAAGGGTTTCGAAGGCATGGAGTTGGGGGAGGTGTTGGTGCCCGTGATCGCGCCTCTCTCCTGGAAACACCCGGACGAAGCGGTTCGTTTGGGACGGGCGACCGAATGGCAGGAACTCGAAGACGGGGAGCAGGCCCCGGTTGGTTTGAAAATGCTGCTCGTGGACGGCGAGGACGTGCCATTCTTGGAGATGCGGCAGCTTGAAATTCAAGTTTCCGAAGCCGCCGCTTCGTGAAACTGTCATGGCTTGGCGCACTGATCTACTAGACCCCATTCCCGGCGAAAATCCTGGCGGAGCAGACCTCCGCTACGAGCCGGTGTATGAGGAAATCAAGGAAGCCCGCCGCGAAGAAGCGGACGTTCCGCAAGGGCAGTGGGAGTCCGAGCGGAAGGTCGCCGATTGGGGTCTGGTGGTGCGTCTCTGCGGCGACGTACTACAAAAGAAATCCAAAGACCTGCAGGTCGCGGTGTGGCTCATGGAAGCGATGCTGCACCGCGAAGGGTTTGCCGGGTTGCGGGGCGGCGTCGATTACCTCCAACAACTCATCGATAAATTCTGGGACAATCTCTACCCGGAACTCGAAGATGGCGATGCCGAGCTTCGGGCGGGGCCGCTCGAATGGGTGGGAAACAAGCTGGGAGATCCCGTAAAGCTGGTTCCCATCAACCCGGAGGGGCACTCCTGGGCGGCGTTCATGAGTTCCCGCTCGGTGCCGCTCGAAGAAACCGTCAAAAACGACGTCAATAAGCTCAACGCGCGCAAGAAACTCATTGAAAGCGGCAAGCTTGCTCCGGAAGCCTTCGAGAAGGCGGTCGAGGGCGCATCGAAAGCCTACTACAAGCAGTTAGTCGGAGACATTGACGGTTGTCTGGGCGGTTTGAAAGCGCTGGGCAAGCTTTGCGACGACAAGTTCGGAGACGAATCCCCAAGCTTTCTCGGGCTGCGCAAATCTCTCGAAGAGGTGCGCAATGTTGTTTTTCCGCTGCTCAAGAAGAAACTGGAGTTGGATCCCGATCCCCCCGAAGCGGAGCCGGTAGCCGAGTCCGCGGAAGAGGCAGAAGCGGTCGCGGAAGCGGCCGCCCCGGTGGACAGCGGAGGGGACGGCGGCCTGGTCTCGATCGAGCCCTCCAGCTATCCCGATGCGGTGGCCCGTGTGGCCGCGGCGGCAAAATATATCAGACAGAAAGAACCCGGCAATCCAGCGCCATTCCTGATGCTGCGGGGCCTCCGCTGGGGTGAAGTGCGCGCTTCGGGTTCTCCGCCAAAACAGAGATTATTGGAGCCGCCCTCCACCACCGTCCGGACCCAATTGAAGTCTTATCTGCTCGATCAGAGGTGGGCGGAGCTGCTGGAGGCCTCCGAATTGGCCATGGCGCAGAACTGCGGGCGGGGATGGCTCGACCTGCAGCGCTATGCCATCACCGCTTGCGACCGGCTGGGAGCCACATACTATCTAGCCGGCCAGGCAATGCGAGACGCGTTGAGGGATTATCTCGGCGCGGTACCTCAATTGAGCGAAATGACAATGATGGACGATACTCCGGTCGCGAATGACGAAACCAGGACCTGGCTAACCGCGGAAATTACTACGGAAGAAGCCGCTCCGGCGGCCGGAGATCCCGACGACGGTGCCAAGCCGGCCCCGGGTCCCACGGCGAACCGCTCGATATTTGAAACCGCGATGGCGGCGGTACGCTCCGGAAATGCCGAAGGAGGAATTGGGATGCTCATGCGCGAACTGCAGCGAGAGTCGAGCACCCGAGGCCGCTTCCGGCGCAAAACAGAACTGGCCGCCGCCCTGGTGGCTTCCGGGCGGGAGGCGATCGCACTTCCGATTCTCGAAGAACTGGCGGCACAGATTGAAGCCTTTAAGCTGGAGGAATGGGAAGGCGGAAACGTGGTTGCGCAACCGCTGGTATTGCTGTATCAATGCATGACGAAACTCAATGGGGACGCGGCCATGCGCCAGGCGCTGTATCTTCGGATTTGCCGCCTCGATCCGCTGCAGGCGCTGAGTTGTGCGCAACAATAGTAAGCCATGGCGCGCCAGGACATTGACCGGCCGGTACTGCAGTCGCTGCTTGACCGCCTGATTGACCTCGATCCACGGAGCACGACGGAGGGCGCCCCCTCGCGGAGCGAATCTGTGCGGGCATTCAAGAATTCCGTGCGCCGCGACATCGAGTGGCTGTTGAACTCGCGCGCGACGCCGGAAAAGGCCGACGAAAGTCTGGAAGAGGTATCCCGTTCCGTCCTGCACTTCGGCTTGCCCGATCTCACTTCGCTCAGCGATTCGGGTGAGGACCGGGCGCGCCTTTTACGTCTTGTGGAAACGGCGATCGCAACCCATGAGCCGCGCTTTCAGAATGTGATAGTGACCGAAGGTCAGGCGCAGGACCGGGAGGCACGGGAAGTACGTTTTCTGATCCAGGCCACACTCCGCATGGATCCAAGCCCGGAGGTAGTTTATTTCGATACAGTGCTCGACCTCTCCAGCCGCGAATATGAAGTGAAGGGCGAGTAGCGTGCGCGACGACCTTCTCCTCTATTACGAACGGGAGTTGCGCTTCCTTCGCCGCATGGGCGCGGAGTTCGCCGAAAAATATCCCAAGATAGCGGCGCGGCTGCAACTGGAAGAGAACAAGTGTGAAGATCCGCACGTCGAACGGCTTATCGAGTCGTTTGCCTTTCTCGCGGCGCGCGTCCATCTCAAGGTTGACGATCAGTTCCCCGAGATCACCGACGCCCTGCTGCACACTTTATACCCGCACTATGTCCGGCCGATCCCTTCCATGTCGATCGTACAGTTTCACCTGGATCCGGACCAGGGGAAACTCACCACCGGACTGCGTGTGCCAAGGGGAAGCGTGCTGCTGTCGCGCCCCGTAAATGGCGTGCCCTGCCGGTTCCGAACCTCGCAGGAAACCACCGTCTGGCCGCTGGCGGTGGCGAATGCGGAATGGAAGACGCCGGAGCGTCTCACCCCGCAGATTAAGGCGGCGGATGCGGTGGCGGCGTGCCGCATCGAGCTGCGCGGGTTCCCGGACGTCAGCTTTTCCAAGCTCGGCCTGGAAACATTGCGCGTATATCTCTCCGGCGACGGCGAGCTGCCTTACGCCCTTCATGAACTGCTGCTCAACAACACGCAGCAGATCCTGATTCGCGACCTGGATCCAAAGGCCAAGCTGCCCCCGGTGGTCCTCCCGGCCAGCGCAGTGCGGCAGGCGGGCTTTACCGAAGAGGATGCGCTGCTGCCGTACCCTAAACGGTCCTTCCGCGGCTACCGCCTGATGCAGGAATATTTCTCTTTTCCGCAAAAGTTCCTGTTTCTCGATATCGGCGGCTTCGACGCGGCGCGCGTGGCCGGCTTTGGCCGCTCCGTTGAGGTCATTTTCCTGATTTCGCAGTTTGAACGGTTCGACCGCCACTATGCGCTCGAAAACGGAGTGAACCGGGATTCATTCCGCCTTTCCTGTTCGCCCGCGATCAATCTTTTCCCGCAAACTTCCGAGCCTATTCTGCTTCACCAGCGCAGCCCCGAGTATCTGATTGTGCCGGATGCGCGCCGCCGCCAGGCAACGGAGGCTTTCTCAGTGGAGCAGGTGAGCGGCGTAACTCCGGATTCGAACGAAGCGCTCATTTTCGAGTCGTTTTATTCCTACCGGCATTCGCTCGACCGTGCTCCCAACCGCATTTTCTGGTACACGACGCGCCGCCCGAGCGGGTGGGCCACCGACGGCGGCACGGATCTGTATCTCTCTCTGGTGGATCTCTCGAACCGCGTCGTGCATCCGGATGCGGACGCCATCACCTGCCGCCTCCTTTGCTTCAATCGCGATCTCCCCAGCCGGCTGCCCTTTGGAAATGAAAATGGCGATTTTGAGCTGGAGGGAGGCGGGCCAATTCGCAAGATTATATCCCTGGTGAAACCGACGGACGCCGTTCAGCCGCCGCTTGGCAGATCGTTGCAGTGGCGGTTGATTTCCCAGCTCTCGCTCAACTACCTTTCGCTCGTCGAAGACGGCGTCGAAGCGCTGCAGGAAATTCTGCGGGTGCAGAACTTCAACCGCGCGGCTTTCCTCGAGAAGCAGATCCAGGGCATCGCCGGAATTCAGAGCCGCCCCGCGATGGTGCAGATGGCGTCGGAAAACGGCATCAGCTTCGCTCGCGGGCGGCGGGTGGAAATAGAATTTGACGAAGAGCAGTTCGCCGGCGGGGGCGTGTTTCTGTTCTCGTCCCTGCTGGAGCAGTTTTTTGAGATGTACGTATCGTTGAACAGCTTTGTGATGATGAGCGCAAAGACGAAGCAGCGCAAAGAGGTAATGAAAGAGTGGCCTCCGCGGGCCGGAGGCCGCATCCTGGCGTGACACAGCCCGAGCTGCTGGCGATCTTTCAGTCCGAGCCTTACACCATGGAATTTTTCCAGGCGGTGCACGCCCTGGAGCAGATCTTTCCCGATCGCGATCCCGTGGGCGGCTACGGCGACCCATCGCGCGAAGCAGTGCGCTTCGTGACACAGCCCGGGATGTCGTTTCCGGCAAGCGAAGTCCATGCCTACTGGCCGCCGACACCCGAGAAGCCTCCTCGCCTTAGCGTCAATATGTTTGGGCTCGCCAGCGCATTTGGCCCGCTTCCCAATGCCTACACCACTCTGATTCTGGAGCGGTCGCGGTCGCGCGATCACGCCCTGCGGGATTTCCTGGACATCTTCAATCACCGCATGATTTCTCTGTTCTATCTGGCGTGGGAGAAGTATCATATTACGGTCACCTACCGGAAGCCCGACAAGGACCGCTTTACCCGTGACTTGATGGACCTGGTGGGAATCGGGACCAAGGGGCTGCAGCACCGGCAGACGATTCATGACCATACCTTGATTTACTACGCTGGACTGCTGGGGCTGCAGTCGCGCCCGGCCGTGGCGCTTGAACAAATCCTGGGCGACCACTTCGGCGTGAAGGTGGAAATGCAGCAATTCGTGGGAGGCTGGTACGCCCTGGACGAAGACGCGCTCTGCCGGCTGGACGACCGCGAGACTCCTTCGCGAAAACTGGGCGAGGGCGCGGTTGCGGGGGATGCGATCTGGGATCACCAGGCCCGGGCGCGCATCCGGCTAGGGCCGCTGACGCTGCGGACGTACCGGCGTTTTCTACCGGGAGGCTCAGCCTACGAGGAAGCTCGCGCGCTGACGCGGTTTTTTTCCGGCGGCCAGTTTGATTTTGAGCTTCAGCTCGTCCTGGCCCGGGAGGAGGTGCCGGAATACGACCTTGGCGCCGAAGGTGACGACGGACTGCCGCTAGGGCTTTGCTCCTGGACCGATCCGGGAGCGTTGGAGAAGGACCCGGATGATGCAATACTGCTACTGGCAGAGTGAGGACCAACGAGTATGGGTGTCAATTTACGTTCACTAATCAGTCATTTGAATCACGAGACTCGGAGCGCGCTGGAATCCTCAGCGGGACTGTGCCTTTCGCGCACTCACTACGATGTCGAGATCGAGCACTATCTCACCAAACTGCTCGATGTAACCGACGGCGATTTCGCCATTATTATTAAGCAGTTCGGGATCGACCGCGGGCGTCTCGGCTCCGACCTGGCGCGGAGCCTCGACAAGCTGAAAACCGGCAACTCGCGCAACCCGGCGCTGAGCCCTTCGGTGACCAAGATGTTTACCGAGGCGTGGACCATCGGCTCCATCGATTTTGGGGCAGGCCAGGTCCGCACGGGCCACACGATTCTGGCGCTCTGCGTGAACGAGGAGTTGTCGCGTCTGGTGCGCGATATCAGCCGCGAGTTCACAAAGATCTCCGCCGAAGGGCTGCGCGCGGACTTTGCGAACATCGTCGCCGCATCGCATGAGCGGGATGAAGGAGCGGCGCCGGCCGGCTCCGCCCCGGGAGTGGAAGGCGCGCCGCGCAGCGGCGGTAAGACGCCTAACCTCGATCAGTTCACCATCAATCTCACCGAGCGCGCCAAGCAGGGCAAGATCGATCCCGTGCTGGGGCGCGACTGGGAGATCCGCCAGGTGGTCGATATTCTCACTCGCCGCCGCCAGAATAACCCCATCCTGGTGGGCGAAGCGGGCGTCGGTAAGACCGCGGTTGTGGAAGGGTTCGCCACGCGCATCGCGCAGGGCGACGTTCCCCCGGTTCTGAAGAATGTTACGCTGCGAACCCTCGATCTGGCCCTGCTTCAGGCGGGGGCGGGCGTGAAGGGCGAGTTTGAAAACAGACTGAAGGGCTTGATTGAAGAGGTGAAAGCCTCTCCCACGCCGCTCATTCTGTTCATCGACGAAGCGCATACCATGATCGGCGCGGGCGGGCAGGCGGGACAGAACGACGCCGCGAACCTGTTGAAGCCGGCCTTGGCGCGCGGTGAGCTGCGCACCATCGCGGCGACCACCTGGTCCGAATACAAGAAATATTTCGAGAAGGATCCGGCCCTGGCGCGCCGATTCCAACTGGTCAAGGTCGAAGAGCCGAGCGAGGCCACGTGCGTGGTGATGCTGCGAGGCGTGGTCCCGGCGCTTGAAAATCACCACAACGTGCGGATCATGGACGACGGCCTGAACGCCGCCGTCCGGCTGTCGCACCGGTATTTACCGGACCGTCAGCTTCCCGATAAAGCGGTCAGCGTGCTCGATACCGCTTGCGCACGGCTGTCGCTGGGACAGAACTCGATCCCTCCGGCGATTGAAGATGCGCAGAGGATTCTTGACGACATCGAAGTACAGACTCGCGTTCTGGGACGCGAAGCAGCTACGGGAACAGATCACGCCGAGCGCCTCGCCTCGCTGGCGGAACTGAGGGAGAGCACTGCGAAACGGCTTGCCGAGCTAAAAAGCCGTTGGGAAAAGGAGCGCGACCTTGTTTCCAAGATTCGCGAAATCCGCGCGCAGCTCGAAGGGATCGCGCTAGGCGCCGCTGCGCCGGCACAGCAGGCCGCGGCGGCGGGAGCCGAGGCGAACGCCACCCCTCCCGAGCCTCCCCCCGATCCCGCCGTGCTCCGGGCAAATCTGGCCCAATTGAACACCGACCTGGAAACATTACAAGGCGAAACGCCACTGATTCGCGTCTCGGTGGATGGCGGCCTGGTCGGCGACGTCATTTCCAACTGGACCGGTATCCCGGTGGGCAAAATGATGCGCGACGACATGGCCGTCGCCCTTACGATGGAGCAGTTGCTGGGCGCCCGCGTGATCGGACAGGGACATGCCCTTGAAATGATTAGCCGCCGTGTACGCACTTCTAAGGCAGGGATCGAGGATCCCGGAAAGCCTGTGGGCGTATTTATGCTGGCGGGACCGAGCGGCGTGGGGAAAACGGAAACGGCTCTGGCGCTGAGCGACATGCTCTTCGGCGGGGAACGGAACCTGATCACCATCAACATGTCCGAGTTCCAGGAAGCGCATACGGTCTCCACCCTCAAGGGCTCGCCTCCGGGATACGTGGGATACGGCGAAGGCGGAGTGCTGACCGAGGCGGTGCGCCGGCGGCCCTACTCCGTGGTTCTGCTGGATGAGGTGGAAAAAGCTCATCCGGACGTCCTGGAGCTCTTCTTCCAGGTGTTCGACAAGGGCATGATGGAGGACGGTGAGGGACGGCAGATTGATTTCAAAAATACAATCATCATCCTTACCACCAACGCCGGGACGGACACGCTCATGAAGCTGTGCGCCGACCCCGAGACAATGCCCACCCCGGAAGGCATAGTGACCGCGCTGAAGCCGGAACTCAACAAAATTTTCAAACCGGCGTTCCTCGGCCGCATGGTGATTATTCCTTATTTCCCGGTGCGCGACGAGGCGCTCAAGAGCATCGTTCGCCTGAAGCTGGGTAAAATCCAGCGGCGGCTGATGGAAACACACAAAATCACGCTAAGCTACGACGTCGCATTGGTGGACACGGTCAGCGACCGGTGCACGGAAGTGGAGAGCGGAGCGCGCAACGTCGATAACATTCTGACCAATTCGTTGCTGCCGGAAATTTCGCAAAAGCTGCTGGAGCAGCTTGCCGAAGGCCGGAAGCCGCAGACCATACAAGTAGGAATTGGAGACAACGGCGCTTTCACCTACGCCTACTCCTGAGGAGAGCGATGGGCACGTACAGTCAAGCCACCCGCCAGTTACAAATCACAACGCCGCTCGGCAAGGATGTCCTCCTGCTGGAGCGGACCGTGGGTGAGGAAGGCATCTCCACGCCGTTTCGCTTCGACGTGGAGATGGTTTCCGAAAATGCGTCGATCAATGCGCAGGATCTTCTGCGCAAACCGGCGACGATTTCCGTCGCCTTGGCGGATGGAAGTAAGAGATATATCAATGGCTGGTTCAGCCGCTTCGTACAGTTGGGCAGCAAGGATGGATTAACCCGGTACCACGGCACCCTCGCGCCGTGGTACTGGTTCCTGAGCCTGTGGAGCGACTGCAAGATTTTCCAAACGAAGTCCGTCCCCGATATCGCTGAAGAAGTGTTTTCGAAACTCGGTTTCACGGATTACAAGCTCGGCCTCATCAAGCCCCACCTGAGCCGCGACTACACCGTGCAATACCGGGAGAGTTCATTTAATTTCTTATCCCGGCTGTTTGAAGAAGAGGGTATCTATTACTATTTCGAGCATACGGACTCGAAGCACATTCTGACACTGATCGATAACCCCGCCAAGATTAATTACGGACTGCAACGGTCGTTTTCGATGGCGAGCGCGGGCGCTTTTAGTCCGGAGGATTCGATTCAGGATATCCAGTATGAAAGCCGGGTCACCACCGATCGCGTTCTGCTGAAGGATTACAACTTCACCACGCCCTCGGCTTCTCTGAAATCCCAGGAACAGGGCACGCAGAAGGAAGAGCTCTACGATTACCCGGGCCGCTACGATGTTCAGAATCTGGGAGACACCTTCGCGCGCGTGCGCCTGGAGGAATTGGAAGCCCCGCAGGAGACCATCACCGGAGAGGGCAGCGGCCGCGCGATGCAGAGCGGTTATAAATTCGATCTCAAGAATCACTATCGCCGCGATTTAAATCAGACCTACACGATTCTCCGCGTGATTCATGACATGCGGAACCCGAGCTACCAAAGCACCGATACAAGCTTCGAATATCAGAACCGCTTCGAGCTGATTCCCTACTCCACGCCCTACCGTCCGCCCAGAGTTACGCCGCGGGGCCGGGTGCTGGGATCACATACAGCGGTGGTGGTGGGACCAGCGGGCGAAGAAATCTACACCGACACCTATGGCCGTGTGAAGGTTCAGTTTTTCTGGGACCGGCTCGGCAAGAAGAACGAAACGAGTTCCTGTTGGGTGCGTGTGAGTCAGGAGTGGGCCGGAAAGAATTGGGGTTCGATTCATATCCCGCGCATCGGCCAGGAAGTGATCGTCGAATTCCTGGAAGGCGACCCGGACCGCCCGATCATCACCGGGCGCGTTTATAACGCCGAGCAGATGCCGCCCTACGATCTGCCGGCCAACATGACGCAATCGGGTATCAAGACCCGCAGCAGCACGGGTGGGGGTGCCGACAACTACAACGAGATCCGCTTCGAAGACAAGAAGGGATCCGAGCTTCTTCTGATTCATGCGGAGAAAAACAAGCAGGTGGACGTCGAAAACGACCGCACGGAGACGGTCGGGAACGATGAGTCCATCACAATCGGCCACGACCGGACCGAACACGTCAAAAACGACGAGAACATCACCATCGATCACGATCGCACCGAATTGGTGAAGAACGACGAAACGATCACCATTAACGGGAACCGGACTGAAACCGTGATGAAGGACGAAAGCATCACGATCTCCCAGAACCGTACCGAGACGGTCGGCCAGGCCGAATCCATCACCATTGGCCAGAAGCGGGATGTTACGATCGGACAGCAGGAATCGGTGACAATCGGCCAGTCGCAGTCGGTCACGGTGGGCCAATCGATTTCCATTACCGCCGGGATGCAGATCACTCTTACCGCGGGCGCCAATGTAATTTCCATGAGCCCGTCCGGTATTTCCATGTCCAGCCCGGCCATGATCACAATCACCGGCGCACTGGTCATGATTAACTAGGAGATAACTTATGGGAATGCCCGCGGCTCGCATAACCGACATGCATGTTTGTCCCATGGTGACCGTGCTGGTTCCCCATGTGGGCGGGCCGATCTGCGGGCCGTGCGCGCCAACGGTTCTGATCGGCGCGTTGCCCGCGGCGCGGATTACGGATATGGCAGTCTGTGTCGGACCGCCCGACGTAATCGTCCGCGGCTCCCCCACGGTTCTAATTAACGGCTTGCCGGCCGCTCGCGTTCTCGATAACACCGCACACGGCGGGTTGATCGTTCTTGGGAACTTTACAGTGCTGATCGGGCCCTGAATCTCTCTATACTGAAAGGGCGACCTTCGCCTTCCGTTAGCTATGAAAAATCTCCATCGCGTGGTCTGGTCCCGGGGAATGTTCCTGACCCCGCAGCACTTCCAGTCACAGGACCAATATCTCGAAGATCATATTCAGTTCCGTTCTGTCGCGTCCACGGGCGTAAATTGGGGACTGACTGACCTGGCAGTGGACCAGGAAGCGCTGACCAACGGACTCTTTACCGTTCGCCACTGCCGCGGCGTACTACCCGACGGGCTTACTTTCAACATTCCCGACGCGGACGAACCGCCGCCCGGGCGCGAAATCGCCGAATTCTTCCCGCCCACGCAAGCGGATCTGGACGTATTTCTGGCCATTCCGGAGCGGCGTCCGCGCGGGCGCAACGTCACCATCGTCGGCGCCGACCCTTCCGAAGCCGCCAATGCCGGCACACGGTTTGTCTCCAGCACGCGCACGATTCTCGATGAGGCCGGCGGCGTGGACGAAAAACCCGTGCTGTTCGCCCGCAAGAATTTCCGGATTGCCCTCGGAGGGGAAGCCTTCGACGGAAATTCCGCCATCCGGATCGCGCAAGTCACTCGCAGCGCCGCCGGAGCGTATGTGCTGAAGCGCGAGTTCATCCCGCCTTCCCTGAGCATTGAATCGGGGGAATATCTCCTTCTTCTGCTCCGGCGGCAGGTAGAATTGCTGGCCGCGAAGGCCCAGTCGCTATCCGCCATGCGCCGCCAAAAAGGGCGAAATGTCGCCGATTTTGGCACGGGTGACGTCGCCAATTTCTGGCTGCTCTACACCGTGAGCACCTATCTCCCCCGTCTGAAGCACTACTGGACCATGCGCCGCGTGCATCCCGAACTTCCCTACCAGGTGATGCTGGCGCTCGCCGGGGGTCTGTCTACGTTCGCCCTCGACGAGCAGGCGCGGAACCTGCCCGACTACGATCACGAAAATCTGGGCGTCTGCTACACGCTGCTGGACGAGAAGATCCGCGAATTGCTTGAGACCGCCATTCCGTCCAAATGTATTCTGGTGCCGCTCACGCTCGCGGAAAAATCGGTTTGGGCGGGCCAGATCGTCAAAGAGGAATACTTCAAGAAGTCCCAATTCTTCCTGTCGGTGAGCGCGGCCATGGGAGTAGACGACGTGGTGAAGCAGGTGCCCAAACAGGTGAAGATTTCACCCCCCGCGGAAGTGCAGCGTCTGGTCCGCAATGCGCTGCCGGGCATCACGCTGCGGCACGCGCCGGTGCCCCCGGGGGCCATCCCCGTCAAGCTCGGGAAACAATATTTCAGCCTGAACCAAAGCGGGATACTTTGGGACGGGATCGTCAAAACGCAGAACGTCAGCATCTTCGTTCCCGAGGAAATCGACAAGCCGGAACTGGAACTGTTGATCGTTCTGGAATAGGCTTTCAACGGTCGGCTATAGTTAGGAGGATCGCCAATGTCGATTCTCGGCCTGGATGTCTCGCCGTACCATTTTCCGGTGACGTCGTTTCGCGACGGCCGGACGAAAATCATCCCAAGCCGGTCGCCCGCGACGAAATGCGTTTTGTTCGTGCATGGTTTCGCCGGAGACGCGCTGGAGACCTGGAGCGGATTCGACAATCGCGCCCTGAAGGATGCCGGATTCAAGAACACCGACCTGATCTTTTTTGGGTATGACGGCTTCCGGTCCAACGCACTCGCCTCCTCGGGTTTTCTGTTCGATCTGATGGACGAACTCCTAACCGGCCCGGAGGCGATGCTCCGGTTCGTGCGCCCGAACGCGGCGCCCTATTCGCGCTGCGTCGTCGTAGCGCATTCGCTGGGCGCGGTGGTCAGCCGCTGGGCTCTGCTGCGCGCGTATAGCTCCCAGCGCGCCTGGCTCGGCAATATCCGTTACCTGCTCTTCGCGCCGGCCCATCGCGGAGGCATCATCGTGAGCAGCCTCTCCGAGCTTCTACGCGGCAACATCATCGCCAAGGCGCTCAGCGACGCGGCGAAGGTTGGCATTCCGCTTCTGAATGAACTCGCCGCCGATTCGGCGATGCTTAAGGTCCTGGAGGAACAGACCAAAGCGGCGGTCAGCGGCGGCTGCCAGGCGCTTCTGCCCAACCGCGTGGTGATCGCGGAATACGAAGACGTGGTGAGCAATCTGCCCTTCCCCGGCGATCCGTATCCCACCGCGGTTCGCGATGCGCGCCACACCAGCGTGTGCAAGCCGGATAAATTTCTGGCCTCGATCGACTTCGTCACGGAATTGCTGAAATGAGCGCCGCGCTTCCCCCGGATGTTCGCAGCGCAAATTGGGAATTCCTGCTCCGGCAGTTAACGCTTGGTGAAGATCATGCCGAGGTAACGGAAAAAATCCGGGAGGCCGCGCCGCAGGAACTGAAAGAGCTGCTGCGCCACCATCGCGACGGCATCTTTTCCCTCCCCTCCGACATCGCATTCCGCGCGCGGCTGGACCGGTGGCTCGCTCGCGCCGGGATGATCTATCTGAGCTGGCTATGCGGCTACACCACCGTCCCGCGCGGGGACGCGGACCGGGACCTTCTGCTCCCCGTGCTGGCCAATCCGGCCGTGCGGGATTACTACGAGATTCATTACCCGGTTGCCCTTCCGTGGCTGCTGCGCCTTCACCTGGAAAGAAATCTCGAACTTAGCTCCGGAGATACCCCGGAAGGCGCGGCGGCATTCGAGCGCTTTTCCGTTCTCTATGAGCGTTTTCAATCGGACCCCGATCTCGCGCAGTTTCTGGATTTTCTCGACGGATTTTCTTATGGCGGCGATGCGGCGCGGGTCGATATTCGCGCCGTGGTGGAGTGTTTCGGTATTCCCGATCGCGTCGCGCTCGCGTTTGCCAAAATGAGCGACCAGGTCACACCGCTCGACCGCGGCATCATCGGACTGGTGCGGTTTCTGGCTCACAGCGAGGATTTGGATCAACTCCTGCTCTTATGCCGGGGCCTGCCCGTGATTCAATCGGGGTTGTGGTTCTTCTACGCGTACTGGTTCCGCGAGTTCCGAACCGACGTGGCCGAAGCATCCAACCGGGCGCTCGACAACGCCGTGGAAGCGGTGCGAAGCGCAGCGAACCCGGGCTGGGCGGACCGCGTCTCGCTAGTCACTGCCGGTCTCGACGATTGGAAACAGAAGATCGAGCGGCTGACCGGAGGCGGCTATGCGGCCGGCCTGATTGGCGCGGTTGCCTCGGCGCGCGGAAACTCGATCATGATCTCCACGAATGAGTTCGTCTTTCCAGACGAGGCGCCGGTTCAGGAATGGCTGAATCGCTTCGGCGCTTATGAACAAACCGCGCAGGCGCGGACACCGACCCCACCCGAGCTCCGCAGGCGTCGCCCCGTCAGGGGGGGCAGCCGGGAAATGACGCCCGAAGAAAAGCTGTTGCGGGCCATCTTTGGGGGCCAGGGCGCTTCGGAAGAGACGTCCACTTCCCGCGAAGCAATGGAAAACCCGGAAGAGGAAATGGAAAGCTAGCCTCGGACAAGCCAGATCGCCGGGCCCTCAAAGGCGGCCATACTACGGTTTGACCCCGGTGATCCGCCGGATAAATTCGACTTCTTCGGCCTTATACGGTTTGCCGTCCGTGCGAAACACTTCGTGGAACCATACCGCCGGCTTACGCGCTCCCGTGTATGGCTGTTTCCAGGAATCCCACGGGAGATAAGTCTGCGTCTTTCCCGCCACCAGTCCCCAGTTGATGGCCGCGACGTTGTATTTCTTTGCGACCGGAAGCGTTCCCTGAAAAGTGCTGCCGTTGCCGCGCGCCATATACTCGGTGCACAGAAGAGGACGCTGATAAGGCAGCAGGGATTTTACAGCCGCCTCGAATTTACCGGGGCCATCGTAGTTGTGAAACGAGATGACGTCCGACTCCTCGATTTGGAGCTTTTGAATCGGATCGAGCTTCGACTCCGGGAACCACTCTCCGGTCCACACGCCCGCGGTGAGCGGCTGCACAGGATGCGCCGCGCGCGCCCACGCAAAGGCTTTGGGGAGTATCGCGAGCACTAATTCTTTCTTATTCGGCGGATCGTCCTTACCGTAGCTACTGCCGTTCGTGTTACTAGGCTCATTCCAAATATCCCAGGCCAGAATGCGCTCGTCATGCGCGAAAGCGCCGACCACGCCCTCCACGTAGGCGCGTAATCTTGCAAGCTGAGCCGGATCCTTCAACGCCTCCGCTCCCGGGCCCTGCACCCAACCCGAGTTGTGCACGCCGGGCACGGGGGCGTGCTGTTTTCCCAGGTGCGGCCGCGGATCCCAGCACGAGTCGAACAGCACGAACATCGGGCGGATGTGGTGGCGCGCGGCGATCTCCAGAAAAGTATCGATGCGCTGCTTGAAACCGGGGGCGTCCTGCTTCCAGAGGAGGTCGTGCAGGAACACTCGCATTGTATTCATCCCGAGGCTTTGCGCCCATCCTAATTCCAGGTCAATCCGCTTTGGATTGAAGGTATCCGCCTGCCACATTTCAAGCTGGTTAATGGCGGTGGCCGGAATATAATTGCTGCCCACCAGCCACGGCTGTTTTGCGTACCAGTTACGAGCGGCGTCCTCGGGCCAGCGCTTCTGGGCCGGCGCAATGGCAGCCGCAAGCAAGAAGGCGGCGCAGAGACGGAAAGAGGTGCAGCTTATTTTCATGTTGATTCTAAAAGGAACGACTGTCACGGACTGGCGTGGACTCGCGGCTCTGTCTTAGGATTTTTCCTAGGAAATTCCGAATTTCGGGTCCATAGGGGAGTGCCTTCCGGGCGCCTCAGTTGCAAAATGAAAGCAGGTGATTTACCCTCCCCAATCCGGCTGTCGATCCTTCCTATCGAAAAAAACCAGTTCAAAGAAGGGACGCGTAAAACTATGCGGCTGAGCCTTCGATTGAATTTAGCACTGATTTTTGGCGTCACTTTAGTGTCGCTTGGTTTGGCAGTTTACCAGATCGAGACCGCGCGGCACAATATGCGCCGCGATTTGGAACGCCGCGCCGTGGTGCTCGCCGAAAGTCTTGGAGACTCGGTAGCGCCGCTCATTTCAACCGGTGCAACCCAGAATCTGGAAGCGGTCATTTCCGGCTTCCAACACCGCGAACACGTTGCCGGAGTCGCCGTTTACGACGACGCCGGCGAGACCCTGGCGTCCACGCCGAACGCCCCGGCAAATCCTTTGCGTGGCATATCAGCCGGCTTTTTCAATTTGAACGGCCAGGCGATGCACGTGATTGTCTTCCCGGTGCGCATCTCCGCCCCCGCGCCGGCAAGCCTCGCCATTTTCCAGGATGCCGGATATATCGATTCGCAGGTGTCGTCCATGTGGAGCCGCGCACTCATGGGCGTGGTACTCCAGACCGCGCTGATTGTCTTTATCACGCTGTTGATTCTCCATTGGAGCCTAAGTCGTCCGCTGAAGCGTCTGGCTCAATGGCTGCGAGAAGTGCGGACGGGTTCGGTGGTGAGCGCGCCGGAGTTGCCGGAAGAGGTTGCTTTTCAGCCCATCCAACGGGAGATGGCCTGGCTCGCCAGCACATTAAGCGAGGCGCGCGCGGCCGCCGCGGAAGAGGCGCGCCTGCGCAACGCCGCCGAATCCCTGTGGACCCCGGAGCGCCTGCGCGCATTCGTGCAGGCGAAATTGGATGGCAGCAGTCTGTTCGTGGTCTCCAACCGCGAGCCGTACGAACATTTCCGGCGCGGTGGATCCATTGAGTGCTCCGTGCCCGCGAGCGGTTTGGTCACGGCGCTGGAGCCGATTCTGCGCGCCTGCAATGGAACCTGGGTCGCCCAGGGCAGCGGCGACGCCGACCACCTGACGGTTGACAAGCATGACCGCCTCCGGGTGCCTCCCGAAGACCCACAGTACACGCTGCGGCGCGTTTGGCTGACCCCGGAAGAGGAGCAGGGATTCTACCTCGGATTCGCCAATGAAGGGCTATGGCCCCTCTGCCATATCGCGCACACACGGCCGGTTTTTCGAATGCGGGATTGGGAACAGTATGAACGCGTCAACCGCAAATTCGCGGACGTCGTTCTGAAGGAAGCCGAAGGCGAGCAGAATCCGGTGGTGCTGGTGCAGGACTATCACTTCGCTCTCGCTCCGCGGATGATCAAGGAAGCCCGCCCCGACGCGCGCGTGATCATCTTCTGGCACATTCCGTGGCCGAACCCGGAAGCCTTCGGTATCTGCCCCTGGCAGCGCGAGATTTTAGATGGATTGCTGGGCGCCGACATCATCGGCTTCCACATTCAATCGCACTGTAATAACTTCCTCGATACGGTGGACCGCGTACTCGAATCGCGCCTGGACCGCGAGCACTTCGCCGTGAACCGGAGCGGGCACCTGACGTTCGTACGCCCTTTCCCGATCAGTGTAAACTTCAGCACCGACCCCGAGGAAAAGGAAAGCCTGCCCGGCGAGTCAGCCTATATCGAGCGCGGCTCTCTGCTCCGGTCCCTTGGCGTGGAAGCGTCCATGTTTGGAATCGGCGTGGATCGCATCGACTACACGAAGGGCATACCGGAACGCTTTGCGGCGCTGGAAGTCTTTTTCGAAAAGTACCCGCTGTTCAAACGCAGATTCACGTTCGTTCAAATTGGCGCGCCCAGCCGGACCAGCATCCGGCGGTATCACGACCTGATGGACGAGGTGAGAGCGGAAGCGGATCGAATTAATAAGAAGTTCGAGAGCGGCAACTGGAAGCCGATCGTATTTCTCGCCGAGCACCACAATCATAAGCAGATCCTGCCGTACTACCGGATGGCGGATCTCTGCCTGGTGTCCTCGCTGCATGACGGCATGAACCTTGTGGCGAAGGAATTCATTTCGGCGCGATCCGATGAACAGGGTGTGCTGATTCTTAGCCGGTTCGCCGGCGCCAGCATCGAATTGCCGGATTCCCTGCTGGTGAATCCGTACAATGCCGAGGAGATGGCGGATGCAATTCATCGCGCGCTCGGCATGTCGCCGGAAGAAAAGCATGCCCGCATGGCCCGAATGCGCGCCTACGTTGCCGAGCACAACATCTACCGCTGGGCCGCGGATCTCATTGCGGCGCTTGCGGCGCTGCGCATCGAGACGGAGCATACGCCGCCGGTGCGCGGGGCCGTCAAGGTTCCCGGGCTCAAACTGATTTCCTCGCGCCGCGCCGCTGCCGGCGCATCCGGCGGTGGAGAGGGCACGGAGACGAACCTCGCCGAGGTCCAGGTGGCGGGAAGATAGAAATGTCTTTCCGCGCTGTTGCCTTAGACTATGACGACACCCTGGCTACCGGCGGAAGAGTACCTCCAGATGCCGTCCGTGCTCTCACCAGGCTCCGCTCCGCCGGCTTCCGGATCGTGCTGGTGACCGGGCGCGAATTCGCGGAACTGCGGGCGGTGGCGCCGGATCTACGAATCTTCGATCGCGTCGTGCTCGAAAACGGAGCCGTTCTCCACAACCCGTCGACGTGCGCGCATGCCGTGTTAGCGCCGCCGCCGGGAGCTTATTTTTTGAAAACGCTGGAACGAAGGGGCGTGTATCCGGTCTCGGTGGGAGAGGTGGTAGTCGCGGCCGCCCGGCAGCATGAGGATATTCTTCGCGACCTGATTCGTGAACTCGGTCTCCGCCTTGAGGTCATCTGCAACGGCGATTCCGCCATGGTGCTGCCCTCCGGCATCGACAAAATGACCGGACTCCAAATCGCCCTGGAGGAACTGGGGCTCACCGCGCAAGAGGTCGTGGGCATCGGCAACGGCGAAAACGATCACGCATTTTTGGATCAGTGCGGATTTTCGGCCGCCGTCGCAAATTCGGTCGCCACGTTGAAAGCGTCGGCGCGGATGGTGACGGACGGAGAGCGGGGAGAGGGCGTGGTGGAAATCGCGGAAATGCTGATTGGTGGGCGGTTAGGGACTCGAACCCCAGACCCCTTCGGTGTAAACGAAGTGCTCTAACCAACTGAGCTAACCGCCCGCTCTCTTCAGTCTATCAACGGAAAAGCCCGTCTCCGGGTAAGAGACGGGCTTTTCTGCGTATAAAACGAGACTATTTTTAGTAGTCCATTTCAGGACCGTGGCCGCCGGGAGCCGGGGCTGCGGGCTTCTTCTCCGGGATCTCGCAGATCATCGCTTCCGTGGTCAGCATGAGGGCGCTGATGGAGGAGGCGTTCTGCAGAGCGGAGCGGGTCACCTTGGCCGGGTCGATAACGCCGGCCTTAACCAGGTCTTCGTACTGCGCGGTGGCAGCATTGAAGCCGTGATTGTTGTCCGCGCTGGAGCGGATCTTCTCGATGATGATCGCGCCCTCGTAGCCCGCATTGCCGACGATCTGGCGAACCGGCTCTTCGCAAGCGCGCTTGATCACGTTGATGCCGATCTGCTCGTCGCCATCGGACTTCAGGCCGTCCAGAACCTTCGCCGCGCGGAGCAGCGCAACGCCGCCGCCGGGGACGATTCCTTCTTCCACCGCCGCGCGCGTGGCATGCAGAGCATCTTCGACGCGGGCTTTCTTTTCCTTCATTTCGGTCTCGGTGGCTGCGCCAACCTTGATCACCGCAACGCCGCCGGCGAGCTTCGCCAGCCGCTCCTGCAGTTTCTCACGGTCGTAATCCGAGGTGGTCTCATCGATCTGCGCGCGGAGCTGCTTAATGCGGCCTTCGATGGACTTCGGCGTGCCAGCGCCATCCACGATGGTGGTGTTGTCCTTGTCCACGGTGACGCGCTTCGCGCGGCCGAGGTCTTCCAGGCGAACGCCTTCGAGTTTGATGCCGGTCTCTTCCATGATCGACTTGCCGCCGGTGAGGATGGCAATGTCGTCCAGCATGGCTTTGCGGCGGTCACCGAAACCCGGAGCCTTCACGGCGCAGGCGTTCAGAGTGCCGCGCAGCTTGTTCACGACGAGGGTGGCCAGCGCTTCGCCTTCCACTTCCTCGGCGATCACAAGAAGCGGCTTGCCCGAGCGGGCGATCTGCTCCAGAACGGGCAGCAGATCCTTCATGTTGGAGATCTTCTTCTCGTGGATCAGAATGTAAGGATCTTCGAGGACGCACTCCATGCGGTCCGGATCGCTTACGAAGTAGGGCGAGAGATAGCCGCGGTCAAACTGCATACCGTCCACGGTTTGCAGTTCGGTGCTCATGGTCTTCGACTCTTCGACCGTGATCACGCCATCCTTGCCGACTTTCTTCATCGCCTCGGCGATGGTCTCGCCGATCTGGTGGTCGCCGTTGGCCGAAATGGTGCCGACCTGAGCGATCTTTTCATCGTTCTCCACCTTCACGGAGAACTTCTTCAGCTCTTCCACGACGGCGTCCACAGCCTTCTCAATGCCGCGCTTCAGCGCCATCGGGTTCGCACCCGCGGCCACGCTCTTCACGCCTTCGCGGAAGATCGACTGGGCCAGAATGGTCGCGGTGGTGGTGCCGTCGCCGGCAACGTCGGAGGTCTTTGAAGCGACCTCGCGAACCATCTGCGCACCCATGTTCTCGAGCGGATCCTTCAGCTCGATTTCCTTCGCGACGGTCACGCCGTCCTTGGTGATGGTGGGGCCGCCGAATTTCTTTTCCAGAACCACATTCCGGCCCTTTGGACCAAGCGTAACCTTCACTGCGTCGGCAAGCTGGTTGACGCCGCGTAAGATCGCCTGGCGGGAATTTTCGCTGTAAACGATTTGCTTCGCTGCCATTCCAAATCTCCTAAATTTTTAATCTCGAATTTCGTGCCGGCCGGGCGCCTTAGGCAACCTTGGCCGATTTCGAGCCACTCTCGAGAATGCCGAGAACCTCGTCCTCGCGCATAATCAGGTACTCGTTGCCATCCAATTTGATGTCGCTGCCGGAGTACTTCCCAAACAGAATCCGGTCGCCCGCCTTCACATCGAGCGGGATTACCTTGCCGTCTTCCAGACGCTTGCCCTTCCCAACAGCAACCACTTCCCCTTCCTGCGGCTTTTCCTTTGCGGAATCCGGAATGAAAAGGGAACCGTGTTTGGTTTCGGTTTCCTCAATGCGCTTGACCACAATCCGGTCATAAAGCGGTCGGATATTCATCGCCTCAAAAACCTCCTAGTGTTTAGATACGGAACGAAGCTTGCTCTCGCGAGCTTCCCGGTGTCTTGTAGAAATGACGCTACACTCATTTTATTAGCACACTCTCCCCGAGAGTGCCAATAATTTTATCTATGCGATTGTAGCATAAAGAGATATTTTTCTTGACTGGCCCGCCCGCCGGGCCGTCGCATACAATAGAAGGTGGATGTGGCGTACCCGCCCGGTTCTTCTCCTCGCCATTGTTGCGCTGGTGGGCTTAGTAGGCTCCTCCTATTATTCCCGCGTGCAAAAGCGCGCGGGCCATGCGGCTTCGGTCCCCGCGGCACTGCCTGAAAATACCGCCGCCACGGCGCACCGCTGGAGTTGGACCAATACCGTCAAGGGACGTCCCACCACGACGATCTCCGCCGGCAACATGCGGCAGGTTCGCCAGCCCAACCGCTTCGCCCTGGATGACGTTGAGCTTCGCATCTTTGACAAGGAAGGCGACAAGTACAACCTGGTGAAATGCGCCAAAGCGGATTTCGACACTGCGACCGAGGAGATGTTCTCCGACGGCGAAGTCGAAATTACGATGAACGTCCCGAAGGATGCACCGCCGGCCGGCAAACTCCTTTCTATCCACTCCTCCGGGATTCACTTCCTGACCAAAACCGGCAAGGCCCTCACCGACCGCGCCGTGAGTTTTAGCTTCGATCGCGGCGAGGGAGTGGCCGTGGGCGCCGAGTATGACCCCCAGACGCGCGAACTTCATCTGATGAGCCAGATTCATCTGACCTGGCGGGGAAGCAATCCCAAAGCACCGCCGATGAACATTGAAGCCGGGGATGTCCGTTACCGGGAATCGGAATCGAAAGTCTATCTCTCGCCCTGGACGAAAATGACCCGTGACACGCTCTCCATGCAGGGAGGCGCCACCGTGGTTTCACTCGATCAAGGGGCCATTTCGCAGGTGGAGTCCGAGAATGCGAAGGGAACCGAAAAGCAGGCCGCGAGAACACTCGATTTTGCGGCCGATCACATGGTGATGAACTTTGACGATGGCCAGGTAAACCGTATCAGCGGACAGCAGAACGCCAGACTGGTGTCCCGTACGGCGAACGGCGAAACCCGCGTGACGACAGACCATATCGATATGGATTTCGACGTCGTCCGGAAGGGCGAACATTCCGAGAGCGTTCTGAAACAGGCGCTGGCGAGCGGAAATTCGGTAGTCGAGTCTCATCCGGTGGCGTCGCCCGGCCACCCGGCGCAGAACCGCATTCTCAAGAGCGATTTCATCGCCATGACAATGCGCGCGGGCGGCGACGAACTGGAGTCCGTCGAAACAAGGTCGCCTGGATCCCTCGAATTTGTTCCGACTGTCGCCTCCCAATCACATCGCTATCTCACCGGAGAGCGTATGTGGATCACCTACGGCGCGCACAATCAGATTCAGTCCTTCCGCGCGGTGAACGTCACCACGCGAACGGAAAATCCAAAACACGCCAACGCCAAACAGCCTCCGCCTCCGGTGCTGACGTGGAGCAAGAGCCTGAACGCGGCATTCGATCCGAAGACCAACGATCTGGCGCATCTGGAACAGGGAGATCAATTCCGGTACGAATCCGGCGACCGGCGGGCGACGGCCAACCGGGCGGATCTGGATCAGGTGAAGAACGTTATCCGGCTGGAAGGGGCAGCGCGCGTTTGGGATTCAACCGGCTCAACGACCGCTACAAACATCGTGATGAATCAGAAAGACGGCAGCATGATCGCCGACGGAGACGTCAACTCCACGCGCCTTCCAGACAAGAAGGCGCAGCCCTCGGGCATGCTCTCCGCCGACGAACCGGTGCACGCGCGCGCCAGGCACATGGAATCGCAGGACAACAGCCGGCGGATTCGCTACGAGGGGAACGCCGTGGCGTGGCAAGGCGGCGACCGTCTTCAGGCGGACGTGATTGAAATCGACCGCACGAAGAACACGCTGCATGCGCGCGACAACGTCGTCAGTGAACTTCTCGACCGGGCGGACGACGAAAAGACGCGCGCCGGGAAAAAGAAAGACCAGGCGCCGGTGTTCACCGTGGTGCACGCTGCCGAGATGATCTATACCGACAAAGACCACGTCGCCCGCTACACCGGCGGCGCAACGCTGCGGCGTCCGAACCTGACGGTAAAGGGCGAGGAAGTCATTGCCTATCTGCGAAACGAGAACGCCAAAGCGGATGGGTCGAAACCGGACCCGGCCGCCACCGCGGCCGCCCCGGCGAAAAACGATTCCGGTTCTTCGCTCGACCACGCGGTGGCCAGCGGCAATGTAAATATCGTCTCCGTTTCTCCTCTCCGGACCCGCACCGCGACCTCCGAATATGCCGAGTATTTCGAGGATGAGGGCAAAGTCATCCTCACAAAAGGCAATCCTCAACTGGTGGACAGCATCCGCGGCACCACCCGGGGCGCGGAATTGACCTGGTTTTCCAAGAATGATAGGCTGCTGGTGAACGGCGCCGAAAAAGATCTGGCGCATAGCTTGATTCGCCGCACGTCCAGGCAGTAGCATCGAATGCCCACCGCTAAAACCCTTACAACGGAAGAAATCTGCAAGTCGTACCGCGGCCGTAAAGTTGTCGATAACGTCTCTGTTTCACTCTCGGAAGGCGAAGTCGTGGGGCTGCTTGGACCCAACGGCGCCGGCAAAACCACTTCGTTTTACATGATTGTGGGCCTGGTGAGTCCGGACTCCGGCCGCGTTCTCCTCGAAGCGCAGGAAATCACCTCCATCCCGATGTACCAGCGCGCGCGGCGCGGGATCAGTTATCTGCCTCAGGAGGCTTCCGTGTTCCGCAAGCTATCGGTGGAGGACAACTTGATGGCCATCCTGCAAACGCTTTCGATGAGCGGCGCGGAACGGCGCGAGCGTATGAACCGCCGCATCGCGCAGATGGGCCTCGAAACGGTGCGTCACAACAAAGGCTACGCGCTCTCGGGAGGCGAGCGGCGGCGCGTCGAAATCGCCCGTTCGCTGGTCACCGACCCGAGTTTCCTGCTGCTGGACGAGCCGTTTTCCGGCATCGACCCGATCCAGGTGACCGAAATTCAGAAGATCATCCAGGATCTGAGAACCTCCGGCATTGGAATTCTGATTACCGACCACAACGTCCACGAAACCCTCTCTGTCACCGATCGCGCGTATATCATTAACGACGGGAAGATTCTTTGCGCCGGAAGCCCGGAGGACCTCGCCAAGAATCCCGAGGTGCGCCGTGTCTATTTGGGCGGCAATTTCAATCTGGAGCGTACCGGCGGAGATGCGGCGGTCGCGTAATACGCGCGACGTCGTAAGCTGAAATCATGGTGCTGGGAGGCCGGCGCAAGTCGATTGCGTTCTTCATTGCGCTAGGCGCCGGGCTCATCTCCGTCATCCTGGTTCTGTACGTCGGCTGGGTTCTGCTCAACTGGCGCACGGGCATTCTCCTGTTCCTCGGGGTTCTGCTGGTGCTGATGATCATCGGCGGCGTGGTTTTGAACACCATTTTTCTCGTGCGCGAGATACGCCGCAATGAACAGCACGACGCGTTTATCAATGCGGTGACGCACGAGTTGAAAACGCCAGTCGCTTCCATCCGGCTGTACCTGGAGACTCTGCAAAAACGGCATGTGGACGAAGATAAGCGGCAGGAGTTTTATCGCATCATGCTCGACGATAGCTCGCGGCTGCTCGGAACCATCGAGCAGGTGCTTCGAACCGGCCGCGTGGGAGGCTCGGCGCGAAAGCTGAACCTCTCCCGCATCGACCTGGCGAACGTTGTCGAAGAGTCTCTCCAGCGTGTGCGCGCGCTCCACAAAGTGCCCGCCGATCAGTTGCGGTACTCGCGCGGGCCGCACGTGACGGTCTGGGGAGACATCGACGAAGTACGCGCCGCCGTTTCGAATCTGGTGGATAACGCGGTGAAATACTCGGGTAACAACGTGAAAGTAGTAGTGGAGACGGAACTGGTGGACGGCAAATATGTAACCCTGCGGGTGCGGGATTATGGCCCCGGAATCGCAAAAGGCGAGCTGAAGCAGATCTTCAAACGTTTCTACCGCGCACCCGGTCCGCTGGCTACGCGCGTCAAAGGCACGGGCCTGGGTCTGTACATCGTCCGTTCGGTGGCCAAGCGTCACGGCGGACGAGTATGGGCGGAAAGCGAGGGCCCGGGATTGGGAAGCACTTTCGTGTTGCAATTGCCGGTCGCCAAATGAGCAGGATTCTTGTAGTCGAAGACGAAAGCCACCTCGCGGAAGGCCTGCGCTTCAACCTGGAGGCGGAGGGCTATCAGGTCGGCGTGGTGGAAACGGGCGAAGCCGCGCTGGACCTGTTACTGGGCGGCAAGGAGGCCTTCGACGTGGTTGTGCTGGACGTAATGCTTCCCGGCAAGGATGGCTTCGAGGTGATGTCGGAGATGCGGCGCGCCGGGCAGTTCATTCCCACCCTGATGCTAACCGCCCGCGGGCATTCCGACGACATCCTGCGCGGCTTTTCCGCCGGCGCCGACGACTATCTCACCAAGCCCTTTGAGCTCGCGATCCTGATCGCCCGCCTGCAGGGGTTGCTGCGGCGTCATGAGTGGCTGCGCTCCACGCCGGGCGGGTCCGCCGTCACCCCGCCCGAGCCGGACATCTTCCGTTTCGACGGTAAATCCGTCGATTTTGAAATGCTGGAACTCCGCGTGGGCGATCATATATTTCCGCTCACGCTCATGGAAGCGAACCTGTTGCGCTATCTCATTCAGCACGAGGGTAAACAGGTTTCGCGGAAGACGATGCTCGAAGATGTATGGGGGCTGAATGAGGATACCGACACGCGCGCCATCGATAACTTCATCGTCCGTCTGCGGCGTTATATCGAGCAGGACCCGACACACCCCCGCCATCTGCTCACGGTGCGAGGGGTTGGCTACCGCTTTGTGGCGGCGCCTTCGGACCTGAAGCCCTCTCCTTCGCGGTGAGCGTCTGGCGTCCTTCCGGCTTTAGATATTTGTCATACCAGGCAAGGTAACGCTGAAGCCGGTCCCGCACGAAGCTTGGCCGGGAGATCCCATGGTGCTGTCCGGGATAGATGACCAGTTCAGTGGGCACGCCCAGATTCTTCAATGCCTGATACATCTGCTCGCCACCAATCAAGGGGACGTTAAAATCCAGATCCCCGCCGAGAAAGAGCGTTGGGGTGTGGATGCGGCCGGCATTGAAGAACGGATAGGAAATCTTCATCCACCGCTCGGGATTCTTCCAGGGCGGACCCAGTTCCAAATCGTACTGAATGACGTATTGGTCCACGCCGTACATCGAAATCTGGTTGGCGCTTCCAGCGCCGCTGATGGCGGCTTTGAAGCGGCCGTCGGTGGCGATGGTGTAATCGGTGAGGATACCTCCATAACTCCATCCGCCGATTCCCAGGCGGTCCGGATCCACCGAGCCCGACGCCACCACGGCATCGACGCCCGCGAGCAGGTCCGCCACTTCTTTATTTCCCCAATCGCCGAAGATGCTCTCGCTATAGGCGGCGCCGCGCCCGGCGCTGCCGCGATAATTCACGTTGAGCACCAGGTAGCCATTGGCCGCAAAGAATTGGCGCTCGAACTGGAACGCGCGCCCGTCCTGCCCGTTGGGTCCTCCGTGGATGCGCAGCAGCAGCGGGTACTTCGTGCCGCTCGCGAACGCCGGGGGCTGGGTGACGATCCCGTGTACTTCCGTCCCATCCTTGCTGTGAAAGCTGATGTTTTCCGTCCGGCCCAATTGCACTTCCGCGAGAAGCGGTCCATTTTGATTCGTGAGCTGCCGAAGCCCTCCTGCTTCGAGCGCGAACACTTCCGCGGGCGCGTTATCGGTCGAAGACAGCAGCGCGACATGCCCGTGGGAGCGCGATGGGGAAGACGCGACAAACTCGCCGCCCACCAGCCGCTCGACGACGCCTCCGGCAGTAACGCGAGCGGGATATTCGGAGCGGTCGTCCTGCACCAGCACGTCGATCGCCTTGCCGTCCGGAGTGAAAGCCGGCCACGTGACCCCGCGGTCCAGTTTCCCGGTGAGAACTCCGGGGGTTCCGCCGCGCGACGGAACCAGGGCCAGCCGGTTCAGATTATAGGCCGAGAACCTCGGCTCGCTCCCCTGGGTATAGGCAATGGTCGAGCCGTCCGGACTCCACGCCAGACGGCCTCCATCGGGCCCGGCAAAATGGGTCAACTGCAGCGGCATCGATCCCGGCTTGGCGCTGGCAACGAAGACGTCGGTGTTCTCCGTGCGTTCCCAATCCTTTCCCCGATTGCTGACGAACGCGATTCTGGTTCCATCGGGCGACCAGGACGGGTTCTCTTCATCGAACATCTTTTCGTTCGTGAGCGGGTTCAGTTTTTGAGTCGCAAGGTCGTAGAGGAAGATCCGTGAATGCTCCGGACCGTGGAGGTAGCCGGCATGATCTTCTTTGAAGTGGTAGCGGTCGACGACGATGGGTTTCGGCGGCGCCTGCTCCGACTCGGGCTTCTTCTTATCGGCTTCGGGCTGATCGGGGTTGCGCAGCACGAGCGCCAATCGGGTCGAATCCGGCGACCAGGCATAGTCTTCAATCTTTTCCTTGAAACGGGTCAGTTGACGAGCCTCGCCGCCACGCCGGTCCATTACCCAGACCTGCGTGCCTTTCACTTTTTCCGGGTCCTCGCCGGGCCGTGACGAGAGAAAAGAAAGATATTTTCCGTCCGGGCTCCAGCGCGGGGAACTCTCCGATTCCGGACTATAGGTGAGCTGGATCTCCTGCTTCCCATCCCAGCTCACCTTCCAGATGTTGGTGTCCTGCTTATCCTTCGCTGCATTTACCGTGGTAACGGTATAGGCGACCCACGCGCCGTCCGGAGATACCTGAGGATCCGCTACTTGCCGCACCTTCGCGAGATCGTCGAGCACAAGCGGGCGCTTTGTGGGAGGCGCCGCCGCCCAAACGGGGGAGCAGGCAAGCAGCAGCGCGGCGGCCGGCGGCATCGAGCGAAAACTCGGCATGGCAAGCAGTATATCTCGCCGGTTTTCCCGAGCACAGCGGGCCGTCCGGAAAATCCCTTGGGACCTTTCTCCCCTTGACAAGGATCTCCGATGTATAAGAGAGTATCTAGGCCGAGGCTGAATGGCGCGGCATCTACAGAAATTGAAGAAGGAGGAGCCATGAGTCTCTTAGGCGATTTGGTGGGGAGTCTCTCCGGCGCGGGTTCCGGTGGTGGTAGCCAGTCACTACTGAATTCCGTCGTCGAGATGGTGAATAGTCACCCTGGCGGTTTATCGGGATTGCTTCAGAGCTTCCATGACCAGGGTCTGGGTGGATTGGCCTCGTCCTGGGTGGGAACAGGGCAGAACCTGCCGGTTTCGGCGGAGCAGATTCAAAACGTGCTCGGCAACGAGCAGGTGCAGCAATATGCACAGAAACTGGGGATTCCGCCCGGTCTCGCCAGCGGGCAACTCGCCCAGCTTTTGCCGGCGCTCATCGATCATCTGACTCCTAACGGAGAGGCCCCGCAAAGCGGAGTCCTCTCGGCAGGGCTGAGCGCGCTCAGCGGATTGTTAAAGGGAAACCAGCCGGCATAACGGCCGGAAAGGAACAAAATGGCTATGAAATTGACCCGTGTATTGTTAGTCCTGGCGGCCGCCGCCGGAATGGCTTTCGCCGCGCCGCCCCAAAAAACAAAACCGCCAGCGACGTCGAAGATGACGTCCATGGCCGCCCAGGGCGACCTGGTTGACATCAACTCCGCCAGCGAGGAGCAACTCGACGCCATACCGGGCATCGGCAAGGCGTATGCGGGCAAGATTATCGCGGGCAGGCCTTATAAGACGAAGACCGACCTCGTGAACAAGAAGGTGATTCCCGCGGCGGTATACGCGAAGATCAAAAATCAGATCATCGCCAAGCAAAAGTAAGACAGCCGGCGGCACCGCGCCGGGCGAAGCCCTATTTTTCGCGGGCAATCCGTCTGAGTTCCGCCAGAACGCCGCCGACAGCGGCGGGCGCCGCGTCTTTCGAGCCCATCGCAAAGTAAAGCAAGCGGTAAAGCCCGAATAGCTTCTCGTAAGTCGCGGCGCTCCCCGCATCGGGCGAGTAGACACGGTATTCGGGGCACAGCGCCGCTTGAGCCTCTTCCACGGTCTTGAAAGCGCCGGCGGCGAGGAATGCGAAGATCGCCGAGCCCAGACTGGTCGGGTCCGTCCGGGGGACGAGAATCGGTTTGTTCAGCACATTGGCGTAAACCTGATTCAGAACGTCGCTGCGCTGAGGAATGCCCCCCGCATTGATAACCCGGTGGATGGGCGCGCCATGCTCTGCCATACGGTCGAGAATAATGCGCGTGTGAAACGCCGTTCCCTCAATAGCGGCAAAGAGTTCGTCCTGTGCCGTGTGAGTCAGATTCCACCCGAGCGTAACACCTCCGAGTTCCGGGTTTACAAGCACCGTGCGGTCCCCGTTGTCCCAGGTGAGCCGCAGCAATCCGGTCTGCCCGGCGCGAAAATTCTCGAGTCCCTTCGCCAGGTCCGCCACCGTAACGCCGGCGCGTTTAGCAATGGCGTCAAAGATATCGCCGGTTGCCGATAAGCCCGCTTCAATCCCGGTGTGCCCCGGATGCACCGACCCCGGCACTACACCACACACGCCCGGAATCAGAGCCGTGCTGTCGCTGATCGCCATGATGCAGGTCGAGGTTCCGATGACGTTGACCACGTCGCCGAGTTTCACGCCTGCGCCGATCGCGTCCCAATGCGCGTCGAAGGCGCCTACCGGGATCGGGATGCCCGCGCGCAGCCCCAGCCTTTTTGCCCAGTGATCGGAGAGATGACCGGCCAACTGATCCGAGGTGGCGAACTCGCCGTCCAGCTTGGCGCGAACTCCGGCAAGCAGGGGATCTACGCTGTTCAGGAAGTCCTCCGGCGGAAAGCCTCCCAGGGCGCGATTCCACATCCATTTGTGCCCCATGGCGCACACGCTGCGCTTCACGCTCGCCGCGTCGGTGATGCCGCAGAGCGTAGCCGCCACCATGTCGCAATTCTCAAGGGCGGTCACCAGGCTCGCGCGCTTCCCCGGATTATTGCGAAGCCAGTGCAGGAGCTTGGAAAAGCCCCACTCCGAGGAATAGACGCCCCCGCTCCACTCGATCGCTTCCAGATGGCTGGCGTGAGCCTTCGCTGTGATCTCACCTGCCTCCCGCCAGGAACGGTGATCGCACCAGAGGTAATAATCGTCCAGCGGAATCAAGCCTTCCCCCAGCGGAATGACGCTTGAACCGGTGGTGTCGAGCGCGATCGCCTCGACATCCGAGCCCTTCACCCCGGCCGTTTCCACGGCCTTGGCGGTCGCGAGCGCGAGGGCGTCCATCTGATCCGCGTGGCTTTGCGTCGCGTGGTCCGGATCATCTCTCTTTCGATGCAGCGGATACTCGGCGACGCCCGAACCCAGGCGGCCTTTCCGGCTGTCAAAAATAGATACACGCACACTCAGCGTGCCAAAGTCTACGCCCGCAACAATGCTCATGAGTTTTCGAAGGACTTCCTAAACAAGGTATCGCAGTCGGAGCCGGGTATAATGAGGAACCGTAAACGCCATGACGAACAGACCCACTCGACGCGCCTTTTCGGCCGCGCTGTTATCGGCCCCATTTCTTGCAAAGGCTCAAACCAACTCGAATCAGGCCCGCGTGAAGCTGGATACCGAACGCGTGATCGGGCAGATCGACCCGAAGATCTACGGCAACTTCGTGGAGCACCTGGGGCGCTGCATCGAGGGCGGAATTTTCGAGGAAGGGTCCCCTCTCTCCGACTCCCACGGCTATCGCAAGGACGTCATAGAAGCAGTGCGCAACCTGAACGTCAGCCTCCTTCGCTGGCCTGGCGGAAACTTCTCTTCGAACTACCACTGGATGGACGGACTCGGGCCGCGCAACCAGCGCCCGGCGCGCCTCGAAATGGCCTGGGGAACCATTGAGGACAACCGCTTCGGCACCCATGAATTTCTGGACTATTCCGAAATGCTGGGAATCGAGCCCTATGTCTGCGCCAATCTCGGGACTGGCACCTGGACCGAAGCGCAAAGTTGGGTGGAGTATTGCAACCTCGCCTCCGGAACGGCGATGACGAAGTTGCGCCAGAAAAACGGCCGGGAAAAGCCCTGGAACGTGAAATATTGGGGCCTCGGCAACGAGATGGACGGGCCGTGGCAGATGGGACACCGTTCCGCGGAAGACTACGGAAAGTTCGCCCTCGAAGCAGCCAAGCTGATGAAGTGGACGGACCCCAGCGTAAAGTTGATCGCCGCGGGCTCATCCAACTACGGCGCCACCGCCGACTGGACCGGCTGGAACCGCACGGTGCTTTCCTACCTCCGCCACCACGCGGATTATCTCTCCATGCATCTCTACGTGGGCAACTCGAAGAACGACTATTACGAGTTCCTCGCAAGCTCGATGGGCCTTGCCGACAAAATCGAGACGGCGGAGGGCATCATCCGCGAAGTTCTGACGAACGAAGACCCGAAACGCAAAATCTATATCGCCTGGGACGAGTGGAACGTCTGGTACCGCGCGCGTGGCGACGGCAAGGAGCATGGCCGGCGCATTCTCGAAGAGAAATATAACCTCGAAGACGCGCTGGTGGTGGCGACGCTGCTCAACACTTTCGTCAATCACGCGCACATCGTGAAAATCGCGAACATGGCCCAACTGGTGAATGTCATCGCGCCTATCTTCACGGACGAAAAGGGCCTGTTCCTGCAGACCATCTACTATCCCCTGCAGCTCTTTGCCGCCAATTCGAAGGGTTCCGCCCTCGATCTGTTTGTCGAAAGCCCGGGCTATTCCTCGGGACGCCACGAGCATGTACCGTACCTGGACGTCTCGGCCGCTTACGACAACGGAAGCGTGGTAATCAACGCGGTGAACCGCCACCGCGAGGAGTCCATCGACGTTGTTTTCGAAGCCGAAGACAAGCAGTTTTCCGGAAGCTTCGAAGCCGCGGAAGTGAATGGCCCGGACATCAAGGCCGAGAATACGTTCGGCTCGACTAAAGTGCAAACGTCCCGCCGCACCGTCGATGCGAGCGGCAAGACACTCCGCTGTAAGTTGGCCCCGCATTCCTACACGATGCTCAAGGGCAAGCTGGCCTGAAGGATTTAGAGGATTACGCGGGTATCGCCTTCCCGGCGCGTAATCCGCTGGCGATCCAGGAATTCGAGCAGTGGGATCGCGTACTTGCGCGAAACACCGGTCCATTCCTTGAAGTCCGGCACGGTGAATCGCATCCCGGCCCGTTGGGAAAGATTGACGCGCAGAGCATCCAGAGCCGATGCGTGGACCACCAGTTCCGCGCTGATCCGCACGAGCCGGCCGTCCTTGAGCAGCATTTGCAGCAGCGTTTTGGCGCGCGCGATCTCCACGCCGGATTGGGCCAGCGTCTCGGAAAGAGAAGGGATTCTAAGCCCGGCGTGGCGAAAAATTTCCTCCATCTTTTTCGCCGCCTCCTCTTCGTCGCGCCGCAGAGAAACCTGATGGGAAGCAAGACGGACCACGTCACCTTCGGAAACCAGGTCAAGCGCGTCGAGCGCGAAATCCGGAGCATCCGGCAGGACGCGGCTCCGCAAATCTTCTTTCGGCATGCCCGGAAGGAGAGGATGCAGGCGGTGAAATTCGCGCAGGATCTCTTCGGCGGAGCGGCGGCGCGACGCAACCCAGGCCGGACTGGCGAACCAGCGGTTCACCAAAGGGCGAGCAGCTTCCAGAATTTCGGATTCATGCAGTCCCGTGCGAGCCACCAGGCTCTCCAGCGAAAGGCCCGCGCCCGATTCGCTGACCAGCAACTCGATACGCTGCGCGGCCGTACCGTTTTCGAGCGCCCTCAGCCGCTCCGTGGAGAACCGGCGCGGCGGAAGAATGTCCAGGACCACGCCTCCTCCGATCGTGACAACCGGAGAAAACATGCGCACGATGAAGCGGTCGCCGGGCAGCAGCAGCACCGCGTCGCGCAGCGTGATTCTGGCGAAGGCACGCTCGCCCGGTTCGAGAGACGACACGCCGGTAGAAAACCGAATGGCGGCCTCCACTTCGGCGGTCCCCGCGTGAAAATGAACCGGCGCGCGATTCTTAAGAGGTTTCGCGCCCGGCAGGAGTTCGAAGACGCAATCCAATACCTTGGTTGCGAAAAACCGCCCCGGACCGGCAAGAGTCATTCCGCGGCTTAGCTCCGCCGCTTCGACGCCGGCCAAGTTGACCGCCGCTCTCTGCCCGGCGCGCGCGCTTTCTACAGCGTCACCATGCGTTTGCAGGCCCCTCACCCGCGTTTTCTTGCCAATCGGATATATCTCAACCTCTTGCCCGGCGGATATTTGCCCCCCGGAAATCGTACCCGTGACCACGGTGCCGAACCCGCGCATGGAAAACACCCGATCGAGAGGCAGGCGGAAATAGCGGTTCGAAGAGCGCTCCGGCGTTTGCTCCGCCACGGACAACAGAGTTTGGCGAAGCTCGTGCATCCCGAAACCAGTGGTGGAACTTATCGCGACAACCGGCGCCCCCGAGAGGAACGAATTCCTCGTTAAATCTTCAACTTCCAGCCGGACCAGATCCAAAGTCTCCGGCTCGGCGAGGTCGGACTTCGTAAGAACTACCAGGCCCCTGGAAATTCCGACCATCCGGCAGATATCGAAGTGCTCGCGCGTCTGCGGTTTAATGGACTCATCGGCCGCAATCACCAACATCACAAAGTCGATGCCTCCGACTCCGGCGAGCATGTTTTTGATAAACCGCTCGTGGCCGGGCACGTCTACGAGTGCGAGCCTGATGCCCGGGGCGAGATCTAAATGTGCAAACCCGAGTTCGATTGAAATGCCGCGCTCTTTTTCTTCCTTGAGCCGGTCTGTATCGATGCCGGTGAGGGCGCGCACCAGCGCCGTTTTGCCGTGGTCTATGTGCCCGGCCGTTCCGGCCACAACATATTTCATGCGGATGCTTTTCATCGTACTATTCGCGGCCCTGGCGGCATTCCCTCTGCGAGCCGCAGGCCCCCCCGACGAAACGCCGACGTTCCACAGCGGCGTCTCGGATGTGCGCATCGACGTCCGGGTCACCGAAGGCGGCAAGCTGGTGAACGACCTGTCGCGGAGCGATTTCGCAGTCTTCGATAACGGGATGGTCCAGGAGCTGAGCTATTTCGGCCATGACCGGGAACCCGTCTCCATACTCTTGCTGCTGGATGTGAGCGGCAGCATGCAGCCCCGGCTTCAGGAGTTAGCGGATCGCGCGACGGAAGCTCTGCAGTTGCTGCGTCCGGGAGACCGGGTGGGCATCATGGTTTTCGGAAAACGGACAGCCGTCCATCAGGACTTCTTCGACAATCTGGGCGAAAGCGCGCGCCAGATCGGGCTGGCGATTCGCGGGCACGACGTCGGGAGCGGCACCTCGATCAACTCCGCGCTGGTCGACGCGGCGGATTATATAAAAACTCATCTCGTGGGGGTGCCGGGACGGCGGGCGATCCTCATTGTCACCGACGATTTGGGCTTGAACTACAAAATGCCGGACCAAAAAGTGGTTCGGGCGCTGGAATCCGCCGACGCAGTCCTGGATGCCATCGTGACCGGACGCGCCATCCGTCCCTCCGCGACTCGATACGCCAATTCGATCAACTCGGATTTCACTCCCGCCGATGTTTTTCTGCTGTCTGAAAAAACAGGAGGCGTTGCGATCCGCTCAGACCGGACGGCGGATAGCCTGCGCGAAATGATCGAATCCATCCGCGCGCGCTATAGCCTGTCCTACCACCTTCCCGCGGCAGCGCCGCCGGGGTCCTACCGTAAAGTAGAGGTCCAGCTTTCCATGCTGGCCCGCCAGCGCTACCCTAACGCTCTCCTGCAATACCGCACCGGGTACTACGTCCCCGGCTCATAGAGTGGCGTGGGGAGCCTCCTCCTGCCGGCGCCGAGTTGTTACTGTGGTTTGGGTAAGGCAATTCTGCTCCATGTCGTTCTCACTCACAGGAAAATCCGCCCTCGTTACGGGCTCAGGGCGCGGCATCGGCCGCGCCATCGCCTCCCAGTTGGCCGCGGCGGGCGCGCGCGTAGTGGTGAACGACATCGACGGGAACGTGGCGCGGGAAACAGCTTCCGCTATTGGCGAGAATGCGCACGCGGTTCCCGGCGATCTCTGCGATCCAGCCTTTCCCCAGCAACTGGTGGACGCGGCGCTCGAACATTTCGGCGCGCTCGACATCATTGTCAACAATGCCGGTTATACGTGGGATAACGTGATCCAGAAAACCACCGACGAGCAGTTTCAAGCCATGCTCGATATTCACGTCGTTGCGCCGTTTCGCATCCTGCGCGCGGCGTCGGGATGGATCCGCGAGACGGCGAAAAGGGAAATCGGCGAGGGCCGCCGGGTGATGCGCAAGGTGGTGAACATCACGTCGATCTCGGGCACCGATGGCAACGCCGGGCAGGCCGGATATGCCTCCGGCAAATCCGCCATCAACGGCTTGACCAAAACCATGGCCAAGGAATGGGGCCGCTACAACGTCAATGTGAATTCGGTAGGCTTCGGGCTGATTGAGACACGCTTGATTCAGCCCTTGCAGGGCGGCGCGGCGACCATCGAGATGAAGGGCAGGCAAATCCCCGTGGGCGTGCAGCAAAAGCTGTTGGACGCCGCTAAGACAACGTGCCCGCTCGGCCGGTTAGGAACCGTGGAGGAAGCGGCCGGAGCCGTGCTCTTTTTCTGCTCGCCGCTTTCCGACTATGTTTCCGGTGAAGTGCTCATCTGCAGTGGCGGCGCGCACTTCTAGGCTCCGGCGCCCAGGCGAGAGAACCCTCCATCCACCCAAACGGTCTCACCGGTGATACTCCGCGCCTTCATGGCCAGGAAGAGCGCGGTTTCCGCAATGTCTTCCACCGTCGGCAGCCGCCGAAGGGGCGTAATGTTCTCCACGGCGACGCACTGATCTTCACCCCAGCCGGCAAAGCCTGTGCGGATGAGGCCGGGGGCCACCGCGTTGACGCGAACCGCCGGCGCGAACACGCGGGCCAGCGAACGGGTCATGGTGAGCAGACCTCCCTTCGATGCGGCGTAGACCATCGAACTCCCCCGGCCATGAATCGCGGCCATGGATGCAATATTGACGATCGCACCACCGGGGCTTTCCCGGAGCAGCGCAGCGGCCGCGCGAACGCAGGAAAACGGACCATGCAGGTTGGTGCGGAGGGTCTTCTCCCAAATCTCGTCGGTCAGAGCCTCCATCTCCGCGTGGGGAACGCGCGTGCTCCATCCGGCATTGTTGATCAGGTAATCCAGCCTGCCATGCCGCTTTTGGACCGCGTCCATGAGCCCGCGGACCTGCGTATCGTCGGAAACATCCGCCCCCATCGCATCCGCCTCGCCACCCGCCCCGCGGACCGCTTTCACCACTTCCTCCGCCGCGGTGGCGGACCGGTTATAGTTCACCACGACTGAAACTCCGGCCTGGGCAAAAGCCAGCGCGCAGGCCTTTCCGATTCCTTTGCTTCCCCCGGTAACGAGGGCAACACTACGCTCGGTCTTCATCGAAAACATGATAGCTTTTCGGTCAGGCCGCCGAATCAAATGGAAGACGGTTGCAAAGCGCGCAGAACCCGCATCGCCCGGATGGCGCACAGGAGGTGCGAGCCTGGACGCTTCACCAGATCTTCCAGAACGGGGATGTAGCGAACGTCCCCGGTGACGCCCATTGCCCAGGCCGCCGATGCCACGAACCGCGGATCGGCAAGGCGAAGCATCCCCCGGACCAGCGCCTCTAACTGATCCACATCCGCGGCGGGCCGGCGCGCACGGTGCAGCCCCACCAGCGCATTGGCCGCGATTCGAGGTTCGGGGTCGTTCACATAGGCGGCAAAAACCTCGCCGATGCTGAGTTGCGGCGAGTTCCAGAGAGCCTCGATCGCATTGGCTCGGACGCGGGGATCTCTCTCCGACCGGAGGAACTTCCCCCAGTCACGGACGCCGTCGGTCCGTGCAGCCACCGCCACGGCGGTCGAGCGTATGCGCGGGTCGGAGTGGTGCAACAGCAGCGCGGGCAGGAGGGGAGAATCCGCCTCCGTGTCGAGTGCGGAATTTCGCAGCAGGCGCTCGATGCTCGCGTGGCCCCCGCCCGAGCGCCCTGGGCGGCCCGCCGCCAACAACGCAGCCAGGCATTCCGATTGGCCCGGGGAAGAAAAGGCGGGGTCCAGCAGCGGTGGGGGCGACACCGTGGACGTGCGCAGAACCGCCAGCAGGAAGCGCGCATCCGCGTTTCCGGAAATTCGCCGCAGCAGCGGCGGAGCAACGCAAGAGAAGAGATCCGCATCCTTGTGCGCCAGGATCAGCAGAATGCGCATAGCGCTCACGGGGTCGCGACCCAATATCGCCACTATCCCGGCCAGAGCGCCCTCGTCCATATGGTGCTTATCGGCAAATTGAGCGCCAGACCCCGAAAAAAACGGCCCGCCTGCTACACTGTCACTGAATGACTCTGGAAGAACTGGAAAGAGAGTACGTTACGCTCCGTCAGCAGGCAGACGCTGTACGGAGCTACCTTTGACGCACCGGGCAAAAAGGCTCAGCTAGCGCAAACGGAAGAGCAGATCGCAGCCCCCGATTTTTGGTCCCAACCGGAAAAAAGCCAGAAGCTGATGCAGGAACGGAAGCGTCTGGAAGAGGACATTTCCCGCGAGGTGAAGGTGGCCGCGGCCACTTCGGATATCGACACTCTGTTCGAACTCGCCCGGGAAGGCGAGAACGTCACCGCCGACCTGGAGCGCGAGATGAAGACCTTCGCGAGCGTGCTCGAAAAGATGGAAACCGGCATGCTCCTATCCGGCGACAACGCCGGGCGCAGCGCAATTCTGGTAATTCACCCAGGCGCCGGCGGCACCGAGAGCCAGGATTGGGCGGAAATGCTATTGCGCATGTATCTGCGATGGGCCGAGCGGAATGGTTTCGGAGCCATAGTGACGGACCGTCTGGAAGGCGAGGGCGCAGGCATCAAATCGGCGACGGTGGAAATCAACGGCGAGAATGCCTACGGTCTGCTTCAATCGGAAATCGGTGTCCATCGCCTGGTCCGCATTTCGCCGTTCGACGCCAATGCGCGGCGCCACACTTCCTTCGCTTCGGTGTTTGTTTACCCGCAGATCGACGACGACGTCAAGATTGAAATCAAGCCGGAAGACATTCGTGTCGATGTGTTCCGCGCCAGCGGCGCCGGCGGGCAGCACGTGAACCGGACCGAATCCGCGGTCCGTATGACCCACCTTCCCACCAACATCGTGGTGCAGTGCCAGAATGAGCGCTCCCAGCACAAGAACCGCGCCTCGGCGATGAAGCAACTTCGTGCGCGCCTTTACGAGTACGAGATGGACAAGAAGCGCGCCGAAGAGCGAAAACTCGAAGACACAAAGCTGGAAATCAACTTCGGAAGCCAGATCCGCAGCTACGTTCTGGCTCCCTACCGGATGATCAAGGATCACCGCACCAAGCTCGCGGTTGGCGACGTGGACCGCGTGCTCGACGGCGACCTGGAAAGCTTGATTCACGCCTGGCTGGTGTGGCGCAAGACGGGCAAAATAGCGGGAGATGGCAAGGACGACCTCCCCGATTAATTCCGTCAGTCCCGCATGGATCGCCGAGGCGGCGCGCCTGATCCGTGCCGGAAAACTGGTCGCCTTCCCCACCGAGACCGTCTACGGTCTGGGCGCGAATGCGCTCGACGAAACGGCAGTCCGCGCAATCTACACAGCCAAGAAGAGGCCGTCCTCCAGCCCTTTGATCGTTCACGCCGATTCGGTGGAGATGGCGCGTTCCCTGGTGACCTCGTGGCCGGAAAATGCGGAGAAGCTCGCCGCGAGATTCTGGCCGGGACCTCTGACGCTGGTGTTGCCGAAGCAGGAGAAAATCCCGGGGTGCGTCACCGCCGGCCTGGACACCGTGGGGGTGCGGATCCCCAACCATCCGGTCGCGCTGGCGTTGATTCGCGCGGCGCGAGTTCCGTTGGCCGCGCCCAGTGCGAATCTGTTTACCGGCCTCTCTCCCACCGAAGCCGGACACGTACGGACGGCCCTCGGCGATCGCGTGGCGATGGTGCTCGATGGAGGACCCTCGAAAGTGGGCCTCGAATCGACGGTGCTTTCTCTGGCCGGCCCGGCTCCCGTTCTGCTGCGCCCCGGCATGATTTCCCGGGAGGCCATCGAAGCCGTAATCGGACCCGTGCATCTCGCTGGCGCGGATCCCGCCGGATCCGCGCCACATAGCTCGCCCGGAATGCACCCCCGCCATTACAGCCCCCGGACGCGGCTGGTCCTACTGGGCCCCGGGGAAATGGAGCCTGCGGGGAATGGCGTCGTTCTTCGTCTGAACGATACTGGAGCGCGCGGGCACAATATCGCCATGCCGCGGGACCCCGAAACCTACGCGGCGGCACTTTATCGCACTCTGCACACGCTCGATGCCGGAGGCTGGGATTGGATCGCGGTGGAAGCGCCGCCCGATGAGCCGGATTGGGCCGCCATCCGGGACCGGCTCAAACGCGCGGCCACTTCCTGAGAGCGTCCGGTTATGGCAGGATTACGCCGCAGGCGATGCGGTCGCCCGCGTTGCCGGCCGGGTCGGATTTCAGGTCGTCGGCCTTGGCGTGTATCACCAGCGCCGTGCCCCCGTTGCTGAATAGGGAATGGCTATCCGAGCCCAGGTTTACCCGCGGATTCACAACCGTGGTTTTTGCCTTTCCATCGGCGCCCACGGTGAAGTTCGGCATATCGCCGGCGTGAGGTCCTTCCGCGTTCTCAAGCCCATGATGCTTGCCATCCGGATTGAAGTGCGGCCCGGCTGACTTGAAGTCGGGGCCTTCGCACTTCGCATTCTGGTGGAAGTGCAGGGCGTGCTCTCCGGCGGCCAGCCCCTTGACATTCAGCTTGATCTGGACCCCACCGTCGTGAGAAGAAATTTTCGCCGTGCCGGCGCTCTTCCCGGAGCCGTCGTGGAGTTGCACGCTGACGCTCTTGGGCGCCGCCATCAAAAGTCCCGCGGGCAGTAAGATGGAAATCGCAAGGGTGGTCAATGGAGTCGTCATGGAATGTCCTTTCTGCCATGGTGACACATTATCTCGAGCCCTTGGCTCTATCACCTGGAGGTCTTAATGCCAGCCAGTCAATGCTCTCACACCAGCCAGATTGAAGATGTCTCCCCGCGCACGAATGGGTGCGAGGAGTGCCTGAAAAGCGGCGACACCTGGGTACATCTTCGGATGTGCCTGACCTGCGGCCACGTCGGGTGCTGCGATTCGTCGCGGAACAAACACGCAACCAAACACTTCCACCGCGCAAAACACCCGATCATGCGCTCCCTGGAGCCCGGCGAGGACTGGGCCTGGTGCTTCATCGACCAGGTTATGCTCGACGTCTAGGAGGGGCCGGGCGCTTTGCCGTGGTGGTTCAACGATCTCTCCCGGTGAAGATCAGAAATGGGCCCCAGTAATAGGGCTTGCGCGCCACGGTTTGAGAGTGGATCAGGGCGAGTTTAGCGCGCCGGAGCGCTTCCGCCGCGTCCATGCCTTTCTGCATTCCGGCATAAAGGGAATCCATCAGCCCGGGCGTGTAGGTGTCATCCACATCCCACAGTCCGGCGATGACGTTGCTCGCGCCGGCTTGTAGAAAAGCCCAGGCCAACCCAACCTGCCCCTCGCCGGAATAGGTCCTCGCGCCGGCGCTCTTGCAGGCCGAGATGGTTACCAGCTCCGCGCGCAGCGGCACTTCCGCAATGTCTCGCGCATACAGCTTGTATACACCGTTTTTCGGCGACAAAATCAACGCCGAATCGAGCGGGCTCAAGCGGTTCGGCAGAGAATGCGTGGCGAAATGTATGACGCGAAATTTGTCCGGTGCGGCCCGCTCGTAGATGGCCGGCTGGGCGATGGCGCCTTCGTAGATTTTCGAGGCGCCCGGTGGGAAGTGGCGGCGGACCCGTCTCAGCTCGTCGGCCGCGTGCGGGAGGCCCGGGAAGTCTCCACCTGGGCTCACCGGATCGCCAATCAGGAGAACCGATGGCGGCGGCTCCCTCCGCTCCGTCCGGTTGGCGTATAAAACGCTCAGCGAAGGGGCAATGCGCACCGTGGCATCCTCAATCCAGTAGTGCCAGCGCTCACCCGGCACTGGAAGAGTTTCGAAATTCAACGAATTCAGCACGCCATCCGGCGCGAGAATCACCTCCGCTCCCTGCGGAATCATCTTCTGAGCCGGCGCGATCAAGGTCTGCCAGAGTGCCGCGCCATTGGCGTCCTGCGACACAAGCGGGTCGCCAAGACCGTCCTCGAGGAAGCTTTGGTATTTCCGGACGCGCTCGGCCAGCGTCTCTTCGCCGGGCAGGATAAAGGTGGCTACTTGCGAGCCGGTGACCACCCACAGATACGACTGCCGCGGCCCAAGCCAGTACGAGAGCAGAACGCCGCGCAAACGCCGCGCCATCTCCTGAAAATCCTGGGCCGTACTCGGTTTCGGCTCCGCAATCAGTTTTTCGGCGAGCACGCGGGCGCGGCTCGAATCGGCTACCTCAAGCGCCCTTCGGTCCTGACGATGTTTCACCAGAAATGAAACATACTCCCTGAAAAGGTCGATCAGACTCGAAAGATAAGTAACTTTGTTCTCGTCCTTCTTGAGACGTCCCCGCCAGGTTTCGCTGTAGGCGATCGCCGCCCGGAATTCCCGCTCCGCCTTCCGCGGCTGCCCCTGCGCCGCATAGAGCTTTGCCAGACCGGATTGCGCATCCAGCCGCACGGCCGGGTCTTGAGAATCCTGGGAGGCGAGCACGTCGCGGAACAGGCGCTCCGCCAGCGCGTATTGTTTCCGTCCCGCCGCGATTCTGGCGTCCACTTCCTGATTGTTGACCAGCCCTTCCCTGCTCTCCAGCTTGCGCGAAAGAGCGCGGGATTGTTCGTTGTAGCTCCGCGCCTCGTCCCAGTTCTTCAACTCCAGGGCCCCCGCCGCCAGCGCGTCCAGAGAATCGGCCTCCCAGGCAACGTTGCCCGACCGGCGGGCGAGCTCCAATGCCTGCTTGCTGCGCTCGGCCGAGGCGCTGTATTTGCGTTGTTTCAGGAGAATTTCCGCCGCCCCATTCAAAGAGGTGATCTGGCCGAGCGAATCGCCAATCTTGCCGGACTGGGCGGCTGCATCGGAAAAGTAGGAGAGCGCATTCTCTAAAGCGCCGAGATCGAGATACGCCCATCCGAGATTACCGGTCGCCTTGGCGAGGTTGAAACGGTCGCCCGTTTCCTGAAAAAGAGGGATAGCCTTCTCCAGCCATTCCACGGCCTCTTCGTTGCGCAGCTCGCGATGGTCGTTGTAGGCGAGATTCAGCATCGCTTTCGCCTGCATGCGTAAATCTCCCCGGGCGCTCGCACTTTCGATCACCTGCCGCAGTTCGACTTCGGACTGGTCGAACTCTTCCTGAAGCGCGTAGAGCGCGCTCAGATTGAGCTTGATCCGGTCCTGTAGCGCGGCGTCGCCGAGCGGCGCCGCCAGACGCCGCGCTTTCTCCAACTTCACCCCGGCGGCGTCGTAATGCCCCAGGAGCACTTCGGCATAGCCGCTGAGGGACTCTCGCTCCGCGCCGGCATGGTCGTTCGGAGCGGGCCCGCCTTCCGCCAGCACCTGCAATGCGCCTCGGGCGTCGTTGCGATTGATAAGAATCGAGGCGAGCAGCGTGCGGAACTTCCAGGTCCACTCCCGGGAATGGTGCGCGGCTGCTTCCGCCAGACCGGCCGCCGCGCGCTCTTTCGCCGCCGGTTTGTCCTGCCGGTAGAGTGAGTCCGCTTCGTCGTAGCGTTGGGAGAGCGATGGCCGGCGGCAGCCGGCCATGAACCCGACAATCAGGAGCAGTCCGGCTAGTGGCCGCCGCCGGTGGGCGATCCATTGGTACGGCCGGATGCAACCGTGACGCTTCCCGACGGAGGCGACCCCAACTCCACCCGGATCATCGTCAGGCTGCGTTCGTACGGTTTGATGATCAACTCGGCCAAATGCATTTTCCCGAAATTCGGAATCACAACGACGCCGTCTTCGAACGTAACCTGGTCGGAATGGCACTCAATACCTCTGACCAGAGTACAGCCAATCAATTCCGGCGTTTCATGAGGCGCTCCGAAGTCCCGGCGCCGCAGCTTGTCGAAAAGCTCCCGGAACACGGTGTCCTTACCGTGATACGCGCCCAGCAGATCGTCGTGTACCGCATACCGGTCCAGGTGGTCCGTCGCCAGGTCCACCTCGACGTCCTTGCCGGCAATCCGCAAGCCCTCAAAGGTGCTTCCAATGGCGCGGATGCAGGGTTTGCCGCCGCGAATAGGATGTTCCGACGCGAGGCGCGCCACCACTTTCTTCGCGGTCACGACATCCAAAATGTTCAGGCCTTCCACGGTCGCTGTGACGATGGTATTCCAGGCCTGGTCTTTTTCAACGTAATAGCCAAGCGCCTGTGTGTGGCCGTGCTCGAAGGAAAGCACGTTGCCGCCCGCGCCGTTGTGGGAAAACTTTTGAATATGCGCCTTCGCCGTCCCGCCGATTACCGGCAGCGAGCACGACGCCTGCACTTCAATGATCTCTTGCGTCGGCCCCGACAATATGCCGTTGGCGGCGGACGCTTCGCCGTGATAAAGGTATCTGGACACCGGTACTGCCTCCTGAGTGGAAATCTCTATGAAATCCGATACCTAAAAGGGTACCTTGATATTTCATTTCCGCTAGTGGCATCACGCACGACCAGAACCCAGGAGCCGGGACCAACCACTCTTGTGCTAACCGAGAGTGGAACGGTGCCGTTTGCCGGAACGGGCACCACCGAGGACGAAACCACCGACCCGGCGCTGTTCACAACATCGCAGCGAATGCGGGACGGCAGAGGATCCGCCGTGACGTCGAATTGAATCACCAGCGAAGACGCCGCCTTGGGCACGCCGATCGTTCTCTCGTCGCTCTCCGCGCCGCGAGAAAGCCCCTTCAGTGTCGCAATAGCGGTTAACTGCGGGCTGGTCGCGACAGCGGCCTGGCGCCGAAGGGAGGGAATCTCGACTCCGTTCTGATACACCGAAACTGCCACCAGCAATAACGCCGCGAAACTAGGCACCCCGAGAGCGGGACGGCGCCACGCTCCTGCCCACGTTTCCTGGAAGGAACTCCACCAACTACGGGGCGCGTACCCCTCCGCGAACACCGCGCGCGCGTTCTCGGCAAACAGGGCGCCGACCCTCAGTTCCTCCTCGCAGTCTTTGCAGTCGAAGAAATGCAACTCGAACTCCTCGCTTTCCTCCTCAGAAAGCTCTCCGAGCAGATATCTCTCAACCGCTTTACTTTTCCGGGCCTCAACGTGGTCCATCAACTTCCTCTGCCTGTCTGTGTTCCACATTGCACGAACGTTTCAGCGCCATCGGAAATTTCCGGTCTTTCTCTCAACCTGCCTAGGCTCCTTCCCGTTCCAGTACCTTGCGGAAGCGGTTTTTTGCGCGGTGTAGCAATAGCCTCAGGTGGTCCGGCTTCACACGAAAGTAACTGCAAACCTGAAGCTTATCCACCTCTTCCAAATAGATCATCCGGAGAATTTGCTGGTCTCTGTAATTCAGCTCCCCCAAAACCTGGCGAATCACCTGCTTACGCTCTTCATTCACAAGGCTCGCATCGAAATCCACCGGGCCGCTTGAGACATCCGGCGCGTTTTCCGGGATCTGCGGGTGACGTCCCAGGGCCCGCAGGTGCTCTAGGGCGACATTTCTGCATACCGTATGAACAAACGCCGGAAGACGGTCGGGACTCTCGATCCCCCGTTCCGAACGGAGAATGCGGAAGATCCGCATGAAGGTTTCCTGGCAGACATCTTCGGCAACCTGAGGAGAACGAATCATCCCCCGTAACTTCAGACGCATCAGAGAGCTAAAGTAGCGGACGAAATGCCGCTCGGTCTCCGGATCCGCGGCACGGAGGCGGTCAAGATAGTCCGGTGTGAATACTTCCTGGCTCAAGATCGAATTTTGTCCGGCGCCCGCTGTCGCACGAGGGCAAATAAATTTAGTGGAATCTTAAGAATACTAAAGCCTTGCGGCCGCAAGTGCAAGTATTTGCATTGTCTATCCTGTAGAGATGGGCGCTACGAACAGGGAGATGATCCAGGCGGGCAGGCACTCGCTTTACGTGGAGCGTGCCGGGGACGGGTCTCCCGCGGTGATCTTCGATGCCGCGCTCGGGGCGTCGTCCCTCAGTTGGGCCCTCGTCCAACCGGCGGTAGCACAAGAAACGCTTACACTGTCGTACGACCGCGCCGGTTTGGGGCGGAGTCAGGCCGGCCCCATGCCGCGCACCGCCTCACGAATTGCCGACGAGTTACGAACGATGCTGGAGCGCGCCAAAGTCCCTCCGCCTTTTGTTCTGGTGGGGCATTCCTTCGGCGGGATGACGGCCAGGCTCTTCGCCTCGCGCTACCTCCGGGACATGGCGGGGCTGGTGCTGGTGGACCCGCCCGACGCTCGCGAGTGGACGGAGATGAGCCCTCAGAACCGGAAGAAACTCCATACCGGCGCGTGGCTGGCCCGGCGCGGTGCACTGGCCGCGCGTCTGGGCATCGCCCGCGCTGTCTTCTGGATGGTGCGCGCGGGCGCCGCCGGTCCGGCGCGGCGGATCTCGACCTCGGTAAGCGGCGGGGTCTTGAAGGGAAATACCGACAATCTTCTGGTCCCCTTGCAAAAGCTCTCCCGCGAGATTCAGCTAACCGCGGCGAGGGCCTGGGTGCGCCCCAAGTTTTACGACGCTCTTGCCAGCCAGATGGAAAGCCTTCCGGAAAGCGCCTCCGATATTGCCGCCGTGAGCGGTCTCGGCGATCTCCCGCTGGTGGTCCTCACCGCCGCCAATCCGAGCCCGCGGCGTTTCAAGCAGCAGGAAGAGGCGGCGCGCCTGTCTTCGCGCGGGGTTCACCGCGTCGCCCGGAGCAGCGGGCACTGGATTCCGATCGATGAGCCGGAACTGGTAATCGATGCGGTATTGGACGTTGTCCAGCAGGCGCGCGCGAACGCCCGGTGAATGCGTAAAATAGACCTTCATGCAAAAGCGACGCTGGTCTGCTTGTTTCGGAGCGCTGTGCGCGCTGTCGCTCGGTCCGGGCATCGCCGCGGAGGCCCAGGCGCCCAAGACGCCAATTCGCCACCTTGTCATTATCTTCCCGGAGAACGTATCGTTCGATCATTACTTTGGCGTCTACCCGCATGCGAAGAATCCGCCGGGTGAACCGCAATTCACGGCTTCGCCCGCCACGCCGGCGGTAAATGGAATCAGCGCGGCTCTTTTGACGCGTAACCCCAATGCAGCAAATCCGGAGAACGGCAAAGGCGCCGTCAACCCGTTCCGGCTGGACCGGTCACAAGCCGCCACCGCGGACCAGCAGCACGGATATACCGAAGAGCAGATGGCCTTTCACGGCGGCGTGATGGACCTTTTCCCAAAATCGGTGGGCCGCGGGAACAAACCCGCGCCGGGGTCTTCTTCTCCTGAGAGCGTCCTCGACACCACGGGCCTGACTATGGGTTATTTCGACGGCAATACCGTCACCGCCATGTGGAATTACGCTCAACGTTTCGCGATGAGCGACAACTTCTTCGGAACGAATTTCGGCCCTTCGACGCCGGGGGCCATCAATCTGGTTTCCGGCCAAACCAATGGCGTGGTGGACATCCGCAACGGCAAGGGCGGACTCGCCGACGGCGGTCGCGGCTCTTTCACGCTGATCAGCGACCCCGATCCGGTGGGTGATGTTTGTTCCGCGACCACTCGCATGCTCGCCTCGATGGCGGGGAAAAATATCGGCGATCTCCTCACCGAGGCCAACGTAACCTGGGGGTGGTTCATCGGCGGCTTCGATCTGAATATCAAAAATCCAAACGGAACAACCGGGTGCCATCGCTCTTCCCGATCGCCCATAACCGGAAAGACGATTCCCGATTACATCGCTCACCATCAGCCCTTTCAGTACTACCCCTCCACCGCCAATCCAACGCACGCCCGGCCGGACTCGGTCCGCACGATCGGACACAACGGCGACGCGGCAAATCACGAATACGATATCCACGATTTTTATGACGCCGTGCGCGCCAGAAACTTTCCCGCGGTCAGCTTCCTCAAGGCTCCCGCGTTCCAGGATGGTCACGCGGGATACTCCAATCCGCTCGACGAACAAACCTTTCTGGTGCAGGTGGTGAATTTTCTGCAGGGGACCCCGGAATGGAAAAACACGGCAGTGATCGTCACTTATGACGACTCGGACGGGTGGTACGACCATCAAATGGGCCCCATCGTCAATCAATCGACCGGCAGCACGGACGCTCTCAACGGGCCGGGGAGTTGCGGCGATGGAAGCAGCGCTCTTCCGGGCGTCGATCCGGGCAACGCGCACGCGCAGGGGCGCTGCGGTTTTGGGCCGCGTTTGCCGCTGCTTGCCATCTCACCCTGGGCGAAGACAAATTTCGTCGATCACGCGCTGACCAACCAGGCGTCCATCATGGTCTTTATCGAAGACAACTGGATCGGCGGCCGCCGGCTGGGCGAAGGCTCCTTCGACGCCATCTCGAACTCGATTGAAACTATGTTCGATTTCAAGAGCGCGCCCCGGATGGAACGCCTGATCTTGAACGAGAGCACCGGCACTCTCCGGGCCCGCAAGTAGACAGACAAAAGCGCATGCGCCCTCTGACACGGCGAGGGTTCCTCTACGCCAGCCTGACAAACGCCGCGCTGCTGGCCCAGGGGGTTAAATCTCCCGGGGCCGTTCTGAACCCCGGCCGGCTGGCGAAGTTCGTGGATCGCCTTCCTATTCCTCCGCGCGCGGTGAGCTCCGGCGGTGCGGCGACCGCCCACTACCGGCTTGCCATGCGCCAGGTGGAATCGAAAATTCATCGCGATCTGCCGCCCGCCAGGCTGTGGGGGTTCGGCGCCACTTCGCCCGGCCCTACCATTGAGGCGCGAAAGGGCCAGCCGGTGACCGTCGAATGGGTGAACGAATTGCCCCGGCGGCATTTCCTCCCCGTCGATCGCGCGCTGCATGGTTTGAGCGGGACTGCGGCGCCGGATGTGCGCACAGTCGTCCATCTGCATGGCGGGCGCGTTCCACCGGAAAGCGATGGTTACCCGGAACACTGGTTTGAGCCGGGCGGATCTTCCGTGGTTCTCTATCCGAACGACCAGGAAGCCACCCTGCTCTGGTATCACGATCACGCCATGGCGATCACGCGGCTGAACATCATGGCCGGCCTGTTTGGCCTATACGTGATCCGCGACGAAGTCGAAGACGCTCTCCATCTGCCGTCCGGCGAATATGAGATCCCCCTGATTCTTTTCGACCGGAACATCACCGAAGATGGACAGATTCACTACCCGGTCTCCGGCAATCCGGCGCGCATCTGGGTCCCGGAGTTTTTCGGCGACGCGATCCTGGCAAATGGAAAACTCTTCTCCTACCACGATGTGGAACCGGGACAATACCGCCTGAGGATTCTGAATGCCTCCAACAGCCGCACCTATTACCTCACGCTTTCCGCGGGAGCGCGCTCGACTCCTCATCCTTTCTTTCAGATCGGCTCCGACCAGGGCTTACTGGCGGCGCCGGTGGAGTTGACGCGGTTGACGCTCGCGCCAGCCGAGCGCGCCGACGTGATCGTCGACTTCCAGGAACTACGCGGGCAGAACATTCTGATGCAGAGCGATGCCACTCCGATTCTGCAGTTCCGCGTCGGAACCGCGCCCGGGGCTCGCGCTTTCGCGCTGCCTCAGCGCTTGCGGGAGATTGTGCGGACAAGTGAGAGCGAAGCCGCGAGAACGCGCCCGTTGACGCTCGACGACCCGAGCGATTCCGACGACCCCACGTCCATGATGATGCCGATGCTGCTCAACGGCGCGATGTGGAGCGCGCCGGTCACCGAGAACCCCACACTCGGCAGCACCGAAATCTGGAGCCTCATCAACCTCACGGACGATTCACATCCCATCCACTTGCATCTGGTTCGCTTCCAAATTCTCGACCGGCGGGCCTTCGACGTGTTCACCTATATGAACACCAGGCGCATCCGCTACACGGCCGGCGCGGTCCCGCCCGATTCCAACGAAATGGGCTGGAAAGACACGGTGCGGGCTTATCCCGGCATGGTGACCCGCATCATCGTGCGCTTCGAAGGCTATGCCGGACGCTATGTCTGGCACTGCCACGTACTCGAGCACGAAGATTACGAGATGATGCGCCCCTACGACGTGCTCCCGGCGAACGGTCAGCATGATGCGTAGCGTCATGCTGCGAGCGCCGTGCCATCCCAGCGGAAAAACCCTCTTCGACCATGCCTCAATGCTCTTTGTTGCCGTGGCCGATTGCGGCGATGATAAAGATGTGGCCGCGCCGGGGAGACCGGCGGCGCTGAGAAGCGCGGGCGCGATACCGTGCGCCCCCAAGGAGGCGAAAGCTTGCGCTCGCAAATCACGCTTGGGAGAGTCCTCGGAATTAGAATCGGCCTGCACTATAGCTGGTTTCTGATAGCGCTTCTTATCGTCTTCTCCCTTTCTTCACAATTTCACGCAAGCAATCCCGGGTGGAGTGACGGCGTCACGCTGGGTCTGGCGGCCGCAACCGCCTTCCTCTTCTTCGTGTCGCTTCTGCTGCATGAACTGGCGCACTCGTTGGTAGCTACTTCGAATGGACTGCCGGTTAAAGAGATTACGCTTTTTGCGTTGGGGGGCGTGTCCCAGATTGAGAAAAACCCGACAAGCGCAAAACTGGAATTTTGGGTGGCCTTTGTTGGCCCTCTGACCAGCGTTGTCATTGGGGTGATTTGTGTAGGCGCGTCGCGGCTACTGGGTGGCTCTTCCTCCGATCCATGGGTGGCGATGCTGCTCTGGCTTGGATACATCAATCTCACGCTGGCTGCCTTCAACCTCATTCCCGGATACCCTCTCGACGGTGGACGCGTATTGCGAGCGATTATTTGGTGGAAGACCGGCGACGCGGAACGTTCCACACGAACGGCATCGAAGACCGGTCAGTGGGTAGCGCTCGGCTTCATCGCGCTCGGCATATTTCAGTTCTTCGGCGGCGCCGGCATCGGAGGCCTGTGGATGGTCTTCATCGGCTGGTTTCTGCTGCAGGCCGCGAGGGAGAGCTACGCGCAGGTCGGCCTCGCAGATGCGCTTCAGGGCATTCGCGTTGCCGATGTCATGGCGCGCGACTGCCCTACCGTTGACGCCTGGCTGAACCTGCAGAACTTCGTGGACCACGAACTGCTCCGTACGGGAAAACGTTGTTTTGTCGTCCTCGAAAAAGGAGAGATCGCCGGCTTGATCACGCCACATGAAATCAAGCAGGTGGAGCGCGCAAAATGGCCTTTTACAACTCTTCGCGATGTCATGCGCTCCCTTGAGGATCTGCGCGCCGTGGCGCCGGATGCACTACTGAAGAGCGCGCTGGAGGCCATGAGCCGCTACGATCTAAACCAACTCCCCGTCATCTCAAAAGAAGGCCGCTTGGAGGGCGTGGTGTCGCGAGCCCAGGTCCTCAGCTACCTGCAGATGCACGCGGAACTGCGCGGATAGGAAGAAAACCCCGGGGCACTGGTCGCTCCGCTCCATTTGCCAACCACGATATGATGGAATTTCCCGCATGATCCCCGAAAGCATACCTGAAGGCCTAACTTTCGACGACGTATTGTTGCAGCCGGCGCTCAGCTCCGTGCTTCCGTCACAAGCGGATACCCGCACCGAGTTGACGCGGCGCATCTCCCTCAACATTCCCATTGTCAGCGCGGCGATGGACACCGTCACCGAATCGCATCTTGCCATCGCGCTCGCACAACAGGGCGGCATCGGCATCATCCACAAAAACATGTCCGTGGAGCGGCAGGCCGAAGAAGTGGATCGCGTGAAACGCAGCGAAAGCGGCATGATCGTGGACCCGGTGACCATCGAACCGGAGATGCGCATCTCCGACGCGCTCGAAGTCATGAAACGCTACCGGATTTCCGGCGTGCCCGTCACCAAGGGCGGAAAACTGGTCGGCATTCTCACCAATCGCGACCTGCGCTTCGAGACGCGCCTCGATCTCCCCATCTCCGAAGTGATGACCAAGGAAAACCTCATCACGGTGGCGGTGGGCACGACGCTGGAGGAAGCGGAAAAAATTCTCCACAAGCATCGCGTTGAGAAGCTGCTGGTGGTGGACGACGCCTACAACCTCAAGGGTCTCATCACGGTCAAGGACATTCAGAAGAAGCTGAAATACCCGACCGCCGCCAAGGATGAGCAGGGACGGCTGCGGGTGGGAGCGGCTATCGGCGCGACGCACGACTTTCTGGAGCGAGCGCAGGAACTGGTCCGCATGAAAGTCGATGTCCTGGTGCTCGATTCCGCGCACGGGCATAGCCAGCGCATTCTCGATGCGGCGAGAGCGGTGAAGCATGCGCTTCCGGACACGCAGTTGATCGCCGGCAATGTCGCCGCCTTCGAAGGCGCGCGCGACCTGATCGCCGCTGGCGTCGATGGGGTCAAGGTGGGTATCGGTCCCGGGTCGATTTGCACCACGCGCGTGGTCAGCGGAGCGGGTGTCCCTCAAATCACCGCCATTTCCGAATGCGCCAAGGCGACGCGAGGCAGCGGCGTTCCCCTCATCGCCGATGGCGGCATCAAGTATTCCGGCGACGTGACCAAGGCAATCGCCTCCGGCGCCGATTGCGTCATGATTGGAAGCCTGTTCGCCGGCACCGAAGAGAGCCCGGGCGAGACGATCCTTTATCAGGGACGCACCTTCAAGAGTTATCGCGGAATGGGTTCCATGGGCGCCATGGCGCAGGGCTCATCGGACCGCTACTCCCAGGACACCAACGGCAAGCTGGTTCCGGAGGGCATTGAGGCGCGCGTCCCGTACAAGGGACTGCTCTCCGATCTCGTCTATCAACTGGTCGGCGGCCTTCGCTCCGGCATGGGCTATTGCGGCTGCGGCACCATTCGCGATCTGCAAGCCAATGCCCGCTTCCTGAGAATCACCGCCGCCGGACTCCGCGAAAGTCACGTGCACGACGTCATCATTACCAAAGAAGCGCCGAACTATCAATTGGAGTAGCCATCAATTGGAATCGACGGCGCGAAGCATTCCCACGCCGATTCTCCCGTGCAGGCGCTCATCCGGACTCGCCACGTCCCCTCCTCCGAACCAAACTCGAACACCTCCGGAATCCATCTCTACCGTGGGATCGCAGACCACCTTCGAATCCCAGGCCTGATCCCCTGAAATCACCAGCGTCTGCTTCTCCCAGGCTATTCCGTTGCGCGAGCGCGCCAGGCCCATTCGCCGGTTTTCGCTCCGGTCTCGCCCGGTGTAGAGCATCCAGTAGGAGCCGTCTGACGTCCAAACAGCCGGCTCTCCGAGCCCGTTCCCGTCGAACGCCTCTCTCTCCCCCAACTCCATCACCGGATTCCCGCGAAGCTTATACCAGACGATGCCGTCCGCGGATTCGGCGACGCCCAACCGCTGCCGGCGCGCACGGTCCATGCCGGTATAAAACAAGTAGAACCGCGATCCAAAGCGGACCACATACGGGTCGGCGACGCCGCGCTCATCCCAACTGCCATATGGCCCTGTTTCAAGCACCGGGCGGCCGAGCTTCCGCCACTGCCTGCCATCGGAAGACTGCGCCAGTCCGATGCGGGGCGGCGAACCGGCCTGATAGTAATAGAGGAGTTCTGCCCCGGATGCGATAGCCGAACCGTTGGCCGCGATGTAGTCCCCCTCCCAACTCGCGGGGTCCGGCGAGAGCACTTTTCCTTGCTTGGCCCACGCCGTGCCGTCCCGGGAAATGGCCAGGCCGGTGTGCCATGTCTTCCCATCAAATCCGGAATAGAGATTCAGGCGGCGTCCACCAAAAAGCAGCACCGACGGATTCAACACGTCGCTCGATTCCCAGCCCGGCCCGGGCTCGAGGACCGGATTCGGATTCGCTTCCCAACGCCACGAGACCGCGCGCGGCGTACCGGCGGCCGGCGGTAGGGCGAAGTCGCGATACCGCCCGCAGGAAGCCAGGGAGAGCAGAAAAATGCCGGCAAGAACGCTACGGCTCAAGGTAGATCCGCACGCGATTACTGACCTGCCCGCCGGCCTCGATGTAGAGTTCCGCCGGACCCGCGTTTACGATCTTCGGCAGTTCCACTTCGACGAGATAGAAGCCAATATAGCTGGGCGCCAGTTCCGCCTGTAAGACTCCCAACGGCTCCCCGCTCAGGTAGGCATGAACGCTCGCCATAACTTTGGGGGGATTTTGCGCCGGGGCAGGGAGTCCGGCCGGCCAGTCGGGCTGCACACGCCCCAAACCGGTGGCGAAGATCTGAATTCGGGAACCGGCTCGCGCGGGCTGGCTGGTATCGAGCAACAAGCCCGACTCGGCATCGAGCAGCATGGGGGCGCCATCCGGATCCACGAAGATTCCGGGCGAAACCGGGCGCAGTGGAATGGTGCGCTGAATCTGCTTTTCGGGGGATTCCAGCGTTAGCGGAAGCAGGGACCCGGTGGCCTCAAAAGGCACCTGAATCTGCGATGACGAGGAAGAAGCGCCGAACACGGGCACGGTCAGGTTCGCACTGCGGGCCGATTCCACCCGCGCGCCCAGGACGCTGAGCAGCGCCCCCGGCGCGGCCGCCCGCTGGCTGTAATCGGCGGCGCTCACCACGCTCGCATTTTGGAAGCGATGGGGAGCCAGTCGGGAGTACACCCCGTAGCCGTCCACGGCGACCCACACTTGATTGTTCCCGGCGTCCAGGCGGACATCGTTGGCGGAGGCCGCGGGGAGCCCTTCGAGCGGCGTCCATGGGGTGGCCGGGCCGGCGGTCCTCAGGTCCGAAATCGTATAGAAAACCCCCGCGCCGGTAGCGGCGTAAACTGCTCCGCTCGCAATGTCCGCTGTGATGCCATGGGCCGGCGCATCCGGAAGATTCGCGGTGATGTCGTCCCAGAAAACGCCTCCATTTTGAGTGCGCTTCACGTGCGCGCTCTTAGACGCCTGAACACTGGGCGAACGCAGTCCCAGCGCCGCCAGCGCGATGCTGGGGTCCTTGGGGTCAAGGAAGATTGACTCCACGGGCCCCGCTTCTCCCGGATTTCCGGACGTGCGCCAGGTACGGCCCAAATCGGAGGAAGACCAGATGCGTCCGTCCGCCGACCCCGCATAGACATAATCGTCCGCGGCGGCCACCGCCGTAATTTCAGCGCCCAAAACCGGCGAAAGCCGCCGGCGCAGTGCAAGCTCGCTCAAAAACCATTGCGGCGCCGGCACCGGCCGCCAGGCTGACTTTTCGCCCGGCGCCCATTCGTACGCGATTCCGGTATCGCGGCTCGGCGCAGCCACCAGGCCGCGAGGGCCGGCAGGCGTGGCGAGCAGCCTTCGAACGCTCAAGTTGGGCAAAAAATCATTGAGCCCCGTCCAGGAGAGACCGCCATCGAGCGACCGCCAGACCCCAAAAGCGTTCGCCACCGTCACCTCGTCCGGATTCTCCGGCGAAGCCGCCAAATCGGCAATCGGACCTCCCAGGATGGAAGCGCCCCGGTATTGCGTCAGATTGCTCCAGCTGTTTCCACCGTCGTCGGAGGCGTAGACCTGGCTGGCGAACGCATACAAGCGCCCCGCGCGCGCCGGCGACGAGCGAACCGTGGCGCCGGGTTCGGGAAGCGTCGAAGCCACAACGCTGCTCGCGGGAACGGGAGAAACCGGCGCTTCGGGCGTCCTCCACTGCTCCGAATCGGTGGTCTCAAAAATGTGCCCGTTCGCAGTGAGAACGAACAGGTCTGCTCCGTCCCGGGAATACCATACGCGCGCCACCGCCCCGCTCGCAAGTGACGGCAGGCCGAGCTCCACCGCGGAATTTCCCGTATGACGCCACTGCGTTTCCACGGCACGCGATGCGGGTGCGTCCTGTGCCAAAGCGGAAGTGAGGATGGACGCGGCGAATGCGAATGCCCCTATCGCTGTGGCTTTTCGACACATGGAACTCACCCATTGTAACCTTCTTCCGGCTTGCACGGTCATGACTGGATTCATTCCAAACACCTAGAAACATTACCCCTTTCGGATAAATCGGCGAAAAGGGGCCACTACTTGCTATGCAATTTTGGTGTTAGACTGAGGTCTATCAGTCGGGGGAAGCAGTCGAGGGTTAAGAAAATGGCGAAGCGAAAGGGCGGCGTAGCGGCAATGCGGGTGTTGTGCGCGCTGCTCGCGTGCCTGGGGACCGGCTTCGCCCAGACGGCGCCTCCCGGCGATTCGCCTTTAGGCGGCGACTACGCGGCAACGGCGATCTCGCTCACCGGTCAAGTCTCGATCCTTAAGGATTCGCAGCCTTGGGCCTTGAATGTGGGGGACCGCATCCGGATGCAGCAGGTGATTATCACCGGTTCCGACGGTCACGCGCTCTTTCAGGTTTCCGACGGCAGTACTTTTGAAGTATTTCCGGACTCCAACGTCGTTTTTCGGAATAATCCGCCCAACTGGCGCGATCTGCTGGACATTTTTGCCGGAAAGATCAAGGTGCACATCCAGCGCTGGGGCGGGCAGCCTAACTTTAATCGCATTCGTACTCCAACGGCGGTGATCTCGGTCCGCGGGACCACGTTTGACGTGGCGGTTTCCGAAGATTCCGCGGCGACCGACGTGGCGGTGGAAGAAGGAGTGGTGGACGTCCGCAACCTGCTGCATCCCGGCGTCACCAAGACGCTGAACACGGGCGAATCGATTCGCGTCTATCGCGACGAGCCGCTGGCCCAATCTCGCATCGACAAGGGGGACGTCACGCGTCGCCTCATCCGGGCCATGTCGGAGGCCGCGTACATCGTTCTTTCGCACCAGTCGCGCGGAATCGACGGTGTCGGGATGCCGTCACCCGGCGGCGGCACAAGTTCCGGCAATACCAAGCCTGGAGGAGGCACTACTCCCCCGCCCGGACAACCTCCGGTGACTGCGCCCGCGCCTCCCGCCCCTCCACCCGCGCCCGCTCACTAGCGTTTTAGGCGCCGGAGGGATGCTCCCCACGCCAGGCCAATTCGGGTGGAGAGGATCGTCGCCAGAAACGCGCAAGCCAGTGTTATGGCAAAGGCCGCCGCCGTGGATTCGAGCGGAATGAACCGGTTGTGGAAGTACGGAGAGGCCGGCGAGGTGAAGTAGGGAAAATTCGATTGCGTCGCGAAAAACCAGTTGCGCGAGTAGGGCGACATCAGGAAGTTTGCGAACGGCCACTGCGCCACGAGAAAGGCCGCTAGAAATCCCGCGCCGCCAAGGACCGATAGCTTCCATTCCCGCCAGTTCCGCGCCCGCGCCCATCTTCGCAATAGATCGAAAACGATCGCACCCGCAATCAGAAGCTTTGGAAATTCGGGCGCCACGAAATGCGTTACCGGCTGAAACACAGGGCCCAGCTTGGGCGACGCCGGAAAGAGCGGCAGAATCCAGACGAACAGGCACGCGATCAGCGCGAGCATGCCCGTCAAAATCGTGGCGGCCCACCGGTGCAAGGACGCGCGCGCAACGGCGGCCAGCATCACCGGAACTGCAAGCCCGGTGATGAGATAGAACCGCGCCGAGTGCATGAACGAGCGTACGGTCCATTCCAGAAACGCGCCGTAAATCCCACCTACGAGGAGCGCTCCGACGTAGAGAAACAGCCAGTCGAGCCGCGCACGCAAGCGGCTGTCCGACGCGCGGTTCATCGCCCCCAGAATCAGTAGCAGCGTGCCGTAGCGGATCGCCAGAATCCCCAGGATCAGAACAACGTGCGGCGGGCTCAACACCTTCACGTCGAGGCCATAAGCGCCGTGCCACCAGTTATCGAACGGGGCGGAAACGAGCATCGCGACACTGCCCCAGGCGACCACGAAAGCGCCCAGCGGGCCCCGGAAACCCCACATTCCGATGGAGGCAGCGCGTAACGGAGAGTGGTTATCGAAGGTGGTGGACAGGATCACCGCGGCGCAGGCGAACCCGGCAAGCACTCCGCACAAATAGATCGCCATGTGCGCGGGGGTCCAGAAAGAATCGCGGCCAATGGATTCATGCCAGGAGATATCCCACAAGCCGCCAATGGTCGACGAGGTCGTAGCGGCCAGGCAGCACCAGACATACCAGGAGATGCTGGTGGTTTGGGCCTGCACGGGCACGGCAGTAGCCGCCATGGAGAATCCTCCCGAGGCCATGATACAAAATCGCCTGGACCCTCAGCGCTCGCTGTCCAGCATCGGGCGCCGCCCGTTGACCCTGGGCCGCTTTCTGGTGATCAGACGCGCACCAGATGATGCGAACTGCCGCAGAGGAATTCCTCAAGACGTCTCGAACCCAAAAAAGCGGCGCCGCCTGACATAGAATGAGTTTATTCATGAAGGCTCTCGTCTACGTGTCATTTAAAACTACGGTGCTCGATCCCCAGGGCCAAACCATCCGGTCGTCGCTGGTGGGGATGGGGCACAAATCCATCGCTGCCGTCCGCCAGGGAAAATACTTCGAGATCACGCTGGAGCCCGGCACGGACCGCACGCAGGCGGAAGCCGAAATCGGCCAGATTGCCCGCGATGTGCTGGTCAATCCGGTGATCGAAGAGTATCGAATTGAGTTCGTAGACTAGGCGCGCCTCCAACATGTGGCAGCAGACCTACGCGCCTGTCGCTCAAAGCCTGGGGTGGTCCGCCGCCATTGCGGCTTTCCCCGTCCTCGTCGTTCTGGTCGCCCTGGGCGTGCTGCGGGTCTCGGCATGGAAGGCTTCCGTGGCCGGACTGCTCGGGGCGATTGCCGTGGCGCTGTTCGCATATCACATGCCCGCGGGGCTGGTGGTGAGCGCCACCGCATACGGCGCGGCCTTCGGGCTGTTTCCCATCGCATGGGTGGTCTATTCGGCGATCCTGCTGTACCGGATTACGGTGGACACCGGGCAGTTTGAAATCATCAAGGATTCGGTCGGCCACATTACCGGTGACGAACGGCTTCAGGCTTTGTTGATCGCCTTCTCGTTCGGAGCGTTCATCGAAGGCGCGTCGGGTTTCGGAACGCCCGTGGCTGTGGCGGGCGCGATGCTGGTGGGTCTGGGCTTTGCCCCGTTTCGCGCTGCCGCTCTCTGCCTGGTGGCGAATACCTGTCCGGTGGCGTTCGGCTCCATCGGCATTCCTCTGGTCACGCTTGCCGGGATCACCGGGCTTCCGCTCCATTCACTCAGCGCGGGAGTGGGGCGGCTCTGCGCTCCCATCTCCTTCTGGATTCCGGCGTACCTGATCCTCATCATGGGCGGATGGAAGTCGCTGCGCGGAGTTCTGCCGGGCGCGTTTGTCTGCGGGCTCTCCTTCGCGGGAACGCAGTTTCTGGTTTCCAATTACCTGGGCGCGCCGCTGACGGATATTCTTGCATCCATCGCATCCGTGCTGAGTCTTGTAGTCCTGCTTCACTTCTGGAAGCCCGCCGGCGCGGCTGGCCCCGTAACCCGGTTGAAGCATTCCTCCGGCGCAGTGTGGCGCGCCTGGACGCCCTATATTCTGCTGGTTCTATTTGTCCTGCTCTGGGGCGACGAAACGATCAAGCACTGGCTCGGAGTGGGCACGTTCCAATTCGCCTGGCCCGGACTTCACGACCGGATCCTGCGCGTCGCTCCGGTAACCGCGCATCCGTCGCCATACGGCGCCATGTACACGCTGAATCTGCTGACGGCGTCGGGGACGGCCTGCCTTTTTGCGACCATCGGGGCCGCGGTGCTGCTCCGGGTTTCCCCGGCACGTTTCCTGAAGCTGGCGGGCGAGACCGCCAGGCAACTTGGCACGGCATTTTTGACCATGGCCGCGGTGCTGGCGCTCGCGTTTTTGATGAACTACTCCGGGGCCACGGCGACGCTGGGACTTGCATTCGCGGCAACGGGCGCCGCGTTCCCTTTCTTCAGCTCTCTGCTCGGATGGCTGGGGGTCTTCCTTACCGGCAGCGATACGTCGGCGAACGCGCTGTTCGGAAATTTGCAGGTGGTCACGGCCGGGAAACTGGGCTTCAGCCCGGTGTTGATGGCGGCCGCCAATTCGAGCGGCGGCGTGATGGGGAAGATGATCAGCCTGCAGAACATCGCCGTCGCGGCGGCGGCCACGGGACTGGCGGCGCGCGACGAAAACAAGCTTTTCCGCTTCACGCTCAAGCACAGCATTTTTTTGGCGACAGTGGTGGGGCTTCTAACTTTGTTCTACGCCTACGCGGCGCCGAATTGGATACGCTAGCTCAGGAGCGGCGGCGCTTGGGTTCGACAGGCGCCGGCGCACGCTGAACCACGGGGATCAAAGAATTGGACGGCTCATCGGTGACGCGGCGGGCTCGCGCCGTCAGTTCACGGTTGAGCGTTGAGACAAATTCCTCTATCTGCCGCTGCATGGCCTCCATCTTCTCGCGCATGTTCAGAATAATTTCGACGCCCGCGAGGTTTACCCCCAAATCGCGCGTCAGCTTCAGAATTACCTCCAGCCGCTCCAGGTCGCCATCCGTGTAGAGCCGCGTATTCCCTTCGCTGCGCGAGGGAGCGAGCAGTCCTTCGCGCTCATAGAGCCGCAGCGTTTGCGGGTGGATCTGGTACTGCTCCGCCACCGCGGAAATCATGTATGCCGCTTTTGATCGTTTCCCGGCCATCTCAGACCTTGCCCCATAGTTCTTCCCGCGGATCTTCGGGATTCAACCGCGCCAGTTCGCGGAGGATTTCCCGGGTCCGCTCGTCGTGCGCCTTCGGCGCCTGGATGACGACCTCGACAATCTGATCGCCACGCCGCTCCTTGCGAGCGTCCAGAACGCCCTTTTCGCGCATGCGAAATTTCTGGCCGTTCTGTGTGCCCTGCGGAACCTTCAACTGCGCCCGCCCGTCAATGGTGGGCACCTCAATCTTCGCGCCCAGCGCCGCTTCCGAGACGGTCACCGGAATACGGATCTCAATGTTGTTGCCGTTGCGCGTGAACAAGGGATGGTCCTCGGCGCGGATATTAATATACAGGTCGCCGGCCGGCGCGCCCAACGTACCGGCATTTCCTTTGCCGGGCACGCGCAGGCGCGAGCCGTTCTTTGTGCCGGCGGGAATGCGCACCTCCACAACATCCGGCTTCGAGAGCCGGCCGTCGCCATGACAAGTGGGGCAGACATTGCGCAGACGCCCCGAGCCTTTACAGCGCGGGCAAGTAAGCGAAAAACGCATTGCGCCCGCCATCTGCTCGACATGGCCGCTGCCGTCGCACTCGGGACAAACCGACGACCCTCCGCCGGACGAGCCCGAGCCGTTGCACGTCGGGCAGATCTCCTGGCGGTTGATGTTGAGTTTCACCTGGGTTCCGCGAATCGAATCCCAGAAAGGAATATTCAGTCCATATTCCAAATCCGAACCGCGCTCCGGAGCCTGCGCGGGAGCCGACGCCTGATCGCGCCCGCCGAAGAACTGGCTGAAAATATCGCGAAAGCTGCCAAAGCCGGCGCCGCCCCCTTCGCGCGCTTCCCCGGCGTTTCGAAAATCGAATCCATCGAAGTTAAAGTCCTGCCCGGGCTGCTGCGCCTGCTGTCCCCCCGCGCCGCCGGGGCGGAATCCGCCGGGCGGAATATGGTCGGAGTAGAAACCATACTGATCGTAAACTTCGCGCTTCTTCTTGTCACTCAGGATGTCGTAAGCTTCCTGAATCTTGCGGAAGCGCTCTTCGGACGTCTTGTCTCCCGGATTGACGTCGGGATGGTATTTCCGCACCAGGCGTTTATAGCTTTTGCGGATCTCCTCATCCTTGGCGTCGCGGGAAACGCCGAGCGCCCCGTAATAGTCTTCTTTGGTCGGCATAAGAAACGGGGGCGGCCCTTTCTGCCGCCCCTCCTTGGCGAAACGATTTGCTTCTTACGGCTTACTTCTTGTCGTCCACATCGACAAACTCGGCATCGACAACATCGTCTTTCGGCTTCGATTCCGACTGCGCGCCCGCCTCCGGACGTGCGCCGGCGCCGTCTCCGCCGGGAGTCTGCGCGGACGACGCCTTGTACATTGCTTCCGCCAGCTTGTGGCTCACCGTTTCCAGTTTCGAACTGAACAGATTGATGGTTTCGGCGTTTCCTTCGCTCATCGCCTTCTTCGTCGCTTCGATCGCGGATTCGACCTCGCGGGCATCGGCTTCACCGATCTTGTCGCGGTGCTCCTTGAGCATCTTTTCGATGTTGTAAACCATCGAGTCCGCCCGGTTACGCGCGTCGATCTCTTCCCTCTTCTTCCGATCCTCACTCTGATGCGCTTCGGCATCCTTCGCCATCTTGTCCACCTCGTCCTTGCTCAGGCCCGAAGAGGAAGTGATGGTGATCTTCTGCTCGTTATTCGTCGCCTTGTCCTTCGCGCTCACGTTCAGAATGCCGTTCGCATCGATATCGAAAGTGACTTCAATCTGCGGGATGCCCCGCGGGGCGGTCGGAATGCCCACCAGTTGGAAGACGCCCAGCAAACGGTTGTCGCGCGCCAGGGATCGCTCGCCCTGGTAGACCTTGATCTCCACCGAGGTCTGGTTATCCGCCGCCGTCGAGAACGTTTCGCCCTTCCGCGTCGGGATGGTGGTATTGCGTTCGATGAGCTTGGTGAACACTCCACCCAGCGTCTCGATGCCGAGGGACAGAGGCGTTACGTCGAGCAGGAGAACATCCTTCACCTCCCCGCCCAGGACTCCGCCCTGAACCGCCGCTCCCACTGCCACCACTTCGTCGGGATTGACGCTCTTGTTCGGCTCTTTTCCGAAAAGATCGCGCACAATCTGCTGCACCTTCGGGATACGCGTCGAGCCGCCAACCAGCACCACTTCGTCAACCTGCGACGGCGTAATGCCGGCGTCCTGCAGCGCCTGTTTGCAGGGGCCGATGCTGCGCTGGAGGATATCGTCGACCATCTGCTCGAAACGAGCGCGGGTCAACTTGATGTTCATGTGCTTGGGACCGCTCGCATCCGCCGTGAGGAACGGCAGATTCACTTCGGTTTCGAGCAGCGTCGAAAGTTCGATCTTGGCCTTTTCCGCGGCTTCCTTCAACCGTTGGAGCGCCATCTGATCTTTCGAGACGTCGACGCCCTGGTCTTTCTTGAATTCCTGCACCAGCCACTCGATAATGCGGTGGTCAATGTTGTCGCCGCCCAGATGCGTGTCGCCGTTGGTGGATTTTACTTCGACAACGCCGTCGCCTACCTCGAGAATGGACACGTCGAACGTGCCTCCGCCGAAGTCGTAGACGGCAATCGTCTCATCCTTCTTTTTGTCGAGTCCGTAGGCGAGCGCGGCCGCTGTCGGCTCGTTGATGATGCGCATCACTTCGAGACCGGCAATCTGGCCCGCATCCTTGGTCGCCTGACGCTGGGCATCGTTGAAGTACGCCGGCACCGTGATGACGGCCTTGGTCACCTTCTCACCGAGATACGCCTCGGCGGCTTCTTTCAACTTCCCGAGGATCATCGCCGAAATTTCCGGCGGCGGATTCTTCTTGCCGTTGGCCTCGACGCGGGCATCGCCGTTTTCGCCGGCGACGACTTTGTATGGAACCAGCTTCGTTTCCTCTCCCACTTCGCTATAGCGGCGGCCCATGAAGCGCTTAATCGAATAGATGGTATTCTCGGGGTTGGTAACGGCTTGGCGCTTCGCCACGGTGCCGACCAGCCGTTCTCCGCTCTTCGCGAAGCCAACAATCGAGGGGGTGGTTCGACCTCCCTCCTGGTTCGGGATGACTACAGGCGTGCCACCTTCCATTACCGCAACCACCGAGTTGGTAGTGCCCAGGTCGATTCCAATGATCTTGCTCATTTGTTCAATCCTCTCGGGGAGTCTCCGATGTGTTTTAGTACAACACTATTATCAAACCTTAGCGGAGTATTGTCAACTTCCGGCGTAATAATCTTATTACTCCTTTCCCCTCTGTCGCTTACAGCTCAGCCTCAGCACCTGGTCGCCGCTTCCGCTGCCGACCTCATTGGCGCACAGGCGGACCTGGCGGCCGAGTTTGAAAAAGCTGAGTCCATCTCGGTGAGGTTTTCGACAGGCGCCAGCGGCATCCTCTCCCAGCAGATTGAAAACGGCGCGCCGTTCGACGTTTTCCTTTCCGCTAATGAGAAGTTTGTAAAGGACTTAGCTGCCGCCGGCAAGATTGACCCCTCCAGCGTGGCCGTGTACGCAACGGGGCGTCTCGGCCTGTGGTCCAAAGACGGGAAGATTCGTGATTTGAAGGAACTGCTCGCTTCACGGGTGAAGAGAGTGGCGATCGCAAATCCGCAGTTTGCGCCCTATGGGGCCGCGGCAAAGGATCTGCTGACCCGGAGGGGCGAGTGGCAGGCGCTGGAACCGAAGATTATCTACGGCGAGAATGTCACTCAGACCTTCCAATACGCCGAGAGCGGGAATGTCGATGCGGCCATCACGTCCTGGACTCTTTTGTTCGACAGGGGAGGCGTGCTGCTCCCGCCGGATCATGCTCCCATTCGCCAGGCTTGCGGTGTCGTGTCCGGATCCAGGCAGAAGGACCTGGCCCGGAAATTCCTCGCGTTCCTGCTGTCCGGTGAAGGGCGGGCGATTCTCGCGCACCACGGACTGACGCCGCCTTAATTCTCGGGGCGGCGGGCGGCAATCTCCGCCACGGCGCGCTGATGCTCGGCGTCCCGCGGCACGCCTTCGTAATCGTGCAGTAATGCCCAACCGCTGAAATAGGCGCGAAGTTCGCCGGGGCGGAGGCGGTGCGCGGAAGGTTCTTCACCGCACGCCACCGTGTGAGCGATGACGATAGCGACTCCGCCGGGCCGGACGCCGGCCCGAATGCGCTCAAAGAGCCCGCGCTGCAGATAGTAGGCAGACACAATGAGATCCCACTTTGCCGCTTCGATCGGAAATTCATCCGCTTCAAGATCGGCTACGGCCGTGGAGAGGACGAGGGAGTGCGCGGACGCCCGTCTCCGCAGGATATCGACCGCCGCCTGAGATCCGTCCACAGCGGTCACCTTCCAGCCCTTTGCGGCGAGCCAGATGGCGTTCCGGCCCGCGCCGCAGGCAAGATCGAGCGCCCGCCCCGGGGCGAGGCGTGCCGCGGTCTCGGCCACCAAGGCCGCGGGCGGCGCCTCCATCGACGGATCTTCCCGCCGCGAACGATACCTCTCGTCCCATTCCGCAATAGTCATGGCTTTGGAACGCCCATATTATCAGCATCTTTCCGGCTTCTCGGACAATCCGCCGGCCGCGAGGCTTGCCCATTTCCGGATTTTCATTAGAATTGGAGCATGATCCGGCTGCTCATCGCTCTGCTGCTTGCCTTTTCCGCGATGGCGGATGAGAACCCGCCTACTCTGGCGATCGGAGCCGCGGCGCCCGACTTCCAACTTCCCGGCGTAGATGGAAAAACGCATTCCCTGAACGACTACAGGGCGGCGAAAGTGATGGTCATCGTTTTTACGTGCAACCATTGCCCGACCGCCCAGCTTTACGAGGGCCGCATTCGCAAGATCGCGGCGGATTACCAAGACAAAGGCGTGCAATTGATCGCAATCCAGCCCAACAACCCCAAGGCAGTGAGGCTGGATGAAATGGGTTACACCGACGTGGGGGACTCCTTTGAAGAAATGAAGATCCGGGCCGCCCACCGTCATTTCAACTTCCCGTACCTTTACGACGGCGCGACGCAGAGCGTGGCGCGAGCCTATGGGCCGGTATCGACGCCGCACGTGTTCGTCTTCGATGCGGCGCGCAAGCTGCAGTATGAAGGCCGCGTGGATTCGAGCATGCGAGAACCGCTCGCCAAGATCGCGGACACGCGCGACGCGATCGACGCGGTTCTGGCAGGCAAAGCGCCGGCGAATCCGGTGCGGCCGACGGTTGGCTGCTCGATCAAGTGGTCCTATAAGGGCGGACAGGCCGAAGAAGCGGGCCGGATCGCCGCCATCCCCGTGAAGCTGGATCTGATCACGGCGGCTCAACTCAAAGAGCTTCGCAGGAATGCCTCGGACAAACTCGTCCTGATCGATTTTTGGGCGACATGGTGCGGACCGTGCGTGCAGGAATTTCCGGAATTCGAAACGATGTACCGGATGTATGGGCATCGCAAGTTCGACCTTGTGACCGTCAGCGCTCAGTTCCCCGACGAGAAAAAGGGAGTGCTCCCCTTTCTCCAGCGGCAGCACGCCACCAGCAGAAATTTTCTTTTCGGCGATAACGACACGTACGCGATGATGGAGGCCTTCGACCCCAAATGGAACGGAGGGCTGCCCTACACTGTGCTGCTCGGTCCGGGAGGCGCCATCCTCTATCAAAGCCGCGGGCCGGTGGATCCGCTCCAGCTTCGCCGGACCATCCTTCGCCATCTCCCCGACGACGACTATATCGGGCAGCAGGCCTACTGGAGCCAGTAGCGCGGCTACGCTTTCGGGTGCGCCTTGTCGTAGACGGCCACCAGATCGGCAAGCGAGACCTGCGTGTATTTCTGGGTGGTGGAGAGGCTGGCGTGCCCGAGCAATTCTTGAATGGAGCGCAAATCGGCGCCGTCCGCGAGCAGATGGGTAGCGTAGGCATGACGGAAACTGTGCGGATGCAGGGAAGGGTCGGCGGCAATGAACCGGGCGTAGAATTTCACGATGCCGCGCGCGCCGCGGTCCGTTAGACGCCCGCCGCGATAATTCAAAAACAGCGCGCCATCTTCGGTGGAGGCAGGCTCCCGCAGCGCGAGATAGCGCTCCAACGCCTCCGCCGCCTTGCTCCCATACGGGACCTGGCGTTCCTTCCGGCCCTTTCCCCGCACGCGAATCCAGCGCTCGGAGAAATCGAAATCGCTCAGATTCAGGCCGGCCAGTTCGCTGATGCGCAGACCGCAGCCGTAAATCAGCTCGAAAATACAGCGATCGCGCGCCGGGAAGGGGCGGGCGAGTTTCCCTTCGGCCTCGGAGGCAACCTGATCGATTAGATTGTTGGTCTGCTCGGCGGTAGGAACGCTCGGTATCAGCTTGGGCGCACGCGGCGTGCGGACGCGCAGGGCCGTATTTACGGTGATAAACCCGCCTTTGTGAAGGAACTTGAAGAATGCCCGGACGCTGGCGAGTTTGCGGCGGACACTCACCGGCGATAGCCCTTCCTGATGGAGCGCCCCCATCCATTCCCGAAAGGAAAGGTGGGTGAATTCGGGCGGCGAGGGAGGCTGCTCCCCGGGCGGCGTGAAGTAAGCGAGAAACTGAGCGAGATCCGAGGAATAATTCCGGAGCGTGTGCGGTGAGGCGTTCTCCCGGCGCAACTGTTCGAGAAAGCGTTCGATATGCTCCGCGAGTTCGCTCAAGCCGGTTGTAAAACCTCGTTTTCCAGACGTTCCAAGGCCCGACGGCAGACTTCGGCATGCCGGGCGCGCTTATCGTGGCGCAGCCGCAGGCGCGTCTCTTCCTCCAGAGGGGGCAGCAAGTCGAAAGTAATATTGGCGGGCTGGTAATGTTTGGGGTCCGCCCCGGAAATGTATGCGCAGAGCGAACCCAGAGCTGTTTCCCTTGGCAGCGCGCGGACCTCTTCGCCGCGCGCCAGAGCGGCGGCGGTGCGGCCGGCGATCAACCCCGTGGCGATCGATTCAACGTAACCTTCCACCCCGGAAATCTGGCCGGCGAAAAGAACCTGCGGGCGCGAGCGAAGCTGGAGCGACGGCGTTAACAGAGCGGGTGCGTTGATATACGTGTTGCGGTGAATTTGGCCATAGCGTAGGAATTCCGCGTTTTCGAGCCCCGGAATCATACGGAAAATCCGCTGCTGCTCTGGAAACCGCATGTGGTTCTGAAATCCCACCAGATTGTAGCTTTCCGCGCGCAGATTCTCCTGGCGCAGTTGAACCACGGCGTACGGGCGTCGCCCGGTGCGGGGATCGGTGAGTCCCATCGGCTTCATCGGACCGAACCGGAGAGTGTCCCGGCCGCGGCGGGCGAGCTCCTCAATGGGCAGGCATGCTTCGAAGAAACACGGGCGGTCCTCGGCGATGTGAAACGGGACAGCCTCCGCCTGCAAGATGGCGTCCACGAAGCGTTCATATTTCTCTTTGTCGAACGGGCAATTGATGTAGTCATCGCCTCCATCGAGCGACTTGCCGTAACGCGAGGCGCGAAATGCGATGGAGAGGTCGATGCCGGCGGCATCGACAATGGGGCTGATGGAATCGTAAAAGAAAAGTCCTTCGGAGCCGGTTGCGCGGCCGATGCTCGCGGCGAGCGCGTCGCTTGTGAGCGGGCCCGACGCGACAATGACGATGCCGTTCTCTTCGAGAGTTCCCACCTCGCGCCGTTCCAGGTGGATGCGCGGGTTCGCCGCTACCATCCGGGAAACCTCGCGAGAGAAGGCGTCCCGATCCACCGTTAACGCATGGCCTCCAGGCACACGAGCAGCGCGCGCCGCCTCAAGCAGCGCCGATTTCATGCGGCGCAATTCCTCTTTCAACAGCCACGGCGCGGTGTTCTCCGATTCGCTCTTCAGAGAATTGCTGCAGACCAGTTCGGCCAGAAGATCGGTCTTGTGGGCCGGTGTGGTGCGCTCAGGGCGCATTTCATAGAGAACGCAATCGATGCCCGCGCTCGCGACCTGCAGCGCCGCCTCGCATCCGGCAAGGCCTCCGCCAATGATGGAAACAGTCACTGTAACCAGTTTACGGCCCGCCCGGAGACGACGGCTTGTTCGCAAATCTGTTATCACCTTAGGAATGTGGGCTTGGCGCGTACACGAGTGGGGAGAGCCGGAGAGCATGCGATTCGAAGAAACGCCCATACCCGCGCCAGGACGCGGGCAGGTGCGCATTCGCGTGCGCGCCGCGGGCCTGAATTTTTTCGACATTCTGCAAATCCAGGGCAAATACCAGGTGAAGCCGCCCTTCCCGTTCAGCCCCGGCGCGGAGGCGGCCGGCGTGGTGGATGAATGCGGAGAGGGCGTAACGGAGTTCCCGCCCGGCGCCGCGGTGCTGGCATTTACCTCGCAAGGGGCATTCGCGGAATACGCGCTGGCGGAGGCGGACCGGACGTTCGCTCTCCCGGACGGCATGGACTTTGCGGAGGCCGCTGCGTTTCCGATTGTTTACCATACCTCCTACTTTGCGCTCCGCCGGCGCACGCAACTGACCGCGGGAGAGTGGCTTCTGGTTCACGCCGGCGCCAGCGGCGTGGGTATGTCGGCAATACAACTCGGCCGCGCCTTCGGAGCCCGCGTGATCGCGACCGCTGGAAGCGCGGAGAAGCTCGCCTTCTGCCGGAAGCATGGCGCCGAAGAAGCGCTGGATTATCGGGATGCCGGCTGGGTGGATCGCGTAAGAGAGATTACCGGAGGGCTCGGCGCGAACGTGATCTACGACCCTGTGGGAGGCGACGTCTTCGATCTCTCCACCAAGTGCATTGCGCCGGAGGGCCGTCTCCTGGTAGTTGGCTTTGCGTCAGGACGCATCCCGTCCGTTGCGGCAAACCGCATTCTCCTGAAGAACATTTCCGTAACTGGCGTATTCTGGGGCGGCCACGTTCAACAGCAGCCCGGCTATGTGAGCGAAACGCAGAGCGCGCTCGCCGGGCTGTTTCGCGACGGCAAGATCTGCCCGGCGGTGACGGCGCGCCACCCCCTTTCCGCCGCACCCGAAGCTCTGCGGGAACTGGCGGAACGAAAGGTGCGCGGCAAAGCGGTTCTGGTTTCGACGGAGTAAAGGCGAAATGAAATACGAGCACATTGACATTCCAGATACCCAAATTCCCCGGGCTGCGTCTCCGCTGTTTCAACACCTTCTTAACACCTATGCCAGCGAGACAAATAAGACGGCCGCGGTATGGCGATTATTCGATGAAGCCGATCTCGACTGGCGTCCGCATGAGAAATCCAGCAAAGTCCGGGAAATTCTAAAGCATCAACTGCTATCCGAGCGACGCTTCTTCGGCGAGTTCCTCGGCGGCCCCGAACCGCCGGCCGCGGAGGTCCTGCCAGCGAGTGAGAGCATCGACGCCTTCACGGCGCGACTGGTGCAACTTGCCGCCGCGCGCCTCGGATGGCTGAGCGCGATGACAGAAGCGGACTGGCTGCAAACGGCATCTTTTTTTGGCGTCGAGCGCGAGCGCATCTGGATTTTCTGGCGACGCATTCTACATACGACGCACCACAGGACGCAGCTTACGGTCTATTTACGCCTTTTGGGCAAGAGGGTGCCGTCCACGTACGGACCCACGGCCGATGTGAGCTGGAAGGGCGCGGACCCCACAACCACAGTGGAGGCGGCCCAACGCGGCGGCTGAGCCTCCCCACGAACCGGGTTCGTCCTTCCAGTTGCGGACGCCGAAAAGGCCGGGGCCGACACCGGATGTATTGGTCCGGCCACGCACCATGATTGGACAACAGAAATTTTTCCTTGCACTATATGGGAGTGGCCCTGTGTCCTACAGACATGAGGATTGGTATTTGTTTTATCGGCGTATCGTTTCTAACATGGATTGGACCAAACCTCGCAGCTACACCGCGGCCCACACTCAGCGTGGACCAGATTCTCCGGCGTTCGGTTGAGGCCAACCGGAGGGATTGGGACGCCGCTCCGCGTTTCGCCTTTGTCGAGCGCGACCAGGAGAGTAAATTTGGCTCTCGGAAGCCAGCCAAGACCTACCAGGTTTTGATGATCGAAGGATCTCCCTACCGGCGTCTTCTCGCGATTGACGATCAACCGCTCAGTCAGGATCGTAGCGAGCAGGAAGCCCGGAAATTGAGAAAAGAGGCACAGCGCCGCGCGCGGGAATCCTCCGGTGCGCGCAGGCGGCGCATCGCCAGCTATCAACGCGAGCGCAAACAGGACCAGGCGATGATGAGCGAGATGGCCGACGCTTTTTCCTATTCGCTGGCGGGCGAAGAACGGGTTCGCGGCCGCGACGCGTATTTGCTCGACGCGTCTCCCAAGCCCGGATACCAACCCAGGACGAGAGAGACCCGGGTGCTGACCGGCATGCGCGGAAGGCTATGGATCGACAAGCAAAACTTCCATTGGGCGAAGGTATCCGCCGAGGTATTCCGCCCGGTATCGTTTGCATTCTTTTTTGCGAAGGTGGGCCCGGGGACAAAATTCGAGCTGGAGGAGTCGCCAATCAACGAATCCGTGTGGCTGCCGGTTCACTTCAAAATGTCGGTGAACGCGAGTGTGATCGGCTTCAGCTACACCTCCAGCGACGATGAAACCTATCGCGATTACACATCGAACGCGGTCACTTTGAAGGCGGCTCTGGCGAGATGATGGACTTTGCGTGAGCGAACACGTCAATCAGCATTTCCAGGGTAAGCAAACCCGTCGAGGTATTCTGCTGGCTCGGGTGATAGCAACTGATGAGGGCCGGCGCCGCGCCCGCGGGATGATGGACGGCATTGTGAGCGAAGTGAAAGGGCGCGCGGCTTTGAATGACGCCCTTGTCCTTCAGAATGGACAGGTACACGTCGAACGCGAGACGACCCAGCGTCACAACTACTTTCACGCGGCGTAAAAGATCGAGTTCACGGACCAGGTAGTGGCGGCAATTGGCAATTTCTTCCCGCGCCGGCTTGTTGTCGGGCGGGGCGCAGTGGACAGACGCCGTGATGTAGGCATCGCGCAACACCAGGCCATCCCCGGCAGACCGGCTCTCCGGTTGCGAGGCAAAGCCGGTTTCATAGAGCGCTCTAAAGAGAAAGTCCCCGGAGCGGTCGCCGGTGAACATGCGGCCGGTGCGGTTGGCACCGTGCGCCGCGGGTGCAAGGCCGAGGATCAAGAGGCGAGCGCGGGGATCGCCGAAAGCGGGAACCGGCCGGCCCCAATAGTCCCAGTCCCGAAAAGCCCGGCGCTTCTCGACGGCGATCCGTTCGCGGTACTCTGTCAACCTCGGGCACAACCGGCACTCAATCATCTCCTGGGTCAGGATTTGCAAAGGAGAGGGAATCTTCACTATCGCGAACTATTGTGTCACGATTGGCCGGCGGCGGTTCCACTCGGCGATGTCCAACTACGCGGATCAGGCGCCGAAACCAGAGCCGAATCGACGATGGAGTGATGCATCGAGAGCATGCCGGAGAATTCGAGGGCTCCCGGTGTCATGATAGCCGCAAAGGAATTCTGCGAAACCTCCTCAAACAGGCTCACCATCTCGGGATCTCTCCAGCCTTTTCGCGCCTCTTCCCGGATCATCCCGATGGCCTCATTGTGGCCCAATGCCGGTTTGTAGGTGCGGACGCCGGTGAGGGCGTCGTAGATATCGCAGATCTGCAGCACCCTGGCCAGGAGCGGAATCTGTTCGCCGCGCAGACCGTCCGGGTAGCCAGAACCATCCCAACGCTCATGATGGTGCCGGATGATGGGGAGCACCGCCGCGATGCTTTTCATCGGCCGGCAAATCTCCTCGCCTCGCGCAGGATGGCTCCGCATGATTTCCCATTCGGCAGGATTAAGCGGCCCGGGCTTGAAGAGGATGGAATCCGGAATGCCGATTTTGCCAATGTCGTGGAGGTACCCACCGCGATAAAGAGAGAGTAAGTCGCCGGGACACACTCCGACGGCCTTCCCCAGGGCAATGCTATAAACAGCCAACCGGTGGCAGTGCTCTCCGGTAAAGTGATCCCGCCGCTCCACCGTCTGGGCGAGCGAGAATACAATCGCCTCAGCGCTTTCGAGCGAATTCATAAGGTGTTTGTGCCGCACCAGGGAGGCAACTCGCGCTCGCACGCGCAAGGGGTTGAGCGGCTGGGCGAGGAAGTCGTCGGCGCCCGCCCGAAACGCCTCTGTCTCATCGCGAACGCTCTTCGAGCTGGAAACAACAAGGACGGGAACAAGACGAGTCGCGCCGTTTACTTTCAACCAGCGGCAGAGCTCAATTCCCGACATGCCCGGCAGGGTCAAATCGATCACGGCGACCGATATCTCCTCGCGAGAAACGAGGTCGAGCGTTTCAAGCGCGTTATCGCATTCCAGAACGCGATACCTCAGTTCCCTCAGAGTTGCTTTTAGGGACCGGCGGACTGGCGCACTGGTGGAGGCGATCAGAATGGACGCCTCATAGCGAGTTTCAGGTTCCTCCGTCCCGCGAAACGGAACAGAACCACCGAGCTTGGATTCGGAAGTTGGCAAGTTATACGGGTGAGCTCGGACCGAGCCAAAAGCAAACGGCCCGCTTTCGGTATCCCTCCGGCTTGTCCTCAAATTTCATATCGGCGTAGGCAAAAGCAAGCTTTAGAGCCAAAGTGTTTTCCGCCATTTCTAATGCGATGCTTGTCTTTCCCCAAGTGCAGCGAGCGCGGCCGTTTGCCGGCATGGGACGTCGCGCTATCCGTACGTGTGCGAACCCGGCGCGGCTTCTGATGAATCTCACGCTCATTCCGAGCGATTAATCCGCGCGCATACAGCCGCAGCTTGCCGCCTCTAATGCGTCGCCTGCCCGTCCCCTACCGCGGCGGGCGTGGAAATCTGCCGCATGATGGACTTCACGTAGTTCTTTGTCTCCGGGATGTCCGGGACCGTTCCAGTCTGATCCACCTTCTGCTCGCCGGCGTTGTAGGCGCCCAGCGCCAGAGACACATCGCCCTTATACTTGTCGAGCAGTTGCTTAAGGAGCTTTACGCCGCCGTCCACGCTCTCTTTTGGGTCAAACGGATCCTTCACCCGCATTCGCTCGGCAACGTCGGGCATGAGCTGCATCAGGCCCATGGCGCCCTTGGGGGACACGGCGCATGGCTTCGAACCCGACTCCTGCTGAATCACCGCCTGAATCAGGTCTGCCTTGACGTGCTCGCGCTCCGAGGCGGCGCGAACCAGCGCGCTCAACTCCGCCGCCGGCATCGGATCGCAATCCACATCCGGTGGCGGCAGAGGTTCCGGCCAGGGCACGGTAAAGAATGTGTCGGCGGGTGGAAGCGGCGCCTGCGCGGGCGCGCCTCCAATTGCCGCAGCGGCGGCGGCCTGTATGCGGACGGCTTCGCGCTGCAGCGTTAGAGAATCACGCGGTGGCGCGGCATTCTGCGTGGGAGCGGCTTGCCCGAATGCCAGGACGCCGCCCACGAGAATCAACAGGACTACCCTCACGATTTGTTCCATCGGCGGAACCGCCCCGAAACTTCACACCCGCGATGCTAAAGTGAAAGAATCCAGCGCATGAGTGTCTGCCGGCTACGGCCGCTGAAGAAAGAGTTCTTTTGCTTCCCGTTTTCCTGATTTTTCTCCTAGGCGCGGCCGGTGCGGCGGCCGGAATGTGGCTGGAGAGCATCCCCCGAGCCTCGAAGGCGGTGGTCCTCTTCAGCGGAATCGTATTGGCCGGCATGTCTTTCTTTTGGGTGATGCCGGAAATCGCCGATCATTTCGGATGGATGGGCGGCTTGTTGTGGGTTGCCGTCGGCTTTCTTCTGTTATGGATCGTGAACCGTTATCTCTACCCGGTTTGCCCCTCCTGCACACATACTCACGATCACCACCATTGCTCCTCGCAGTTGCACGGTTTCGCCGTCCCGCTGATGGTCGCGTCGGGCCTGCACAGCTTCATGGATGGCTGGAGCCTGGCGGCGTCCAACCAGAGAGGGCTGGAAGACCTGCAGTTAGTGTTCCTGGTGGGAATCGCCATCCACAAACTGCCGGAAGGCCTGGCGCTCGGCGGCATTTTGCGCGCGGCAATGGATTCGCCCGTCAAGACGCTGCTGGCCGCGGTGCTGGCCCAGTCTATGGCGCTTGCCGGGTTCGCGGCGGAGGCCGTCCTGGCTCCGCACGCCGGTCCTCGCTGGCTGGGAATCATGCTCGGTCTGGCCGGCGGAACATTCCTTTACCTCGGCTACCACGCCCTGGAGAGCGTGTACCAACAGCGCGGCCACCAGCACGCGGAAGCACACAAGGAACGGGCGTAGGGTTTCCACCACCAGCGCGGCCGCCCGACGTGTCCTGAGGCGGGGCGCGCCAATTCGGCGATCCGCCCCGGCAGGGAGGCCACCAAAAACAACATAACAAGCAGTATGCGCTAGAGCGCTTCCATTTTCTCCGGGTCCCACCGGCATTCGCGGCGCTCAAAATAACTGACGTTGGTGAGCAGCGCCGGTCCGGCGGCGCGAAACCCGAACACGCCGTCTTCGAAGAATGGTTTGCGCGTGAGCAGAGCCTTTTGGAAGTTGCGGTAGTGCTCCTGATGCGCATCCACGCCGCGCGCTTCGAAAACCTGATCCTTTTCGGGACGCATGGAAGCCGCGGAGAACGCTTGCGGCGGATATTTCTTGTGGTATTCCGCGAGGAATTCCTTCTGCACCGCCTCGGGAAAAGTGTCGATGGTATAGCCCGGCTCGGTCTCGCGAGGGCGCCGGGAGAGCGTGAGCGTGGCGAAACTGACGGTGATCGTGCCTTCGCTGCCGATAAACTGCACGCCGAACGACTCGGCGGCTTCGCCGCTCGCAAAATTCACCTTGAGTCGCGCGTTGAATCCGGGATAATCGAGCAGTGCCAGCATCACGTCCGGCACATCGCGTCCATCCTTCCAAAATCGCAGGCCGCCGGTGGCGAAAACACGGCTCGGACCCTTGGACCCCGTGGCGAAGTGCAGCCCGGTGAGTAGATGAACAAACAAGTCGCCGGCCACACCGGTGCCATAGTCCTGATAGTTGCGCCACCGGAAGAGTCGGACGGGTTCGAAGGGATGCTTGGGGGCGCTGCCAAGGAACCGGTCCCAATCGATCCGCTCCGGGGCAGCATCGGGCGGGATGGAGTATTGCCAGGCTCCGATGGCGGTGTTCCGGTTGAGCCACGCCTCCACGGAATTCAGCTCTCCGATCGCTCCCTGGGCCAGCAAATCCCGCGCCTTCTGATACGCCAGGGAACTGGCATACTGGCTGCCGATTTGCAGAATCTTCCCGCTTTTTTCCTGGGCCTCGATCACCTGCTTGCCTTCGCCGATCGAGTGAACCATCGGCTTTTCGCAATAGACGTCTTTGCCGGCGTGCAAGGCGTCGATGGTGATGCGGCTGTGCCAGTGGTCCGGAGTGGCGATCACCACCGCGTCCACGTCCGGACGCGCCAGCACTTCGCGATAGTCGCGCGTGGCGAACAGATCGCTACCCCACTTTTCCTTCGCGCCTTCCAGACGCCCGTCGTAGATGTCGCTCACCGCGACCAGCTTGATTCCACCCAGCGACAAAAACCCGGCGGCGTCGCCCTGCCCCATGCCTCCGGCCCCGATCAGCGCAAGTTGGATATTGCCGTTTTTCATGACTGGAGATCCTTATGCCTTTCCGCCCGCCAGGGACATTTTCTCAGGGTTCCATTCACAGACGCGCTGTCCGAAGTAACTGAGGTTCGAAAGCAGCGCAGGGCCTGCTGCGCGGAATCCGAATACCGCATCCTCTACCACCGGCTTCCGGCTGCGCACGGCGGCGATGAAGTTCTGGTGATGATGAAAATGGTCGCTGTATCCATCCGGCGCGAAGAACCGCTCCTGTTCGTCCGGACGGATGGAATCCGCAGTGGGATGCTCCGCCGGATATTTGGCCCGGTATTCTTCCAGGAATTTCTTCTGAATGGCCTTGGAAAACGTTCCAATCGTGTATCCGGGTTCGGTCTCGCGAGGCGTTCTTGTCAGACCGACCGAATCGCCGACCGTCATGATGCCTTCGCTCCCGATGAAGCGGAAGCCCGAATTCTCGCTTCCGCCGTCTTCGAAATTTACGCGAAGGGCGAGATTAAATGCGGGATGCTTCCCGGGACGCTCGGCGTAGTCGTACATCCCGAACATGAGGTCGGGCACGTCGCGGCCATCTTTCCAGAAGCGCGTCCCGCCGGTGGCGTAGACGCGATCCGGACCAATCGCGCTGGTGATGAAGTGCATGCCGGAGAAAAGATGAACAAACAGATCACCCGCGACACCCGTGCCGTAATCCTGATAATTACGCCAGCGAAACAGGCGCACCGGATCGAAGGGACGCCGGGGCGCGCGTCCGAGAAAGCGATCCCAATCGATTGTTTCCGGCGAGGCGTCGGGCGGAATCGAATATTGCCACGCGCCAATGGCCGAATTCCGGTCCCACCAGGCCTCCACCATATTGAGATTCCCGATCGCGCCGGATTCGTAAATCTCCTTGGCCTTCTGATACAGGATGGAGCTTACGCGCTGGCTGCCCACCTGCAGGATGCGGTGGGTGTTCTTTTGCGCCTCAATGACGGAAGCCCCGTCTTCGACATGCTGCACCATCGGCTTTTCGCAATACACATCCTTGCCGGCCATCATCGCGTCGATGCTGATTCTTTGGTGCCAGTGATCCGGAGTTCCGATGATTACCGCGTCAACGTCGGGGCGCGCCAGCACCTCGCGATAGTCGCGAGCGACGACGATGTCCTTGCCCCAGAGTTCGCGAGCCCTGGTCAGACGGCCCTCGTAAATGTCGGAAACAGCGACCAGTTTGACGCCGCCGACGCGTTGGGACGCCTCGCAATCCCCCATACCTTGCCCGCCCGCTCCAATCAGTGCGATCTGAACATTGTCGTTGGCGGATTTCGCCGATCCACCCGAGGATTGCTTGCCCAGCAGCGAGCCGGCCATCCCCGTGGCGGCTGTCGCTGCAAGAAAATGCCGGCGCGTGGTTCCCATGTGTCGGTCTCCTGAAAAAAGTAGTCACTGTTATCCTATGACACGCCGCCGTTGCCTGGGCGGAAGACAGCCCGGGCGGCAGAGGCGTTTCTCATCCAGGTCTCCCACAAATTTCTACAGCCGCCCGGAAACGCGGGTTCAGGCGGAGATGGGCGTCAGAATGCCCTGGCGTACTGCACGGGTACGGTGACAGCCTGGCTCAGTTTCCGCGCGGCATGCAAGGGCCAGTAAGGGTCGCGCAGCATTTGCCGGGCGAGGAAGATGAAATCCGCCTGTCCGCTCGTGATAATTTCGCTGGCCTGCGCCGGCTCGGTGATGAGGCCGACTGCGGCGGTGGCCAAACCGGATTCCTTCCTGACTCTTTCGGCAAACTGGACCTGATATCCGGGGCCAACCGGGACCTTGGCATGCGGCGTAAGGCCGCCGGAGGAGCAATCGATTAAATCGACGCCCGCGCCGGCAAGCAGGCGGGCCAAAGCAACAGACTGGCCGGCATCCCAGCCGCCGTCCACCCAATCGGTCGCCGAGATGCGCACGAAAAGGGGCAGTTCCGCCGGCCAGACCGCCCGGATCGCGTGTGCCACCTCCAAAACCAGCCGGGCACGATTTTCAAATACCCCTCCATATTCGTCCGTGCGGCGATTGCTGATGGGGGAGAGAAATTCGTGCAGCAGATATCCGTGCGCGGCATGGATCTCGATTAATTCGAAGCCGGCGCGCAAGGCCCGTTGTGCCGCCGACACGAAGGCGCCGGTAACGCCGGCGATTTCCTCACGGCTCAATTCGTGCGGAGGCGGGTCTGCCGGATCGAAGGGTATCGCGCTGGGCGCGGCCGGCTGCCACCCGCCGTCAGCCGGAAGCACGCGTTTTCCCGGGTTCCAGGGCGCCGGAGTGCCGGCTTTCCGGCCGGCGTGAGCGAGTTGGATGCCGGCGACCGCACCCTGCTTCCGGACGAACTCCGCGATCCGCGCCAGCGCAGGCACGTGCTCGTCCTTCCACAGGCCCAGATCCTCCGGGGAGATGCGCCCGCGCGCTTCCACCGCCGTCGCCTCCGCGATCACGACGCCGGCGCCGCCCACCGCGCGGCTGCCGAGATGGACCAAATGCCAGTCCGTCGCGAAACCGTCCTGGCAAGAGTACTGGCACATGGGAGATACGCCGATCCGGTTCCGGAACTGAACCGAACGGATTTTGAGAGGAGAAAATAGATCGGGAGATTCCATTATTGTTCTTAGATGGGCGCCGGCGTGTGATGATTCACCGGGCCGGACCCGCCCCCGAGGCCTGGATTGTCTGCAATGGCGCGCGAAATCCAATCCTTGGCGCGCGCGACCGCCTCGGGGAGCTCATATCCCAGCGCCAGCAGCGCGGTGATCGCCGCCGAATAGGAGCAGCCCGTGCCGTGGGTGTGGATGGTATCGACGCGCGCGCTCGAATACTGATGAAATTTGCCGTCGCAATAGAGCAGGTCCGTCGCTTCGCCGCCGGTGAGATGCCCCCCCTTGATCAGGACACTCCTCGCTCCCAGGCCGGCGATGGCCTGCGCGGCTTCGCGCATGGAAGCTACGCCCGATACGTCTTTGGATGTAAGGGCGGACGCCTCCGGAAGATTCGGAGTTACCAGGAACGACCGGGGGATCAGGAGCCGGACCAGCGCGGCGCGGGCATCGTCCGCCATCAGCGACGCCCCGTGTTTGCTGATCAGCACGGGATCCACCACCAAGGGGAACGAGAACCGGAGGGCCGCGTCCGCCACGGCCTCGACGATTTCGCGATTCCCCAACGCGCCGGTTTTGGCAGCGCATGGAGGAATGTCTTCCACAACGGCGGAAATCTGTGCGGAAACGAGCCCTGAGGGCAAACAATGTACCGCGGAAACCCGGCGGGTATTTTGCACCGTGGCCAAGGTGACCACCGCTTCGCCGTAGACGCCGAATTGCTGGAAGACCTTGAGGTCGGCCTGAAGGCCAGCCCCGCCGCTGGGATCGGAGCCGGCAATCGTTAGAGCGACCGGAGTGCCGGGCATGGCGCCAGCGCTATTTCGATGACGGAGTCAAAAGCGTGGGACGCGGCGCGGGCTTTTCACCAAAGAACTGGTCGTTCAACTCAACCGGGTACTGTTTTTGAATCTCCTCCGCCTTCTTGGCGGCGATTTCCGGCTTGAGTTTCTCCACAATGGCGGCCCGCTCGTCTTCCAGGGTTTTGGTACGCTTCTCCGTGACCTTGATAATGTGGTAACCGAAGGGCGTCTTAACCGGCTCACTCACCTGCCCAACCGGCAAGGCGAAGGCGGCATTGGCAAACTCCGGAACAAGCTGTTTCCGGTTCAGAAACTCGCCCAATTCCCCTCCCTTGGCCGCCGACCCTTTGTCGTCGGATTCGGTCTTCGCAAGCTCGGCAAAGTCTCCGCCCGCATCGAGCTTTTTCTTGATTTCCTGGGCCTTGGCCAGAGCTTCTTCGGGGGTCAGATCCTTCTGATCCTTGGCAAGCGGAATCCGCGAACCTTTATAGCGAATCAGAATGTGCATCATCTTGGCTTCGTCGTAGTCGGATTTATGCTCGTCGTAATAGGATTTGATGGCGGCCTCATCCGGATTGGAGGACTCCAGAAGATCCTGATAAAGGAAACCGGCGAGCATGCTATTCACCTGAAGCTGAGTGATTTCCTTTACTTCGGGGCGATCCTGAATTCCCCGCTTGCGCGCTTCGAGTGCAAGGGCTTCCGCCTGCACCAATTTTTCGGCCATCTGCCGTTTGGCGGGTCCCAGAGCCTGCGCCCGGGTCTGCTCCGGCATGGCCTTTACAAGATCTTCGTACTGCTGGCGGGTCATTTTCTCACTGCCCACCGAGAGCACCACAGCGTTTTCGGGGACCTGCGGAGGCGCGGCCTCCGTGGCAGGTTTGGCCGGTGTTCCCAGCGCCGGCTTCGGGGCCGCGGGCTGGGGCGTCTGGGCCAGCGCCGGGAGAGTGAGAGCCAACACGGGCGCAAGAATAGCGAAGAGACGTGATTTCATGAAATACCAGTTCTCAGGATAGCATTCGCTACAATAACCGACAGAGGAGCCTCCGCGCTCCTCGCACACCGCTATGATTCAAACGTTATTTGGCGCCGTCCCGCAGGAGCCGAACCTTCTGGACCGGCTGAAGGCCGGGATCGAGAAGACGCGTTCCGGCCTGGTGGACCGGATCGAAGATGCGCTCTCGGGGAAGAAAGAAATCGACGCCGATCTCCTGGACGACCTGGAAGGCACGCTGATTACAGCCGACATTGGGGTGCAAACCTCCATGGAAATCCTGGAGCGTATCCGCCAGAGAGTGGACCGGCGGCTGGTGAACGACGCGCAGGAGCTAAAAAGCCTCATCCGCCAGAACCTCCTGGAGATTCTCGAAGCGGTGGAGCGCCCGCTTCCGCGGGTCAGCGAACCGCCCGCGGTCGTGATGGTGGTGGGCGTGAACGGCGCTGGCAAGACAACGACGATCGGGAAGCTGGCCCAGCGATTTCAGAAAGAGGGCCATGGAGTCCTGTTGTGCGCCGCCGACACATTCCGGGCGGCCGCCATCGAACAGTTGGAGGTGTGGGGCACCAGAACCGGATCGGACGTAATCCGCCAGTCCAGCGGGTCCGATCCAAGCGCGGTGCTGTTTGACGCACTCCAGGCCGCCAAAGCGCGGCGCGTGGATTACGTCATCGTCGATACCGCCGGGCGGCTCCACACGAAGGCAAACCTGATGTCGGAACTCGAAAAGATGAAGCGGACCGCTTCGCGCGTGATCCCGGACGCGCCGCACGAAGTTCTGCTGGTCCTGGACGCGACAACCGGACAAAACGGCCTGGAACAGGCTCGCAAATTCACCGAAAGCAGCGGGGTCACGGGTATTGTGCTCACCAAGCTCGACGGCACTGCAAAAGGCGGCGTGGTGGTGGCGATCAGCCGTGAACTGGGATTGCCGATCCGCTATATCGGAGTCGGGGAGCAGGTTGACGATCTCCTACCCTTCGAGGCGGATAAGTTCATTGAATCTCTGTTCGCCCCGCCGGCGGCAGCAGTGCAATGACGTCCTCCTTCATGGCGGAAGCGCTGGCGCTCGCGCGCCAGGGAATCGGGCGCACCAGCCCCAATCCTGCTGTGGGGGCGGTCCTGGTCCGGGACTGCGTGGTCGTCGGCCGAGGATTCCACACTTGGGCGGGAATAAAGCACGCCGAAGTGGCCGCCCTGGAGGAAGCAGGCGAACGCGCCCGAGGCGCAACCCTCTACGTTACGCTGGAGCCCTGCGCCCACGCGGGGCGTACCGGCCCGTGCGCCGAGGCCTTGATTGCGGCAGGCGTCTCCCGCGTGGTGGCGGCGATGGCAGACCCCAATCCGATGGTGGATGGAAAGGGCTTCGAAAAGCTGCGCGCGGCGAATGTGGAAGTGGAACTGGACCCGGCGGCGGAGGCGGAGGCCGCAGAGATCAATGAGCCGTTTCTCCACGCCGCGCGCACCGGGAAACCGCTGGTGACTCTGAAAGCGGCCCTTACACTGGACGGAAAAATTGCCGCGCCGGAAGACAACTCGGGATGGATCACGAGCGAACGGGCCCGCGCCCACGTGCAGGAGATCCGCCACAACACCGATGCCATTTGCACCGGGATCGGCACCGTTTTGGCGGACGACTGCCGCCTGACGGACCGCACCCGAAAGGAGCGCAGCCGGCCGCTTCTGCGGATCGTTCTCGATTCGACGCTGCGCATTCCCCTGACTTCCCTCCTGGTGACGACCGCACAGGGCGACGTTGCCGTGGTCACTACCTCGGCCGCCTCGGCGGAGCGCCGGAAGGCGCTCGAAGACCGCGGCGTCCGTATCCTGGTTTTTGACGGTCCGGGAGGACGCGCGGACCTTCGCCAGCTAGTAGATTATCTCGGCCGCGAACAGTACCGCTCCCTCATGATCGAGGCCGGCAGCAAGGTGAACTGGGCGGCGCTCGAAACGCGAGTGGCGGACAAGATCTTTTTTTACTACGCGCCGAAGATTTTGGGCGGGTTGCAATCGCTTCCCGTTGCGGGCGGCCCAGGGCGGCCGCGCCGGATAGACGCCATTCAAATGCATGGCGTACGGCTGCATCCCATCCCGCCCGATGAATTTGCCGTGGAAGCGTGGGTGGAGCATTAAATGTTCACAGGTATTGTCGAAGAATTGGGGCGGGTGAGTTCGCTCGACATGCAGGCCTCCGGCGCGCGTTTGAAGGTGGCCTGCCGCGCCGTGCTGGAGCAATCGATGCCCGGCTCAAGCATTGCGGTCAATGGAGTATGTCTCACCGCGGTGATGCTGGAGAACGGGGCATTCGCAGCGGACCTCTCTCCCGAAACGCTGAGCCGGAGCAATCTCGGCCGGCTCGCCGAGGGCTCGCTGGTGAACCTGGAGCGACCCCTATCCTTCACCGGGCGCGTCGGCGGCCATCTGGTGCAAGGGCATGTCGATGGAACCGGCGAGATGCTCTCACTCGACGCTCTCGGCGACGGCAACTGGTGGCTCCAGGTGCGCATTCCGGACGACTTGGCGCGCTACGTCATTCCGAAAGGGTCCATCACGCTCGACGGAATCAGCCTGACAGTCGCCGCGCTGGAGGGAAACACCGTGTCGGTGGCGGTGATCCCGCACACGTACGCCAACACCGCCCTCAAAGAGAGGAAGCCCGGCTGGCCGGTGAACGTGGAAGTGGACCTGATGGCGAAGTACGCGGAGCGCCTGCTCGGCGCGCATCTTCCGCAGGCCGCCAGGCTGATGGATTAGCGTCCGTTCAGCGGCTTAGCTCTTCGCGGATTTCACGGGCCGCCTGGCGCGCTTCCTCCACCGCGCCTAACGGAAAACTGATGGCTCCCACGCGCGGATGCCCACCTCCGCCGTAGCGCTCGCAGATGGTGGCAAGGTTGTGGTCGAGCGGCCCTTCGACCCACGGACTCGAACCCACCGAGACTTTAGTCCGGAAGCTCTGATTACTCACCGAGACGGTGTACGTCGCCTCGGGAAACAGGTAATACGGGATGAACTTGTTGTAGCCCTCCAGATCCTCGCCGGTGAGGTCAAACGTAATTACACCGCTCTCGCTGCGCGCATTCTGCCGGATAATGTCGACGGAGCGGAGATGCCGTTCATACAGGGGCTCCCAAATCCGCTGGATTTCGGGATCGGCGACGATCTGCCCTAAATGGCAGTGGCGCATCATACGGATGATCTTCTGGACGGTTTCCGAACCTTTCACTCCTTCAATCACCAGAGTAAGTTTCATCGCCGGTGCTTTCATCTCCACCGCCTCCCTGGCGCTGGCGTACTGCGCGCCGTCGACGATGTCGGCCCACTTTACCAGTTCATCCAGGTCGGCGGGATGGTAGCCGTACTTTTCCTTGACGACGGTCGCGATGAATTTGGTGCAGGATTTGAAACTTGGGTCGAACATCTTCTTACCGCTGGTGTCGCGCCGGAAATGGTCGGCATCCTGCGGGCTGAGAAACGCGCTCTGATGATGATCGAACCACCAGGTGAGATTGGGATTGGTGGAGTACTTGAAATCGACGATGGCGTTTTCATCGCCATCGAACAGCACGTCGTCGAAAAGCTGATCCGCCTTGTGGGCCAGCCCGGTGTAAACGAACTCCGCGCCGGCCGCGAAGTTCTCTTCATAGAATCGGCTGAAGAACGCAGCGGATGCGGCTCCATCGAAGCAATGATCGTGATATAAGATTCTGACCCGCATGCGATAAATTTCCGAGGACCGGAAAACTCACTAGCTTGCCTTATTTGAGGGGGGAAAAGCAAGTTAAGCCATTTCACGCGCAGGATGGCCATCCCAAGGCCGAGCGAAATCGGATGAAGGGTGGCCACCGCGCCGGGATGCGGGCTACGCGTTCCAGGAAATAGGCTGGGGGATTTCTTCGGGAAGACGGAAGGCGCGCCAGGCGTCGAATCCGCCGGTGAGATTAAAGACATCCCGGAAACCTGCATGCTTGAGGATACTCGCCGCAATCGAACTCCGGTATCCGCCTTTGCAATGGACGACGATTGGAACCTCTGTATCCAGGTTTCCTAACTCGGTCCGCAGCGCGCCCAGCGGCACGAGAGTCGCGCCGGGCACGTGGCCCTGGCCCCATTCGGAAGGCTGGCGCACATCCACCACCTGAACGCGTTCGTGGTCGCGGACCATGCGATTCAACTCCTCCGCGGAAATTTGGGGAACCGTGCCGACCGGCATCCCCGCGCGCACCCAGTTCGCCAGCCCGCCGTCCAGGTAGCCAGTGACATGGTCGATCCCGACGCGAGACAAGCGGAGGCGCGACTCCTCCAGGGACTTGTCGTCCTCGGCAACCAGCACCACTTCCGGTCCAACGCCGACCAGGATTCCGGCGGTCGAAGCAAACTGGCCGCCGAGCCCGATTTGCAGCGAGCCCGGAATGTGCGCCGCTCCGAATTCCTGAGCCGGGCGAGTATCCAGCACCACGGCCCCGGCCTGCTGCCGCGATAGGACTTCTTCGGGCGTCAACGGAGACATCGAAGCTAGAGCCGTCACCGGCACCGCGCCGCCGCGGTTCAACTCCACGTCGGCGGTGAAATACGCCGGGCGCTCCGGAAGGTCGGAGGTAAGAAGAGATACGAACTCTTCCCGAGTGGAGGGGCGCAGGGCATAATTTGAAAGCTTCTCTTCGCCAATTGTGGAACTGCGCGCCGAGCGCATTTGCCTTCCGCAAAGAGAGCCGGCGCCGTGGGCCGGATAAACGGCGACCGAGTCATCGAGCGTGAGGAGTTTCGTATGCAGGCTGTCGTAGAGGAGGCCCGCCAGTTCCTGCGGGCTGAGTCCGGGAGACAGATCCGGGCGGCCCACGTCGCCAATGAAGAGAGTGTCCCCCGTCAATACGGCAAACGGCTCAGGCGATTTCTCCAGGTCCGATACCAGGATGCAGATACTCTCCATCGTATGGCCGGGCGTTTCCAGAAATTTCAGGCGGCACTTTCCGAACTCAAGCAGGTCGCCGTCGTTCACGGGAACATGCGGGAAACCGGCGCCGGCTTTTGCGCTGAGATAAATCTTCGCGCCGGTGCGTCCGGCAAGCTCGCGATGCCCCGAAACGAAGTCGGCGTGAAGGTGGGTTTCGATGATGTACTCAATGCGAAATCCGTTCGCGCGCGCCTCCTCGACATAGAGTTCTATGTCGCGCTGCGGATCGACAACCGCCGCAACCCCTTCCGACGCCAGGAAATACGACGCCTGCGACAGACAGGAGAGGTAGAACTGTTGGAAGTGCAAAAGTGTACCGTTCTCATTATCGTCAAAACGAGATCGCCGGTGTTTGAGTGGAACCCGCCGGATTGGTGATCTGGACCCGCGCTCCGGCAATCTGTTTGGAATCTCCCGTCACGGGAAAAGCGGCGCGAAGCGCGAAGGCCCCGCCTCCAGGATTGCCGGCGAAATATTTCGCGAAGATCTGCGACGCGTCGGTCTGGATGGCGCCGGGCGAGATGGCCTTGCCGCTTGAATCGTAGAATGTAAACGCCATCTGGGAAGCGGCGTGTGTATTGTCCAATCCAGTAAGACTGAGGATGACCTGGCCCGGCTCCGCAACCGCCGTCGCAGAATTGATCTGCACCGTCTCGGCGGGGATGGAGAGCGAGTTCTCGGCCTCCATTCCGTTTCCAAGCTTCAGATGAAAACCGATCTGCCCCACCGTGGCCCCGGTTTGAAAGGCCGCCTGCGTGGAGGAACCAAAATAGGCAAGAGTGTCTCCCTTGTGTATCGTCACCGCGGCGATACGCGGGTTGCCGGAGAGAAACTGAATCGCGCTATCGTCGTTGGCGTCCGGCGACGACGGAGTAAACGTCAGTTCCAGATTTCCGCTGGTGTCCGCCGTCGCGGGCGATGCCATCGAAATAGTCAGCGAGCGCTGCTGTGCGCTACGGGCGCTCCCCTGGTCAAACACAATGGAGACGGCGGGAAACGGCTGCGCGTAACCCGATCCGGTGAGAATAAACGTCTGTTGATTGACGCTCAGCACGCCCTGCACGGCGTTCGCGACAGAGGGCGAAAACGTCACCTGCAGATTTATGGAAGCTCCCGGCTGGACATTAAAGGGAACGGAGAGGCCGGACGTCTGCGCAAAACCCGGGCCGGAGACCTGAAGCGAACTGACAGGGATGGCTGTCGAGGTGGGATTGGCGATGGAGAACGTCTGCTGCGCGCTTCTGCCGATCTCCACGCGGCCGAAGGAGACGCTCGCGCCAGGCGTTAAAGTCTGCCCCTGATTCGAGACGGACAGGGCGGCCGTACCGGCGCCGGTCAACGCGACGCTAATCCCCGGCGTCACCTGCAGCGCGCCCTGGGCTGCGCCGAGCGATACCGGAGAGAAGCCCAGCTTGAAACTCCATGCCGCTCCGGGCGCGAGCACATAGGGAAGTCCAAATACATAAGTCCCCGGAAGGCTGAAGCCGGCCCCGGCGATCGAGACGCTCTGAATTGTCACCGGAGTGGAATCGGAAGTATTGATGGCCTGCAAGGTTAGGGTGGCGCTGCTTCCCACCGGCACGCTTCCAAGATCGAGAGCGGCGCCCACCGGTTGCGGAGCGCCGTTTCGCACCACGGACAACTGCAGCTGTGCCGATACCGTGAGCGGGAAGAAAAGCGCGATGGCGCATAGAACCCGGCGCATTACCGCGCCTCCCCCGGAAGCTGAAAAATACGCTCATGCCCGCGCGAAGGATTCCAGGCGAAGCGGCGGAGCCCATTCTTTTCGTTAACCTGAATCCAGCCATTCCCCATCGTAAATAGAGAGCCAGCGGCGAACGCGGCCGGGGTGGCGCTCTCGATTCCCTGCGCGGAACGCGCCACCAGTTCCGCGCCGCGCTGGAAGAACAGGCTCCCATCCGGTTGGGCGAGAACAGGGCCGGAAACATCGGGAACCGTCGTGCTTTGAGCAACAGCTCCATCGGAGATCTGGATTCTCAGGCTCCGCGTCATCCCGTTCTGGCGAGCGACTAAAAGGACATGCCGGGAATCGGGCATCGCGAGGGAAAGGACTTCGCCATCGATCCAATCCGCGGGAACCGGCGCCAGGCGGCCTCCATCGTAGCGCAGCAAGGCACGGTTCGAGGAGTAGTAGACCAGGGCGGGCGCTCCGAGAGGGCTGAAGCCGAAACGCGCCGGTCCCGGCGGAGCGTTCTCCCGGTAGACAACCTGGGCGGCAGCATCGAGCAGCACGATGCTCCCACGTGTCTTCAGCATGGCTCCGGTATTAGAGAACGCCGCGGAAACAACCCCGGGAACAACGCCGGGCCCCAGCCAATAGTTGCCATCGAATCCAAATACCTGTCGCGAAACGCTCCTCACATCGACCGTCCAGCCCGCGCGCGGCGCATCCAACTGGCCGTACGCGCAGCGGGCGAGCGACATCAGAATAAGAAGGGAAGGAAGCCTCATGAGCGGATTCTCTACGGACGGCCGATGGTGATTACGGGAACGCCAACGGAGGGCGGCGGCGTGGGGGCAGCGGAGGGAGCGCGTTCGATACGCCCTTGCGCGAACGCCATCGCGCCCAGCGCTCCGCCTCCCGCGGCGAGTCCGACCAAGAGCCATTTATAAATGTGATGGGAGGTGGTGAAAGTGCCGCTTCCCCCGGCGGAGCGCGCCTCCATCTTGTCGCTGAGATACTGCTGGCAAATCACGCCCGCTCTCGCGTGGCCCTTGGCCGCTGTGATACGAATGTCGAATTGCCCGGGGGTGCGGTTCCATTGCATCCCCCAGACCGAAGCGCGCCCATCCGCTTTCGTGGTGACGATCGCCGTCTTCAGGCCGTCCGCGAAAGTTCCCCCCGCTCCGTCGCGAGGCAGAGTGAAACTCACTGTCGCGCCTTCGATTGGCCGCCCGGTTTCGTCCGTTACTTGCACCGTGATGCCGCGCGTGCCTTTTGATCCGGCGGCGTAGACCGCGCCGTCGCCTTCGAGTACTCGCAGTTGGAGGATTGCCACCGAAAAAGCCGGCCAGGCGGCAAGAAGCACACCCGCCACCAGAAGACTGGTTCTCCAAAGCCGAACACGCGCGTTCACGTATTACTACGTGGCTAATGGGAGGTATTGCTCTCCTGCGAACCGTGAAATCGCAGCAAAATCACCGTGACATTATCCGGACCACCTGCTTCCTTGGCCGCCGCAATCAGGGCTTTTGCCTTTGCTTCGAGCGTTTCCTCGGCGCTCAGAAGCGCCAGAATCCGCTCATGCGGCACAACGCCGTGAAGACCGTCACTGGAGAGTAACACCAGGGCATCAGGCTGGGCCCGGAAAGAGTAGCCGTGAATGCGAAGCTGCGAGCTGAGCCCGATGGCCATCGTGAGCATGTGGCGCATGGGATGAGCCCGCAGGCTTGCCTCATCCATTCCCAATTTGCGCCCGACTTCGTTTACCCAGCTCTGGTCCTCGGTCACGTTCAGCAGAGTGGTTCCGTCGTAGACATAAGCCCGGCTGTCGCCCACGCTGGTGAGCGCAAGCTGGTCCCCGGCGGCAAGAGCGGCCACGAGCGTAGTGCCCATGCCTTCGAGTTTCGGATCCCGCGAAGCCGCTTCCATCACTTTTCGGTTCGCGGCCTCGAACGCCTGCTTCAGCGCGTCCGGCCCGGGATTCCCGGTCGCGCGAATCACCTCGACGACGGTGTCGATCGCGATACGGGAAGCCGTCTCGCCCGCCTGCGCCCCGCCCATACCGTCCGCGACTACAAACAGTCCCGACCCGGCGTCGACAAAATACGAATCCTCGTTATTTTGCCGGACGCAGCCCTGGTCTGAGATTCCGTAGGCCTCCCACATCGAAATCGATTATAGCGCCCTGTTTCGGCTTGCCGATGTTAGGATTTTGCGACTCCTCATAAAACTGGAATGGGCCGGAAGGGAAGCGCGACGAAAGGCGTCACAAGGGGATGCCGAAGCCATCTTTGTTATCCTCACAAGGTTATGGCAGCCAAAGTCCTCGACGGAAAGCGAGTACGCGACGCAATTCTCTCCGAACTGGCGCCTCGCGTCCAGGCGCTGAAGGAGAAAGACCGTCCGCCCGGGCTCGCCGTCGTACTGGTGGGCCATGATCCGGCCTCGGAAATCTATGTGCGCAACAAGGTGAAAGCGTGCCACGATCTCGGAATTTTCAGCGAGCAGATCAACCCTCCGGAGACGGTCACCACGGAAGAATTGGAAGCCATCGTTGGGCGTTTGAATGAACGCTCCGACATCGACGGAATCCTGGTGCAAATGCCTCTGCCGCGGCAGGTGGACTCACGGCGGATCCTGCATAGCATCCATCCCACGAAAGACGTGGATGGCTTCCACCCCTGCAACGTCGGCAATCTGGTCGCGAACAGCCCGGGGCCGCGCGCCTGCACGCCCGCCGGAATTATGGAACTGCTCCGCCGCTACGAGATTCCGATCGCCGGGCGGCACGCGGTGGTCATTGGGCGCAGCGACATCGTGGGTAAGCCGATGGCGCTTCTTCTGCTCCACCAGAACGCCACCGTCACCATCTGCCACTCCCGCACGGCGGACCTCGCCGGAGAATGCCGCCGGGCCGATATTCTCGTGGCGGCCATCGGAAAGCCGGCGCTCGTAACGCGCGATTTCGTCAAACCGGGCGCCACCGTGATCGACGTAGGGATGAATCGCCTGACGGACCGCTCCGAAGTGGAGCGCATCTACGCCGGCGCCCCGGAAAAGCTGAAGCAGTTTGAACAGAAGGGCAGCGTTCTGCTAGGCGACGCGCATCCGATCGAAATCCCCGAAGTCGCCGGAGCGCTGACTCCCGTGCCGGGAGGCGTCGGCCCGCTCACCATCGCCATGTTGATGGCGAATACCGTGCAATCGGCCGGACGGCGGTCCTCCGCCCGTTCTTGAACATGCTGCGGGTGGGACTTACCGGCGGTATCGGGAGCGGCAAGACGTTCGTGGGGCGCGCGCTCGAGGATCTCGGCGGCCATCTGATCCAGGCGGACGAGTTGGGCCATCAGGTGCTGCAACCCGGCGGCGAAGCCTACGCGCCGGTGCTAGCCGAGTTTGGCGCATCCATTCTCGCCGGGGGCGGAGAAATTGACCGGCGCGCGCTCGCCGCCCTCGTCTTCGATTCTCCCGAGCGGCTTCAACGGCTGAACGCGCTCATTCACCCCGCCGTGATGCGGCTGGAGGAAGAACGGATTGCCGCCCTCGCGCGAACCGATCCTGACAGCATTGCAATCGTGGAAGCGGCTATCCTGATAGAGACAGGAAGTTACAAGCGGTTTGACAAGCTGATTGTGGTCATCTGCCAGCCCGAACAACAGATTGAGCGCGCCGTCAAGCGCGGGGGCATGACACGGGAAGAAGCCGAGTCGCGCATTCGCCGTCAACTGTCCAACGAGGAGAAAATGAGCGTCGCCGACTACGTCATCGACACCTCGGGGTCCAAGGAGCGCACACTCGAAGAGGCCAAATCCGTCTTTGAATCGCTGCGGAGCGCAATGGGATGAAAAGAGTTGTTTTATTTTCGATTTTCTTGATCGCGGCTTTTGCCCTGCTAACGACCCGGACCGAATGGGGGCAGAAGAAGTTTTTCCCCGCGGTCCATACCGTCGGCAATTTATGGAGCGGCCCGGACACGGTAGAGTCCGCCGGACTGACCTCGGACGAAGTAAACAACATCAATATTTATAAAGTGGCGCACCTGGCCACGGTCAACATCACCAGCACGGTCTATCAGCGCACGTTCTTCTTCGATGTCTATCCGTCCAAGGACACCGGATCGGGATTTTTCATTGACGGCGACGGACGCATCCTGACAAATAACCATGTCATCGCGGATGCATCGCGTATCGAAGTCACCCTTCCGGACCAGAGCCATTACCGCGCGCGCCTGCTCGACCGCGATCCCGTCAACGACCTCGCCCTGCTCAAAATCACTCCGAAGCGAGGGCTGCCCTTCCTTCGCCTGGGAGATTCCGACGGCGTGCAGGTAGGGCAAAAAGTCCTCGCAATCGGAAATCCGTTTGGATTGGACGGAACTCTTACTACCGGAATTGTCAGCTCGCTCGGGCGTAACATTCAGGGCGATAACGGACGGCAGCTAGAGGGCCTGTTACAAACCGACGCCGCCATCAATCCAGGCAACAGCGGCGGGCCGCTGCTCGATTCGCACGGCTTGGTGGTTGCCATCAACACCGCGATTTACGGGCCTTCCGGCAACATCGGTATCGGTTTTGCGATGCCCATCAACCGCGCAAAAGTGATGCTGAGCGATTTCCAGACCGGACGCACCTATCAGCCGCCTTCGCTCGGAGTCCGCACCGTATACATCGCGGGGCAATATGCGGAGGCGATCGATCTTCCGGCCAAGGGCGGGCTGCTGATCCTCGAAGTGGTGCCCGGCAGCGCCGCCGAAGATGCGGGACTCCACGGAGGCAACCGGACGGTGATTATCGGCAACTACGAACTGACGGTGGGAGGCGACCTCATTACCGCCATCGACGGCAAGCCGGTGGAGCGCCAGGACGACCTGAGCCGCGCCATGTCCCGAAAGCGAGCGGGCGACGCGCTGTCGCTTACGATCGTCCGCGCTGGACGCACGCGTGTCGTCAAGGTGACGCTGGGGGCGGCCACCAGCGAGCGCGCTCTGTAGCCGGTTTCCCGCGATGACGACCCGCCGCAGGATTTTGTTGACCGCATTGGCGGCTCCTCTGGCTTTGGCGAAGTCGCCGGCTCGCTACGAGATCGCCATCGAAGGCTACATTTTCCAACAATACGCGGAGAAGAAAAAGAAGCCGCTCGCGGAGATCATCCCCGAAGTTCTTCCGATGGCGCGCGCCGCCGGATTCGCGAATATCGAGTTGAATCCCGCGTTCTTCACTCTCGCCGTTCGCAGCCGGACGCTGGCCTTGTTGACCTCGCTCGGCCTGCGGATGCCATCCATCTATGTCGGCGGCCCAATGCACACGGTCGACGATGCAAGCCGGACCATCGCCAGCGCGATCGAATATGCGCGCATGGCCGCGCCGTTCGGGTGTAAAGGCGTGGTCAACAATCCCGATCCGAAACCGGGCGGTGCGCCGAAAACCGATGCTGAGCTTGCGGCGGAGGCCGAAGGCTTGAACCGGATGGGGCGCGCGCTCGCCGCGGAAGGCTGCGAACTGCGCGTCCACCATCACACTCCGCAACTGGAGAATAACGCCAGGGAATGGCGCCATATTTTGGCCCACACCGATCCGAACCTGGTTCATATCTGCGTGGATGTCGATTGGGCGTACGAAGGAGGTTTCGAAGCGGTTCCGTTCCTCCGCGAGGCAGGCAGCAGGGTGCGCGAGATCCATGTGCGGAGCGCCAAAAACAAGGTCTGGCTGGAAGCGGTAGAGGATAGCGACATCGACTACCGCCAAGTGGCCGCGTATTTCGAACAACAGCGCCTCCACCCTCTGATCGTCGTGGAGTTGGCCTACCGCAAGGAAACCATTGTCACGCGGCCTCTCGAAGAAGATCTGCGCCTCAGCCGGATCTATACCCAGAAGGTGTTCGGGATCCCGGGCAGCTAGTGGATTTGTACCATTGCCCGCCAGGGCCACCCTGCGCTATCCTGCCCTCGACATAGACGCCAATTTTCGACACTGCGTAAGCGCAATGGCTTTGCGCGCCGCGGCAAAAAGGGGCTTACCGTGAAGCGAATACGATCCGGACCCGCTGGGATTTCCATCCTTGGTTTCTGCGCATTCCTCTCGTGCCAGATGGCGCGGGGTCAGTCTTCGAGTGACGATTTGCCGGATTTGAAGCCTGGCGTTCAGACGGATTGGATCGACAAGAGCGTCAGTCCTTGCGACGACTTTTTTCATTATTCCTGCGGAAATTGGATTAAAGAAAATACGATCCCTCCCGACCGCGCCTCCTGGGGCGTGGGAGCGATGCTCCAGGAGCGCAATCTCCGGGTGCTGCGCGAACTTGCCGGGGACGCCGCAAAGCATCAGGAACGGTCCAAGCTGGATCAGGAAGTGGGCGCTTACTACGCCGCGTGCATGGACGAGGAGACTATCCAAAACCTCGGCGCCCGTCCTCTGAAAGATGAGCTGTCTGAAGTGTCGCACATCAGCACCATCGGACAACTTGTCCCCGTCGTGGCGCAGCTCCATCGGCGGCAGGTTGACGTCTTTTTCCAGTTTGCTTCCCTGCCGGACCCGGACAACTCCTCGATCCGTATCGGCGGCTTGGACCAGGGAGGATTGGGGCTACCGGAACGGGATTACTATTTCCGCTCCGATGCCAAGTCCGAAGAGCTCCGCCGGAAATACCTCGCGCATGTTGCCCGGATGTTCGAGCTGTCTGGAGAAACTCCCGACGGCGCGGCGGCGAAGGCGCACGCCGTGCTCCGTATCGAGACCGGCCTCGCTAAGGCATCTCTTGGCGCTACCGAGCGGCGCGACCCCAAAATGCTGGTTCACAAGTACCCGCTGGCGGAGTTGTCGAAGCTAGTGCCCACCATCGGCTGGACTCGCTATTTCGCGGACACCGGCGCGCCGGGCCAGCAGGTGGTCAACGTGGCTGTGCCGGATTTCTTTAAAGCCCTCAACGATCAGTTCGGCTCCACTCCGATTTCGGATCTAAAAGACTATCTGAGCTGGCACGTCATCAGCACTCACGCCAGCCAGCTTTCAGCGGATTTCGTCGCCCAAAATTTTCAGTTCTACGGCCAGACATTAACGGGCGCAAGGCAATTGCGGCCGCGGTGGAAGCGGTGCATCGCCTCCGCGGACTCCGAACTCGGGGAGGCTTTGGGACGCATGTTTGTTGAGAAGACTTTCGGGGAACAGGGCAAGCGCCGGACGCTGGAACTGGTGGCCGGCATCGAACGGGAGATGGCCGCGGACATTAACTCTCTCACCTGGATGAGCGACGCCACGAAAAAGCAGGCGCTCGAAAAACTGCATGGCGCCACGCACAAGATAGGCTACCCGGACAAATGGCTGGACTATTCTTCCATTCCTATTCATGCCAACGACTATTTCGGGAACACCAACCGGACCAGGGAATTCACCTTTGAGAGAGACGTGAAGAAAATCGGAAAGCCGGTGGACCGCTCCGAGTGGCAAATGAGCCCTCCAACCGTAAATGCCTATTACGATCCCCAAGAGAACAATCTCAATTTCCCGGCGGGCATTCTGCAGCCGCCGCTCTATTCCAACGAGGCGGACGACCCGGCGAATTTTGGCGCGGTGGGAAATATCATCGGACACGAACTCACGCACGGGTTCGACGACCAAGGCCGGCAATTTGACGCGAATGGGAATTTGCGCGATTGGTGGCAAAAAGGGGACGGCGAGCATTTTCAAAAGCTTGCGAACTGCTTCGTCAAAGAATATGACGATTTCAATGCGCTCCCCGGCCTGAAGGTGAACGGGAAACTGACGCTCGGCGAGAACGTCGCCGATAACGGCGGCATGCGCCTGGCCTATGCGGCCTTGGCCTACGAATTGGGAAAGCGCCACGCCTCCCTCGAAGACAAAGTGGGCGATTACACGGCTTCCCAGCGGTTCTTTTTGAGCCTGGGACAAGCGTGGTGCGGGCGGGTGCGGGATGAAGCTCTGCGGCTGCAGGTACAAACCAACCCCCACTCCCCTCAGCAGTTTCGCGTTAACGGCGTAGTGCGGAACATGCCAGAGTTTGGGGCCGCATTCGGTTGCCGGACTGGCGCGCCTTTATTTCCCGTCGCGGGCGAGGCGTGCCGGATCTGGTAAGGAGAGCCGCTTCATTGGGCGGCGGCGGCGGCGCTCCTGGCCGCCGTGGAGCGCCAGGAGTGGTACATTTCTTTCGAGATCTCATCGAAGAGCCCTCGCGGATCGTTGCCCACTTTGTAGACGTCGAAATGAGACCGGCCTTCGAGAAACGTGAAGTGCGCGTTCGCGTGGAGAGAATCGAGCACTGCCTGTAACTTATGCGCCGGGCCATCCAGGTAGAAGGTGTCCTGGGTACCCACGATCAGGTGGATCTTTCCCCGAAGGTCCGGCCCAATGGCGGGCCAACTGGCCGCAACAATCCGTGAGATATCGAATTTAGTCCAGGCCCTCGCTACCTGAGGATCCACCTCTCCCGAGGTTCGGTCGAACAACGGCATCGGCCGCCCGTCCTGGCCTCGCGGCGAAAAGACCCACTCAAAGGACGCGATTTGGCCGCCGTAGGAACCGAGCACCCGTTCCAGGCGAGCCAGCGTCTCCCAGGTGCCGGCAACTTGGCCCTGCATGCGAACAATCGGGCGCGCTTTGCCCTCCGCGGTCCGGTACATGTTGACCGGGGAGGCATAGAGATCGATTCCGGAAAAATCGTGGAAATTACCGGGGTCGGGTGAGGTGGACCAAGTCCCCCCGAAAGTTTTGGGGTACGTGACTTGCAGCCATAACGTGGCCCAGCCACCCGAAGAATGTCCGTTCAGAAACCTTGCGCCGGCGCGGGGGTCCAGGCGGTATTTCGATTCGAGATAAGGGATGAATTCCCTCACCAGCGCGTGCCCCCAGGGGCCGTTATTCACGGAATCGGCAAATTCGTGGGTGCCGGTGGGGCTCGATTCGTCGAGTAAAACCCAGATCATTTCGGGCATTTGCTTGCTTTCCATGCGAGCCAACAGTGTTACGGCGGTACGTTGCAGCGACTGCAGGTTTCCGCCGAATCCGTGAGTGAAGTAGACGGCCGGATAGCGTTGCCGGGGATGTGCGCGATAGCCGGGCGGCAGCAATACTACAGCCCGCATCGAGATGGGCCGTCCCCAGAAACCGGACAACGCGGGACTGACGAAACGCTCCACCTGCCCCGCCGCCGCGGATGGTTGCGGAGGCTCCGGGACGGTGGCATGCAAGGTGAAGGCGGGCATCCGCGAAGCACGGGGAGAAAACCCCGGGAGCGAAACCACCGGACTGATCAGGTCTCCCGCCGAGCGTCCAGTATACGGATAAGAATGATCCACATCGAGTACCGCTTGCGCCTGGTAGTCGCCCGGAGCCAGAGTTGAAAATCCGGCGGGAAACGCCAGTCCGTCCGTATCGATATCGACGGCGCCGCCGGGCGGAACACTCTCCACTTCTCTCGCCGCGACCCAGGTTGCCCCCGGATTCGCCTCGCTGGCATCCACCTCCTTTGCGCCGCTTCCTTTGGATAAGAAGACCAGCAGACGGCCGGACACGGGCTTTCCGAATTCCGGTCCGACCACCACGTGATAAAACAAATGGCTCGGGGCCGCCGCCGGCTGAGCGAACAGCGCTCCGGACAGGAGCAACAGGGCGGACCACGTGCGCAGGAACAAGCGAGGTGTTGTAGCAATCACAAGAAGAAGGTACGCCGCCGGGCTGCCCGCGGGCAATAGCAGATATCGCTTAGGGCAACCCGGGCTAGAATGAGCGCTGTGGCACTCCTTCCGGTTTCACTGGTTCTCACCCTCGGATTCGCGGCGGCTCCTGTTCGCACACCTTCGTTGACCCCGGCGGAGCGGGCGGCGATGGCGCGAATCTCCGCGGATTCCTTGCGTGGCCGTCTTTCCTTCCTTTCGTCGGATCTTCTCGAAGGGCGCGACACGCCTTCCTCCGGGCTCGATATCGCGGCCGCCTACATCGCTTCCGGCTTTCGCCGCGCCGGGTTAGAGCCCGGCGGCGACGACGGGTATCTGCAAACAGCCCACCTGGTGGAGACGCGCGCCAACCCGCGGGGTTTTGAACTGACTCTGAGCAACGGGAACCGGAAGGCTTCCGTTGGACCCGAAAGTGCTTCTCTATCCGTGTTCCGGGAACTTCACCTGAAGCGCGTGCCGGTGTACAAGCTGGATCTCTCGGCCAGGAATCTGGAGGAGCAGGTCCACGGGGGAGATATGAACGGGAGAGTCGTCCTGATGCAGGGCCCGACGCGGAAGCTTCTGGGGCCGCTGCGCAAGGTTTTTGCCATTCTACGGAGCGCCAACCCGGACGTCATCGTCATGGTGGGCGGTGACGGTTTAGGCATTCCGGAGGGAGTCCGGCTGCGGGAAGAAGGGCGCGGAGAGGGGACCGGAGCTTATTTCGCGGATTCAATCGTGCACGTGACCGATGCTGGCATTGCCGAATTCTTCGCGTCGCTCCCCGCGGGCAAGACGCAGGCGCTCGTAACCATAAACGTCTCGGCCCCCACGCAGACGCCAGTAAAGGTTCACAACGTCATTGGGATTCTGCGCGGCTCCGACCCGGCGCTCAAGGATACGTGTGTGCTGGTCACCGCGCACTATGACCACCTCGGCCTTAAGCCGCCGGGGCCGGGAGACCGGATCTATAACGGCGCCAATGACGACGGCAGCGGAACCGTTTCGGTGATGGAACTGGCGGACGCGCTCGCCGCATCCCGCGTGCGCCCCCGCCGCAGTGTCGTATTCATCACTTTCTACGGCGAAGAGAAGGGCGTCCTCGGTTCGCGTTACTACGCGGAGCATCCCGTATTTCCGCTTGGCAAAACGGTGGCCGATATCAATCTCGAACAAATGGGGCGCACCGATTCTACGGAGGGGCCGCAGATTGCCAACGCCAGCGTAACCGGGTTCGGTTATTCCACTGTCACGGATACGCTGGAGCTCGCGGGGCGTCTCACGGGCATCCGCGTCTACAAGCATCCGAAAAACAGCGATGCGTATTTTGCGCTCAGCGACAACCAGGCGCTCGCCGATGCGGGTGTGCCGGCGCACACCTTGTGCGTGGCGTTCGATTATCCCGACTACCACGGCGTCGGAGACGAGTGGACCAAAATCGACTACAACAACATGGCGAAGGTGGATCGGATGGTGGCCGTGGCCCTGCTGCGCCTCGCTAACAGCGCGCGCGCGCCAGAATGGAGCGCGACCAACCCTTTGGCGGCCCGATACCTCGAAACGCGCCGCTCCACGATGCGGGGCCGTTAAGCGACCAGGCAGACCCAGCCGGAGCGTTCGCTCCGCTCGAGGACCGGAAACGGCAATGCCGGCAAGTCATCCGCTTCAAAACCGGACAGGATACGCACCCCGCCGGGTTTGCTCACGCGCTCGAAATCGCCGGCGAGTTCCTCCGCGGCGGCGCTGCTGATATTGGCAACCACCACGTCTGCCCATCCGGCGCGAACCGCATCGGAAGACCCGGCGAACATTGCTGTTGTGATGCGCTCCTTGGCCACGCGCACCGCATCCTCATCGATATCGCAGCCGGCAATCCGGCCCGCGCCGAGCAGTCTCGCAGCCTCGGAAAGGATGCCCGACCCTGAACCAACATCCAACAGCGCGTCTCCGGGGCGCAAGTGCTGTTCCAGCGCCTCCAGGCACAATTGCGTGCAGGGGTGCCACCCGGTGCCGCAAGCCATCCCCGGTTCAATCACCAAACGAAGGCGGTCCGGCGGAACCGGGGCATTGCTCCAGGGCGGAACCAGAAAGAACCGTTTGCCGATTTCGAGCGGCGGAAACGAGACGCGGGACTGCTCTTCCCAGGGCGTGTTCGGGGCATCCGCATAAGCAGGGTGATAGGCCGCGAAGCGCGCGGCCAGGCCGGCGGCGTCCTTTTCGAAAAAGGCCCGCAGGCCTCCCGCCTCCTCCACAATTCCCAGGGTTCCCGCGTCCCAAAGTTCCGCCGTTAAGACATCCGTATCCCGTGGCTCGCAAGCGAGAAACAGCGAGAACAATGTCAGCCCTGAACCCGCTTCTCTTTACCGGCCCAAAACTGTTCGCGCAGCACCAGTTTACGAATCTTGCCGGTTCCGGTTTTGGGCAGGGGATCCTCGCTGAACCGGATCAGGCGGGGCAGTTTGTAGCGCCCCAGCCGGGCACTCAGAAATTCCATCAGCGCCTCGTCGGTCAACGTAGAGCCGGGCTTTCGAACCACCACCGCCGCCGGCACCTCACCCCACTTCTCGTCCGGGGCGGCCACCACGGCGCACTCAAAAACCTCCGGGTGCGCAAAGATGTGCTGCTCCACTTCGAGCGAGGAGATGTTCTCGCCGCCGCTGATGATGATCTCCTTCTTCCGGTCGACGATGTGGATATAGCCGTCCGTGTCCCAGACGGCCATGTCACCGGTGTGGAACCAGGGCCCGCTCATGACTCGCCTGGTGGCGTCCTCTTCGAGATAGTAGCCTTCCATAATGTGATCGCCCATGGCCACCACTTCTCCTATGGTCTGCATATCCTTGGGCACATCGTGCATGTCGGTATCGACAACGCGCACGCTCACGTTGGGGATGGCCCAGCCCGCCATGGCCTGGCGCTTACAGCGGTCGGCGTCGGAGGCATAAGGTACGCCTTTATCGCGCGCGGAAGTGAGCACCGGGGCGGTTTCGGTCAAGCCGTAGCCCGCGATGCACTCGCAATCGAGAGCCTTCTCGACGCGATCGATCAGCTCCGGAGTGGCCGCGGCGCCGCCGATCATGATGTGCCGCAAGCTGGAAAGATCGTATTTTGTGAGATCGGGGCAATTCAGCAGCGCATTTGCCATCGTGGGCACCAGGCACATATCGGTGGCCCGGTGTTCCTGAATCAACTGAAAAACGCCGGCCGGATCGAATCGCCGCACCATGATCTGCTTTGCGCCGAGCATTGTGGAAGCTTGCGGCCGCCCCCACCCGTTCGCGTGAAACAGGGGGATGGTATGCAGATCGACGAGGGATTCCACCTGCTGAAAAAGGCCGCCCACCGAGAGCGCGTGCAGATAAAGCGTGCGGTGCGACAACACCACGCCCTTCGGCGTCCCCGTACTTCCACTCGTATAAAACAACTCGGCGGCCGCCATCTCGTCAAAACTGAAAACGTCGGTCCGCTCCGCCGTGCCCCGGTCGATCAATTCGTCGTAACTCAAGTCGGCAAGCGGGTGTTTTCCGTCGATCGACACGTACCGCCGGATGTTTGGACAGGTGGGCCTTAGCTTCTCCACCAGGGGAGCAAAATCGCTTTCAAACACCAGCATCTTCGCCCCGGAATGGCAAAGAATGGTGATGAGTTCCGGCGCGGAAAGCCTTACATTCAGAGGCATCACAATTCCGTGCGCCTGGATCACGCCATAGTAGCCTTCGAGGAGCTCGTTGTTGTTGAAGCTCAGATACGCGACGCGATCGCCCGGTTGAATGTCTTCCTTCGAGAGGGCCGAAGCCAATTTTTCACAACGCTCGCCAAATTGCCCATAGGTGAATTGATCCGTACCGCTGACAACTCCAACCTTGGCGCCGAACAGGTCCACGGCGCGGTGGAGACAGCGGATGGGAGTGAGCGGGACAAACATGCGGGTCATTGTACTAAACCTGGTTGGCCCGCTCGCGCTCTCCGGCGCCGGAGCGTAGCGGAACGAGTTCCAGTACCTGTTTCAAATTCAGATAAAAATCATGAACAAAGGGAACAATAAGGGAATATGAAAGAGGATGTTCTTATCTTTCAGAAAATTTCCCCTTCAACCGGCCGGCGGATGGCTGCTGGCCCTGTGTCTCCTCCCTTTCTATCCGCTGTTCGGGCAGGCCAACAGCGGCGAGCTCCGGCTGTCCGTGAAAGATACGAGTGGCGACCAAGTGGCCGCAACCGCGGAGTTGGTGAGCGAGGCGACTAAAACGCGCCAAACCGTGGACCTTCCGGCGACAGGCCGATACTACTTCCGGCGCCTTTCGTTCGGGACATACCTGCTCACGGTGACCAAGGCCGGGTTCAGCCCGTTTTCCGAACTGATTCAGATCCGCTCCGTGATCCCGGAGACACGCGATGTCACACTCAGCATTCATCCGGTCGAAACATCCGTAGAGGTGAACGCGTCGCAGACGCTGCTGAATGAGACGCGAACGTCGGAGATAAACTACACGAGCGCCCGGGAAATCCAGGAGCGCCCGATGGGAGCTCCGGGCCGCGGCCTGATAGATTTGGCGGTGCTGCAGCCGGGCTGGACGCTCGAAGCGAATGGCATCCTGCATCCCCGCGAGTCCGAATATGACACGCAGTTCGTTGTCAACGGATTTCCGGTGCTCGACAACCGTTCGCCCGCCTTCGCGCGCCCGCTGGAAGCGGACGACGTGGCGGACATGAAACAATATACAAGCGGCATTCCGGCGGAGTTTGGCGGCAAGCTGGGAGGCGTGATTGAGTTGAACACCACCCGCAATACGTCCCCTGGATTTCACGGCGTTTATGTAGCGCAGGGCGGCAGCTTCGACACATTGAGCAGTTATCTCTCCGGGCAATACGTCGCGGGGAAGACCACGGTTTCAGCCAGCGGCGAGGGCTTTCTCACGGACCGGTATCTGGACCCGCCGACTACCGATAATTACACCAATCACGCATCCAGCACGTCGTTCAACGCGTCCGTCGAGCATGACTTCAACGAAGCGAACCGGCTGCGCGTCGCGCTCCTGAACCAGCAGACCTGGCTCCAGGTGCCCGACGACCTCCTGCAGAAGGCCAACGGGCAGCGGCAGGACCGGACCAGCGGTGCCACCGAGGGACAGGTCTCGTATCAGCATGTTTTTTCGCCTTCGCTATTAGGTTCCATCCGTGGCAGTATCCGCGACGTTACAGCGTCTCTGTGGTCCAATCCCTTGTCGACCCCCATTTCGGCGTCGCAGGACCGGGATTACCGGGAGGGGTTTTGGGATGCCAGCCTGGCGGGAAATACGAGCCGGAACGAGTGGAAGATCGGAACGCAGGGCCGATACGCTTCCGTTAACGAGCGTTTTGGGTACGACATTATCGACTATGAAATTAATGGTATTGATGTCTTCGACGACGATCTGCCTCCCTCCTTCCGGTTCCGGGGCCACGCGGCGGACCGGGAGCAGGCGGCGTATGCCGAAGACACGCTCCATTTGGGAAACCTGACGGCAAGGTTCGGCCTGCGGTTCGACCATTACGACTTTCTGGTGAGTGAGACCGCGTGGAGCCCCCGCGCCGGCGTCGGGTATTTTGTGAAGCCTCTAAAGCTGGTCCTTCACGCCAGCTATGACCGCACCTTCGGCACTCCTCCTTTTGAGAACGTGCTGTTGTCGGCCGCGCCCGATACCCGATTCGAGGAGGGCGTATATCTTCCGCTTCGCCCCTCGCGCGGGAACTACTATGAAGCCGGATTCTCGAAGACGCTCGCCGGGCATTTTCGTCTGGACGCGAACTGGTTCCGCAGGAGCGTGCGGAATTTCGAGGACGATGATTTGCTGCTGAACACCGGCGTCAGTTTCCCCATCTCCTTTGCACATGCCGACATTAGCGGGACCGAGATAAAGCTGGAAGTTTCGCAGTGGGGTAAATTTTCCGGATTCCTGAGCTATTCAAACACCACCGGGCTGGGACAACTTCCGCTTTCCGGAGGGCTTTTCCTCGACGATGACGACCGGGAGCAAATTTACGAAAACGGAAAATTCCCGATCTCACAGGATATTCGCAACGTGGTAAGCGCCCGCGTGCGGTATCAGGTCGCTCCGCGTGTGTGGACAGCCTGGACTGGGACGTACACCAGCGGCCTGCCCGTGGAAGATCCTGGCGGCCTGCCTGACATGGACTTTCTAATCGCGCAGTACGGACCGGACGTTACCAGCAGGGTAAATTTCTCGCGCGGGCGGATCCGTCCAAGCTTTTCTTTGAACGCGTCGGTAGGAATGGATGTGTTCCGGGGAGACAAGCGGAAGGTCACACTGCAGGGCGACGTGATGAATCTCACCGACCGGTTAAACGTGATCAACTTTGACGGATTGTTGTCCGGCACCGCGGTCGCGTCGCCGCGCGCCGCCAGCGTGCGCATGCGCGTGGATTTCTAGCCGTCCCGGCCGGGCGTTCGCCCTCGCCACTTATAATGGCGGTAGCAATATGAAGCTCCGGACCGCGTGCCTGCTGATCTGCGCCGTCGAGTTTTGCGCGGCGCAACACAAGAACTACTTTAGGCCGGTTCGTCAGGCAAATCGAGGTCTGAAGGGCGCAATCGCGGCCGGCAGCGACTACGCCGCCGATGCCGGCATGCGGCTTTACTACCAGGGTGGAACGGCCGTCGATGCCGCCATCGCCGCGATGTTCGCCGCGATGACCACCGAGTTCTCCCACATCGGCTGGGGCGGCGAGGCGCCCATCCTCATCCGGACCAAGGACGGTGTGGTGCACTGCATTCCCGGGGTTGGGACCATGCCTAAACTGGCCACCGCGGAATTCTACCGGACCCGGCGCCTGCAGCCCTTTGAGGTTTTCGAGATGGACCCCGGCGGTTTGCGGGGCATCATTCCGGTCGCCGGACTCATGCCCGCGCTGGTTCCGAGTTCGGTGGACGCGGGACTGCTAGCCCTCAAAGACTTTGGGACCAAGTCGTTCGCCGAGGTTGTCCAACCCGCCCGCGACCTCGCGGATGGGATGGCGATCGACGAACAGCGCGCCGGAGCGATCGCCGCGTCTCGCCGCTTCTTCGACCGCTGGCCGACGTCAGCGCATGTGTTCATGCCGGACGGCCGCGTTCCCCATCCGGGCGACGTCTTTCGACAACCCGATCTTGCCAAGACCCTTGCGGCAATGGTGGACGCGGAAAAAAACGCCCGCGCCGCCGGCGCATCCCGTGAAGCCGGAATCGAGGCGGTGCGGGACTATTTCTATCGAGGCGAAATTGCCCGCAAAATCGACGCCTTCGTGAAGGCCAACGGCGGACTGCTTCGCTACGAAGATATGGCGGCCTTCCACCTGGAGCCCGAAGCGCCCGTTTCCACCAGCTACCGGGGATACGAGGTGTACAAACCGGGGTTCTGGAGCCAGGGCCCGGTGATGATCGAGACGCTGAATATGCTCGAAGGGTTCGACATGCGGAGCCTCGGCGCGAACTCGGTGGACTACATTCATAAGAGCATCGAAGCGCTGAAACTGGCTTATGCGGATCGCGATACCTATTACGGCGACCCGAAATTCAACTCGATCCCGGCGGATGTTCTGCTCTCGAAGGACTATGCGGCGCAAAGGAGGCAGCTCATCGGGGACAAGGCATCGCTGGAGTTTCGCCCCGGCGCCATCAACGGAAAAGCCGGCCGGCATCCATCGGAAGCGCAATCGGCGCACATAAAGATCGACGATGTGCTCATGGCGCACGATACCACCTGCGTGGACGCCATTGACAAGGACGGAATTGCGATTTCGATCACTCCGTCCGGTGCGTGGCTGCCATCGGTGATCGCCGGGGACACCGGGATCGCCCTCACCGCGAGAGCGCAGAGCTTTCTGTTGATTCCCGGGCATCCGAATGAACTGGCTGGCGGCAAGCGGCCGCGCGTGACGCTGAGCCCCATGCTGGTGACGCAGAATGGGAAGCCCTACATGACGCTCTCGACACCCGGCGGTGACAACCAGGAACAGAGTCTGCTACAGCTATTTCTGAACAACGTGGAATTCGGAATGAATGCGGAGATTTCCGTGGAGGCGCCGCGCTATCAGACCCGCCACCTTGTCTCGAGTTTCGATAATCACGCCTGGAACCCCGGGGACCTGTTGCTGGACGAGCGCATTTCGAGCGATGTCGCAGCGGGACTTTCGGCGCTCGGGCATCACGTGGAAATCCGTTCGCGGTGGGACAGCGGCGCCGCGCCGGTGATGGTACGCGTGCTGCCCAACGGCGTTCTCGAAGCCGGGGCCGATCCCTACTATTTCCGCACTGCGCGCGCCTGGTAACGTGTACAACCTTTCCCTCTTTGGCGATCCGCCTTCTCCGGAAGGCGATACATTTGATCGGGCACGCTTGGCGCGCAAACTGGCTGACCTGGCGAAGCGCGGCGTCTGGATTGGCACGAGTTCCTGGAAATACGAAGGGTGGCTGGGACAGATCTATACCCGTGAGCGTTACTCCACTCGCGGCCGCTTCTCCGAAAAGCGCTTCCAGCAGGAATGTCTTGGCGAATACGCAGAGACATTCCCCATCGTCTGCGGCGATTTTTCTTTCTACCAGTTCCCCACACCCGAGTTCTGGCAGCGGCTCTTTACTTCGGCCGGCCCGGATCTTCGCTTTGCTCTGAAAGTTCCCGAAGAGATCACCTGCTGCATTTTTCCGGAACATGCTCGTTATGGCGAACGCGGCGGACAGACCAACATGTCGTTTCTCGACGCAACGCTCTTCGAACGGATGTTCCTGGACGCTCTTGCGCCTTACCGCGAGCGTGTTGCGGTGCTCATCTTCGAATTCGGAACCTTCCCGCGCCGCGCGTTTGAATCCGCCCGCCAGTTCGCGGCGGTATTAGACCCGTTTCTGGCGCTGCTTCCCCGGACATTTCGGTACGCGGTGGAAATCCGCAACCAGGAGTTCCTGGACCCGGTCTACTTCGATTGCCTTGCGCGCCATGGCGTAGCGCACGTCTTTAACGCGTGGACGCGCATGCCGGAAATTGGGCGCCAGGTCCAAATGCCTGAGACCTTCACGGCGGACTTCACCGTGGTGCGCGCGCTTCTCCGCCGCGGGCGGCCCTACGAGGACGCGGTCGCCCGATTCTCACCCTACTCGTCGATTCAAGATCCGAATCCCGAAACTCGCGCCGCTTTGAAGGAGCTCATCGCGCGCTCGGAAGAGGATCGTAAGCCGCTCTACGTATTCGTGAACAACCGGATCGAGGGCAACGCGCCGCGGACCATCCAGGCGGTGGTCGAAGAGCAATAGAATATAGCCCATGCGCTATCTTATTCCGCTTCTGCTTCTCCCGGCGGCGATGGCCGCCGCCCAGCCCCTGCAATCTCCGGAAGTCCACGGCGACGGAAGCGTCACCTTTCGTTTCCGCGCGCCGAATGCGAAGGAAGTCTTCCTCGCCCGGGAGGGGACGGAGCGTGTTGCCATGCAAAAGGACGACGCTGGCGTGTGGACGGCCACTACTTCCGCGCTGGAACCGGATCTTTATGGCTACTCATTCGTGGCGGATGGGGTCGCTTTGATCGACCCTTCCAACTCCCTGATGAAACCGAACCTGCTCTCGACGCAAAGCGAGGTGCATGTGCCCGGGCCGGCCACGCTTCCCTGGGAAATCAATCATGTTCCGCGCGGCGTGATTCATCATCATTTCTATCATTCGCAGGTGGTGGGAGACGACCGGGATTTCTTCGTCTACACACCGCCGGGCTACGACGCCACCGCCCGCAAGAAGTATCCGGTTCTTTACTTGCTTCACGGTTTCAGCGACAGCGCGAACGGATGGACCGCGGTGGGTCGTGCGAACGTCATCCTCGATAACCTGATCGCCGCCGGTAAAGCGAAGCCAATGCTGGTGGTGATGCCGCTGGGCTATGGCGCTCCCGAAATCCTGGCATCGCGCGGGCGCGATCCTGAGTTGCGCCAGAAGAACCTGACCAAATTCCGCGAAGCTCTGATCACGGAGGTAATTCCCGAAGTAGAGCGCTCGTATCGCGTTGATTCCAATCGCGACTCCCGAGCGATCGCCGGGCTGTCCATGGGCGGGGCGGAATCGCTCTATACAGGCTTAAACGAAATCGGCCGCTTTGCCTGGATCGGTTCCTTCAGTGCCGGTGGCCTGGGCGATAACCTGGATGAGCAATTTCCGGGACTCGACGCGAAAGCGGCGCAAAAAATCAAGCTGCTGTGGATTGCGTGCGGGACCGAAGACCGGCTCATTGCCGCGAACCGCAAGTTCCGCGAGTGGATCAAGGGCAAGGGCATCTCCGAGGTGGAAGTGGAAACGCCGGGCATGCACACCTGGATGGTATGGCGGAGGAATCTCGCGGCGTTCGCGCCCCTGCTTTTCACCGCTCCGGCGCGTTAGGGGAGTTCAAAAAAACAAAGATCGGCCCATGCTATCCTAAAGATCTCGCTGGTCTTTCCAGGGGCCTGTAGCTCAGTTGGTTAGAGCGCTACCTTGACACGGTAGAGGTCACAGATTCGAGTTCTGTCAGGCCCACCAAATCCTCTCCATAGCGCTGAAGACGCGGATCGCCGGCCCGATGGAATGCCGGGGTCGGTTTCGCGGCCATCCATCCCTAGCGTCCATGGCATAATCGCAACATGTGCCGATTGCTGATTATTTTCCTGGCTGCTCTTATGCCGCTGGGCGCCGCGGAGCGGGGTTGGACTTCGCTATTTAACGGAAAGGACCTGAGCGGCTGGCAAGTCAACGAGGAGCCGGAAACATGGCACGTCGAAGATGGCGCGATTGTCGCCCACGGCAAACGCAGCCACTGCTTCTACATGGGTGATTTTCACGGCCATTCCTTCCGCAATTTTGAGTTGAAGGTGGACGTCAAAGCCGCGCACAACTCGAATGGGGGGGTCTACGTCCTCACCCAATTCCAACCCAAAGGCTTCCCGGGAAAGGGCTTTGAGGTCCAGGTCAACAACACCTACAATACCGATCCGCGCAAGACGGGCAGTCTTTACGAAGTCCAGGACGTTCACGAACAGCTTGTGCCGGATGATACGTGGTTCACCGAGCACATCGTCGTGAAAGGCGACACCATCACCGTGAGAGTAAATGGCAAACAGGTCGTCAACTGGACCCAACCGGCCAATTGGGGCGGCACCAGCGATTTCTCCGGGCGGCGCATCGAAGCGGGGACCATCGCACTGCAGCGCCACGACCCGAACAGCGTCGTTTACTACAAGAACATCCGCATCAAGCTGTTGAAGTAGGATTTCACCGCAGCCGGCCCGATTCGATTTCTGCCGGATCCACCAAAAAATGCTGCGTTCGGCCCTTTTCCGTTACGTGGGACCGGCGAATGCTGTAATTCCGATGTACTTTCGACAATAACTCCACGAAATATCCACGCGCGCAAGAGGATAAAGCCCGTATTCTAACTCTGTCATGCACGGAGCATTTGTAATTCAGCTCAGGAAAGTCCAGCGAGGCGGCGAGTTGGAAGGCACAGTGGAGGACGTAGATACCGGGAGACAAGCCAGATTCCTTTCTGAAAACGAACTCATTGCATTTCTACGGGAATACTCCGCTCGGGCATGGCAGAGCGATCAACACAAGGAAGGAACGAATGAACGCAACGACTCTCAATGAATCAGCGGGTCTCCTGCCCGAAATCACGTCCATTGTCCATGACCTTCGCAACCCGTTGACCACGATCCACGGCGGCGCGGAAATTCTCATCCGATCGAGGCTTTCGCAATCGCAAGTCCACCGAATTGTGCGCAACATGTACGGCGCTTCGATCCACATGAGGGAGCTACTCGACGAGGTCCTCACCCGGTTCCGGGGAGCGCACCAAAGCGCAGAGCCTTCCAATCTTGGTGAGTTAATAGCCAGCGCGGCCGACAAAGTCGCCATCGTTGCCGATGCCCAATCGGTGGAAATCGTTCAGAACGTGCCCGAGGAACTGTGGATCCCTGTGGACCGGCAACGCATTCAACGAGTCCTCGTCAACTTGCTCGTGAATGCGCTCGATGCCATGCCCAACGGAGGGACGATTCGAATCTCCGCGCAGGTTGAGCGCCACTCCGTCCTAATCACCGTTCGAGATACCGGGCCGGGTATCCCTTCTGCAATTCGCGATCGGATCTTTCAACCCTTCGTGACCACAGGCAAGGCCGGCGGGCTCGGCCTGGGACTCGCTCTTTCACGGCAGGCCGTGCTCGCCCACGGCGGCCGGATGTGGCTGGAATCAGGCACTGCTGGAGCCTGCTTTGCCTTCTCTCTGCCGAGAGACGGACAACTGACCCTGTTCGCTCACGACGCGCCGGACGGGCGGAGCTGCCAGCAGTGATTGCCTCAGCGGCTCGCCGTCATCGAAGGAATCGGCGATCCTCATAATCAGCTCCCGAGCGAGCATGCGATGTTCGCCGGCCTTTTCCGGATCTCCGAAGTCAGAGCAGAGATCCCAGGCGGTGCGATGGACCCGCCACGCCGCCACCGGAATTTCGAACCGGTCGAGAATCGCCAGGGCATTTTCGATGCTGACGCGAGCGCCGTCAAAGTCGTTCTCGGCCCTGGCGGCTCGCGATTTCATTTCCCACGCGAGCGCCCGCATGCCAGGGTCCGCCGCAGCGAGTGCCGATGCCACAAGATCGTCCGCCTCGCGGTGCGCTCCTGAAATATCGCCAGCCTGCAACAGCGCTTCCGTCACTCCGAGCCGGGCTTGCAATCGCCAGTGCCAATGCAGGATGAAGCCAGGCGTAATTCGAGGATCGCAGACTTCGGAGAAGCATTGCAGGGCCTCAACCGGATTTCCCCGATAGAGCGAGTCATACCCGGAGGAGATTCTGGAAATGGTCCGGATCCAAACAGCATGCGGCTCGGCATCGGAGCGCATCACAATTTCGCTCAGACGGCGCACCCCGCTGAAATCGAAGCAGAGCACATGCAACCACGACTCGCCTAAGAGGAACACCCACGGATCTTGCCCGTTCTTCTCTTCCAGCTCTCGCCCTGTGCGAACCATGCGGAGCAATTCCCCAAACCGGCCGCTCGCGGTCAGGATCAGGAACTTCGGAACCCTGCCGAGGCGATTGCCGGTGGCCTTGATGAGGTTGTCGGCCTGGATGAGGGCTTCGTCATAGTCGCCCAGGAACGCTTCCACGTAAACATAGCCATCGTGAACCGTGCTCGAACCGCTGAGACGGCGAATGGTCTGGAGAGCGGCAGAGGAAACATAAGCGTCTTCTTCCCGGCCGGCATCATAGACAAAGCGAAAACCGGCCACGGCCAACCGCGTCTGTGCCGCGAGCAGGGGGTCGTCCAGCTTTTCGCTTACTTCTAACGCGAGCCGGCAGGCCTCGCGGCCGCGCGCGGCGTCCAGATACCAGGCGGGAAAGCCCAGGTGGACCAACGCGTTCGCGTGGGCAGCTTTGAGTCCGGCTCCTTCCGCCAGGTTTACCGCTGCCTCGTAAGACCCGGCCGAATCGGACATCTCACCGAGGACGTAGTGCGTATTGCCGATGCGCTGGAGAATCTCAACTTCGATCTCGGGGTTTGAACCGGGCGCCTGCGCTCGAACGAGTTCGAGAGCGCGCCGCAGAATCTGAATCGAGTCGCGGTGGGAAAACCGGTTCGCTGCGTTCTCTGCCGCCAGCATCAAGTAGCGCGCGGCCTGCTCGTAGTCGCGCGCTTCTTCGCAGTGCAGCGCAAGTTCCGAAGCCAGCTCGGGCTTTCCAGCGGTGCAGATCGGCATCAAACCTTCAGCCAAGCTCCGGTGACACTGAGCGCGATGAAGAGTGGGCAGACTGCGATAGAGAGCCCGCCGGTAGAGGGCGTGTCTGAATTCGTAATGAGGGGACGGGAGTCCGTTCGGGGCGTCGTGAGCGCCGAGCGATCGAATGAATTGCTGACGGTTGACCAGCCTGTCGCAGGTTTCCTCGATGGAAGCCGGCGATCCGTCGAGCATCGCCGCGGCGGCCCAGATCGAAAAGCGTTCTCCCGCGACGCTGGCACATTGCAGAATACGCAGTTCGTCCGGGCTTAACCGCTCCAATTGGATTTCCAGCATCTGCTGCAGCGTCTCCGGGATACCGGGATAAACCTCCCCCAGAGGCTTGGTCAGAATCAATTGGCCGCGGTCCACCGCGATCAATCCCTTGCTGGCCATATCCTGCACGATCGCAACCATGAAAAGGGGGTTCCCGCCTGAGTTCTGGTGAACCAGGTTAGCCAAGCCCGGCGGAATGCTCTCCGCGGCAAAACTCTTCGTCAAATAATCGGCGACGTCGGGCTCTTCGAGGCGCTCCATGACGATTTCGTGGCACAAGTGGTGGACCAGTAAATCCTGCTTGAGAGTCTTCAGCGGGCTTTGTGAGAGCACGACATCCACAGGCCGGTATGAGCCGAGCAGGAGCACCTTCGCTGGTTCCCTGCGGCGGGCGAATGCCGAGATCAGGTCCAGTGTCGAAGGATCGACCCAATGGAGATCCTCTAAGATCACCAGCAAGGGTGTTTGAGTCCCAATCCCTTCGAGGGCCTCGCAGATTTCGCGCACCATGCGATTCCGTGTGCTGCCAAGGATTTCCCTCTGGAGAGCCTCTCTCTGATCCGGCTTCACGAATTGGGGAAACTGAATCATCCACGTGGGCGCTCGGGTGGCGATCGTGTGAATTAAAGAAGAGTCCTCTGCGCCTCGAAGCAGCGAGCCGATCGCCTCCAGCATGGGGTAGTAGGCTTCGATCCCACCGAAACCCTCAATACACTGGCCTCGCGCAATCCGAAGATCCGAATGGCGGGCCACCTGCTGCTGGAACACATCGACGAGGGTAGTCTTGCCGATGCCAGCTTCTCCGGTTACGAAGACCACCTGTCGCCGGCCGCGCAATGCCGCTTGCCAACAGCCATCCAGGTGGGCCAGGCCTGCCTGCCGCCCTACCACGTTCCCGGACGGTAGAGTCGCCGAAGCCAAATGGGGCGCTGTGTTGTCGTCCGCCGCCGGGGCGACAAACCGGTAGCCCCTCTTCGGGAACGTTTCAATGAACACCGGTCTTCCAGACTGGTCTCCCAGCACCTTGCGGATCTCGAGAATGTACTTTCGAATACCCTCCGGATTAACGTAGGTCTCCGCCCAAAGAGCCTCCAGAAGCTCGTCGTGCGTGACCAGACGATCCGCGTGTTCGACTAAGTAGCGCAGAACATCGAACGCCTTGGGAGTAAGCGGCGCGCGACAATTAGCTCGCCACAGACAGTGGTTCACCGTGTCAAGCCGGAATGGCCCGAAGACCTTCATATCCGGACACGCTCTCAATTCGTTTGAGGGAGTCGCGTTCGAGTGCGATCCGTATTATAGCAAGCGCCCGGAAGCTTACTCCCGGCGCTTCTCTCCCCGGACCCAACCGGCGGATTGGGGCGGCACCGGCGGTTTCAGAGCGTCATTGTGCGGAAAGAACATCCGCATCAAAATACGGAAGCAGGCGAATTTCACCGCAGCCGGGCCGGTTTTAGTGTCCATCCCTGTAGCCGCGCCATCTCCATCAATTCCGGCGCCGAAAAGCCCTTGGGATGGATCGGCCAACCAAACGGCACGGCGGGGTCCTGAGCGAAATAGGCGCCGGTCGCCAGATGTCCGCGGCGCACCGTCACCGGACCGGAGCCGTCCTGCTCTCCCGCCGCCGTGGCCGCGAAATCCTCGAGGGACAACGTGTATGTGCCCATGAATACCTCGGCTGGGAGCCGGTGGTTTGCTTGAATAAAGCCGGCCGTGTCCTTCTTCACGCGATCGAAAAGAGGACGAGGAATCGTGCTCTCCGAATAAGTTGTCTTGCCCTGGCGGTCCGGCCCGTCGACAATCGCCGGTTCCATCTCCAGGAGTTCCAGAAGCAAGTCCGCGGGCGAAAGGTTTCCGCTGGGCGTGCGGAGAAATGTAATTTCCCCGCTCAGGTGCGCGGCCACTTCCTGGCGCGATAACTTCGGAGGCACGGGTGATTCGTAGAGTTGAAGCAGGTCTCCGGCGGTAACGAAACGGACGCCGGGCGTCTTCAAAGCATGTTCCACATATTCCCGCAAAATCCGGAAGCAGCGCTCCGCCGCTTCCGGAGTCCGGCGATGTGGTTTCACCCAATCGGCGCGTTCCCGGCTCGCGCCTTGCGGGAAATTGACCGCATCCCAGAACTCGGTGGTCACGAATTCGGTGGGATGAAAATAGGTGCTGATGAGGCCGCCGCCGGATCGCCGCAGTTCCGCGACGGCCGCGTCGAATTTGCGAAGAGAGCCGCTCAGGGCGTCTTCCTCATCGAATTTCGGACGAACCTGGAACCGCCCCATGTTGTAGGCGTACAGGATGCCGTTGTACCAGATGGGCTGGTCGTCGATCCCAACGTGCGTACCGCCGTCGAGATATACCGGGATTCCCATCTCGCGCAGACCGAGGCTGGTTTGCGGCGCCCAGGACGACCCGGGCTGTCCATAGCAGATTGGAGTGACGCCGAAAATGCGGCGGATGTCGTCCACCCCGGGCATTTCCCTGCGCACAAACTCGCGCGCTCCGTCCATCAATCCGAATTCCTTGAGGTAGACGGCCGGCGCGGGAGGGACGCTGTGAAAGTTGGTGTGATAGCCGATTGCGTGCAGGGACAAGGCGCGTATCACGTCGGTGCGTCCGCGCGCTTCGAGGACCCGCGCTTTCTCGCCGACCAGCTTGAATGTGGCGCGCACTCCGGCGTCCGTCAGTTCCGTAGCGATGCGAAGCGCGGCATCATCCGCCGCGGGCTCGATGTAGTCCTCGGTATCGAACCACAGGACAACGTATACAGGCGCCGGAGCGGGCTTAGGAATTGGTTTCTGCGCAAAGCAGACAGTGGAAAGAAGAAAAGAACACACGCCAGCGCAGAGTAATTTCATGGGCAACGGAATTTAGCTTATCGCGAAACGGGAAGACTCAGAATTCGAACCGCGCCCCCAGTTGGAACGCTCTGGGTCCTCCGGAACCGAAGACCTGGTCGGCGCGCTGGGTTGGCTGTCCGAACAGCGACGGTTCCAGGAGGTTATTGCTGTAGCCGCTCAGATTGGCGATGTTAAACAGATTGAATACTTCCCCGAAGGCCGTAAACTGATACCGCTCGCGGAATTTGAAAATCTTGCTCAAGCGCAGATCCTGAGAGGAAAAATTGTCACCGAAGTCAAATTTCGAAGGAAGAACAACTTGCGGAATCGGGACGCCGAGGGGAGAGAGATGTCCGGCATAGTTCTGGTTGAACTGATTTACGGCCGCGCCGAGCTGGCTTCTGCCGCCGCCGAAGTTGAACTCGCCATAGGTGGTGCCCGGCAGCAGGTCATTGACGATCCCGTCGCCGTTGACATCCAAACTTCCCAATCGTGCCGTAAAAGGCGGCTTCGAAGTGATCTGTGAAATGAAAGAAACCCTAAATCCCCATGGGAGACCCATAATCCCGGAAATATTCAAGACATGGCGAGGACTGAGCTGGCCCCACCCGGCGAACCAATTGCCGGCGTCGACAAATTCACTCAGCCCGACGTTGCTTTGTAGAGCGTATGCGGCCATAAGCATGCCCTTGTCCGAGAAGCGGTGATTCAACTTCACCATCAGCCCCTTGTAGTGCGACCGGCCGATGGGGGGACGCACGCCGAAACTGCCGTTGGAGCAATGTACCAGCGGGTTAAGAATATCCAACCCGACGCATTGGGGAATCACCGGGCCGCCCACGCTGTTGTAATGGTTAAAATCGACGTCGCCCACATCCTGATGGATGAATTGCTTGAACACAAAATTGGCGTCAATTAGCGTGCTCGTGGAGAATTCATGCTGCACTCCGATGCTCGCGTGTTCGGAGTAAGGCATCAAATAGTCGCTTGGCAGGAGCTGGTCGGCGGACTTGAACTTGTCCACGTTGCGGATGGAGAGATCGGTGTTGTAGGGATCGCCGAGAATCGCCCGGAGCTGAGCGCCAAGTTGGGGCAGGACGGGCAAAAGGTCGCCGCCGGTAAACGCCGTCGGATTGTTCGGGAAATAAAGCGCCTGACCGAGCGCCACTCCCGGAATCCCGCTCACCGGGTTGGGGATCGCCGAGGAAGGAAGCGGAATGCGCCCTCCGCCCACGGGGACCAGATACGTGCGCTCCGTAAGCCGGTTATATACCAGGAACGTCTGCCAGTAGATTCCGGCCCCGGCCCGGATTACGGTCTTGTTATCTTTGGAAACATTCCAGGCGAGGCCAAACGCCGGTGAAAATTCATAGGGAGAATGCCGTTCCGGGCCCAGGCCCTTCTGCCCGAATATGGGCGCCAGGATCTCCGGCTTGGTCAGATCATGGTTGAGCAGGTTGGTTTCATAGTTGTAGCCCAGCCCGTAGTTAAGCGTGAGCTTCGGAGTCGCTTTCCAGGTGTCCTGAACGAAGAAATGAAACCGGTGGCTGTGGTTGGCCTGGTCTTGCTGAAAGAACGGAGGCTGGCTGGCATCGCCGATGCCCATGATAAACGAGGACAGAGGCAGCCCTAACAGGTCGTTAAAGTTGTCGTAGTGCGCCGGCAGCGGAATCTGCCGGTAATCCGGCACCGTGGCGTTGTAGTTCCGCACGGTTTGCGGTGCGTAAATCTCCATACCGGCGGGTTCATACATGGCCCAGAAACCGGGGCCGTACTCGTATTCCCATTCGCCGCCGAACTTCAGACGGTGCGAGCCTTTCTGCCAGGTCATGGCGTCCGAAGTGATGAAATGGCGGAGGTCCCGGCCCTGGGGAGCATTGAAATTGTTCCCCAAAGTGAGTCCTGCGCCGATAATATCCATCTGAGGCTGCAATAACCCGACGCAGGGCGCGGCGCAAACCCCGGAGTCGGGAAAGAGATTGCGGTTATGCCAGTAGCTGTAGGAGAACCGGGCTTCGTTCACCAGCGTGGGACGCAGGATGCTGATGAGAGACCCGGCGCTCTGGTCCGCCCAATTGAGATTCTGCAGCCAGTTGGATGGCAGCGATCCGGTTCCGCGCGGGCCGAAGCTGTTGTTGCCGTCATGGGAATATCGGACATAGGCGTTGTTGTTGACGTTCAGACGATAGTCCAACCGGACACTCACCTGGTTACCGTTGTACGGGCTGGGGAAGATTCCACCGAAGCTGGAGAACTCCGGAATCAGCGGCTGCACCGGAACAACGCTGCGCTGATTCATGTGCTCATAGTTGACAAAGAACCAGAGCCGATCTTTCACAAATGGCCCGCCAAGATAAAACCCGGGCTGGCGGCGTGCGAAGAACGGGCTGGTCACGCCCGGCTGCCGGCTTAATCCGGGGTACGCGGACATGTTGTGATCGCGAAAGAAGAAGTAGGCGCTGCCGTGAAAGTCGTTCGCCCCCGAGCGCGTGACGATGTTGATGGCGCCGACGCCGGTCACGCCCGTCGAAAGATCGAAATTCGTCGTGGAGATTTGGAACTCTTGCACAATCTCCTGCGAAAAGTTCTGTTGGGTGCCGCCGTCGACTCCATCGACGATATTCGCCCCGTCCACCGCGATGCGGGTCTGTGCCGGGTCTCCACCCATTACACTCACGTTAAATTGATGGTTGTATTGCGAAGTTGTCCCGGTGCTGATCGTGACGCCGGGTTCGAGAAACGCCAATTGCAGAAAGCTTCGTCCGTTCAACGGCAGCGACTGAATCTGGTTTCGGGTGATAACGCTGGCAATGCTATGGCTCTCATAGTCGATGGATGACGACTCCCCTTGCACCGTGACCACATCCTTCGCCTGACCGATTTCCATGTGGAGGTTTACGCTCGACGTACTCCCCGCCTCCACGGTCGTTTTGGCCACCAGCGCGCGAAATCCCTGGGCTTCCGCCTTGATTTCGTACGGGCCGGAAGGCAGCGACGCGGCGCTAAAACCGCCGTCGGAAGCGGAAGTCAACTGCCGCAATAGTCCGGTATCGACATTGGAAATCCGTATTTTGACTCCAGGTATTACCGCGCCCGACGCATCGGAAACAGATCCGGAAATTGTGCCGGTGGGCGCCTGCGCGAGGCAGAACCCGCCGCTCACCAGAAGGCATAGAACTGCTGGAATCCGGCCAAAGCTTGATATCACCGTTCGCACATCCCCAAGGAAGTCCGCCTCCGGCACGGCGCAAGCACACGACCGGCTGTCTCCGGACGCCCCAGTCTCGCGCGTGATCCTCCACAAGCATTTACGCATCCGTTTGATGTAGTGTCAAGCACAAGAGGGAAATTGCACCTTATGGCAATAAAAACAAACCGAAATCAACCAGGAATGCATTTGCTCTTGTCAGACGGCACGGGCGTTTGATTTAATTAGCCCGAGAGGACCACTGCATGATACGACGCTGCCTTCCATTCCTACTGTTCGCTTCATTCGCCATCGCCAACCCGGTGATTGGAACAGACGGCATCGTAAACGTCGCCAGCTACCAGCCGTCTGGTTTTCCGAATTCCGGAATCGCGCAGGGGTCGCTCTTCGTGGTATTCGGCAGCGGTCTCGGCCCATCCACGTTGGCGGGTTTGGGGGGATTTCCTATTCCGACGGAACTGGCGGGAACTTCGATCCGGGTCACGGTGAACGGAGTCACCAAAGACGCACTCATGATCTATACATCGGCAGGCCAGGTGGCGGCCCTGCTTCCTTCTTCCACGCCAACGGGAGATGGAACATTGACCCTGACCTATAACGGATCCGCCAGCAACCCAGCGCCGATTCACGTGGTCGCCAACAGTTTCGGAATTTTTACGGTAAACCAAGGCGGAACAGGGCCGTCGGTGACAACCTTCCCAAACACCAACCCCGCGAGAGCCGTGTCGCTGCTCGACTCGGCGCAGCCTGGCCAGATCTATACGCTGTGGGGAACCGGACTGGGTGCGGTCAGCGGCGATGAAAGCCAACCCTCCGCCGGAGGCGACCTCAAAAGTAAACTAGGCGTAAAGATCTACGTCGGCAACCAACCGGCCGTGATCGAATATGCTGGGCGTTCGCCCGGATCCACCGGCCTGGATCAAATCAATTTCACAGTGCCCGCCAACTTGAGCGGGTGTTTTGTCCCCATCGCGGTGCAGGTGAAGGGCGTCATCAGCAACTTCCCGTCGATTTCGATCGCCCCGCACGGCGGTACGTGCTCTGACCCGGCGGGACCGATGAATGAAGTGTTACAGAGAGTGGATTCGGGACAGGGTGTTCGTATCGGCCTGGTGCAGTTGAATCGCTTCTCGCCGAAATTTACTCTCGCGCAGCTAGGCGACATCGTCGTGAACCAGGATACCGGCGCCGGGTATTTCTACAACGTGAGCCCGCAGCAGTTCATGGGCGGACTGGGTGTTGCCGCACTGAATACGTTCAGCGGATGCGTGGTCTGGACTTGCCGCGGCGGCACCTGCGTTCCTCCAACCGAGAGTGCCGCAGTTCCCCAGCTGGACGCCGGCTCGTCGCTTTCCGTGTCGGGACCGCTCGGGCAGAAAACAATGAACAAAGCCGCCGGCGGCGCGTATGTGGCGACGCTCGGGGGCGGCGACCTGACCACCCCGGCTTTTCTCGACCCCGGGAGCTACACGCTCAGCGCCTCCGGCGGCAGCGGTTCCTCGGCGGTAGGTTCTTTTTCGGCTTCGCAGACGGTTTCGGCAACGCCGGTCACCTTTACATCCCCCCAACTCCTATCTCCCGGAGCGGATATTGACCGGACCAGGGACGTGACCATAAACTGGCAGGGCGGCGATGCGAACGGCTACATCGCGATCATCGGAGCATCCACCAGCGGAGACTCCACGCAGCCATCGACGCAGGTAACCGGCACGTTCGGATGCACCGCGAAGGGAGCCTCCGGGAGCTTTACGGTCCCCAGCTGGGTGCTGTCCGCGCTGCCGCCAACCGGGACTCTCACACAATCGAATATTCAAGTTAGCAACGGCTTCTTCCTGGTGGGAAAATATCCGGAGTTTCATGCCTTCTCCGCGACTGGCCTCGACAAGGCTTACTTTTCCAATCTGGTACTTTCCGGGCTCAATACCGTGTACAAATAAAGGCTTTTGATTCTTACTGGCAGATAGCGGCAATTGCAGTTACAATTCAATTAATCTCTATTTGTTATCAACGCTTTAGCACAATAATTCCATAGACTGAGTGAGAAAGATTTTGGCCTCTGGAACCATGGTCCTAGACATCCTGGTTTCTTGACAGGTACCGGCCAACAAAAGTAAGATTGATCCTCTGACTTTGAACAATGCGGACGCATTAGCACATCGGGCGGGGAGTTTCGGAGGGAGGCTGCGGACGTGTGCGGAAGGTTGTCATCACAGGGCTCGGGATGCGCACTTCAATCGGTCCCGACGTCACAACATGCTGGAGGGGGCTAGTCTCCGGGCAAAGTGGAATCCGGCGGATCAGCCGCTGGGATCCTTCGCAGTACTCGGTTAGAGTCGCTGCGGAAGCGCCACGATATTCGCGCGAGGATCTCGATTTAAAATCTTTTCCCGCCGGTTCTTACAGGAAAAGTGTGCGGCTTTTCGAAGCGGTGGCCCGTGAAGCGTTCTTGGACGCGGGATTATCTCGTCATCCAATCCCCGTTTCTTCCATTGGCGTGGCCGCCGGTGCGAGTGTGAACTATCTCGACATGCGGCTTTTGAGGCAATATTTCCGGTTCCGGCGCTCCGGCAAATTTACTCTTGACGTGGCTTGGTGCGCGCGCGAGGGAGCACAAAGGAGGGAGGCTTTCTATCGCCGCGTGGGCGACATGATCGCCAGCGTCCCGGCGCGCGTGCTCCGCTTGGGAGGCCCCTGCTTCGTCATGGACACTGCCTGCGCCGCGAGCGCGCACGCCATTGGCGAAGCCTATCGCATGGTCTCCCGCGGCGAAGTGGAAGCCATGGTCGCCGGGGGAAGCGCCGCGCTCGTGAGTCCGCTGTCCATCCTGGCGTTCTCCCTCATAGGCGCTCTCAGCCGCAGCGAAAATCCGGACGAAGCGTCTCGGCCGTTTGACCGCCGCCGCGATGGTTTCGTGATGGGCGAGGGGGCCGGCGCGGTGGTGCTGGAGAGCTGGGAAAGCGCGCGGGAGCGAGGCGCGCCGGTCTATGCCGAGCTTGCCGGCTACGCCTCCACGTTAAACGCTTTCAACCTTACGGATCCCTCCCCTTCCGGCCAGTCCGAAGCACAAACCATGAAGATGGCTCTGGCGGACGCGGGAATGGCGCCCGAAGAGGTGTCCTACATTGCCGCGCACGGCACGTCCACCCCGAAGAACGACGCCGCGGAAACGGCCGCAATCAAATCGGTATTTGGGCCCCACGCAGGGCGTTTGATGGTTTCGTCCAACAAAGGACAACTCGGCCACACGATATCGGCTGCTGGAGTGTGCAACTTAATCTGTGCGGTAAAGGCAATAACTGAGGGAATTGTGCCCCCAACGATGAATTTAAATCATGCAGACCCGGAGTGCGACCTGGATTACGTAGCGAACCGGAGCCGCCCCGCCAAAGTGCGCGCGGCGCTCGCCAATGCGTTCGCCTTCGGAGGTCAAAATGCGGTCCTTGCGGTGCGTGCAACGGCAGGCTAGGCGAATAACACAGAGATATGGGAGAAATCGACGTGCAGACAACATCCGGTTCGGAGGTCTTCGAAGGATTTGCAGCGATCGTTGCCAAGAGCTTACGGATTGACGAGGCCCAAATTCTTCCCGGGGCTTATCTCGACGAGCTAGGTGCGGAGTCGTTGGATTTAATCGAAATCAGCATGGAAGTTGAATCGCATTTCAACGTCTGGCTGGCGGAAAAATCAATTCTGGACACGGCGGCCGAGGTCTTTGGACCAGGAGTTCTGGAGCGCGATGGATATTTGACCGCAGCCGGACGGGAACTGATGCTTCGCCGCATGCCCGAGAGCGACGCCGCCGAACTGAGCGGAAAGGTAGCTGTCGCGGACTTGCGCCGCTATTTCATGAAAGTGAGCACCTGGGTTTCGATGATTGAATCCTTGTTGGCCCGCACGCCTACTCGCTGTTCGGAATGCGGCGGCGCACTGCAGAACAGCGCGCCGCTGCGCATGAAGTGCGCGGAATGCGGGGCGGAAGTCACCCTTCGTTCGGGGGAAGAGATCAACCGCGAATGGGTGCAGGCATATTATGAGCAGGGGTATTCCGCTTCGAACGGCCAGTTATCGAATACGCAAAATTGCTGCCAATAGGGTGGGGGTTGAGAACCAAGCGCAATGCTACCTAACCGGCGAGGCGAACATTCAAGCGGGTTCGAGTTCCTGGCAGCCAATCCGCCAGGATGGCTGAACCATGGCATCGCGCTGGCGGCGTCGCGTTGCGGAGCCATCGGGATACTGAATTGCGAAGGCCAGGGGCCGGACGCGCTTCCCGCGATCGGCAGGGCTTTCGAGCGCATTCTCAAATCCGGCCGTGGCGCGATTGGGCTGAAGATCGACGCCCATTCCTCACGCGCGCTCGTCCTGGCTTCCAAACCGCGGCAAGCGCTCGATTGCATCGTCGTCGCCGGGAGAAAAGAGCAGGACTCTCTGATCCGGGCCGCAAGCCCTCTTTGCCGCCGGGTGTTCGCGGAAGTGTTTTCGGTCGATCAGGCGACCGCGGCGGTTGCCGCAGGCGCGCAGGGATTAATTGCCAAAGGTCATGAGGCCGGAGGGGCAGTCGGCGAAGAGACCGCTTTTGTCTTGCTGCAAAGCCTGATGGCGCGATTCCCGGATGTTCCGGTCTTCGCCCACGGAGGCATCGGCCTCCATTCCGCGGCGGCCGTGTATGCGGCGGGCGCGGCCGGCCTGTGGCTGGAGAGCCAACTCCTGCTGGCCGCCGAGTCGTCGCTGCCGCTGAAAGCGCGCGCTTTGGTCGAGCGAATGGAAGGCGACGAAACCGTCTGCCTCGGTCTTGAGCTGGGTTTGCTTTATCGCCTCGCGAAACGCCCCGGAATGGGCGCGGCGGAAGAATTGCAGCGCCTTGAACAACAACTGATTCAATCCGGTTCGGCCGGAACGAACCAGGAGGCCTGGGAGGATGCGATCCGTTCGCGCCTCGCCTGGAATCAGCCGGCGTCCGGTGTCTGGCCTCTGGGACAAGACGCCGTGTTTGCCGCTCCCCTGGCCCGGCGGTTCCGCACCGTTTCCGGAATTGTTGGCGGCTTGAAGGATTCCATCCGCCGTCACATCGGCCTTGCGAAGGCAAATCCACAACTAACTCCGGGTGGGCCGCTCGCGCGGTCCCATTCCATTGAGTATCCGATTCTGCAGGGACCGATGACGCGCGTCAGCGACACGGCGGAGTTCGCCGCGGCCGTGGCATCGAACGGAGCGCTGCCGTTTTTGGCGCTCGCGCTGCTGCGGGCTCCGCAAGTGAGGAAACTGCTCGCACGAACAAAAGAGCTGATGGGAACGAGGTCCTGGGGCGTTGGGATTCTCGGCTTTGTGCCCTCGGAGTTACGCGCAGAACAGTTGGAGGCGGTACGCGAGTTCCGTCCGCCTTTCGCCATTATCGCCGGCGGCCGGCCCGACCAGGCCGCTTCGCTCGAGCGCGATGGCATCGCGTCATACCTGCACGTGCCCGCGCCCGCGCTGCTGCGAATGTTCCTGCAGGACGGCGCTCGCGGCTTCATCTTCGAAGGCCGTGAGTGCGGCGGACATGTCGGGCCTCGCACCAGCTTCGTCCTGTGGGACACCATGATCGACGTTCTGCTCGACGAAATCAACGGAGGCGTACCGGCTTCGGACCTCCGGATTATTTTTGCCGGCGGAATCCACGACGCGCGTTCGGCGGCGATGGTGGAAGTCATGGCGGCGCCCCTTTCCGAGCGCGGTGTTCACGTGGGAGTCCTGATGGGCACCGCGTACCTGTTTACCGACGAGGCGGTGCAAACTGGAGCCATTGTCGAAGGCTTCCGTCAGGAAGCTCTGCAGTGCTCGAAGACCGTGCTTCTGGAATCCGGGCCCGGACATGCGACCCGATGCGTCGAGACGCCGTTCTCGGAAACCTTCCGGAAGCATAAGCGCGAGCTGATCTCTCAGAAGAAATCGATCGGCGAAATTCGCGACTCGCTCGAAGATCTAAACATCGGCCGCCTGAGAGTGGCAAGCAAAGGTATTACTCGCGCGGCGGACAGCGCCGGGTCCGGTTACGTGCAGGTCCCCCCGGATGCGCAGCGCCAGGACGGCATGTACATGATCGGACAGGTCGCGGCTCTTCGAGGGAACGCCTGCACGATGCGCGATCTGCATGAGAGCGTGTCGCGCGGCAGCGCGGCGTATCTTGGCGGTTTGCCCGTCCCGTTCGAAGAGAAGCAGGAGACCCCGGTCCCACCGCCTTGCGATGTGGCCATCGTGGGCATGAGCTGCCTGCTGCCCCAAGCGCCCGACGTCCGCCAATTCTGGACCAACATCGTCAACAAGGTGGATGCGATTCGCGAGGTCCCCGCCGAGCGGTTTAACGTCGACCTGTACTATGACCGGGACCGGAATGCGCGAGACAAGATTTATTCGAAGTGGGGCGGCTTCCTCGACGACACGCCGTTCGATCCGATGCGTTACGGGATCCCGCCGAACGCACTGCCCTCGATCGATCCCATGCAGTTGCTCTCGCTGGTTTTGGTGGATCGCGCCATGGCGGACGCAGGCTATCAGGACCGCGACTTCCCGCGTGAACGCACTTCCGTGATCCTGGGCATGAGCGGCGGCCTCGGCGATTTAGGGATCAACTACGCGGTGCGATCCTCTCTCGCACAATACCTGCACCACCCGCCGGAGAAACTCTTAGCGCAGTTGCCGGAGTGGACCGAGGACTCCTTCGCGGGAATTCTGCCCAACGTCACCGCCGGACGTGTAGCCAACCGGCTCGATTTCGGCGGTGTAAACTTCACCGTGGATGCAGCCTGCGCATCCTCGCTGGCCGCGGTCTACCTTGCCACCCGGGAGTTGACGGATCGAACCAGTGAAGTGGTTGTCGTCGGTGGAGTGGATACCGTCCAGAGTCCTTTCGGCTATCTGTGCTTCAGCAAGTCACAGGCTCTGTCGCCTGGCGGCGCTTGCCGCACATTCGATGCGACGGCCGATGGCATCGCCATCAGCGAAGGCATCACCATGCTGGTGTTGAAACGTCTTCAGGATGCCGAGCGTGACGGGGACCGCGTTTATGCGGTGATCAAGGGAGTAGCCGGATCGAGCGACGGGCGCGGACGCAGCATGACCGCGCCGCGCGTGGAAGGGCAAGTTAGCGCGCTGCGCCGCGCCTATGCACAGGCAGGATTCCGGGCAGGTACGGTTGCCCTGATCGAAGCGCACGGGACGGGTACAGCGGCCGGCGACGCGGCCGAACTGGCAGCCCTTTCTTCCGTCTTCCAGGCCGAGGGAGCCGCCCCCCGGAGCTGCAGCATCGGCTCGGTAAAGTCGATGATCGGCCACACCAAGTCGGCCGCCGGCGTTACGGGATTGATGAAGGCGGCGCTCGCGCTGTACCACCGGACTCTGCCGCCCACGCTTCACGTGGAACAGCCGAACCAGAAGCTTCTGGAGCCAGGCAGCCCGTTCTTCGTGAGTACCGACGCGCAGCCCTGGGTGGCGCGATCGGAAAAGGGGGAAGAGATACCCCGCCGTGCGGGAGTCAGTTCCTTCGGATTCGGGGGAACGAACTTTCACGCAGTGCTGGAAGAGCACTGCGAGCACGCCGTTGAACGGCGGAATTTCCATGTCTGGCCGGCGGAATTGTTCACGTGGCGCGCCGATTCCGCGGAGAAACTCGAAAGAATACTCGCCGAATTTCCAGCCGCGGACAGCGGCGCCGTGCCATTCGCCGAACTCGCGGCTCAGGTTTGCGCCCGCGCGGACGGCGGCGCCGGGAATCTCCGGCTCGCGGTCGCCGCGTCTTCTCGCGAGGACCTCGCCGCGAAGATCACGGCGGCGCGCGGCGCTCTTCAAACCGGCGCGGAAACCATCGATGGCGACGGCATTCACCTCGCGCGTGCCGACAGGCCGGGGCAAATCGCGTTCCTCTTCCCCGGGCAGGGGTCGCAGAAACCGGGAATGATGCGGGCGGTCTCACTGGCTTTCCCCGAGATGATCGAGAGCCTCGACGCCGCGGACAAGGCCATCCACGGCCGTTTGCCAGGGCGTCTTAGTTCCTACATTTATCCTCCGTCTCCCTTTGGTCCCTCCGAGGCCAAGAAACAAATGGAGGAGATCACAGATACCGCGGTCGCTCAACCCGCCTTGGGCGCGCTGGAAGCGGGCGCAATTCGCCTCCTGGCGCGCCTGGGCATCCGGCCGGACATGACGGCAGGCCACAGTTACGGGGAATATGTCGCGCTCTTTGCGGCCGGCATCATCGACGAAAACGCTCTAATTCAACTTTCCGAAGCGCGCGGAAGGGTAATTAAAGAATGTTCCGGGGCGGATTCCGGCACCATGGCCGCCGTCGCCGCCGATGCATCCGCGGTACGGAACAGCCTCGGTGAGGACTCGGGGGTTGTGCTTGCCAACCTCAACTGCCCGCGTCAAACCGTAATTTCCGGACCCTCGGAAGCGGTGGATACCGCGATCCAGACTCTTTCGAGCGCCGGCTTGGCGGCCAAGCGGATTCCAGTGGCGTGCGCGTTCCATTCTCCGCTGATGCGTGCCGCAAGCGAACGCTTGGCGGACGTTCTTGGGCAGCAGGAATTTCAGACGCCGCACACCTTGGTTTTCTCGAATTCCACGGCGCGGCCTTATCCGGAGGACCCAGTTGAAGTCCGCGGCATGCTGACCGGCCATCTTGTGAATCCGGTCCGCTTCGTGGACGAAATCGAGGCCATGTACGACCGCGGTGCGCGCATCTTTTTGGAGGTAGGCCCGGGCGGCGTCCTTACCGGTTTCTGCAGGCAGATTCTCGATGGCAAGCCAGTCACCTGCCTGCGTCTCGATAACGAAAAGAATCCGCTCAATCATTTTGTGGATGTTCTGGCAAGCCTGTGGGCGCGGGGCGTGGAAATCGACACTGGCGAACTGTTCTCCGGGCGCTTGGGCGGCGCGATTGAATCCGGCGCCTCCGCGGGATGGCTGGTCAATGGCGGCGGGGCTTTCCCGGCGTCGCGGCGGCGGCGGCCGGCCGAGCCCCTGAGTCTCGAAGCTCCCCATGCCCCGGCTCCGCAGGCGGCATCCGCGGACCCCGCTCCGCTGCGCGCTGCCCTGCCGGCGATGGCAGTGAGCGGACCGGAGACCGCGGACGCGGTCATGATCGAGTTCCAGCGCCTCATGGGGCAGTTCCTCGAAACTCAATCCGCCGTGATGACGAGCTTCCTGGGAGGAACTCCCGCCGACGCGCCGCCGAAGCCGGTTCCGTCGACGCCGGTGGTCCCGGCAACCGTTCCGAAGGAGACACCCCTACCGCTCCCGGAAAAGCGCACCGAGCGGACCGGCTACGCGGCGGAAATACTCCGCATTGCGAGCGAGCGCACCGGCTATCCACCCGATATGCTGGCCCTCGATGCCGCCATCGAAGCCGACCTCGGCATCGATTCCATTAAACGCGTGGAAATTCTGACAGGTTTTCAGCGCCTCTGCACCCCCGCCGAACAGGCCAAGATTCATCCGATTATGGAGTCGCTCACCGCTGCGCGCACGCTGCGGGAGATCGCCAACAGCATTTCGAAGGCGCTCGCTACCGACCCGGCGCCCGAGCCCGCGGCGACTCCTACCGGAAAGCGGGATTATGCGGAGGAGTTGTGCCGTATCGCCAGCGAGCGCACCGGCTATCCGTCCCATATGCTGGGTCTCGACGCCGCCATCGAAGCCGACCTCGGTATCGATTCCATTAAGCGCGTGGAGATTCTCACCGGCTTTCAGCGTCTCTGTTCCACCACGGAGCAGGCGGCGATCCAGGCGATCATGGAAACGCTTACCGCCGCGCGCACACTGCGCGAAATTGCGAGCCGGATTACTGCCGCGATTCCGGGGGACGCCTCCGTCCAGGCCGTGGCCAAACGTGCGGAGCAGAAGAGGGATTACGCCGCCGAGTTGCGCCAGATCGCCGGCGAACGCACCGGCTATCCTGCCGATATGCTCGCCCTCGATGCCGCCATCGAAGCCGATCTCGGCATCGATTCCATTAAGCGCGTGGAAATTTTGACAGGCTTTCAACGCCTCTGTTCCGCCGGCGAGCAGGCCAAGATTCAGATGATTATGGAGTCGCTCACCGCCGCGCGCACACTACGAGAGATCGCGTCCGCGCTCACCGCGGCCCTGCAACCCTCGGAGGCCGTCCCGGCAGCGGAGGTTCCGCGCTGTGTTCTCACAACGGCGGCCCTTCCGCGTCATTCGGGCGGTCCGCATTTTTACGGAGGCCGCCTTTCCATCATCACCGACGACGAGTGCGGCATTGCCGCGGGATTTGCCGAAGAACTGGAACGTGCGGGCGAACGCGCTCTGCTGCTCCGCCACAGCCCCGGCGCGCCCTTAAGCGCTAACGGGGTTTTCAGCGCCGACCTGACCGATGCGGACGCCGTCGCCGAGCTTGCGTCGGTCATCCGGAAGGAATATGGGACGATTGGCGCGGTGATTCATCTTCTGCCGCTGCGCGTTCAGTCCGCGCCTTCCGATTTGTCCGAATGGCACAATACGCTGGGGTTGGACCTGAAATGTCTTTACGCGCTCGCGCGGGCGACCGAAGGCGACCTCAAACATACCGGACAGGCCGGAGGCGCGCTGCTTGCCGCCATCACCGCGAGGGGCGGCGAGTTCGGCCTGGTTCCCGGAACGTACCCGCTGACTCATCACGCCGTGGGCGATTTCATGAAGACGGTCTCCATGGAGTTTCAGGGCGTCGCGTGCCGTGTTGTGGATCTCGACGCCTCGGATCCCGTTCCCATTCTGCGGCAGAAGCTGGTGGATGAACTTTGCAGCGCCGACGATCGATTGCAGGTGGGCCTCCCGGGAGACCGCCGGCTGACTGTCGTCCCGAGGATCGCCGCCATCGGCAGTCCACCGGTACGCGGGATCGAGAGCGACTGGGTGTGCCTGCTGACCGGCGGAGCGCGCGGAATCACCGCCGAAATCGCCAAGGCTCTTGCCCGGCGCGCTCGGCCCGTATTGATTCTCGCCGGAGCGTCCGCTCTCCCGTCCAGTGAAGAGCCGGCGGACACGGCCGGGCTCGAAGACGGCGCCGCTCTGAAGGCCGCCCTGCTGAAACGTTTGCGAGCGCGTGGAGCGGGCGTGAAACCCGCTGAGGTGGAAGCCTCGTATCAACGGCTCCTGAAGGATCGCCAGATTCATCAGACGCTGCAGTCCCTCCGGGAACTCGGCTCGCTTGTCGAATATCACTCCGTGGATGTGCGGGACGCATCCGCTTTTGGTTCACTGATCGAGGGGATCTACACCAGGCACGGGCGGCTGGATGCGGTGATTCATGGCGCCGGAATCATCGAGGATAAACTGCTGCGCGATAAGACTCCGGCGTCCTTTGACCATGTTCTACTGACGAAGGCCGATAGCGCGTTTGTCCTGAGCCTGGCGCTGCGTCCCGAGTCGCTGAAATGCCTCGTCTTCATGTCCTCCATTTCCGCGATGTTCGGAAACCGGGGACAGGCGGACTATGCGGCCGCCAATGGCATTCTCAACAGCCTGGCGGTATCCCTTTCCTCCCGCTGGCCCGGGAAGATTATCGCCATGAACTGGGGACCGTGGGACCAGGCGGGAATGGTGTCCGAGGAAACCCGCCAGCAGTTTCTGAGCCGCGGTGTTCAGGTTATTCCTCCGGCGAGTGGAGCGGAGTCCGCTCTGCGCGAGATCGAATGCGGCCCGCTGGACCAGGCATTGGTGGGGTTGGGCGGCGGCCCATGGCTCGATCACGCAGGACCTTCCAGCGCGCCACACCTTCAGATTGCGCACGCCGCGCGGAGCGCCGGATGAACGACTCGCACCGCGGCGGGGATATTGCCATCACTGGAATGGCATGCGTTTTCCCCGGCGCAAAAAACCTGGAAAGCTACTGGAACAACATTCTGCGGAAGGTGGATGCGGTCTCCGATCCTCCTCCCGACTGGGAAGCGGATTTATTCTTCGATCCGGATTCGGAACTCGGGGATCGTACATACTGCAAGCGCGGCGGATATCTGGGCTCGCTGGCGCAATTCAATCCGATGGATTACGGCATCATGCCGAATGCGGTGGACGGAACCGAGCCGGATCATTTTCTCGCGCTGCGCGCAGCGTCCGAGGCGCTCGCGGACGCAGGCTACGCCGATGCCGGGAAACTTGCGCCGTACAAGGAGCGCACCGAGGTCATCATAGGCCGCGGCACTTACGTCAATCGCGGAAACACAACGGCGATTCAGCATAGCGTGGTGCTCGACAGCGTTCTAAGAGTTCTCGAACAACTTCACCCCGAGCATACAAAAGAGGATCTGGCCGCGATCCGCCGGGAGTTGAAGGCAAACCTGCCGCCATTTCACGCCGATACGGCTCCCGGCCTGGTCCCCAATATCATCAGCGGGCGCATCGCGAACCGGCTGGATCTAATGGGTCCGAATTATGTCGTCGACGCGGCTTGCGCCTCGTCCCTGGTGGCCGTGGATCTCGCGATAACGGACCTGCTCCGCGGGCGCTGCGATATGGCGATAGCCGGCGGCGTGCATGCCTCGACGCCGGCAACGATTCTTGTAATTTTCTCTCAACTCAAGGCGTTGTCCCGCCGGGGGCAGATCCGCCCTTTCGACCAGCACGCCGACGGTACACTGCTCGGAGAGGGCGTCGGAATGCTGGTGCTCAAGCGCCGCGAGGATGCCGAGCGCGACGGCGACCGTATTTATGCGTTGATCAAAGGCGTCGGAACGGCCAGCGACGGCCGCGCGCTGGGCTTGCTGGCGCCGCGCCTCGAAGGTGAACACCTCGCGCTGCGGCGCGCTTACGACGCCGCCGGCGTGGACCCTGCTTCCGTCGAGTTGATTGAAGCTCATGGAACAGCCACCCCCGTCGGAGACGCGGTGGAGGTGGAGGCGCTCAATCTACTGTTTGGACCCAAGCCGGAAGGTCCTCCCCGATGCGCTCTGGGCTCGGTGAAGTCGATGATCAGTCACACCATGCCCGCGTCCGGCAGCGCAGGCTTGATCAAAGCCGCGCTCGCTCTGCATCACCGGGTGCTTCCACCCACGTTGCACTGCGAGAATCCGAATCCCAAGCTGCATCTGGAAGCCAGCAACTTTTATCTCAATTCGGAAACACGGCCCTGGATTCATGGGTCACGAACGGCGCCGCGCCGCGCCGGGGTAAACTCATTTGGTTTCGGCGGCATCAACGCGCACGCGGTGCTCGAAGAATACACCGGTCCAAACCCCGCGCCGTGGCTACAAAGAGAATGGGACAGCGAACTTTTCGTGCTCACGGCTCCCTCTCGCGATGCCCTTCCGCGTGAGATCCAGCGCCTCAGGGCTTTCATCGCAAAGGCTCCGGCGGACCTGCCGCTGAAGGACCTCGCCTGGACGCAGAATTGTTGCCACGAGTGGGATCCATGCCGCTTGACCATCGTCGCTTCCTCGCTGGCGGATCTGGACGAAAAGATGAAGAATGCGGAGGCGCGCCTCGCCAACAGCAGGACCGCTAAAATCCGCGCGATCGACGGCATTTATTACTTTCGCGACCCCTTGTCTCCGGCCGGAAAACTGGCGCTCGTTTTTCCCGGCGAAGGCGCGCAGTATGAAAACATGCTCGGGGATCTCTGCGTACACTTTCCCGAGGTCCGCGAGGTATTCGATCTTGTGGACCGGGCGTTCGCCGGCCACGCGCGCGGCTACCTCCCCAGCGACACTATCTTCCCGCCGCCGAGTCTTTCCGCCGGACGTCTTTGGTCCATGGATTCGGGCGCCGAGGCCGTGTTCGCCGCCAATCAGGCGATGTACGCACTCATCTCGAAGCTCAACATTACCCCGCATGCCGTGGTTGGCCACAGTACCGGAGAGCATTCCGCGCTGCTCGCCTCGGGCCTGGTGGAGACACGGGATGAGGATGAGTTAATTCGCCACATCCGCGGCGTTAACGGCGTCTTTGAAAGTCTAAAGTCTTCGAGCGAAATTCCACACGCGGTGCTTCTTGCCATTGCCGGCTGCAGCCATGCTCTTCTCGAAACCCTTGCGGCGCGGAGCGAAGGCAGTCTTCATATTGCGCTCGATAATTGCCCGCACCAGGTGGTAATGTGCGGCTCGGAAGAGGCGATTGACGCCTGCGTAAGGGAACTGGCCGGGCAGGCGGCGGTCTGCCAGAAGCTGCCGTTTTCGCGTGCTTATCACACACCCTGGTTCGACATCTTCAGCCGGCCTCTGAGGCGCTATTTCGAAACCGCAAACATCGGCGTGGCAAAGACGCCGATCTATTCCTGCGTCAGCGCGGAGCGTTTCCCCGCCAATCCGGACGCAGTCCGCGATCTGACATCGATCGGCTGGGCCCGAACGGTCCGATTTCGCGAAACCGTCGAAGCGATGTATCGCGACGGCGCGAGAATCTTCGTGGAAACCGGCCCCCGCGGCAACCTCACCGGCTTCATCGACGATACGCTGCGCGGGAAATCGTATATTGCAATCCCCTCCAATGTCCAGCACCGTTCGGGAATCCTGCAATTACACCACTTGGTCGCGCAATTAATAGCGCATCATGTTCCCGTCGACCTGAACCTGCTCTATGCCCGGCGCGCTCCCCAGAGCGTGGCGGAAGCGCAACCGGCGGTGAAGACTTCCCCGGTTTTGTCGACCGGGCTCAGGCCGGTACGGCTGGGGGAAAATTTTCGACTGCCGCAACGGACTCAAGAACCGGCGCCGGCTCCCGTGGCCGCGCTCGATGCCAGGCAAAACGTGATGGACCGGCATTTCCAGACCATGTCTCAGTTCCTCGAAACTCAGAATCGGGTGATGAGCTCCTATCTGGCTGGTAAGAAGAATGCGTCCGGCGCGCGGCCTCCAGCGCGCGCATCGAAAGGCGGTGGCAGGCCTTTTATTACCGAGGTCACCGACTTTACGCCCGGCAAGTCGGCCACAGCGCTGTTTCGATTTTCTCCCGGCCGGGAACTGCTGTTTCGCGACCATACGCTGGGCCGCGATATTTCGAAAAGCGATCCCAGCCTCACCGGGCTGGCCGTCGTCCCGCTCACCTTCACCATGGAGATGCTCGCCGAATGCGGAGAGCTACTCGAACCGGGAAGGGTGCTGGTTGGAATGCGCGATTTCCGCGCCTATCGCTGGATCACACTCGATAGCACGGACGTCTCCGTTGAATTGAGCGCCCGGCGCCGTGAGCCCGGCTCGGTGTACGTCACTCTGCGCGCGGCCGGCGGTGACGCAGTCAACCGCCCGCTGTGGGCGGAAGGCGTAATGCTCTATTCCGACCGTTATGCGGAGCCCCGCGCCGCCGCTCCATTTCGTTTGGAGGAGAAGCACGCCTCGCTCTGGAAGCCGGAGCGGCTCTACATAGACGGCATGTTTCACGGCCCCGCGTTCCAAGCAGTGCGGAACATCAATCTATCGGGAAAAAACGGAGTGACGGCGGCGATGGAAGCCGGTCCGCGGACGGGCTTTTTCTCCGGCATTGAGGCGCCGGAATTTCTCACCGAACCGGTGATTTTGGACGCGGCCGGGCAAGTGGTGGCGTTCTGGGCGCAGGAGGAATTGGATGCGAATGGCGATATTTTTCCGTATTCTCTGGGCTCCCTCACCTGTTTCTCCGCTCCGCCGGCGCCGGGAACGAAACTCGAGTGCCGTGTGCTCGTAAAGCACGTAGACGCCAGGGAGATTCATTCGGACATCGAAATTCTCAATGCGGAGGGGGAGCTGGTTTACCGGCTGGAAGGCTGGAACGACCGCCGGTTCGCGCAGCACCGGAATTTCTGGAAGCTCCGCATTGCGCCTCGGGACGCCTACCTTTCCGAGCCGTGGGAGGAGCCGCTGCGCGGCTTTCTGGACCCACATCATCTGGCCTGCTCCCGGATCGATTTCCTATCGCGAGAATTCTTCGAAGCCTCACACGGAATCTGGCCGCGTGTGCTGGCGCATTTGATCCTGAGCCGCCGCGAACGGGATCAGTGGATCTCGATGGCCGGGTCGGCGACGGATCAGCGGCGCCGGGATTGGCTCATCGGACGCTGCGCCGCCAAGGACGCCGTGCGCATGCTGATCCATAAGCATCGCGGCGTGCGCCTGCACCCGGCGGAGGTGGAAATTGTCGCCGATGCACACGGGCGGCCCTGCATCGAGGGAGACTGGATGAGGCAACTGAATGTGAGCCCGGTGGTTTCGGTGGCCCATTCGGGCGGAATGGCCGCGGCGCTCGCGTCGCTCGACCCGGGGCAGATGGTGGGAATAGATATCGAGAGTATCGATCACGAGCCGGAGGACTTTCGAGCACTCGCATTCTCCGAGCAGGAGTGCGCGCTTGTCGACAGCATGCCTGAGAGCGCGCGGCGGGAATGGTCGATCCGGATGTGGTGCGCGAAAGAAGCGGTGGCAAAGGCTCTGGGGCGCGGCTTGAGTGGCGGCCTTCGTTCGCTGCGGATCGCGGAAGCGGAACGGCAAAACGGGACCGTACAGCTTGAGTTGCAGGGCAATCTGTTGCAGGAGTTCGCGCAGTTGCGTGGGAAATCCATGATCGCGAACACTTCCCGAGGAAAGGATTTCGTGTTTTCAACTATTGTCTATCAGCCGGGGACGGTCCAATGAGCGCACGCCGGGAAGAAATTCTCCAGTATGTCCTGCGGACGATTGAAGATCTTGCCCAGGATTGGGACTACTCCCGCGAAGTGGGGCCTCAGTCGCTTCTCTTCACGGAACTGGGAATGGAATCGCTGGATGTCGTGGTTCTGGCAACGGCGATTCAGGAACACTATCAATTTCAAATGCCATTTGCCGAGCTGCTGGCGGACGTAGGACAGCGCGCCAATCACGACCTTTCTATTTCCGAGCTTGTGGATTTCGTGGACCAGCATCTGAGCGCCGGAGTCTCCGCGACGGAGACGGGAACGGGACGCGGATAACGGAATGAGCGTAAAGACTCTCCTGATCGGGCTGGATGGCGCGACATTCGATGTCCTGGATCCGTTGATGGACCAGGGCGTAATGCCATTTCTGGCCTCGTTTCTCTCCCGCGGCGCGAGGGCGGGATTGCGCACCATCGTGCCGGCCCTTACGCCTCCGGCATGGACCTCCCTGATGACGGGGCGCACACCGGGACAGCATGGCGTCTTCGATTTCTTCCGGATGGAACCGGGCGCCGGCCATCATATTCGTTTCTTCAATTCGAACGACGTGCAGTGCGAGACCATTTGGTCGCTCGCGTCCAAACAAGGGTTGCGCGTCACGGCGCTGAATTATCCGGCCATGTTCCCCGCTCCGAAAATCTCGGGGCACGTCGTGCCAGGCTGGATTCCCTGGAAGCAGTTGCGTCTCGCGTGCTGGCCGGACGGTCTGCTGGATCGTTTGAAGGGCGTTCCCGGTTTCAACCAGCGGGAGCTCGCCATGGATATCAAGCTGGAAGAAAAAGCCACCGAAGGCTGTTCGGACCGCGAAGAGTACGGTCCGTGGATCGAGCTTCACATCCGCCGCGAGCAAAACTGGTTTGAGATCGCCCGCTACCTGATCCAGGAAGATCCCTCGGAGCTGACTGCGGTTCTCTTTGACGGCGTCGATAAGCTGCAGCACCTCTGCTGGCGCTTTCTGCGGCCGGAGGACGCAACTCCGCTTACCGCCGGCTGGGAGTTTGAAATTCGCGAGTTGTGCCTGAAGTATTTCCGGCGCCTGGATGGCTTGCTGGCGCAACTGTGCGAGATTGCCGGCCCGGATGCGAGCGTTTTTATGGCTTCCGATCACGGCTTCGGGCCGACGCGCGATATCTTCCACATCAATACGTGGTTGGAGCGGCACGGCTATCTCGCCTGGGCAGGCGATGCCGGAAGCCGCGACACCGAAGGCGCGGTGCTCGGAGTGGGGCAGGTAGCGCGCCACACTTTTCTAATGGACTGGAGCCGCACCCAAGCCTTCGCCACCACGCCGACGAGTAATGGAATCCGCATCGCTGTGAACCACGACGGAAGCTCGCCGGGAGTGCCCCTCGACGAATATCCGGCGTTCCGCCGCCGGCTCGCCGCCGAGCTGCTCGATTTCCGCGACCCGGCTAACGGGGAGCGCGTCGTGACGGAAGTATGGACGCGCGACGAGGTGTTTACCGGGCCGCATCACGAGGCCGCTCCGGATTTGACGTTGTCCCTGCGCGATGGTGGACTCGTTTCCATCCTCCCTGGCTCCGAGGTCCTCTCCAGCCGTCCTTCGGTAGGCGGCGCACACCGCCCGGTGGGCATTTTTGCCGCTGGCGGGCCCGGGATAAGAGAGCATTGGGATGCCGGCGAACTTTCCATACTCGACATCGCGCCTACGGTTTTACACAGCCTTGGACTCGCCGTGCCCAAGGAAATGCAAGGCTCCGTCGCCACGGGAATTTACATGCCTGAGTTCCTCGAGCGGCGGCCCGTCCACATCGCGGAGGCCGCGGCGCGTGTTGTTGCCGCGCCCTCGAATACTGAACCGGCCGCTCTTCCCATGGAAGACGAGCAAGTGGTGCTCGACCGCCTGCGCGAATTGGGCTATATCGAATAGGATAGGACGGCCTGGTAACGAATGCCGAAGATACAAGCAAACGGAGCTCTCTTCCATTACATCGCTTTAGGGGAAGGGCCGGATGTCGTTATGATCCATGGATTTCTCGGAAATCTCGCGGTGTGGCACTTATCGATGGTTCCGCAACTGCGCCGGGAGTTTCGCGTGACTACCTACGACTTGCGCGGGCATGGCTACAGCGAAGTGACGCCAGCGGGCTACTCCGCCGGGGAGATGGCGGACGATCTGTACAGCCTCCTCGACAAACTGGGGATCGAAAAGGCCGCGTTAGTCGGGCATAGCTTCGGTGCGGATATCTGCCTCTACTTCGCGTTGAAATATCCGGAGCGCGTAAGCAAGCTGATCGCCATGGAGCCTGGTCTTGCTGCCCTTGTCAGCGACCGCAAGGACAAGGATTGGATCGGATGGGGGGCGTGGGTGGCGAAGTTGGAAGAAGTCGGCATTCATGTTCCCGAGGACCGGCGGACCGATCTCGATTATTTGCTCACTTTGAGCCTGGAAACGCCGAAGTTCTACGGCCCCGCGCGAGGGCTTCCGCGCAACCGCGAGCCGCTGCTGAATCTGCTCAAGAACACCTCGATCATGAGGGATTACGAGGAAGTGGGCGACTTGACCCTGGACGCTCTGACGCGGATCGCCACTCCCACCATGTTGATTTACGGCGAATCGTCTCACTTCATGAGTTCCTGTGAACCGGTCCGCAGCCGCCTGCCCAACTGCGAACTGGTTCTGCTACCGGGCGGAGAGCACTTCGGCCCTCTGGAGCAGCCGGACCTGCTCACCCGGCACATCTTCGATTTTCTGCGCCCGTCCGGAAACAGCGCGCACTCCAACGCGGGAACCGCGTCGGCGTGAGAGGTGAGCGCGGCGTGCCCACGGCGGTCCATTCCGGGGCTCGCGCGCCAGGCACGCTGCCGTGGGCGGTGAAGCTATATTACGGCTTTGGCGAAATTCCCGTCACCGTCACCATGGTGATGTTCGGGCTTTTCGCAATGTTTTTTTACAACAATGTAATGAAACTGCCCGCCGCGTTGGTCGGCATTGGAATCGCGGCCGGATTGGCGGTTGACGTTCTGGCCGACCCCTACATCGGATATCGTTCCGACCGGAGTATCGCGAGATTTGGGCGCCGTCACGCGTTCATGCTGCCCGGCGCCCTCGCCATGGGGCCGTGCTTTATTTTCCTCTTCAGTCCTCCTCGCGGAATGAGCACCATCGCATTGTTTCTTTGGCTGCTGTTGTGGTCCATCGCGTTTCGCGCCGCGAGCGCCGTCTACCGCATCCCTTATATGAGCTTCGGGGCAGAGCTAAGCCAGGACTACGTGGAGCGGACCCGGATCATCGCGATCCGTTCTCTGTTCGGTCTCGCCGGGACCCTCGCCGCCGCGGGGCTTTCCTTCCTCCTGTTCTTCCCGAAGAATTCCGGCGCCACGGACTCAAAACTGCACTACCCCAGCTATCCCAAGATGGGGGTGGTCTTCGGGTGCGTGATGACACTGACCGCACTGATAGCCTGCCTTGGAACACTTCGCCAGCGCCACCTTTCGATTCCCGCTCCGCTTGGCGCTTCGGCGAAGGACTTCTTCGCGGGATTCTCGCTCGCCCTGCGAAACCGTTCCTTCCGCAGCACCTGGCTCTCCTTTGTCCTGTTCTTCGTCGGAGTGGTTCTAAACGCCGTGGTTGCAGTGAACTACTTCACCTTTTATGCGCGAATTCTCGACAATCGAACCCTGAGCATGATCCAGACGACTTTTTACCTGGGCGCAGTCGCCGGCGTCCTTGGCTGGCTGGCGCTGGCGCGGCGAGGAGAAAAGCACAAGATGTACCTGGCCGCCACCGTGGGCATGGCCGGGCTTTTGTGGATGGCTTACCTGCTGATCGGCAACGGGCGGTTGTTCGGTCCGGGTATGGTAACGCCGCTGTTGGCCGGGCACGCGGCCGGAGGGCTGCTCGCAAGCGCGGTGTGGATTCTGCCTGCCTCCATGCTCGCCGACATTGCGGACGCCGACGAACTCACGAGCGGCGAGCGGCGCGAAGGTATTTATTTCGGAATTCTCAGTCTCGGGGAGAAAATCGGATCGGGAGGGGCCTTGCTGATCGCCGGGCTACTGCTGAACTACTTTGTGCACCTGGCCCCGGGCGTATCTACTCAGACTCCGGCCACAGTGGAGCGTTTGGGCATGGTGTACGGGCCGCTTCCGGGAACCCTGCTCGTGCTCGCGGCGCTGCTGATCGTCCCTTATAGGCTCAATCGCAAAACCCTGCGGCGCATCCAGGACCAACTGGCGGAGCGCGCGAAAGGAAGCAGCGCGTGAGTACACAAAAGGCCCTGCTGATCACCGGCGCGGGCTCGGGCCTGGGCCTCGAGTGTGCTTTGTTCCTGGCCGAGCGGAATTACCGTGTGTTCGGCGCTGTTCTTAACGATGCGGAGGGGGCCGCGCTGCTGGACGCCGCAACCCGCCGCCGCGCAGCGGTGACACCGTTGCGGATGGACGTCACCAATCCGCAAGATATCCGCGAATGTTTGGACCGCGTGCTCGCGGAGTGCTCCGGCATCGACGGACTGATTCATTTCGCCGGGCTGGGGCTGCGAGGCTTCTTCGAGGATCTCTCGATCGACGAGATCCGGCGCGTCTACGAGGTGAACGTCTTCGGAATCATGTCGCTTACCCAAGCCGTCCTGCCCCACATGCGCGCGCGGAGGGCGGGACGCGTCATCGTCACCAGTTCGGCCGGTGGGCGGATGGGCGCGATGAGCATCAGCGGATATGCGTCCAGCAAGTTTGCCGTCGAAGGCTTTGCGGAATGCCTCTCACTGGAGGTGCGGCCGTTCAATATCCATGTGTCTCTTCTTGAGCCGGGATTGATCAAGACGCCGCATTTTACCGTCAACCGGAATCAAGCGGCACGCGCCACCAATCCCGATAGCCCATATTATGCCTGGTTCCAGCGGCACGAAGAATTAGTAGATGGCATTCTCGCCCGCAACCACTTCACCGCAGAAGACGTCGCGCGGCAGGTTTACAAAATTCTTGCCGCGCGCCGTCCTCGTCTGCGTTACGTCGTCGGAAGGAACGCGAAACTTGTGCTCAATCTGCGACGGTACATTCCCGGCGAGTTGTTTGAACGCGTCTATTGGGGGATCGCCCGAAGAGTTGTCACGTCTCCTCCAAAGCGTTCGAAATAAGAGCGGAGCAGTGCCCCATGAGTTCCTGGCCTGCCCGTTTCTTCCGGTGATACACTGATTCCGGCTGGTCTGCGTACGCGCCAATTGAGATGCCGGCCATTCCTTCCGGGAGTTTCAGAAAATTGCGTTTTATCAATCTAAAGCTTGCTGTTCTACTATTGTTGGGCGCTTTCGCATACGGCGCCGGCGGAATCGATGTTTTCGGGCGCCACTGGACCGTTTACTCCGCGCAGGACTGGGCGGTCACGGGTTCTGGAAATGCGCAGATTCTGGCGCTGCGCACCGGCCGGGACCCGCTCCCGGGCCCTCGCCGGCCCTTCCAGTTTGCGCTGACGGACGTTGCTCCCTACCGGACCTTGTCTGTCGAAGGCGATGTCAGGCCGCTGCAAAGATCCCTGATGATCGTCTTCGCCTACCAGGACGAGGCGCACTTCGACTATGCACACCTGTCCGTCGATACAGGCGTAAAGCAGCCGTATCATAACGGCGTATTTCACGTGTACGGGGGCGAGCGCGTCCGCATCAGTTCGACGCGCGGGCCTTCGGCATTCGCGGCCAGCCGGCAGTGGTATCACTTCAAGCTGACGCACCAGGCGGCCACCGGCGAGGTCAATGTGCTGGTGGATGGCAAGCCCATCCCGGCGCTTCACGCCATCGATCTGAGTCTGGGCGCGGGACGCGTGGGACTCGGCTCTTTCGATGAGACCGCGGAGTTCAAAAATATCAAGATCACCGCGGACAACTAAAATTAGAAGTGAATGCCCAGTTTGCCGCAAGCGCGGGTCCTGCTCATTGACATCACGGGTCACGACCGGTCCGGCGTTACCCATTCCTTAGCCAGTATTCTGGCTGATTCAAACATCCGTATCCTCGATATCGGGCAGGCCGTCATTCATGATGCGCTCGCGCTCGGGATGCTTGTCGAGTTGACCGACGACCTTAAGTCGTCCCCCGTGCTGACCGATCTCCTGCTGAAAGCGCACGAGATGGGCGTCCAGATCCGCTTCACAGCCATCTCGAAGGAAGAGTATCAGGCGTGGGTGCGCGGCCAGAGCAAGCAGCGTTTCCTGGTCACTCTGTTAGGCCCGCGAATCACCGCCGTCCATCTTGCGAAGGTAAGCGGCATCGTCGCGCAGGCCGGTCTGAACATTGACCGGATCGACCGGTTGTCCGGTCGTACGCCCCTCGGCCCTCGCTCGGGGAATTCGCTGGTTTGTCTTGAGCTTTCCGTCTCCGGGATGCGGGCCGACGAGCCTTCGCTTCGCGCTTCACTCCTCCAACTCACCGCGAGCCATAACATCGATATCGCCTTTCAGCAAGACAATGCCTACCGGCGCAACCGCCGCCTGGTCGCATTCGACATGGACTCCACGCTGATTCAAACGGAAGTGATCGATGAGCTTGCCAGTCTGGCGGGAAAGGGCGAGCAGGTGAAGGCGATCACCGAGGCAGCCATGCGCGGCGAACTGGACTTTAAGGCCAGCTTCCGCAAGCGCGTCTCGCTATTGAAGGGGCTCCCGGAGAGCGCGCTGGCGCAGGTCCGGCAGCGCATTCCACTCATGGATGGGGCCGAACGGTTGATATCGACACTTAAGCGCCTGGGCTACAAAACGGCGATTTTATCCGGCGGCTTCACGTTCGTCGGCGAAGACCTCCGCCGCCGTCTCGGGATCGACTACCTGCATGCCAATGAGCTCGACATCCGCGACGGCGCGGTGACCGGAGAAGTGGTGGGCGATGTTGTGGACGGGGCCGGCAAGGCGGCTCTGCTCGAAAAGATCGCGCGCGCCGAGGGCCTGAGCATGGAGCAGGTGATCGCCGTGGGCGATGGCGCCAACGACCTGCCCATGCTGCGCCTGGCCGGGCTCGGCATTGCCTTCCATGCCAAACCGCTTGTCCGGCAGAGTGCAAAGCAGGCGCTTTCGACTGCCGGGCTGGACGGAATTCTTTTTCTCCTGGGTCTGCGCGAACGTGAATCCTTAACCTGAGTATCGAAATCCAACAAGTATGCCCCGCGAACTCGACGTGATCTCCGACGTGGTCTGCCCGTGGTGTTTCATTGGAAAGCGCCGCCTCCAAAAAGCGCTGGTGCTCCTCGGCAATCCTGAGGTCATCCTGCGGCACAAGCCTTTTCAATTGAATCCCAACGCACCGCCCGAGGGCTTCGACCGCCAGGCCTATCGCGCGAGCAAATTCGGAAGCTCCGCCTATGCCAAGCAACTGGAAGCGCGGGTCGCGGAGGCCGGTGAAATGGAGGATATCCATTTTCGGTTCGACCGGATCACCCGCACTCCGAACACTCTCCTGGCTCATCGCCTGATCTGGCTCGCCGGACAGGACGGCCACCAGGACGGAATGGTGAACGCTCTCTATGACGCGTATTTTCTGAACGGCGAGGATGTCGGCGATCCGAACGTCCTCGAACGGCTGGCTCTCGGTTGCGGCTTAAAGCAGGCCCGTGTCTCGCAAGTGCTCAGCGGCAATCTTGGAGTAAGCGAGGTAGAGAGTGAGGAAGGCCGGGCGCGCATGTACGCCGTCGAAGGCGTACCCACGTTCGTAATCGACGGAGCGCCGGTGATCTCCGGCGCACAGCCCCCCGAGGTGATGGCGGCGGCTCTCAGCCGCTTCCTGCCCGCTACGCCAGCTCGCTGAGAGTTTCGAGACGCCCGGCGCTATCGCCCAGTTTCTCGACCTCAACGCCCATGCGATCGAGCATGCTGAGGTAAAGATTCGTCACCGGCGTGTCGGTGGCAAAGCGGACGTGCTTACCGGTCCGGTACATCGCGGAGCCGCCGGCGAGCAACACCGGCAGGTCGTCGTGGTTGTGCCGGTTGCCGTCGCTGATGCCGCTTCCATAGGCCACCATTGTGTGGTCCAGCAGCGTCCCGTCGCCATCGGGCGTTGATTTCAGCTTGCCAATAAAATAAGCGAATTGCTCCATGTGATAGCGGTTGATTTTCGCGATCTTGGCGATGAGGGCAGGATCGTTGCGATGATGCGAGAGCCCGTGATGGCCTTCCGGCACGCCGATTTCGCGGTAGGACCGGTTGCTGCCCTCCCTCGCGAGCATGAACGTGGCAACCCGGGTGGTGTCGGTCTGCAGCGCGATGGTGAGAAGGTCGAACATCAGGCGGGCATGCGTTGAAAATTCCAGCGGAATTCCTTCCGGCTCAGCCATGGATGGCATCACCACGCCTTTTTCGGCATTCTGTTTTTCGGTGACCTCAATCTGCCGTTCCACTTCGCGTATCGCGCTGAGGTATTCGTCCAATTTGCGCTTGTCGGTGGGACCGAGATCGCTCGCCAGTTTGCGCGTATCGTCCGCGACGAAATCCAGGATGCTCCGGCGAAACTGCAAGCGGTGTTCGCGCATCACCGGGTCGGCCGCGTCCTCGGAATTTCCAAACAGCATCTGGAACACCGATCGCGGATTCACTTGCGGCGGGTTCGGCACGGTGGGCGTGCGCCACGAGATGCTGTTCACATAGGCGCAACTATACCCGGAATCGCAATTACCGGCGAGATGGCCATCCTCGCATCCCAGTTCGAGCGAGGCCAGACGCGTGGCCTTGCCGACCTGCTGCGCCGCCAGTTGATCCACGGAGACCCCCACCAGAATGTCGGAGCCCGCGGTTTTCTTGGGGTGAACACCGGTGAGGAAGCTGGCCGACGCGCGCGCGTGATCGCCCGGACCGTCGCCCAGCGCCATCCCGTTGTGATCCATCAAGCCGGTGAACACCAGCACGCTGTCCTTCACCGGCTTCAACGGTGACAGGATCTCCGGGAGTTCGAACGCGGCGCCATCGGCGGCGGGGGTCCAGTTGGGCATGTCGATGCCGTTCGGCACGTAGGCGAAAACCATGCGCGCCGGCGACATCTTTTTCACCGCGCCCGTTGTCGCGGCAAACGCCGGAGTCATCGCGTCGAAGAGCGGCAAAGCGATAGCCGTTCCCAATCCTCGCAGGAGGGTCCGCCGCGATAAATGCTTTCCCGTAACGATCATTCTGTTCTCCCCTCATCTCCCCTTCCCATGCGGAAGGGCAAACTAGTGACTATGCCATCAATCAGGCTGGAAAAACGGTAGCCGTTTGCTTCCACACGGGCCGTAATCTCCTTGAGCGCCGGCCGGTCATAGCGTTCCAGCCCCCGTCCCAGGGCGTAAATCAGCATCTTTTCCGTCAGGCACGCGGTAAAGGCGCTCTTCTGGCGCACCAGCAAATCCTTCAGTTCCGCTGAGCCATTGAATTTCCGTCCGTCGGGCAGCACGCCCGCGGCGTCGATCGGCAGCGTGCCTTCGTGCGTGCGCCATCGCCCCACGGCATCGTAGTTTTCGAGAGCGAATCCCAGTGGGTCCATGCGCACATGACAGGACGCGCACATCGGATTGGAGCGGTGCTTCTCCATTTGCTGCCGCATAGTGCCGGAAAGAGGACCGCCCTTCGTGTCGAGCGATCCCACTCCCGGCGGCGGAGGTGGCGGCGGCGCATTGAGCACATTTTCCAGAATCCACTTACCGCGGAGCACCGGAGAGGTCCGGGTCGGATAGGATGTGATGACCAAAACGCTCGCTTGCGTGAGCACGCCGCTACGCTGAGCGCCACTCAGGCTCACGCGGCGGAAGCCGCTGCCCTTCACCCCTGGAATTCCGTAGAACTTCGCGAGGCGATCGTTTACGAACGTGTAGTCGCCGTTGAGGAAATCGAGGATACTGCGGTCCTCCCGGACGATGGCGTCGAAGAACATGTACGTCTCTGTGCGCATCGCGTCCCGCAGACCGGCATCAAACTCCGGAAACATCTCCGGGTCGGGATGGGCGCTGTCGAGATTCCGTAGTTCCAGCCACTGGCCCGCAAAGTTGTTGACCAGCGCCTCTGATTTCCGATCCTTCAGCATGCGCCGCACCTGAGCGCTTAGGACTGCCGGGTCGTGCAGCCGGTTTTGTTCCGCCTCGCGCAACAACTCGTCATCCGGCATGCTGCTCCATAGAAAATAAGACAGACGCGACGCGAGGTCGATGTCGCTGACCGGATGAACGTCCGCGCCTGCATCGTGCTCCACGCGGAACAGGAAGTTGGGCGAAACCAGCATGGCTTCGACGGCAAGGCGCATCCCGCGCTCGAAGCTCAGTCCCTGGTCCTGCGCCGCGGCGACAAACTTAGCGAGCCGTTCCACCTCCTGATCCGAAACCGGACGCCGGTAGGCCAGCCGCGCGAGATGAGCCAGATCCTGGCGAGCGCAGGCGGGAACGTGCTGCCCCGGCGCGTGGCCGCACGTGAAAACGCGATAGTAGCTTTCCGGCAGCGGCGGCGGAACGGGATCGAAAGGCCCTCGAACTTCGATGGAATCGACATACGCCGGAGGATTCTCAAGCGCCCTCTGCTTGGCGTGCGATTCGAGCTGCTCCGGGTGCTTCTCGCGTATTTTCGCGACCAGCTCCGCCTCTTCGGCGTCCACCTTTGCGAGCACCTGCAGCTCCTCCGCGGTCGGCTCGCGATCCACCAACGTTGCCTTGATGGTGTGCTTGCCATAGGGGATGTGGATCCGGTCCTCGTACGATCTCGATTTGTCTTCGGCGATCGGCACTTCCGCCGAGTGGACCACGGCGCCGTCCAGCTCCACGTTCAGATTCATCGCCTGGCGGCGGCCGCCAACGGAGACGCGAACTTCGTAGTCGCCCTCGGCCGGAAAAACATGCTCGTCCTCGAGCAGGACACGGCGCTTCGTAAGATCCCGCTCCGGAGAAAACCGGGACCGGGTGGGCTTAGGGAGAGGATCCAGCGGAATGGCCTTGCGCGCGATCTTCTCCGCGGCCGCGAGGTATTTGTCCATCAAAACCGGCGAGACGGAAAGCACATCGCCGATATTGTCGAAGCCATAACCCGAATCGTCGGCGGGGAAATCCGACGCAGGCTGGAAATTGACGGCCAGCAGATCGCGAACCGTATTGTTGTACTCCGCCCGATTGAGCCGGTGGGCGGTTAAATGTCCCGGATCGGGCTTAGTGTTACGGTCAACCGCCGAAAACGTTAAGTCGATCCACCTTGTGACCGCATCCACATCCTCTGTCTTGGGACGAGGAATCCCCTTCGGCGGCATCTCACCCGCGCGAAGCCGGGCTTCTACTCGTTCCCATACGCCCCGGTCTTTTCGGACGCTGCCGGCATCCGTGTACCCGGTGAGACTCAGGCCGCCTGTTTTCAGCTTGTCGTTATGACACATCGCGCAGTTCTTTTGAACGAACGGAGCGACAGTTTTGCTGAAACCCGCGTCAGTGGCGGGCGCGTTCGCATAAAGCGGCAAGGCAGCGGACGCCAGGAGCGCGCCGAACAGGAAGACAGGCTCTCTCACTGTCCTCTGATTATATACGTGTTGACAGCCGGCGTTAGTGCTCTAACTTAAAGTCAACTGTAATGTTCGTTACGACTTGCACGGGTTCGCCATTCAGTAGCGTTGGTTCATAGCGCCACTGGCTCACTGCGTCCACGGCCGACCGTGTCAACGCCGGATCGACAAGTGCGTTGAGCGGCGTCACAGCGGCGAGCCGCCCGTCCGTACCGATGACCGCATTTAACAGCACCGTTCCCTCGATCCCCCGTTGCCGCGCATCCTCGGGATAGACAGGATCGCTCTTAAAGGTAAGTCTGGTCGCCTGCACGCTACCTCCCACGCGGATTCGGCGTGGGACCACTCCAGGACTGGGAACCGGCGGAGGCGCTTTCGCTGTGACTCGTATGGTCTCCGACACCTCACCCAGCAGAAGGTCGAGAGGAAGTTGCGTGGTCTGGTTCGGAAGAACGTTTACAGTGCGATCGAGGACCTTGAATCCCGGCTTTCGCGCTTCAAGCCGGTAGGCGCCGGGTGGCAGGCCCGCGAACTGATACTCCCCTGCGTCGCCGGTGCTCACAATCTCTTTCCGCTGCGCATTCGCGAGCGTAACCGCCACGCCCGGAACGGCGGCGCCGCTCGCGTCCCGGGCCACGCCAGCCACTAGCGTGCGTCCGGTCTGCGCGACGCTGCGCGCCGGCGAGACGGCAATCAGCAAAGCCAGCGCCAAAATCGAGGTGAGCCCCGCGGCCACGCCAGGGATCGGCCCGCGCTTCGCACGCGGGTTCAGCAGCGCCTTGACTCTCGCTTCCAATCGCGAAGCATTCGCCATCGATACCGCGGCGGAAAAAGGGGCACGCGCGGTGCGCGCCAGATCCACGAGTTGTTGCGTATACAGCATCGGATTTACTCCCTCGTTCAATACAGAGTCGTCGCAGGCATATTCGCTCAGACGCCTGAGTTCCCTGGCCGCGAGCCAGGCCAGTGGATGGAACCAAAAAATGGCGCAAACAATCCGGCTCAGGATCAGAACCGTCCAGTCGCGCCGGCGCACATGGGCGAGTTCGTGAAGAACCGCGGCGCGCAACTGAGCGGCCTCCCAATGGATCGCTTCCGCGGGGAGCACAATCTCCGGCCGGAAAAGTCCCCATGTGAAGGGAGACCTCACGCGATCGTTTGAGAGGATGGGGACTTCGGTGCGAACAGTGACGAGCACAGGCGAACCAAGGCGCACGGAGCGCCTCGAAATTCGCTGCACTCGGATCAATCCGGCGGTGGTCCAAACGAACACCAACATCGCGCCTCCGAGCCAGATCCACGACAGGCCCAAATTCCGTGGAGAGCCCGTTGCGACGGGAGCGGACGCGGATACCGCAATCGCACTTTCCAATTTCGCGGGCTGTCCAGGCGCTGCCCCTGGAGCGCCGCGCCAGGAGGGAAGCAGGAAAAAAACCAAAAGAATAACCAGAGGGCCCGACTGCGCCAGCAACCAGACGAAATGGCGCTGCGCAGCCGATGTTCGAGAGCGGAACGCGGCAGCGGCCACTGCGGCGGCCACCCAAATGGCGGTGACCCGCCAGAGGATGGCGGCGCTTTCCAAGGGAATACTCATTGCGGCCCCCTCTTCTTTCGGGCTTGCTGAATCAGATCCGAGATGCGGTCCAATTCTCTCCCGGTAAGACTCGCGGCCGACCCGTCGAGCAGCGTGGCGACCATTTGCTCGGCGGAGCGGTCGAAAAATGTTTCCAGCAAGTGCCGGAGCGCCGAGCGCTTGGCCTGCTCGCGCGGCACCGCGGGCATGAACACATAGCGCAAATCGCGCGCCTGATGCCGGACGTGTCCCTTTTCTTCCAGAATTCGCAGCGTGGCGCGGACCGCGGAGTAGCTCGGCGGATCCGTCAGCGCCTCCCGCACTTCGGCGGCGGTCGCCTCGCCCGTCCGGTAAAGGATGTCGAGAATCTGTCTCTCGCGGCGGCTGGTTTTGGCCGGTTCGCTCTTCTTCATGTCCGCGCGTGCTGTTATTTCAGCATGATGCTAAATAATTAGCATAGCTCGGCGGAGCTGTCAAACAAAATCGAATCAGGCCCGCCAGTTCACCCCGACATCCAAGGTCTTCTTGGCGTATTCGAGGCTCCGCTCCAGATCGATTCGCTGTTGCTCCTTCAACGCCGTGGAATACTCGGCGGGAGGGTTCTTCAGGCCATCGGCGACAATCATGAACCCGTTAAATGGATGCCCTTTGTGCGCGATTTCCACGAAGCGCGCGAACTTCTCCGCCCGCGTCTTCGGAAGGACCTTCCAAAAGTCCGGCTCCAGATAATTCAAATACGACGGCGGGCGGCCCGTGATGATCTCCAGTTGCATGGTGGCGTGCGGGCAGGTTTCGCGGTATTTCGCCACGAACTTCTGAAAGTCGATGTTCCCGTCGCCCAGCGCTACCCATTGAAACGCAGCGCCATTCGGCTGTTCCCAAACCGCGCTATCGCGCACGTGCGTGGTGACGACATAGGGACCCAGCACTTCGAGCGTATACAGCGGATCCTCCACCAGCCACATCGGATTACCAGTGTCGAGGCACGAAGCCACATAGTCCTTGCCGGCTTCTTCGATGAGGGTCCGCACTTGTTCCGCCTCGAGATCGCCGCTGTGATTTTCGATCGCGATTTTGACACCGAGATCGAGCGCCAGGGAACGCACCGACCGGCAATTGCGAATCGTCTCCTCCATCAGGGCCTCGATGGGCTTCGGGCCTTCCCGATCGGACCGCGCGCCCAGGTAACAGCGCATCGAACCGGCGCCGAGCGCGTGCGCGGCGCGAAGCCCGCGCGCCAGGTATTCCGAAGCGGATCCATTCTTGGCGTGATAGCCGTGGGAGGACTGGCAGATCGAATCGATTCCGCCGTCAATCTTCACTCCAAGCTCGGTCGCGCGATCTTTGACCTTTTGAAGATATGACGGCTCCAGGCTGGCAAAATCTCCCAGGCTGGAGATCTGAATTCCATCCAGTTTTAATTTAGCGGCGTATTCGAGGAGTTGCATCGCCTCCCAGCGGAAGGCCCGGACCGAATAGGTATCGAAGCCCAGCCGGATCGGAGCGCCGGAAGTCCGCGCCTCGCTGCCGGCCTGGGCGAACGCAAGCCCGGTTCCCGCGGCGGATTGCAGGAAGGTGCGTCGCATCATTTGGAACCCCTGATAATTGGCATGAAAACCATCATAAATGCTATTCTCATAGTGCTGCCTCCCGGCAGCGCTATGAAACGGTAAAGACGAGTCCCCGCCATTTTCAAGCCGCACGAACGGCGGCTGTGGAGGCTTTATGTCTTTGCTGTCCGTATCAGAACTATCTTTCGAATATCCCGCCGGGCTCGTCCTGTTTGGAGACGTGTCTTTCTCCGTCGATCCCGCCGACCGCCTGGCGATTGTGGGGCCGAACGGATCGGGGAAATCGACCTTGATCCGCTTGCTTGTGGGAGAGCTGTCTCCGTCGCGCGGGCAAATCGTCCGGCGGAGCGGGTTACGCGTGGCTTCGGCCGGCCAGGAGATCCCGGCCGATCTGCACCAGCCCCTGTTCGATTTCGTTTTTGAAGCGCTTCCCTGCCTCGCGGCGATGCGAGGAAGCATCCAGGAGTTGGAATCGCGGCTCTCGGATCCGAAAAGCGCGCAGGAGTATGCCAGCCGGATCTGCGAGTATCAGGAGCGAGGTGGCTACGCCGCCGAAGCGGATGTGGCGCGGACTCTGAGCGGGCTCGGATACTCGCAAGAGGATTTCGGCCGGGATGTTCAGTCTCTTTCGGGTGGCGAACAAAACCGCGCTGCCCTCGCCCGTGCGCTGTCGATGGAAGCCGATCTGCTGGTACTCGACGAGCCCACGAACCATCTAGACATCGCATCGCGTCAATGGCTGGAGTCCAGCCTCCAAGCGCGCCCCGGAGCATGCGTGATTACCTCGCACGATCGCGCGCTGCTTTCCGTATTTGCCCGGCGCGTAGTCGAGATCGAACGTTCGAAGGCCATTGTTTTCGAAGGCGGGTATTGGGATTACCTCAAAGCCCGCGCGCTCCGGAGCCGGCAGGCGTGGTTCGCTTACGAGGCTTTCGAACGCCGCAAGGCCGCCCTGGAACAGGCGGCTCGGCGCAGAGAACGCCTTGCCGCGCGCGTTGCGACGGCGCCGGTGGGCGAACGGCACGGAAACGACTTCTTCGGCCGCAAGTCCGCCAAAGTAGCCCGGACGGCGCGGATCATTCGGGAACGTTCGAAAGAGGAGGGCCGCGTCGAAAAGCCATGGGAGGAGCAACCCATCGAAGGGCTCTCATTTGAGCACGTGGTTCGCAGCGGCGAGGTGGTGCTCGCAGGTTCGGGATTATCGAAATCCTACGGCGGGAAGACATTATTCCTGAACCTCGGCTTCCACCTCCGGCGCGGTGAGCGTCTGGCCATTCTGGGGCCGAACGGCTGCGGAAAGACAACCCTGCTGAACATCATTCAGGGGAAACTGCCACCCGATTCCGGGGAAGTGCGCTTTGGGTCCAACGTTGAGATGGCGGGTGTCGCGCAAGACTCCGGCGGCCTCGATCTCACTCTTTCCCCACTGCAAATTTGCGGTTCACAGACCATGGCGCGCACCCTGCTCGCTTGTCTCAAGGTGCGGCCGGATCGCCTCAACCGCCCGGCAGGAGAGCTGAGCGGTGGCGAGAGGACCAAGGTCGCGCTGGCGCGCATTCTCACGAGCGGCGCCAACCTTTTGATCCTGGACGAGCCGACTAACCATCTCGAAATCGAAGCGCAGGAAGCCTTGGAGCAAGCGCTCCGCCTCTATCCCGGCGCGGCAATCGTGGTGTCGCACGACCGCTTCTTCCTCGACGCGCTCGGTCCGGAGGTCAGGCATCTGCGGCTGGCTAGCTGACCTACAAGCCACCAGCGTTTTTATGTATGCGCGGGATCCCACTGATCCAGCGATGAGCCCGGCCCCGGCGCGCGCGCCGGATCGTGGCTATCGGCCAGCACTTCGGAGATCGCGTTCCCGCCTCCGCCGAAGACGTTCTCGTCAAGAGCCCCGATATAGTGAAACGCCCAACCATAGGCGGCCAGATTCAGAGTGTGACCCAGTTCGTGCTGGGCGGCCGTGCTTCCCGGCGACAGGAAGACGAAGTGCCCCATGTTGAAACCTGTCGATCCTCCGGCAGGCCGGATCAAGCCGCCCTCCATGAGCAGCGTGCCGGTAGACCAATCGATGCTCAGAGACGAGATCTTCGCCGCGTCCCATTGCTGAAACGTGATGCCGGCCATCACCAGGTTGAACACATAGAAGACCAAGCCGACCGCCGTCACCAGCCAACTCATCGGCATCAGCCAGCTCGACCATCCAAGAATGCCCTGAAACACGCGGTTCCCGGCAATCGAATCGAAGGCGGCCAGGAAGTTGATGACTCCGAGTGCGACGCCGATCACCGGTCCGAACAGAGCCGTCGCGATCACCGCATTGGCGCCGGCATTGAAGCCGATCATGAAGCCGCGGAAGAATTCACCCACCGCCGTTCCACGATTGGCGCTCGCGATCGCATACGACACTCCCACGATTCCCGCGCCCAAGAGGGCGGCGCCGATTCCTATTAATACCGCCGCAAACGCGCCTCCAGTGGCCGCAATCAGCGCGATGGCAGCCACAGCCAGAACCACGCCGACGATGGCTCCCACCACCGCGCCAAACACGCTCCAGAACGAGAGCCCTTCGGGATCGACGTGATTCAACGGATCATTACCCGCGTAAGCGTAAGGATGCAGAGCCTTCGGATTGGAGAGGAATTTGTGCGGCTGGTAGAGCGACAGGGGATCGGGCGTCAAAAAGCGCCCGAGCTCCGGCGAATAGTACCTGCGCTTCATGTAATAGAAGCCGGTCTCGTCGTCGAAAGGATGATAACCGTACGTCCGGGAGTCGATGACTCCATTCGAGCGCGCGATGTTCCCAAACGGACGGTACGCGATGGCGGCAATCTTTGTGCCCGCTCCGTCGGTGAAGAATCGAGTATTGCCGGCGTGATCCGTGTGAACGAAGTCGGTTCGCGCCGGTCTGAGAATTCCGACGCGCCTTCCGCCGAGAGTGACGAACACGGCCGGATTCCCGCTACGAATCTCCACCTCGCGCCCGACAAAAAATGTGCTCACCACCCCGCCGTGGCCGTCGTCGACGGTCTTCGACACGCGGAACCCTTCGTGATCGTAGGCGTACGCCGCACTGACCCCACCCTGGCCGGTGAAGTTGGAAAGCTCGTTCTTCACATTGTATTGAAGTGTTTTACCGGGCAACGCCCTGAGGTTGCCGTTCGAGTCGTAAGCGAACGGCTGCGGTCCGCCGCCAAAATTGCCGCCGCTGATCCGGTCGGGATGAGCCGCGTCGTCGAACTGGAAAGCGGCATTGGTTTCGCCTTGCGTGGCCAGGTTGAACTGGCGGACGTAGTCGTACGCCCGGCTGACCGGGCCCGCGCCGTCATCGGCCGTATAACCGCGGATTTGATACAGCGGGTCGTACGTGTAGGAAACCGCTTCGGTGTTACCCGGGGCCGTGTCGTTGGAGCCGAGCAACAGGCCCATTTTGTCGAGATCGTACGTGATGTCTTCGTATACTTGGGCCGCCGGGCCGGTTGTCCGCTGCCTGGTGGTACGCCCCGGGCCCTCCAGGTAGTTCAGATCGGTGGTGACGCCATTGGCGTACGAAATGCGCTCCGGCAGCCCTCGGGCGTTATAGGTAACACCGGACAGGACGCCGGTGATGGCGCTCACCCATCCATTGAGGGTGAGCGATTTTTCCACGCGAAGACCGCCGGTGTGCGACGCCGCGGTTTCGCGCCCCAGGTAGTCATACTCGTAGCCGATGCTATGGGACGTTCCTCCGCTAAAACTAACGTCTTTCCGCACAGTCCGGCCCGCTGTGTCGTAGCGATACGACTGGGAACCGCCGGGATACGTTACTAATGCCAGCCGGCCCAGCGCGTTCTTCGCCAAGTCATCATAGGTGTAGTCTTCGAGCACCGCGCCTGCGCCGGTCGCCAGTCTGAGCATGCGGCCCCGTGAATCGAACGCAATCCGCAAGTCGTTCCCGCCCGCGTCCACGGAGCGGGCGACCTGGCCTTTTGCATTGAAGTATAGCTTGCGCTGTCCGGCGGCCCGGTGATCCATGCTCAGGCGATTGCCCAACAGATCGTACGTGTACGAACAAACGATTCCCGCATCGTCCCGGATCGCGATCAGACGGCCTGCCTCATCCAGTTCGTAGCGGAAAGCCACTTCCACTCCTCCGCCGATGGATTCCACGACAGCGATCCGCCGCCGGAAGACATCCATTTCTTCCCGATGCGGCGTATTGGCCTGGCCGCGCGCGACATTCGCGGCGGAGAGGTCGTTGTCGTTCGCGTCGGAGGTCACGATGGCGAACGGAGCATAGGCCGCGGTCGAAATGCCGCCGTTAAAATTGACGGATTGAACTACCCGGCCGCGCGGGTCGTAAGAGATTTTCCGGGACGGCTTCCCGTTCACGTCCGGGATGGAAAACCCGCGGTTCGCGGAATAAACGGGCTCGAACTCCTCCTTCAAATCTCCCCAGGGATTGAAACGCCGCAGACCGGACACCACGTATTGGCCCGCGTCCGATTGGGCGCGATGCTGGAACTCTTCGCCGCGTCCGGTGAAATATGTCAACACCTCGCCCGGCGCGCTTCCATCCCGTTTAATGTTCGTGCGCATCGTGCGGCAATTCGGAACCACCGCGTCATCGTACTCATAGGAGCGCGGCGGATGGGCCGGGTCGTCCCCCGGCAGGAGACCGGAGAGCACGCGACCCTGTGCATCGTACTTGAATTGTGCCGATGTGCCATCGGCGTATCTAATTTGCGCTGGCTGGCCGACGGCCCGGTCAACATCGAACTGCGTGGCGCCGATGGCGTCCGTCAGGGCCGTTTTGAAGACGCCGGCCGCGTCGTATTCGAAAGTCCGGTCGTTCCCGACCGGGTCGCGCTCGCCGAGAACGATCCCGCGCGCATCGCGGGAATATCGCTTGGTGTCGATCCACCACGATTCCACGCCGTCCGCATCCGCCTCCTTTCGATATCCGAGACCGGCGGCATCCATTCCGGCATAATGAACCGCGAAGACGGAGTCCGGCAGCGCAACCCGCGATTCGCGCATGAGCTGACCGCGATCCATCTGCCCGAGCGGCATTCCCGCAAATGCCGCCCCATCGTAATAAGAGCGAGTCTCACTGACGATCTTTCCCGCGCCATCACGCACCACCACGGATGCATGACGATCCAGGATGCGGCGCGTCGCGCTGACTGCATAGGTAATGTCCGTGGTGCGCACAGCCTCCGCTTGCACGGCCCCGCCCTTCAACCCCGAGGCGCGCAGGACCTCGCGTACGACGTTTCCCGCCGCATCATAGGTGTACGTCTTTTCTTCCGCGCGTACATCGGCGGTACGGTCATGGTCCTCGGTGCGGTGCCCCGTCACAAACACAAACGAGCGCGGCTGGCCGTCCCGAGCGTCGTTGAGAGAGACGACGTCGTGGGTGGCGGTCTCCACCTGGAAAGGCAGGTCCTGCGAGGCCGAGCCATCCAGAGCGTAGACTTCGGTGCGCACCAGCGAACCGTTCAAGGCGGCGTGCTGAGGGCCGCTGCCGGGCTGCCGTTCCATCTGCTGCAGGAAATGAAACACGGTCTTCGAATCCGGGCGGCTCTCGTCGCCCCTCTCGATTCGCTCCGTGGTTCGGAATCCTTGGAACTGGCGGGTTTGGCGCTGGTAGTGCGCCTCGTGATACCGGTACTCCACCACCGTAACCTGGCCCGTGACCTGATCCGTCTCGGTAGTGGAGGCCACCACCGTGAGTGGAAATGGGAAATCGGTGGTCCAAATCGCTCCTTGATCGCGATCCCTCAGATAGTCTTCCACAGCGCTGCGGTAGTCGATCCCGGCGATGAGCCCCGCGCCGTTGTCGACGCCGGTGAGCAGATAGGTTGTCCGGGACGTATCGAATTCAAGGTGAACGTAGCAACGTACACCGCCGCGAATACTGTTCCAAATCAGCCCTGTCGAGGCATGCCCGAGAGCATTCGCCGGGCGCATGCTGCCCGCGATGGGAGAAGGTATCGGATCAATCGTCTGGGCATCGCCAAACGACTGCCCGCCGCGATTCAAATAGAGCGTGAGACGGTTGGAGCCGATTTCCACCAGATCGGCGCAGCCGTCTCCATCCACGTCGAGCAGCAAAACGCTGCCCGGGTCCGCCACGGCGTTGCGAAGCCTCGGGCTGTGGTGCATCAGAATCGCGGCGCCATATCTGCCGTTGCCAAGGTTCGGCCAATACCAGACGCCGCCGGACGTAACGCGGACGATGTCCTGCGTCCCGTCTCCGGTCATGTCAGCGAGCCTCACATTGGGATCGCTAAAGTCCGCCGCGGGAGCGCCCTCGCTGTCGGGAATTGCGCTGAGAGTGGGGTCGGCCCAGCCTTTTTCGCCAAGGTTGCGCCAAACGATCACACCACGATTCGTGGTTTCGATGGCGTCAATGCGCCCGTCGCCGTCATTATCGGTCAGCCGGAGCCGCGGTGAGGCCCACTCCGGATTCACGGACGCCGCGCGCGGATACATTACAAACCGGCCCCAGCCGTCTCCGCCTGCGTTCTCGTAATACCCCCGCACGGGCGTGTCGCCGGAAAGCAGCATAAGGTCCGCGCGGCCGGCGCCGTCCATATCGGCAAGCGCTACGCCGGATTTTGAAAGGCTTCCGCTCAATGGAGCCGGCGCCAGCGCACGCGGCGCATCCCAACCGCCGCGGCCGTTATTTCGCCAGTAATACTGGCGCCCTTCGATTACGCTCAGCACCCCGGGGAGCGGCGCGCTATCCATAGCCACGAGGGCCGCATCCGGATTGTCGAGAGCGGGCGGATTGGAGCCGCTGGCTTGAAAATACTGAACGCGATGGCGGCCGGGGTCGAACTGTCCGTAGGTGAACCGCACCGGCCGCCGCGCCACCGTCTTTGCCGCATCCCCGCCGGCGTCGAACGATGACATTTGCACGGAGGCAAGCAGGGAAAAACCGTTGCCAGGCGAGTTATCGTAGGTGAAACTCCACGAGCGGATGTGCTTCTCCCCGGGACCTGGATCCAGGAAAAGGTCGATGCGCGAGCAGCGTTTCGTTAAGCGGCGCAGGAACCCGCCCCGGCCATCCAGCCGCACATCGGGCCGGTCTTCGTACACGAATCGAACGGCATAGATGGCATATGCAATCTGAGCCGGATAGGCAAAGCCGTTGTCGATCCGCCACGTATAGTCAATACCGTTGCCGTTCGCATCCTCGGAGCGCTCGCACAGCCATTCGGCCGTTCGGCCGGGATGGTCCGGATCTTCGACCCGGGCGGCGGCGTCCACGCCGAGTGTATGGACGTGGCCATCGCGCTCCTCAATTTTCCAGCCCGCCGCCTGCCTGGTGTAGCGGGCGAATGCCGTCTCCTGCCGCGCGGCGTAGGAGCCGTCCAAAAGCTCCGCGAGTTCCAGTTCGTTATCGAGGAACGTCTCGTCCGAGCTTTCCGGCCCCAGATCCAACCGGCGCGTGATCGCGCGCAGCGGAAGGGTCCATCCAAACCCGAAAATGTCCGCCCGCGAACCGTGCGTGTATTGCAGCACCAGCCGTGGCGTCTGGTCCAGAACGCCGGCCGGTAGCTGCAGTTTGTACGTGTAGGTGCCTTGTCCAGTGCCGAGGTTCATCCGGAAGGACTCGCCCATTCCGGGCGAGCTTCCAATTCCCGCGGGAGGGGATACGTAAGAGTCTTGCGCCTGATTGTCCGCCATGGTAGTGCGCCTCCGTCATCGAGTCCCGCCCCTACCGGAACTGGAAATCATAGTCGAACAGGATCATGATGTCGTCGATCCCATTCAGGTTGAGAATGCCTCCGGGCGCGAGCGCCGGATTGTCGGCCGCCGTGATCAGGATCGTCCATTTGTCGAAGCCGGATTCTCCAAGCAGCCCGCCCAGAGGGTCGGCCGCGGCAGCCCCTGGAATCACGCCATTCGCATCCGTCGCAACCACCAGTTCCGCGCCGTGGACTTGCGATGTAATCCTCAGCTTCAGATGGGCCGCGGCGCTTCCCGATACCTTCACCACAACTCGAGTCCGCTTCGGATCCTTCTGGTTGCGGGGATAGAGCGACGGTTCGAAAGCCACCTCGGCCTGCCCCTGGTTCTTCAGGAAGAAAAGCTCGTCCGGGAACGTCATCTGCATGGAGAATGCGCGCGTGGCCGAGCCGCCGGCCGGCAGCGCGGCTTTCACCGTCTGCTCCAGCGCGGGACTGAAGAAACCGTCGTAGTACAGCGTCAGTTGCGCGTCCAGCAGATCGCCGTAGTCGAAGTCGTTCGCGCCCGGCGGCAGGTCGATCTGCCACTGTGTTTCGATCCCGTTGTTTTCGAAGAGACGCAGCTCATTGGGAGTCACTCGAAACGCGAGCGCATCTTGCCGGAACTCATATGCCGACAGGGGCATAACGTCAGCCGGATACACGCGAGTGATTGTGCTGCCGTCGGGACGGCGGAACGCCGATACCCCACCGTTGCGAAGCGTGCCCGCCAGCGTGGCATTGGTGACACCCACGAAAACCAGCTCCACGTTCCGGGTCTTACACAGATACATGCCGGGAGCCTGGCGATCGAACATGGCGAGCGTGGTCTGGAAGTTGCAGGAGCCCGTGGTCTTGAGCTGGTGGAATGCCAGGGGGAAGGCGTCCGCCAGGCTAATGACTCGCTTGACCGGCGCTTTCTTCGACCTGGTGGTGGTGAGCAGGTCGAGCGTAAAGTAGTCGAGATCCGCCGTGAGAGTATCGGCGCCCAGAAGATTGCCGGCCGCCGTGTAGCGATAGTCGAAGCGGATTACGCTCAGCCCGCGCTCGGTTTCCGCGTTATAGGCGCGCTCGGTCAGGAAGGCGATCTCGGTCGCCATGTCGAGATAACGATGGGACAGACGCTTCGCCTCCTTGGCAAGGTCGTACCACAAGCGCGCGCTGAACTCTTCGAGATCCATGAAGTCGCGATTTTCTTCCGCGTTCTTCTGCTGGAGTTGAGCGATGGCGACGCGCTGGTTTGCGATGCTGACGCGAGCCTGGGCATCGGCAACCTGCGCCTGCGCGACCGCCGCGTAAGCCGTCGCCGCGCCTACTTCCCGGTCCAGCCGGGCGGATTCCAGGTCGTTCGTGATCTGATTCTTCTTGTGCGACAAGTCTTGAATCACCAAGCTGCGCCGCCGGTGGTCCGAATTGTAATAGCTATAGCCGCTGATCGTAATCGAAACTTCATCGTCCTTATCGACCGCCGCGGCATTCGCCCAATCCTGCAATTCCGTGAGTTCCAGCAGTTCATCTTTGACGTTATTGAAGTCGTTGCGCGAATCGACGGCGTTTTGCTTCTGGACGTTGGCGTAGTTCAGGTTTGCCTGGGCCGTCGCCAGCGCAGCCTGCGTTTCGGCCAACCCCCGCTGCTCCAGCACTACGGTCTGACTTGCGACCTCGGCTTGTTGATCCAGTTGCTCGCGCTGCAGGGTCTGCGTCTCGGCCGCGGTCTTGAACTGGATGTACCGCTGCTCAATGCGCGAAGCCTGTTCGGCAAAATACTTGGCCGTATTTTGCAGGTATTCAAAACTGAACGGCGGGGCATAGTCGGGAGCAAAGCCGAAAAAGTTCAGTCCGTGCTTGATTTGCGTGAGCTTGACATTGGCCTCCAGCACCTTCGACAGGACGTCCGGATTGTCGTTGAACGCCGGCGACAGGCCCGCGGCGATGAAGTTTTGCACACGCGTTTTCATTCCGGCGAACTTGGCGTCCTGGTACAGAGGCGATGCCGGATCGAGCGTACCGTCCGACTTGATGAGCCGCTCGTAAAACGCCCGCGCGGTTGGATATTGCCCGGCGTCGTCCTTGGCGTTGCGGTAGGCCTGGTCGCCCAATTCGAGGTAAACTCCGGCGAGGCGCGTCCAGAGCTTCACCACCTCGTATTTCTGATTGATGAACGGGTAAACCAGCGTGCTTCGATACTGCTGCTCCGCTGCCGTGTAATTCCCGAGCCCGGCCAGGCAATCTCCGATCGCCATGGGCAGAACAAAGAAGTACATGCTCGGGAGATAGGCGACAATCTCCACGTGGCTCAACCCATAGGCAAGGACCAGCGAAAGGTCGCTGGAAGTGGCCACCGTCTGCAAATACGACTTGACGTTGGCGGTGGCGTCTCCGGCGAGCGACAACGAGGCGCCTTGAATAGCGCCGGAAATCGTGAAGGTCTTCTCTGTGGCGGGCGCAGTCGTGAATTTAAGACCCATCAGGGCCGGTGCGGAGGCCGCGGCCGGCGGGATGAAATCGAGAGCCGGGCTGGCGACCGCGGCCGGGCTAAGGGCCGGACTTCTGCTGAAGACGCCGGTCGCCACTCGCACGGGAGAAAGGGAGAGAGTTGTTTTCAGTACCGGCGCGGCCGACAAGGTGCCGATGTTCACCGGGAACAGGCGCTGCGTGGAAACGAGATCCGTGGCTTGCTTAATCGTCGCGGTGGAACCGGCCGTGTCGCCGGCGCGCGTCTGCATACCGGCCAGGGTTTCGAGCGCGTCCACTTGCGCCGAGAATTCCTTGGCGTCGCCGAACATCTTCGCCGCCGAGGCCGCCTGGCGCGCAGCCACCGCCGCGTTGCCCGATTTCTCGGTCAGGATGGCGATGTCGTGGGTCAGCGAGGCGCGGGCGGCGGTATCGGTCGGCGGCGCCTGTGCCAGCGCCTTGTTGTACGCGTCGAGCGCGCCCTGCCAGTCGCTGTTCGCGGCAAGCGCCAGCCCTTGCGTCACCAGATCCGTCATCTGCGCCCGCTGGGTCGAGATCCCGAGCCCGGATGAGGCCATCAACGTGAGCTTTTTCTCAATGGGATCGGGAAATGGCGTTTTCCCGACGACGGCGTCCGGCAGCGAATAACGAACCACCGGAAGCGCCTTGAGTTCGGTCCCAACCTTGGCCGCCAGGGCATCCACCATGGTCACGTCGATTGGAAACTGGAACAGCGGACGGCGGTAGGAATCAAGGGGGAGGGTCGGATGCACCGTCGTCAGAATCAGGTTCTGTAGTTGCCGGAACGCATCCAGGGCCAGAGAGTATTCTTCCTGTTTCAGGTAATCGTAGCCTTTGGCATACAAGTCCTGCACACTTTTTTCGAAAGAAGTCTGGGGATCGGCAGTCTGGTAGTCGTTAAAGAATGACTCCTGCCAGTTGTAGACGTGGTAGGAGTATCGTTTTTCGGTGAAATAGGCGGGCACAGCCATCTTTTTTGCCTCCGGGTGAGCGTATAAGGTTCTCGCGCACTCTCGGGGTTGTGTGAAGTCCGGCCGCGGGCCGTTTCAGGGAATCCAAAAAAATGTCCTCTCGCGGATCGGAAGGGGCTGAGGCTTCAGCGGCGCGGATTTTTGGGGAGGCTGATCAGGTTCGCAAAAGTCCGGTACGCGCCGGGTACGCCTTCGGGAAGTTGGCGATAGAAGGCGTAGGCGTTGTAAATCCAGACTCCCCGGCCGTAGCGTGCATAGAGCAGGCCGCCTTTTTGCGGCGCCTGATGGAGGTCGTGCGTGGACAGAAGGGCCGAATAGCGCGCATCCCAGGACTTCATGAATTTCGATCCGCGCTCTTCCACCCAGCCCGCAAAATCGGCCGCGGTGACCGCATTCGGCCATTGGAAGACCGGATTTTCGGGAGCGAGAATCTCCATCTTCGAGTCTTCGTCGGTAACCTCTTCCGGATCTTCGGTCATGGAGTACGGATAAGGACCATAGTTATGGTCAAATTCCGGCGTATTGTATTGCACGATCACCACGCCTCCGTTTTTCACATAATCAAGCAGACGGCTGTTGTAGGTTTTCAAATCTTCACGCACCGCATAGGCGCGAACGCCGGCAACGATTACGTCAAAGCGATTGAGATCGCCGGACGCGAGTTCGGCCGGACCGAGCATCGCAACCTGTACCCCGAGGTGTTCGAGCGCAGCGGGAACCTCATCGCCGCTGCCCATGACGTAAGCGGCCTTCAGACCCGGAGCCATCTTTACATCGACGCCGGTGGTGCGATAGGTCGAGGGCGAATAGAGAAAATAGGGGCGGAGGCCGGGGTATCCGGTGGTGCGGTAGCCTTCCCGATATTCCTTGCCCGCATACCGGGCCACGGCGTTGATGCGGTATTCGCGGCGCGCCAGGTGCGCGGGCGACACCTGAAACTGCACATTCCGGTCTTCCCCATCTCTGGCCGTGGTGAACGGCGCAGACGCCGGAGTGCTGCTCCAACCGCCGGGCAATTCCAAACGCACGACGCCCTGCGCCGTCCCTTTGACGTTGCTGTGGATCACGGCGGTAACCCGAAAGGATTTGGCCCCCAGGGGAACAATACCCGCTTGCGGAGAAACAGCGATCGAAATCGCCGGCGCCACTGTCAGGGGCTCCAGCACCTCGCCGTAGCCGTTGACATGCTGAACGGTCTGCACCACCTGCCCGGCGCGCAGTGAAATCCCCCGGTAGGCGAAGTCCGCCCAGGCTTCTAGAGGATAGGGAGCCAGCGGAAGGTTCTGATAGCGTTTCCCTTCGGTGGCGTAGTAGGGCTGCTCGATGTCCGGCCGGGAGAAATAGGGGCGCGTCAAAGCCGCGTCCGGCGCAACCCTCACCCGGAAATCGGAGCCCGGCAGGGACTCAACGACCCACGGCTTTCCGTCCGTATTGCTGACTTCGATCTTTTCGAGTTTCACTTCCGAAGAGCTCTGCGCACGGGCGTCCACATGAACGCGGAACGTCTGCCCGGGAATGGCGGCCCGAAACGTGTCCGGCTCCCCCTGGAACATTTCCATCAGAGGATTGACGGGCTGTTCCGGCCGGACCGTAGCCCGCAGAGAAACGCCCAACGCGCGGACAAGCGCCTGATTGAATTGCCGCTTCTTCTCGTTGAGTTCGAAAAGGATGCCGTACTTTTGGTCCGCGGAAAGCAAGCTCGACTCCACTTCACCGATGAGGCGCGCCGTCTTCTTGGCCCCTTCCGCCAGCGGCCCGGCGATCTCCTCGGGCCTTCGCGCATCAAACCGCGCGATGGCCTGTTCGACGTCCGCGTTGATAGCGCGCAGTCCATCGCGAAGGAACGCCGCACCGCCGCCGAGCGAAGCGATTCCTTCGAGCGAGGTATCGATCCCGTCAAAAAAAGACTTCTCTTTCTCGGAAGACGCGATCTTCGAAGCGAACCGGTGGTAGGGGCTGGAACGCGGTCCCGCGGGCGGAATCCCGGTTCCGCCGTTCTGCGACTTCTGATAGCCCAGCCCTTCGCGCGCCAATTGCGCATAGGTGAAACCGAGGAGCGGATCGTAGGTCCCTTCCGGAACTTCCACATTCGCCGCCAGACTCTCTTTTTCCGGGCCGAAGAAAGGCACGCGCGCATACTGCTTCGCGGCCTGCCATGGGCGCAGTCCCTCGCGGATCTGCTCCGGGAAACGATTTGGATCGGCCGCGGCCTCGAAGACCTCCTTCGCCATCAATCCAGCGGTCTGGTGGTTGCCGTGACCATCGGAAGGTCCTCCAACGAAAACCGACGTGATGACGAGGGGCCGGGTGAGACGGACCACCCGAACCACCTCCCGCAGAACATTTTCATGCCCCCATTTGCCCAGCGACTCATCCAGCGTCTTCGAAAACCCGTAATCGATCATGCGGGTGAAGTATTGATCGGCTCCGTAGTAGCGCCCGGCCGCCAAAAGCTCTTCCGTACGCACCAGACCGAGAGCATCGAAAAAATCGGAAGACATGACGTTCGCGCCGCCCTCGCCGCGATTCAAGGTGAGCAAAGCGACCCTCGCGCCGAGACCGCGCGAAGCCCAGACGAGCGCGCCGCCATCTTCATCGTCTGGGTGGGCCGTAATCATGATCAGGCTGGCGCGCGTGTGAAGTTGCTTCAGGCTTTGCCAGACCGCCGCGGGGCCCCGGTCCGCGGGAATTCCAATTGCGTCCGCCGGAGGATGGACCTGGGCAACGGCGCTCGAAAGAGCGAGCGCCACGGTGAACAATTTAAGAGCGGCCGGCAGGTTCATCGCAGCGCCTAATGATCGATTGCCTCGGCGGCGTGGCGGAATTGCTCCTCCGTGAGCCAGTTCTTGTCCGGCTTCCCGCTACGGTAATCGGGAAGCCGCCACGCGGCCAGGGACGATTGCACCATCAGTTCTCCGCGCTGGAAATCATACAAAATATGGATGGGAGTGGATGCAGTGGCCGGGGCTTTCTCCGGTCTCCAGCGCAAATCCAGAATCGCCGCCCGGTCGGTGGCGAGCCAATGGTCCGACACTTTCTCCACGTCCCCCCGCGGCAGCGAATAAGAAATATCGAGGCCCCAGGTCCCCCAAAAGCGGAGCGTCGTGTCCCCCGTGATCCACCTTCGGGACAGTTCGTAGCCCCAGCACCGGTTGCCGCTACATTTTTCGGCGTAGCCCACATCCTGCCGGGCAAAGACCAGGGAGAGCGTCACCGCCGCCGCAAGGATGACCACAATGGCAGCGCCCACAAACAGCACAGTACGTCTCCCGGTCGGCGGCATCAATGTTCTCCATTATGACCTCCCTCCCCTCCTCGGTTCGTCCGCTCCGGGCGGCGGAAACCGTTTCGCGCGAAAATAGAATCACGGATGGGGAGACGCTTCGCAGCGGCAGTCTTCAAGTTCGGCGTGGCGGCAGTCCTGATCATCAATGGCCAGGCGCAGACCTCTGTTCCTTCCCTTCACGATCTGAGCACGTCGCTCGAGTCGCTTTCCGAGCGCGTCCGGCAATCCGTGGTTCAAGTCTTCTCCATCGGTTATGCCCCGGTGGATGACACGGATGCTTCCGCCTCCAACTCCTCCGTGGTTTCGAAACAACGCAGCACCGGCTCAGGCGTGGTGCTCTCGCCGGACGGCTACATCATCACGAACGCCCACGTCGTCCAGGGCTCCAAGCGAGTGCAGGTGAAGCTGCCGCCCGCGGGCATTCGCGGCGTTGTGGAAAAGATCAACGCCAAGATCATTGGCCTGGATCACGATACCGACCTCGCGCTGTTGAAGGTAGACCGCTCCGGCATGCAGCCCCTCACGTTCGGCAACTCCGACGAACTGCGGCAGGGGCAGCTGGTGCTGGCTTTCGGCAATCCGTTCGGGCTCGAAGGCTCAGCCAGCATGGGAATTGTGAGCTCAACCTCGCGTCAAATCCGGGACGACGACAGCATTGCGTATATCCAGACCGATGCCCCCATCAATCCGGGAAATAGCGGTGGCCCGCTGGTTGACGATAGCGGCCGCCTGGTCGGTGTGAACACGTTCATTCTTTCTCAGTCCGGCGGCAGCGAAGGCATTGGTTTCGCCATTCCCAGCAATCTGGTGCAGGCGATCTTCACCCAACTCCGCAAGGACGGTCACGTCCATCGCGGTCAAATCGGGATCTACGGACAAACCGTAACACCGGCGCTGGCGGCGGGGCTCGGCTTGCCGCGGAATAGCGGGGTAGTGGTGTCCGACGTAGAACCGGAGAGTCCCGCCGACGAGGCCGGGGTCGCGATCGGAGACATGATCCTCGCGGTAGACGGCCATCCACTCGAAGACATGCGCCAACTGGACCTGGCGATCTTCCGGCACTCAGTAAACGACCTCGTCCATCTACAAATCCTCCGCGACAAGCAGAAGGCTGACATTTCCTTGCGCATCCGGGAGCGCGACAACGATCCGGAGCGCTTCGCCGACATGGCGACTTCGGAGGACAATCTGATTCCATCGCTGGGGATCCTGGGCGTCACCATCGACAAGAAACTGGCTCAACTGCTGCCCGACCTGCGTACTCCCAGCGGGGTCGTGGTGGCGGCGCTTTCTCCCGACGCCAGCGACAACGGAACCGGATTGGAGGCGGGAGACGTCATTCATGCAATGAATGGCAAACCCATTGATGGCATGGAGTCCCTGCGCGAGAAACTCAAGGAATTCTCAAGCGGCGACAGCGTGGTTCTCCAGATCGAACGCGACGACCGCTTTATGTTTCTAACGGTGGAGCTGGAATAGCTTGAGACCTCTCTCCGGCGCGGTTGGCATCCTGGTTGTTGGTGCGATGCTCTGCTCTTCCGCCCAACTGCCGCCGCAGCGCACCAGGAAAAAGGCCGCGCCAGCCGCGAGTAGTGGCGACGCATGGCCGATCGAAGCTCTCAAAGTGGAGGGCAACAACATTTATTCCACGGAACAGGTGGTTTCGATCCTTGGCCTGAAAATCGGCCAGGTAGTGAAGCCGGCCGATTTTGAAGCAGCGCGCGTCCGGTTGCTCGATACGGGCGCTTTCCAAAGCGCCGGCTATAAGTTCGACCGCGCGGTGAACGGGCAGGGATACCGGGGTGTCTTTCAGGTTGTGGAAATCGAGCAGGTCTACCCCATCCTGTTCGAAGACCTGCCGGCGAGCGAGCGGAAAATGCGGGCCTATCTCCATGAAAAAGAACCGCTTTTCAGCGAGAAAATCCCGGCGACCAAAGAGGTGGTCGGCCGTTATGAACAGCTCCTCGACGACTATTTGAAGCCGCTTGGATTTAAGGACAAAGTCGTAGGGCGGCTCACAAACGAACTGACCCCGGAGCTGGTCATTCTGTTCCGCCCCTCCGCTCCTCGCCCGGTTGTCGCGGAGATTACCTTCAAAAACACCGGAGAGATACCCGTCGCCGCCGTTCAAAACGCGATTGCCAGCGCCGCCATCGGCATGGGATATACGGAAGGCCGGATGCGGCAATGGCTCGACGCCAGCGCTCGCCCGCTTTACGAAGCCAGGGGACGCCTGCGAGTGAGCTTTCCTTCCATCGAGACCGCCCCGGCCAAAAATTCCAAGGGTCTGGCCGTCACCGTCGAGGTGAACCAGGGCCCCGTCTACAAGCTGGCATCGGTACGGGTGCAGGGCGGCGAAGACCTGGACCGCTATGTTAAGGGGTTTAAAGCCGGCGACATCGTCAACTTCGACAAGATCAAGAAATCGCAGGGCGAAGTCGTAGATGCGCTGAAGCGGCGGGGCTACCTCCATGCCGCCGCCACGGTAGGCCGGACCCTGGATGATACCCAGCATACAGTTGCGGTCGTGATCCAGGCGCAACCGGGAACCCAGTACACCATGGGTAAGTTGACCATCCACGGGCTTGACATCATCTCCGAGCCGGCCATCCGAAAGCTGTGGGGACTTCCTGCCGGAAGGGCCTACAACACGGATTATCCGGATTATTTTCTTAAGGTTGTGCGCGACCAGGGATTATTCGACAACCTCGGAAAAACCTACGCGCAGACGGCCATCCATGACGATACGAATTCCGTGGATGTCGATCTGTTTTTTGAAGGCGGCCGGTCGAAGCCGGATACCGTACCCCACCCCCGCTAGCCTGGACGGTCCGCCTGGTTTGCGCGTGCTATCGTGGGGGAAGTGCCGGCGCCGTTCAACTTTCATCTCGAGCAATACGAGGGTCCTTTGGACCTTCTGCTCGACCTGATCCGGAAACAGCAGATTAACATCTACGACATCCCCATCGCGTCCATCACGGCGCAATATCTCGAATATTTGCAGCGCGCCATGGAGATGGACATCGACTTGGGGGCGGAATTTGTGTACATGGCCGCCACCCTGATCCACATCAAATCCAAGCTGCTCCTGCCGCGCGATCCGGAACTCGAAAAAATCTCACCGGAAGAAGACCCGCGCAAGGAGCTGGTGGACCGCTTGCTGGAGCATGAACGGTTCAAAAACGCCGCCGAGATGCTGCAGCAGAAGCGCATGGTGGAAGAAGCGGTCTGGTCCAACCCGCAAATTGAGTCGTTCCTGAGCGAAGACGACGATCCCGGGCTGGCCGTGACCTTGTTCGAATTGGTGAAATCATTCCAGCAGGTTTTGGATCGCACCAAGAACCGTCCGATTTACGAGATTGATAAAGAGGACGTGAGCGTCCCCGACATGATGCGGTTCCTGGAACGGTCCTTCCGCCAGCATCGCCGGAGCGATACGATTTCCTTCGTGAAATTGGTCGAGTCGCAACGGTCCCGCCGCGCCATGGTCTGCCTTTTTCTGGCGGTCCTGGAACTGGTGAAGCGCAACGCGATCGAACTGACCCAGATGGAAGCTTTCGGTGAAATTGGGCTCAGGAAGCATCAGGACTTTGAGGCGGCTCTGCAATCCGGTCCGGAGCTCGAGTCCATCGAGCAGGAATACATTTAGACAATACGCTTGGAAACAATGGAACCAGTGGAAAACGAGAGCGCTCCCACCGGCGAGCGCGAGGAAAATGCCGCGCCGGATGAGGGTATCGAGTCAACCGGTGAGATCACGCCGGAGGAGCGGATAGAAACCGAGGAAGTCTTCTCGGAGGAGATGATGGTGACCGGCGGCGACGCCGGCCAGGACACCGCCCGGGCTGAATTGAAGGCAGTGATCGAAGCGGTAATCTACATCACCGATGAACCACTCTCAGCCCAACAGATAGCCGCCGCGCTGGAACGCCCGATCGAAGAAATCAACAACGTCCTCGCCGAGCTTTCCGAAGACTATCAAAGGTCTGACCGCGGCCTCACCATCCGCGAAATTGCGGGCGGCTACAAGATGGCCACTAAGCCCGAGCATCACGAGCCAATCCGCCGGTTTGTCAAGAACCTGAAGCCACCTCTGAAGTTGTCCCTCGCCGCCCTGGAAACGCTGGCCGTGATTGCCTATAAGCAACCCGTCACCGGGCCCGAGATCCTGGACATTCGCGGAGTGCAGGGTGGAAGCGTTTTAAAGACGCTCATCGAGCGGAAGTTGATTGCCCCGGCAGGCCGCAAAGCGGTGGTCGGCAAGCCGATTCTTTATAAAACCACCAAGGAGTTTCTTGTCCAGTTCGGCCTCAAGGATCTCTCCGAATTACCCACGTTGAAGGAATTCGAGGAATTAAGCCGCCTGGCTCTCAGCGACGCGGAACCGGCGAGCGAACCGGAGCCCGCTCCAGAGAAAGTGGAAGAGACGAACCACAAGATAGCCGGGGCGCCCGCCACGGAGGCCGCCGAAGCCGTGGAAGCACCCCCTGCGGAAGCCGGTCTCGAAGCAGAACAGCCCCCCGCGCCCCAAACCGAAGAGGAGACATAGGCGCGAATGGCGGTGGAACGTCTTCAGAAGATCCTCGCGCATGCAGGGATCGCCAGCCGGCGTAAAGCGGAAGAGTACATCCTGGAGGGCCGGGTGCGAGTCAATGGCGCGGTGGTGACCGAGTTGGGGACCAAGGCCGATCCCGAACAGGACCACATCAAAGTGGACGGCAAGCTCTTGCGCGCCGCCGAACGTCACGTCTATCTCGCGCTCCACAAACCGAAGGGCTGCGTGACTACCGTAACCGACCCACAGGGGCGCGAGACCGTCATGAAGTTCGTGAAAGGCATCAAGGAGCGGGTCTATCCAGTGGGACGGCTGGATTATCACAGCGAGGGACTCCTGCTGATGACCAACGACGGGGAGTTCGCCAACCGTATCACGTCGGCCGCGCGCCATGTCCCCAAGATTTACCAGGTGAAGGCGAACGGGCAGCTCACTCCAGAACAGGAACAGCGCTTCCGCGAGGGAATTCACCTGGAGGGCCGGAAAACCGCCCCGGCCGCATTGAGACTTATTAAGCGCGGCGACAACCCCTGGTATGAGGTTCAATTGATTGAAGGGCGTCAGAACCAGATCCGGACAATGTTCCGGCACTTCGGACGCCTGGTGGAGAAACTCAAGCGCGTCCGGATCGGATTTTTGGAATTGGGGGCTCTTCCAGCTACCGAGTTCCGTTACCTGACTCCCAAGGAAATAGCCAAGTTCAAAAAATTACTCGGAATGGAGCCGGATTCAGACTGATGGAGGCAATCGAGCAGCTACTGCGGAACAGCAAGACCATCGCCGTGGTCGGGCTTTCCAGCAAGCCCTTTCGCCCCAGCCACGGCGTCGCGGAATATCTCCAACATCACGGCTATCGCATCATCCCGGTAAACCCGGAGGAGACCGAAGTTCTGGGAGAGAAGGCGTACCACTCGCTCGCGGAAGCGCCGGGGCCGATTGATATCGTGAATATTTTTCGCCGCCCGGAATACGTGCCGGATATCGTGGACGCCGCCATTAGCCGCGGGGCCAAAGCGGTTTGGATGCAGGAAGAAGTCATTCATGCCGAGGCGGCCGAACGCGCGCGGCAAGCCGGACTTTTCGTCGTGATGGACCGGTGTATCGCCAAGGAACACCGCCGTCTAATTCGCTGACGCGCCCGAGTAATACCCATCACGGGAGCGAACCTCCAGCCCTTTCCGCTTCGCCGCCAGGGTGATCTTGTGATAGCCCGCGCTTTCACCCTTATCCGGCGAGAAGCCGAGGCTGTACTGATTGCGCAGTTCTTCCTGAATCTGAGCGTAGATCCGGTCGGCGGATTGCTTCTTCGAAACCTCAAAAAAGCGGCCGCCGGTTTCTTTGGAAATACGTTCCAGGATCTTTTTTCCGTCGGGGCGCTCCCTCATCGCGCCTCCTCGCCGGCCTCCGTAACCGCCCATCCGTCCCATGCCGCGCCCGTTCCCAAATCCAGGATGTAATCCCTGTTCGTCCTTAATCAGGATCGAATAGACGAGGCAGTCGGAACGCTGCGCCGCTTCCACGGCCTGCTCCAGCGAGACCTTGCTCGCGTTGTCCTCTCCGTCGGATAGAATCACCAGCGCCTTCCGGCCGGATTGCTTGAGCATCAAGTCCTCGGAAGCGAGCAGAACGGCGTCGTAAAGAGAGGTTCCACCGCCGCGATGAAGATGGCCGCGACCGCCGCCGCGCGCGCCCCACTGGGCCGGTGGCGCGACATCGAGCAGCCCGATCGCCGATTCGAGCTTTTGCCGCGACGGCGTTACATCCTGAAGTAGTTCGACTTCCCGGTCGAAGTGAATCAGAAATGCGCGGTCTTTTTCGCCGCGGAGCATTTCATTGAGGAAACGTTCACTCGCATCCTTCTCCACCGGCAGCGAGCGGCGCTCGCTCATGCTGGTATCGACAAGCAGGCCCAGTGTCAGCGGCAGGTCTGTCTCGCGCGCGAAGTAGTGGATCTCCCTCGGCTGCCCGTCTTCACTAAGCGCGAAGTCGCTCTGCGTCAGATTCGAGACAATTTTCCCGCCCTTATCGCGAACCGTCGCCAGAATATTTACCACCTTCACGCCGGTCGAGAAAGACGGAGCAGGCTGCTCCTGCGCAAACAGCGACAGCACCGGCAAGGCGATGACAAACCACGGCACAACGCGCATGAGTTATTTAGACCGATGCCGCGCTTGGCCGCCCCGTTTCGTCAGGATGTGTAAAAGTGCGACGGCGTACGCCGCTACATCCAATAGTCCCAACGATGCGTGGCCAGCACGAACCCGGCAAGCGCGGCATTCGTTACAGCATGGGCCAGGATGCAATCGCCCAGCGAACGCGTCCGCAGGCACCACCAGTTATAGAGAATTCCCGCGACCAGTCCCACATCCCAATACGGCCCATGCTCGGACGCAAAGAATATGGCGGTGACCCAGAACGATAAGGGTGTGTAGGAGCCCACGGGGACGTGTTGGAAATCCGGAGCGATCAACCATCGCATCAGCCAGCCGCGCCAGAAGAGTTCTTCCGCAACCGGCGCCAGCACTATGGCACGAATTGCACGGCAGGCGATCAACCAGGGATTCGATAGTAGTTCGGGTGGAATTGACACCCCCAGCCTGCCCGTCACCCCGTTCTGAAACAGCCAGTGCTCCCGGTATCGCGGAACCAAAACGTCGGGTGCGATCCAGAGAACGAAAACCGCCATTCCAGCCAGTGTGCTCGCCAGGACAAACTTGGCTTTCCCGTGTACTGAACCGCGCGAAAAGTACCATAGGGCGGCCCCGACGCCGGCAACGCGCAGCGGGGCATCGATTTGAGCGGGGACATAAGCGCCGATGGCCAGAAAGGCCAGCAGCGCCGTGAACGGCGCTACGTATGCCAGGGTCGCCTGAAGCGGGGAGCGCAATTCCATCGAGGCCGGTCAGCCCATCTTCGCCATCAGTTCCTTAATCTTTCGCTGCTGATCGCCCGTGGGTTTGTCCTGGAGGGCCGAGTTTAATTCCTTGCGCGCCGAGGGATGGTCCCCTTTCTGGAACAGAGCGAGCGCAAGGTGATAGCGGAAGGATACGCTGTCGGGACGCTTACTCACAAGATCGCGCAGAATACGCAGCCCTTCGTCGGGTAAGCCCTTTCGGGTATAGATGTAAGCCAGCGTATCCTTGATGCTCAAGTCGTCCGGCGCCTGCTGGCTGGCGCGCTGGGCGAGGGTTAAAGCCTGATCCAAATCGACACCCGCTTCAGCCTTCATGAAGGCGAGGTTGTTCAGGGCCATGGCGTTGTTTGGCTGCACTTTCAACACCGCTTCGTACTGCTGCCGCGCGTCATCCAATCGCCCGCCCGTTTGATAAATCGAACCCAGCCGGAGAACGGGAAAAACTTCGTTGGGAGCAAGTTCGTGCGCTTTCTTGAAAGATTCGATCGCATTTTCAGTTTGGCCGTTCAAAACGTATGCCTCGCCGAGCCGCACCCGTAGATCCGCCTGCTTGGGGTCCGCCGCGATCAATATCTTGAAATTTCCGATTGCGTCATCGTAACGGTGGGCTCGCGCCTGTGTGCTGGCGAGCATATAGCGAAACAGTTTCTCGTTCTTTCCCTTCGCCAGCGCGCTCTCGATCATCCGGATGGATTCCGGATATTTTTCCTGCTTGTTTTTGGAATCGATCAGGCCCAGCATGCCCCGCGCGTCACCAGCGTTGCCGAGCCACTCGAATTGTTCGTCGGCCTCCGGATATTTGCCGTCAAGAAAAAACGCCATGGCCAGCTGATAATGGGCATTCCGGTCGTTCGGTCTCGCCTTGATCACCGCATCGAGATCCGTCCGGGCCTCGTCAAATTTGCGAAGATTCACTTCGGCCGCGCTGCGCATCATCAGCGCCGCGATATCGTTCGGCTCATTATTCAGAACGTCGTTCGCCAGTTGCATGGTGCGGGTGTTGTCGCCCTTGTAAATCATCACCTGCCCCAGCGCGAGCTTGGCCTGCGCAAAGCGCACTCCCAGTTTCGTGGATGCGTATTGAATCGCCTGCTCGAACTGAATGCGCGCCTGGTCGAGATCGCCCAGCATAACAGTCCGGTCCGCGATGGCCTTTTCGGCTTCATATTTGGCGAGATAGGCGCGGCCCAGATTGAAGTGAATCTGGTGGATGTTGGCGCCCTCCGGCGCTTTGTCGAGGATTCCTTGGAGGTCTTTAATTGCTCCGGCGATATCTTCTATGGATCCGTTGTGCATGCGGAGTGCGGCGCGCATCGCCACGGCATCGGCATCCTTCGGGTCCTGCTGAATAAGCTGGTCCACCCGCTTTGCGGCGTCGGAAAATTTGCTTTCCGCCACCAGCACCTGGATCTGCCGTTTCTCATAACCCATCTTCTTCCCGGTGTCCGCGGCCGCCGCGCCCTTTTCGAACTGCGCCATCGCCTGGTCGTACTGCCGGGTGGTGAGATAGAAGTCGCCCGCGAGCATGTAGCGGTCTGTAATCGCGGCCGAGGAAACAAGCGCGTCGATGGCCGCCGTCACTTCGCGAGGTTGGTGATAGCGGAAATAGTGAGCGGCAAGCTGCACCCGGTATTGGCCGTCCTTCGGATTGTTTTCGACCTTCCGCTTCAGGAGTTCTTCGGCAGCCGGGATGTTACCCGAGTGAACGGCCATGTTGTAGAGAAAATCGTAGCCCGGGCCAAAGTCCTTATGAGCCGCGACAAGATTCTCCGCAAGTTTTTTGGCCTCCTCGGACTGATTCTGGCTTTCGAGCGCCTGGCACAGGGATAAGGTGAGGTCGGGGTGGTTCGGCTCAACGCTCAGCGCCTGCCGAAACCCTTCGATAGCGCCCGGAAGGTCCTTGTTGGCCAGGGCCAGAAAGGCCTTGAGGCGCAATCCGTTAAATGATTTCTGGTCTCTCTTCAGGAGCGCCGCGGACAGGTCGCCCACTTCCGTCAATTCCCCCTTGCGCTTCGCCGGATTCTGAAGATAGCTGGCCATATACAGATCCGCGAGTTTGGCGGTGGCGTCCGCGTTGTTCGGATCGAGTTGAACGGAGCGCTGCAGCCATCGCGCGGCGTCGGCGAACTGGCGAGTCTTCAAATCCACCAGCGCAAGACGATAGTAGGCCTCGGGATTCTTGAGATCCTTTTGCAGCGCCTTTCGGTACAGGATCGAGGCTTCTTTGAACTTCTGCCGGCTGAAATATTTATTGCCGATCTCGACGTACTTCTTGCTGGCGAGCTTGGGATCGCGGTTGCAGGCCGACAACACCAATAAAACAGTCAGTATGAATAAAAGACAGCGCTGGCAACGCATCAGCCCTCCCTACCGCGCACGAAACCGCGCGGAATTCTCTCGATTTTAACCACTATACTAGTGCAACTGTGGGCGATTCCTCTTACCGCAGGGCCGAAAGCAGAGTTCCCATCTGCCTCAGAAGGTTTAACCGGGCGCGCGTCAAACGGTCGCGCGACGCATAGTACTCCAGCCACTTCTCCTGCTCGGTAACACGCGCTTCTTCCACCTGTTGCGCCGTGACGCGCCCTTCCTCATGCTGCGATAGAAGAATGGATAGCTGCTCGCGGGCCACATCGAGATCGAGTTTCGCCAGGGAATGGGCATCCGCGCAGTTCTTCACGTCGGCGTATCCACGGCGGGTTTCGAGCGATATCTGGTTTCGCTGCAGGTTCACCTGCTGGCGCAGGCGATTTACCTCAATCTCAGCCTGGGCGGCCCGCGCGCCGGCGCCGGTGCCTACCAGCACGGGAACGCTGATGGACACCCCCAGTTCCCCGTTGTTGCGCTGGAATCGCTGGGAAAAGTAGTCCTGGTAGGCGCTCTGAGCAAAAAGGGCGTACTGGGCAACCAGATTCACCTGGGGGAGGCGCGCGGAGCGCTCGGCCCTGGCGTCCAGGTTCTTCACCTCCATTTGCGACTTCAGGCTTTTTAATTCGGTGCTGGTTATCAGAGCCGTTTCAACCGCGGCGTCCGCCGACGCGGGCAGCGCCTTCTCCAGCGAAGCGGCCACGGAATCATCGTCGGTCAGCGCGCGAACGCGGTCGTCCGGCGGAAAACCGAGCACCATGGCGAGCGACCCTTCGGCATATGCCTGGTCCGTCGCCAGAATCTCCAGGCGCTGGCGTGTGCGGGCGAGATCAACGTCGGCGCGTCGTCCGGCAATCGGCAGCTCGCGGCCTTCGCTGATGCGCGCGGTAACGAAATCCTTCACCCGCTGCAGACTGTCCAACTCATGCCGGGCAATATCGGCCGAGCGAGCCGCCTGGGCGGCGTCGAGAAAAACAGTCGCGGCGCGGAACGCCACTTCTTCCATCTTGGAATGGGTTTGCAAAGCCGCCCCGCGGGCGGACTCCCGCGCCCCGGCGAGTTCCAGGCTCTTCGGACGGTTGAAGACCGCCATATCCGTGCGCACCTGCAGGATGGACGGAGCGCTCCCATCGATGCTATTCGGATATCCCCAGATTTTCGCGGCGCCGCTGCCCGCGTAGACCTTGGGAGAAAATGGGTCCTTCGCCACGCGGACGGCGAGCTGCGCCTTTTGCTCGTCCAGGCGCGCGATGACGACATCGGGGTTCTGGCGCAGGGCCAGATCCACCACCTGCGGAAGCGTCAGGGAATGAACTTCCGCCGCGAAGGCCGCGGCCGGAAGGAGAAGAAGGAAAACAGGGAGGTACCTCATCACCCCTCCAGGGTAACCGCTGAGATCCCTCCCGCACCCGGCGATTTCGCCGGCGCTAATACAACATGAACGCCCACAGCCTCTCGCTGGTGGCCGCGATCAGGTATTGATGCCCGTCCAGCATGAACGTTTGCGGCGGGTTCGTGACCCGTCCGATGTGGGTATGCCAGAGAGCTTTTCCGTCGGTGGCGTCATGCGCGATCAGGTTGCCGGCCCCATCGCCAGCAAAAACCAACCCGCCGGCGGTGGCCAGAAGCCCGCCCCCTCCCCCCGTTCCGTAGTAGGGCCGCCGCCAAACCGCCTTCCCGGTGCGATAGTCGATCGCCGTTAGGTAGCTGCCGCCCGAGCCGAGATGCACCTCTTCCTTCCCGCCCAAACCCATCGACCCGCGGGGATCGATATCGGTGAGATAGAAGATCGAATAGCCATTGCTCTCCGAAACATAGAGGAGGCCGGTGTCCGGCGAATACGCGGGCGGCTCCCAGTTGATGGTGCCATCCGAGGTCGGCGAGACAAGCGACCCGCCCACGGTCGCGTTCTTCTCGGGGTTGAGTTTGGGACCTCCGAACTTATTCAGGCCTTCCGCCCAGTTGGTCAGTAGACCGTATTTGCTGGTTACCAGATGCTCGCCGGTGACCCGGTCAATCGTGAAATAGTAGCCATTCCGGGCGGCCGTTAATGCGAGCTTGCGCATCTTTCCGTTGAACATCGCATCCACCAGCACCGGCGTTTGCGCCGAATCGTAGTCGTGCATGTCGTGCGGCGACGTCTGGAAATGCCAGGCCATTTTTCCGGTGTCCACGTTCAAAGCAACCAGGGAACAGGTGTACAGGTTGTCTCCTTCGCCGCGCGTTCCGTTCGTGAAGGCGGGCGTCGGATTGCCTGTGCCGAAGATATAGAGATTCGTCTCCGGATCGTAGGCGCCCGGGATCCAGGTCTGTGCCCCGCCATGCCGCGCGGCGTCCAGGCTAGCCCAGGTATCGAGCCCCGGGTCTCCTTTTTCCATCGGCACGGTATAGTGCGTCCACTGCAGATCGCCGGTTACAGGATCGTAGGACTTCAGAAAGCCCGGAGAATCGATATCGTTGCCGGTCCCTACCAGGACGTGATCGCCCACCACAATCGGAGCAGGCGTGGAGAAGTAGCCCTGTTCCAGATCGGCGATCTGTTTGTGCCAGCGCTCCTTGCCGGTCTTCGCATCGAGAGACACAAGATAATCGTCCGGCGTCTCCATGAAGAGGAAATCGTTCCACATGCCCAGGCCGCGGTTTCCGATGTGAGTACCGCCCTTGGTCTTCCAGAAGTAATGCCAGATCGGCCGGCCGTCGCGCGCGTCCATGGCCCAGGCGTTGTCCGGCATCGTGATGTAGAGAATGCCGTTGACCATCAGCGCCGAAGCCTTGATGGTGCCGCGGTCGATTGAGAGATTCCCCGGTCCTTCGCCGCCCGTGATGAGCGGCGCGCCGCCGAACTCATTGCCGGCCCCCGGCGTAAGCTGCGTCATCCAGGCCAGCGTGAGGTGCGAGACGTTGGACCGGTCAATCTGTTTCAGAGCGCTGTATCGCTTTGCCGAATAGTCCCCGTTGTAGGTGGGCCAGGAATCTTTGAGCGGACTCAGAAGCTCCTTCGGACTGACGCCGTTACTCGGCTCCGGGCTGTTTTGCGCCATCAGCAGGCCAGGCGAAAGAAGAAGCGGGAACGTAAAAAATATCTTTGCGAAATTCATTTCAAAGTCACCAGGTATGCGGTCAAATCATGCATTTGCTTGTCCGTAATCACGTTCCAGAGATCGCGATGGGGTTTCATCGGGTCGTTCACTTCCACCTTGGGCACATCGCCCATGCGCCGGAATGTCTTCTGCCAGCCGTCGGGCATCGAGAGAGTGACCAGGAAGTCGTCGATCCGGACGAGCGAGCCTTCGAATTTCTCGCCCGAAGCAAGCGTCACGGTGACCTTGGGAGTGCGTGCATCCGAGTTCTCCGCCGAACCGCCCCGGCGGCGGCGCTGGCCCCCGGACATCCAGGTATTTTGGAGGGTCTTCGGATCGGGGATCTTCGAAGCAAGACCTTTCAAGTCTCCCTCGGGAGAATGACAGCTTGCGCACGCGGTATCGAAATAAGCTTGTCCGTCTTTTGCGTTCCCGACCACAATGGTGGCGGGTTCAATTCCGGAAGGCGGCGTGCCCTGTCCGCCGATCGTTTCCAGAATGCTGCGAACGTAGGCGGCAACCGCCTTTCCATCCGCTTCGTTGAGCCCGATATTCGGCATGCCCGAGGCCTGACGGCTGCCCTGAATAATGGGCACGATCAACTCGCCGTTTTGGTCGCTCAGTGCGACCTGGGACCGCAACAGGTTCGGACCGCCGATATCACCGCCGCGAAGATCCGCGCCATGGCAGCTCCGGCAATGCACCTCGTAAAGGGCTTTCCCGTGTGCGATTTCCTGCGGATCCCCCGGAGGCCGTTTTTGGCCGGGAACAAACCCTCCGCTCCGGCGTGCCGGACGCGTGGCGGCGGGGGCTGGCATGGTGTTTGTCTGCGCGCAAGCGAACGGCGCGCCATAGATAAGGAACGCCGAAAACAAAACTCCCGGCGACACATTCTTAAATGGCAATCTGGTACCTCATAGTGATTTGAGCAAGGTCTCCGATGACGGACTCGCATCGCAGGCCCGAATCATGCATTGTATAGAAGAACGCTGCCGCTTCGTTGGAAGACGTGCCGGACCGGGGCTATGCCGGACGGCATTCGACAAGAAATCGCCCCGAGGTTAGCTGCCCGGACGCGAAGATCTCCAAACCGGCGATACGGGCAAGGTCGCGAAATTCACCCAGTGTCCGCATCTTGCCGCCGATCAGAACCATCATCAGGAGCTCGGGCTCCGGCGTCGGACTGGGAGTTACTCCGTTCAAGATCACAACGCGGCCCGAAGGCCGGGCCGCTCCGGCGCAGCGCTTCAAAATAGTAGCCGCTTCCCGGTCCGGCCAGTCACTGAGAACACTCTTGAGCAGATACAGATCTCCGCCGTGAGGCAGCGGATCGAAGAAGCTCTGCGCCATCGCCGACGCGCGGTCCGAGACCCCGGCGGCGCGAAAGATCTTGTTCGCTTGGGCCACCGGACGCGGAAGGTCAACCAGGATTCCGCGCACTCCAGGATGGGCGCGCAGTACCTCCGCCAGCAGAGAGCCAGTGCCGCCGCCCACGTCGACCACCGTATAAATGGAGTCCCAATCGCCGGGGTCCAGTAGAACCTCGTGATCGGGGACGCCATGGCCCGCCGGTCCCATCAATTCGTCAAAGGTTGCGGCGACGTCGGGATGCGCCTCCAGATCTTCCCAGAACCCTCGCCCAAAGGCTTCGTGATAAGCCGGCCTGCCGGTCCGCACCGCCGGAAGCAGAGTTCGCCACGCATTCGCCATGCGGCCTCCGATTCCCGTGAGGTCCAAGCCGAGCCGGAGTCCCTCGTCAAGCAGACCGCGCGCGCACTCATTCAACGCAAATTGTCCGGGCTCCGGCTCTTCAAAAACACCCTTGGACACCAGATGCCGCAGTACTCGTTCCAGGGACAGCGGATCGACTCCGGCCGCGAAAGCCAGTTCCGCCGTACGCGAATGGCCGCTGGCGATGCGCTCCGCAATCCTCAACGTCGCAACCACGTGCACGCACCAGGGAGTGCAAAGATCGCTAAGCTGCCAGAGATCCATCTATTAGTGATACCGCAGCGAGACGGCCGTGTTGTGCGCCCACGAATTGCAGCCGGGCGATCATTCGTATCGCAGGGCGATAATCGGATCGACGCGTGTAGCACGGTGGGCCGGAATCCAGCAGGCAACCAGGGCGATGATGGCCAGGGCGGCGCTCACGGCGGCGAGAGTCCACGGATCGTTGGGCTTCACGCCGTAGAGCTGCGAAGTGAGCAGCCGGGAAAGGCCCATGGCTCCCAACACGCCGACCACGATGCCAGCCGACGCCAGTTTCATCCCGTGGAATACGACCATACGAAGCACGTCCCCGCCACGCGCTCCCAGGGCCATTCGAATGCCGATTTCCTGCTGGCGCTGGCGAACCGAGTACGCGAGCATTCCATAGATGCCGAGGGCGGCGAGAAGCAGGGCGAGACCGGCGAAGAGGCTCAACAATTTCATATTGAAGTCCTGACTCGCGGTGGCTTCGGCGACCACCTGATTGGCTGCGCGCACGCGCGCGACGGCGAGCGACCCGTCCGCGGCGAGAACCTGCTTTCGAATTGCTGCGCTGAGCGTGAGCGGATCGACGGCTGTCTTCACAATCCACGTCATCGGAATGATCTTGTTGTTCAGCTTCATGAAACTGTCTTTGAGCTGCGCCAGCGGAATGTACATAACCTCCGGCGCGGGACTGCCCAAACCGCCTTCTTTCACATCGCCGATCACGCCTACAATTTCGCGGGGCGGCTCGGCAAACGCCGGCCCCATGCCCTTGCCAATTTCGATTCGCTGACCTAGCGCATCACCCTTGGGCCAATATTTCTTGCGAAACGCATCATTGATAATCACAACGCCAGGTGAACCGGCCGTGTCTTGTGCGTTGAAGACGCGGCCGCGCAATAGCGGAATTTCGAGCACCTTGAAATAGGATTCCGAGACATACATCCAGGCCGCTCCGCCGGTGGACTGCTGCCCCGAGGGGAGCGGGCGGCCGGGAATCGTGAAGCCCAATCCAAATCCGCCTTCCAGGGGGAGGTAGGGCACGTTGGCCGCGGCAATGACGCCCGGGACGCTCTCGATTCTTCGCACGGCGTCATGAGTGAGCAGGTCAACCGGCGCCGTGGTCTCATATTTCGACCCGATCAACGATGTCTCGAAGCTCAGTACGCGATTGGGATTAAAGCCGGCGTTCACATCGCGCAAGGAGGCAAAAGTCCGGATCAGCAGCGCCGCTCCGACCAGCAGAACCAGCGCGATGGCTGTCTCGGCCACCACCAGGACGCTCCGCACGTAGTGATTCCGGCCCGTGCCGGAGCGTGAACTGCTCTCCTTAATAGTGGAATTGACATCGGTGCGGGATATTTGCAGCGCCGGAAAGAAACCGAACAATATGCCGGTCACAACGGTGATTCCCAGAGTGAAGAGCAAAATGCGCCAGTCAAGTATGGACGCGCCGGAGAATTCGGCGGCACGGGGAAGGTTGACGGGAGCGATGGCGACCAGGGCTCGCGCCCCCCACGCACCTAGCAGGAAACCCGCAACTCCTCCAGCGGCGGCGAGCAGCAGACTCTCCGTCAATAACTGCCGGATGATGCGCCAGCGCCCCGCGCCCAACGCGCTGCGGATGGCGATCTCTCGCGAACGTTCGGCCGCTCGCGCCAGCAGAAGATTGGCGACGTTTGCGCATGCGATGAGCAGCACCAGCGCCACCGCGCCCAGCAGAATATAAAGGGACTGCTTCACGTCACCTACCATCGACTCCTGGAACGGAGTCACGGTCGCCGATTCTTCCTTCCCCATCACGTTCGGATTGGCCGCGCGAAAACGGGAAGCCGCAACCGCCATCTGTGCGCGTGCAGTTTCGACCGTGACACCGGGCTTGAGCCGCCCGGCGGCAAACAGGTAGTGCCCCTGGTTGGTCGAATTCGGATCGGCTTGGAGGGGCAGAAAGAGGTCCGACGGAGGATAAGAGCGGAAGGACGAGTTGAGGACCCCCACCACCGTGTATGGCTCGCTGTTCAAGGTGATGACCTTGCCCACGATCCGCGGATCACCGCCGAACCGGCGCATCCACAGGCCGTGGCTCATCACCGCGAGACGGGGGCCGCCGGGGCGGTCTTCTTCCCCGTTAAACACCCGGCCAATCATGGTCGCGGCGTCAAAGACCGGAAAGAAGTCCGAAGAAACATGGATGCCCTTCACCTGCTCGGGCATGCTCCCGCCGCTCAGGTTGAGTCCCGGCCCGGCGAAGTCGTAGAGGCACGCGTACTGAAACGCATCGGTATTCTGCTTCCACGCCATGTACTTGGGGATGGAAACGGAAGAACTGGTGCCGCCGGGAAATTTGAGCTCCATCCGGACCAGGCGCTCCGGGTGACTATAAGGGAGCGGTTGCAGCAGTATGCCGTTGACTACGGAAAAGATCGCCGTGTTGGCGCCAATGCCCAGCGCCAGCGCCGACATCGCGACCAGCGAAAACGCGGGACTTTGCACCAACATCCGGAAAGCATGCTTAACGTCCTGGATTAGGGTTTCCATATGGCGGCCGTCCAAAGGTGTCCGAATCTATGCGCACGCGAACAACCAATTGTACGGATTGAAAAGAAAGGCCGCTATACCTCTCAACGACGGCCGCGGGTGTGCGAATTTGGGAACGTGTGAATCGAAAATGCGCCGGTTCTCGTGGATGTTAGCAAGCAGCCGAGTATGATATGCTTCAGGCGCAAGCGTTTGCGAAACGCGCGAAGGAGGCATTTTGGAGACTACGAGACGCGATTTCCTGGGACGGGCCGCGATTGGTCCGGCCATCCTGGCGGCCGCCGGAAGTGGACGCGCCGCCGCTGCCAATAGCCGGGTTCGAACCGCCGTTGTCGGCACCGGCGGACGCGGAACCCACCTCCTGGGACTGGCGCTGCACCGCGCCCAGGAAAAGGGCGACGTGGAAATTGTCGCGCTATGCGATGTCTACCAGAAGCGCCTGGATGCCGCTCGCGCACTCGCAAAATCCAAGGGCCACGACCCCAAAACCTTCACGCACCATCAGGATCTTCTCGCGCAGCGCGATATCGACGCCGTGATCATCGCAACACCGGATCACTGGCACGCTCCCGTGACTCTGCTGGCGCTCGAAGGCGGCCGCGATGTCTACTGCGAAAAGCCGATGACGCACACCCTGGAGGAAGCGCGTCAGGTGTCCGAGAAAGTGAAGTCCCTCAACCGCGTGATGCAGGTTGGAGTTCAAGGAACCTCGTGGACGCGCTGGCACCGGATTCACGATTTGATCCAGAAAGGCGTCGTGGGAAAGGTGGTCGCCGCCCAGGGCACCTATAGCAGGAACGATCCCAAGGGCGACTGGAACTGGCCCATCGACCCCGACGCGGGCCCGGACGGGAAGGGCGAGAATCATATCGATTGGAAGCAATGGCTCGGCTCCGCCCCGGAGCGGCCCTTTGACGCCGATCGCTTTTTTCGCTTCCGCAAATACTGGGACTATTCAGGCGGCATTGCGACCGACCTCAACTACCACATCGTTGCGCCGTTTCACGTGGCGATTGAGAACGACCATCCGTACCGCGTCTCCGGGATGGGCGGCCTGTGGGTCTATCATGACGGGCGCGAAACGCCGGATACGTTCCTCGATTCGGCGGACTATCCCGGCAAGTACAACATCACGATCATTTCTTCCCAGGTCAACGAGATCGGGCCGGTCACCCTGGTTCGCGGGACGGAAGCCACCATTCACCTCGGCGACGAGTGGGAAGGCCCGCAAGGCCGCGATACGGACTACGCCCGCGTCGTTCCCGACACACCATACAAGAAAGACTTCCAGATGAAGTGGGGCAAGGACGAACTGATCCTTACCGGAGTTGGCAACGAGGGAGATCAGAAGCACATGGACAACTTCTTTGATTGCGTGCATTCACGGCAACAGCCCAATTGCCATGCCGACCTGGGCTACAAAGTAATGACGCACATCGCCCTCTCGGTCCGCAGCTTCCGCGAAAACAAAATGTTCCGGTTCGACGCGGCCGCTGAAAATGTGATGGAGTAACGCCATGCCCGTCCTCATGAGCGATGTGGCGGAGCGGGCGCAGGTTTCTATAACGACCGTTTCGCATGTGCTGAACGGCACCCGGGTGGTTGCGCCGGAAACACGCCGCCGGGTGCTCGAAGCCATCGACGATTTGAAATATTACAAGAACGCTCCGGCGCGGCTGCTGGCCCGCGGCCGCAGCGATTTGTTCGGGCTGATCATCTCGGACATCGAAAACCCGTTCTTTCCGGAACTGATCAAAAGCTTCGAGCGGGCATGCCTCGAAAAGAACCTGGAAGTGATCCTCTGCAGCACGAATTATGATCCACGGCAGGCCCGCAGCGCTGTGCGCCGGATGATTGAAGCCAAGGCGCAGGGAGTGGCGGTGATGACCTCGCAGCTAGGCCCCGAACAGATCGCGGAGCTTGCCGAGAGCGAAACGCCGGTTATCCTGCTCGATTGTCCGCCGGTGCGGCGGGGCCGAAGCAACGTGAAAATCGACTATACGCAAGGCGCGCGCGAGGCGATCGGACATCTGCGCAGCCTGGGCCATCGGGAAATCTCCATTGTTTCGGGCCCCCGGGATCGCGTCTCGGCGAATGCGTACACCGCGGCGCTAGCGGAAGCTGCCCATGAGATGGCGATCCGTGTTCGTGAAGTCGTTGAGGGAAACAACCGGCCCGAGAGTGGGATAGCGGCCGTAAAGCAAATGCTCGATGGAGGGGATATGCCGCACGCCATCGTCTGCGGAAACGACCAGATGGCCTTCGGAGCGATGCGGGCGGTTTTCGAAGCAGGGCTTCGTACGCCGGAAGACGTCTCCATCGTCGGCGCTGACGATATTGCATTCGCGCGCTTCAGCCATCCCCCGCTGACCACGGTTCGCATTCCGCGCGACGAGCTGGGGAAAATGGCATTCGACGCGCTGCAGCGCCTGGTGAGGAGCAAGCGGCGGTCGGGAGCGGAGAGTGTGGTAGCGTCGCATCTGGTGATTCGCCAATCAACGGGCGCGGCGCGAAAAACTTAAAGGAGTGGAATGGGAAAGGTAAAAGTAGGCATCATCGGCTCGCAATTCGAGGCCGACATTCATGCGGCATCCTTTCAGATCATGCCGGAGGAAGCCGAAGTGGTGGCCGTGGCTTCTCCCACGCCGGGAAACGCGGAGAGTCTCGCGAAAAGATACGGTATTCCCCGGGTCTTTCTCGACTACCGCGAAATGCTGAGGGAGCCGGATATCGAAATGGTGACCATTACCGCGCCCAACCAGCTTCATGCGCGTATGACCGCCGATATCGCCAACGCGGGCAAACACGTGGTCTGCGAAAAGCCCCTATGCATGACGCTCGAAGAAGCGGACGGCATGATCGAGGTCTGCAAAAAGCAGGGCGTTCTTCTGATGTACGCCGAGGAGCTCTTCTACACGCCGAAATATGTCAAGGCGAAGGAAATGGCCGATCAGGGAGCGTTCGGCAAGATCTACCAGGTGAAGCAGAGCGAAAAGCACTTCGGCCCCCACAGCGATTGGTTCTGGGACGTGGAGCGCTCCGGCGGCGGCGTGTTTGCCGACATGGGCTGCCACGGCATCGCGTTCTGCTACTGGTTCCTCGGCCGTCCGAAGATCGAAAGCGTCTACGCTCACATGGGGACATACGTTCATGGCGGCAAGACGCTGGGAGACGACGACTGCCTCTGTGTTCTCGAGTTCGCCAATGGGGCGGTGGGGATTGTCGAGAATAGCTGGGCGCGGCGCGGAGGGATGGATGACCGCATCGAGGTCTACGGCGAAGGCGGCGTCACGTACGGAAATCTTCACATGGGCAACGCCCTCCCCACATATAGCGAATATGGCTTCGGATACGCCGTGGAAAAAGCGCCCACAACCAAGGGCTGGACATACCCGGTTTTTGAAGAACTTTGGAACTACGGTTTCCCGCAGGAGATGCGCCATTTCGCGCGCTGTGTGCGCGGGAAGGAAACGCCTCAATCGACGGGCGAGGATGCGCGCGTGGTGATGGAGGTTCTGTACGCCGGCTACGCGTCGGCGGGGTCGGGGTGTAAAGTGAAGCTGCCGTATTATCCTAAAGGCGAGCGAAAGCCCATCGATGGATGGCTGCGCGCAAGATCCAAATGACATCGCCACCGTTGCTTGAAAATATCCTGGGGCAAGCCGAATCCCTGCGCGGAGTCACCGCCTACCAGTTCGGCGACGGCCGCGAGGCGCTGGAATCGGCCGCCGCGGTTTTGCGCGGCGCGCACCGCGTGGTGCTCAGCGGCATGGGCAGCTCTCTATTTGGCTGCATGGTGCTGGCATCTTATTTCAACCGGAATGGAATCGACGCGTCCGCCATCGACACCTCCGAGCTGCTGCACTATCGGAGCGCCATTTGCGGACCGGGAACGGTGGTGCTCCTGGTTTCCCGCTCCGGCGAGACGGTGGAAGCGCTGAAGCTGCTCGAGAAATTAAGGGGTTCCGGAGCGGTGGTCATCGGCGTGACGAATGAACCCGGAACCACCCTGCACCGGGAAAGCAGCCAGGCGCTGTTCGTGAACAGCACACGGGATCAACTGGTCGCCGTGCAAACCTACAGCGGAACGGTGGCGGTCTTATTGCTGCTTGGGGCGGCTGTCCATAGCAGGGTGGACGATTTGCGGGACGGTCTGTCTGCCACGGCGGAAGCTCTGGAACAGTTCTTGAAGCAATGCGTGGACGCGAGCCAAACGTGGCGCAATTTCTTTCAGCCCGCGCGCGCGATCTATCTGCTCGGGCGCGGCGCTTCGGTTGGCTCCAGCTACGAAGGCGCGCTGTTGTTCCATGAAGCCGCCAAGACGCCGGCGGTTAGCATGTCCGCCGCGCATTTCCGGCACGGTCCGGTCGAGGTAGTGGACCGGGAATTTCGCGCCATTGTGTTTGCGTCTCAGGCGGAGACCGCGGACCTGGATGCGTCGGTGGCCCAGGATCTGTGTGAACTGGGAGCGCGCGTGATGCCGATTGGCCCGTTCGCCTCCGATGGAATTTCCTGGAAGACGGAAGGCGTCCCGCAGATCTTCGCCCCGCTGCTCGAAATCGTGCCGGTGCAGTTGGCGGCCCTCCGCCTGGCGCAGTGGAACGGTATTGTCCCCGGCGATTTCCGGTTCGCCGCGGCCGTGACGCAGACCGAAGCCGGTTTCCCCAAACCCGGCTCGAATCGAAAATGACCCCGGCGTCCCTCGGCGTGGACATCGGGGGGACCACCACCAAGGCGGCGATGATCACCGGCGATGGTGCGGTTCTCCATCTGGATTCCATACCAACCGCATCCCGCACCGCGGATGAGTTTGTCCGTCGATTGTGCCTCCTGCTCGAAAGCGTGTGGCGGAGGGGAACCGGTTCGGGTCTCGAAGCCGCCGCGCTGGGCGTCGCAGTCGCTGGATTTCTCAACCCCGAGCGCGATCGTCTCGCTTACAACCCGAACCTCGCATGGCTGGAACAATTTCCTTTACGGGAGGCGCTCGCCGCGCGTTTCCCGTTTCCGGTGATCCTGGAAGTGGATTCCAATGCCTCCGCCCTCGCCGAATGGCGCTTCGGATCGGGTTCCGGTTCGGCGCGGTTTCTGTGCCTCACGGCCGGGACCGGCTTGGGCGGCGGCATGATCGTCGATGGAAAGATCCTCCGCTTCGCCTACGAATGCCTGGGAGACGTCGGGCATGTCATCGTGGAGCCCGGTGGAACAGTTTGTAGCTGCGGGGGCGTGGGCTGTGCCGAGGCCCTGATCGGTGCGAACGCGGTGACGGAGCGCTTCCGCCGCGCTGGCGGAGAAGCCAACGAACTGCGGGATGTAATCGCGCAGGCGCGTTCCGGAAACGCCGCCGCAATACGGGCAATCGGGGAAACCGGACGGCTGCTCGGACTTACGCTAGCCACATTGGCGATTATTTTCTTTCCGGAGCGGATCGCCATCGCCGGAGGGCTGTCGGAGGCAGGGGCGCTCCTGCTCGATCCCGCCGAAGAAGCCTTTCGAACAAACGCCAGCCCGTTTGCATCGGAGCGCGCTACGGTGGTGAAGGCCTCGCTGGGATGGCAAGCGACTCTCCGCGGTGCGGGATTAGCGGCGAGGCAAGCGTCCGCAATTTAAACCGTCAGCGCTGCCGGCCGGCGTAAGCCTGATCCGAATCCTGTGCCGGCTGGCGCAATCGGCACACTCTCCGCCCCGCAGCCTCGCGGCTTCCTGAAAGACTTCGGACGGGCTGCGCTCGACATAGTCTGTGGGAATCTGAAAGAGGCCCGGGTCGGGTTCTCCCACCGTCAGAGCGGCTACTTGCATTTCATTGTGCGTTCCATTGCCGAAATAGGTAGTCCCAGTTCCGGCCGCGCCTCGTCACTGACTTGCTCTGCGATTCGGAGTTGAGAGCCGCTTTCCCGAACCGCTTTAAGGGGGCAACCGTGGACGCCAGGACGCCGTGCTCGTCAAAGTTCCTGATGACAATATGCTCGGTCAAGGTATCGAGGTCGACCCGGCAGCCCGGCCAGAGTGAGATATTTTCCCGCTTTCCACTCCCGAATATGGCTTGGACAGCAGCTTTAGTCCATAGAGGCTGGGATTAAATTTCGCTCAGACTTGAAGTGTATTGAACCGGCCGGGGCGGCCAAAGACCGCCCCGGTAGTGTGGAAGGGAGGATTTAGTACGGTCTCGGCACAACCTGCCAGCTTCTTGACAGGTAGTCCATCAGGAAGAAAGCCAGCAGGATGAGCAGCCAGAAAAAGCCGGCCAATACATAGAGTTTTGTGAGCGCTTCCACGCTCCGCGCATGCATGAAAATGGCGATCACAAGCGTCATTTTGATGCAGGCAATGGTGATAGCCGCGACGATGTTCCAGGAACCGAGGTCGAGCAGCGCTACCTGCCACGTGACCGCGGTCAGGATCATCAGCGCGAGCCAGACCAGGACGTAAGTGCGAACGGGAGTGACGTGATTGGTCATGTGTGTTTCAGGTGCGCTCCGATTAAGTAAAGTAGCGGGAACAGGAAAATCCAAACGATATCCACAAAGTGCCAGTACAGGCCGACAATCTCTACCGGAGCGTAATACTGGCTGCTGTAACGCCCGCGGGACGACTGAATGATCAGGTTCGTCATCAGACCTGCGCCAACGATCATGTGGATCGCATGGAAGCCGGTCATCGCGAAGTACAGGAAAAACAGAATCTGCGCTTCGTGAGCAAATGCCCGATTATTGTATTCGAAATGGGGGCCCGGAATCAGGTGTTCCACCCACTTCTCGTGATATTCATACCCCTTTACACCGAGGAAGACAAAGCCAAAGATCAAGGTGAGTACAAGCATCAGACGCAATAGCTTCTGATTGTCAACTTGGGCGGAACGGACAGCAAGCGCCATGGTCAGCGAGCTGCAGATCAGCACCATGGTATTGACCGCGCCGAGCGTCACGTTCATGTAATGCGTGGTGGATTCGAACGCCGCCGGGTACATCGACCGGTAGACCGTATAGGCGCCAAACATGCCGCCGAAAAACATGATTTCGGTCAACAGGAAGGTCCACATCCCCAGCGTCGCCGAGGAGAACTGCTGCTCCATGTTGTCGAAGTGATGCTGGAGATTCGGCGTGTGCTCGTGCTCAACCGCGATAGTGTCAGCCAACGTGTGCCTCCTCGGAGTAGGCGTAGGCCTCGCGAGTTACTACCGGAGGCTTGTCAAAATTGAACGTGGGCGGGGGCGAAGGAGCGGCCTCCCACTCGAGTCCGCGCGCGTCCCACGGATTCGCCGGTGCTTTCGGGCCGCGGAACAGCGAGTAAACCAGATAGATCATCGGAATCAGAAAGCCGGCGCCAAGCACCGACGCGCCTGCCGTGGACATCACATTCAGGACCTGGAACTCGGGCGCATACGCGTGGTAGCGGCGAGGCATGCCGAGGTAGCCGAGTATCAATTGCGGGAAGAATGTCAGGTTAAAGCCGACGAAAACAACCAGCGCCGAAAACTTCGCCCAACCCTCCGGATACATTCGCCCGGTCATCTTCGGCCACCAGAAATGAAGGCCGCCCAGATAGGCGAGCACCATCCCTCCCACCATTACGTAGTGGAAGTGACCCACGATAAAGTAGGTATCCGTAAGGTGGACGTCGAGGGCAAGGGAAGCCACCATCAAACCGGTGAGGCCGCCGATGGTGAAGAGTCCGATAAATCCAAATGCATAGAGCATCGGAGTTTGATAGGAAACCGATCCCTTATACATAGTGGCGCTCCAGTTGAACACTTTGATCGCAGAGGGAACCGCGACCACCATGCTCAGCAGAGAGAAGATCAGGCTGGCATACATGGACTGGCCGGTAACAAACAGGTGATGACCCCATACGAGGAAACCCAGAACCGCGATCGCGATGCTGGAGCCGGCGATAAAGTCATACCCGAACGGCCGTTTCCGGGAGAAGCAGGCGACGATCTCGCTCACCACTCCCATGCCGGGCAGAATCATGATGTAAACGGCCGGATGCGAGTAGAACCAGAACATGTGCTGGAACAGAATCGGATCGCCGCCGATGGCCGGGTCGAAAATGCCGACGTGGAACATCCGCTCCATTGCCAGAAGCGCAATGGTGATCGCAACCACGGGAGTGCCGAGCAACTGGATCAGGCTCGTGGCATAATGCGACCACACAAACAGCGGCAGGCGGTTCCAGGTCATGCCAGGGGCGCGCATTTTGTGCGTAGTTACGATGAAATTCAGTCCAGTCAGAATCGAGGAAAATCCGGAAATAAATACGCCGATGGCGGCGGCCATCACATAAGTGTGCGAGTATGTACTGCTGAACGGCGGATAGAATGTCCAGCCGGTATCCACGCCGCCCGCCAGAATCGAACCGACCGCGGTCAGCCCTCCGATGATGTAAAGGTACCAGCTCAGCAGGTTGATCCGTGGAAAGGCCAGATCCTTGGCGCCGATCATCATCGGTATCAGAAAGTTGCCTAACGTTGCCGGAATGGACGGAATCAGGAAGAAAAATACCATGATGATTCCGTGCATCGTGAACAGCTTGTTGTAAGTGTCCGACGTCACCAGGTCGCCCTGCGGCGTCAGAAGCTCCAGCCGGATCAATAAAGCGAAGAGGCCGCCCAGAAAGAAAAAGGCAGTTATCGATATCAGATAAAGGATCGCGATTCGTTTATGATCGGTCGTGAATAACCACGACTTCCAGCTATCCTTAACATTCAGATAATTGACGCGCTCTTCGGAGCGTGGACTCTCAATAACAGTACTCATTGCAAGCTCCCTGCGGCTTTCACCAACTTAGCTTTCGGCGCGGGTGCGCTGCCGCCCGCGGGCTGCGCGCCGGGTGCGTTCTTCGGTCCAATGGACTTGACATACGCGATTAGCTGCAGCAGGCCTTCTTCGTTGACCTGCCCTTGAAAGGTCGGCATCACGTCCGGCTTGTACCCGGCGGTGATCTTCGCGTTTGGATTCAGGATCGATTCGCGGATGTAAGCGTCGTCTGCCAGCACCGCCTGGCCGTCAGCCATAACCTGTTTTGTCCCATAAAGGCCGCGGAGATTCGGACAGCGCCCTTGCGCGTCCATCAGGTGGCACGTGGCGCAGCCGAGCTGAGTGAAGAGCTTCTCCCCCTGTTCGGCCATCGTGCCCGTTGCCGAGCCTCCCGACAGCCAGTTCTGATACTGGTCCTCCGGCAGGACGGTCACCCAGCCGATCATTCCCGAATGCTCGGTGCCGCAGAATTCCGCGCAGAACAAGTGATAGCGTCCGGGCTTAGTGGCCACAAACCACATGGAATTGTAACGGCCCGGCACAACGTCGCGCTTCAGCCGGAACGCCGGGACGAAGAAGCTATGAATGACGTCTTCGGAGGCCAAGGTCAGCTTTATCGGCCGGTTCACCGGAACGTGAAGTTCGTTAATCTCGTGTTGCCCGCCGGGATATTGCACTTTCCACATCCACTGCTTACCCACCACGTAGATGTCGAGCGCGTTCGAAGGCGGCTTCCCGTTATCGAAGTAAATCTTGGCGCCCCAGAAGAACATCACCAGCATCACCAAAAAAGGAATAAACGACCAGGTAAGCTCCAACGCGGTCGAGCCGTGAATGAGCGGCGGCACATAACCTTCGGAGCGGCGTCGGAACTTGATCGCAAACGTAAAAACGAGCGTGAAGATCAACGCCGTCATCACCACGGTGACGAGCACCGTGAAAAGGTAAAGATGATCTACCGCTACCGCGTTTGTAGCCGCGGCCTCGGGGAATAGTCGAAACTCACCCATAAATCCTTAGACAGACCTCCAATGGCCGTTCTGGTCGACATCGGCGGCGTCGCGCTTTCCCGCCCGGTCCTTGCGGAATAGCAGGAACACACCCAGCAGCAGCGCAATCGTGGTGAGGGCGCCTCCAGCGCGAAGCACGTTCATGATCGCCAGACCATACCGGCCGGTAGTGGGATCATAGTGAAAACAAAACAGAATAATCTCATCCGCCGGAGATCCGATCTTTTCCTCGGACGCTTCGACGAGGCCGAGCCGTAAGTCGCGCTCGTTGTAATGAATGCCGTAGAAATAGCGCGCCAGGCGCCCGTGCGGCGTAACGACCATGATGGCGCTCGCATGCGCGAACTGGTCCTGCCGCTTATCATAGGCATAGTGAAACCCGGCTGCTTCGGTAACTCGCTGTATTTCCGGCGCCTTGCCGGTCAGGAAGTGGATCCCCGCCGCGGCATCGGGCTGATTGAATTTTTTAAGATACGTCTCCCGCTTCGCCGCGGCCAACTCCGGCGTCTCCTCCGGAGCGAAGCTCAACGCGATCACGCGGTAATCGGCGCCCGGGCGAAGTGAAATCCGCTTCAAGCTGGCAAACATACCGTCAAGTTCCAGGTTGCACAGCATGGGACACTTGTAATAGACCAGCGCCAGCACAACCGGTTTGGAATCCCGGAAATAGTCGCCCAGACGCACAGCCTTCCCGGTTTCATCCAGGAAAGCCGCATCCAGAGGCAGCTGGTCGTTCAGTTTCTGAACAATTCCCACCTTGTTGAGAATCTCGGGCTTCGCCAACGTCAGCGTTTGCGCCGAGCCCGCCAGACCCGCCGCCGCCATGACCGCGATCACAGCGAACGAACGACGCAATGTAAAACTACTTACCACCATTCTCCTTAAGCGGCGCCGCGGACCGCGCCATTGTTTTCTTGACGGTCGCCTGAGCTCCCGCCCGCGGAGCGACTGGCAATCCGCGCTCCGCAATTAAATCGATGGCGCGATCCACGGGGATTCGCACCTGATCCGTCTTCTGGTCCAGCCAGGCGTAGCTATTCAGTACGCGATCTTCCGTGCTTCTGAGCACCGGCAGTTGCTCCCAGGGGTGTTCAAGAACGCGCGGCTCCGGCGGCGTCTCTTTGGGGCGCTGGAGCGTAGTCGTCTGGTCGACTGGACCGGAGTGCTTGTTCAGAAAGTCAAAAAGGGCGACCGTGAAAAAACAGACCGTCAGGACGATCGTCACCATGACCGCCGTTGAGAACAAAATCAACTTAACGTTGACTTCACGGCGCTCGTAGCCGCTGGTGCCCGTCGTGGGACTCGAATTGTGAGAAGCGGAGTGCGACATACCGTCTATCCCTTACCCTTTCCGCGACCGCCGCCCGCCATTCCCCGGAAGCCTCTAAGCATGATGGGCCGCCTGTGCATTGGAGATTAGCCTCGGATCGTGCACCGGCACGAGAGGCCGGCTCTTCAAATTCTGGAAAAAGAAGTACAACCAGATACCGCCCACACCGGCGAAGGACGTGAGATCCATCCAATGAACCGAGAAACCCGGCCGCAAGGGTGGCTGGCTCAGCCAGAAGACATCCACAATCCGCATAATGAACAAACCGATACAAACTTTCACCAGCAAGCTGGGATTCTTCTTCACGAAGCGGTGAAGCAAAATAAAGAACGGGACGCAGAAATCAAAAACCGCCACGACCCATGCGACCGGGCCCCATCCGTGGGTAAAGCGGCTCAGGTACCACGCGATTTCCTCGGGCAGGTTGCCGGACCAGATGATAATGAGCTGTGAGAACGCCAGGTACGCCCAAAGCATCGTGAACGCGAGCACCATGTTCCCAAGCTCGTGCCACAGCTTCATATTAAGATTGTCTCGAAAAGGCGGCTGATCCGCCGACCGCGCGGTCAGAATGACGACGAAACACAGCCCCGCCAGCGCCTGGCCGATCACGTAAAGGCCGCCATACATGGTGGAATACCAATGCGGCTCCATCGACATCACCCAGTCGAAGAATGCAAATGTCCCGGTCAGCAGGAACACCAGCAGGCAAGGCGCGCCGAAGCGCCGCATCTTCACCTGCAGGCTTTTATCGCCTGAAGAGTCCACCTGAGCGGAGAGTGCGCTGAGCCGATATGCGAAGAACGCCCACAGCGCGAAGTAAAAAATGAAGCGCGCGGTAAAGAACGGAACGTTGAGGTAGGGCGCCTTCAGGATCAGATTTTCATCGTGGGCCGCTTCGGGCCTCGTCCATGGGTAGTAGAGCTGCAGGTTCAAGAAAATCGGCGCCAGCATTAAGCCGCCGATCCAGATGGTCCGCGACGCCGCTCCGAGCGGGCGTTGGATAATTGCGCCCCAGTTTCCGCCGACGACGGCGTGCATCAAGTAAATGCCCAGCGCACCCATCGAGAGGCCCGCCCAGAATAGCGAGCTAAACAGCCACGAGCGGAAGAATTGCGGACGGTCGAACGCAAAGCCCGCGGCGGTCACAATCAGGCCGATGATGCCGATGACGCCGGCGAGCCGCTGCCACTTGGAGAAGCGATCGATTAAGACGGTGGACTGGCTCATCACTTTGCTCCTTGCGCTTTCACCGGACGCGCGGATGCCAGTTCCGGAGCCGGATGCTGAGACCGGTATGACGGTGGGATAACCCCAGAGTACGGCGTCGGGATAGCGGGATTACCGGGACTCTGATATATGCTCTCCGGCGGCGCGGCCGCGAACGTCGCCGTCGCTCCCTCGGTCACACGAATTTCGGCGGTGGGACCTTCGGCTTGGAGCTTCTGGCGGATATCCGCCGGAGCGTCCTCGAGTTTGGCGGCCTGGCTCAATTGCAAGGCGCGAATAAAGGCGATAATGCGCCAGCGATCGTCCACCGGAATGCGCGAGGCGTAACTCGGCATCGCTCCGTAGCCATTGGTGATTACATCGAAGAAATGACCCGCCGGGGCCGCGATGAGCTTCGCGGTATGGTACGACGCGGCGCGGCGGAAGCCGCGCTGCACGATCAGGCCGTTGCCATCGCCCAGCCGTGAATGGCATGGCGAGCAATAGATGTCATAGCGGTATTGCCCCAGCACGATATCGTCCTTCGTCATCGCCCAGGGAAAGTAATCGATGTCCTCTCCGTTCACTTTGCCGGTGTAGCGGGCGTCGTCTATTCTCAAGTACCCGCGCGCCACCGTGTCTTCCACTTTCGGCCGGGCGGAACGCCGGTCGCCGAAGAAGTCCGATTCGCGCAGAGGGATATATTTCGGCTGGTTGTGCATGTCGTCACGGCAGGCGGACGATGCCACGGCCAGCACCAACAAGGTCAACGTCAATGCGGGGTTAGTTTTCAACTTCGGCTACCTCAAAGGAGGACAATTCCCGGAGGAATTCCCTGGTGCGCTCTGCATCGAACTGCGGATCGGTTGCCTCAACGCACAGAAAAAAACGGTCGCGCGTCGCGCGCGCGAATTCCGGCACGTTGAACACCGGATGGTATGGCTGGGGCAGTCCGTTCATCGCGAACATTCCAAATACCGCGGTAAGAGCCGCCAGCAGAACCGTACATTCGAAGGTCACGGGGATGTACATCACCCAGCTATTCATCGGACGCCCCGCCACGTTGTGGGCATAGGCGATGGTGCTGATCCAATACAAGAGACCAAACCCGCCCGAGCATCCGGTCAGCCCGCCCAACAAAACAGCCAGCGACACATAGTTCTTCTTGAAGCCGATTGCGTCGCCCAGCCCTTCCACCGGGATGGGCGTGTAGGCGTCCATATCCCTGTATCCGGCGGCATAGGTTTTGTGCGCGGCCGCCAGAAGGTCCTCGGGCGTCTTGAACTCGGCCATCAACCCGTGCAGCCTGGTTGTTTTCTGAATCGCGCTCATATTCTTGCGTCCTCAATCCCCGGCACTGGGACTTACCTCCAGTTTCTGATGTTCGAGGTGATGCACTACTTCACGAACCTCGAAGATGGCGATCATCGGGACAAACCTTACAAACAGCCACATCAGGGTGGTAAACAATCCGAGGGTTCCCACGAAAGTCGCCCAATCCCAGACCGTCGGGTAGTACATGCCCCACGAAGACGGCAGGAAGTCCCGGTGCAGGCTGACCACGACAATCACGAAGCGCTCGAGCCACATGCCCATGTTGACCACCAGGGAAATGATGAACAAAGCCGGGATGCTGCGGCGTACCTTCTGCGACCACAATAACTGCGGGATCGCGATATTGCACAGAATCAACATGCCGTAGAAGAAGCCGTACGGTCCGGTCATCCGGTTCCAATACATGAATCTTTCATACGTGTTGCCGCTATACCAGGAAATGAACGCCTCCATCGAATAGCCGTAAGCCACAATGAGGCCGGTTCCCAGCATCACTTTGGAGGCGGACTCCAGGTGCCGGAGGGTAATAATATCCTCCAGGTGAAACCACTTCCGCGTCGGGATCGCCAGCGTTAACACCATGGCGAAGCCGGAGTAGACCGCGCCGGCCACAAAGTAGGGCGGGAAAATCGTGGTATGCCAGCCGGGCAGGATGGAAATCGCAAAGTCGAAGCTGACCACGGTATGGACGGACAGCACCAGCGGCGTCGAAAGGCCAGCCAGCAAAAGGTACGCCATCTGATACCGCTCCCAGTGTTTCGCCGAGCCGCGCCAACCGAGGGAGAGAATGCCGAACAAAACCTGCTGCCAGCGATTCACCGCTTTATCGCGCATAACGGCGAAGTCAGGCACCAAGCCGGTCAGCCAGAACAAAACCGAGACGGTCGCGTAGGTCGAAACCGCGAAAACGTCCCAAAGCAGCGGGCTGCGAGGTTGCGGCCAGAGCCACATCGAGTTGGGATAGGGCAGCAGCCAGTAGGCGAGCCAGGGGCGGCCTGTGTGCAACACCGGAAACAACCCGGCGCAAGCCACGGCAAATAACGTCATCGCTTCCGAGAAGCGGTTGATCGACGTTCTCCAGTCCTGCTTCAACAGGAGGAGAATCGCCGAGATCAGCGTACCGGCGTGGCCAATACCGATCCACCACACGAAGTTGACAATCGCGAACCCCCAGCCCACAGGGATATCGACACCCCAGATGCCGATGCCCTTATAAAACAGATAGGTAGCGGCAACCAGCAGGAGCTGCAACAGCACGAAACCCGCCGCCAGCGCGAAGAACCATTGCTTCGGCGTCTTGCGTAGCGGAGAAAAAGGGATATTGGCGATCTTGTCCGTTACCGTGCCAAAGTTGTGCCCGGGGCCAAGTACGCTATCCGGTCCCGGGTCGATGCTCGGCGGCAAGGGACGATCCAGTAATTCGTCTTCGGTCTTCAAGCCTTTACCCTTTCTGTCCTTCCAGGTCGGGATTGGGATTCCGCAGCCGGCCGAGATAGGTAGTTCGCGGCCGCGTATTGAGATCTTCCAACAGACCGTAGTTGCGCACCTGACGCTTCAGCTTAGCCACCTCGCTATTGGGATCGTTGATGTCGCCAAAGACGATGGCCTTCGTCGGGCACGCCTGCGCGCAGGCAGGAATAATTTCGCCATCGCGGATTCTGCGGTTCTCCCGCTCTGAGAGAATCTTGGCGGAGCTGATGCGTTGGACGCAATAACTGCACTTCTCCATCACGCCGCGGCTGCGGACGGTGACGTCGGGATTGCGAAGCCCTTCCAGGCTCTTGGTGTACCAATCCGCGTATAGGAGGAAATTAAACCGCCGAACCTTGTAAGGACAGTTATTGGAACAATAGCGGGTGCCTACGCAGCGGTTATAAACCATCTGGTTCAAGCCATCGCCGCTATGCACCGTGGCCGCCACCGGGCAAACCAGTTCGCACGGCGCGTCCTCGCACATCATGCAGGTAACGGGCTGGAAGAGCAGCTCCGGATCGTCGAGATTATTGCCGGCGTAATAGCGGTCGATGCGAATCCATTGCATCTGCCGCCCTTTCGCTGTCTCTTCCTTCCCGACCACCGAAATATTGTTCTCGGCCTGGCACGCGATATTGCAGGCATTACAGCCGATGCAGACGTTCAGGTCGATCGACATGCCCCATTTGTAGCCCTCGTACTTGTAGTCGGGATACAAGCTGGTGCTCGACGCTTCGGCGCCCTCGCGAGAACCAACGTAATAGGGATCCTTCTTGTACTCTTCGATAGTGGCGACGCGAATCGGAGCGCGCTCTTCCATCGAATGCTGCAACTGGGTGTCGGCGAGCGGATACCGCTTACCGATTTTGCGAATCTCAACGCCGGTGCCGTGATAGAGAGCGTCCGAGGTGCGCAATTTATAGGCGTTATAGCCGATGCCGGAGGCGATGCGCCCGCCGGCCGTCCGGCCGTAGCCCAGTTGAACCGAGATGGAGTTCGCCGCGTGACCGGGAGCAATCCATACCGGACCCTCCACGCTGCGGCCCTGGAAGTTCACCGCGACGAGGTCCTCGTTCTGCACCCCCAACTGCTGCGCGTCCGAGGGGCACATCCACACCACATTGTCCCAGGTGAGTTTCGTGGTTGGCTTCGGAAGCTCCTGCAGCCAGCCGTTGTTGGCAAACGAACCGTCGAGGACACTCGCATCCGGGCGGAAAATAATCTCCCGGCCTTGCCCCACCGCGGACGGAGCCGCGGCCGGAGGCTTAACCGACACATTGATCGGCGCCAGACGGCCTTCGATAATGCCGTCGTGCAGCGCAATCTGCCATGTCTTTTCGAAATTGTTTTCGCCGAGCCTCGCCGTCCAATATTCCTTCACCAGATCGTGCGCCGACTTGCCGGCGTTGCCCGCCAGAGCGGCCAGAATTTCGATCGCGGTCTTGCCGCCGTAAAGCGGAGCGATGAGCGGCTGCTGTACCGTAACCGTTCCATCGTAGGCTCGCGTATCGCCCCAGGTTTCGAGGAAATGCGCCTCGGGAAGCTGCCACTGGCAGACAATCGACGTCTCGTTGTTGTACGCCGTGAGATGAATCCGGGTCTTGACTTTCTTCAGCGCCTCTCCGAAGTTGAGGTCCGCGGGAGCATCGTAGACCGGATTGCCCCCCAGAATCAGCAGTGTTTTCACCTTGCCGGCATTCATGGACGCCGTCAGGTCGCGGATAGACTGGACCTCGTCAACCGGAAACGCCTCCAACGGCTGGGTGAATGAGATGGTCTCATTCCGATTTCCCAGCGCCTCATTGATGGCGTACCCGAGCGCATGAACCACCGGAGGCTGGAACTCGCCGACGATGACAACACACTTGCCGCGGTGCGCCTTGAGATCGGCGGCGATCGCCGCGATCGCGTGATGGGGCGAACCGGTTCCGGAGATTCCCGGAACTCCTACCGCCGCGGCGAGGTCGCGAGCAAAGCCTTCCACCTCCGAAGCGCGCACGCGGAAATGATGGTCGGCGCTGGCGCCGGTCGGCGAATACGCCGGCTCGATCACGTACAGACGATTCTGAGTGGTTTCTTCGAGAGGCTTGCCCTCCGCCTTCGCCTGCACGACATTTTTCGGCGAGGGGCTATCATCGTGCTCCACATGCTCCGATGCCTGATTGCGGAACGGCGCGGCCGGCCCGGTCTGGAAGCCTTCCTGGCGGTCGGCCTTCGAAGCAGGCTCGGCGGTGATGTTGGTGCGCACGCGCCGCGCATCGGCATATTCGCGCGCATACCGGACGTGGCCGCCGCCCGAAACGAGAAAATCGGAGTCGAGAGAGACGATAACGTCGGCCTTGGTCAGATCGTAGACGGGATTGGCATACGCGCCAAAGGCGAGCCGCGTGCCTTCATTGACGTTATGGCGTCCGGCAGGATCCCATTGGTGGAAGGAGACATTCGGCAGCGCCTTCTTCACCGCCTCGACCTGCGCGGCCAGCGTGAGGGAAACTACGGGACGCGACAAAATAGCAATCCCAGCCCCGCCGTCTTCGCTGGACTCTTCCTTTGCAGCCGCCAGCGCGCCATCAAAAGTTCCCCAACTGCTGATGTCGCCGTAGCGCATCACGACCTGGGAGCGGTCCGGGTCCCACAGGTCGAGAACCGACGCCTGTGCCCAGATATCCGTCGAGCCGAGGCTACCCGGATGATCGGGATTGCCCTCCACTTTCGTGGGACGTCCCAGGTGACTCTCCACCAGCAGCCCTACGGCGCCCCCCGGCGACGGCATGGCAGTCGCATAAAATATCGGGTTGCCAGGGACAAAATCTTCCGGCTGCCGCACATAGGGAACAATCAATTCCTTGGGCTGCTTGGTGCAAGCGGCAAGCCCGGCCAGCGCCATCGAGGACGCCATTACTTTCAGCAGCGTGCGACGGTTGACGGGATCGAGCCAGTCCGGAGTGCGCTCCGGGAACTCGTCCTCCACAAAGGCCTTGAACTCGGGAGTTTCCGCGAGTTCCTCCAAACTTTTCCAATACAACGGCCCTTTGGATTTCTCGAGCCGCTCGCGCAGGACTTCAAGATTAACGTTCGATCGCCGCGACACGGGATGGTCCGCCGCACCGGACGGTTTCGACGTAATCTTGATCAGGGAATCGCCGTGCGCGTGCTCCTGCACGTCTTTCAATTTGTTGTCGTTCATCGGTGACAAGTTGCGCAATCCGTTAGCTTTTGGACATGATATTCGGCCACCAGTTTCTTGCCCAGCGCCAGTTGATCGCGTGGAGGCTCGTAGGCCATATTGAACACCTCGGAACGCGGGCGGATATACTTCTCAGGCTGCCGGTGGCAGTTGATGCACCAATCCATGTACAGAGTGTTCTGTTTATACATGAGCGGCATCTGATCCACCGGGCCGTGGCACGTGGAACAGCCTATTCCCTTATTGAGGTGAATACTGTGATTGAAGTACACGAAGTCGGGGAGGTCATGCACGCGCGTCCATTCGAGCGACTTCCCGCTGCGGAAGCTCTCGCGGACCGGCTCGAGGATCTCGGCGTTCGTCCATATCTGCGAGTGGCAGCTCATGCAGATTTCCGTCGCCGGGATGCCGGCGGACGCTGACGTTTCGACAGACGTGTGACAGTACCGGCAGTCGATCCCGTCGTCGAGCACATGATGCTTGTGACTAAACGGAACGGGCTGAGCCTTCACCACATTCACGTCCGTTGTATAGGAGCCGCGATCGAGTGTATAAGCGAGAGCCACTATGGCTCCAGCCAGGAGCACGCCCGCAACTATGCTCACCCTCGAAATCGAGTTGGCGCTTCGATGAAAGATCTGCATTTTACCCGAACACCCATCTTAGATCGAATTCTGTGAAAGTGCAAAAAATCTTCTTTAACTGGCCAAGTTGTGTATTTTGCGTCACTATTGTTCTTCTCCTCAATAGGCCTTGGCTATGAGTACTCTCTTCTCAACCGGGTCTCCGGTAATAATACACCTCCCGTGGCCGTCGTATTCGTCAACCAGCGGGATGGCTCGAACGGTTGCTTTGAATTCCTTCAGCTTCCCGTCGCAGACCGGATCGTCCTTAATATGCGCCATCACGAACTTTCCGCCGCCTCTTTCCGCCGTCACGTCAGAAAGGATCTCGCGCACTTCCTCCAGGGAGTTGGCCGTCACCGTGTTTGCTTTCAATCTTTTACGGGACGCGGCGTAGAGTTCCGACTGCATTTCCTTGAGAACCCCCGGCAGCCGCGCCGCGGCTTCCCGCCGCGGCACAATGGCTTTCATCCCCGTGTCGCGCCTCTTGATGACGATGTTTCCCGACGCCAGGTCGCGCGGTCCCAGCTCCAGCACCACCGGCACGCCCCGGCGCTCCCAATGGAAGAACTTGGCTCCCGGGGTCTGCCCTTCGCGGTCGTCGAGCTTCGATCCGGTCTCCGCCGCAACGCGCGCAGCCGCTTCAAGAACGCTCGCCCGCTCGTCATCGTTCCGGAAGATCGGGACGACCACTGACTTCACCGGCGCCAGTTTCGGCGGCAGCACCAGCCCCTTGTCGTCGGAGTGGCTCATGATGAGGCCACCGATGAGACGTGTGCTGACGCCCCAGCTCGTCTGCCACACGTAGTCGAGCTGTCCCGCTTTGTTTTGGAATTGCACGTTGAACGCCTTGCCGAAGTTCTGTCCGAGATCGTGGCTCGTTCCGGCTTGGAGCGCCAATCCGTTCTGCATCATCGCCTCGATCGAAAAGCTCTTCAGCGCTCCCGCGAATTTTTCCGCGTGCGTCTTGACGCCCTTGATCACCGGCATCGCCATCACGTCCTCGGCGACGCTCGCGTAAATATCCAGGATCCGAAGGACCTCTTCCTGCGCTTCTTCATGGGTCCCGTGCGCGGTATGCCCCTCCTGCCACAAGAATTCAGTGGTGCGCAGAAACATGCGGGTCCGCAATTCCCACCGCACCACGTTCGCCCATTGATTCAGGAGCACCGGAAGATCGCGCCAGCTTTGAATCCACTTGCTGAAGAAATGGCCGATGATGGTTTCCGAAGTGGGGCGGATGACGTAAGGCTCTTCGAGCTTCTTTCCCCCGGCGATGGTGACAACGGCGAGCTCGGGGGAGAAACCTTCCACGTGCTCCGCTTCCTTTTCCAGAAAGCTTTTAGGGATGAGCAGAGGGAAATACGCGTTTTGGTGACCGGTGGCTTTGAAGCGCTGGTCCAGTTCGTTCTGCAAGAGCTCCCAAACGGCATAGCCGTTGGGCTTGATTACCATGCAGCCTTTCACAATTTCGGCGGGCTCCGCCATGTCGCCCTGCAGGACGACGTCCTGGTACCACGCGGCAAAGTCCTGGGCGCGCGGCGAGATGCGGGATTCGGACATTTCTATCCAGCGTACGACAACCCGTTCGGTAGCCGGGACCTTGCCTTGTTATCATCGGGGCTGTTAGCATTTTGCCCCTAGAAAATCAGCCGCAACATCCATCCGCCTGGGCGCCTCTGCGCCGCCCCCTTTTTCGAAATCGATGGATCGCCTCGATTGTTTCGAACGCCGGGAGTTGGATGCAGGATACCGCCGGCACCTGGCTGATGACCGCGCTGACCACGTCACCGCTCCTCATTGCGCTCATGCAGACCGCGGCCAGCCTTCCGGTGCTCATGCTCGCTTTTGTGGCCGGCGCCACGGCCGATATTTTCGACCGGCGCCGCCTTCTCATGTTCTGGCAGGCATGGATGCTGGTCAGCGTTGGCTTGCTGAGCGTTTTGACGCTCGCCGGTTATGCCTCTCCGTGGACGCTGCTGGCTCTCACCTTCCTGCTCAATATCGGCGCAGCGATGAACAACCCGGCCTGGCAGGCGATCGTTCCCGAACTGGTGCCCCGCTCCGAGCTTCCTGAAGCCATCGCGATCAATAGCGCCGGGTTCAATCTGACTCGCGCGGTGGGCCCCGCCCTGGGCGGCCTGATGGTTGCGGCATTCGCCTCCACCTCGGGCGGCGCGGGAGCGGTATTCATCGTCAACTCCCTTTCATTCGTAGCGGTGATCTTCGTTCTTTACGAATGGAAGCGTATTCCGCTGTTCAAAAGTGCGCTCCCGGCCGAGCGGCTGGTCGGCTCGGTGCAGGCCGGCGTCCGCTACCTTCGCCATTCGCCTGCTCTGCAGGCGATTCTGGTTCGCGCATTCCTGTTTGCGACGTTCGCAAGCTCGGTATGGGCGCTGCTGGCGGTGGTGGCGCAGCAGGCTCTTCATCAGGGTGCGATTGGCTACGGAGTTCTGAACGGCTGCATGGGGCTCGGCGCTGTCCTCGGAGCGACTTCTCTGCCGCGCGTCCGCCGAAGTCTACCTTCGGACCGCATTGTCATATTTTCCGGGCTTGCATTCGTGTTTACGCTGCTGATCATGGCCTTTGTCCGTAGCGTACCCATCATTGTTCTGGGATTGATCGCCGCGGGTTTTGCCTGGACCAGCACCACTTCGACACTCAACGTCTCCGTGCAGCTCTCCGCCCCGGCTTGGGTGCAAGCCCGGGCCCTCGGCGCCTATCAGACGATTTTCTTCGGGGGAATGGCGCTCGGAAGCGCGGTTTGGGGCTTCATCGCCGAGCACGCCGGCACGCCGCACGCCCTGGTGGCGGCTGCGATCGGTTTTCTCGTCTCCATGCCTCTGACATCACGCTTTCATCTGCTCCAGGGTGAGCCTCCCGATTTGACCCCCTTTAACCCGAACCGTCCTCCGCTTCAACTTGCCCTCGACCCACAACCGGCGGACGGCCCGGTCCTGGTGATGATCGAGTACCGCATCGACGACCGCGACTACGACGCCTTCACACACGCCATCCACGCGCTGCGCTTCGTGCGCCTACGTGACGGAGCGATACGCTGGGGCATCTATCGCGACGCGGCGGCTCCAGACCGGATGGTAGAGACATTCGTCGTCGAATCCTGGCTGGAATTTCTTCGGGAGCGCGAGAGAATGACGTCCTCCGATCGTGTCACCCGCGATCATGTGCGAAGCTTTCATCGCGGCGATGACCCGCCCACCGCCACCTATATGGTTTACGCGCGCGAACGCAAACAATGACAGGCGCCCGAGTCAGACGGAATGCCGGAACTTGTATGGGGTGACGCCCACTCGCGCCCGGAATACCTGAGAGAAATGGCCCTGATGGCGAAACCCGACCGCGGACGCAATCGCCGCCAACCCCAGATTGCTCCGCGTGAGGAGTCTTTTCGCCCGTTCGATCCGCTGCTCCAGCACATATTGATGAACACTCCGGTTCATCTGGCCCTTGAAGGTGCGCGTCAGGTAATACGGGCTGATTCCCGCAAGCTCGGAGAGTTCAAAAAGACTCAATTCGTGCGCAAGCCGGCTGTCGATATAGTCCAGAACCAGCCGGAGACGGCCGGCAGCCAGGGCTCCGCGCGAATTGTCCCTCGCGCCGGAGTAAATCGCATACCGGCGGGTGGCATGCACCGCGATGGCAGTGCAAAGGGATTCGCCCAGAATAGGGCCCGTGGGAGAATCATGAGCGAGGTCGGAGGCGAGCGCCTGCATCAACGCATGGAGATAGTCATCGGCCACGCCATAGAACTCCTGCAGCATGGTCCCACCTCTGGGCGCAATGTCACGAACAATCCGGTCCATCATTTCCGGCTCGATGCCAAGGATGAGAGCCCGGGCCGCTTTATCCCAGCGGAACCCCCTCAGTTCCTGTTGGGACCGGATGAGATGATCGCCGGGAACCACCAGCTTGGTACGCTCGCGTCCATTCTCGTGCCAATGGAAAGTGAACGGCGTCGGAGAATCGATCGTGCATACGAGGTGGCGAATAAGACAGGTATGCGGAGGCGTCTCCGAGGCAGGCGTATCCAGCACCTCCATTGCGAAACCCCGCCACCGCTCCGTACCGCTCAAAAGGGTCGGAGCGACGTCGACCGCGGAGATGAGCTCTCCGTCGGCGACTGCATAGATCGCACGCTCGCTTGGAGAAACGCCGGATATTCGATCGACATTGGGCGAATAGGCGGGCGCTTTGACCGCGATCACTGTTTGCGTACCCCCCGGTCTGCCATCGCGTTTTAGTACTCACCATACCAAGTTTCTCCTGATAGAGACGTGGGATTTTGCATTCGGCCGCAAGTCTGTATCGTAGGGTTAGATAAAGAGTGTTAATGACCGAGTGGGAAAGCGCCACGGCGCTGGCGGCGGCGGTTCGGGGTGATGCGTCGGCATTTGCGCAATTGGTGCGCGAGCATCAGACCATGGTTTTTTCCGTCGCGCTCCACTTTTTGAGGGATTCGGCTCGAGCGGAGGACTTGGCGCAGGAAACTTTTCTACATCTCCATCGGAATCTGGAAAAAATCGAGTCGCCGGAACACCTGGTTTTCTGGTTGCGCAAGGTAGTGACCCATCGCTGCATTGATGAATCCCGGAGGAGACTGCGCCGAAGAGGGGACGTGGCTTTGGACGCAATTCCCGAGCCTTCCACCCGCCGGCACGAACGCGATCCGTTTCTTTCGGCGGCGCTACGGAAAATGGTTGCGGCTCTACCCGAGGCTCAACGGGCTATCGTTGTGCTTCGCTACCAGGAGGACATGGATCCCGGAGAAATTGCCGAGACTTTGGACATCCCGCTCAATACGGTGAAGAGCCGCCTCCACCGGGGTTTGGAGTTTCTCCGGCGGAAGATGGAGCGAATGGCTTAGCTTTAAGGAAGTATATGAGTTTGCTGGAAGATCAACTTCGGGAATCGTTGCGGAGACAGGAAGCTCCGGATGGATTTGCCGGGCGGGTAATGGAGCGGATCAGGCGTGGAGATGCCGCTGACCAGGCTCAGGCGAGAGCGGTTGCGCGGCCTATGCCGGCGTGGCGAGGCGCGTGGTTCCGTTTCGCCGTTCTGGCCGCGTGCGCCTTATTGGTTGTAACCGTTGGGGTTTTTCAGGTCCGCCGGGAGCGGGAAGAGCACCGCCGGATGGACGCCGAACGCGCGTTCGAAGCTCTGCAATTAACTGCTGGCAAGCTTCACTCGGTCCGGGCGCGGATCGTGAACGTAGGGCTTGCGAGGAAAGCCGAGGACGAATGAGCGGTTTGCGATTAGCGGGATTTCTGCTCCTGGCCGCCCTTTGCCCGGCCGCCGGCGCTCAATCCATCGATCTGTCCAGTCTGGACAAACTTGCCAAAAACGCCTCGGAAGCCAACGAAGTCTCACTGGACGGAAACAATCTGAGCACGGCTGCCCGGTTCCTTTATGGAGATGACCCGGATATCAAGGAAGCCCGCCGGATCATAGAGGGGATCAAGGGCATCTGGGTCCGTAATTTCGTTTTCAAGAACAAGGACGAATACAGTAAGGGCGATCTGTCCAACGTTCGGAAGCAGTTGCAGGGCAGCAGGTGGTCGAAAGTGATGGAGTCCAAGAGCCACGCCGATGGGGACAACATCGAAGTGTTTCTCCGTTCCGAGAATCAGAAAACCACCGGGCTTTCCGTCATCAGCCAGGAACCCAAGGCGCTGACCGTGGTGGTAATTCTGGGCTCCATCGATCTCGAACGCCTGGGCAAGCTGAGCGGGAATCTGGGCATCCCGCCTCTCCAGCTCAAGCGCCGCCCGAACAACGACGAATAGACGAATAAACGCCGCCGCCCGGGATCAGAACTTCTTCAGCGACGCGCGCTCGCGCTCCGCGTTGAATTCGCAGCCAACCAGCGCAATGACCGACACTAGGTAGAGCCAGGTCAGCAGGGCGATAAACGTCCCGATGCTGCCGTAGAGGAAGTTGTAGTGTGCCATGTTGCGCGCATACCAGGCAAAACCGAGCGTGGTGACCAGCCACATCGCCGTGGCGAGCAGCGCGCCCGGCCAAACCTGAAGGAATCGCATGGGCCGGTTAGGTCCCAAAAAGTAGGCGAGCGCGGTGACGGACGCAGTGGCCAGAAACGCGGCTGAAAAGCGCACCACCCGGCCCAGCAGAATCACCCAGCTCCTGAGCGCGTCTCCGTCGATGGTCACGCTTTGGATAAAGGCGGTCTCGATGCGGTTGCCGAAGATCACCAAAGCCGAAGCGCCCAGCGCCGGAACGGCCGAACAGAAAACCAGGGCGATCGCCATAGCCCGCTGTTTCAGAAAAGGGCGCGCGGAGGGTAACCGGTAAGCTGCCCGGAATCCTTCCATTAGGCTCGCCATGGCGCCGGAAGCCACCCAAATGGATACCACCGTGGCCGTCACCAGAAGGTACACCGGCCGCTGCCCGCGCACGCGGAGGACGTATTCCACCAGATCCTCCGAGCCCGGCGGGACTACCTCAAAGAGAAACCGGGCGATAACTCTCGAAACCGCCTCGGCGCGCACCTGGGAGAGGATCGCGAAGAAGGACGTGAGCACCGGCACAAAGGAGAATAGCGCCGAGTACGCCACGCCCTTCGAGATACTGAACACATTGTCGTCGTACGCCGCGCGGAGAGCATTGTTGAGCAGACCCCAGAAACGTACCCATCCGCTGGGTTGAAATAAATAGAGCCGGGGTTTTGGCATCGCCTGAATTAACTCGCCAGCTTTGCCTCCAGTTCCGCCCAACGCTCATAGAGCCGTTCCACCTCCGCCTGACAGGACTGAAGCGATGCGTAGCGTTTCTCTACCGTGGCCCGATCCGAGCTGCCTTCCAAGGTATGCATCTCGGCTTCCGCGGCTTTCAGTTTTTCCTCCGCTTCGAGAATCAGCGCTTCCATCTGCTCCCACTCACGGGCCTCCAGATAGGATAGCCGCTTGGGCGTCGCGGCCGGCGTTTTTTCGCGGTCCGGCTTGTCTTCTTTCGTCCTACCCGCACGCGACGCCCCCGCTTCTCGCTCCCACTGAGCGCAGTCCGCAAACACGGCGGACCCTCCGCGAGAATCAAGCCCCACGAGCGTGGTGGAAACACGGTCGAGCAAGTACCGGTCGTGCGTTACCAGAACCACCGCTCCCGAAAACTCGGTCAGGCTATCTTCCAGGACCTCGAGCGTCGGAATATCGAGATCGTTCGTCGGCTCGTCGAGCAACAACACGTCCGCCTCTTCCAGCATCATCCGGGCGATAAACACACGCGCCTGCTCGCCGCCGGAAAGACGCCCGACCGTGGTTTCCAGTTGGTCGTTCCGAAACAGAAAGCGCGCCGCCCATCCGGCGACGTGAACCGGGCGGCCGCGGAAAATCACTCCGTCTCCGTGCGGCGCAAGGGCCCGGCGAAGCGTCAGGGCCGGGTCAAGCTTCTCCCGATGCTGGTCAAAGTAAAGAATCTTCACGCCATCCGCTCGCCGGATGGCTCCGGAATCGGGCTCCATGTGTCCGGCGAGCAGCCTCAGTAGCGTAGTTTTCCCGGCGCCATTCGGGCCAATGAGCCCCAGGCGCGAACCGGGAGACAGAACGAACGAAAGGTCTTCGAAAAGCACCCGCCCGCCGAGGTTCTTCGACACGGCTTCGACCTCAATCAACCGCTTCGTGCGACGTCCCGTGGCGCTGAAATCGATGGAGGCACTCCGCTGGACGCTGCGCGAGGAAACATCCTCCAGATCCTCCATCAATTTCCCGGCCGCATCAATGCGCGCTTTCGATTTCGTGGTGCGGGCTTTGGCCCCGCGGCGCAGCCACTCCACCTCGCGCCGGACCTTGTTCTCCAGGGCGTCGCGATGTTTCGCCTGCGCGTCAAAAAACTCCTCGCGCTTAATCAAAAACTCGCTGTAATTGCCGCCGACGGCGAATATCCCGTTCGGATAGCCGCGGTTGACTTCGATAATCCGGGTCGCAAAGCGCTCCAGGAAATAACGGTCGTGCGTGACCACCAGGCTTGCGAAGGGGGATGCGGCCAGCAGCTTTTCCAGCCAGAGAACCCCTTCGAGATCGAGATGATTGGTGGGCTCGTCCAGCAGAAGAAGCTCCGGCTCGCCCCAAAGTTGCGCCGCGATCGCCAGCCTTTTGCGCCAGCCGCCGGAAAGAGACGCAATGGCCATCGCGGCGTCCGAAAACCCCGCTTTGCCGAGCATGATGCTCACGCGTCCCTGGCGGTCGTCTTCCGACGCGCCGGGCGGCAGCGGAAGACTCCCGAGAAACGCGCGCGGCGTCATCTCCCCAGGCAGATCGTCCTGCTGGGCGGCGTAGGCCACGCGCAGCATTTTCCGGGGCGCAACGACTCCCTCATCCGGCGTCATTTCGCCGGCCAGAATCTTCAGCAGCGTCGATTTTCCCGATCCGTTCGGCCCGATCAGACCAGCGCGCTCGCCGTCCGAAAGGGTGAAGGAAATATTTTCGAAGAGCCGCTCGGCGCCAAATGACTTCTTCAGCGCCTGACAGCTCATAAGTAGAGGCATGCGGCTCTTTTGATTGTAGGGGATAGGCTCATCCAACTACTCAACGGTTCGAGTATGATGGGGTTCTCATGAGACCTGCCCTTGGCGCCGGAATTGCGTTTCTGCTTTGCACATCAGCCTTTTCTCAACTTCCGCCCGAGCGGCAGCTTGCGCGGGATGTTCTCGAACAGCTCATCAATATCAACACAACGGATTCCGTTGGCGACAATACCAAGGCCGCCGAAGCGATGGCGGAGCGTTTCCGCGCCGCCGGATTTCCCGCGCAGGATGTTCAGGTTCTGATCCAGGCTCCGCGCAAGGGAAACCTGGTGGTCCGCTACCGGGGCACGGGTCACGCTAAGCCTATCGTCTTCCTGGCGCACCTCGATGTCGTGGAAGCGAAGCGGGAGGACTGGTCCGTGGATCCTTTCCACTTCCTCGAAAAGGACGGCTATTTCTACGGCCGCGGCACGGAAGACGACAAGAGCGGCGACGCCGAGCTGGTGGCGAATTTTCTGCGCCTGAAAGGGGAAGGCTTCCGTCCCCATCGCGACCTGATCCTGGCGTTGACCGCGGATGAGGAGGGCGGCCATTCGAACGGCGCGGAGTGGCTCCTGAAGAACCATCGCGACCTGGTTGACGCCGAATTTTGTGTGAACACCGATGCGGGCGGCGGGCAGATGCAGAACGGAAAGAGAATTGTCCTCGCAGTCCAGGCCGCCGAGAAAACGTATTTGAGTTTCAAGCTCGAAGTAAGAAACAAGGGCGGCCACAGCTCCCTTCCCGTCCCCGATAATGCCATTTACCGTCTCGCCGACGGCCTGGCGAAACTGGAAGCCTACCGTTTTCCGGTGAACTTGAATCCGGTGAGCCGCCAGTATTTCGAGCGCATGGCGGAAATCGCCGGCGGACAGACGGGCAAGGATATGAAGGCTATCCTGGAAGACCCCCCGCTGCCGGGCCCGGTCTCGCGTCTCTCGAAGACGGCCTTTTTCAATGCGATGATGCGTACCACCTGTGTGCCAACCGAGTTGACGGGTGGACATGCGGAGAACGCGCTCCCGCAGTCGGCGGTGGCGATCGTGAACTGCCGCCTGGTGCCCACCGACACACCGGAGAATGTGCAGAGCACGCTCACCCGGCTGGTGCATGATCGCCAGATTTCCATCACGCAGGTTCAGCCGGCATTACCAGGGCCGGCTTCCCCCATCCCTCCCGCGCTCATGCAGACCCTGGAACAGATCGCTCGTTCCCTGTGGCCGGGCGTCCCCGTAGCGCCGGTGATGGAAACCGGGGCAACCGACGGAAAGTATTTCAGGCTCGTGGGGATTCCGACGTACGGCGTCTCCGGGTTGTTCGGCGACGTCAACGACGTGCGCGCTCACGGCCGCGATGAGCGCATCGGCGTCGAGGCGTTCTATCAGGCCGTCGACTTTTACTACCGCCTGATCCGGGCTCTGGCGGAATAGGCCGGCGCGGTGCCGGAGCTTCCCGACATTACGGTCTATCTGGAAGCGCTGGGAAAGCGCATTTCCGGACAGACCATCCAGCGCGTGGAGTTGGCCAGCCCTTTCCTTCTACGAACCGTCGATCCTCCGCTTGCGGAGGCGGAAGGAAAGTCCGTGACGGGGCTGCGGCGGATCGGAAAGCGGATCGCGATCGGCGCCGGCCATGACATATGGCTGGTGCTGCACCTGATGATTGCGGGGCGGTTGCACTGGATTGCCCCCGGTAAAAAGGCTGGAAAGCAATCGCTGGCCGTTTTCGAGTTTTCCTCCGGAGCTCTGACGCTGACGGAAGCGGGCTCCCAAAAACGCGCCTCTCTCCACGTGGTGCGAGGGGAAGAGGGGCTCAGCACACTCGACCCCGGTGGATTGGAGGTCCTCGACTCCGATTTCTCCGCGTTCGATGCGAGGCTGCGCTCCGCCAACCATACGCTCAAGCGAGCGCTCACCGACCCACGCCTCTTCAGCGGCATTGGAAATGCTTACTCGGATGAAATCCTTCACCGTGCCGCCCTCTCTCCGACCGCCTTGACGCAAAGGCTCAGCGAAACAGATTCCCACCGTCTCTTTGAAGGGGTGCGCGGGGTGCTTAACGAGTGGATTCAGCGTCTTCGCGCCGAAGCCGGGAGCGCTTTTCCCGAGGGCGTCACCGCCTTCCGCCCCGATATGGCCGTTCACGGCCGCTACGGAAAACCGTGTCCCCGGTGCTCTGCTCCGGTACAGCGCATCCGGTATGCCGGCAATGAAACGAATTACTGCCCCCGCTGCCAGACCGGAGGGCGGCTGCTTGCGGACCGGTCGCTTTCGAGGCTCCTGAGGCAGGACTGGCCGAAGACACTGGAGGAACTGGAATTACTCCCGGGGCGCCTCGGCCGGCGCTAATCCTGCTCTGTGGTTTTCAAGGCTTCTGCTCCTGCGGCTCGTCCTTTTTGCCGATCCCGAAGAGTCTCTTGAAAAATCCGCGCTTCTTTTCAGGCGGCGGGGCGGCATAGGCTTCCCCCGGAACGATCGGCTGACCGCCATTGGGTGTAGAACGAGTGGGCGCAATTCGAGGAGCAGCGATCCGGGAAGTCGCGTTCTGCGGTGTCATGGATTTCGAAGCGGCAGCCGGAGAATGGACTGGGACCTGCGGCTTTTCGCCGAGCCCGAAAAGTTTTTCGAAAAAGTTCCGATGGTCTCCCTTCAGTTGATCGCAGGAACTGGAGGGCTGCGTTCCTTCGAGAAAGGCAGCAGTGTAATCCTGGGGGCAGGAGAGCGACGCGAGCAGGTTGGTGTTGCTATCCAACTGGACCTGCACCACTCCGACCGGTGGCACGAAATCGTGAGCGTCGGAGTATTGCGGAAGAGCAATGGCACGCTTCATGAACTCCGCCCAGATCGGCGCGGCTGCGTGCGCGCCTTCCATCTTGATGTCCGTATAGTCGTCATTCCCGACCCACACGATGCAGAGGAGGTTACTGGTGAACCCCGCGAACCACGCGTCATGCGAAGTCCCGGTTTTTCCGGCCGCGGGCGCCGAAAACCCCAAAGCCCGCACGGCGTAGCCGGTACCGTGGTTGATCACATTCTCCATGAGGTCCGTCGTGAGGTACGCGGCGCGTGGATCGAGCACCTGCTTCTTTTCGTGGGTGAAATCGGCGATCACATCGCCCGTGGAGCCGCGAACCGAATCGACCAGCCAGGGGTCCATCCTGAGTCCATCGTTCGCAAAAATCGTATAGGCCCCGGCCATCTCCAGGGGCGTGGCATCGTAGGCGCCAATCGCCACCGACGGCGTCCCACGCGCCGAAGTAATGCCGGCACTGCGAGCTAGGGCAGCCACGTTTCCAAAGCCCACCATCTGCCCAAGAGCGATCGTGGCGTTGTTGAGGGACTGCTGCAGAGCGAAGCGCGCGGTGACTTCATCGTGATATTTTCCCTCGAAGTTCCGGGGCGTGTATTCCTGATCTCCGACCGTGTACGTAGTCGGCTCGTCGTCCAGCATAGTGACCGGCGTGAATACGGAGCTATGGCCGTCGGCGTCGGTCAACTGCGTCCCGTTCAAGCTGCTGCTGAACGCGGCCGCATAGACAAAGGGCTTGAATATCGACCCGGTGGGCCGGTGAGCCACCGCGCGATTCAACTGGCTCATGCCATAGCTCCGGCCTCCGGAGAGCGCCAGTACCTGCCCCGTATGCGGATTGAGCGCAACCAGAGCAACCTGCGGATAGGTGATGTTTTCCGGAGCGTCGCCCTTCTTGCCTTTCCGCTCATATCTGCGGCGCACCAGCTCATCCACCTTTTTCATTCCCTCGTCAATCGCTTGCGTCGCGGCGGCTTGCAGTTCCGGATCGAGCGAGGTGTAGACGCGCAAGCCCTCCTGCGTCCACGCGGAATCGCCGAGCCGGCGAGTCAGCTTGTCCCGGACGAGGTCGACAAAATAGGGAGCCTCCCGGGAATCAATGCTCTGCGTGCTGAGATTCAACTGCGTGGCCTTGGCGGCATCTGCCTGCTCGCGGGTGATGGCTTTGGTCTCGACCATCTCATCGAGCACGAGGTTGCGGCGTTCCCGGGCGCGCTTCGGATGGCGGTAGGGATTCAGGCGGCTGGGGCTCTGGATCAGCCCAGCCAGGAGCGCGCACTCGGGCAGGTTGAGCTGGCGGATGTCCTTCCCGAAATAGGCCCGCGACGCCTCGCCAAAGCCGTGAATCGCGAAACTGCCGCGCTGGCCGAGGGGAATCTGGTTTGCATACAGCTCGAAGATCTTCTTCTTGTCGAAGTGGTCTTCCAATTGGTAGGTGATCAGAATTTCGATGAACTTTCGTTTCAGCCGCTTCTCCGGGGTAAGGAAAAAACCGCGAGCGAGCTGCATGGTGAGGGTCGAGCCGCCCTCCATATAGGTATGCCTATGAGTAAGGTCGTTGCGGAACGCTCCCACGAGCCGCAGATAATCGACGCCTCCATGCTCGAAGAAGCGGCGGTCTTCGATCGAGGTTACCGCCGGAACCAGATACCGGGGCAGTTCACCGTAGGTCACCAGGCGGCGCTTCGCCCGGTTCTCATCGGAAAGTCCCGTGATGAGCACGGGTTCCAGATCATAGGCGCCCGTTTGGCGTCCGTCGGCGGAGGCGATACGGCTGACATATTGGCCCTTGAAAGAAATCGTGGCGCTTTCCGGAGCATGAAACGACTGCGGGCCGGGACGGACCGAAATGCTGTTGTCTCCGAAGGAGTAGGTCCCCATCGGCGAAGGCGCTCCGTGGCCCTCCTCCGTATAGCCCGCCTCGCGCAACTCCTGCGCCAGGAATCCCGCCGAAAGCTTTTGCCCGGGACGCACTTCCCGCGGGGCCGCGTAGATTTTGGCCGTGTTGGCAAAAAGCGGCTTTTCCAGGCTTTCGTCTACGATGTGCTTGTACTTGACGTAGTAGAACGTTAGAACCGCAAGACCCAGAACGAAAACGGCGCCGCACGCAAGCGCGGCATAGCTAAGAATCCTCCGGCTGCGCGGCTGCGAAGCACCGAGCGCGGAGAGGAATCGGGACCAAATGGTGTGGAAGTCCATTGAGAGGCCAAAACGAATAGACCACCTTCATCTTACTTGCGTGTCATCATCGAACGGAAATTGTTCCACCCTGGCCAGTCCTACTTGCCCAGCCACCGGAGCGGGGCCAAAGTGATCCAAGGGACGTAGGTGATGAGAAACACCCCGCAGAGCAGTACCAGCAAAAAGGGGAGCAGCGCGCGATAAACCGCAAACATCGGCTTTTCGAAGCGATAGGCCGAAAGACACAAATTGATGCCGACGGGCGGCATCAGGTATCCCAGCTCCAGATTGCTCAGAAAAATCATCCCCATCTGTACCGGGTCGATGCCGAATACCACCGCCAGCGGCTTCAGCAGAGGCACAATGACAAGAATGGCGGCAAAAATATCCATCAGGCTGCCAACAACCAGGAGCGCCACGTTCAGCAGCAGCAGGAAAACGATCTTCGAGTGAACGTTCGCTTTCACCCAATCGACGAGCTGGGAAGGAATTTGCGCATCGACCAGGTAGTTCGTAAAGCCGAGTGCCACGCCGATGATGAGCAGAATGCCACCCACCACGGCCGCACACTCAATGCAGACCCGCACGTAATCGCGGCGCAAGGAGAGCCCGCGATAAAGGACGGTTTCGACGAAGAGGGCCGCAAAGGCGGTGAGCGCCGCCGCTTCGGTTAGCGTGCCGAACCCGCCGAACAGTCCCGCCAGCATGATCGCCGGCAGGCACAGCTCCCACTTCGCTTCCCAAATGGCCTCGGCGGCTTCCCGGATCGAAAACCGGTCGCGGGCCGCGTTAGCGCGAATACCCCAATGGACGCCATAGATAGCCACCAGCAGAACCATCATCAGGCCGGGGAGCAGACCGCCGATGAAGAGACGGTCAATGGCCGTCTGCGCGTAGACTCCGTAAAGAATCACCGGCAGACTGGGTGGGAAGAGCAGGCCCAGCGAACCCGACGCGGTAAGCAGCCCGATGGAAAACCGTTCGGGATAGCGCGCCCGAATCAGGACCGGGACCAGGAGCCCTCCGAGGGAAAGAATGGTAAGCCCCGACCCGCCCCACGTAAACACCGCGCAAATCACCACGGTGACGATTGCCATTCCCCCGGGCATCCAGCTAAAGAGCGCCTTGAAAACCCGCAGAAGCCGTTGCGTGGCGCCTCCCTCCACCATCAGGTATCCGGCGAAGGTGAACAGAGGGATGGAGGGCAGGAGCGGCGAGGCAACCAAGCGGTACATCTCGACAGGAACGGACGCGATGGGGGTCTGTTCGCCGAGGAACAGCAGCATCGCAAAGCCGCCGAAAACGGCAAAAATCGGCAGACCTGCCAGAGTCGCCAGAACCATCAGCGCAAGACCGAGATGCAGGACTCCGGCGCTCGCCAGCGCTTCGAGATTGCCTAGCGCGAAAGGAACGAACACCCCCAGCAAGGCCACGAAGCGTCCCAGCCACCCGCCGCCCGCCATCCAGATACCGCGCAGACCTATGACGGCGAATCCGGCCGGCATGATCAGCAGCGGATACCATTTCGGAATGCCCGGGACCAGTTGGCTGCCGGCGCCGCGCTCGGAAACGACGAACTCCCACGAGGCGTAGGCAAGAGCGGTGGCGACGGCCGCAAGCACGGCGGCCGAGAAGATCGCGGCGGGCAGGCGCAGGCGCCGCGGCAGGAAAGTAACGGTGGAGAGCGAAAGGAGGCGCCCCATTCGAGCGGCCAGTGCGCCGCCCAACAGCCCGACCCAGAGCGTCATGTGCTGAACGTAGACGGGCGAACCGGGGATGCTGGGGATGATGTGGAGATTGCGCGCCGTCATTTCGATGACCGGCAACAGGGTCATCAGCGAGAGAACCAGCGTCGCGACGCCGTTCTCCAGGACATGGACCGGTTTCCACCAGCGCGGCACGTTCTGCGAAGAAACCAGCGCTTCGCTCACGGTCGCCGCTTGGAGGAACCCTTTGCCGCGGGCCGGGCAGGAGAAGTGGAGTGCGCAGCGCGGTATTCATCCCGCAAATGTACGACTTCGTCAAACAACGCGGGGGGCATGCCGTGAGACCGCAGCGCGGGATAGAGCTTTCCTTCAATCAGCGTCCGCCATTGAGCGGCGGCCTGAGGCGAGATCTTTTCCTCGTTCAAGCCCATGGATTGCATAAGCCCGATAGCGTTCGCTTCCTGGGACCGGATCTCTTTCCGCAGCTCTACGCCGGATTCGCGGGAGATATCCATCACCTTACGCTGGTCGTCGGGCGAGAGCTTGTTCCACACATCCTTCGAAATCAGCGTTGCGCCGACGAGAGTCGCCAATTTCAGATCGAGCATGTTCCTGGCGCCGCCGAACCACTGGCTCCCCAGCGCCACTAACGCGGGAGCCTGGAAAGCGTCGATCAAACCCGTTTGCAGGCCGGTCAGAATGTCGGTAGCCGCCAGCGCAACGGGATGAAAGCCGTTATTTTTGTACAGCTCAAAGGTGGCGCTGTCCCCTTGAAGAACGCACAGTTTCAGTTTCCGGAAATCATCGGGAGAGTAGGCGGGGTCGCGGCTGAAAAAACGAACCCAACCGGCGTCTGCCCAGTTAAGAACAATGTAGCCGCGAGCGGCGAGAAGCTTTTCCAGTCGCGGCGAAATTTTGTCCCGAACGTAGTCCAGTTCCTCGTAGGAATTGAACATCAACGGGATTTGGAGGGCGGATACGCTGGCGTCGATACCGCTCAGTCCCGCGCCGGAGAGGGCGACGGACTGGAGTTTCCGGATGCGCATCTTCTGCACCATCTCCGGTTCGTCGCCTTGTTCACCACCGGCATAGAGACGCAGTGTGAGACGACCGTTGGTCGCCTGTTTCCACTTTGCTCCCATCTCCAGCAGAATCTGTTCCCACCTCGATCCCTTGGGCGCGAGAGTGCCCATGCGGATTAAGGTCTGGCTCGGAGCGAGGGGCGCCGCCAGTAGCATGGCCGCCACCAGCAGGGCGAAGCGGCGACGCAAGGAGGCGGCGCGGCAGGCCTGGGCAAACGCGGCCGTTTTTCCCATTGGCTAAACTCGCGGTTCGGAGTGTGCGGCCAGGTCGTGCTCGAAGGTCACTGGGGCATTATAGTAAAGAAACCGCCCACAACTCTCGCAGAACATCAATTTATCCCCTTTTCGGAGATCCTGCAAAAACTGGGGTCGCAGCGCAATCTGGCAGGCGGAGCAATGGGAGTCCACCGCTTCAGCCAGAACGGTGGCGCCATGCCATTTTTTCCGGATGCGCTCATAAGAGGCGAGAACCGACGGTTTCATCGTCGAAACGATTTGCTGACGCTCCGCCCGCAGTGAGTTCAACTCCTTCTGATGGGAGGCTGTTTTCTCCCGGGCCTCAGCCTTTTCGGCGTCCACATGCTTCTTTTGCTGATTGAAAGCCGTTTCCGTCTTCTTGGCGTTCTGGTCGAAACGCTCCGACGCTGTCATGAGCTCAAGAATCCGGTCCTCAAAGGACCGGATCTCTTTTTCACAAAATTCGATTTCGTGCTGAAATGCCCGAAACTGTTCGTTGGTCTTTGCCTGCTGGGTCTGGTCGCGGAGCTTGGAAATCTTCTGCTCGCTGAGTTTAATGTCTTCTTCGTACCGCTTCCTGTCTTTCAAATTCGCGGCGAGTGCCGCTCGATCCGCTTCAAGACGGCGATGGTGTCCATCCAAGGTTTTCTCGATTGCCGCAATATGTTTAGGAAGTGCGGCAATCTCATGTTGAAGGTGGGCTATACGCTGGTCGAGAGACTGGAGGCGGCTTACCGGCTCAAGATCTTCTGTCATCCGTTCCTCAGTGTATCAAACCCCCGTGGAGCGCCATTCCGGAAACGGCAGCGCGGAGCTGGCCGCGGCAGCCCGGATTAGCTCCGGGACGCGCTTCCGCCGCCTCATGAGACGGTCCATCAGACCGTCGAGCGCGCTGTGATCGTCTCCAAGCCACTGGGGAGGCAGGCGCTTGAGCGCGTCGTCCACCACTTCCTCGGGAAAATGGAGAACGCGCTCGATCCAGGGCTCAAAGTCGGCCAGGGAACGGACGCCGCGGTAGACGCCCCGCCGGAAGTAAAGGCCCTGCAGAGGCGAATCGGTAAACGTCCAGTTCGGCCCGTCGAACAGGTAGCCATTGTCCATCATCTGCGCGACAAACCCAAGTTTCTGCGATGCCGTGCGCGTCCAGTCCCGAAGCCGCGCGCGAAAGAATATCGCCTGGCGCGAATCGGCGTTGCCGGTCCATTTATCGAACACGAAAGCAGCGCGGAAATCGAAGGCGTTCGCTACTTGATCGAGCAGTTGATCTGGAAGGAAATCGTAGACCGCGAGCCGCGCCGGGTCTCCCGGATAACGGGACCCGAAGTGCCATCCGGCCTCCGGCGGAACGCGCCTGGTCCCGAGTTGGTGGCAGATCTCCGGATTGGCCGACAGGAATTCTGCACCGACCTCGATTACCGCCACTGCGGGAGTGGCCACATCCAAATGGGTGAGAAATGCCGAACCGATCCACTCGTTCGCAAGGACCCGGCGATGCTGAGGATTGTTGGTGAACTTGACGACGTAGAAATTGCCGTCGCTGCACTCAAACAAATGAGATTGTGCGCCGCCTCGCATCTTACGAATGAGACGGAGAGCACGGATTGGCATCGGCGAAAAAGAAACGGGGTCAAAAAACCAAATACGATACCCTAAAGAATTAGCACATACAAAGGAAAGTCCGAAGCGGAACGGTGCTACGGCACGGAAGGATCACAAAGAGAGAACATGCCCGAAGAGAAAGAAAAGAAGCAAAGCGAACCGATGAACAAGGACGAAGTGGCGTTGGAATTGATGAAATTCGTCGCCGTCACCACCGGATACGGCAAAGGTCCGAGCGGAGCGGGTTTCGCGGGGAAGGCATCCCGCTCGCCCGAAGAACACGCAGACTCTCTCCTGCAGCTCTTTGAGCGATGCCGGGCCGTTGTGGCCAAGAATCCAGGCGCATGACACTGCGCCACCGGTGAAAACCCCCAAACCGCCCGGTATGGCCTTGCCGTACCGGGCCGGAATTTGAGGCGATTGTCCGATCTGTCCTAGCGCTTGGAAGCCTTTTTCGCCGCTTTCTTCGGCGCGGCTTTCTTAGCTGCTTTTTTGGGCGCTGCTTTTTTGGCGGCCTTGGCGGGAGCGGCCTTCTTTGGGGCTACTTTTTTCGCTGCTGCTTTCTTGGGCGCGGCCTTTACGGCTGTTTTGGCGGCGGCTTTCTTGGTCGCTGTCTTTTTTGCGGCTGTTTTCACTGTTTTCTTAGTGGCTTTCTTTGATGAATTTTTGACTGCGGCAGCCTTTTTGGCAGCCTTCGGCGGCGCGGTCTTTTTGACCGCTTTCGCAGGGGCGGCCTTCTTGGCGGCGGGCGCGGCTTTTCTTGCCGGCTTCTTGGTTTCCTTGGAGGCAGCGGCCTTTTTCACCGGCTTTTTCTGCGGCGGCGCATCCGCTGGCGGAGTGGCGGCAACCGGTTCTGCCGGAGCTACCTCCTGGACGGCTACGACGGCTTCGACGACCTCCACTTCCTCGTCGTCGTCGTCATCGGAGTGCCCATACTCGCCGATCTCGGATTCCAGAGTCACGTGCTCTTCTTCGTAATCGAAATCGTCGAACTCATCGTCCGCGGCGAAAAGATCATTCTGAAACATTTCGCATGCCTCCCGTGGAAAAAACTATTCCTTAGAATAACTCGTTTTATCTACAAGGCAAGAGCTATCTACAAAGTTTCAACAGACTCCCCGCTCACCGGTTTCGCGTTCCGGGGTGCCGGGACGCCCGCAGACTCGCGGTGGTGTATGCGCCTTTCGAAGCTTTCTTCGAATAGACATGCGTTCGCGAGCGCGACGGCTTTTTTGCATAGGAGTGTTTCCGGGAAGATGCACGGGCCTTGATCCGGGCTTCCCGTTTCGGCGCCGGGCGATACGAAACCGGAACAATGAGCAGCTTTCCCGGTGTTAAGTCGCCTGCGCCATCCGCATTCGCGTCCGCGATCAGCTTCGCGGCGCTGCTGAATCGCTTGGCGATTTCGGCAAGCGTCTCGCCCGCTTCGACCCGGTGGAGCCGCCAACTGGCTCGATGCTCCAACGGCACCTGCGCCAAAGCGGCATCGAGTTCGGCGGAAGCGCCTTTCGGGACCCGCAGCTCGAAGCCTTCCGGCGCAATCCCCTTCAATAGCGAAGGATTCAAGTCCTGCAGCTCGGAGACGGTAGCCCCCACGGCATCGGCCACCAGCGTAAGGCTCGTCGGCGCCTTTACGCGGACTTGTTCCGATTCGGCGGGCGGATCCAGGTCGACATCATTCATGCCATAGTCCTGAGGATTTTTCGACATGATGGTCAGCGCCAGGATCAGGGGCACATAATTCTTTGTTTCCTGCGGCAGCGCATTGAGGCGGTGGAGATCCCAAAAATCGGCGTAGCCGGTTCGCTGAATGGCGCGGTCGACGCAGCCCGGCCCGCAATTATAAGCGGCCATCGCCAGATACCAGTCGCCGAAGTGCTGGTAAAGATCCCGCAAGTGCCGTGCCGCGGCTCGCGTGGACTTTTCCGGATCCATGCGCTCGTCAACCGTGCCGTTCTGCGTCAGGCCGTACTCCTGTCCGCGGAAAGCGGCGAATTGCCAGAGGCCGAGGCAGGACTTCACTGACTTCGCGCGCGGCGAGAAGCCCGATTCCTCCTGCGCCAGGTAGATCAGCTCCTTGGGAACGCCCTCTTCGGTAAGCACTCGCTCCATCATGGAGCGATAGCGGCCGGACCGGCGCAGACCACCCTCGAGAATCTTGTGGCCCCGGTCCGTCGAAAAATAATGGATGAAGCTTAGAACGGGGTCGCTGAGCTCGAGCGGCAACTGAGAAATCGTGGCGCGAAGCTCTTCATCCACTTTCGGCTTCAGGTTGGGATCTACCGGGAAGGTCATTTCCAGCATGCCGTCGAGAGGCGGCTTGTCGTAAACGATCTCGTCCCGCGACTGCCCCGCTCCCAGGCCCTCCACGTCGTAGCGGAAGATCGCATCCGCCATCTGATCCAGCTTGCGCTCCAGGCGCTGGCGGTCCGGAAGGTCGGCTGGAATGGATAGGAGGCTATCCATCGCCAGGTCAAACTCCTTTCGCGCCCCTTTCGGGTCTCCGGCCTCGTACAGGCGTTTGCCTGCCGCAAAATGTTCATCCGCTTTCCGGAAATATTCATCTAACGGGCTGGAGGCTGGAAGCGGGAGCAGCATGCTGGCTGTCTCCCGGGTATAGAGGCTGGCGGTGCGCGGATACGGCAGCGCCGGCGCTGGATCGATGGAGTTGTACTTGGGTGAGGAGGGAAGGAAGGCGTCTACAAATTTTGTGTACTGCGGTGCCCGGTTGGCTGCGCAACCGCTCAGCAAGGCGGCAACGCCGAACACGAGAAGAATAAGTGCGTGTCGGTGATTTCTGAACATCACGAATTGGTTACATACGTTCTAACTATTGAGAATTCCTGACTTTACAACAGCTATTCCCGGTCAGTCAAGGCAAAAAAGCGAGCGCCGCGACGTCCCGGAACATTCGCCCAGTATAACATTTCCATTTTTCATCACGCTGAGCTACGCATTTTCATAGAGTTGTGACGCTTCGCCCACGGTCCGCCCGGGCGCGACCTGTTATGCTCTTTGACAAGCCCTCCCAAAAAAAGAGCGTGAACGAATGGCCGTAGTGAGTATATCCGGAGACGCCGGGTGTCACCCCGAAGAACTCGCCCGCGCGGTGGCGGTGCGATTAGGCTGGGCGGTTGCCACTCCAGGGGATGTGCTGAGCGACTCCTCCCTGTTAGCTTCCCTGGGCCACCCCGATGGCTTCCCGGAAAGGGCCTGGCCGTGGCTGGCGGCATCGGTTCTGGTCCGAATGGCGGCACAGAGCAATCTTATATATAGTGCGCCGGGCGGACAGTTCCTGATGCGCTCGTTCCCAGGAGTTTTCCGGGTCCATCTCAACGCTGCTAACGCGTTCCGGTTGACGGCGGTGACGGTGGACTCGGGGATGGACCGGACGGCTGCCCGAAACTGGCTCCGGCAACAGGACGCCGAGGCCGCTTTGCGGCGCAAGGCACGGTTCGGTAGAGCGATTTCCAGGCCCGAGGACGTGGACTTAGCTCTGAACGTCGCGAATTTCACCCCCGACGAGCAAGTGAGTATTGTCGAGAACACTCTTCGGCTGCGGAACATGATTCCGGGTGAACCGCTCGGCTCCGCCGCCGAGGCACAGATGCTGTTTCGAATTCATATGAAGCTGGCGGAATTTGGGCTGGCGCTTCCCACCCGCGTGGAAGCCGGGCGCATGCCTTTCAGCCACCCCACCGAACAGATTTTCGCCGATCTCCTCGACTTCTATCGAATCCCCTGGCAGTACGAGCCTCGCAGTTTCCCTTTACAGTGGGACAAGGATGGGAATGTGACCGAGGCCTTTACGCCCGACTTCTATCTTCCCGAGTTCGATTTATACGTGGAGCTGACCACCATGAAGCAGTCGCTGGTGACGCGAAAGAATCACAAAATCAAGCTGCTGAAGGCCATCTATCCCCACATCAATATCCAGGTCTTCTATCAGAAAGACATGCTGGATCTGACCCTGAAATACGGTTTGAGCCGCTCGGAATCCGAATCGTGAGCGCTTCGTTTAGCATTGAACGCGTCCTTTTCAGCGAGGAGCAGATCGAGACGCGCATCCGGGAAGTTGCGGCGGAGATTTCCAAGCGGTATGCCGGCCAGGAACTGACGCTGGTGAGCGTGCTCAAGGGCTCTGTGTTCTTCCTCACGGCGCTTGCTCGTCACATCACGATTCCCGTGCGGATCGATTTTCTGGCAATTTCGCCCTTCGCGGCCCCGGCCGGCGCGCCGGGCGTAGTACGGATCGTGAAGGATCTCGACGAGGGGATCCAAGGGCATCACGTGCTGCTGGTCGAAGATATCATCGACACCGGATTTACGGCGCGCTACCTCCTGCAAAATCTCGCGGGACGCAGCCCGGCCTCCCTGGGAATTTGCGTACTCCTGGACCGCACCACGCGGCGCCTGGCGCAGTTAAACATCGACTTCCGGTGCTTCGAGATCCCCGACCGCTTTGTAGTCGGGTTCGGGTTGGACTACCGGCAGCTTTATCGCAACCTCGGCTACATTGCGGTAATGAAACACGGCTGACGGAACTTCCGGCAGCGTGACTTGTTCTCTCCCCCATAAGTCAAGTAAAACACCGTAAGCATGGTGGGCTGAAACCATCGCCTCGGAGCCCGCGTCCGTGTAGACAGATAGCGCAATCCAGCATGAGTCTCGATCGCGCTTGCGCGGATTATCTCAATCTGTAAGGAGCCTTTCTACCTTGAATAAACTCTACGGTCTAATTCCGCTTTTCGGAGCACTCCTGTTCTACACTCCCCTTGCCGGCGCACAACAGGCATTCGACCTCAATGTTGGCTTCGGCACGGCGCATGCTCCGGCAAATAACTCAGGACTTGAAAATGCGTCCTCTTCGAACGCATTCGGATCGTGCACGGTGTCTTCCGCCGACCCTACTTGCTCAAAACTTCCGGCGTTAAACGGCTTCTTTCTAGGCTTCGGAGGAGACTTGATGCTCTACAAACACTTTGGCGTAGGCGCGAACATGACTCTGCAGCCCGGGACAAGCGACTACGGCCCACTCAGCTATCGCCAGACGTTTTATGATTTCGACGGAATCTTCCGGCCGGTCAGCAACAAGCGATTCGCTCTGCAACTGGAAGGCGGCTTGGGCGGAGCGCGCACCTCTTTTTCCTTTTCGCAAAGCGCGTGCGTTGGCACCGCGGTCTGCACCACTCAGGCGCAATCCGTTGGGAATGCAAGCCACTTCCAGATCCATACCGGAGTTGGATTACAAGTTTTTCTCAACGATCACTGGTTCATTAAGCCTGAGTTCGATTACCACTATGTTCCTAACCTGACTCAGCAGTTTGGAAGTAACTCCGTTCCTGCCGCGATGGTCTGGGTTGGTTATAGCTTTGGGGACCGTCAGTAAGCGGCGCGGCGTTGAGTTATTGGGTTGAGAGGATGTCGATGCTCCCATTACTATTGGTGACCTGTAGCTGACAGCCACCTTGCCCGATGGCGCCCGAGAGCGAGTCCGAACCCACCGTCCCGCTCACTTTGATAGGCAGCGAGGTATTGATCTTTCCAAACGACGTGCGCGCCGTGAGCTGGTAGTTGGAGTTCGCGGGAATGCGCAGGCGCACCGCTCCGAACGAGGTTTGCAGGCGGACGGGGCGGCAGGATTTCTGGCTCGTAAGCGAAGAGTCGATGGCGCCGTTTTGATTCACAACGTCCAGCGGTCCATCGGCCCTCTCCAACAGAACGGGGCCAAAACTGGTGCGGACATTGGCCCCTTGCACATCGCGCGCCTTTACCCCTCCGTTATTGTTTTCGACAATCAGCGATCCTTTGATGTCCGTGGCGTCGACCAGTCCAAAGCTGGTTTTAACACGCGCTTCTCCACCTACGCCGGCCAGAATAACATCACCGTTGTTGGCAACTACGCGTACGCCGCCGCGAATCTCCGACAGGCTGACCCGGCCGAACGACGTCTGGAGCGTGATGGGCCCACCAGTCTTGCTCCCGGTGATAGCGGAATTTCCGGCGCGAATGGTCACGCCTTTTCCGACTCCTGCAAATCCAATGGACCCAAAGGTAGTGTTCAATTCCGCCGCGCCCGTGATTTCGCGAGCGTCAATCTTTCCGTTCGAGTTGTTGATGAACAGGTCGCCGCGAATTCCAGATGCCTCCACCGTTCCGAATGAGTTGGTAATACTTGAAAGTCCACCCGCGCCGGTCACGCGGACCGACCCATTTCCGTTAATCACCTTGACGCCGCCGGAGACATTCGTGACAGTGACGTTCCCGAAGCGGTCCCTCACCGATGCCGGGCCGCGAATGTTCGAGACGTCCACCGAGCCGTTGGAATTCTCAACCGAAACTTCGCCGGCACTATCGCTCACCTGAACCGGGCCAAAGGAATCCTCCAGACGGTGCGGCCCCGCGCCGTCCCGCACGACAAGCCGCCCGTGCGAATTGGTGATATCGGAGCCGGACTTCATACCGGCTGCCTCCACGTTACCGAAAGAGTTCCTGATTTGCAGTGCGGCCTGCGGCGGGGCGGCGATCTGGTAACTCACCGAGTAGGACACGTTTCGCCACCCCGAAAAAGCGTGTTGTTCGGGGTATTTCGTGCGGATGAAAATCGTGGGGGCGGAGTCGTCCAACTGAATCCCGATCTGCCCGGAGAACTTCCTGGCTTCGTCCTGCGAGGCCGCCGACACTCGAATCACCGCATGAATCGTCACCGCTGAGCCTGGTGTTCCACGCACGACAACGTCGCCGAGACTATGATCGATCTGCAGCCGCTGCCCTTTCCACGGGATGTTCTTGTCGAAATCGCGCGTGTATTCCTCGCGCGCCTGGAGCGCGGAGGCGAACATTAAGATCGCGAGCAGACAGCTAATTCTTCGAATCACTGGTCAGAATCTCCTGTAACGTCTTTTGCTTGTCCCGGTACAAGCCGGCGAGTTCCGTACGAAGCTGCGCATTAAAACGGTTGCGCGCCAGAGTATGCGTGACGTCCGCTATCGCCGCGTCGAGCAGAACCAGCTTTTCGCTATAGCTTGCGGCCATCGGCGAGGCGCTTTTCTCCAATTTCGGATCCGCCAGCGCCGATAGCTTGTCGATGGACTTCCGATAGGCGGCTTCATTCTGCTCCACCTCACGGAGCGCTTGCTCGGTCAGAAACTGCCGGTCCTTCGGCGGCTCGTAGGTGGGCAACGGACGGAGAAGCATCAGCAGCCAGATGGCAGCCGCGGCGGCCGGAGCCGCTATCCAGTACCAGGAACGCCACCAGCGACGGGCCGGGCGAGGCTCCGCCTGCAGCGCTTCCCGGATGCGAGGCCACAATCCGGGCGAGTCCCACTCTTCATGCAATTGACTGGCGGTCCGCGAGATTTCATTCCACAAACGCAGCTCGCGGCGGCACGCGGGACACGTCTTGGCATGCGCCAGCGCGTCGGGCATCAGGTCGGGAGTCCCCAGGGCGCGCTCCAGATCCCCGCATTCGAATTTCATGCGCGCGCCTCCGGAGCGGAAAGCAGGTTCTTCAGCTCGCGCTTGGCCTCGAAGAGCCAGCTTCTCGAAGTGCCTTCGGGGACGCCAAGAATTCCCGCAATTTCGGAATGTTTCAGGCCCTCCACTTCGAACAGAAGAAACACCATCCGCTGCCGTTCCCCGATACGATTCAGAGCCTTTTCGAGCGCGATCCGAAGCGGCGCTTCGCTGTGATGCGCGCAATCGGCGGGGGCGGCCGTTTCCGCGCGGCGCTTGCGGCGCCGGCCGATGTCATAACAGCAGTTAATCAGGATGCGATAGATCCACGTTCCGAGCGAAGACTCGCCCTGAAATCCATGGATGGAGCGATGAATTTTCAAAAAGGCCTCCTGCACCGCGTCTTCCGCATCCTGTTTGTTTTGAAGCATATGAAACGCAATGCTCTTCATCCGCGGAGAGTGGGCAAAATACACCCGCTCGAACGCGGCCAGGCTTCCCCTCCGGCAACCTTCGATCAACTCGCTGTCCGACGATTCTCCTGCCGAGCCAAACGCGAAGTTTATCGGCAACTCAATGACTCTCAACGTTATGGCGCACTTTCGAGATGGTAGACGCCGCAAGGGCGCTGTTCGTTGGAACACTTCGCCCTATAATGAATATGCGCCCGCGTACCTTCATGTCGAACACCATTGCCGCGTTTATCCGGAAGAACGAGCAAAGATTGCTCGATGAATTGAAGGAATTCCTCAGAATTCCGAGCATTAGCGCCCTTCCGGAGCACAAGGGAGACGTGGCTCGCGCCGCCACCTTTGTCGCGAGTGCGCTGAAGGACGCCGGCCTCGAAAACGTATCCGTTCTTCCGACCGCCGGACATCCCCTGGTGTATGCCGACTGGCTGCACGCGCCCGGCAAGCCCACGGTTCTTTGCTACGGGCACTACGATGTGCAGCCGCCCGATCCCCTGGAACTCTGGCGCAATCCTCCCTTCGAGCCGGTGATTGAAGACGGAAACATCGTAGCCCGCGGGTCCGCCGACGACAAGGGCCAGATGTATATGCACATCAAGGCCGCGGAGGCGCTGCGCGCGGTGGACGGCGCCCTGCCGGTGAATCTCCGGTTCCTGATTGAAGGCGAAGAGGAAGTGGGGGGCGAGTCGATCGCAAAGTATGTCGCCGAGCATCCCGAGCGCCTGAAAGCGGATGTGGCGCTGGTGTCGGACACGGCGCTCTATGCGGAGGGTCTGCCTACTTTGTGCATCGGCCTTCGCGGGCTTGTTTACATGGAAGTGGAAGCGCGCGGAGCGGCGCGCGACCTGCACTCGGGTCTCTACGGCGGCGCCGCGCCGAACGCCGTGTTCGGGCTGATCGAGCTTCTGGCGCAGTGCAAGGACGCGAATGGCGTCATTCAAATTCCGGGGATCTATGACGCCGTCGCAACTCCCGCGGAAGCGGAATTAGCAAGCTGGAGGAGCCTTCCGTTCGATGAGTCGGAGTTCCTGAAGAAAGAAGTGGGTTCGAGCAGCCTGACGGGAGAGCCCGGCTATTCGGTATTGGAACGTACTTGGGCGCGCCCCACTTTCGAGGTTCACGGAATCGTGGGGGGCTTTACCGCACCTGGCGCGAAAACCGTGATTCCGGCGACAGCCACCGCGAAGGTGAGTCTGCGCCTGGTCCCCAATCAGGATCCGGAAAGGGTGGTCGGCGCATTCCGCAAGTTTCTGCGGGAGCGGGCGCCGAAAGGGATTGCGATTGAATTGCGAGTGCTGAGCGCGGGGCCGGCGATTCAGGTGAACCCCGACCACCCGGCAATCCGGGTGGCCGCGCGCGCCTTCAGCGATGTGCTCGGGAAGCCTACGGTTTTTACGCGTAGCGGAGGTTCGATCCCCGTGGTGGGCGATTTCGCCCGGCACCTCGGCATTCCCTCCATCCTCATGGGCTTTGGACTGCCCGATGACGGCTTGCACTCGCCGAACGAGAAGTACAGCGTCGCAAATTACTACACCGGAATCGAGACCATCGCGCACTTCCTCAAAGAATATGGGGAGTAGCAGAGATGCGGAAAGTATTTGTCGATTGAAACTCACGACTCGCTAACCAGAGATCCGGCGCGGAAAGAAAGCGTCGTCCGGTCGGCGGGAATTGTCTCCATCACCCTTCTCGCCAGCCGCCTCACGGGGCTCCTGCGCGAAATTATCATGGCGCGCCTGTTCGGCGCCGGATTCGTCTGGGATGCTTTTCTGCTTGGCTTCCGTATTCCTAACCTGACGCGCGATTTGTTCGCGGAAGGAGCGTTGTCCTCGGCCTTCGTGCCGACGTTCACGGAGACCCTGGCGCTCAAGGGGAAGAAGGAGGCCGCCGAGCTGGCGAATCTGGTCGGCACCGCGATCATCATCGTGGTCGGCATGGTGTGCGCGCTTGGAGTCATCTTCGCGCCGGCGCTGGTCGAACTGCTGGCGCCGGGATACCACGCAATTTCCGGCAAGTTCGAGCTCGCGGTCACGATGACGCGGGTGATGTTCCCGTTTCTACTGTTGGTGGCGCTGGCCGCTCAGGCGATGGGCATTTTGAACGCGTGCGATTATTTTGCCGTCCCTGCGTTCTCCTCGACGGCGTTCAACCTGGGTTCTCTCGGCCTGGGGCTCGCAACCGGGTTCTGGCTCGGGCCATATATCGGATTAAGCCCCATCCTGGGCATGGCCGCCGGCGTAGTAATGGGTGGTGCGCTGCAGCTTCTCTGCCAGATCCCGACGCTGCATCGCCTCGGATTCCGGTTCCGGTTTGCATGGAACTGGCACCATCCGGGGCTGCGGCACATCGTCGACTTGATGGGGCCGGCGATTCTGGGCAACGCCGCGGTTCAGATCAACGTGATGGTCAACACGAATTTCGCATCGCGGATTCCGGGCAACGGCCCGGTGAGCTGGCTCTCCTACGCGTTCCGCTTCATGCAATTTCCACTGGCCTTATTCGGCGTGGCGATCGCGTCGGCGACGCTCCCGTCCATCTCCCGCAGCGCCGCCGTGGGAAACATGGACGACTTCCGCCGCACGCTCTCCCGCTCTCTGGGAATGGTATTTCTACTGACAATCCCGTCGTCGGTGGGACTGATCGTCCTTGGACAATCGATGATTGGCGCGATTTTTCAGGGTGGCAAGTTTCACCTTCACGACACCCAGGAGACGGCCCTGGCGCTCGCCTGTTACGCCATCGGACTGGCTGGTTACTCCGCGCTGAAGATTCTAAATCCGGCGTTCTACGCGCTGCACGATGCGCGTACGCCAATGTGGATCAGCATTTTTTCCATCCTGATCAACTTTGGCGTTGCAAAGCTGCTGCTCGAATATACCAACCTCAGCCATGCCGGACTCGCCCTTTCCACATCGACGGTGGCCATATTCGGCGCGGCAGTGCTGTTCTCGATTCTCCGTAAGCGCATCGCGGGAATCCAGGGGCGCCTGTTGTTCAACAGCTTCTGGAAAATTACGGTGGCGTCGGCCGCGATGGGCGGGGCCATCTATGCCTCCAGCCACTGGATTGGATCGGTGTTAGGTGAAGGCAGGCTCGGAAGGTTCTCGGATCTTGCGATCTCCATTCCGGCCGGGGCCGCGATCTTCTACGGCGCGTGCCGCCTGCTGAAAGTCGCCGAGTTGGACATCGCGAGGCATTCGCTGATCGCGCCGGCCCTGCGGCGTTTGCGGCGCTCCGGCTGATCCGCCGGGATTCCTTGCTACAGTAGCGGGGAGGTGATCGACTCCAAATCGCTGTCCGGAAATGAGTCGCGGGACCTCGCCCGCTTCGGTTACAAACAGCAGCTCAAGCGCACCATTCGGGGATTTTCCAGCTTCGCGCTTTCTTTTTCGCTGATTTCGATGACAACGGGGATCTTCGGCGATTTTCGCCAGGGCATCCGGCATGCCGGGCCGGCGGTGATCGGCTCGTGGTGCATCGCGGTCATCGGACAGCTTCTGGTTGCGCTTATCATCGCCGAACTCTCCGCGCATTATCCCCTCTCGGGATACGGCTATCAATGGGCGTCCCGGCTTACGAATGCGCGCTTCGGCTTTTTTACCGGCTGGCTGCTGTTGCTGCAATGGATCACCGGGCTGCCGGGCATCTGCGGCGTCGTCGGAGAATATCTTGGAGGGCTGGCCCGTTCCCAAGGCTATGCACCACCCGGCTGGCTCTCCGTGCCGGCTATTACGGTGGTGGTGATCACCGCCGCGGCCTTTATCCACATCGTCAGCATCAAGGTGGTCGCCATCTGGAACAACGCCGGTGTAATTACGGAAATCGTGGGGTCGGTCGGCGTCGCGCTGGTTCTGCTTTGGGCGGCGGGGCTGCATCCTCCGCACGGCTTCCGCTTTCTCCTGAATCACACCAGCTATTACACGGGGCAGCCGGCGCATCTCACCGGCTTTGTCCTCTCGCTGCTGATGGGCGCATGGTGCCTCACCGGGTTTGAGGCGGCGGCCGATCTTTCGGAGGAAACGCAGGACCCGCTTCGCGTGGTGCCGAGGGCCGTGGTTTCCTCCGTGCTTGCCTCGGGCATTGGTGGATTCCTGGTGATCGCGGCCTTTCTGCTTTCCATTCGCAATCTCGCCGCGACGCAGGCTTCGGACACTCCGATTCTCGATATTCTGATTTCCACCCTCGGCCTCCACGCCGCTCAGTTTGTGCTGCTGATCGTCTTCGTCTCGGTGTTCGCCTGCGCGCTCGCGAGCATGGCGCTCACCAGCCGGCTGCTCTTCGCCATGGCGCGCGACAACATGTTTCCCTGCTCCAAACTCTTTTCGCGGGTGAATGCCCGGCACGGTACGCCCATACCCGCCATTGTGTTCGTGTGGTTCGTATCCTGCGCCGTGGTGCTGCTCCTTAAGCGCTTGGAGCTGTTTACGTCCACCTCGGTGGTCGCCGGATATCTGGCCTATGGAGCAATTGTGTTTGCGGCTCTGCGCGGATTGCGCGGCAAGCACACGGAATATTTTCACCTGGGCCGCTGGCGCGCGCCGGCCGGCGTGGCAGCACTCGTATGGTGTTTGTTCATCACGGGCGCGATGACCATTCCCGAATCCGAGCCCGGCGCGGGGCATACGTCCGCCATCGCCTCCGGAATCGGGATCGCCGTTGGGATTCTGGTCTATTTTTTTGTGGTTCGCGGACGTCTGCGGCGAGGGGAAGCAGGCGTTCCTCCGCTGACCTGATCAGGGCGGCGTGGACGGCAAGACTCTCGAATCCGTGCGGAATTTCCGGTAGCCACTGAAGCTGTTATTGTACTCGCCTTCGACTTTCCGGAAGAGCAGCCGCGCGTTCAGATGCACGTGAATCTCTTTCGGCATCCAGATTTCATTGTTCACGCGCATCTGAACAAACTCAATCACCGTTCCCGGGTTGAGCGATGCGACGAAGAGCCCCCAGCGTAACGGGTGGATCACGTTGATTTCAGCCTTGACCCACACATAATCCTTCTCTGCAATCCATACCTTGGCCCGCACTTTGGGGAGCTCGCGAGCGCGTGAATCCTTCGGCTGAAAATCCTCGCGCGGCGTTGCGGATATCACCCATGTTTCATAGCCATCGACACGATCTTCTCCCAACAGAGTGAAGCGGTACGCGTCGGGAATCTCGCGCACAAACGCTCTTTCCTTCCGGCGCTTTTCCTCTGCCGCGGCCTCGCGACTGGCGCGTTTCTCATCCGATTCGCTGGCTCGTTCCGCCACTGCGTTGTCCCACCGCTCGCGTTCTCTAACCGCCTCGTCCGGCGGCAGCGGCTTGCCATCCCGCGCGATCAGGCGGCGGAACTCGTGCCCATAGAGTGTCGTCACTTCCAATGTTTTGGATGAGACCTTCGCCCCGCGCCGCTCTTCCTGCCGCTCGATGTAGGTGTAGTCCTTCGCCCGCCTCCAATCCGACTGGTCGCGTTCGACCGATTTGCGGATGATATCGAGCGGATCGGGCGCCCGAACCGCGCCTGACTGCTGAACCAGAAAGAGCAGCGGTAGCAGAGCCGTCATGGCCTTAAGGCGCCGATTCCTTCGAGCGGCCTCGCGGCTCACGAAACGCCAGGCTCAGCAAAGGCGGCGCCACGATGGTTGTCATCACCGACATAAGCACCACGACCCCATACAGAGCTTTGGAAATAACGCCAAGGCTCAGCCCGAGTTGAGCCACCACCATGCCGACCTCTCCCCGGGGTACCATGCCGGCACCCACACGAAACATGTCGCGCCATCCCAGGCTCCATGCTCCCGCGCCGCATGCGATGAGCTTCGACAGGATCGCCGCCAACAGAACGAGACCCGCGAGCTTCATCACTTCCGGATTCCCGAGCGCGGCCAGGTCCATGTTGAGGCCGATACCGGCCAGAAAAAACGGCGTGAGCAACTCGCTTACGCCATGAGTAAGATCATGGGCCCGGGGCGAAACCACGCCGGCCAGCGCCATGCCGGCCAGGAACGCGCCAATAATCGCCGCAACCCCGGCGTACGAGGCCAGAACCGCCAGCGCGAAAAGCAGGATCATCGAAAGATTGAACTCCACCTCGCCCTCGCGCATCCTGGAGCCGACGCGATCGATCAGCTTGCCCGCGGCCACCGTACCCCAGCGCGCCACGATGAAGGTAAACCCGATCGCCAGCGCCGCCGTGAGCGCCAGTTCGGTCACGTTGACCTGCGCTTTGGCCATGCCACTGACGATCGCCAGCACGATGAAGCCGAGCACGTCGTCGATCACGGCGGCCGCCAGAATCACCTGGCTTGCGCGCCGGCTCAGCAGGCCCTGCGTCGCCAGCACCTGAGCGCTGATTCCGATGCTGGTGGCGACCATCGACGCGCCAATGAAGATCGCTTCGATTTGCGGCTCGCCGGCGGCGATTAAGATGGCCCACCCGGCGGCAAAGGGCACAATCACGCCCAACACCGCGACCAAAGCGGCCACGCCTCCGACGCGCATCAATTGGGAAGGCTTAACCTCCAACCCTACGCGAAACAGCAGAAACATCACGCCGAGCTCACTCAGCGTGTCGAGCAGTTGATTGGGATGCACCCATCCCAGCACGCCCGGACCGATCAGCACTCCCGCGACGATCTCGCCGACGATAGGCGGCATGCGGAGGCGTCCGAAGATCTCCGCGAGAATCTTCGCGGATCCGAAAAACAGGAGTAAGACCAGCGCTAGGTTTTCGCCGCCGTGCATGTGCCTCTAATGCGCGTCCGTTCGCAGGTTGAGCGCGGTGCACAGCCGTCGAAACGCGTCGAGCCATGTGGAATCCGATTTCCGGCTTTCCGGCATTGCTTCCCACAGGCGGTAACAGCGGGTTTGGAGCGTCCAAAAGCGGACCGGAACAGGCAACGTCTGCACAAACTCCGCCGCACGGGCAAGATCGGTAAGGATCTTCAGATTACCGTCGTCTTCAAAAAATTGATCCGCGAGCGGCTTTAGCGCCTGCTGGAGCGTTCGTTCCAGCGCGGCTCCATCCAGCTTCACACCCGCGGTCTGGGCCTGATGAACCAGGTCGCGAATGCGCGCCTCATCCAGAGGCAGCACACTGAGCGCGTCGTTCAGCATGTCGTCCAGCGCATGAGCAAGAGCGTCGCGTAGGGCGCTCGGAGGAGGTACCTGGAGACTGTGAAGAAGCCGGAGAAGGGAGGAATGCTCGCGATAGAGTCTTCTGTTCGCGGCGGCGATTTCCTTGGTGGCGGGCCGCACGATTTGCGCCGCGGTCTTGCGCTGCGCGTCCTTAAACAGTGACGAGAGGCTAACTTCGGACGGAAATCCGCGGTCGGTCATCCGAATTATGGAGCCCCAGTCGGAACGTTCGAAGGCGGCGAGCAACCGGTTGGTGATCTGCTCGAACGATTTCGGGAGACCGGCCTTGCCGATGCGCGCATGGATATTCTGATCTCCGAAATGAAGCACCGCATACTGGATGCGCTTCGATTCGAGCGTAATTTGCGAAGTAATGCGAGCTTTGCCGATGGCCAGGCGAATCCGCCCGGAACTGGCTTCTTTCAACTCCTCGCGAAGGATGTCATAGCAATAGATGGACACCTTCTCCGGATAGGGCTCGAACATGGAGCTGACGGCGTAGTGGGCGCCCACTTTCATCAAGTCCGCCATCGCCGGCCGGACCCGTTTGTGATAGATCAACGCGCCGTCCTCTTCTTCGGCGATGTTGCTCTTTGCCAGGCTTAGCCTCGACAGAAAGTCCTCTTCGAACAACTGCGAGAATAATTCCTCGGCCAGTTGGACCGCGCGCGCGGCGTATTCAATCACCTGGACGGTCTCGATTCCCGAGATATCGTCGAAGAACCAGCCGCAACTGGTATACATCAGCATCAGGTGCCGCTGCAGTTCAAGCAGTTTCCAGACGCCCACCGCGGCCTCCGGCGAAGGAGGGGGCGAAAGATAGCGGCCCAAAAATTCCCGCCGTTTCGCCAGGGAACGGTCCAACACAACGTCAATATATCCGTCGCGGGCGGCCCAGAAATCCTGGAAGAGCCCCGATGCTTTCTCCTCTGTCAGCGGCGCGAGCGTATCGCGCAGCCAGTCCAGCGCCGCGCGAAGAGGCGCGCGCCACCGCTGGTTCCAACCGGGGCCGCCGCCCGCATTGCAGCCGCAGTCCGTGGACCATCGCCCCACGCCGTGCGCGCAGCTCCAGGCCGTGTTCTCAATGATCTCGACTTCGTGCAGAGGCGGGTTCGCCTCCAGAAACTGGCCATAGTTTGTGAGAGTGGCCAGGGATTTCGATTCGATGTAATTCAATGCGTAGGCAAGCGCCATTTCTCCGAACTTGTGATGATGCCCGTAGGTTTCCCCGTCGGTGGCGATGTGCATCAACTGGGGAGCGTCATCGCCGCTCGCGAAGCCTTCCATCAACCGCTCGGCAAACTTTACGCCATCGTCGAGAAGCCCCTCGAAAGCCACGGCGCGAGAAACGGGCCCGTCGTAGAAAAACAGTGAGATTGGTCCCGAGGGCGTATTGGCGCGGTAGGGACGCTTCGGATCGATGCGGCCGCCGGTGACGTCAATCCAGGATTGATCGGCGGCCGCCCGGGAATATTGCGCCTGCAGCGGAGCGAGAATCGTGAACCGGATGCCTTCATCGACCAGCATCGACAATGTCACCGTGTCGACCGCTGTTTCCGGAAGCCACATGCCTTCCGGGCGCCGCCCAAAGCGCGATACGAAATCGGCGATGCCCCACCGGATCTGCGTGCGCTTATCGCGCGCGCTGGCGAGGGGCATGATGACGTGGTTGTAGCACTGCGCGATAGCCGAGCCGTGCCCACCGAAGCGCTGGATACTCTCTGAATCGGCCCGCAGGATCGCCTCATAGGTGAAGCGCGCCTTCTCCTCCAACCACGAAAGCAGAGTCGGGCCAAAGTTGAAGCTGATCGTCGAATAGAGGTTTACGATCCGCTGAATGCGATTCCTGCTGTCCAGAATTCGCGCAGCGGAGTTGCGCGCGTAGCACTCCGAGGTGACGCGCTCATTCCAGTCGTGAAACGGGTAAGCCGAATCCTGGGTTTCGATTTGCTCCAGCCAGGGATTTTCGCGCGGGGGTTGGTAATAGTGGCAGTGAACGCAAAGAAACTTCATGCAGCGCGCCCGCCCTGGTTCGATATTTTGGCTCCGGAATGCACTATTCGCAGTGTGGCACAAGAAGCCCGGATTGCTATACTCGGGAAGTCCGCCTTGAGGCGGCACGACAGCTTACGAGGGTGAAGAATGTCGGGAAGGCGGTGTAAATCCGCCACTGCCCCGCAACTGTAAGCGGCGTTGTTGATGACCCGGGGAATCACTGCGAAAGCGGGAAGATTGTTCCAGATAGGGTTGCCGCAAGTCAGGAGACCGGTTCTTCGCTCGGAATCGAAAGCGTTTTCGAGGGAGAACGTCTTGTGCGGAAACACATCTATTGCGCGCTTCTGGCAGGTTGCGCGCTTCTCGCAACAAATTTTCATGCGGCGGCGCAGGCGCCGGGCGGAGCTATTCATGGAAAAATTAGCGATCCGCAGTCCGCAGCCGTCGCGGGCGCGGTAATCACGCTCTTTCAGGCGAGCGGGAGCGTCGCGGCAAGAACCATCACCGCCACCTCCGGCGACTATAACATTCAAGGCTTGAGCGCGGGCGACTATGTAGTGGAAGTGCGCGCGCCCGGTTTCGCCCGGTATTCCTCCCAGAGCGTGCGGCTGCCGCGCGGCGGGAGTCAGATAGTGGATGTCAGGCTGGAGATCGCCGCCGCCGATCAGCAGGTGGTGGTCACCGCTTCCGGGACGGCTTTGACACCCGATGAAGTCACCAAGTCGGTGTCGGTTCTGGATCATCAGCAAATAGAAGCGCGGGACGAGGTATCGCTGGCAACAGCCCTCGAGAGCCTGCCCGGGCTGCGGGTACAGCGACTCGGCGGGCCTGGCGGACTAACCTCCATTAAAATTCGCGGCCTGCGCACACAGGACACGGGAATCCTCTTCGACGGCCTGAGCTTTCGGGACGTCACAACGCCGCACGGAGACGCTTCGTCGTTCATTCAAGACCTGGTCGATACCAACATCGACCGCATCGAAGTGCTGCGCGGCGCCGGGTCCTCACTCTATGGAACGAACACGACCGGAGGTGTCATCAACCTGATCGGCGATTCGGGCGGAGGACGCACCCACGGGAATGTCCTGCTCGAAGGCGGGCAGCTTGGCGCATTTCGCGGCAAAGCGCAAATTGCGGGCGGCGCGATGGAAAGCCGCTTGCAATACAGCGGCGGCATTACGCATTGGAACGTGATCGAGGGGATTGGCGGCGATACTCCGGCGCGCATCACGAGCGGCCAGGGCCGCGTCAGCTATCAGGTTGTTCCCTCGGTCCAATTGGTCGCCAGATTATACGCGGCGGACTCCTTCTCCATGCAGGTGGGCGAACCGGAAGCGGTAGGGGACCTTCCGGTGCTTGGAATCGTAGACGCCATCGCGGCTCCGTCGCGAGCCTTCGAACTCTACCAACAAGGCACGCCTGTAAGCATGCTGAATCTCGGAAATGCCACCTTTCTTGCCGCCCCGGGCGACCCGGACAGCAGCCGCGCCGCGCACTTCATCGCGGGAGCGCTCACGCTCAATGGGACGCCTTCGCCGATTTTGAATTACTCGATTACTTACCAGGGGGACAGCACCCGCGGCGATTTTGGCAACGGGCCCGCGGGCGTGGGTTATCAGCCTTTCGGCGGGAATACGCACAGCATTGCCAGCGGGCTGGACCAGGTGGTTTCGGCGCTGGCTGGCGTGCAATGGACCCCGCGCAGCCTGCTGCAAGGCGGCTATGAATTCGAGAGTGAGAACTACACCAGCCTTTCGATGCAACCGGGGAACGCAGGCAATTCGCAAGTGGACGCCGGGCAGCACAGTAACTCGGTTTTCGTCCACGAACAGGAGCGGTACTTCGACAATCGCCTGATTCTCGCCGGCGGATTTCGCGTTCAGCTCTTCCACCTGGATCAACCGCGATTCGATCCGGCACAATCGGCGCCGTATGCGGGCGTAACGGTATCCTCTCCGTCTAACGCGTATACGGGAGATGGCTCGGCGGCGTGGTTCTTCCGCTCCACCGGCACCAAGATTCGCGCTCATGGAAGCCGGGGATACCGCGCGCCGTCCATCTACGAGCGGTTCGGCACGTATTTCGATCCGATCTATGGGTACTCCATCTACGGCGATCCGCGCCTGACTCCCGAGCACACCACAAGCTTTGACGCCGGTATCGATCAAAGCTGGTGGAGGAGTCGTATTCGGGCGTCGGCGAGCTATTTTTACACCCGGATCGAAAATCAGATCGTGTTCAGTTCCTCGATCGACAGCGCGACAGATCCTTTTGGCCGTTTCTATGGGTATGCGAACGGCAGGGGGGGCCTCGTTCGCGGAATCGAGGCCAGCGTCTCCGCCGCGCCGTCCCGGACGCTCGACGTGACGGCCGCTTATACCTATCTCAACGCGCAGGACGGTACGCCGGTAGTGCAGAACATCGTCCGGTCGCTGGAGCTGCCCACGCATCAGTTTTCCCTGGCGGCCACTCAACGTTTTGGGCCGAGGGTGTTTGTGAATTTCGATTTGCTGGCGTCTTCCAACTACCTCGCGCCGGTTACCTCGGCCGCCACTTTCGCGACCATTCCGTTTCTTTTTAGCGGGACGCATATGGCAAATCTGGGCGGCAGCTACCGGCTTCCCCTCTCGGAATACCGCTCCCTTCGTTTCTTCGGGCGAATCACGAACCTGTTCAACCAGGACTACTTCGAAGCTGGCTTTCGGACACCCGGCATCGGCGGAACGGGCGGAATCCAGTTTGAGTTTTGAGAACTCAAGCTCCCGGAAATTTCAGGATGATCCGGTCCCGCCAGCGGTCGGGCCGATGCGTTAGCAGCTTCTGAAGACTGGCATCTCGTCCGGCAATGTAACGCGTCGAACCCTGGGTCATGAGCCTGCCGTCTATCATAGAGGAATGGCCACGCCACTCCCTTCGCCAAATCCAGGGCTCCTGTTCGACACCCTAAACGCCTACCAGAAGACCGCCGCCCTGGTCACCGCGATTGAACTGGATATTTTCACCGCGGTGGCCGAGGGCAGCACCACCGCCTCGGCGCTTGCGGAGCGCTGCACGGCGTCTGAACGGGGAACGCGCATTTTATGCGACGCGCTCACCGTGATGGGTTTTCTCGCCAAGGATGCGGGGAATTACCATCTAACGCCTGATTCGGCGGCGTTTTTGAACCGGAACTCTCCCGCCTATCTGGGCTCCATCACCGGCTTCCTTGCCGCTCCGGAACTGATGGACCTCTATCGGGACATGACCGGGCCGGTTCGAAAGGGAGGCAGCCTCGCGGGACTCGGGACCATTGCGCCTGAACACCCGGTCTGGATGCAATTCGCGCGCGACATGGCTCCCATGATGCGCATGCCCGCCGCCGCGCTGGCGGATCTGGCCGGGGATTCCACAAAGAAGGTGCTCGACATCGCCGCCAGCCACGGGCTGTTTGGAATCGCCGCCGCCCGGAAGAGTCCTTCCGCGGAGATCTTCGCCGTGGATTGGGCGCCGGTTCTTGAGGTGGCGAAAGAGAACGCCGCCAGCGCCGGAATCTCCGCGCGCTATCACACAATCCCGGGCAGCGCGTTCGAGGTCGATCTGGGCGAAGGGTACGACGTGGTCCTGGTGACGAACTTCCTCCATCACTTCAACCCTGCCACCAATGAGGCATTTCTGAAGAAAGTGCATGCGGCGCTTGCGCCGGGAGGGCGCGTCCTCACGCTCGAATTCATTCCCAATGAAGACCGGGTTTCACCGCCCACGCAAGCCCTGTTCGCGCTCATAATGCTGGGCAGCACGCCGGAAGGCGATGCCTATACGTTTTCCGAGCTCAACGGGATGTTCACGCGCGCCGGATTTTCCCGCAGCGAACTCGTCGAGCTTCCGCCGGCTCAACGGGTGGTGGTCTCCTACCGTTAGAATGAAAGTGCCGCGGCCCTCACCGGATACCGTTCATTGATCAATAAGCTTGTAGTTGAAAACCTAAAACACCGGCCTGTCCGGACCCTTCTCAGCGCAGTCGCCATCGGCGTTCAGGTCACGATGATACTTACTCTGGTCGGGGTGAGCCGGGGCATGCTCAACGATCAGAAACAGCGATCGAGAGGTGTGGGCGCCGACATCATTGTGCGTCCGCCGGGGAGCGCCGCAATCGGATTAACGGGCAATTTTAACGAGAAGATTCTTCCCTTCCTGCAGAAACAACCCCACGTCGCCGAAGCCACGGGGATCCTGGTGGCGCCCACCGGGCCCTTGACTTCCATCACCGGCCTCGATTTCCCGGCGTTCCAGAAGATGAGCGGCAACTTCCGGTTCCTCCAGGGCGGCCCGGTGCGGAACGGCGACGAGGTTGTGGTGGATGAATACTACGCCAATGAGCACAAGCTCAAGCCGGGAAGCACGCTTCACATTTTCAATCGCGACTGGCGAGTGACCGGCGTCTTCGAACAAGGCAAACTCGCGCGCATCGTGACGCCGCTCAAGGTGTTGCAAAGCATCACTGCGAATACCGGGAAGCTAAGTGCAATCTACGTCAAGCTGGACGATCCCGCGTTGACCGACCAGGTGATCCAGCAACTCAAGAAGAACGGACTCGAAGATTATCAGGTGATCTCGATGGAAGCCCTGCTCTCCCAGATGTCGGTGAACAACATCCCCGTCTTGAAGGCATTCATCGGAGTGGTGATTACCCTCGGCGTGATTGTCGGCTTTCTGGTCGTATTTCTTTCCATGTACACGGCCGTGCTGGAGCGCACCCGCGAAATCGGAATCCTGAAAGCCCTGGGCGCGTCTCCGGGATTTGTTCTCGCAATTCTACTGCGCGAGACCACCGTGCTGGCGGTCATCGGGACGCTGATCGGGATCGGATTCAGCTACGTCACAAAGTGGCTGATTACAACCCTGGTTCCCGGCTCATTGATGCAGGCGATCGTTCCGGATTGGTGGCCGATTGCAGGCGCGATCGCGCTGGCCGGATCGCTGCTGGGCGCGTTCTATCCCGGCATGAAAGCGGCGCGCCAGGACGCCATTGAGGCCCTCGCTTATGATTGATTCACCGATCATCTCGGTGCGCGGGCTCCGCAAGGTTTACCGCACGGGGGATGTCGACGTGAATGCGCTTCGCGGCGTTGATCTTGACGTTCAACCCGGCGAATTCGTCGCCGTTGCCGGTCCTTCGGGCTCCGGCAAATCCACGCTGTTCCATATTCTCGGCGGCCTGACGCCGCCAACCTCGGGGTCTGTTTCGATCGCGGGAAACGATCTGCTCGCAATGACCGATCGCGACCGCACGCGGTTGCGCCAGAAAACCGTCGGCTTCGTTTTCCAAAAATACAATCTTCTGCCGACTCTTTCCGCGCGTGACAACATCGAGATCGCGCGCTACATTTCAGGCGTTTCAGGTCCGCTCGACGGCGAGTTCGAACAGATGCTCGCGCTGCTCGGAATCGCCAGCCGGATCAACCACAAGCCTCGCGCGCTTTCCGGTGGCGAGCAGCAGCGAGTCGCGATAGCGCGCGCGCTGGTGAACCACCCGGCCATTCTGCTGGCGGACGAGCCCACCGGCAATCTCGACACGGAAAACTCCAACGCCGTCCTTGGCCTGCTCCGGGATTTGAACGAACGTCTGAAGCAGACCATCCTGATGATCACGCATAACCCGGAAGCCGCCGCGTATGGACACCGCGTCATTCGCATGCGCGACGGCCAAATCGAGAAGTAGTTCTCCCCTCCCCGGCCGCGGGAACCTTTTCCGGCTGGCGGTGTCTATGCGAGTGTATGTTCGAGCAATCCATTCTTGCTGGCCATTCGGCCCACAGGGGCTTCGGATTTGTGCTCTCACTCGGCGCGCAGATGGGTCTGCTGGGTTTCGTGATCCTCATTCCGCTGATCTACACCCAACATCTCCCTTTCTTTCCGCTGAGCACTCCTCTCACGGTTCCAGCGGCGCCGCCCGCGCCGGTTCCGCACACGGCCGTCGCGCGGCGCTCCACCGCCCGAACCCCGGCCGCCGTTCCGATCTTCGTTATGCCGAGAGCCATCCCAAAAACGATTGCCTCCATCGTCGAGGCCCCCGCCGGGATAGCCATTCCGGCGGCCGCGCCAGGCGTGGTTGGCGGGACCGGCGACTCTTCGGCGCTCGATAGTCTCCGCGCGCTTACGGCAAAGCCCGCGCCGCCGCCACGGCCCGAACCCGCCCATAAAGCCGCGGCCGATCAACCGCAGCGCGTGAGCCGGGGCGTGCAGGACGCAAAATTAATTCGCCGGGTGGTCCCGCTGTACCCCACCGTAGCCCTTCAGGCACGAGTGTCGGGGGTCGTTCACTTGGTGGGGATCATCGCGAAGGACGGGACAATCCGGAACCTCGAGGTCGTTAGCGGAAACCCACTTCTGGTGCGCGCCGCCCTGGATGCCGTGCGGCAATGGGTGTATCAACCGACGCTGCTCAGCGGCGAACCGGTGGAGGTGATTTGTCCGATTGATGTGAATTTCACTCTCCGCTAGACGCGGGCTGCAGCCGGTTTCGCCTGTGGTGCACATAGCGGACCAGAAGAAACAGGACCACAAAGAGCACCGCGGAGAATATCAGGAGCTCAACCACGTGATGCTTCAAAAATGGAATCGTGTCCGCGCCGAGCTTCGTGCCAAGCCACGCGAGACCGTAGTACCGGATCAACCTCGCAAGCGCCAGCGTGCCGGCAAACATCGCCGGATGTACCCCGAGAGCGCCCGCGCAGAGGACGGGTATTTTTAATGGAAGCGGAATCGGAAGCAGTGCCGGAATGAAGACCGTGAGCATTCCGTATTGCTCAAACCAGCGGCGCAGGACAGCGCCGCGCCCCGAGGCGGTATAGTTCCCAAGGAACTGGTCGCCTCCCCGGCGGGCCAGGTAGAAGAGGAGAAAACTCCCCAGCAGAGAACCGGCAACCGCGAGCCCAGCCCCCAGCCACGCTGCTTCGTGATGCTTGTAGGCGAGGTATACGACCAGCGCATCGACGCCGGAAAAAACGGGAATGCCCGCCGAATCGAGAGTGGATAGCAGGAAAATGCCCGCGGGGCCCCAGGTAATGAGAGTTTCAATGAAATGGCGCAGAGCGTCTCCGAAAAGTCTATTTCAACATATCGAGCAAGGTGCTCTCATCAATCACCGGCACTTGAAGCGCCTCGGCTTTGGCCAGTTTGGAGCCGGCTTCCTCGCCCGCCACAACAAAATGAGTTTTCTTACTCACCGACCCGCTGACCTTGCCGCCGGCGGCTTCAATCCGCGCTTTCGCGTCTTCGCGAGTAAGGTTGGGGAGAGTGCCGGTGAGCACGAAGGTCTTGCCGGTGAGCGGGCCTACGGCGCGTTTTTGCTCGTGCGTAAAGGTCAGTCCGGCGGCGCGGAGCCGCTCCACCAGTTCGAGATTGCGCGGCTCGCGAAAAAAATGATAAATCGAATCGGCGACTTTCGGCCCCACTTCCTCCGCCGCCTGAAGCCTGTCCAAATCGGCCCCGGCGATGGCATCCAGGCTGCCGAACGTTTCCGACAGGATCTGCGCGGTGCGCTCCCCGACGAACGGAATTCCGAGGCCGTTCAGCACGCGCGGCAGCGCGCTCTTGCGGGACTTTTGGATGTTCTCCCACACCTTGGCCGCCGATTTCTCCGCCATCCGGTCCAGACCGGCCAGTTGTTCCGCGGTGAGATCATAAACGTCGGCTACATTGGAGACCAGCCCTTTGTCGACCAACTGCTCCACCAGCACATCGCCCATGCCGTCAATATCCATCACGCCGCGGGCGGCGAAATGGCGCACGCTTTCCTTCAAGCGCGCGGGACAGTTCGTATTGATGCAGCGGCGGGCCGATTCCCCGGGTTCGCGCACCACTTCTCCCCCGCACACGGGGCACTGCGACGGCATCTCGAACCGGCGCCTGTTTTCGCCGGGCCGAACCACACGAACGACTTTGGGGATCACGTCACCGGAGCGCTCCACCAGCACTGTGTCGCCAATCTGCACGCCGAGACGTTCGATTTCATCCTCGTTGTGGAGCGTCGCGCGCGAAACCGTCACTCCTCCCACGGCGACCGGTTTTAGAAAGGCCACCGGCGTTAACGCACCGGTGCGGCCCACGTTGACGTCGATGTTTTCGATCTCCGTCTCCGCCTGCCGCGCGGCAAACTTGAAGGCGATTGCCCAGCGCGGGGCTTTCGCGGTCCATCCGAGCTTCTCCTGCTGCGCCACCGAATCGACCTTCACCACCACTCCGTCGATTTCATAGGGCAGCCCTTCCCGCTTCCCTTCGGCTCCGGCGCAGAACTCCAGCACCTCATCCACGCTCCCGCAGAGTTTCCGGTTGGGATTCACCTTGAATCCCATTTCGCTTAACACGTCCAGGGATTTCCAATGGCTCTCAAAATACGGTTTCCCCTCCACGAAGAGAAAATAGCTGTGAAAATGAAGCTCGCGCGAAGCTGTGACGGAAGGCTCCAGCGCGCGGAGAGCGCCGGCTGCGGCGTTGCGCGGGTTGGCGAAACGCGGTAGCTGCTGTTCGTCGCGCGCCAGGTTGAGACGCTCGAAGGCACGGCGATGCATCAGCGCTTCTCCGCGAACTTCGAACTCACGGAGCGATCCTTTCACCCGCAACGGGAGCGAGTGCATGGTGCGTGCATTTTCGGTGACGTCCTCGCCCACCGAACCGTCTCCGCGGGTAATCGCCTGCGCAAACACTCCGTCCCGGTAATGCGCCGCCATCGAGAGCCCGTCCAGCTTCAACTCGGCGACGTAGCGATAGCCTTCGCCTCCGAGCAACTCCCGCACACGGCGGTCGAACTCGCGCAGTTCCCCATCGTTCAGCGCATTGTCCAGGCTGAGCATCGGCGAACTATGCCGCACCTTCACAAAGCCCTCGCGCGCCTTCCCGCCCACCCGCTGCGTGGGCGAGTCCGGCGTAATCAGCTCGGGGTGAGCCTCTTCGAGCGCCTTCAGTTCGCGCATCAGGCCGTCGTATTCGGCGTCGGAGATCGAAGGCTGATCGAGGACGTAATACAGCGTCTCGTGATGCCGCAGCGTCTCCCGCAAGGACTCCATTTTCTCGGCAGTGTCTTTTCCGCTGTTCCCTTTTTGTGTCATCGTCGAACCGGATAGGGTCATTGCGCTCCCTATAATAAGTAGGGTATCCGAGAGGACGGCTGCTATCGCAACCTACGCGCGAGTTTTCCTGATCTACAACCCCTACGCCGGCAAGCTGATCGGCCATGGAGAGCGTCTGCTGCATCGCACCGTGGAGATTCTGGAGCGTTCCGGCCACGGCGTGCGCGCGCTGCCGACCACCGGCCCCGGCGCCGCGGGTTCCATCGCGCGGCAATGCATCGACGAAGGAGCCGATCTCATCCTGGCCGCCGGCGGCGACGGCACGATCAATGAGGTGGTGAACGGGATGATCCATTCCTCCGTGCCCCTGGGAATTTTGCCGGGCGGCACCGCCAATGTGCTGGCCATGGAGCTCGGGTTGGGCACGAAGATGGAACGGGCGGCCCGGATGGTGGGCCAATGCCTTCCCGAACGGATCGCCGTCGGCCTCATTCAAAACGAGGCATATCCCGGCGGCCGTCATTTTCTTTTGATGACCGGCGCCGGCCTGGATGCGCACATCGTGTATCACATGAGCGCCGGATGGAAGGCGGCTCTCGGCAAGGTTGCGTATTGGACCGGCGGCTTCGCACAGCTCGGACGGAGGCTTCCCGAGTTCGAAACCCGCATCGGAGAACGGCGCGTACGCGCCAGCTTCGCCCTGGCAAGCCGGGTGCGAAATTACGGAGGCGACATCGAAATCGCGCGCACTGTCTCGCTTCTCGAGGACCGTTTTGAGGTGGTTCTCTTCGAGGGGAAAAATGCATTCCCCTACCTGCGCTATCTGCTGTCGGTCCTCACGCACCGGCTGGATCGCACCCGCGGCGTCCATGTGCTACAAGCCACGGAACTACAGATGGAGGAAGGGGCCGAGCGCATCTATGTTCAGGTGGACGGAGAATTTGCCGGCTGGCTGCCCGCCCAGTTGAAGATCGTGCCCGATTCCCTCACGATTCTCACCCCGCCGGGCTTCCGGGCAAACTTTCACACGTCTTCCTCCGAACAGTCTCAATGGACAACGTCACCCACACGTTAGCCGGCGTTTTGCTGGCGCGAGCAGGTTTGGGAAAACTCTATCCCAGGGCCACGGTACTGATGATCCTGGCCGCGAATGCCCCCGATATCGACATCGCCGCGGCCGCGGGCGGAGCGCTGAACTATCTTCACTATCACCGCTGGATCACGCATTCCGTGGTGCTCCTTCCGCTTATGTCCCTTCTGCCGGTTCTGCTGATTTGCGGCATCCGGCGTTCCTTTCGCGGCTTCGGCGGCGCCTGGCTGATTTCGTCGATCGCCGTTCTAAGCCACCTGCTGCTGGACTGGACCAACGCCTACGGCATCCGTCTTTTCGCTCCGCTTTCCGAGCGCTGGTATGGGCTGGATATCAGTTATGTGATCGACCTTTGGATTTGGGCGTTCCTCCTTCTGGGGCTGCTCGCTCCGGTGATTGGGCGGCTGGTGAGTTCGGAAATCGGAGCGGCGTCCGGTTCCGGGAGGGGCATGGCGATCATTGGGCTGCTGCTCGTGTTTTTCTATGACTCCGGGCGCGCGTTCGCCCATGCCCGGGCGGTTGCGATTCTGAATTCGCGGATCTACGAGGGTGTGGCGCCGCGGCGCACCGCAGCCATACCGGCAGACTCAAATCCGCTGCGCTGGCGAGGGATTGTAGAGGGGTCCGGGTTTGTGAAACTCTACGACATGAATCTGGCCGCCGATTTCGATGCCGATGCCGCGCAGACCTTCTACCCGCCGGACAACACGGCGGCCATCGCCGCGGCTCGCGCCACGCCAGCGGTGCGGACATTCCTGACTTTTTGCCAGTATCCGATCTGGAGCGCGGTTCCGGAGTCCGAGGTGAACCCATCGACCCGCGTGGAAGTCCGCGATGCGCGTTTCCCGTTCGCCGCCGGAGCCAGCGTCAACTCAGCGGGCCGCACAACACGCGAGTGGTTCCATTTTTGAAGCGGCGCTAGCCAAGATAGTCGAACAGGCTCTTCCGGGACAATTGCGACTGCGCGCCAAGTACCGCTTGCTGTTGGAGATTTGCCTGATTGAGCTGCTCGATTGCCTGCGCGAGATCGGCGCCCTGGATCGTATTCAACTGGGTTGCAAGTTGCACGCTCTCCTGCTGTCCATCCGCAATAGCGTTGCTGACCTGATTCTGAATGGAGCCATAGGAGGCAAGCTGCCGGTTCAGGTAGCTCGCAGCGCTGCTTACTTGGGGCATTGCCGCGTCGATTCCCGCCTGGTCGTTGTTCTGCATGGCGGTGAGCAGGGCCGTTACCGCGCCGAACACATTCGTTTCCGGGGTAGGCCCGTCAAATATCTGCTGTGCGGTCATGGCCACGGAAATCTGCGACCCGTCCGGCGTCTCGACCTGGCGCGTTGCGGGGGTTCCCTGGTAAGTGCTGACGGGCGTGGCTTGCGTAAGGTCGATCGAGTAGGGCTTAACCTGATCGCTGTCTCCACTGAAGACATAGCGGCCTCCAGCCGCTGTGTTGGCGAGACTGACAAGATTCGTTAAGGCCGCGCCAAGCTGGGTTGCGATGTTCGAACGGGTGTCCGCGGTGTTTGTGCCGCTCTCGCCCTGAGCCGCGAGCGACTGAATCTGATCCATCACCTGGACCGCGGATTGGAGCGCCGTTTCCCCCGCGTTCGTTTCACTCTGCACCAGACCCAGGTTTGTGTTCACCTGGTTCAGGTGCGCGATCTGCGCCTGGGTCTGCAGCATGGCCGAAATCTGGTCCGGCGCGTCCGAGACCTGGTTAATCCGCAAGCCCGTGTTCATTTGCGTCTGCGCGGTGAGCGCATTTTGCTGGATTCGATTCAACGCGAGGAGGAAACTCTGAATGGAAGGGTCAATAGAACTGATCATAATGGTGTCTCCAGCGGTCGTGTCTCCACCGCTGACAGTCAGGAAGAAAGCATGTTCAGCAAGGTGGCGGTCATGCTGTTGATGACTGAGATCATCTGAGAAGCAGCCTGGTAGGAGCGCTGATACTGGATGAGGTTCGCCGCTTCCTGGTCAAGCGACACCCCGGAAAGCTGACTCCGAATACTCTGCGCCTGCGTCACCAACTGCTGACCGGTGGTTTCATTTGCAGTGGCGGTGGAAATATCCTGCCCTACCTGAGCGCCGAGCGCTGCGTAGGTTTGCGTAAAGGTCGAGCCATTTGCGCCCACCGCGTTGGCAAGGGCCGAGAGCGCCAGTGCATTGCCATTCCCGCCAGGGGCGGAGGGGAGAGCCGCGGCAATCTGGTCGGGCGTGATCAGCGGATTCACCGAGATGGTCTGAGCGGCGGTTGCGCTTGAGCCGTAGGTGAAAAGGTTGTTCACGGGCGCTGATCCGTTAACATCGACACCTTGGGAAAGAGTCGTGTTGACCTGATCCGCCAGGTTCTGCGCCAACGAGTTCAAGCTGGCAAGATAAGAAGGCAGCGTATTGTTCCGCGTGTCGAGCTCCGCTCCGAGTGTTCCCGCGGTAACCGTCGCCGTTACGTCTTGACCCTGAGAATCCAGAATTCTGGCCTGCGGAGCCGAAAAGTCGCCCTGCAGAGCAAAAGACTGATTGCCAAAGACCAGGGGCGTTTGCCCATTCAGATAGACCGAAACGGAGCCGTCAGACTGTTCGAGCGCGGTGACGCCGCCAAACTGGGAAAGCTGTTCCAAGGCCGAGTACATGGACGCATCCACTCCGGCATCCGCCCCCTGCCCTCCGCTGCTCTGCCGCTGCCCATTCAATTGCGCAATCTGAGCGGCGAGCTGGTTGATCTGCGCGAGCGATCCTTGAATCTCTGAGTTGACGCTGGTCTGCTGGTTGGCCAAGCCGTTGGAGGCGGTCTGAAACGCCTGGGCCAACTGAGTGGCGGCCGTGAGAACGGTTTGACGTGCGGTGGCGTCATTTGGATTGATCGAAAGCGCCGAAAAGCTCGAAAAGAAATTGTTGAGCGAAGCGCTGATCCCGGTCTGGCTCGAAGGGTCGAACAAGGGTTCAACGACCCCGAGGTCCAGCGCTTTTTGTTGCGAAAACCCGAGTGACGTCTGCTGTTGCCTTACGGCCTGTTCGGCGAGAGCGTTACGCGAACTTTGAACCGGGCCCGCCATCACTCCGCCGGGATAGCCGGTGGAAGGATCGAAGGGCAGCGCCAGGAAAGTTGCCGTCTGGCGTGCGTAACCGGCGGTTTGGGAATTCCCGACGTTGTTGGTCGTAACGTTGAGGGCTTGCCCGAATGCCTGCAAAGAGTTCCCGGCATTCAAAATTGAGGTGAGCAGGTTACCCATATAGCTCAGCCACGAAGGACCTCGGTAAGCGCAGTTTGCGCACTCGCCAGCGCCGGCTTCCTCCGCCCGGTTTGAGTATAGTTTGCAGTGGCGTCATCGTCGCCCGACTCGACCGCCAGGATTTCCCCATAAAGCTCCCTGGCCTGCAGCGAGAGAAGAGCAAGGCTCCGGAGCTCCCGGGATATCGCCAGCGCGTCCGGTGGAGAAGGAGACCATTCACCGGAATCCAAACGATTTTGGAGGACGGAGAGTTGTTCCAGGGCGCTCTCAAGCGCCGATGCGGTCGGCCGCAGCAATTCACCCCGCACTTTGGCCACCCGCGACTCCAGAAGTGTCATCGCACCCTCCCCCAGACTCAAGTCGTCATGTATCCGAGGATAGACTCGCTAACAGCCCTGCTGTCAACCACATAGGCCCCGCTTGCCACCATGGCGGCCAAGCCATCCACATAGTTCGACCGGGCGGGCGAATCACTTCGCAAATCGCTGAGCTGGGCACTTAAAGACGACAGTTGCACCTGGTCTGACCCATTACCCTGTTTGTTCGCCTTCGACCCCCGACCGCCGGACTGTACCTCTTGCGCCTGGGCCGCGCCAGTGATGGCCGAACTGTTCGCATCGTTAACCTTCATAATCCAGTGGACCTGCCGGCCTCCTGAGACTCATATCGGCGGACGAAGGAATTACTTTAACGCGGCAGGAAGAATTAGCGCGTCAGGAACGGCCGTTCACGGCTAAGTTCAACCAGCGGCTGAAGATACCGTTTCTGCGCTGCGGCGCCGGGACTTCTTCCGGAACGCCGGTCTGGCGGCGGTAGTGCTCCAGAAGAACTTGTTCGTCATACCCGATGGCCGCCGCGTATTGACGCAGATAGTTCGTGTCGAAGATTCCGCCCGGAAGCTGACCGTATTCACCGGCTTCAATCGCAAGAAGGAAGCGGACGCTAATCTTCGTGTCCTCGGCGATGTCTTTCAATGAGATCTTCCGGCTCTCCCGGAGATCCTTCAGACTGACAGGCGTAGCCGTGCCCGCACTGCTTCGCTCTCGAACCGGTTTCTTTTTCCGTGCCATGGAACTACCTAAGTCTCGCTACTAACAGCGTGCAATCGCGAAACCAAACCTCTATTGTGGCGGATTAACCCGAACGGGAGCAAAGCCGAAGGCTAGCGAACGCGAAATCCCACCAACGTGCGGTCGTCTCCCGGTATGGGGCTGTACGTCTGGAGTTCATCGGAAATCCTTTCAATACACTCCCTTATCGGCAGATTTGAGTACGAGCGCGAGAGCGCAATGACCCGGTCTTCGCCAAAATCCGCATTTTTCTCAAATCCGGCTTCGGTGACGCCGTCCGAGAACAAGAGCAGCATGTCGCCTGAATTCAGGCGGACCGCTTGCTGTTCTCCGGCCCACGGAGCGAACAGACCCAGCACGGTCGCCGTGGCTTCCAAACGCTCCAACTCCCCCGTAGCGCGCAATAAAAGCGGCGGCAGATGCCCGCAATTGACGTATTTGAGCGTGGAACTGCGGATTTCGAAACTCGCGTAGAAGAGCGTCGCGTAGTGCTCGGGAGGAGTGGCGGAAAAGAACTGGCGGTGGACGATAGGGACCAGTACCGACGGTTCTGTCCGCCCCAATTCATACTGGCTGCGGAAGGCGGCCTGCAGGTTGGCCATCAAAAGAGCTGCCGCAATCCCCTTGCCCGATACATCGGCGAGCACAAAGCTCATACCGTCCGTGCCGGAATCGAAGAAATCATAGTAGTCGCCGCTGACATCGCGCGCCGGAACGCAAAGTCCCGCGTATTCAAGCGCCCCGAAGTGCGTTCCGTCCTGTGGAAAAAGCCTCTGCTGGACGTTTCGGGCGATCTCAATCTCGCTTCTGGCCTGCCGCTCGGATCGCTGGCGCTCACGAGCCTGGCTCGACTGCTTCTCCATCACTTCCAGAAGCCGCGCGTTGTTCCAAGGCTTCTGGACGAAATCCGATGCGCCGCGCTGCATGGCTTTCACGGCAAGTTCCACGCTGCCCCAAGCGGTCATTACAACTACGGGGGCGCTGACCCGGCTTTCCTGCAGACGGTTCAACAGATCCAGACCCTCTTCGCCCGACGTCGTATCCCGGGCATAGTTTAAATCCATCAAAATCACGTCGAAGTTCTGGGTCTGAGCCGCTTTGAGAACCGCCTGAGGCGAATCGGCGAGCACCGCCTGATGGCCCGCTCCCTTCAGCAGCAGGCGGAGCGCTTCGAGCACGTCGGCCTGGTCGTCACCGACCAGAATTTGTAGGGCGCGGCCCGCCCCGCGGCTGGTTTGCATTGCGGTTCCTGGGTCCATCACAATCATTGCATTCGCTACCCGTCGAGAGGAACGCAAGCCGCCTGCCAATCCAGATTAGTCCCAAGTTATTGAAAAAGCTCTATTCGTAAACGTGGATCTGACGGCGACTGTTCAAATGTGGGACACGCCCGAGCGAAAAAGCCGGATCGCCGCTTCGAAACGGCGCCGGCGCCGCGAAGGGCGCGTCGAAAAGGAGTAGATTGGGAAAATCGGCCTCCGAGTCCTATTGCTGCTGTGGCTCCTTTCCGTTCCGGCGCCGGTGAGCGACTTTCAACGGATTACGGACATGCCGGTTTTGTCCCCGCAAGGGAAAGGCTTCGAGTCGGCGGGAACCTTTAACCCGGCGGCGATTCGCCAGGGCGGAAAAATCATACTCCTTTATCGCGCCCAGGACCTCAAGGGGAAATCGGCCATCGGGTATGCCTCGAGTTCCGACGGCATCCATTTCCAACGCGCCGGAAAGCCCGTTCTCGAGCCCGAAACTTCTTACGAAAAGGATGGCGGCGTCGAAGATCCTCGCGTGGTCCAAATCGGCGGAAAATACTGGCTTACCTACACCGCCTACAACACCAAAGACGCCCAATTGTGCATTGCCTCCTCCGGCGATCTCCTTCATTGGCAGCGGCATGGCGTCATTTTGCCCGCCTACCGCGGACGGTGGAACGCCGGATGGACGAAATCCGGCGCGATTCTGAACCAGAAGATCGGCGGAAAATTCTGGATGTATTTTATGGGAGATGCCCGGGGCCATCCCGGACAGATGGGAGTAGCCTGGTCCACGGACCTGATCCACTGGACCGAGCCTCTCGACCGACCGGTGCTGACCACCCGCCCGGGCTTCTTCGACGCGCGGGTTGCCGAACCGGGACCACCGCCGATTTTGACCGAGAGAGGGATCCTCCTCATCTACAATGGCGCCGATGAGAGCATCGTCTATCGTACCGGCTGGGCGCTATTCGACCGGAATGACCCAACCCGGCTGATCGCACGCGCCGCGAAGCCGGTCTTCGTCCCGGAAAAAACCTGGGAGAAGGTGGGCCAGGTGCCCCGAGTGGTTTTTGCGGAGGGAATGGTGGAAAGTGGCGAAGGGTGGCTTCTGTATTACGGAGCAGCCGACAAGTATGTGGGCGCCGCCCGCCTGAAATGGTCCGATTAGGACTGGTCCGCGCCGTCGCATACCCTATTTGTCCAAGAATCGTTCCTGAGCTATTTTGTTTGGATGTGTTCGCGATCGGGACCGCGAACACGGCTCCAACAACACAAATTCCCATGTGGCCTCAATAGATGAGGAGCCATGTCAACCGGGAGGGTACAAGCTGATGTTCATGCAGATCAATAGGTTACTCAAGGTAGGGATGCCAACTGGGATTCCGCTTGTTCTAGCAGCGCTTTTCCTCGGCAGCCCTACTCTGACCTATGCTCAGGAAGCCGGCGCGGCGGGCGGCGAGGCCAACCTCATCCTTCCGGACCTTTCCACCGCGATGTTTCTGGGGATGAACGGCAGAACGTTCCTGCTCTTTGGCATGGTAATCGTCGCGCTTGGCCTCTTGTTCGGCCTTCTGATCTACCGCCAGCTTAAGGCGATGGATGTTCATCAATCGATGCTCGAAATCTCCGAACTGATTTATGAGACCTGCAAGACCTACCTCGTCACACAGGGGAAATTCCTTCTCATTCTCGAAGTTTTCATTGGCGTAATCATCCTCTTCTATTTCGGCGTCCTCCGGCACTTCGATCCGTTGAAGGTCGCCATCATCCTCTTATTTAGCGTGGTGGGAATCTGCGGAAGCTATGGAGTCGCCTGGTTCGGCATTCGTGTCAATACGTTCGCGAATTCGCGAACCGCCTTCGCAAGCCTGCGCGGCAAGCCGTTTCCCTGCTACGAAATTCCTCTGAAAGCCGGAATGAGCATCGGCATGCTGCTGGTCAGCGTGGAGCTGCTCATCATGATGATCATCCTGCTGTTTGTCCCCGGCGACTACGCAGGCCCCTGTTTCATCGGATTTGCCATCGGCGAATCCCTGGGCGCGGCGGCGCTCCGGGTGGCGGGCGGTATTTTCACCAAAATTGCCGATATCGGCGCGGACCTGATGAAGATCGTCTTCGGCATCAAGGAGGACGATGCGCGCAATCCGGGCGTGATCGCCGATTGCACCGGAGACAACGCCGGCGATTCCGTCGGCCCGAGCGCGGATGGCTTCGAAACTTATGGCGTCACCGGCGTCGCGCTGATTGCGTTCATCCTGCTCGCCGTGAAAAGCCCGCTGGTGCAAGTGCAACTGCTGGTCTGGATTTTCGCCATGCGCCTGATGATGGTGATTTCCTCCGGTCTGTCCTATTACATCAACGCGGCGCTTGCCAAAAGCCGGTATGCGAGCGTCGACAAGATGAACTACGAAGCGCCGCTCACTACGCTCGTGTGGCTCACTTCCCTCGTGTCCATTGTCCTGACGTATATCGTCTCGAACCTGCTGATCCCGGACCTCGGCGGCGATCCCTCGCTCTGGTGGAAGCTGTCGACGGTGATCACTTGCGGCACGCTCGCCGGCGCGGTGATCCCCGAATTGGTGAAAGTGTTCACCTCCACCGAGTCTTCGCACGTCCGCGAAATAGTGACTTCTTCACGCGAGGGCGGCGCGTCGCTGAACATCCTTTCCGGCTTCGTTGCGGGCAATTTCAGCGGGTTCTGGCTCGGAATGGCGATGCTGTTGCTGATGGGCGTTGCCTACGCGGTGAGCACTTTGTTTCCCGAAGGCCTGATGCTCGCACCGGCCGTATTTGCCTTCGGGCTGGTGGCATTTGGATTCCTGGGCATGGGACCGGTGACGATCGCCGTCGATTCCTACGGACCGGTGACCGACAACGCGCAATCCGTCTACGAGCTCTCGCTTATCGAACAGGTCCCCGGTATCGAGGCGGATCTCAAGAAGACGCACGGCTTCGATGTGAATTTCGAAAAGGCGAAGGAAAATCTCGAGGAAAACGACGGGGCGGGCAACACCTTCAAGGCGACCGCCAAGCCGGTCCTCATCGGTACCGCCGTCGTGGGCGCCACCACCATGATCTTCTCCATTGTGGTGGCTCTTACCGATGGGTTGAAGCCGGAGCTACTGCGCTACCTTTCCATCCTGCACCCGCCATTCCTGCTGGGGCTCATTGCGGGCGGCGCGGTGATCTATTGGTTCACGGGCGCTTCCACGCAAGCGGTCACCACCGGCGCTTACCGCGCGGTCGAGTTCATCAAGGCGAACATCCGGTTGGAGGGCGTCGTCAAGGCGTCGGTGAGCGATAGCAAGAAGGTGGTGGAGATCTGCACGCAATACGCCCAGAAGGGAATGTACAACATCTTCCTGATGGTATTTTTCATCACCCTGTCGTTCGCGTTTTTGGAGCCCTATTTCTTCATCGGATATCTGATTTCCATCGCCCTGTTCGGGCTCTACCAGGCCATCTTCATGGCGAACGCCGGCGGAGCGTGGGACAACGCCAAGAAGATCGTCGAGACAGAATTAAAGCAGAAGGGCACTCCCCTGCACGCCGCCACCGTGGTTGGCGATACCGTGGGAGATCCGTTCAAAGATACATCCTCGGTCGCATTAAACCCGATCATCAAGTTCACCACGCTTTTCGGCCTGCTGGCCGTGGAGTTGGGCGTTTCCCTGACCAAGGACCAGGGACCCGGGCTGAGCCACATTCTCGCTGGGGTGTTTTTCATCCTTTCCCTGATCTTCGTGTGGCGTTCCTTTTACGGCATGCGAATCGGCGCCGCCAAATAGAGCGTTTGTATTCCCGCGGCTGGCTCCTGCGAAAATATAGGGGTGCCGACGAATCAGGATACCGGGAAAACACCAGGGCAGCTTCTTCGAAGCGCGGCGCGGCGTTTTCTGCGGCGTCCGCCGGCGAACCCGATGGAACAGGAGCGCCTCACGCCGCGACCCAAACCTGCGCCCGCGCCGCCGGACCCGAATGCGGCAAAATTCGAAGAGTTCTTTCGCACACTTCCGTTAAGCGAGGAAGCGCGCGGATATATGAACGTGCATCTGCCCCGCCTGGTTCGAACCATGACTCTCGTGCCGGAGCCTCAAGGCGCCAAACGGGTGCTCGAGCTGGGAGCATACATGCAGATGACGCCCGCGCTCCAGGAAATCTGCGGGTACAGCGAGGTTCGAGCGGCCGATTTTGGCAAGCTCGGCGAGAGAGTACACAAGGTGGTTCCCCTGGCGAGGGGAACGTTCACGGTCGATGTGGATCTTTTCGATGCGGAGTTTGACCGCTTCCCCTATCCGGATGGCTACTTCTCATTGATTCTCTGCTGTGAGATGCTGGAGCACCTGATCTCAGACCCCATCCGGATGCTTGGCGAAATCCGGCGCTGCCTGGAACCCGGAGGACGCCTGCTTCTCTCGACACCAAACTGCGCCAGCCTCGCGAGCATCGCGTCGGCCCTCGAAGGCATCGCCAACCCGCAGATCTTTGCCAAGTACAGCATCGGCAAACCGGAGGATCGCCCACACGTGCGCGAGTACACCGCCGTGGAAGTGGGGATGCTTCTGAAAGCGGCCGGCTTTGAAGTGGAGCAGCTCCTGACGGATCGCATTGTCTGGCACGATGAACTGGCCTGGGTTCGCGAACTGCTCGCGGCGAACCATTTCAACGGCGATCTTCGCGGCGAGCAGACGTATTGTATCGCTCGCATGGAATCGCACTTGCCCGTGGAGCGCTATCCCAAATGGCTTTACGAGTAAGCTTGCCTATTCGGTTGTGTAGTTGATCTCCAGGTGGCGCACGCTCCGCGTAGCCAGAAAAAGAATCAGCACCGCCAGCACCACCAGACCCAGCACGGCCGCCGGCGCGGCGATCGGATCGGGGTTCGAAACAAGCATCGTAAACAGCGACGGAGCTCCACTATCCACCGGAATACTGAGCGGACACAGCGAGGTCAGATAGTAGATCACGCTGAATTTCTTGAGCAGGGCCGGAAGAAAGGGGGTAATCGACTCCCAGATGAGAATCACCGCGGCCGGGAAAATGGGGTTGCGAAAAAGCAATCCAGCCGCGAGAAACACGCTTCCGTATCCCACGCAGGCGAGCACCGTGACTCCGAGATAGGCGGCGATGTGCGCCACGCCGTGATTGTGATAGAGGAAATTACTCACGGAGTTCGAGTCCAGGTGCCAGCCCATCACAAAGAGTTGCAGCGCGGTGCTGGTGGTGAAGATCACCACCGATGCGATCAGCCCGGCGAGGTATTTGCCAGCCAGCAGGACCTCACGCCGGATGGGAGCAAGAAAGTAGAAGTGCAGGCTCTTGTCGAGCAATTCGCCGCGAAACAGATTCATGAAAATACCAAGGCATCCGAAAAACACCGCCAGCCTCAGGTAGAAGAGCTGAAACGTTGTTGCGAATATGATCGAGTCCCGTCCGAAGTCGCAGCCTCCGTGGACGTCCATAGCGGCGAGCTTGCCGTCGCGGTACGTGAAGCGATAGTCGCTCTGGCCGTCGGAATACCGGTCGATCTGCTCCTGCCATTCCTCCCGCTCGTCCCTTTCATTGCGCGAATGCCGCGTATGCTCATACGAGATGGGAGCGCGTCCCAGGCGGGCGATTACTTCGTCGCGGCTCATGCCTTCCTGAATCGCCGCGAAATCGGTACTCGAAAGTGGTTTTTCGTTGCGCGCGGCGAGATGGCTCCGGCTCAGGTTGACGAAGCGCATGGCGACGGCGTGTCCCAGAAACAGAACCAGCGGCGCAAGCGCCAGCAGGTAAACCCAAAGCCCGCGCTTGGCAAAGAATGTTTTCCGCATTTCGAGGCGGATCACAGCGCGAATTTGGTCCCAATGCAGGCCGGTCATCGCACGCCCTCCTCACCGATCAGATACTCGTAGACCGAATTGACGTCGTCGTCGGCCGGCGCCACGGTCTCGATGTCGATGTCCTCCGCCGCGATGTGATTCAGCATGCGATAGAAACGGTCGGCATCCCGCGTTTTCACCAGGAGCCCGGCGCCGTCGCCATGAATGCGAACCTCGACAACGTGATCCTGCTGGAACATCCGGGAAGCCAGCAGGCCGGGCTGCCGGCAGCGGATCAGGATCTGCATGGGATGCTCCTCGATCTCGCTCCGGACACCGTGAATCTGCCCTTCGGCGACCACGTACCCGTTGCTCAACAGGATCACTTGATCGGAGATCATGTCAACTTCGTGGAGGATGTGGCTTGAAACAATCACATGCCGCCCCTCAGCCGCGTACTCTCGAAAGAGCGCGATGGTTTCGGCGCGCACCAGGGGGTCCAGTCCGTTCAGCGGCTCGTCGAGAATGAGCACGCGCGGGTCGTGACAGAGCGCCTGCGCGAGCCGGATGCGCTGCCGCATCCCCTTGCTGTAGCCGGCGATTTTGCGGCGCGCGGCTTCCACCAAATTCACGCGCTCGATGGCGCGCCAGGCGAGGCGGTCCGACTTCACGTGATCATAGCCGAAGAGCCTCAGATAGGAATATACAAACTGATAGCCGGTCAGGCCTTTCGGAAAGGAATCGAACTGGGTGCAATATCCGACCAGCCGGAATAGATCCTCCGGCTGATCCGTCCTCAGGCCCAGAATGCGGATCTCGCCGCGGGAGGGATGAATCAAACCGGTCATCAGGTTCATGAGCGTGGTCTTCCCCGAGCCGTTGGGACCAACTAGGCTGGTGATTCCCGGCGGAATCGTGAGGTTAATCCGGTTTACGCCTAGCGCTTCGCCGTAGAACTTGGAAAGGTTGTCGCAGAGAATCCGATCGTGAATGCCGGAGACGCTCATTTCACCACCTCATAGGCGCGTACCTTGCGCCACAGCAGAAGCAGGCACGCCGCGCAGATCGAGAGCAGCGCGGACCAGGCCTCGGTCTGCGAAATGGGAAGGGTTGTCGCCACTCCAAACAGCCGGCACGATATGGTGGCGATGAGATTGGCGATGTCGAAGACGTATCCGTAGTCCGTCCCCAGGATGCGATTCACCGCCTGCCCGAAGCCCGCGCCCACGAAGAGCACGCCCAGCAGCAGCGCGCCGGCCACCAGACGCCAGCGCACCCACGCGGACAGCGCCAGTGACAACAGGCAAAGGACGGCGATCCAGACCCACGAAATGAGCATGATACTTCCGGCCATCCACAAATTGGCCTTGAACCAACCGAAGCCCGCCAGGCTGGATTGAACGGCGAACAACACCAGTTCCGGAACCCACGTAACCCACGAGAGCAGGATTGCAAGACAGGAAGCCTTGCCCAGAATGTACTCGGCGCGCGAAAACGGGCGGCAGAAATAGAGCGGGAGAGCGCCGTTGGCGAGGTCGGGTGAAATCAAACCCGGTCCGGAGAAAATGGTGAGGATAAAGGCCAGCACATTCTGCACGCTGGTAAGGGTGAGGAAGAACTGAGCATCGATACGGAGAATCCCGGCGGCGCGAATATCGAAGCGCGTCAGGAAGCTGGCGTTATTCGCAAGGTACACGAACGCCAGAGAGAGCACCGGATAGAAAAAGCACAGGACAAACAGCGAGGTTTGAATTCTGGACCGGAACATGCTCTCCCGCGCGTAGCGCTGCAGGACCAGAAAGCGGGACCATTCCGCCGTTAGAGGCCCGGCATAGGCCCGGTAACTCCGTTTATGAACAGACACGATCCGGCTCCATCATTGCGGCGTCTCCATGGCCTTGAGAAAAATGTCTTCGAGCGTATCGCGCCGGAAGTTCAGGCGGCGAATACGGACATCCTGCTCGGCTGCGATGCGGTACACATCCCGGACTTCGACTTCCGGAGCCAGGATCACCTTCAGGCGGTTGCCGGGCGCCAGAGCGCACTCACAGCCAAGGCGTTCAATGGCGCCGGTCAGCAGGCCGGGATCGCCCCAGATTTCCAATTCCAGGAAGCGGCGGTTAGTGCGCCTCTCTTCTTCGAGGTTCGACTGATGCACGATCCGGCCCTGCTTCAGGATGAGTACTTCCTCGCAGCACTCCTCCACATCGCGCAGGAGGTGGGAACAAAGCACGATATGAATTTCCTTGCTGGCGCGCATCTCGCGAATCAGGCGGATCATGCGCTGCCGCGCGGGCGGATCCAGTCCGTTGGTCGGCTCATCGAGAATGATCAGCTTTGGGCCGTGCACGATGGCCTGCGCCAGCTTCGCCATCTGCTTCATGCCTAGCGAATAGGCTCCGAGCTTTCGATAGCGCGCCTCCCCGAGCCCCACGTAGAAAAGAGCTTCGTGCGCGCGCTCCAGCGCCGCGCCTGGCGGCAGTCCTGAAAGCTCCGCCATCATGCGGATGAAAGTTACCGCGCTCATCTTCGAGACGAACGCGTCGTTTTCCGGCATGTAGCCGGTGAGGGCCCGGATCTCGCGCGAGTTGCGCCGGATGTCCAGACCGAGAACCTCCGCCGAGCCGCCCGAAGGAGGATAGAAACCGAGGAGCGTGTTGATGAGCGTCGATTTGCCGGCGCCGTTTGGGCCTAGTAGTCCGATTGACCGGCCGGAAAAGGAACCCGTGAGGCTCTTCAGGATGTCGCGTTTCCCAAGGCGAACCGATAATTCACGCAGGTTGATCACCGGCGGAACGCCATGCGGCCCGGCGGCTGGTTGGCCGCCGGACGCCTGGAACGCGATGCTCCCGCTGGATGTCATTCTTCTCCTCTAGCTGGTTGCGCGAACGCCGCCCGGGGGCCGCGCAACGGCATTGTGATCAACGCCGGCAGCATCGACGGACCTCGCGCGTTGAGCGCAAATAGTGTGTCGAGGTTCATTCCCATAAAGCCGCTGCTACTCGCGACAACGATCCTGTCAGGCTGCCCGTAAACATAGATCAGTCCGGGCGCGCTGTTGGCCTTGAGCGCGTCGATCGATTTCTGCTGGTCCTCCGTGGCGAGGCCCCTGGCCTTCACTTCATCGGCGAGAGGCGTGACGACCGAAGCCAGATTGTGATAGAAAATCGCCGAAAAATTCGCATAACCGTCGGAGGGAAGCTGACCGCGAAAAGCGGCCGAGCGTGTGAGCGTGTTCCCGGTTTCCCGATTTTGAATCGCCGCGGTCAACAGGGTGCGATTCGGCGCGGCAATCCAGTAGCTGTCGACAAAGGTATAATCCACTTCGAACTGAGGGCGGCGTGAGGAAGTCAGTGTATAAAACGTCTGCCCTCCTTGCTGAGTCTCGCTCAATTGCACCGTCCCCGCTTCGGGGGGCGCACTCCGGTTGAAGCTCCGAACCAGGGTGGAGATGGTTGACTGTAACCGCGCCGGATCGTCCACTTCGCAGATCATTTTCCAGCTCGGAACCGGAAGCAGCGGGCCGTCCAGGGCGAAGGTAACCTCGCCGCCGAGGGGCGCCGCGATATCGTCGAGTACGCTCACGCCGGACTTCGACTCGAATTCGGCGATTCGGGCACTGAAATTCGGATCCGATGCCGAAGCCAGATTGAAAAGTTCCTGTATCACATTCCTCGGGTTGTTGATCACAAAAGACGCCGCCACCGTGGTTCCGGGAGAAAGGAAGTCGAGCGACCCCATCGGTCCGGGCGAGCCGAGCCACGACGCGATTCCCTGCCGGCTCGAAGTAAAACTGAGGGTCGCCCTTGTCTCGGGCAGAGCGCCCGCTTGCCGCCGTTCGATGACCAGGTATTCCGCATTCCGTATTCCCTGCAGTACCGCCTTATCGTTCTGTACGGATGTGGAAAGCATTTGTTCCATGTCCGCCGCAAGCAGCCAGCCAACACCGTTCTGGTAGGATTTGGCAATCCGGGAATAGAACGGGGTCTGGATAAACCGGGTCTGCGCCTCTTGGGTGAACAGCGCTCCCACCGCACTAAGCTGAGCGATATCGGGCGACGCCACCAGCAGATTGTTCTTCAGGTAAACATTCAGCGCCCGGGACTGCGGCGCCGCAAAAGCGGGATTGTCCACGATGTTCAGCGCAAAATGCATATCCGGGTTGTTCTGATTTTCAAGGTAGCTACGCAGACCCGATTGGCGCACTTCGGCAAGAATGACGGGTGCGCCGTACTGTTTCGCGCCGGTTCGGGGAACCGCAACCAGAATCTCATCCCCCAGATAACCACTCAAAGTCTTGATCTTCTCGAGAACGCTCTCCAAACCCGGGCGGCCGGATGCTTTCTGCTGGTTCCACCAGCCGCTCAACACCGGGCTTTCATGCAGCCGCGCTTCGAAGATCCGGTCGGCTTCGGCCAGCGTGTTACCGAGATTCGGAATGGACGCGAAAATCACCGTATTTTCGGGAACATATTTCACCAGGGTGGATTGATAGCGGAGCCCAGGCTCGGGAATGTTAGCCATCTGCGTCCGCAGCGTAGAGAATTCGCCGAGCAGCGCCAGGTACTGGACCGAATTCTTGCTCCAGGCGATTTCCTGGGAGATCGGGACGGCGGCCAGCGAAGCGGACGTGCTGGTTTGCTCTCCCGGGCGAAGAGTTTTCGACTGCGAGCCCTGGTCCACTTGCACGGCCCCCTGGATCACTGACACGCGGGAGCCCTTCGTTCCGTGATCCACGGCGAAAACCGTGCCTTTCACCGCGACCTGGCAATCGGCGGTGGAAACATACAGCCGCCCCAGTCGCTGATGCGCGGCCTGAATGATCACCGGGCCGCGTTCGAGCCGCACCGTGGTCCCTCGCCAGCCGCGATAAACCGCCAGATCCGTGCGTTCCCCCATCTCCACCAGCGATCCGTCATTGAGGCGGACCATGGCGCGGGAGCCGCGGGACGTTCGGATTTCATCGCCGTCACTGATGGTGCGCCCCACGGAAAGCAGACTCGCGCCTTGATCGGTCACGCGATAGAGCGAGCCATCCACCGATTGCACAGTGGCGCGAACCAACCGCTGTCCTGGCAGCAGGCCGTTCCACGCGCCATACGAGCCGATCGCAATTCCGAGCGCGAGCATCGCCGCCATCGCCCAGGGCAGCCAGTGGACCGGAAGTTCCAGCGGCGGAATCGCGGCGCGCGATGGCTCCAGGGCACGCCGGCACCGTGCGCATTCGTGCAGATGATCTTCGAGCAGAAAACGGCGGGCTTCGGGCAGCGTCCCATCGAGATAACCGGCAATCAGCTCGCGGAAGCCGGTGCATCCCCGAATCCGGATCGTTTCCACGTTTTGGGGACCCGCGATACGACTCCAGACGCGCGCCGCCGCCTGGCCGGATTCCTCCGAGGCGGACTCCTCGCTACGAATTTCGCTGAGTAGACGGTCGAACTCTTGGCGTTTCATGACTTCTCCTGTCGGGAATCAATCTCTTTTTGCAATTGCCTGCGGGCGCGATGGACAATCACCGCGACCAGAATCTGCGAAATGCCCAGCATTCGGGCTATTTCCGGGTTGGTATATTCCTCAAAAAAGCGCAGTGCGAACACCTCGGCGTCGCGCGGCTTGAGGCGCCCCAAGGCTTCGCGCAGGGTCTCTTTCAGGTCGCCGCCGGTCGCGCCGGAGGGCTCGGAAGGCAGTTCCGTGAGTGGGATATTCCGGTCTTCCGCGCGCTCCCGGACCGCATCCAGCGCACCGTTTACCGCCGCCCGGCGGAAGTAGCTTTCCTCGTTTTCGATCAGGGCGGAATCGCGGGCCCGGCGAAGCAGACGCAGAAATACGGTTTGCAGCACGTCTTCCGCATCGGAGGCGTTCCCCGTGATTCGATAGGCGGTTCGAAAAACAAGGCCGGAATGTTGGCGAAAGAGACGTTCGAACTCCGGCGAGATGTCGCGAGCCGACTCTTCCTCAAGCATTGCTGTCAGTTCCAGAATGCACCTCCTGTCCTTCGCTCTCTGACACTAAAGACAGGGGATGAGCCCGATTCTTACAGGATGGCAAAAAATATTAAGCCGCTGGAATCAATATATTGAGATCTGAATGCCTTGGACTCATCGTGATTTCTGGCTTCTGCCCCTCTTCATCGGCGCCATTCTCGGGCTTTTCATCTGGATTGTCGAGAAGAGCCGCCTGCGCGAGGTTTACCGCGAGCAGTTTCGCGACAGCCGCCGCGAGCGCATTTTCCTCGCGTCGTTCGGTTTCTTCACGGCCGTGCTTGTGGTCCGCGGCATCACAATTGCCATTCACAACGACATCGGTCCGTTCCATGACGTCTCTCTGGGAGGGCGGCATGTTCATCATCTGGTGTGGGGAATTTTGCTGCTATTGCTGGTCGGCTACCTGTGGCTGGTCCAGTGCGACTCCGGCAAGCACGCAACCGCCCGATGGTTAGGAGGCTTGACCTCGATCCTCTATGGCGTGGCGGCAGCTTTGACGCTGGACGAGTTCGCCCTGTGGCTGAATTTGCGCGATGTCTACTGGGCTCGCGAAGGCCGCGAAAGCTATGAAGCGATGGCGTTGTTCGGCGGACTCCTCTCGCTCGGCTTCTTCGGAGCGCCCTTCTTTCGCGGGATTGTGAAGGAAGCCGGCAAGGCGGGCAGAAGGAAGCGATGACCGAGTCCGAAGCGCTTGTCGGGAAGCCGCAGGCTAAGAAACCGTGAGGTCCGTATTTTTCTAGACGCGGATCTCCCATTCGTTCTCATCGAGAAAGTCATGAGTCAGCACCGCCAGCGCATCCCAGGCCGTGACGTAGTGCCAGGCCATCAAGGTCATCCCGTCCGACATCATGCTGGAGGTGTGCGAGGGGAAAGACGGCGGACGCAGCCCGGCGCGATGAACGAGCCTGAGGTAGTTCGTCTTGACGATCAACTTCGCTCCCGTCGTGGCATCTTCATACTCGTCCGGCAAGCCGATCATATGACCGAATTCGTGAGCTGCGACGTTGTAAGGGAACTGGCTCGCCCCGGTCAGGAAGGCCGCCTCGTATGAGCGGTCGACGGAAATCTCGACCGACGGACTGCCTCCGTAGGCCACCGGGTCAACCGTAAGCGGATTCTTGATCGCGGCGGTAGTCAGGATAGTCCGCACGGCGTCCGCTCGCTGGCGCGCAAGATCGGGCGCTTCCGGAGGACGGATGAACCCCTTGATCACCACCGGAATCGGATGCGACCCGCGCAACTGCAGGTTTACTCTGCGGGCAAAATCCTGCAGGCGAGCGGTGATGGACGCGGCATCGGCGGAGGCGCTTGGGAAGGGAAATATTCCCACGGGCGCGCGATCGGCACCTCGCCGCTCGATCGTGACGCCGCAATCTTCCAGCGCTTTTTCGAGAAATTCGCGATCGTTGCCGGAGGTTTGCAGTCCGCCGACCGAGTGATTGAATTCGCGGGTTTGGAAATCCCGCAATTCGACGCGGTCCTGTTCGTCAATTCCCTGAACCTGGTTCGTCGAAACAAAGCCTCGGCATTCGCGTCCATGCGGATTGGATTTCGCCAATTCGCTTTCGCGGCTGACCACCATCTTGAAATGGGATGCGCTGCTTCCGAACGTAACGGCAAAGACCGGCCGCGCGACGATGTCGGTCCAGCCGTGCCGCGTACAGTGAAGGGTACACGGTCCGTTCCAGTACGTGGGCACGCCGTTCTCGAGATCCGACATGATTCGCGTCTTTTCGGCGCTGCTAAACCACTCGAAAAGGTCCCCGCCAAAGGTCGCGCAAAGCTTCACTGTGATGTCAAGCCTCCCGCTCGTCGGGCTATAGCTGCAATCGAACTTGCCGCTCGCCGTAGCGGGCACGAAGTGCGCCTTTTTGAAGGTTGAGGCAAGAAATTTCTGTTTTCCTTTCTTGCATCCGGTCTGGATGCTGGGGAAGGTTTGGCCAATACCAGTGACCTTCATCTGGCCGATTCCGTTCGCACAAACGGGGGATGGCAGCCCCTCCGGCACGTCAAAAGTTCCCTTACAATTCGAGCATTGGTAGCGCGTAGCCATGGTCTGCACTATTAAATCATTCTCGGGAACGGCAACGCCCGCGGACTATCGCTCGCGCGGCAGCCTCCTCCCACAAGCGGCATGGCCGGCGCAGGTGCGCAGATAGCGGTGGCGCCTTTTTGCCGCAGTCCTTGCCGAGATGCGGCAGGCATCCGCCCCCGCGGGACGGCCTCGCGGGCAAGAATGCTTTTGCCATTGTGGGCCGCGTGGTTTTGTGGCAATTGGCATCGTCGAACGTCTTGCCGCGCACCCTTGTATAATTCACCCATGCAACGCATGCCCTGGAGCACCCTGGCGCTCAGTTCGCTGTTGCTCATCTCCGTGTGCCTAAAAGGAGGACAGGAAGTGCCATCTCAGCAGCCTAAGAAATCGAAAGCCCCTGTCAAAGTGGAGCAGCGCGGGCGCATCCTTGGAATCGGCGGTGTCTTCTTCAAATCTGCTAACCGTGATCAAATGCGCGACTGGTATTCGACGCATCTTGGACTCGCTGACAAAGGCGGAGGAGTGATGCTTCCGTGGCGGGAGCGTGACGACCCGCAAAAGGAGCACGTTACGGTTTGGACTGTTTTCCCCGCCTCTAGTAACTATTTCGATCCCAGCCACGCACCGTTCATGATCAACTACATCGTGGACGATCTGGATGCTTTGCTCGGCCGCTTAAAACGAGAAGGCGTAAAGATAGACGCCAAACGAATGGATGAATCGTACGGCCGCTTTGCGTGGATCTATGACGTCGATGGGAATAAGATTGAGCTCTGGCAGCCGACGGCAAAGCCCTAACGTTCTGCGTTTTTGCCCGGCGCGAGGTGGCGGCGCCGGCGCAGTCCGTCGGGCGAGTGGCGGTTAAGCAGGAACGTACGTCAACCGAACCACGTCCTCGTCGATTCGATCGTTGGCCACAAGGCGGAGCCGCGGCCGGGGGCCGGCAAAGAATGGCTTGCCGCGACCGGTCACGACGGGGCAGAGGTAGAGTCGATACTCATCGATCAAACCGGCCTCGGTCAGGCTTTGCGCCAACTCGGGTCCGCCAACTTGAATCTCGCCGGCCCGCTCAGCCTTCAGCCTGCGGATCACCCTCTCGACGTCATCCGCGACAAGCGTGGCGTTGGGACCAACTGACTGGAGCGAGCGCGAGACGACCCACTTCGGCTGGCTTCGCCACGCGACCGCGAATTCACGCTCCTCCGCGTCCCAATCAGGAAGGTCTTCATCCCAATAACGCATGACCTCGTAGATGCGGCGACCGTAGACGCTGCCGGCCAGGTTGCGCACTTGTTCGATGAAGTGACGGAAGACCACGGGACCTGGTGAAAAGCTCTGGTGGTCGACGTAGCCATCCAGGGACTGGTTCAATGCGAATACAAGTTTCGCCATGCTGCGAAGCTCCTCCCAGGTTCAGAATAGCTTGCGCCGGCGAGTCCGCAGGTTGCGGTGATGCAGGCGCAGCCCAAGGCGGGAGAGCTACGAATCGGAGTTTTCGTCTGTTCACAAACGCTCGGGATCGCGCCTTCGACGTGAACCGCATCGCTGGTGGGAAGCGGCGTTGGTACGAGAATCACTCTAAGATATGCCGCACGCGCAGGTCTGTAGCGCTGCGCTCCTGTGTCCCCGAAGATGCGACCTCCGCGGCAATGCCGGGGATCGACTCAGGGGACGTCGGGAGGGCCGTGGAAAAGCCGCCGCTGAATTGCAGGAACAACGCCGAGGAGAGTCCGTCCCCTTCGACGGTCACCTTCAATATGCCCTGGGGCAGTGCGGCCCCGATTACGTCTCTCAGCAAAAAACCCCTCGTCGCCCCGGCCGCGTCAGCGCCACCGGAGCCAGGGACCAACGGTGTTACAGATTCCGCGGCAAGGGAACCATCGGCAGCGTAGACGCGGACCGAGTAAGCCGTAGAAGCCGCTGACTGGTTGTAGATCGCAAAGGAGAACAGGTGAGTGGCGTCATTGATCCCGACCGCGGACCAGCGAGTCGTTAACCCCACCGGCTGCAGCGGCGAGAAGGTAGAGTCCCAGGCGATCGGCACGCCGGGCGACCATCCGGGTACGGACAGGGACAAATACAGTAACTGAGGATTTACCGTAGCGCAGGTAACGGCGCTGGAACAGAGGAAGATCCCGAAAACCGAACCTGTTTGGGTTTTCTGGTGCAGCGGGGCATCGCTCGAAGCCCCGAGCAAGCGGACTTCCGAAGATTGATTCGCACCCATTACCAGCCCGATACTGTTGCTGGAAGCCTGCGCGGCTCCCGCGATCGTATCGAGCGATATACGGTTGCCGTCTTCGTCGAAGAAAAGATACTGGACGCCCACGGCTCCCGACGCCGGCGCAGCCATACGGATCGAAGTGCCCCAACTACCGCCGGCGGCAAACCAGACAAACGTTCCCGTGACTCCGCAGGCGTAGCCCTTTCCTCCCGAGGCGAGAGGGACTTCATAAATCAACGAACGATAGGCACTGCAGTTCAGGGTCGGATCTGTGGACCACCACTGGGCGCCTGTTGTGGGCGGAAGGGCGAACCCCGTGGCCGCGGACAAGAGCATCACGACTGCGACGAGAAAAAGTTTACGCTCCGGCATGGTGATTGGATGCGGGCAGAGCGCCGGCAGACTGGGAACGCCTGAGAAGATCTTGTAAAATTCTGGTGACGTGGCCGGCGATTCGGGATCGGTAAATGCACACCTGGCGCGAGGTGGCGGCGCCCCCGAGGCGCACTTCCGCGCCGTGGGACCCGGGATCATAGTGACCCGTAGCCTTTCGGCTTCCATCATCGCCGGATGGCAACCACCAACTTTCCGCTTGCATGCCCGGTTTCGAGGTACCGGATAGCCGCGGGCACCTCGCTCAGCTGGTAACAGCGCTCTATGACAGGTCGCACCTTTCCGGCTTCAACCAGATCCTTCAACACCAGCAGGTCCGACTGGCTGGGCTTTGCCAGCAGGTTTCCCAGCTTCTGACCGCCAATCGAAAGCAGTGGACCGAGGAACAGCGCCTCGCGTAGTTGGCGGTTCGACCCGCCGCTCATCACGTACCGCCCGGTGGGAGCCAGCGTGCGCCTGTACTCCCAAATCGACCTGTCGCCATTCACGGCCAAAATCAGGTCGAACTTCTGGCCGAGGTTCGCAAAATCAACTCGTGCGTAGTCGACCACGTGATCGGCGCCAAGCGCGCGGATCATCTCGGTGTTTTTCGTACTACAGACGCCCGTCACTTCCGCTCCCAAAGCCTTGGCGATCTGCACCGCGAACGTGCCTACACCGCCAGAGGAGCCGTGGATCAACACCTTCTGTCCAGACTGGATATTGCCCTTCCGAAGACCCTGGAGCGCCGTGCAGCCGGATGTAGGAACTGAGACGGCCTCCTCGAAAGAGAGGCTTGCTGGCTTCAGCGCCAATGCGTTCTCCCGCGCCACGACGTATTCGGCGTACGCGCCGAACCCACAGCGAGAGACTTCTCCGAACACTTCATCGCCGCGCTTGAACTGAGTGACGTTCCGGCCGACCGCCTCAACGATTCCTGCGATGTCACTACCGATGACCTTGTATTTAGGTTTGATCAGGCCCGCGACCAGCCGGAACGGAAGCGGCGTTCCACGGAGAAGATGCCAATCGCCCGCATTCGCAGATGCCGCATGAACGCGCACCAGCACACCATCGTCAACAACGCTCGGCGTCGGCAACTCGCCAAGTCGCAGCACGTCCGGCGGGCCGTAAGTTTCGCGAACCATCGCTTTCACGGTAATGGCTCCTCCTGGGCGTTCAGTGGCTGGCAGCTTGCCCGCGTTCCCTGCGAGTGACCGCTGGCCTGTACTGCTTGCCATCGGGCCGCGCGATTACGAGTCCGCGTAACCAGACGGGATGAATTCGAGAGCCGACGCGAGAGTCATGATCGGCGCGATCAATTTGAGGCTCATAGTTCTCCCTTCGTGTGCGATTCAGAGTGTTCTGTTGGTCTGCGCAGCCGATTCCGGCGCCTTCCAGAGGCGGAAAGCTAACCATCCACCGATCAAGATGTCGATCGTGCCGCAGAAGCCCGGCCACCACACTGGCATACCGGAGTTCGTGACAAGTGCGTGATGGACGAAAAAGTCAAAGAATCCATGTCCGGCGATACCGGCAGCCGCCAGCCACATGCTCTTTTTGAAGCCGAGTACTGCAAGGACCGAAAAGACCAAACCAACTGCAATCTCAAACCCCAGCGTCGAGTAGCGAGGCGCACTCATCACAGCAAAAAGCGAGTAGTAGGACGCAATCACGATCAGGACCGTCGGGTAAAACGCGCGGTCACGGTCGAAGCCGCTCGTAGCGGCAAAGCCAACCACTACCAATCCCAGGATCACGGCCACGAGATATTCCATAAAATCTCCTTCCCTTCCGCTTGGCTGCCAATGATTTTGGCCACGCCCCAAGGTAACCCGGGTGCCCGGCCTGATGATTGAATGCTCCCGCTGAAGTTCTTGAATAAAGCAGCTACAGTGAAGAGCGAGGCTGCCTTGGAAAAAACGCCGGACAACGGGTCCTATCGCTGGTTGAGCGAACCGCGCTGGTACCTCTGGGAAGGTGGATTCTTTCTCATCGCTCGCGCGGACGGCGTTGTGCCAGCCCATGCTCACCACGCGATCCAAATCGTCGTTGCCGTTGACGGGGAAGTGGCCATCTGTGGGCAAGAGGAGGAGTGGCGCAAGGGTCCAGGCCTCATTGTGCGACCAGATGCCGCGCATTCGTTCAATTGCAATGGCGCGCTGGGTGCGATGTTGTTCGTTGATCCCGAGTCTGCCGAAGGGGCTTGGCTTGGAAGTTCGCTCAAGCGTGACATTACGATTGTGTCCGGCCCGCGATTGGCCTCGTCCGCTCAAGAGCTTCGCAAGTTCATCGAGCAACCCTTTGAAAGCATGGAAATTGGCGAGCTCATCCGCCATTGCGTTCAGGCTTTGAGTCCTGGCGTGCCGCCAGCGCGGCGACTGGATCCGAGAGTGACGACCGTGCTGAACGCGATCCGCGAGCGCGACGATCTACACATTTCGTTGGATAGCGCGGCGGAGAAGGCGTTCCTGTCGCCAAGCCGCTTTGCTCACTTGTTCAAAGAACAAGTCGGGCTCCCTTTTAGCCGGTACATGTTATGGCGCAAGCTGACCCGAGCTATGGTGGCAATTGCGTCTGAGCGAACGATTTCGGCAGCCGCACACGCCGCCGACTTCGCGGATGCCGCGCACCTGACACGGACCTTCTATCAGATGGTGGGCATGGCGCCGTCCGTATTGATGCGCGGCGAATTTGCCGAGCTTCCGTCCCCCTTCGACGTGCGCCCCGAGCGGCCCGTTGCACAGAGCCTGCACGCGCCCGCACAATAACCGATCCATTCCTGAAAATAGCTGCTTTGTTCAATCCCGGCAGGAGGGTTCAATGCGAAACTTCGGTTGTTGGCAGCAGGTCAACACACAAATTCCAAGGAGCTTCCAAATGTTGAACAACTCGAAACTATGCAAATGCGGATCGTGCTCGGGTGCAGCTTGCACCTGCGGTTGCCAGAGCGCCAAGGCGAAGAGCCAGACCCCACGCTGCGCGTGCGGGGACAAATGCAACTGTGGCCCGGCGTGCTCTTGCAAGAGGTCGTAAGCGCGGACATTACGCCGCGCACCTGCTGGCGCGCGGCGTATCTTCGAACGGAAGGGAGCCACTCACGCTTAACTGCTCGGTTTCCAAGGGTCGCTTAAAACTGGTGCCCGGGGCGGGACTTGAACCCGCACTCCCGTTGCCGGAAAACGGATTTTAAGTCCCGGTTTAATGTCCGCAAATATCTGCAAATATAACACTTAATGGCTTACGAGTGTGAAACTGTGTAAGTAAATGTGTAAATTTCGACCCTTCACGATCTCCTGCCAAATGCGATCTTGCTAGGCGCCTAAGCTTCAGGTTTGTTACGTTATGCGCCGACTGCTTTAAACTTGGAGCGTGAAGCTGCTCAGGTACATCGAGCTCAAAACGGGCCATTCCGATAATGGCCCCGCGTGGATCGCGTATGTGGTGCCATCAAAGTCCGGCCGGACCTTGTACTTCAATGGCAGAGGTTTGATGAAGCTCAAAGGGCAACGGCGCGGCGACTCGGGCGGCAACTACATTGACTTGGCGACCGGAGAGTCCTTTTGGGTTTCCGGCATAAAGAAGAACGGGCAAGA
>DASZXS010000064.1:0-156549 GCA_035545735.1 Bryobacteraceae bacterium | reverse complement strand
ATCGTGCCGCCGCTTCGTTGGATGTTGCTAACCTCGTATTGGGGTAGGCCTAAAACGATCTCTGAGTCGGTCAAAACGTATTCTCCCAAGAATGTTTTACCATCTTGGGATCGAGGGTCTGCCCCCGTTTTTGATCAAGAGTCTACGCCAACAACGGGGGCACGGCGAGTGCCCGAGAAGATCGGCTCTACGCCAAAGACGCGCTTCCAGATCCGTTAGAGTCTCGGCGCAACATGCCGCTAAAGACGAGTACCGGATCTCTTCCTTCCATCCCGTAGACGAAGCTCCCGGCGAACCGGGCGTTTCCCAGCATATGGGGGAGCCCGGCCGGCTCCCGCTAAGCGAACTGTTCCTGCTCCGTTGAGCCTTCGAGCGCCGTCACCGACGACAGCCCTTGCGAGATCGTTTGCGCCACCCGGTCAAAATAGCCGGTTCCCACAAATCGCTGATGGCGCACCGCGGAGTAGCCCGCGTCCGCCGCGCGCTCGAACTCCTGGTCCTGAAATTCGGCATACGCCGACATTCCCTTCGCCGCATAGCCGCGGGCGAGGTCGAACATCGCCAGGTTAAGCGAATGGAACCCGGCCAGCGTCACAAACTGGAACTTGTATCCCATGGCGCCAAGTTCCCGCTGAAAGCGGGCGATTTCGCTGTCGGTCAGATGCCGCCGCCAGTTGAACGAGGGGGAGCAGTTGTACCCCAGCAGTTTGCCGGGAAACTCGTAATGGATCGCCTCCGCAAAGCGCTTCGCCTCGTACAAATCAGGCGTTGAGGTTTCGCACCATAGCATGTCGGCGTAAGGCGCGTACGCCAGCCCGCGCGCAATCGCCGCATCCAACCCGCCCCGGAAACCAAAGAAGCCTTCCTCCGTGCGCGAGCCCGTCAGAAATCTGTGGTCTCGCGGATCGACGTCGCTGGTGAGCAACCCGGCGCTATGGGCGTCCGTGCGCGCGATCAACACGGTTGGAGTCCGCATCACGTCGGCCGCCAGGCGCGCGGCCACCAGCTTTTGCACGAATTCCCGCACCGGCACCAGCACTTTCCCTCCCATGTGCCCGCATTTCTTGGCGGAAGAAAGCTGATCCTCGAAATGAACGCCGGCGGCCCCCGCCGCAATCATTTCCTTCATCAGCTCAAACGCGTTGAGAGGACCGCCGAAGCCGGCTTCCGCGTCGGCCACTACCGGCGCAAACCAATAGGGCCCGTCCGCGCCTTCGGAGCGCTGAATCTGATCGGCACGCATCAGGGCGCTATTGATGGAGCGCACCACCGCCGGAACGCTGTTGGCCGGGTAAAGGCTCTGGTCCGGGTACATCTGTCCCGAGAGATTGGCGTCGGCCGCCACTTGCCAGCCGCTGAGGTAGATCGCCTTCAAACCGGCCTGGACCTGCTGCACTGCCTGGTTGCCCGTCAAGGCGCCGAGCGCCGCGATGTAAGGCTCGGAATGCAGGAGGCTCCACAAACGGTCAGCCCCATACCGGGCGAGCGTGTAGTCGATCGGAATGGAACACTGAAGGCGCGCCACTTCATCTGGCGTGTACGGCCTGTCGATACCCACCCATCGAGAGGCGCTTTCTTCGCCTCCGCCGAACTGAGATCTATTCATAGAAATGTGCTTTTCGGTCTCCTCACGAATCCTTTGTGTGGAAACAGTGCAATTCGAAAGCCAAATTTACGATCTGCGGCTAACCAGTCTCCCGAGGGTCGCAGGCAAGGGTGGAAGCGACCGAATTGGCGTCCCGGCGTGGAACGCGGGGGGCACACAAGCGCAAGGTTATTCACCAGTTACCCCACCCGCCCATCGGTATGCACCCGTGAATTGGGCAGCCTCCTGTGCGGCCATCCACGTGCTTCATTAAACAGGACATGCGACCGTTCGAGATCGCTTTCTTACTTTTCGAAGCTCTATTGCTCGCCGCGCTCTCGTTTCGCGCCGCCCGCGGGCCGCACGGGTTGCGAGTGCTGGTGCTTCTGGTTCCCGCGCTGCTTGCGGGAAGCCAGGTCTGGGTGGAAGGCTATCGCTGGCAAATGATCCCCGGCTATGTGCTGGCCGGAGGCCTGCTCTTGCTGGCGGTAGTGAGCTTCGCGGGATCGTTGCCGGTCCCCCGCTCCGCCGTCTGGCCCGGCTGGATGCTGCTCGCCGGCGCGTTCACGGCGGGAATCGCCTTTCCGATGTTCCACCTTCCCAAGCCGGCGGGGCCGTATTCGGTAGGAACCGAAATTCGCCATCTGGTCGACCACGGGCGCATGGAGACTCTCGGCGGCAGCGCTCACCGTCCACGCGAGATCATGATTCAGATCTGGTACCCGGCGAAGGTCTCCCCGGGAGGGCGTCCGGTGCGTTATGTCCCCGACCGGCGCCTGATCCGGGCATTTATCGATTCCCACCTCACCTCCATCGCCACCCATTCGTTTTTGAATGCTCCCGCCGATCCCAGCGCAGCCCCTTTCCCGGTGGTGATTTTTTCGCCGTCCTGGCAAGGGCAGCGTTTCCAGAACAGCTTCCAGGTCGAGGAACTCGCGAGCCACGGATTTGTGGTGGTGGGCATCGATCATACGTACAGTACCGCTGTAACTCTGTTTCCCGACGGCCGCATCGCCCGCGCGCCCAACGTCCCGTTCGAGGATGTTTCTTCGCAGCAAGCTTTCGAGCGCTCCATCCAGTACGACGAAAAATTGATGCGCGTCCGCGTCCAGGACATCCGGTTCGTCGTGGATGAATTGCAGCGGAAGCAGAGGTACCCCGATGGGCTGGTGGAGCATCTGGACCTCAGGCGGTTGGGCGTTCTCGGCTTTTCATTCGGAGGAGGAGCGGCAGCCCAAACCTGCTGGGAGGACAAGCGTTTCCTGGCGGGAGTCAACATGGGCGGAACCATGTTCGGCGAAGTAGCCGAACAGGGCGTCAGCCAGCCGTTTTTGTTTCTGGACGAAGGCGGCGAGATTCCGGCCGAGGACCTGCACAGCACGAACGAGGCGACGCGCCGGTACGCCGAGTTCGAAATGCGCGATGTGGTGCAGGAGCGGAGGTCTCTCGATGCCCATGGAGGATATCGGGTAAGGATTCGCGGAGCCGGGCATCATAACTTTACCGACTACGCTCTGTTCTCCCCGATCCGCCGGATCACGGATGCGGGCGACATCGACCCGCTGCGCTGCATGAAGATCATCAACGCCTACACCCTCGCTTTTTTCGATAAATATCTGAAACAGAAAAAGGAGCCGCTTTTGGAAGGGCCTTCCCCTTACCCCGAGGCTCAGTTTGAGCACGCGCCGCCGCCGGAACCGCTTGCGGCCGGCGAGGCCCCTGCAGCAAGTTTCGATCGCGGTCCGAAAACACCCAACCGCCAGGGAACGAACAGCGGCGATGCGGTGCGCCGTCCCGGAACATAGGTAACCATCCGTCATGAACCCAACACCCGGCATGAACCCCATGAACTTCGCCGTCGTCGTCATTCCAGCATTCAACGAAAGCGCGCTGATCGCGGACGTGGTGGCGCAGGTGCGCCGCGTGTGCCCTTGCGTTGTGCTGGTGGACGATGGCTCGTCGGACGGAACGGCCGATATCGCAAGGAGCGCCGGCGCGATCGTTTTGCGCCACGCGATCAACCTTGGTCAAGGAGCCGCGCTCCAGACCGGGATTACTTACGCGCTTCAGTTGGGCGCGAAGGCGATCGTGACGTTCGACGCGGACGGACAACACGACCCGGACGACATCCCCTCGTTACTCGCGGTTCTCGAAAGCGGCGCCGGAGCGGCCCTCGGCAGCCGGTTTGCGGGTAAAGCCTTGGGCATGCCAGCCACACGCCGCCTCGTGCTTCAGGCGGCCCGCTGGGTGAACTATGCGCTTACCGGCGTCAAGCTCAGCGACGCGCATAACGGGATCCGCGCGCTCTCGCGCGACGTGGCGCTGCGGCTGCAACTCCACGAACCCGGCATGGCGCACGCCACCGAGATCATCGCGCAACTGGCGGAGCAAAAAGCCAGAATTGTGGAAGTGCCGGTGACCATCCGCTACAGCGCCTATTCCCTGGCGAAAGGCCAGCGGCTGAGCAACGCGCTTCGCATTCTGATCGACCTGATGATGAGGAGCTTCGTACGATGATATTTCAGATCGTCGCCACCATTGCGCTGGCATGCACGGCGATTTATGCCTACTCGCAGGGCAAACTCGCGCCCCGGCTCACCAAGCTCACAATCCTGATCACAATCTGCGGCGAATATCTGGTCCTGTTTCCCAACCAAACGACGGTAATCGCGTCGTTCTTCGGCGTCGGACGCGGCGCGGACCTGATGTTCTACCTGTGGGTGTTACTCACCATCGTGATGCTGCTCAACGTGCATTTGCGCCTGCGCGGCCTCGATGACAGGTTGGTTCAGTTGACGCGCCAGCTCGCTTTGTACGAAGCCGCGGCAGCGAGCCGTGAGCCCGGACTCTCCAATCCTGGGGCGCGTTAGCGGGCGGCCTCGTATCGCACGCCCGGCGCCTCCAGGCAGAGCGTGGCGGAAGGCATGGAGAGGCAGCCATCCGTACGTTCCGGGCGGGCGGAGCCCAGATAGACCGCCCAGGGAGTGTGCGGCATGTCCGCTGCGCGCACCAATGGCGTGGACGCATCGATCAAGCGAAGCGGCACAAAGCCGGAAAACCGGAACATGAAATATACCGCGCCGCGCTGTTCGGTCGAAACGACGTAGCCGTCATTCCGGAACTCGGGCCGGATCAGCGTGTTCGCAACTCTGGCAACCTGGCTGTAGCGAGCCGAAGAACCGGTGGTCGCATTGACCGCGTCGACCCTGGTGAGCACAATGGCCGAGCCCACGGCCCACAGACCTAACGTCACGGCATAGACTTGGATTTTCGGAGCCGCCGTGAACGCGTAATAGAGAATCACCGCCAGCATAACGGCTATGCCCAGCGCGTAACCCTCCGGGTGCGCCAGGCGCGGCCAATACGCCTCCCTCATCTGCAGCGTATTCCCCATCCGGCGCATCGGCACGGCGAGCACAAGCAACGCGAGCGCCAGCGCGCTCCCAGTCCACTTCCGCGCCGCGCGATTGGGCATAGCTTCCGGAAAACACCGCACGAACGCGATGAGGAGGAGCGGGAAGGCGACCGACATATACCGCGTGCTGAATACGCCCTCATGGCCAACGTACACTCTCTCCCAATTCACCGCCACCTTTACGCTTCCCGCCATCAGCGCCGCGAGTCCGGCCACAGTGACCGAGGAGAAAGCGCACACCTTGACATCGGATACCAAGGCGCGGCGTCCCACCCACATCGCCAGTAGTGCCGGACCGAAGATCAACAGAACAGCAAACACGTAGGCGGCCGAATATTCAGCCGTGGCATAGGCAAAGGATCGACTGCCGCTCAACTCGGCGATCTTCGACAGGCCGGTCTGGTAGAACTTCCCGACAGGGTCCCATCGCCAGTTGGCGGTAACGGCGGTGTTCAACGCGTAGCCGGTGAAGACGAATGCCAGGTCCACGGCGGCGATGCCCCAAAGCATGTCCCGCAGGCGGCCCGCGCGGGTGGGAAATGCCCATGCCAGCAGCACCACCACCAGGTTCGCGGCGCCGAGCAAGGCGATCGCGTTCGGCTTAGCCAGAAACGCCGCCCCCCAAAACGCGCCCAAAGCCGCGAACGCGGCGATGCGACGGTCCGCGGCCAGTTGCAGAAAAATCGCGATCCCCCACCACACGAGACTCTCGTAAAGAGGCTCGGCCATGAAGTAGGCGTAATAGCTGGTGGCCGGCAGCCAGAGCACCAGCACCGCGATCCAGAGAGCCGCCGCCTCGCTTACAATTTGACTCGCTACACGCCGGACCGCGATCGCCATAAGCACCGCGAATCCAACGTTGAGAAGCTTGACCACCGCGTAAAAGTTGTCGCCGAACCAAAACGCCAGTTGATCGATGAAAAAAAGGAGAGAATTTGGAAAGCCCGTCTCGCCGCGGCCCGGCATGGCTGTGACATGCAGAGAGGCCGGCTGGTGCAGGAACCACAGTTGCGCGGTCTTAGCGTAGTAGTACTCGTCGGCCACCAGGACGGATTCCGGGACCAGCAGGACGCGCAGCAGAAGAACCGCAATCGAAAGCGCGAAGCAGAGATTCAGCCGCGCGGAGAGTGTACCCGGTGAGTTCCGGCCAAAGGGCGGCGTCATCGTATCGGGTTTTTCAGCTTGCCTTGCCGCTCTGGACTAACTTCTTCGCGCGGACGATAGCGCCGACCGTTCTCCGTTTCATCGAGTCGACAAACGGCGACTGCCCTTCAGACCTGGGATTAAGCCCTAATTTCCGCAACCCGAAATTGGCGCGGTAAAAGTTGGCCCGATAGCTGTCCTTGGGTGTGAAATTGACGCTGAGCGAGATCGAAACATTATCGTCGTTCTTCACCCAGTGCGGATTGTTCACGGGAATGTGGACCCCGTTACCCGGCGCCAGACGGTACGTCGTGGCGCGGTCCTGAAGGTGTGGTTTGTACGTGGCGGCGTTGTTGTCCACGCTCCAGAAACGCTCGATTTCGGTCTCCGGGAGTACTTCCCGGTCGTTCCGGTCAAAGATGTAGATCGTCTTCTCCCCGCGAATCTGAAGCAGGAAATTACACTCACGATCGATGTGGTACGGTGTTACGCGGTTCGGCGACGTAATGAAAATCAGCGCGTCTTCCACTCGCATCATCCGGCTAAAATCCACGCCGGTCAATTTCTCGAACTCCCGCATGCAAGCATAGAAGAGTTCTCCGTATTCCGGGTCTTTCTGCGCCTGATGGAGAGTTACCCATGCGCCGGAGTTCTCGATCCGGTGGAGGGCCTCGTCGACAGGAAACGGCTTCGGTCCGATCTTATCCCACCGCTGTCCGATTCCGATGTCCTTACCGGCATCGTAGTAGAGGTCCTTCGGACGAGTCTCTTTCGTTGTCTTCGCGAGTTCCAGCAAGCGCGGCAGGGTGAAGAGCGGGTGGTCCGCCAGTCCATGGAAGAACTGGAACGGCATTCTATCGAATTTCTCGCGAAATTCATCACCCGGCTGAATCAATTGCTTCTTCTGACCTGTTTCTGGGCTCACTGGCGCACATCCTCACTTTCGCATTCAAATACTCGACTATTCTTGCACTTAACCTGCCATATGACACGCCATGGCCGGCTCGGGACTTACCAGACAATCCGTATTGCCCGCCTGTTTGAAAGTTGCAAAGAATTGCGCTTTTTGAGAATGTTCCGGGGCTCGAATTCTAATAGACCTTATGCTATGCTTCTCGCAAGTTCATTCTCCGCGGAGGGTCTTGCCGGCGATGCCTACTTGGAGAGAGCACCTGCGCCTTGCGCAAATTTATCGCTTTGTCTCATCCTTTCGTTCCGCTTTCCGCGGTGTCTACTCCACCTTTGAAGAAGCACGCCGCGCCGCGCCCGATCATCTCAAATTAGGTCACGATCATCCCGAAACCGCCCAGACTCATCGCGGGTATGTTGATAAACTTCGACTTAGCGATTACGCCGTCCTGTTCTGGATGGCGCGGATACTCGACAACTCGACGTCGGTATTCGATCTCGGCGGCCATATTGGGGTGGCTTATTACGCCTTCCGGAAATATTTGCACTTTAACCCGAACCTTCATTGGACCGTCTGCGATGTTCCGCAGGTTGTCCAATCGGGACGGGAATTCGCCGCGGGCCTCCAGGCAGCGCAGCTATCCTTCACAACTAATTTCCGCGAAGCGAGTGGTACGGATATATTACTAACCGCTGGTGCGGTCCAGTACATCGAGACGCCGCTCGCTGAGATTCTCGCGTCACTCGCCCGGAAGCCGACGCACTTACTAATCAACCGTGTGCCCTTATCTTCCGGGCAGGATTTCGTCACTCTTCAAAGAATCGGGCCGCAGATTCATCCCTATCATGTCTTCCGCCGGGACGCCTTCCTTGATTCGCTCCGGGGTCTGGGCTACCGCTTGGTGGACTCCTGGGAGATCTCGGAAACGTTCTGCGGGTCCTGTGTTATTCCTTTTCATCCCGATAAGACCGTCGAGCCTTATAGCGGGCTATATCTCCGCCTTGAATCGGATGAGACCGGCGAAGCTAGACGCACCCTTCCAGAATTGACCGTTCCAATGCTCGCGGCTCCTTAGCGGGTGGCTGTCCGCCCTCCCCCGGCTCGCCCGCGGGCGTGGCCTTCGTACCCGCCCTCGAGCCGTCCGCCACGCCATCCAGACACTCGCGCAACTTTTGCGCGAGCACCTGAACATTGGGTTCGTCTGTAATTCGTAAGTGGTCCCCCATGATCTCGTGAACCGTTACCCCGCCCTTGGCGAGGCCTCCCCAGCCGAGTTGATAATCGCCTTGCGGCAGCCGGGGATCGGGGCGCGTACGAAGCAGGGTCAGCGACCCCGGATACACTTGCGGGACATAAAGGGCCGCGGCATGGGCATTGATGTCGGACAGTGTGCCGAAGCGCTGTGGTATGGGGCGCCCGAGGCGCGCGCTGATTTTAAAGACCAGCCGGGAGAGGCGCTGGCGCAATGCGTCGGACACGTATTCCCAGCGGTCCGGGCCAGTCAAAATTCGGGCGATCCGGCTTCTTAAGTGCTCCAGCCGGTGCATCACATTGACGCTCCGCGCAGTCTTGGCAATGTAACGCCATTCCGGGGCGTCCAGAAGAGCCGTTAGCCCCACCGAATTGCCCGCGAGCGCGAGTTGCCGGGCCATCTCAAACACCACCAGGCCGCCGAAGGAGTACCCGGCAAGCTGGTACGGGCCTTCGGGCTGCTTGGCCTTCACCTCGCGAACATAGTGGGCGGCCATGTCTTCAATGCGGGTCAGGTAGGGCTGCGACCCATCCATTCCAAGAGGCTGCAGCGCGAAGACCGGCTGGTCGGCGCCCAGATAACGGGCCAGATTGCGGAACCGGACGACGTTCCCGCCCAATCCCGAGACGATAAACAGAGGAGGCCGCGAACTCCCCTCTTGAATGGTAACCAGAGAGGACCAGTTCGCGGACCACCCTTCCTGCCGCAGGATCGCCGCCAAATGTTCGATGGTGGGTGCCTGAAACAGTATGGAGAGCGGCAGATGCTTTCCCCAAATCGATTTGATCCGGTCGAACAGGCGCACGGCCAGCAGCGAATGGCCATGAAGGTCGAAGAAATTATCCGTGATCCCGATGGGGCGCACGCCGAGCAATTCCTCCCAGATGCGCACCAGTTGGGCTTCCAGTTCATCGCGGGGCGGCGCGATCGCGCTGCTCAATTCCTCGGGAACCGTGGCGGGGGCCGGAAGGGCGCGGCGGATCACCCGTCCCTGATTGTCCAGCGGAAGGCGGTCCGTGAACAAAATACGGGATGGCTGCGGGTATTGCGGGCACTGCTGCTCAATGAGCAGGCGAATTTGCCGGCGCAATCCGGCCTCCCGCGCAGCGGCGGCCGCGCCGGCGCCCTTCTGCGCCACGACAATATGCGCGACGGGGCGCTCATCACCGGTCGGGTCCGGCCAGCTCATCGCCGCGGCGGCGCTCACGCCGGGTTGGCGAAGGAGAGCCGCCTCCAAATCGCCGAGGTGCAGCCGGTAGCCGCGCAGGTTCAGATGGCGATCGGGCGGCCCAAGAAATTCAATGCTCCCATTTGGCAGATACCGTCCAAAATCGCCCGTACGGAAAAGCCGGTGGCCGTTGACCGGGTTCGCCGTGAACGCGCCGGCGGCCGCCGGATCGCCGCTATACCCCGCCGCCAGCATTTCGCCCTCAATGCAGATTTCCCCGGTGACGCCCGGCGCGGCCGGCTGCAGGTAGCGATCCATCACTCGCACAGCCGTACCAGGCGCATCAATGCCAAGAGAGTTCGCCTGCGCCTCGCCTTCCGCGCCGGCCCGAATCTCATACACCGCGCAGTTGGCTCCGGATTCGGCGGCGCCGTAGCTGCTGAGGCAGCGCAGGTGCTTTCCGGGCAGCCGGCGGAAGGCGGAGACCGAGTCGGAGGAAAGCCGCTCGCCGTGAACCAGCGCCAGACGGACGCAATCCGGAAACTCCGGCCGCTTGCCATCGTGATTTCGGATCAGGCGCTGCCAGTCGGGCGCGGCCAGCACCCAGACGCTGCAGCGCTGCTTGCCGGCGAAACGTGGGAACTCTTCCCGCGAGGCGGCGACGCGCCGTGAAACAAAGATCGCGGTCGCCCCACGCAGCAAACAGCCGAACAACATTTCGAGGGAGGCATTGGACGGGGCCAGCGCAACCCGGTCCTCGGCGACAAGACCGGCACTCGACGCTGCCGTGACGGCGCGGGCCGATAGGGCGGCCTGGCTGACAAGCACGGCTTTCGGCGGGCCCGAAGCGCCCGCTGTGAACAGAACGCACGCGATATCGGCAGCCACCGTCGCGTCCAACGAGGCCGGAGAATCGTCATTTCCGGCGCGATCGGGAAACAGAGAACTCACTCCGGCCGGAAGCGCGATATGCTCGGCCTTCTTCAATAAAATGACCAGGCGGGTCCCGGCCGCCGATATCCGTTGCGCAAGATCGGACGACGGACTTTCCGTGTCCAGCCAGGCGTGCGCCGCTCCACAGCGTCGAACCGCCAGGATGGCGCTCATCAAGCCGGCGGACCAGGGTCCGCAGATTCCGACGACAACGCCAGGCCGGACGCCGCGCTGGCGCAAACGCTCCGCCAGACGGGAAACCTCGGCATCCAGTTTCGCGTAGCTCAACTTCCCGGTCTCCGAGACGGCGGCAACGCGGCTCGGATCCCGGGCAAGCTGCCCGTCAACCGGCTCCAGCGCCAGCCGCTCCTTTGCGTGTTCTTCTACTGGCGCATTCCCGCGCGCCGGAGAGATAGCCTGCGGCTCTTCCGCTGTCGAAAGAGGAAGCGCCGACAAACTCGTACCGGCATCCTCGACAACGGATTTCACGATGACGCGGAAATGGCCCAGCATCTGGCGAATCGTCGCCGCTTCGAAAATATCGGCGTTATATTCGAGCCGCGCCACCACGCTGCCCCGCCGCTCCAGTGTGGCAAGGTGCAGGTCAAAGGAAGTCATCGGGCTGACCCACGTCACCGGAGTCCACGACAAGCCGGAGGTTTCCATCGGCTGCAGAAACCCGGTCTGGTGGAGGAAGTAAACCTGAAACAAGGGATTCCGGCCCTGCACCTGCTCCACTCTCAACTCTTCGACGAGGCGTCCGAACGGCAAATCCTTGTGGGCCAGCGCGCCGAGCGTCACGTCCCTCACGCGGTGCAGCAGCTCGCGAAAACTCAGTTCGCCCCGCACATCCGTTCGCAGGCTGATGGGATAGGAAAACAGCCCGATCACGCCCTCTGTTTCCGGAGAACGGCCGGCGACAGGCGACCCGACCAGAATATCCTCCTGCCCCGTGTACCGGTGGAGCATGGCCTTAAAGACGGCCAGGAAGAACATGAACATCGTGACCTCTTCGCGCCGGCAGATTTCCTTGATCTTGGCAACAAGGTCCGGAGCGAGCGACAACGTCTCGGTGTCGCCCCGGGAGACCAGACGCGATGGGACCGGCTTGTCCGCCGGCAGGTCCAACAACGGCAGACGGCCCTGCAACTGTTCTTTCCAATAAGCCAGCTCTTCCTGAAACGCATCACCCTTCAGGGAGTTAGCCTGCCAATGCGCGAAGTCGGCGTATTGAATCGTAAGGGGAGGCAAAGCCGGCGATACGCCCTTGGCATTCGCTTCGTAGAACGCAGCGAGTTCGCGAATAATGATGCCTGCCGACCACCCGTCGCAAATAATATGCGGCGTGGTGACCATCATCAGGTGGTGATCCGGCTCCAGTTGCAATACCGTGGCGCGGATCAGCGGCGCCTGAGACAGGATGAAGCGATGGCTCGCCTCATCGCGCAGATGCTGCTCGGCTCGTGCTTCCCGCTCCGACTCTGGAAGTTCCTGCAGGTCGATCCGCGTCACGGACGTTTTCACCGAAGGATGTATCACCTGCATCGGCTGGCCGTCGACGGTGGAGAACGTAGTTCGCAGCCCTTCATGCCGCGCGACAACTTCATCCAGCCCTTTGTGGAGAATATTGATATCGAGCGTACCCTTCAACCGCATCGCCGCCGGCATGTTCAGCGTCGGGTTCCCAGGCATTAGTTGTTCCAGCAGCCAGAACCGCTCCTGCGCGATCGTGATAGGGAACGCAAATGTCTCCTCCGCGGAAGACTCGATTGCCTGGGCGGGCTTGGCCGCACCCGGCGCCGGGCCGGACGCTTCAGGGGCTGGGACCGGGATATCGAGCGCGGGAAGCGCCGAAAGCGGGCGGTCCGGTCCGGCTACGATGTTTTCCAGTAGAGCTTTATAGTTCGCGAGAAGCCGGGTAATCGTACCGGCGTCGAAAAGATCGGTGTTGTACTCGCACGCCAGGCGCCAGCCCTCGTTGCGCATGATCAAGAACACATGCAGATCGTACAGCGCACCCTGCGACTTCGATGGAATCACCGTAATCTTCACCCCGGCGAATTCCTGAGGCTTCACCGGGTCCCGCTGGCAGATGAAGTTCAGACGGAAGAGATTATGATGGCTGGGATAGTCGGCCGGGCGAAGGGCCTTTAAAACCTGTTCGAAACGAACATTATTCTTGTCGAGCGATTGGAAGGCGACCTCGCGGACACGGCCCAGCAATTCCAGAAAAGTCGGATCGCCCGAAAGATCCGGCCGAAGGACCACGGTGTTAATGAACGGGCCAACCAGCGACTCTGTCTCCACGCTCTCGCGCCCCGCAACCTGCGTGGCTACGCCGAAGTCGGTCTGTCCCGTATAGCCATGGAGCAGAATCGAAAGCGCCGCGAACATCGCGTTGAAGAACGTCGTTTCCTGTCCGGTTGCCAGGTCCTGAATTGCGTTGGTCAGCGCCACCGGGAGCAGAATCGATGTAATCGTGGCGTTAAACGTGGGGGACTCCCCGCGCGGATGGTCCAGGGGAAATTCAAGCAGCGGCAGATTATCGAGCTGCTTCTTCCAATAGGACAGCTCGTTTTGAACCGTAGCGCTCTCCGCCTGCTCGCGCTGCCAAACGGAGTAATCCGCGTATTGGATGGGAAGCTCGGGCAGGCTGATCTCCTGGCCGCGTGAATAGGCCTCGTATAGCCTGCCGAGCTCCTGGGAAATGATTCCGACGGACCAGTAGTCGGTAACGGAATGGTGAGCGTTCACCAGGAGGATGTAGTCGCTGTCCTCCATCCGGATCAAACTGGCCCGGAACAGAGGGCCTTTTTCCAGGTCGAAGCGCCAGTGGGCTTCCTGGAGAGAAATCCGGTCCGCTTCGGCGTCGCGCTCCGGCTTGGGGAGATGCCGGAGGTCGTTCACCGGCACGGGAATCCGGAGCGAAGGATGAACCACCTGTGAAAGGCCGCTGCTGGAATTCACGAAGGTGGTGCGCAGGACTTCGTGCCGTTCGACAATCGCGTTAAACGCGCGTTCCAGCAGAGCTGGATCGAGTGGCCCTTGAAGCCGGAAGCGAACAGGAACGCTCCATGTCGGGTTCCCGGGGTTCAGATGGTCCAGCCCCCAATACCGCTCCTGGCCGAATGAGGCCGGAAGCACATAAGTCTCCTCCGCCGGTGCCGTCGGGAGACTTTCCTCGGAAGTATTCATGCCTATAGCTCGTTGCCTTTAGCCAACCGGCTGCTTCAGCCGGAATTTTTCTCTCGATACACGCGTGATGGGTGCTAACGGTTTTTCACCCGCCGCCAAACGGTTCTTGACCTGGTCGAGCAGCGATGTAATTGTACGGTATTTCAGAAATTGCGCGGGAGCCACGTGAATCCCGGCCTTATTCGCGCGAGCCGCAATCTGAAAAATGTGCAGAGAGTCGGCTCCGAGCTCAAACAGGTTATCGTCGATGCCGACGCGTTCCAGCCGCAGAACTTCGGACCAGATCCCCGCCAGCGTTTTCTCCTCTTCCGTGCGCGGCGCGACGTATTCCTTCTCACGCGGTCCGTGCCCGAGATCGGGAGCGGGAAGCGCTCTGCGGTCAACCTTGCCGTTCGGCGTGAGCGGCATGGCCTCCACGCGGACTACGGCGGCGGGCAGCATATAGTTCGGAAGCTTGCCCGTGAGGAATTCCCGAACTGCTGTCACTGAGAGAGCCTGCTGATCGGTTGCGAGATAAGCCACCAGCCGCTTGTCGCCTGGAACGTCCTCCCGTACCATCACCACGGCTTCCCGTACGCCGGGATAGCGCGACAGCGCCGTTTCAATTTCTCCCAATTCGATACGGTAACCGCGCAGTTTCACCTGATGATCGAGGCGGCCGAGAAAATCGATTTGCCCGCCGGCCATCCGCCGCACCAGATCGCCGGTCCGGTAGAGACGCGCGCCCGGCGCGCCGCGGAAGTGATCCGGGACAAATTTTTCCGCTGTCAGTTCGGGACGATGGAAATAGCCTCGCGCAAGACCGTCGCCTCCGATGTACAGCTCACCGGCAACCCCGATCGGAGCCAGTTGCGCGTGGCGATCCAGCACGTAGAACTGCGTGTTATCAATGGGCGGGCCGAGGGTGACCGGTCCTTCTCCCTTTTCCACGGCAATAGTGGAAGACCAGATCGTGGTTTCTGTCGGGCCGTACATATTCCAAAGCGAAGGAGTCCGCTCTAGAATTTGATTGGCCAGGTCGCGCGGCAGGGCTTCGCCGCCGCATAGAACCTTGAGATTGGGCGTTTCCTTCCATCCGGCTTCCATCAACAAGCGGAACGTGATGGGGGTCGCCTGGAGCACTGTCGCCCCGGAGCTTTCCAGGCGCGCCAGCAACTGTGCGCCATCGGCGGCGGCCTCGCGAGAGGCAATGACCAGCCGCCCACCGGTCACTAGCGGGAGATAGAGTTCGAGCGCCGCAATGTCGAAGGACAGCGTGGTTACCGCGAGAAGAACATCCTCGGCGGTGAAGCCGGGTTTCTTTCGCATGGACGAGAGCAGGTTCACAACCGCCCGGTGCGAAATCTCCACGCCCTTGGGCTTGCCTGTGGAGCCGGAGGTGTAGATCACGTACACGAGGTTGTCCGCGTTGACCGGAGAAGGCGCCGTTCCGCCTTCGCGTTCGATCATCTCCCATTGGGCGTCCAGAGCGACAACCGTGTGATTTCCCGCGCCGGGGACGTTCGGAATCAGTTTTTCTTGAGTGAGCAAGACCGGCACGCTGGCATCGTCGAGAACAAAGGAGATGCGCTCGGCGGGGTACGTGGGGTCCATCGGAACGTATGCGCCACCCGCCTTCATTACTCCAAGAAGAGCGATGATCATCTCGATGGAGCGGTCCACGAACACTCCCACCAGCACGCCCGGCTTCACACCCAGCTTCGCAAGATAGCCGGCAAGGCGATCTGCTCTGTAGTTCAGCTCCGCATAAGTGAGCTGGCTCTCTTCGTACACGGCGGCGATCGCATCCGGCGTGCGCGCGGCGTGTTCTTCAAATATTTGATGAACGCAGAGGTTGCGCGCGTAAACGGCGTCCGTCTGGTTCCAGAGCACCGCCATTTCGTTCTGTTCGGCGGCGGAAAGCAGCGGCAGGCGCGATACGGGTTGAGCCGGATCGGCTGCCAGTCCGGCCAGCAGCGTTTCATAGTGACCCAGCCAGCGGCTCACTGTCGCTTCGTCGAAGAGCCGCGTGTTGTAATCGCAGTCGAGCGTCAGCCCGTCCGGCGATTCCATCACGTTCAGGAAAATGTCGTGGTTCACAAATGCTTTGGCGTTCGGATCGAGCTGCGATGCCAGGCCGTCGAATGACGCCCCGCCTCCGACACGTTCGAGATTGAACTGAATCTCCACCAGCGGCAGGCGGCTCTGATCGCGGGGAATGTTAAGCTTCCGGATCAGGCGCCCGTAAGTATAGTTCTGGTGGTCGTAGGCATCGAGCACGGTCTTTTTGGTGGCGCCGAGGAAATCGGCGACCGACGGCTCACCGTTGAACCGCGCGCGCATCGGCAGGAAGTTCACGCAGTGACCGACCAGCGTTTCTCCGTCCAACAACGACTGGCCGGCCGCGGGAACGCCGACCACGACGTCGTCCTGACCGCTCAGGCGGTTCATAAGAATCTCGAAACCGGCAAGCAGCGTGACGAACAGAGTGCATTTGTGCTGAGCTCCGGCTTTCTTGATCGCGCGATAGGATTCGGCGCCGATTTTCCGCCGCAGCGTAGCGCCCTCGTAGGACTTCTGAGGCGGACGCGGACGGTCGAGCGGCAGATCCAGCAGCGGAGCAGGCTCGCGGAACTGATCCACCCAGTACTGTTCGACCTTTTGCCCCTCGGCGCTCTCCACGAATGCGGCTTGCGTGCGGGCATACTCGCTGAACCGGACGGCCTCGGGAAGCGGAACCGGCGAGCCTCGATGGAAGGCGCTGTAAAGCTGCGCCAGTTCGTCCATCAAAACGTTCATCGACCAGCCATCACAAACGACGTGATGCGCGGTGAAAAGCAGGAGGTGCGATTTCGCGCCGAGCTGAATCAACTGGGCTCGAAACGCCGGGCCGTTCACCAGATCGAACGGCGTCCGGGCGTTTTCTTCGAATATCTTGTCAAGCTGCTGCTCGCGTTCCCGCTCATTCACCAAGTGGAGGCGGACCACCGGCAAATCCACCGCGGACGGCGGCGCAAACCGCTGCGATTCGCCGTGAGGATCAAAGCGGGCGCGCAGCGACTCGTGGCGCGCGGCCACGGCGTCGAGCGCTCTACGCAGCGCCGGTTCGTCAAGACCGCCGTCCAGGCGCAGTGACACCGCTTCATTGAATCCGCACGACGCGTTCTCGTCGAGTTGCGCGGAAAGAAAGACTTCCAATTGCGACTCGGTCAACGGCGCCTCGACGGGAACCGCCGTCGCGGGCGCGTCTGGCTCGGGAGACGTTGTCGCCGAAGCCGGCTGCGCCGGCGTCGCTAGCACTCCTCCCGCCTGCATCTCGTGTACGCTTTCTTCGAACGCGCGATAGATCTGTTCCAGGTCCGCATCGCTGTGAGCCGTGGTCAGGAAGCATGGAAACCCTTCCTGAATATGCACGCCCTTCGCCCGAAGGTTGTAATACAACAGGCTGCCGAAGTGCTGATCCGCCGGAAATGCGAAATAGAAGAAGCTGGAAAAATGCTGGATTCGCACCGGAACCGCGTTCTTCTCGAACATTTGATTCAAACGGCCCACCAGCGCGGCGGTGCGTTCATTCAACCCCTGCTGCAAATCCGGCCCCTGCTTCTTCAGGTGTTCGAGCACACTCCGGCAGGCGGCAAGCGCGAGCGGATGGCGGACAAAAGTTCCGGCAAAGAAGGTTACGCCCTTTTGCGGGCTCGAATCGTCGCCATACTGCCAGCTTCCACCGTCGAGAGCATCCATATACTCGGCGGAACCGGCAAGGACACCAATCGGCAGCCCGCCGCCGAGCACCTTGCCGTAGGTGGCAAGATCGGCGCGAATATTCCAGAGCGCCTGCACGCCGCCGCTATGGCTGCGGAACCCGGTAACCACTTCGTCAAAGATCAGAGCGGCCTTCGCGGCTCGCGTAATCTCACGAATCCTTGCGACGAAGTCACGCGGCTGCAGGGCCGGGTGGCGGCTCTGAACCGGTTCCACCAGAACCGCGGCGAGTTCTCCGGCATGTTCCTCAATGTAGGCAAGCGATTCCGGAGCGCCATACTCCAGCACTACCACGTTGTCGGTCTTTTCCCGAGGAATCCCGGGAGCGATGGGGAATGAGCGTAGTGCGCCGCCTTTTCCCTTGATTCCCTTCACCAGCACTTCATCGAAGGTGCCGTGATAGGAGCCGGCGAAAAGAACCACTTTGGATCGCCCGGTCACGGTGCGCGCCAGCCGCAGCGCCGCAATCACGGCTTCCGACCCCGTATTGCAGAACGTGGCGCGCTCCATCCCGGTAAGCTGGCAAATCGTTTGCGCCACTTCCCCGGCGAGAGGAGATTGCGGTCCAATCTCGATTCCCTGCTCCATCTGCCGCTGCACGGCCTCGGTGACAAAATCCGGCAAATGCCCGAAGACGGTTGGGCCGAATCCATTCAAAATGTCGATGTACTCGTTCCCGTCCACGTCCCACAATCGCGAGCCGCGCGACCGGACTGTGACGATGGGATAAACCATCTCTTTCCACGCGGTCCGGAATCCGGAAACGACTCGAGGATCGGCAAGAACACCGCGATACTGCTGCGTCATCCGCTTCGAGCCGGCGGTGCGTTTCGTATAGCGTTCAATCAGACCGGCAACATAGCTTCGCTGTTGATCCGTCAGTCCGCCCGCCAAATCCTTTTGAACCGGCTTATACGGGCCGAACGGTTTGAACTCCGGTGCTTCCGCGGCGGCGCTTTCCGGCGCCTCCGGTTTTGCGGGTTTTGGCGCGGCCGCAACCGGCGCGGGAGGCGCGAGGGCAGCCGGCGCAACGGGGGTCGCCGCGGGAGACTGCCCGCGCGAACCCTGCAACGTCGCAAGCTGCTGCGCCATGAGGCGGTTCATCGCCTCAAGCTGCTCCTTCATTAACCGCTCTATCGCGGCGCCACTCCCTGGCTGTTGATCCATATTTACGCTCATCTCAATTTCCGGTTCTTCCCGCCCCTGCGGAATAGCCACAACGGGCAGCGCCTCCACCGGCGCATTCTTGTCAATAAATTCCGTCAACGATTCCAGCGTCGATTGCTGATCGAGAAGCTGGCGGAACGTAACTTTCACCTGGAATCGCTTTTGAACCGCCTGGCTCACCTGGGTCAGAAATAGTGAATCGAAGCCCATGTCGAGGAACGTGTCCGATGGGGCGGCCTCTGACAGGTCCGCGCCGGAAAGATCCTCAAAGATGGTGCTCAGCAGGGAGCGAACCTCCGCGCGCCTCCGCTCGCTCACATCGACCGGCGCCTCCTCTGCCGCACCAGACGGCGGAGCGGACGCCGGAACCGCATCCTCTACCGCCGGCTGAGCGGGCGCTTCCACTCCGGCCGCCGGAGCCGGAGGTTCGAGCCAAAATCTCTTCCGTTCAAAAGGATACTCTGGCAGTGAAACGCGCCGGTGAGAAGCCTCCGGATCGATCGCGTTCCATTTCACGTCATATCCCGATAGCCATAGCGACCCGGCCGCTTTCAACAGGGAGAACGTTTCGGAATACGCCGCGCAGGAATCGGGCAGGCATGCAATGACGCGCTGCTCCGAGGGACTCGCCGAGTGCTGCCGGGCCAGCGTCGTTAGCGCACGCCCCGGTCCCACTTCCAGCAGAATCAGATCCGGCGCGGATAGGAGAGTGGAAATGGCTTGGGAAAACCGCACGGTGTGGCGTAGATGGCTACCCCAGTATTGGGGATCGGTAGCCTGCCCGGCCGTAATCCAGGTTCCTGTCGCCGTCGAAACGTAGGGAATCTTCGGCTCACTCAAACGCACCTGTTTGATCCGCGCGGTGAAAGGCTCAATCACGGGTTCCATCATCGCGGAGTGGAAGGCATGCGATGTGGATAGCCGCTTATTGGCTATGTTCCGCTCGTTTAGGGCGCGCTCCAGTGCTTCAACGTCATCGAGCGGGCCGGAGATGACGCTGAGCATCGGGCTATTGGTGGCGGCCAGCGCCAGGTGTCCATTCAAGAGCGGCGCGATGTCCGGCTCGGCGAGCCGTACCGAAAGCATCGCTCCGGCGGGAAGAGCCTGCATCATGCGGCCCCGCATGGCGACCAGCGAAAGTCCGTCTTCCAGGGAAAATACTTCCGCCAGGCAAGCCGCCACAAACTCGCCGATACTATGTCCGGTCATCGCCGCCGGAACGGCGCCCCAGGAAATCCAAAGCTGCGCGAGGGCGTATTCCATCGCAAAAATAGCCGGCTGGGCACATTGCGTGGCGCTCAAACGCCGGCGCGCCTCCGGATCCCTGGGATCGGGAGGAAACATCGTATCCAGCAGATCGAAATCGAAGCTCTCCCGGAGAATCCGTGCACACCGGTCCATTGCATCCCGGAACACACGGTGCCGCTGGTAGAGTTCCTGGCCCATGCCGGGGTATTGGCTTCCCTGCCCCGGAAACAAAAAACCCGCCCTGGGGTTGACTAACTGCCTCGAACTGTTCTCATCCTTCGATCCCCGGGAGTGTCGCAGCGCCTCCGGCGCGGACTTCAAATCGGCGGCGACGGCGAAACGCCGGTGCTCGAAGTGCCGGCGTCCCTCTCGAAGAGTAAAAGCGACGTCGGCAAGATTCAGGTCCGCGTGGCTTTCCAAGTGGCGCGCAAGATTTTCCGTTGCCGCATCGAGCGCCGCGCCACTTTTCGCGGAGAGCGTCAGAACCTGGGCGCCCTCGGGCAGAGGCCGGCTCGCGATTGCCGGAGCCTGCTCCAGAACAACGTGGGCGTTCGTTCCACCCACGCCGAATGCGCTCACGCCCGCGCGGCGTGGCGCCGGCCCATCCGCCCATGGGCGCAGCTCGGCGTTAATGTAAAATGGACTATCTTGCAGCTTGAGTTTCGGATTCGGAGTCCGGAAGTGGAGAGTCGGGGGCAGAAGTCCCTCATGGACGGCCATCGCGGCGCGGATCAGGCCCGTTACTCCCGCCGCGATATCCAGATGGCCGACGCTCGCTTTCGCCGTGCCGATCGCGCAGAATTGCCGCGCGTCCGTCCTCGCGCGAAACGCCTGCGTCAGCGCGGCGATTTCAATCGGATCACCCAGCGGAGTGCCGGTGCCGTGGGCCTCGATGTAAGTGATGGTCTCCGGGTCCACTCCGGCGGACGCATGAGCCATCGCGATCACCTGCGCCTGCCCTTCCACGCTCGGCGCCGTGTAGCCGACTTTGGCCGCGCCGTCGTTGTTCACCGCGTAGCCGCGAATTACCGCGTAGATGTGGTCTCCGTCTTCGATCGCATCTTCCACCCGCTTCAGTAGCACAACCCCGGAGCCGCTTCCGAACACGGTTCCGGCGGCCTCGGCATCGAAGGGGCGGCAATGCCCGTCCGGGGAAACCATTCCGCCTTCCTGATGGAGATAACCGCGTTTCTGCGGAAAGGTGATGGAGACACCACCCGCCAAAGCCATGTCGCACTGATAACTCTGGAGAGCCTGTGCCGCCTGGCATACCGCCAATAGGGAAGTCGAGCAGCCGGCTTGCAGCGTGAAAGCCGGACCTTTCAAATTCAACTTATAGGCGACGCGAGTGGCCAGAAAATCGACGTTACTACCGAGCAGCGCCGGATAGTTCTCCACCTGATAACCGCCGGTGTAGTCTTCCAGAAACTTCCGGTCCCGGCAAACATTACGAAGAAAGTAAGTGCTCGGGCTGCATCCGGCATACACTCCGGTGAGAGGCGGGCACTTCGACGGATCGTAGCCCGCGTCTTCGAAAGCCGCCCAGCAGCATTCCAGGAATACCCGGTGCTGCGGGTCCATCAGCTCGGCTTCTTTGGGATACACGCCAAAAAATGCCGCGTCGAACTCGTCCGCGCCGTCAAGCACGGGGCGCGCCTTGACGTAATCCGGGTTCTCCGCGCCGCGGGCATCCAGTGTTTCAATCTCGCCCTCCGTGAAATGGGAAATCGATTCCACGCCCTCCTTCTGATTGCGCCAGAATTCAGCCACGCTGCGCGCGCCCGGAAAACGTCCGGCCATTCCGATGATGGCGATTCCGTTGAGATCGTCTCTCATCGCGCGGGCGCTCCCAGACGGCCGGACGCGGCGCGCCTGCGCGCCATCGCTTCCCTCTGCCGCGCGCTCCTCGCGTCTAAGTCCGCAACCGCCAGCCGCCCGGCGCCCTCACCGTTCAAGTCGCTCGCCAGCGAGCGCACGGTCGGAAATTCAAACAAGGCCGTAACTGGGATTTGACGCTCCAGCCGGCGTTGTAACTCAGTATGCGCTTCAATTAGCAGCAGAGAATTACCGCCTATGTCGAAAAAGTTATCGTCTAAGCCAATTCGATTCGCGTCCCGGGACCCACGGTTCAGCGTTTTGCTCCACACCGAAAGAATTGTCTCCTCCAGCGGGTTCGCGGCGCCCTGGGTAGAGATGGCCACTCCGTCCAGGATATTGCCTGGCGCGGGATTGGGCAAGGCATCGCGATCCACTTTCCCGTTCGCGTTCAGCGGAAGAGCATCCAGCATTACAAACGCGAAGGGAATCATGTAACCGGGAATACGCAATTCTAAAAACTCTTTCAGACCGCCGGCGGTGGGCCGGCTCTCTTCCCCGGGGACCACATAAGCGGCAAGCTTCGGATGCCCACCGGACTGAACCACTTTCACCGCGGCGGCCTTGACGCCGGGATGCTGTGCCAGGTTGGCTTCAATCTCCCCCAGCTCAATCCGCTGCCCGCCGATCTTCACCTGCGCGTCCATCCGTCCGAGAAACTCAATCTCGCCGCCGGGTAGCAGCCGGCCCCGGTCGCCGGTTCGAAAAATTCGCTCCCCCGTCTGCGGATGAACGGCGAAGCGCGAGCGAGTTAATTCTTCACGCTTCCAGTATCCTTGCATTACTCCAACGCCCGCGCAGCAAAGCTCGCCCGGTTGACCGGGCGCGCACTCTTCCAACGCATCGTTCATGACGTAGTAGCGGGTATTCGCAATGGGACGTCCGTAAGGGATGCTGCGCCAGGATGGATCCACTTCCTTCACTGGATACCAGATGTTCCAGACCGTCGTTTCCGTGGGCCCGCCGACACTCACGGTCTGCACATCGCCAAAGTGTTTTCGAATGCGCGCCGGGGCGCTTACCGGAATCCAGTCGCCACCGAGAAAGGCAAGCCGGAGATGACCGTGGAGCTTCAGATTTTGTCCCGCCGCATATTCGAGGAACATCTCCATGAAGCCGGGCACTGAATTCCAGATCGTCACCCGTTCGCCGGCGATGAGCTCCGCCCAATGGTCCGGTGACCGGCCGGCGTTTGCGGCGGGGATAACAATCGCGCCGCCGGACGCAAGCATGCCAAAAATGTCATAAACCGACATGTCATGATGAAGCGCCGTAATGGCAATTGCCCGATCCTTATCGGTGATCGCGAAAGTCCGATTCGTTTCACGAATGCAATTGACCACGCCGCGATGCGCGATCATTACGCCTTTCGGGGTTCCGGTGGATCCCGAGGTATAGAGCACATACGCGAGATCGGCGGGCGACGCCGGGCAAGCGATCTCTTCCGATACCTCCGGGGTTCCCCGGTCAACGCAGAGCGGTGTCACTCCCGCAGGCCAGGAAAGCTTGGATTCGATCTGCGATTGCGTCAGCGCCACCACGGCGCCGCTGTCGGCGAGCACAAACGCCAGGCGCTCCGCGGGAACGTTGGGATCCACGGGAAGGTACGCGGCGCCAGACCGGAGAACCGCGAGCACGGCGACAATCTGCTCCCAGCCCTTTTCCATCACTATGGCGACCAGCGTGTTCGGCCTGGCGCCGAGCCTCTGCAGCCGGTGCGCCCAGCCACGCGACAACGTCTCCAACTGCGCGTACGTTAGCATACGGCCCGCGGCGATCACCGCGGGCGAGTCAGCCCGGCGAACGACATTCGCTGCAAACAGGTCCTGGAGCAAAACTTCCATATCGGAATCGGCCCGGGAGAACGAGATTCCATCCAAAGCTTGAGCCCTTTCGCGCATTGCCATGTGGGAAGGCAATCTTCGGGCCAACAGCCGCCGCCAGCAAGATCTTTATTTTCAGTAATTTTTCCGTTGCGATTAGCCGCCAGTGGAAAGATTTTGCAGTCTAGTTACCTGCCAGGTAAGACGGCCGGGAGCCCGCGCGCGAGACCTCCTCCGCCAACGCTTGACAAAACATGACAAGAAAAATAGGGGGGAGCATAGCGATCGAGGGTCCTGATAGTACTTTTCTGTTGCGACTCATTGGGGCGGGCACCATCCTTGGACAGCTTGCGGGAACCTTGCGATCGGGTTGTCGCAATGGCTTGTATGTCCATAGAGACATGGCACTTTTTTAAAGATAGGCTCTACACCCAAATTTTTCGCTGCCAAGTCTGTGACAAACGTACTATACTTTTTGTCCTAGTAGTCATAGAGGGTTTGTAATACTTTTTCGAAGAGGTACTCAAAAGAGTGATGAAACTTGGAACCCCGGGCAACAAAGCCAAATCCGGGTCTGCCGTTCCAACGGCCCAGGAGCGTTCGGCGTCGTGGCGGCGGCCGTTTAAGCGCCTTTGGCTGTTCAAGTTGTGCGTGCTTCTGGGCGCCGGGGCCTCGGCCCTATTGGCCACCTCACCCAGTTCGGGACCCGTTTTTGTGTTCCCGCCCTGGGCGAATGTGGCGGCGTCGGGCTCACAGCAGTTCGTCGCTCTGGTAGGCTCCACGATTAGGCTGGCAACGAGCGACGACGTAGTTTGGTCCGTGAACGGAGTGCCCGGAGGAAATGCGACGTTGGGAACGATATCCGGCAGCGGGCTCTACACGGCGCCGGCCACGCCACCATCGCAATATAGTCTGAACATCACCGCCTCTACAATCGCATCGCCGGTCCAGACCGCCGCATCGAGCGTGTGGGTATTCAACGGCGTTGTCTTGAACGTCTATCCGAAGCGTTCTCTGCTCGGAGCCGGAAGGAGCCTGCAATTCTATCCCCGTGTCTCGGGAACGTCCAACACGAGCGTAAACTGGCGAGTCCAAGGAGGGAACGCCTTCGGCTCCATCACTAGCAGCGGGCTTTATACGGCCCCGGCCGAGGTTCCGCCGGGCGTCGTGATTATCGTTTGCCAGAGCAACGCAGACCCGAACCGGACGGACACCACGCAGGTGGGCGTGCTTTCGCCGCAGTCGGGAATCGCAGTAAACGTGTCGCCATCGGCAGCCACCATCAACGCCGGTGAGCAGCAGCAATTCAGCGCTTCCGTCACGGGGACAGCCAATACCGGCGTGACATGGTCTCTGAGCCCCGCGATCGGCAGTATTTCCCCTTCGGGGCTCTACACGGCCCCCGCTTCGACCGCTTCCGAAACCATGGTCACGATCACAGCGGCCAGCGTGGCTCAGCCGTCGGTGGCGGATACCGCGACGCTTACTATTGAGCCAAATGTCGTGAATCCGGTGAGCGTCAACGTCAGCCCCACCAGCAAATCTCTGGATGCCGGGCAAAGCCAGCAGTTCTCGGCAAAGGTTTCAGGCTCCGCAAATGGCGCCGTGAAATGGACCGTAAGCCCCGCCGTTGGATCTGTTTCGAGTTCGGGTCTCTACACCGCTCCGGCTTCGGTCGGCTCCGTCCAGGACGTATCGATTGTGGCGACCTCGGTGGCCTCCCCGGACGCCAGCGGCGCGGCGTCGGTGACCGTCTTCCCCGCTGTTTCGGTCGCCACCACCGGGCTGCCTGCGGCGGTCGCCGGTGTTGCGTTTAGCGCCGGTTTGACGGCATCGGGAGGGCAGGCGCCGTACACGTGGCGCGTAAGCGCTGGTTCCATGCCTTCGGGGATCACGATCAGCAATTCCGGCGTCCTCACCGGCTCGCCGACACAGACGGGAACCTTCAGCTTCACAGTCGCGGTTTCCGATGCCAATGGCGGCGCCGCCAGCAAACTCCTCAGCCTGCTGGTATCGCCCGCCACCTCCGGTACGCTCGGAATCCTGACCAATTCGCTGGCGATGGGGAACATCGGCCAGGCGTATACGGGGACTCTCATCGCAAGCGGAGGATCGGTTCCGTATACCTGGAGCGTGTCCGGCGCCCTTCCCGCCGGGCTCAGCCTCAATGCCAGCACCGGCGTTCTCTCCGGAACGCCCACGAATGCCGGCCAGTTTCCGGTCACCTTCCGAGTGCACGATGCCAACAACGCTTCCGGCAGCAAGACTTTCAGTCTCAATGTCCTGGAGGTGGCCGCGGATCAGTACGGAGGGTTCACAAGTCTTCCCTGCCCCAAAGGGCCGCAACCCAACTTCTACACCCAGAAGATCGGCAAACGCTGGCATCTTTGTACCCCGGCCGGGAACGCTTTCTGGATGAACAGCGTTTATAACGCGGATGCGAGCGATTCGGGTACGGACTACCAGGGCAACGCTCTCTCGGACCTGGTTCAGTCCAAGTACGCAACCGGCTTCACGGGCAATCCCACTCTCAACTGGGGTCTCCAAACGGTGCGGCGGCTGAAGTCCTGGGGCTTTACCAGCCTGGCCGAATATGCCAATGCCTGGACACTGCCCATTGCAACCAATGGCGACTGGACAACGCCCGACGCATCCATCCCGGTGAAGCTTCCATTTGTTGGCTACACACCGGCAAGTTTGTACTCACTCACGAATAGCGGCAACTACGCCAATGGCCCGGTAAAGGACTTAATGGCCGGCGTCAAGACGAGTGTATACGGAGGCTACCGCTCCCAATCGGTAGATTACTGGGATCCCAATTTCGCGCAGTGGCTCAACAACGACCTCTCGAATGACTATTGGACGGTCCGGTCCATGACAGCGAGCTACCACGACTACCAGATCGCGATGGTGGTCGATGACACCGACAATCTGCAGGGATTCGGCGCGGGCCCCGATTTCCCTACGGTTGCCTACGGAGTGGTTTCTCCGGGGTACGATCAGCCGCACCTTGGCTGGATCATTCTGGTCACCGCGCCCACCCAAAGCTCCAACAGCAGTTGGGGGGTGACTTACAGCAACACGACCGTCTATTCCAAGCAGAAGCTTAGTTCCTGGCTCTCCAACAAGTACAACGGGAGCATCGCCGCGTTGAACGCCGCCTGGGGTTCAAAGTACACCACCTTCGGCTCGGCCGGCGGATGGGGAACCGGTAGCGGCGTCCTGGACGAGGATGGCACCTGTCCCTCCCGGGCTGGCTCGCCCTGCTGGGTGCCGACCGACGCGTTTACCCTCAATGGCGCGACCGCTGCAATGCAGAGCGACCTCAACGGGTTCTTGCTGTTTCATGCGCAGAATTACTTCTCGATTGTGAAAAACGCTCTTTCGCAGAAATTGCCCGGAGTTCTCTACGGCGGACCGACAACGCTCGGCACCTGGGGTACCCCGGCGCGCCGCGAGATCCTGCAGGCCGCCTCGCAATACGTTGACGTGCTCGGCGTGGCCACCATCCCGCCGCTCTGCTCCAACTGCACGGATCTACAACAACGAATCGATTTCATCAGCACGTACTTCGGCGATAAGCCGTGGGTATCGTGGGAAGGATTCCCCGCCAACGCGGATTCCTACATGGCTCCCTACGCTACACCGCAGGACGAGTTTTCGACCCAGGCTCAGCGCGGCCAGGCATACCAGCAGCGAGTACAGCAACTGGTGACCGCGGCCGATTCTTCCACCGGCACTTTTCACCTGGTCGGGTTCAAGTGGTGGGATCTCTACGATATGCGCGGCGAATCCACGAACTGGGGTTTGCTGACACCTCGGGACGACCCTTATGACGGCGCTGCCGCCACCAAGACGCCGGGGGCGGATGCGTGGGGTTATCCCACTGGATGCGTCAGCGGGCATGGCTGCGAGCAAGGCAATTACGGCGACTTTATCACCGCGGTACAAAGCGCCAATATCTTAGCGATACGCACTATCGCATCGGGCAAGTAACCAAGGTACTTGCGAGCATTCTTGAGTGCGAGGGGAAAGCTCTCGCACTCCTCTCGGCGAAGCGGTTGGAATCGGACCCTATGCTACCATCGAACCGGGCAGACTCCGACCGTAATGAGCCCTTTTCTTCGAGCGATTCTTTTCCCCCTGTCGTTATGCGCCCTCTGCATGGCGGCCTGCCAGCAGACCCCCGCCAGCACGCCGCGGGCGGAAAGCGGCTCTCCTGTTTCGAAGGAAACCGGACCGGCCATCATCACCCATGCACTGCAGGACGCTTTCCTGTCTCGTCCCTATGAGGCAAAGCTCACGGCCGCCAACGTGCCTGCGCCCTACACCTGGTCCATTACCCAGGGCGCACTCCCGGGCCGATTCAAATTAGAGGCAAAGTCCGGTCAGATCATCGGAACGCCGGCGGAACCGGGCGCCTACTCGTTCACCGTTGCGGCGCTCGACAGGAAAAAGCAGCTCGTCGCGTCAAAGGACTTTCAGATCCGGGTCCTCGACCGGAAATTTGACGCCTATGGAGGGCTCTCCGAGCTTTCGTGCGAGCGCGGTCCTCAGCCGCATTTCTACGCCGAGCGAAGTGGAAACCGCTGGCGCCTCTGCACGCCCGCCGGCCACGTTTTTTGGATGAACGGTGTCTATCACGTGGACGCCAGCGATTCCGGCAAAGATAGCGAGGGAATCGCTCTCGGCGAAGTCGTGGATGAAAAGTACCGGCGGGGCGCTACCACCAATTCCACCCTGAACTGGGCGTTGCAATCGGTTCGCCGCCTCCAGTCCTGGGGCTTCAACACGCTGGCCGAGTACGCCAACGCATGGACGCTCCCAATCGCGGATCACTCCGACTGGCAGACGCCCGATCAGACCATCCCGGTGAAGCTTCCCTTCCTCGATTTCATCGCTCCCAGCATGTATTCGATGTCGAACTCGGGGAACTACGCCGATGGCCCGGTCAAGGACCTGATCGCCGGCGTGAAAACGGAGGTTTACGACGGCTATCGTTCACAATCGATCGACTGTTGGGATCCACGCTTTGAGCAGTGGCTGCGAACGTCCGTCGCCGAGGACCGCTGGATCCGCCAGTCGATCGCCGGCAAACACAAAGAATACCTGATCGGCTTCGTCGTAGACGACACCGACAACCTGCAGGGATTCGGCGCAGGCCCCGATTTCCCGACCGTCAGCAATGGCGTCGCCGCTCCCGGGTACGATCAGCCTCATCTCGGCTGGATCATACTCGTCACGGCTCCGGAGCAGGCCGAGAACCGTAAATTTGGCGCGAAGTACAAGGACCCGACGGTCTATTCGAAGAAAGAACTCGGCGCATGGCTTTCCGCTCGCTACGGCGGAAAAATCGGCAGCCTCAACGCCGCATGGGGATCGAAATATACGAGTTTCGGTTCCTCGGGCGGCTGGGGTAAGGGCTCGGGCGTTCTCGATGAAGACGGCACGTGCCCGGCACGCGCGGGTGGACCTTGCTGGGTGCCGGCCGACTCCGGACGGCTGCAGGGGGCAGCGCCCGGCATGCAAAAAGACCTGAGCGATTTCCTGCAGCATCATGCCGAAAAGTATTTCTCCACCATTAAGGGCGTGCTAAACAGCGTCGCGCCCGGTGTAATGTACACCGGGCCCACGGTGCTGGGAACGTGGAGCGCCCCGCCGCGCCGGGAGATACTGCAAGCGGCATCGAAATACCTGGACGTGATCAATTTGAGCACCACTCCGCCGGTTTGCTCCAACTGCAAGGACCTCCAGCAGCGCGTGGATTTCGTGGCCACGTACGGGGGCGACAAACCATGGATTTCCTGGGAAGGGTATCCGGCGCCATCGGATTCTTATATGTCCAAGAGCGCGGCCAAAACCGATTTTCTGTCGACCCAGGCCGCGCGTGGGCAACTCTATCAGCGCCGCATGGAAGAGTTGTTGGATTCACACGACACGGCCGGGACCCGTCACTTCGTGGGTCTGAAATGGTGGGAGCTTTACGACAATCGTGGCGAGAACATGAATTGGGGCCTGATCACCCGCCGCGATGACCCATACGATGGCGTGTCCTCCTCGCCCACCGCGGGTGCTGACTCCTGGGGCTATCCCACGGGATGTTTTGCTCGTTTCGGGTGTGAACAGAAGACCTACGGGGATTTCGTTCAGGCCGTAAAGGCAGCCAACTTCAAGGCTTTTGAGACTCTCTTCCCCGCGCAAAGCGGAAAGCGCTAGCCGCGCCAGCGGGGCTTTTTGCGAACCCCAACCTGCTCATGCTACGATATTTAGGAATCTACTTCTCCCAGTTCCGGGAGCTTTGCGCCTCAGGCCGAGCCAGGAACGCAGGAAAACACAAAATGCCTAAGTTGAAGACTCATAAGGGTGCGTCCAAACGGTTCAAGAAAACGGGAACCGGCAAAGTGGTCCGCCACCATGCCTTTGCCCGTCACATCCTGACCTCGAAGTCGCGCTCGCGCAAGCGGAAGTTGGGACAAAGCGCGGTCGCGGACGCTACCAATCAGCCCAGTCTGAAGCGCATGATCCCTTACTAGGGTCCTGCCTTTTTTTGGACCCGCCGGGTGAACGGAGCCACCGCACGTGCCCGCTTCGCCGGAAAATGATAACTAACCAAGGAGACGAAACGTGCCAAGAGTAAAACGCGGTACTAAGCGCCGGGCGAACCGGCACAAAACACTGGAGCGAGCCTCCGGTTTCTTTCTCACCAAGAGCAAACTGCATCGCGCCGCCCAGGAAGCGGTGGAAAAAGCGCAGCGCTACGCCTATGTGGGCCGGCGCCAGAAGAAGCGCAACTTCCGGTCGCTCTGGATTGTTCGTATTGGGGCCGCTTGCCGCACCGCGGACCTTTCCTACAGCAAATTTATCAGCGGTCTTAAGAAGGCCGGCATCGACCTCAATCGCAAGATTCTCGCCGACATCGCCGCTAGCGATGAAGCGAAGTTCTCCGCCTTGGTCGCCCAGGCAAAGGCTGCGCTCGCCGGAGGAAACTAAATGGCTCAGCCCATTCGCGAGGAGGAAACAGATTCGCTCAGCAGTCTGGAAGAGCGGATTAACCGCGCGGTCGAATTAGTCACCACGCTCCGCGCCGAAAATGAATCTCTGGCGCGGAAACTCGAAGCGGTAACCAGCGAACGCGACGCGGCGCGAGCCAGCGCCGAGGAACAGGCGAGGCACGCCAAGCAGGCGGCTCAGGATCTCGACGACCTCCGGGCGGAGCGCAAACAGGTGCGGACGCGCATCGAAAAACTACTGGGCCAGATGGATCTTCTCAGCAACGCGTAAACTTCAATTATGGGCAGCGGAGCCTCCGACAACAAACCGGTCCGCGTCACCATCTTTAACCAGAGCTACAGTCTGGTTGCGGCTGGCGAAGCCGGCTCGATCGAACAGGTTGCCGCCAGCGTCGACCAGTTGATGCATTCGATTGCCGACCGGGCGGGTTCGTCGGACGCCACCAGGGTTGCGGTCCTGGCCTGTCTGCATTTAGCCGATCAGCTCCGCTCACTCGAGCGGGAGCGGGAAAACATCCAGGAACAGATCAGCGAAAAGGTCCGTAATTTTTCGCTGCTCCTCGACGAAGCCATCGGCGAGAAATAGTCAACCCGGCGCCGGTTTAGAACAAGCGGTCCTGCCGCTTCATATTGCCGAATGTGCCGATGTTGGAGATCGAAAAGGCGATGCGGAACTGTGCTTCATCGCGGTTGGCGAAGTTGAAGCGCCGGTATTGCACCGTGTATCCGCAACAGTCCGTGTTGTAGCTCACCTGGGCCACCGCGTATTCGAGAATGTCCTTCTCGTAATCGTAATAGACGCTGCCCGCCGCGTTGAATCCACGGCGCTGCTGGTTTCCATATCCGATTGTGCCGGTGATTTGATTTGCGGTGGCGGTCAGTAAAGGAGTGCTGCGGACCTGGTTGTATCCCGAAGAAACGAACCATTTGGAAAAACGCGCGTCCGTCGATAGCCCCACGTCGGTGATATGCCGGCGGAGAGGATCGTAGTCGGCCGTTAATTGCACTCCGATGCGCTTCTCAAACCGTAAGGTCGAATCGACCGGCGAGTAGTTTCGCGGCCCGTCCAGAAACGCGAACGGGCTGACGGACTCGGAACTCGCAATCACGCTGCGCTGTCCGGCAACCACGGCGCCGCCGAAGGTTGGATCGAAATATCTCGCTTGCCTTACCTCCCAGCTCAGCATTTCATCGACGCCGCCATCTTTCCGTTTCACAAAGAGCCGGTTGGTGATGCTCAGGTCAAGCTCAGTCGTGTTTGTCAGCAGATCCAGGTCGTCAAACCGCGGCGTCTTCAAGAAATCCGTCCCCACGCCGCTGACATAGCGGAATTCGGCCTTGGGCTCGATGACGTGCTTCACTTCCTCTCCGAGCCACTTCGGCGCTTTGAACACTCGCGCCACGGATGGGAGCGTAAGGACCGCATCGAGATCCGCGGCGCTCCGTACAAAGGGGCGCGATACGGGAGTTCCGCTCGGGTTCACCGCCTCGCCATACCACGTCTCGTGAACCGTAAAACTCGGGACCAGGCTGAAATCGCGCCATCGCAGGACCGTTGTCAAAGTGGGAGCGGCGTTTACCCTCGGTACGAAGGCTGGCGTCTGAACTTCGCCGCCGGGAAAGGCGCCGTTTTCGCCGGCGGGCTGCGACCGGCTGTACGCGCCCGCTTCCGTATCGAAGGAGAACCAGAGGGGCAGTACTTTGTCCGAAATCAGGTGATCCTTGCTGAGGAACTCCACCTTCGGAATCGTGCGAATCGTAACCACGTGCTGCGGATGGACGTTGGCGTCCAGAAAGTCCTGATCGCGCTGCATGGCGATGTTCAGCCCGTAGGTGTCCCAGTGCTTGGCGACAAAGCCCACCGAATGGGCCTCGGAAAATATCGCCTGGTGAAACGACTCCGTGAATGTCTGGCGGAACAGGAAGGAACTCAAGTAGTCGATCGAAAATCTCCCGGTAAAGCCGTGGCCGACATCGACCAGGCCGGTCGATTCAAAATTGTAGCCACCCTGCTTCTGAATCGTGTTGCCAATCGGGATTCCGCGATCGGAGACGTTATAGAACGTCACTCCGAATTCCGTACCGGGACGTACCTTGGCGCGAAACTCGACGGTGTTGGCCAGCCCCCGTTTGCTGAAATACTCCGGCCGGTAGAGCACATCCGTGCTTCGATTGATCGCCCAATAGTAGCCGATTCCCATGATGAAGCCGCGCGTCGAGCTGTTCCCCAAATTCGGCGTCAGGAATCCGCTCTGCCGGGGTTCCTTTTTTAGCGATTTGTAAAAGAACGGAAAATAGAACAGCGGAATCCCGTGGAGGCGGAAGATGGCGTTGTAAGCAATCAGGCGATTGTTGGCGACGACGTCGAATTTCGGACCGGTGAGGGTCCAACCGGGACGCGGCAGCTTGCAATCGGTCAGGAATCCGTCGTGGAGGATGTACTTGTCCTCAATCCGGTCCACCCACTTCGCCTGGAAGTAAAACGGATTGCTCGTGGTGAGAACGCCGGGCTTCGAGGTGATCTTGGGAGGCGCGGTCCCGGTGACATCGTAGTATTTGCCGATCTCCGTATCGACGTTGAATTCCGCATGATCGCATTGAAGCTTGTCGCCGCTCACGTAGCTTTCATAGCGGACGTTACCGCGCGCCAGCACGTCGCCGGTGCTTTCGTTGTAATCGATCTCGTCGGCCTCAAGCAGCACGTCCGGGGTCTCCACGCGCGCGCTTCCGCGCAGCCGGCGCCACCGCCCGTCGGCCTCTTCCGTGACTGCCCGCATATCCACCTCATTGCCGCCCAGGGTGTTTGACGGTGGGCGGCGGACCTTCAAGTTGGGGTTCTGAGCGTTCGGCGCGGGCTGGGCGTGCGGGCCGGGTACAGGCGGAAGGAGCTGCGCTCGCACTCCCGGCGCGGCCAGCGTCAGGAGGATAAAACAATTACAGAAAAAATGTTCGTGACATTTGCGCCCAAATATGTTACCAAGAGATTGGAGACGTTTGCGCCAACACGGAGAGCGCCATGGTAGAGCCGCAGGCATAAGGGAAAAGAGTCGGCGGGAAAAAGAGCGCTTCAACCGCAAACGGTAACACGGAAGCCAAGCTCACCGCAAGCAGTCGGGCCGCAAGGCGAAAAACGCGGATGAGCAGAGCAGCTTTACTTTGGGACGGTGGCGAGAAAGGACGGAAGAATTGTCCGTCCAAAGGACACTTTTAAGATGACCTGCCACTACTGCCGGACAGAAAATTCAGCCGACGATCACCGCTGCCAGCGTTGCGGGCGCCGCCTTCAAGGCTCCGAACCGATGGCCCCGCCTCAGCCGGTTTCGATGCCCCCCTATAGCCGTTCGTCGGCGGCTCACGCGCTGGCTCCTCAAGCTGACCCCCAGGCGACGGTAGAGATTCACTCCGAAGAACCGGCGCCCCAACGTTCCTCCTTGCAGTACCAGCGTTCCCTTTTCTCGAACCGGGAGGTTCCCCGGGTGGTGCAATTGGAACGAGCCGCGCCCTCACCCGCGGCACGGCCCACTCCGCCGCCGGCTGAGAAGACGCGGGCGCGCGCCCGGCGGCCGTCGGTGGCGCCCGGGCAGCAGCGGCTGGATTTTCCTGCTCCGGCGGCGTCGCCCCGCACGCCCGCCGCGGCGCCAGGAAGCTTAATCGACTGCGACGCCTTGACCGCAACGCTGCCGGGCCGCGTGTCGGCTTTTGCGTTCGATGCAACCATGATTCTTGGCGCATCGGCAATTTTTTTAGGTGTCGCGCGATTGGGCATGCATACGCTGCCGGTCGACCGCGTATCGCTGATCGTGTTCGGCGTTTCCGTAGCCTTGATCACCGTGCTCTACAAAGTGCTTTGGTGTCTGGGAAACGGAGACAGTCCCGGGCTGCATTGGGCAAGACTGCGGCTGGTGAACTTCGATGGCCGCCGCCCCCGGCGCATGCAGCGTTTTCAACGGGCGGCCGCTGGCATCGTCAGCTTCGCCGCCATGGGACTCGGCCTGGCATGGGCGCTGGTGGATGAAGAAGCGCTTACCTGGCACGATCATATTTCGAAGTGCTTCCCGACATCCGATTAGCGGAGAAGGCGCGCCGTCTTCGTGAGCTTCATCACGGCCGGGAGGTTCTTGTGCTCCCGAATGCGTGGGATTGCGCCAGTGCCCGCATCTTTGAGTTGGAGGGCTTCCCGGCGATCGCGACAACCAGCGGCGGCATCGCGTTTTCGCTGGGGGTTCCCGACGGACAGCGGCTGAGCCGCGGCCAAATGCTCGCGGTGGTGAAACGGATTGCCTCGACCGTCCGCGTGCCGGTCACCGCCGACCTGGAAGCAGGCTACGACGACGCGGCGGAAACGGCGGCAGGGCTGCTCGAAGCCGGCGCGGTGGGGCTCAACCTGGAAGACTTCGCAGGGGGAGAGTTGATCGAACTCTCCCTGCAAGTCGAGCGAATCCGAACTATCCGTGCCACTGGAGAGCGAGCGGGCGTTCCCATCGTGATCAACGCCCGGACGGATCTTTACCTGGAAAACCTCGGCGATCCGGAATCCAGATTCGAGCTCGCCTGTCAGCGCTTAGCGGCCTATCGGGACGCCGGCGCCGACTGCCTGTTCCTACCGGGAATTCGCGAGGAAAGCCTGATTCGCCGCTTTGTGGAGGCGCTCCGGTTTCCGATCAATATCCTGGCGATCCAGGGCACGCCCCCGCTGCGCCGATTGGAAGAGCTCGGAGTGGCCCGGGTCAGTGTTGGATCGGGAATCGCTCGCGCAACACTGGGTCTTACTCGCCGCATCGCCGCCGAGATCCGTGCCGAAGGCATCTACGAGAGTATGCTCGAAGGCGCCATTCCTTACGCCGAACTGAACCGCATGCTGGCGCGGGACGATTCCTGACACCACTCTATTTCTTCGACATCTTCCCGTCTATCAGTTTGACCACCAGGTTGCGATAGTTCTTGGCTAGTTCGCTCTCCGCGTTAAAGGCGTCATCGCCTTTGTACTGCCCGCGTATCATTCCCGCGCGATCGATGAACGTAACATAAGGGACGTAATACCGCTTGGAGGCGTCGAGTTGCATAAAAGCTGCCGCCGCCAGTGTGTTTGTGGAACCCACCGGAAACGGCGGATTGAGGCTCTGCAAAAACTTCGGGATCATCTCCTTCGGATTGGGATCGAAAACCGCTTCGATCACCTGGAGCCCCTTCGGACCAAATTCCCGTTGCAAAGTGGAGAGTGTTCGTGTCGCCGCCTGGCAATGGGGGCAAGTGGTCATGATCATGGCCAGGATCACGACTTTTCCCTGGTACTGGGTGGTGGAAATCTTGCTCCCGTCGATCATAGAGACCGTGAAGGCCGGCGCCTTGCGGGCCGTCGAGTCGGCCCAGGTGGGCGAGGATAACGCAAGAGAAGCGAGCAGGATAGAGAGAATTCTTCGAGTCATGGCGTTTAAGCTTGAGTATACTGCGACCGGTGTAATCGCCCATTCAATCGATGATGGGAAACTGCGAACGGCGGCCCAGGGAATAGTCCTCAATCTTCTGATTCGCATCCTCGAGCGTAGCCAGTTCCTTCACAAAAGACTCCCACTTACCCGCCGGAACGCAAAAATAAAGCTCGTCGTCGGGAAGGCCGGTATAAGTGCGATTTCCTTTGCAGCCGAAAGAGAACGCGGAGGAATCCTGCCCCTTGGCCAGCGGCAGCACCGCACATGCCGGGCGCCCCATGGCGGGAGACAAGGCCGCGGCGGCCCCGGACCGGACTGCCGCTTCGTACAAAAGCATGGCCGCCGCCGGCCGCGAAGCGATTAGAATTACGTCAGGCTGGAAGGGGACATTCTCAACCGGGCCATAGGCGATAAACTTCGGGGCCTCCGGCAACACCGGAATACCCGGAACTTCGGACATCTCGATATATCCGCTTCCTACCATGAAGCCCACGGTGTCCTGCAAGGCGGCGCCGCGCTCCGGTGGAAGACTGATCGCATGCGTGTACGATCCGACCGCGCAGTTCCAATGATCCGACGGCTCAGTGTAGAAAGTCTTCCCTTCCTTGGCAAAACGCCAAAACGTACATCCCGCTGGAACTTCGCCGCCCGTCCACCGCTCCACACCAGGGGGAACCTCATCCAAAAAGCCGATTGCGACCGGCGACCCGGAGAGTCCCAGCGCTTTGATTGCCGCATGTTCTGCCATAAACCAATTGTCGCGAAAGGAGAGCTTTCGCGCTGCGGCTCTCTCCAGTGACCGAATCTAGTTCCCCAAAGTGACCGGGACGCTGAATTCAGCCTTCTCCCACCGGATGGAGAGCGTGGCGCTTCCTGAACCTGCGGGTTTGAGCTGTATGGCGAGCTGCTCCACTCCCGGACTCGCCGGCGCCTTGGTCAATTTCACCCGTCCCAAATCCTGCCCTTCGGAATACTCCGTGCCCCATTGACCGGTTTGTTTGTTAACGATGAGAAGAGACTCCGACGCCCCGGGCAGCATGTAAAGCGTGTAATTCCCTTTGGGCACGTTCAGATCTCCAATCTTGAGATCGGCATCCGTCGAAAGGCTGGTTGCCTCATTGGCGCCAAGCCGCCAGACCTGACCATACGGAACCAGCCCGCCCCAGATCTCTCTGCCTTTGGCGTACGGCGCCGAATATTTGATTGTGACCTCGTGGCCGTCCAAACGGATAGCGGTCTGCTCCGGCGGACTGGGCCGTTTTCCCTGCGCCAGGGCGGAAACGGCAAAAAGCGCCGCCGCCAGAACAACTCTTATCGAATGTATTTTCATGCGATCCCCTTTCCCGATGTGGGACTCGCGAGACGCGGTTTTCGTTAGCAACATTTCGCCCGCGCGTATTTGGCGCGAAGGCGCTCATCGGAAAAGCGCCGCCACTCCGCCGCGGAGTGGTCGCGGCCATGGACCGACAGGTGCCGGTCGTAGGCCGCTTCGTCGGACAACTCGCGTAAAAGGCCGATTATGATACCGAGCCAGCGGCGAATTCTCATCACTCCATCTCCATGCTCAAGCTCGAAGGCACGTAGGGAGATTCATGCAAAACGCTGGGACGTCTTGCCCAGAGAATCCCCGCCCAGATGCGAAACGAATCGGCAAGGATCACCGACACCAGGAGAATCAGCAATCCGCAAACGGCGGCGTCCAGGCGGGCATTGAAAATCTGCGCCCGGATGGCATCCGTCTGGTCCGGCAGGGCCGCGAGTTGCCGCGCCTGCGCTAGAAAGCCAATACGCGGCTCGTTCGAAAAGATCTTCTGCAGCGAACCGGTGAAGGTGACCACCGACAGCCACGCGAGGGGAACGCAAGTGATCCAGAGATAGCGCGCCCGGTGCATCTTCAGAAAGATGGTAGTGGCCACGCAGAGGGCGATCGCCGCCAAAAGCTGGTTGGCAATGCCGAACAGCGGCCAGAGCGAATTAATGCCCCCCAGGGGATCGCGGACGCCCTGGTATAGAAAATATCCCCACGCACCGACGATCAGAGTGCTTGACAGCAGCATGCCGGGCATCCAGGATGCCCGCGCCATCGGCTTCCAGACGTGCCCGAGCAAGTCCTGCAGCATGAATCGCCCCACCCGCGTACCGGCATCCAGCACCGTCAGGATGAACAGGGTCTCGAACATGATCGCAAAGTGATACCAGAACCCGAGGATCGCCTCGCCCCCGCCGGTTCGCGCGAAGATGTGAGCCATTCCAAGGGCCAGGGACGGCGCTCCGCCCGTGCGATAGAACAGGGTATTCTCTCCGACGCTCTTCGCCAGATGGGCCATGGTCTCCGGCGTCACCGCGAAACCCCAGCCGCTGATGGTCGCGGTGGCGGCGGTCGCGCCGGCGCCCACGATGCCCGCCGGCGAGTTGACGGCGAAGAATACGCCCGGCTGCAGCGAGGCCGCGGCCACCAGCGCCATAATGCCCACAAAGCTTTCGAGCAGCATCGACCCGTAGCCAATGGGAAGCGCGTGCCGCTCGCGAGTGATCATCTTCGGCGTGGTGCCCGAGGCGATCAGCGCGTGAAACCCCGAGACGGCGCCGCAGGCGATGGTGATGAAACAGAACGGGAATATTTTGCCCGCGAAAATCGGGCCCGTTCCATCGACAAAGCGTGTCAGCGCGGGAAGCTCCAACTGCGGCCGCACGCCGATAACTCCGAGCGCCAGAAGCATCACCACACCCAGCTTGATGAATGTGCTCAAATAATCGCGCGGCGCGAGCAGCAGCCATACCGGGAGCGCGCTGGCCAGGAACCCATAGACAATCAGCGCAAAGCATATTCCAAGGGCGGAGTAGGTAAACCACGGCGCGAGCGCCGCCGACTGAGCTACCGCCTGCCCGCCGAAAATGCTCGCGACGATCAGTACAAATCCCAGAAGTGAGCCTTCGAGAACGCGCCCCGGCCTCCAATAGCGAAGGTACAACCCGACCAACACCGCGATGGGAATGGTCGCCGCGATGGTAAACGTTCCCCAGGGACTGCCTTTCAAAGCGTTCACCACTACGAGCGCGACGACCGCGAGCAGAATCACCATGATCACCAGCACGGTAATCAGGGCCACAAAGCCTCCGGTCCTGCCGGTCTCTTCGCGCGCGATCTGGCCGAGCGATTTCCCATCCCGCCGCATGGAACAAAACAGAATCACAAAATCCTGCACCGCGCCGCCAAGCACGGCGCCGATGATAATCCACAGCATGCCCGGCAGGTAGCCGAACTGCGCGGCGAGCGTGGGGCCAACCAGCGGCCCGGGCCCGGCAATCGCGGCAAAATGGTGTCCGAAGAGAATCCACTTGTTCGTCGGCTCGTAGTCATGGCCGTCGCGCATACGCTCGGCCGGCGTCGCCCTGCGGTCGTCGAGCATCATCACCTTGGCCGCGATGAATGTGGCGTAGAAACGGTAGCCGAGGACGTAGGTGCACGCCGCCGCAATCACCACCCACATACTGCTCACCGGTTCTCCCCGGTTAAAGGAGAGGGCGCAGAAGGCGTAGGCGGCAAGAATGGAAACGGCGGCCCAGGCCACGCCGCCGGCAAGCTTTTTCATGGTCTTCCATCGTATCGCGGAAGCACCGCGCCCTTGGGGGAACAAGGTCGCTCAGAATAGAGGCATGACGGAACGTACCGATGATTCCATGGAACCCGCATTCCGGCTGGAAGAGGATGCCCTCGGGGAGGTACGCGTGCCCGCGGACCGGCTCTGGGGCGCGCAGACGCAACGCGCGCACAGGAACTTCCCGATCGGGGTTCGCCAGTTTTGCTGGGGCCGTCCGGTGATCCGCGCGCTCGGCATCGTAAAGAAATGCGCCGCACTGGCAAACGGTGAACTGGGCGAGCTGCCGGCGGCGAAGGCCGATCCGATCGCCCGCGCCGCACAGGAAGTCATGGATGGCCTGTGGGACGGCGAATTTCCTCTGGTTGCCTTCCAGACTGGCTCAGGCACCCAAACCAACATGAATGCGAACGAAGTGATCGCCAATCGAGCCGTCCAACTGGCACAGCCCGCGTTGGGCGAGAAGCGTCCGATCCATCCCAACGACGACGTCAACCGCGGCCAGTCGTCGAACGATGTTTTCCCCACCGTGATGCATATCGCTACCGTGGAGCAAATCCAGAACGTACTTTTCCCGGCGGTGGAGCGGCTCAAGGCAACGCTGGAGTCTAAATCCAGCGCGTTTGGTGGCGTGGTCATGGTTGGCCGGACGCATTTGCAGGACGCCACGCCGTTGACTCTGGGGCAGGTGATCTCCGGATGGGCCGCGCAGCTCGACCAATCGATCGAGCGGCTCCGCCAAACCCTTCCGGAGTTGTGTCAACTGGCCATCGGCGGGACGGCGGTCGGTACCGGCTTAAACGCTCATCCCCGATTTGGAGCGCTGGTGGCGCAAAAAATCTCCGCCGAGACCGGACAGGCATTTGTAACTGCTTCGAACAAGTTCGCCGCGCTTTCGGCGCACGACGCGATGGTGAATGCGAGCGGCGCGCTCCGCGCCCTGGCCGGAGCTCTGATGAAAATTGCCAATGACGTCCGCTGGTACGCCAGCGGGCCGCGAGCTGGAATCGGAGAGTTGCGCATTGCCGCGAACGAGCCGGGCTCCTCGATCATGCCGGGCAAGGTGAATCCGACGCAGTGCGAGGCTCTCACCCAGGTGGCGGCGCAGGTCTTCGGCAATGACCACACGGTCGCCTTCGCCGGCTCTCAAGGCAACTTCCAACTCAACACGTATAAGCCGGTGATTCTCTACAACGTGCTGCAATCGATCGAACTGCTGGCCGATGCCTCAAAATCGTTCGATGAGCGATGCGCCCGTAGCATTGAGCCCGACGAGAAGCGCATCCGGAAGCATCTGGAGGATGGCTTAATGCTGGTAACCGCGCTCACCCCGCATATCGGCTATGAGAAGGCCGCGCGCATTTCCCTGAAGGCGTACCGGGAAGAGACCAGCCTGCGCGAAGCCGCTCTGAGCCTTGGCTATGTCAGCGCCGAAGAGTTCGATTTGTGGGTGAGGCCGGCGGACATGACGTGAATTAGAACTTCGGCAATGCCCGCAGCATTTCGTAGGAATTCACATGATCGGCCAGTTCGACGGAATGCACGGGCCGCCAGTTCCGGTCCATCGCCCCGATGTATTGCGCGGATTTCCGGTCCGGCCCGGTCAGAATCACCGAGTATCCAAGGTGCGGATAGGAGAGCACCCGGTATTCAAATGCGCCCTTGCCGGTGCGCCAGTGGTCGGCTTCCGGTTCGCCGAGTTTGCGCACGACGGAAAAATAATCGTCGCGATTGGTGAAGTCCAGGTTCGACTGGAGAACGGGCGAATAAACAACCCGATTGCCGATCACCGCGCCCCGGTATAAGCCGACCAGGAGGACGCACCCGGCGATCCCCGCGGCGACGGCGGTAAGAATCAGGCGGCCCACGCGGCTCTCCGCACGGCTTTCGAGTTGAATGCCAACGACAGGCGCGAGCGGCGGTGGAGCGCTTGTTTCGCGCGGGCGCGGGCCTTCGTTCACCGCGCGCGGCATCTCGATTAGCCTTCGCTCCACGGGCCAGAGCCTTCCCGCGCGATATTCCAGCTCCTTCAGCAGGCCGACGATCGTCACCGGCGCCTCGGTCGTCGAGATCTCAGCCAGGAACCGCCGCGGCACCCAGACCTCTTCCTGTGTTTTGGTATTGATCACCAGGATCTCCGACCACGTGGCCCTGCTGTAGATCCACTCGTTGTGTTCCACGTTGACGATCGCCGGATAGAACGAAAACGGGCGCGGGCCTAGTTGTTCGACGGGAGGAGGCATAGTGGGACCCGGCATGGCGTTATCTCGAAACGAGGCGGCGCTCACGCCCCGCGGCGCTTGCGAAATGAGCGGGCAGGAATAGGATCCCGGAGCGCATACCTTGATTCTATTACCGGATCGGCCTTCGCATGGCCGTGCGGACATCGCTGGCTTTGGATCATGGGATCGGGCTGGACAGGAGGAACCGCCGGTACTTTCCGCTGTTATAGGTGCTCCACGGGGTGAAGCCGTGGCTTTCCTGATACAACTGGTATGCAAAATCGATGTTGGCCCGACAATCCAGGAGATCGCGCAAGTTCAGACCGGGCCGCTTCAGATGGACGGTATTGATCTGGAAATAGCCCCAATCCAGGGTTCCATCGGTGTTGTAGTGATAGATTTCGCATTTTCCCTGTGGATTCTCGGCCCGCTGGATGGCCAGCGCCACCCGGCAATCGGCGCCGAATTTGCGGCAGGCGTACTGCTGCCACGCCGATAACCGGCTGCCTCGCTGATCGGCGCGAGCCTCTTCGGCATACTCGGTGGTAAGACGTTCCGAGATCACGACCGGGGATTGCAGCGTCAGCCGGATCGGGCTTTGCAGACTCACGGTGTAATGACTGATGAACCACCAGATCGCCGCCGTCAGGATAAGGAATCCAAACAGCAACGCGGGCAGGCCGTCGAAGATTGCGCTCCGCGCGAGCGATGAGCCGGCGGGTTTCTTTCGCGGCCGCGGCGCGGGCCGCCGCCGGGCCTTGTTCGGAGCTTTCAAGGAGCGTCTTCACCGCGCCGCACGCCGGCTGGGGCGATCCCTATGCATTTGTCGAACTTCATCGCGCTACTTCCGGAAGAGGCCCTTGTCAATTGTCCGGGCTGCTCGACGGACCGCGCGAACGATCTGCTGTTGCTGCTCCTCACTTTTCAAGCGTAGCCCAGGCGTGGAAAGGCCGATCGCGCAGGCGGCCGCGCCGTCCGGGCGCGGGATCGGAGCCCCACCGCGCCTCTCGTGGCCGGCGTACTGTGTTTTTTGCCATTACTTCTGGAACCCGGATGAACAATCTGAGAACATAATAGTATCCAATTTGCCTGGACAGGCTGCGACGTTTCGAAAAACAGCGCCGGAAGCGCTTTTTAAACTCAATTTGTGGTCCAGGGTGGATACTCATCCTCGGTAACAGACAGGAAATTACTTGCGAATTCTGCTGATTTTAGCCCTGGCGGCGGCGACGGCGCTCCTCGGCGGCGTGCCGCCTTCGGCGATTAAGAATGTCGTGGTTTATAAGGAATCGGGACGCTACGGTGGCTGGCCCGCGAACCACGGGATCTGGCAATGGGGAAATGAGATCCTGGTGGGATTCAGCGGCGCGTACTACAAGCATATGCCGGCCAACCGGCATCAGTACGACAAATCCAAGCCCGAAGAGCCGAAACTGGCGCGCAGCCTGGATGGGGGCGAGACATGGACGATCGAGTCGCCGAAGTCTCTGCTTCCGCCGGAACAAGGCGGGCTCGCTGTCAAAGACCTGCCCGCTCCAATGGACTTTCGGAACCCGAACTTCGCCATGACCATCCGGCTGTCCGATGTGGATAAGGGGCATTCGCGGCTCTGGTACTCGACCGACCGTGGCAAGAGTTGGAGCGGCCCTTACCGGTTCCCGGATCTGGGCCAGCCCGGCATTTTGGCGCGAACGGACTATATCGTGAACGGCAAGCATGACGCATTCGCATTTCTCACCGCCAGCAAGCGGAACGGTAAGGAAGGGCGGGTGATCTGCACGCGAACGACGGATGGCGGCATGTCGTGGAAGCTCGTCTCCTTCATCGGCGAAGAGCCGGAGGGGTTCGCCATCATGCCCTCCACGGTTCGTCTCTCGAAAACAAAACTGGTGACCGCGATCCGCATGAAGGCGCCGCCCGACAAGACCTGGATCGATCTGTATGAAAGCTCTAACAACGGGGCAAACTGGCATATTCTGCCAAGTCCCGTGACGGATACGGGTGGGCACGGAGGGAACCCCGCCAGCATGATCCGCCTCCACGATGGGCGGCTCTGCCTTACCTACGGAATCCGGTCCGCGCCCTTCAGCCTCCGGGGGCGCCTCAGCGCGGACGGCGGAAGGACCTGGACGAGTGAGTTCATGATTCGGGCTGGCGGCGCCGCGTGGGATATCGGTTATCCACGAACGGTGCAAAGGCCCGATGGCAAAGTATTGACCGTCTATTATTTTCCCGAAGCCGTTTCGAGCGGCCGGACCATCGAAGCGACGATCTGGGATCCCGGAAAAAAATAAATCTGCAAGCCGTATCGAAAACACGGCCGCTGCTTGAATCGTGAAACGCGGCCGTATTACCATTCAACAAAAATCAAAGTGGGTTTCCCCACCGAAAAGGAGTCTTGTGTTAAAAAAAACTACCAGACTAATTGCTTGTTTTCTGCCGGCCTTGTTTATTTCCCTTCCTTTCGTGCAGTCGCAGGACATAACAGGCGCGCTAACTGGAACGGTCAGGGATGCCTCCGGAGCCTCCGTCCCCGGCGCAAGAGTCAGCGCGATCAACGCCGGCACGCGAGCGGTGTTCAATACAACCACGAACGACAGCGGAACATACACAATTCGCTCGCTTCCACCCGGAATCTATGACTTGACTGTGGATGCCGATGGGTTCAAACACTACGAAGCTCGCAATACCAGGCTGCAGGTAAACGAGACACTGCGCCTGGATGCCTCTCTCGAAATCGGCGCGGCAGCCGAAAGCGTCACGGTAACGGCGGAGGCGGTGGTTGTCGATACGCAGTCGCCGACGCTCAAGAATGTGGTCGATCAAAAGCGAATCGAAGAGCTTCCGCTTAATGGCCGGAACGCAACCCAATTGATGCGCCTGGTGGCGGGTGTGGTCACTGACCTGCGCGCCGACGTCAGTTCGGGCACGACGTATCTGGGAGGCACGGTTGGCGTTTCGGTGAACGGGAGCCGGGCAAACTCCACGAATTATGTGCTGGACGGAGCTAACAATAACGATCACTACACCAACGCCCCCAACCCGATGCCGAACCCGGACGCGCTCCAGGAATTCAGCGTTCAAACAAACAATTTCAGCGCGGAATTCGGACGGCAGTCCGGCGGCCTGGTGAATGCGGTCACCAGATCCGGCACCAACGACATTCACGGCAGTGCCTTTGAATTCGTCCGGAATAACGCATTAAACGCAACCAATCTCTTGGCTCCGATTCTTTCGAATGGCGAGCGGCAGACCGACGGGCTGAAACGCAACCAGTACGGCGTCACCCTGGGAGGGCCCGTTGTGCTACCCAAGATCTACGATGGGCACAACAAGACGTTCTTCTTCTTTTCGTATCAAGGGACCAAGGAGCGCCGCCTCCCCAGCTCGGGAGCGATCATCGTGCCCACCGCCGATCAGCGGCAGGGCAACTTCGGCTCAAAGACCGTGATCGATCCGGCGACTCGCACGGCGGCCAACCCGAAGGGCACGCCCTACGCGAACAACCAGATCCCGGCATCTCAGTTGAACCCCATCAGCCTTGAAATTTTGAAGTTCATTCCGACTCCGGCGCCTGGGACCAATCAAGTCAGCGTTTCTGTGCCGAACAACCTCGACGACGATCAGTTTCTCGGCCGCGTCGATCAGCAAATCGGCAGCAACAACCGTTTGTCGGGCCGCTTCTGGAACTCCCAGGCAAGCACGCCGGCGTATCTCGATCCGCAGAATTATCTGGCGACGAACACCGGACGTTTTTGGCTGAACCGAAGCGTATCGATCAGCGACTCGCACATCTTTTCACCAACGCTGCTCAACGAAGCGCTGTTTAGTTTCAACCGCACCGACGGCAACAACGTGCCGGTCTATCCGCCGAAGTCATTCTCCGATCTCGGCATCAACATCTATACGGACAACCAGCCGCAATATTACGTCGCGGTCAACGACTATTGGGGCACCCTCAACACCGGCGACACGAACCGATTCCTACGGGATGAATACCAGGTGATCGAGACGCTGCGCTGGACCAGGGGCAAGCACTCGATCAGCATGGGCGGCGAGTATGGGCGGGGGGCGGATACCGTCCGCAACAACTTCCGCGCCAACGGCCGGTTTACCTTCAATAGCTCAGCGCCGTTTACGGGCGACGCGTTCGGCGACTACTTGATTGGTCAGTTCGCCACGCTGCAGCAGGGCGGCGGGGAATACCGCGACACGCGCTTCAACCGCGTCGCGCTCTTCGTCAATGACACCTGGAAGGTCAGCCGGCGGCTTACTCTCACCCTCGGCACTCGCTGGGAGCCGTTCCTGCCCTACACCGACCTAAACGGCAAAGTTGCTGTTTGGGAGCCGGGCCAGCAGTCCACCCGTTTCCCGAACGCTCCTCTCGGCGTACTGTTTGCGGGCGATGAGGGCGTCCCCGCCGGGGGCTCCAGCACCGTGTACACTCGCTTTGCGCCGCGGGTGGGCTTTGCTTACGATCTTTTTGGCGACGGAAAGACGTCCATTCGAGGCGGATACGGAATCTTCTACGACAGCCCGGACACGCTGGCCATGAACAACCAGGCGGACCAAGCGCCCTACGGAACCGTGGTCACGATCAACGGGACAGCCGGCAACAACATCGTCGATCCCTATGCGGGAACCGTGAATCCGTTCCCCATCGATATCTCGAACCTCTCGAAGACCGCGATCTTCCCTCCCTACAGCAGCCAGTGGCTCTACACCACGGATTACCGGAGCGCCTACGTGTCGTCCTGGAACTTCTCGGTGGAGCGCGAACTCTTCCGCAACCTGGTCACGCGTATTTCGTATGCCGGCTCCAAGGGCACTCGCCTCACCGACGTGCGTGAACTGAACCAGGCGATCTATGCCGATGGCGCAACCACGGCCACAACAAACCAGCGCCGCCCATACGGCCCGGCGCTCGGGTCCACCTCGCTTGTGATGCCGGTCGGAAACTCGACCTATCATGCCCTTCAGATTACCGGCGAAAAGCGTTTTAGCGGTGGATTTTCGATTCTCGCCAACTACCAGTTTTCGAAATCCATCGACGACGCCTCCGCCGGGAAAGGCTCCTCGCAGACGTTCACGAACCCTTTGAATCAGCACTTCGACAAGGGGCCGTCGGATTTCGACAAAACTCATGTCGTCAATATTTCCGGCCTCTGGGATCTACCGGTCCACTTCCACAATCGCGCTCTGAATGCCGTGTTGGGCGGCTGGAGCCTGAACGGTATTTTCGGCGCGTGGAGTGGATTCCCCATGACCGTGGCGAGCGGCGTAGATAACGCGCGCACCGGCACAGGCGGCCAGCGCGCGGACCTGGTGGGTAATCCGTACTTCTCCGGAGATCGCAGCCGCGGCGACAAAATCGCCCAATGGCTCGACAAGACCGCCTTCGCCCCGAACGCGATCGGCACTTATGGGAATCTCGGCCGCAACATCTTCCGCGGACCGGGCTACGCGACGCTCGATGGAGGTCTGGCCAAGCGCTTCGTTCTCTACGAACATCTCGCTGCGACGCTGCGATTCGAAGCGTTCAATTCGCTCAACCATCCGAATCTGAATGCTCCGAACACCACGCGCAGCAGCGGAAGTTTCATGCAGGTCACCACGGCGCAGGATCCGCGGATTCTGCAAATCGCGCTGCGCCTGACCTGGTAAACGGACATGCGGGCCATTGCTCTCATCGCGCTGCTGTCCAGCGCCACGCTCCAGGCCGGCGGCGCTCCGATGATGAATTCGGAGCTGATTTTTCCGCTGGAAAACGTGCATAACCATTCTTCGTCGATCGTGGAACTGCCGGACGGAGACTTACTCGTCTGCTGGTTCCACGGTTCCGGGGAGCGCACGGCCGACGACACGCTGATTCAGGCGGCGCGATGGAGCAAGACCGGGAAGACCTGGGGCGAACGCTTCACCATCGCCGACACCCCGGATTTTCCGGACACCAATCCGGTTCTGTTCGTCGATTCCAAGCAAAAGCTGTTTCTTTTCTGGCCCGCGATCATCGCCAATGAATGGTACACGGCGCTGATGAAGTACAAAGTGTCGACGGACTATGAAAAGCAGGCGGGCCCGCCGAAATGGGACTACCAGGACAACGTCCTGATGAAGCCCCGGGACCTGGGCGCGCGCGCCGAAGCCGTGTTCGCTAAAGACCTGAAGCACCCGGGCCCATTCGCGCAGCGGGCGGCTCGGGTGATCGCGCTGGCCAACGACAAATATTTTTCGCGCATGGGCTGGTTCACGCGCAGCCATCCACTCGAATTGCCTTCGGGCCGCATCCTTTTACCGCTCTATTCCGATGGATACTCGTTCTCACTGGTCGGGATCAGCGACGATGGCGGGCTGACCTGGAAAACCGGCGGACCCATCATTGGCTACGGCAACATCCAGCCATCCATTGTCCGGAAGAAGGATGGAACGCTGGTGGCCTACATGCGCGATAATGGACCACGTCCCAAGCGTGCCCACATCAGCACCTCAAACGACGACGGCATGACGTGGACGCCGGCCGTCGATTCCGAGCTCTACAATCCGGGAACCAGTCTGGAGGTTACGGTCTTGGCGGACGGCAACTGGCTGATCGTCTACAACGACATCGAATCGAAGCGCTACTCGCTCGTGGCGGCGCTCTCCGATGACGAAGGCAAAACCTGGAGGTGGACGCGTCACCTGGACGGGCGGCCGGACCGGGCCAGCGCGAATCAATATCACTATCCCTCGGTGATCCAGGCGAAGGACGGCAGCATTCATGTCACTTACAGCTATTTCGCGCTGGATCCTTCAGAGCCGGTCAAGGGCAAGTCCATTAAGCACGTTCATCTGAACGAGGCGTGGATTCAGGCGGGCGATCCAAACCGGTAGGCGTCGGCGATTCCGTCCCCAGGGCTTCGGCAAGCAGTAAGATCACTCCGCCGAACAGCAGTGTATCTCCGGCGTAGTTGATTGCCTCGGTCATTTCGGAGGGAAGCTTGGCCGCGGCCAGCATGGGCAGATAGAGAAACGCCACCAATAGCGCCATCCATAGTCCGAGATATAGGGCAGCGGTTCGCTCACGCCACGAGAGCAGCAGAGCGGCGCCCGCGGACAACAGCGCAAGCCCGGTCAAATAGCCCCATAGAGATGCGGCGGGAATCCACGCGGGAGTCAATTTGCTTAACGGAACTCCGGGGGCGAATTGCGGAAAGATCAGATGCTCAATTCCGAAAAATAGGAAGATCAGGGCGAGCAAAATACGGCAGACCGAGACCAGGCGATGTCCTGTAACTGGACTGCCCCGCCCTATTTGACTTCCTGTCAGAGACCATGCGCCAAGCGCAAAGGAAGAGTCGCGGATCGCGACGATCCACGCGAAGCGGTCCCCCGGATTCGCCACCGCTTTGGGCAGGTGCAGCAGCAAAACGAACGAGAAGATCATCAGTCCGAAGAGCGCGGACGATTCGCGGAGATATCTTCCCGAAATGAAGCTGAGCGAAGTCGCAAAGAGCGCGCAACCGACAAAGTAAGTCCAGAACAGACGGCCGGGCATCCACGGCGGTACAATCTGCATGACAAACTGGGCTCCGGCGATGTGTTCGGCGCCAAAAACCGCCAACGGCGCCGCCACAAACACTCTTCCCAGCGAGGCAAGAGAACCCTCGCGGAGGGACAGACGCTTCCGGGCGGCGAACAGGCCGAGTATCAGGAAGACCAGGCCGGAAAGCCACGGGAAAAAAATAAAAGGGGCCGTCACCGAAAAATACCTGAATGCAGCGTAGCAGGGGGCGCGTCCAAACAGGAGCAGGAAAGGACGATTTCGTTGCAAGCCCCCAAAATCCGGCGTTTCGACGCACCAAGACTCGCGCGGTGCTCCCTTATTGTGATGCTGCTTACGCTGCCGGCGGCGGCGAAGGCGCCAGGCTCGGCGTGTGCGGCATGCCATCCGAAGGAGACCGCCGGATACGACGCAAGCGCCATGGCCCACTCCCTCGGGCCCGTGCGGGAATTGCCGTCCGGAGCGTTTGTTCACACACTGTCGGGGACGCGGTTCGAAATCTCGTTCCACTCCGGCCATATGACACAGACGCTGGAGCGGGGGGGAGAGAGCGGCCATCACGATATCGCCTATTTCGTGGGCTCGGGAAGCCACGCCACCGGCTTTCTGACCTGGGCAGGCGACAGCCTGCTGCAATCGCCGGTTTCCTGGTATGTGAGCCGGCACGCCTGGGACATGGCCCCGGGCTACGAGCAGGACCGCGCACCGGATTTCGACCGTCCGGTAACGCCCGAATGCCTGTTCTGCCACGCGGGGAATGTCAGACCGATTCGGGGAACCGCAAACCGCTACGAGAAGCCGCCGGTTGGTTTCGAAAGCATCTCCTGCAGCCGATGTCACGGAGACGCTGAGCGGCACCTGCGCGCGCCAACGCCCGGCAGTATTATCAATCCCGCCAAGCTTCCGGCGAGGGCCCGGGATAGCGTCTGCGAGCAGTGTCACCTGAGCGGCGTCTCCAGAATTCCAAACCCGGGTAAGCAAATTACCGATTTCCGCCCGGGCCAGGAATTGGAGGAGGTGTTTTCGGTTTACGTTTATCGCGGCTCGAAAGACCCGTCGCGGGCCGCGCCATTGCGCGTGATTAGCCAGGCTCAGCAACTCGCCCTGAGCGCTTGCGCGCGGTTCAGCGGCGGGAAGATGTGGTGCGGCTCATGCCACGACCCGCATTACACGCCGCGGGACCCCAAGAGCTATTTCCGCGATCGCTGCCTGGCATGCCACGGCGCGAAATTGCTCGCGTCTCATCCGAAGCCGGTAGACGATTGCATCGGCTGCCACATGCCGAAAAGGCCGACGGAAGACGGAGCGCACACTGTTTTCACAGACCACTACATTGCGAGACGGCCTAAGGCGGACGTCGCGGCCGATCCTGCCGAGCCGCTGGTTGCGTGGCATGACCCGCCCGCGCCGTACATCAATCGTAATCTCGGTCTGGCGGACATTGACACGGGCCGCAAGCTCCACTCCGCTGCTCATATGCTCGCGGCGCTTCCGCTGCTTAGCAATGCCTCGCGTGAATTCCCACACGATCCGGAAGTACAAGTCGGTTTGGGGATGGTTCTGCTGGGGACAAAACACGTTCCAGTGGCCGCAAAGCTGTTCCAGGAAGCGGCCAGCCAGGCTCCCGGGACCGCGGCCTATTTTCTGAACGAAGGTTTCGCCTGGCACGCCGCGCATGAGTTCGGCAAGGCGGCCGAAGCGCTGGAGCAGGCGCTTCGTCTAGACCCGCGTCTCGAAGACGCCTATCGCGAGCTGGCTTTGATCAACGCCGAAAGCCACGACCAGGAAGCGCTGAGAACAACCGTGCTGCGATATCTAAAGGCGTTTCCGCAGAGTATTGAGGCGCAAACCTTCGCCCGGAGGCTACAGGTCTCAGAACCGTAATCCTCCTATCGCCGCACGGCGGGCGCCTTCGCTTGCGCGGCCAGAAATTTGCGCTGCGCCTCTGTGGATTTTTCCTCCATCCCCAGCTTGTGGTAGACCCGCACCAGCAGGTAGAGCGGCTGAGGATAGGCGGGATCGAGTGAGGTGGAGCGTTCCAGCCAGTTCAGCGCGAGGTCGTATTTTCCCAGATTCACCAGCGCCTTCCCGCCAAGATAGAAGTTGCGCGCCGAAGCGGGGTTACGGTCCGCCGCCATCGACGCGGCGTCGAATCCCTTCTGGTTGTTGCCATGCTTGATGAGCATATCCGCGAGATTCGCGTAGGCCCAGTCGTAATCGGGCGCATCCTTTTGCGCGATCTTGATCGCCGTCAGAAAATACCGCGTGGCCTTATCGGTGTCGCCCTTGGATTCATAGCAAAGGCCCAGGTTGTCAAAGGCTTTGTAGGAGCGTGGATTTAGCTTCAGCACCCGCTCGAACTGGCCGGTGGCAAGGTCGGTAGCGCCTTCCTGGTAATACATGCGTCCGAGCATGTAGGGGGCATCCTCGTCCTGGGGATGCCGGTCGATCAGTTCGACAAAAATATTCTTTGCCGCTTCCACGTGGCCGTTGAAATATTCGATATTGCCTTTGATCTTGAGCGCGGCGGGTTGTCCGTGGTCCAGACGGAGCACGCGATCTGCCTCGTCGTTCGCCTCGGTGAAGCGCTGCGCCATGAAGTAGGCGTTCGCGAGCATGACGCGCCCGTCCACGGAATTGGAATGCTCCGAAACGTATTGCTCCGCGGCGCGGATTGCCTTGCCGAATTCGCGCTGGGCCACATAGGCCTGCGAAAGGTCGAGAAGCATTTCACGCGCAGCGGGGCAGGCAGCCAGCGCCTGCTCGAAATACCGCACAGCGGCGTCCGCACGATGCCGGGCAAGCTCTTCGCGCCCCTGTGTTTGCAGCGACACGCTTTCGATGCGATTGCAGGCGGCCTCTTCCGGCGCCTGCGCGTTTGCGGCGCATCCCAGGAACAGAAGGGAGAGAAGACATCGCCTTCGCGCTTCAGCCGCCATGAACAGCTACCGGAGCTTGGCCAGTTCCTCCTTCACCTTCGGAATCACCTCGGCATACTGCTTCGGCGAAGCTTTGGCGAGAAATGCCTGGAAACAAGCGCGCGCCCGGGGGATGTCTCCTTGCATGTCGTAGATCAGGCCGAGGTTCATCTGAGCTTCCACAAGGTCGGGATTGGACTGCACGGCCTTCTCGAAATGCGTCTTGGCCTCGGCGACGTTGTTTCTCTGGATCGCCACCAGGCCGAGGCCATTTTGCGCGGCGGCATTGTCCGCGTCCGACGTGAGCACCCATTGAAAAACCCGCTCCGCGTCCGGAATTCTGCCTTTCTGAAGATACGCTGTGGCCAAATTCGTCTGGCTCTCCAGATCCGTCGCATTGAAGCGCGCGGCCTTTTCATACTCCACAATCGCGCGGTCCTTGTCGCCGCGCCGCAGCGCGAGATCGGCGATCCGGGAATGCAGCCTTCCGTTCTCCACGCCTTTGCTGAGCGCCGACTCGTAGAGACGCGAGGCATCGTCGTAGCGCCCCACTTTTTCCAGTTCGCCACCAAGTTGATGATACAGGGAGGGATTCGTGGGATCGAGGCTGACCGCTTGTTGCAGCAGAGCGATGCGCCGCGGCTCCGGCAGGTTCGAACTGGAATCCTCCGCGAGATAGAGCAGCTTCAGAATTCCCACGCGATCCTTGGGATCGGCGCCCTTGCCATTGAGATCGTACTCGCCTGGAGAGAAACCGGAGAGATAACCCAGCGAGCGCAACTGCGCCATGGAGCGCTCGTCGATCATGTTGGTCTGGACCTTCTCCGCGCCGCCGTTGCCGATCACGCGATTGAGCTGCGCTTCGAATTTTTGCACCTCGGCCGGATGCTGCGCGATGACGTTCGTCATTTCACCCGGATCGGCGGCGAGATCGTAGAGTTCCGGTTTCGGCGCGCGGATGTACATCCAGCGGTTGGTGCGAATTCCCCGCAACTCCGCCCAGCCCAAAGCCAGTTTCGGATAGAGCGTCTCGGCATAGTTGATCTCCGTGACGACGGCCTTTCCGGAAAACACGGGAGACAGGTCCAGCCCCTGCACGTTCGGCGGCGGACCGCCGCCAAGCAGAGCCAGGATGGTGGGCAGGAAATCCACCGCTCGCACCTGCTGCTTCACCCGAAGTCCGGCGGGAATTCCCGGCCCGGACATCATAAATGCGATGCGCAGCGTGGAGTCGTAAATAAAAACTCCGTGAGTGAATTCGCCATGCTCGGAAAGACTTTCGCCGTGGTCGGAGAGCAGAGCGACCACCGTCTTGCCCGCCGGGGACTTCTTCTCCACGGCATCCAACAATCGTCCCAGTTGCTGATCCGTGTACGCGATCTCGCCGTCATAGGGACGTCCCGCATATTTCTGCCGGAATGGAGAGGGAGGGTTGTACGGCATATGCGGGTCATAAAGATGGACCCACAAAAAGTACGGCCTGCCGCTTTGATTGTTCAGCCAGCGAACCGCCCGGTCGACGGTTTCGCCTCCGCGGCGCTCGGGGTCTTCGCGGAACTCCTCCGCATTTCCCGGCCGCGGCATTTCGTCGTCATAGACGGCAAATCCGTTATTAAATCCGAATATTTTTTTCAGAACCGCGGAGCTGACAAACGCCGCGGTGTCCCACCCCTGCTCGTGCAGAATTCTCGCGAGCGGCCGCGCCGACGATTGCAGGATGAAGCCCCCGGTATTGCGGACATGATGGACGGTCGGATATTGCCCGGTAAAGATGCTCGCGTGCGAGGGCGGCGTCAGCGGCGCGGACGTAACGGCATCTTCGAACAGCACGCCGCTTTGCGCAAGACGATCGAAAGCGGGCGTGTCGATCTTCTCATCGCCGTAGCAGCGAAGATGGTCGGGGCGCAGGGTATCGACAGTGACCACTACGACGTTGAGCGGCCGCAAAGGCGCGCCCGAATTGCGCTCTTTGGCTCCGTCTTTCGGCTCCGGCGAGCAGGATACGAGCAGACCCGCGGCGAACAGAGAAAGCAACGGGACACAAATCCTGGCAGACGGCATGACTCGCATTCCGTACTCTACCAAGTTGAACCCGCCCGCGAGATCCTTAGAACTCGATTCGCGCGTGAAGTTGCAATACGCGATCGCCCCCACCCTGGAGCAGCGTGCCAAATTCGGCGTCGCCCACCGTCAAATCGTTGATCTGCGCGGTGGTGCGCTTGAACGGATTGGTCATGCTGGCGCCAACTTCGAAGAATTGGTCCTCTTTATGGAGAGTGAATTTCTTCGCTATGCCAAAGGTTTCACTGAGGATCGCCGGCCCTCGCAAAGTGGGAAGGTATCTGGGCGCGGTGCCCACCCTGAGCGGCGTGCCCGCGTCCGTTCTTGGACTTGGCGCGAACGCAGCGGGATTCAGCCATTGCGTCGGCGACTGCACATCGACCCTCTGCGACGCACTGCCCACCGTGAGCGGCTCACCGGAAACGACATCCGGTCGAATTCCGAACGCAAACCCCGGAGGGATATTCAGACCCGATTGACTCACGGAAACCGGGAAGCCGGTGGAGTAATTGTGAATTGCCGTGAGCTGCCAGCCGCCAAGAACCGGATTCGCCCAGTGGAGATCCCAACGCTGCCCTTTCCCGAAGGGAGTTGCGTATACCCAGGTCAGCTTGAAAGACTGCGGCAGATTGAAGGACGCCACCGAGCGCTCCAGACCGCGATTGTAATAGTCTTGCGCGACCGTATAGTAGGAAGCGGCGCCATTGGCGTCCACATATCCGATGGCTTTGGACCAGGTGTAGCCGGCAAGGAAACCCAGCCCTTTGGTCATGTGGCGCGTTACGGTTACCTGCAAGGCATTGTAGTTTGAATTCGTGTTGTAAGGGAACGTTTCTTCCACGCCGTAGTATTGCGGATACGGCAGCATGGCCTGAGAGACGGTATTACCGTCCGGGAAGCCCGCATAGGGCAGGTATTGGGGATGAGAACTCACCGGATCGTTCAAAATATCCCCCATAGAGAGCATGCTGGATGGGAGACCATCCAATTCCGAGAAACCGCCGGAGCCAGGTGAGCCGCCCCACAAGCGCGTCCCCTTGTTCCCAATGTAGGCAACTTCGAGCACGGTGTCAGCCGGAAGGGCGTATTGGATCGTGAAGTTATAATTCTGCACGTAACCGGGGCGGTTCGCATCCCGCGCCGTGGTAAACGCCTGGGTGAAATTGGCCGAGGACGGGTCCGTATTCGGAATGGGGGTGCTCAAATTGGGGAAAGGCTGGCTCATGTAAATCGCCGGGTTGAACGGATACGCGAGCGCCGGGACGTTGATGCTTCCGCTGAATCCGGTGCTGAAGCTATAGCCGAAGCTGTTGGCGATCGGAGGTGTATTGGTCATGGCGTATCCGGCCCGCACGACGATCTTGTCGGACAGACGGTAGGCGATCCCAATGCGCGGCCCCAGTTCTCCCCAGTAGGTGTCGTTAAACGGACCGCCAAAAATCAAAGCGCCCGGACGATTACCGGCTCCCGGATTGGGAACGCTCAGCGACACTTCGGACATTCGGTTCGTCGTCTCGTAGAGAGGCGGAATGATCTCCCAACGCATGCCGAGGTTCACAGTCAAGCGCGGGGTGAGTTTCCAATCGTCCATCGCATAGAGGGCATGCGACGCCTGGCGGAAGGCGCTGGTATAGCCGGCGATGTTGCGGCTTGCGCTGTTGGCGGCGCCTAGAAGAAAGCTCGCGAAGGCGTTGCCGGTCTGCGTGCTGTAGCCGGGCAGGTTGGTTTGTGCGGGATTGAAGTTAAAAGCGCCGCCGTTGGAGTTGCTCCGGTCCGTGTAAACGTAACGGCGGTAGTCATATCCAAAACGAAAAGTGTGCTTGCCGTGAATCCACGTCAGGTCGTCCTGATAGATGTAGCTTCCATTGGGACTATAGTCTTCCGAGCCATATCCCAGCGTGTCGATGTTACCGCCCTGATAGTTCGTTCCGGAGAATTTGATGACCGGAAAATACGGGGAATTGATGTTCTGCAATCCGAGCGCGGCGCTATAGCCTCCGCTCGCGGCTGTAGGCGGAACTCCGTTTTCGTTCACGAACCGGTTGATGCCGCCGGCGATACGATTGATAAGCGATGTCGTAATCGTCGTCGTAAGAGACACGCGGCCCATGTTTCCCGGAGTGATTTGCGATTTCCAACAACTCGATCCCGTGCCCGGCGCGGGCAGATAGGGGCCTTTGGCGCCGCCGCCGCAGCTATTGTTGAAGCGGTTCCGGTAGCTCTGGTTGTAGTAAGCGGAAAGGTGGTTTCTATCGTTGATGTTATGGTCGACTTTAAAACCATAGGTATGGAGATCGAAGAACGGGCAGCAAGTGCCAACTTTCGGCTGATTGTTGATCAGCGTGTTCAGCAGAGGGTTCTGAATCCCAACTCCCTGCACGATATTCTTGGCCACCGGATCCCAATCCGACTGTGGAATGATATTTCCCGGGAACGGATTCCGTATGACGGTCCCGTCGGCGAGCGTCTGCGTTGTTCGCGGATCGTAAATTTGCCCGAAAATGATCGGGCGGCCCAGAGCGTCGGAGCCTACCGACGTTCCAGAGGCCGGATTTCCCGTGGCCGCGGGATTGAATAGCTGGGAGAAGTCGCCGTTCTTAAAAGCCGGAGTCGGCAGAGTGACGAATCCGTTGTAGGGCAGCGAGGTTGTCTTGGTGTGCTCCAGGTTGGTGAAAAAGAACGTACGGTTACGGCCGTTATACACCTTGGGAATGATCACCGGTCCGCCGATGGAATATCCAAAGTTGTTCAGCCGGTTTTGAGGATTAGTGCCGCCAAAAGTCTTGTTTTGGACCGGGACGGAATTAAAGTCTTCGTTCCCCAGGTAGTAAAATCCGGACCCGTGCAGCGTATTGGTGCCGGATTTGATGGTGAAATTCGCCACTGCGGTCTGGCCGCCGTTGTACTGAGCCGAGATTGCTCCAGTTTGAAGTTTGAATTCGCCGACCGCTTCCGCCGAGGGACTGAACTCGTCGTTGTTTCCCCCGGAAAGATCCGACCGGCCCACCGGAATGCCGTCAATCAGAATCTCGTGGGAATACTGCTGCCCGCCGTTGATGGAGCCTTGAAAGGTGTTGCCGCTGGTGCCAGGCAGGCTGTTAAAAATGAAGTCCTGCAATTGACGCTGTCCGTCGTTTACCAGAATCGGCCAGTTCTTGTATTCTTCTTGCGTAATGTACTGTCCGATTTCCGCGGAGTCGGACTCCAGAAGCTCGGGCTTGTCGCTCACAACCACTTGCTGATTGATCGCGCCGACCTGCAATTTGATCCCGATCGTCATCGTCTGGGCGACACGCAGAATCACGTTTTCGGCCGTTCCGACCGAGAAACCCGGGGCAGTCACTCGAATCGTATAAGTGCCCGCCGGGAGGTAGGGAAGAGTGTAGTCGCCCGAACTGGTGGAAGTGGTTGTCGATTTCACTCCCGTGGCGTTGTTCGTTGCGACAATCGTCGCGCCCGGAACGACCGCTCCGGCCGGATCGGTGACCGTGCCGTTCAGCGTTCCTACCGGGCCCTGCGCCCACAGAGAACCAGAAAGAAACACAAAAGCCAGGACCGCTGGCGGACACTTGATCCAGGACATATGCCTAACCCCCCGTTGACCTACGTTGACCACTGCGTTCCCCCGACCTGCGGAGGCGTGTTGGTTACAATAGAAAACCAAATTGAGGCGATTGTCAAGCAAAAAAACTGCGAACGAAGGATTCCGAAATGAAACTAACTATTTATTTCGAGTCTCTCCTTACGTTACCTGCCCGTTCGGATTGGTGATAGCATAGCCACCGATGCGGCTGTGGGCTTCGATCCTTTTTTGCATCTCCGCAAGCGTCGCCGCGGCCGGTACATTCTACGTGGATTCGGTGTCCGGCAACGATCTGCATGCCGGCAGCGCTCCTGCCTCTGCCTGGAAAACACTCGCGAAGGTGAACGCGACGATCCTAAAGCCCGGTGACCGGGTTCTACTCAAGAGCGGCGGCAGATGGACGGGACACCTGGTTCCCAGGGGCTCGGGCGCCGCGGGCGCGCCGGTCATCATCGACCGCTACGGCAAGGGTCCCCTGCCCCGGATTGATGCGGAAGGCAGTTTCGAGGACGCCGTCCGTCTTTACAATGTACAGTTTATTGAAGTCCGGAATCTCGAAGTCACCAATCGGGGCGAGCGCCCCGCGAACCGCCGGGGAGTCCACATCTTTCTCGATAACTTTGGCACGGGGAAGCACATTGTGGTCTCGGGCCTGTACGTTCACGATGTAAACGGCTCGAACGGCGACGGGGATAACGCCAAGGATAACGGCGGCATCATATTTCGCACCAACGGCGATAAAACGCCCAGCCGGTTCGACGGCCTGCTCATTGAGCGAAACATCGTCTGGAAGGTCGACCGCTCGGGGATCGCGGCGCAAAGCTATCACTGGCCGCGGACCCGCTGGTTTCCCAGTTTGCACGTGGTGATTCGCGACAACTTCGTGAACGATATCGGAGGCGACGGAATCGTGCCCTGGGTCACCGACGGAGTGTTGGTGGAGCACAACGTCGCGCTGCACTGCAACCGGCGCGCCGGCAGCTACAATGCGGGCATCTGGCCGTGGAGCGCGGATAACTCCCTGTTTCAACTCAACGAAGCCGCCTATACCCACACGACGCGCGATGGCGAGGGTTTCGACTCCGACTATAACTCGCGCAATACGCTGTTCCAATACAACTACAGCCACGACAACGAGGGAGGCTTCCTGCTCATCTGCACGCCGGGCGACCGCAACCCGGCGGAGAATATCGGCAACATCGGAACGGAGATACGGTACAACATCAGCCGCAACGACCGGACACGGATCTTCCACCTGAGCGGCGGCGAGCGGACGTCGGTCCATGATAATTTCGTCTACTCCGGCAAGGGGCTGGATGTACGGGTTCTGCTCGTTTCGAGTTGGAATGGCTGGGCCGATGGCGCCGAGTTCCGCGGAAATACGTTCTACATGGACGGCACGGGGCGCTACGGCCACGAGACGAAGCGAAACGCGGACGGAACCTTTGAGATCGCGCCCGGGTGGGGACCGGCCAAGAATATTGTGTTCGACGGCAATCACTATGTAGGACGTCAAATCGATCCGCCGCCGGATGCCCATGGAACACACGGCAAGCCGGTTCCCCTCCGCGCCGCCGATTGGCGGGAGCCTGGGTTTGACCCCGCTCACCCCGTAGGGTTTGACGCGTTCCTTAGGCGCCACCGCGCATGGATGATGCACACTTTCGAGCGACAGTTTGGAAAGCCAGTGAGACTTGGACGATGAACAGAATCGTATTCACAGCCTGGATAGCGGCCCTTGGCGTGGCGGGCCAGGATTTTCATCAGCCCGCGCCACCGGCGCCAAAAGACTTTGCGGTGATGGCCTGGGGCGACTCTCCCTCGGACGCGCAACAGTTGCAATGGATGCGCGAAGCGGGATTCAACATATCGGGCTTCTGCAAACCGGCCGATCTCGAGAAAGTGCGCGCAGCGGGACTAAGTTGCTTTGTGAGCTTCCCGCCGGTCGGGGGAGTGGATTTGCTTCATCTTCCGCCGGAGAACGAACTGCGCGCGCGGTTCGCGGAACTCAAGAAGCAAATCGCGGGAAACCCGGCCGCCACTGGCGTCTATCTCCGGGACGAACCGGACGCGCCGAGCATGCCGGGACTGGGCGTCCTGTCGAAACTCCTGCGTGAATCGATGCCGGACCAATGGCCCTACGTGAATCTCTTCCCGGCCCGCGTCTCCCCCAAACGGCTCGGCGTGCCGAACTACGAGACTTATGTGCGTATGCTGGTGGACACCGTAGGGCAGCCGTTTCTCACCTACGACGACTATTCCCTGGTGGGAGGCGAGATGCTCGACTCCTACTACACGAATCTTGAAATCGTGCGCCGCCTGGGGCTGGAAACGAAGACCCCTTTCTGGCATTGCATCCTTTCGAACTCTCATTTCAACTACATGGAGCCGAGCGACGCCACCTTCGCGCTGCAGGTCTATTCCACGCTCGCCTACGGAGGACGGGGCATCCAGTACTTCACGTATTTCGCTCCGAACGTCGGCAACTACCGGAAGGCCGCGGTGGACCAATTCGGCAATCGCACCGCCACCTGGGATATGGTCCGCCTGATCAACAATCAGATCAACGCGCTCGCGCCCACGCTGATTCATTTGCGAAGCACCGGCGTTTATCACTACCCGGACGTCCCCGAGCAGGCGGAGCCGTTGAGCGCAAGCAAACTGATTGCGTCGGTGGAAATGACCCAGAGATTTGTTCGCCCGCCCGCCGCCGGCCGCTTCCTGATCGGCGAATTCGAAGACAATGGCGGCCGGCCTTACTTTCTGATTGTGAACAAGGACTTGAATAATTCGTTTCAATTCAAAATTCACCTGAAGCAGGAAGGACACAAGCTGATTCGCATCTCTCCTTATTCGGGGAAGGAAGAGCCGTTCGGACGCGAGATGGACTGGCTGGCCCCCGGCGCGGGAATTCTGTTTCGGGTGGAATAGGAGAATTCTCCGGATAGAATTGCGTTTGATGAAGCTTGCCGCGTGCCTGTGTATTTGCGCCGCTCTCCTTTGCGCGGCGGACCCTGCGAAGGCGGTTTTTGACCGGGCCGTTCAGGCGCTGGTTGACAAAGACTATCCCGCCGCCGAACGCGGATTTGAGTCGGTGCTTCGCGAGCAACCGGGGCACGTCGGAGCCCTCGGCAATCTGGGCATTGTTTACTCGCGGACCGGCCGCGCCGATAAGGCGGTGGCGGTCTACCGGCGGGCATTGAAGATCAGCCCGGACGATCGGGCGATCCTGCTGAACTTCGGCCTGGTTTACCTAAAGCAGGAACTTCACCAGCGGGCTCTTCCGCTTTTTGAGCGCGTCGTGGCGCTCGATCCGCAAAACCGCCAGGCGCGGCAACTGGTCTCCCTCTGCCGTCTGTATACCGGGCAGACGGACCTCGCAATCCGGGATTTGGAAAGCATGCGCAGCGAGACTCCGCGAGATGAACAGATTCTGTTTCTCCTGGGATTTGCCTACCTCAAGAATCACGATTCGGCAACGGCGAAGACTGTTTTCAGCCAGATGTTCGAAGTGGCCGGGCGGGCGCAAACGCAATTTCTATTCGGAAAGGCGTGCTATGAGGCGGCTTTGTTCGATTGCGCCGAAGAAAGCTATCTGGAGGTCCAGCGTCTCGATCCCAAGTTTCAGAATCTCGATCTTGCATTGGGCAAGCTCTACATTAGCCAGCGCCGGGTGGACGATGCGATCCGGGAATTGAAATCCGCACTCAGTGAGAATCCCGCCGATGAGGAGGCAAACTACTTTCTCGGGAGTCTGCTCGTGCAGCAGACCCGCGATGCCGAAGGGCTTCCCTATCTGGAGAAAGCGCAGCGCCAGCAGCCCGATACCTGGTCCGTTCTGTTCTACTTGGGAAAAGCGAAACTGCGCTTGGGCAAGCCCGCCCAAGCGGTCGCGCTGCTTCGGAAAGCCGTGGAGTTGAACCCGGACGAGGCGTCGGCCTACTATCAACTGGGCCGGGCGCTGCAGAGCGACGGGCGGCAAGCCGAGGCCCGCGAGGCATTCCGCCGGGTGCGGGAATTGAAGGCGAAGGGCCTCAAAGAGGTCGAGATTCCGGGCATCCGGTGATCGCCCCCTGGTTGAGCCGTTCACTGCTCACTGCGGCTTCAGACCCAAAAACATGGAAAATTCGCAGCCGCAATATTTGGCCTTGCTTTCCTTCACCCAGGTAGTATAATCGCGTGAAAACGAGTATTAGTCGGTAGAACGATCACACATTTAGCTGCCAGGAGAGGTCTGGCGGCCAAACATTGTTGAGATAAAACGAGAAAGTCATTCTGGGGAAACGAGGGGTCTGTGAATTCAACAACATTTTGGAAATCCGTATTCGGTGCGGCCGCGCTGTTTTTCGCGCTGCTGCTCCCGCGGCCGCTGGTCGCGCAGTCGCAAAATATTAGCGGTACAGTCGTGGACGCGAGCGGAGCAGTGGTTCCGGGAGCGGCGATTCAAATTCTAGACGCGGCCAAAGGCGGCCTCACCCGCACGACCACGACAGACGAGCTAGGCCGGTTCCAGGCCATTTCCATTCAGCCTGGAAGCTATCTCATCCGTGTCGAAAAGGAAGGATTCAAGAAAGCCGAGGTCAGCGTCACGCTGGACGTCAACTCCAAGCTGGACGTCGGAAAGATAAGCCTCGAAGTGGGAGCCGTGGCCGACGTCATGGCGGTGACCGCCGATGCCACGCCGCTGATTACGACGAACACGATGGACAAGGCGTTTCTGGTAGACAAGGTGCAAATGTCCCAGTTGCCGATGAACGGCCGGAATTTCACATCGTTGATGAGCACAATTCCGGGAATGACCAGCGCCGCCCAAAGCGATTTCAACGTGAATTTCAACGATGTTTCGCAATTCCATTCGCTGGGGGGCCGCGGCTCGCAGAACAATTTCTACCTGGATGGCTCGCCGAATATCGACGTGGGCGATAACCAGTCGCAATATACGCAAGCGAGTATCGACACTATCGCTGAATTTCGAGTGCTGCAGAGCGGCTTTAACGCCGAATACGGCCGCAACTCCGGCATGGTGATCGCCGTGCAAACTAAGTCGGGCAGCAGCCAGTTCCACGGCACGGCATACGAGTATCTCCGCAACAATGCTTTCGACGCCAAGTGCGTATTGTGCAACACACTGCAGCCCCAGCTCCGTTACAACCAGTTCGGCGGCAATTTCTCGGGCTGGGTGCCGGTGCCGAAGGTTTCTACCAAGTCGAACAAGCGAATGTTCTTCTTCTATAACCGCGAGATGACGCGCCGGAACCTTCCATCGAGCTCTTATGCGGACGTGCCGGACGCGACGATCCTGGGCGGCGACTTCCGTCCCTGGTTGCTTGACACCAACATGCAGTACGCCCCGCAGTTTAAGAACGGTACGGTTTTCCAACCCGGCAGCATCACGCGCGACGGGGCAGGCAATATCACCGGTGGAACGCCCTTCCCGAACAATGTCGTTCCTCAATCGATGTGGCAGCCTTTGAGCGCCAACCTCCTCAAGATTTACACGGGAATTCCGGGTTACACCAGCCTTCCGGCGGCGCCCAATCCGGGTTACGCCCGGTATTATTACAACAACCCGGACAATCTGTTGAAGAACCAGGATCTGCTCCGTATCGACTATGCCGCCGGGAGTAAGGTGAACACCTTCTTCCGCTGGGTGAACGATTATCAGAAGGAAACGATTCAAAACGGAATCTGGACCGGCGAGCCCTTCCCGATCCAACCGCAGGTGCGGCCCAAGCCGGGCAGTTCCTGGTCCTGGAATCTGGTGACAACGTTCACGCCGGCGCTGGCCTCGGAAACGATCCTCTCTTACAACCACCAGTCGCAGTCCCTGTCGATCGTCGGCGAGAATCCACTCAACCGCGATACGCTCGGCGCAAACTGGACCCAACTCTATCCGCAAACCAACATCACCAATTCGGTCCAGGACGTGACCACCAACGCCGGGTTCGGTTTCTCGCTCGGCGACCCTGGCTGGCACAACACCGGCAAGGACTATGCGCTCACCGAAAACGTCTCCTGGGTGCACGGCTCGCACAGCTTCAAATTCGGCATGTACTACAACCGGGACTTCAAGACGCAAACCGGAAATTGGGGCCTGGAGGGTAGCATCAATTTCAGTCCTACGGCTTCGATGCCGGACGATACCGGCAACGGGCTGGCGAACTTGATGCTCGGAAATTTCCAGAACTTTTCCCAGGCGAGCGGGCACATCTACCCGTGGTTCCGTTTCTGGCAGTTGGACTTCTACGCTCAGGACAGTTGGAAGATCAGCCGCCGGCTCACGCTCGAATATGGCGCGCGGTTTGTGTACATGACGCCAACCTATACGCAGGTGCGCGGCGGGACTCCCGGGGGCGAAGGCACCTGGCCCGTCTACAGCGTCGATTTGAGCAAATACGACGCCAGCAAGGCGCCTACGATCAATTTGACCAACGGCTACCTGGTGGGAGCGCCTCTGGACGTGCTGTCCCCGCTCGGCCTGATTTGCGATCCGTGCGCCGGCATAAATCCCGGCTTCTCCCCGAACAAGCTCTTCGTCGAGCCCAGGGCAGGCTTTGCCTATGATGTTTTCGGCAATGGCAAGACGGCTCTTCGCGCCGGTTTCGGCATGTTTAATGAGCGCCTCCGCCAGAACAACTTCAACTTCGGCGCGGGGGCGCAGTGGCCCAACCTGGTTTCGGGGAACGTGTACAACGGCAATGTCGCCGCCATCGACACTTCCGCGGTAGGAGATCCTTCGGCGCCGATCCAACCGCCCGGCATGACGGTATGGCCGACCAACAACACGATGCCGACCATCTATTCCTGGTACGTGGGAATTCAACGGGAACTGCCCGCCCGGTTCGCCCTGGACCTTTCCTATTCGGGGAACCACGCGGTGCACATGATGGATCAGCGGCAGTTGAACGCGGTCCCCGCCAATACGTTCGTCACGAACCCGGGGCTGCTGCAATCGGTCAACTACTATTCCAACGCGTTGCTGCCGTATCTTGGCTGGGGAAGTCTGAACGCGGTGGAGACGAACGCCTATTCACGCTACAACGCCATGCTGTTCCGGCTCAGCCGGCGCTTCGCCAATAATCTGTCGGTCAATTTCAACTACACCTGGTCCAAGGTCATGGATATCCTGGACAACGATTCCGACACGATCAACAATCCGTTCAACATTCGCCAGAACTATGCCCCCGCCGGCTACGACCAGACGAATGTGATCACGCTCGACTTCGTTTACACGCTTCCGAAAGTGTCGGGCGCCTTGGACAAACCCGGGTTGCGGCAGGTATTCAACGGGTGGGAATTCAGCGGCATGATCCGGTCGCAATCCGGCATGCCGGTCACCATCACCTCCAACGGAAACCTGATGGGGGTGAACGCGGGCACGCAATATCCGGATGTCGTCGGCGATCCCTATTCCGGACAGAACAGCTTCCAGTGGCTGAATCCCGCCGCCTTCGCCCGTCCCCAGGATGGCTCCTACGGCACGCTCGGACGTAACGCCCTTCGCCTGCCGGCGGTTCGCAACGTGGACGCCAGCATCATGAAGAACTTCAATATCACGGAATCCATGAAAGCGACCTTCCGTTGTGAAGTCTTCAACCTGTTCAATCATCCCGAGGTCTGGGGCATTAACACAGGGTTCAGCGGGGACAATCCGGGGAGCGCAATTTCCGTCACCGACCGGAATTTTGGGCAGGCGAGCTCTTACCGTGACGCTCGAACCTTGCAACTGGCCCTCCGCTTTAGTTTCTGAAAAAACGATAACGGCGTTTCCGAAGGCCCCGCGGTCATGCGACCGCGGGGCTTTTTTGCGCCGCCCAGTCCTTTACAAACTCCTACTTTGACCCGGACACGCCCGGGCGCTAGACTAGTTCGAAAAGCACAGCTTCCCAGCATCGGATTGGCGGCGCTGTGTGGACTCTGACCAAAGGTAAGGAACAAATCGAATGCCCACCAATGGGTTTGCGGTAGACCGCCGGGGATTTCTCAGAAGCGCCGGGGCCGCGGCGGGACTTGCCGGCCTGGCAAAGTCGGCGTTTGCTGCGCCGGCTCCCATGTCAAATCGCGTTTTGGGCGCGAACGACCGCATTCAGGTCGGCGTCATCGGAACCGGCGGACGCGGTACCTACGTCGCGAGAGTGTTCTCCGCTTACGGCGAAAAAACCAATGCCTGCCAGATCGTCGGAGTCTGCGATGTCTACGAAAAGCGGAAGAAGGCGAACGCCGACCGGCACAAATGTCCAGGCTACTCCGACTATCGGGAACTGCTGGAGCGCTCCGACATCGACGCGGTGATTGTCGCGACGCCGGACCACTGGCACGCCCCGATCGCCGTCGCCGCCATGAAAAAGGGGAAAGACGTTTATCTCGAAAAACCGATGTGCCACACCAACGACGAGATCAAATTGCTTGTCGATACGGTTCGCGAAACCAAGCGCGTGGTGCAGGTAGGCTCGCAAACCACCACCGCCGACCAGTGGTGGAAAGCGCGCAAGGCCATCCAGGACGGCATGATCGGCGATATGATCATGAGCCAGGGTTCCTATCACCGGAATTCGATTGAGGGAGAGTGGAACTACGACATCGATGCGGATGCCGGTCCGGACGCCAAAGGCGAAAACCATATCGACTGGAAAACCTGGCTCGGCCCCGCGCCGGAGCGCCCCTGGTCAGCCGACCGTTTCTTCCGTTTCCGCAAGTTCTGGGACTACTCCGGCGGGATTGCCACCGATCTCTACTATCACGTGGTGGCGCCGCTCCAGATCTGCTGGGGCGAACCCCAGTTCCCGTACCGCGTGGGCGGCTTCGGCGGCGTCTTTGTCTTCAAGGACACCCGCGAAGTGCCCGACACCTTCCAACTCGTGGCCGACTACGCCAAGGGGCACTCGCTCGTTCTGACTTCGTCGATGGCCAACTCGCAGCACATCCCCGGCATTATTCGCGGCCACGCCGGCACCATCATCATGGTGGACCATGGCGAGTTTGAGAGGCCAACCGACCATATCACAGTGATTCCGGAGGTGTTCCGGCGGGACGATTCCACCGAACGGGCCGGGCTCACCCAGGAATACACGCAGAAGTTCGGCACGGAGAAGATCACGATTCCCGTGGATCAGAAGAACTTCATGGAAGGGCACGTGGCCAACTTCCTGGAATGCATGCATACCCGCGAGAAGCCGCATTGCGATGTGGACACCGGCGCGCGAGCGATGGCGGTAATTAATCTGTCCGTCCAGTCCTATCGCGAAAATCGCGTGCTCTTCTGGGACGAAAAGAATTGGAAAGCGGTTACGCAGCCACCCGCGGCGTAGACACGCGGGGACGAGTCAATCCAGGCCGCCACCCGCGGCGAGCGGTTTTTCAACTCGCACCAACCGGTGAGAGTATCATTAAGGTGTACAAGAGGACAGCCGTCGAATATCAAAGCGGCTGCATAAGAAAGGGCCGAGTTGGGCAACGAGGGACCGGAGATGGAGAAGTTAGCGCAAAACATACAGGAAGCATTCTTAAATAATGCGCGCAAAGATAAGATTTTCCTTACTATCTACCTGATGAGCGGTGTGAAGCTGTCAGGGCGGATTAAGAGCTTCGACAAATATTCCGTTGTTTTGGAGAGCAACAACCAGGAGCAATTGATCTTTAAACACGCCATCTCCACCGTGGTAGTCTCGCGGCCGTATCACGGCTCGTCCGGGCCGCAGAACCCGCCTCCGGTGAGCGCATCGGTTCCGGTAGCCGCAACTTCGGCGCCGCCGGCCGAAGTTAGCCAGGAGTAAATTCTGGCTTTGCCGATGGCGTCAGGTCGTCCCCCGGAGCGGGCGATTCTTGCCGGCGTCGAAATCAAGAGTCCGCCGGCCCGCAGTTCCGCCGCGGGAGGGCACGCCTTCACATCGGAGGAATCAATGGAAGAGCTGGCGGTGCTGACCGCCAGCGCGGGCGCCAGGGTAGAGGAAAAAATCCTGCAGGCTCGCCCGGCGCCAGACGCCGCTACGCTGATCGGCTCCGGCAAGCTCGAAGAGCTGCGCGGCTTCGTCCGCCTTCACGACGCGGACCTGGTGGTATTCGACTCCGAGCTTACGCCCACCCAACTGCGCAACCTCGAGCGTGCTCTCGATTGCCGGGTGGTGGACCGAACACAATTAATCCTGGATATCTTTGCGCGGCGCGCGCGCACGCGGGAGGGCCAATTACAGGTGGAGCTGGCGCAGTTGAACTACCTGCTCCCCCGCCTCACCGGGAGAGGAGTCGAGATGTCACGCCTCGGTGGCGGCATCGGAACACGCGGGCCGGGCGAAACACAGTTGGAGACGGACCGGAGGCGGATCTTCCGGCGTCTCAAGAAGCTGGAAGAAGGCCTGGAAGCGGTGCGCTCCGGGCGCTCCACGCAGCGCCGGCAGCGTCAGGCCGTTCCACTCGAAACGGTGGCCCTGGCGGGATACACCAACGCGGGCAAATCGACGCTCTTTAACCGGCTTACCGGAGCGGACGTCGCCGCGGACGCCCGTATGTTCGCCACGCTCGATCCTACCGTCCGCCACCTTGTTTTACCCTCGCGGCGGAAGGCTCTTTTGAGCGACACCGTCGGATTCATCCGGAATCTGCCCACTACGCTGGTGAAGGCTTTCCGGGCGACTCTCGAAGAGGTAGTGGAAGCGTCGCTTATTCTGCATGTGGTGGACGCGTCCTCAGCCGTTGCCGCCCCGAATATCGCACATGTCGAGAAGGTGCTGGCTGAGATTGGCGCGGGCGAGAAGCCCACACTGCTGGTGTGGAACAAGGTCGATATGGCCGGCGCTCCCGATACGACACCCGAGGCCGCCGGCGCCGTGCGCGTTTCTGCGCGGACCGGACAAGGAATCGACACGCTGCTGGCGGAAATAGACAAGCGCCTGTCCCTGGACCCGACGTCCCGTCGCACGTTCCGCATCCCCGCCGGGGAGGGGGGAGCGCTGCACCTGTTGCACGAGCGCGCGCGCGTGCTCAACATCCGTTACTTGGAGGACGTCTGCGAAGTGGAGGCGGAAACCCCCGCTTCCCTGCTCCGTCAACTGGAGACGTTTCTCGTCCCCTGATACGCGATAGCCAACCCATCTCGGGGTAAGATTTGTAAGGGGCCATGAATCTCCCAAACGCGCTCACTCTGCTGCGAATCTTTTTCGTACCGCTCCTGGTCGCGGTGCTGGTGGAGCAGCATCATCAGGTCGAGTGGCTCGGCATTTCCGTAGTCTCAAACGAGTTCCTGGCCCTGGCGATCTTTCTTGCAGCCGCCGCGACGGACCTGCTGGACGGCTATCTGGCGCGCAAATGGGGGCAAATCACCACGGTCGGCACCCTGCTCGATCCGATTGCCGACAAACTTCTCATCTCCTCCGCCCTCGTCTCCCTGGTGCAGCTTCAGAGAGTTCCGGCATGGCTGGTGATTTTGATCATCGGCCGTGAGTTCGCGGTTTCCGGGCTCCGCTCCATCGCGGCGGCCGAGGGTTACACGATTCGCGCGAGTGAGCTGGGCAGAACCAAGATGGTGGGCCAGGTGGCCGCCGTGTCGCTGGTGCTTCTGAGCGTTCGCTGGAAGGCGCTTACGCTCACCGCCGATATTTCCCTTTGGGCGGTGATGATTTTTGGGGTGGTGTCCGCGATCGATTACTTCACCAAGTTCTGGCGGAAAGTCGATGACGGCGTGAAAAAGCGCCGCCGCATCGAACTACTGGCGCGCGAACAAGGCGATCACCAGACGACGACGATTCCGTAGGGCTCAGCGGGTGGAATCCACGCCGGCGCCATCGGCCGGGCCGTGCGACGCGTGATTACGATCCGCCGTATCGAGAAACGTGTAGGCGTCCGGCGTGAAGTTCACCACCCGCACCTGCCCGCGTTTGCCCAGCGTGCCGATGAGCTTGCCGTTCCACTCCACCGTCAGGCCGCCAGCATTCCCCACCACCAGTTTGGCGCGCTCAACCGCGCCGAGTTTTTTTCTTTCCTTGGGCTGCAATACGCCGCTAAACACCGACCTGCCATCGGCGGAAACCGAAAGCCAGGTCATTTCCGAAGCCGCGAGATTCAGAGAAACGTGCGCGTCCTCCGGCATTTCCGACCCATCGTCACCGTCGGACGGCGTTTGCGCCTGGGCATCCAGGGGAGACGGAGTGGCCGGTTCCGAGGGCTGCGCGTCGGGTTGCCTGGAAGGCCGGTCCGTCTTTACCGCGGTGGCGCTCTGAGAAGCTTGCCGCACCTGCGCCCTGGCGGCTTCGTCCTGCCGGGCTTGCCCCCACCATGCGTATAAACCCGCGCACGCCGCGACAACCAGGACGAACGACGCGAAGGAAGACACCACCTTTCCCGTCGCCATCAGCGTTATCCCCTTGCGAGCGGCAGGCGGCAGAGGTTTGAGGTGGACATCGACGCCGAGCTGGGTGTGTCCAGGGAGTGGAAGAGGAGCTTCCGCGGCGAGAATTTTCTCTATATCGGCCGAGATTTCCGCGGCGTCGCACCCGATTTGACGCGCATATTGCAAAACAAAGCTACGGTAAAAGAAACCCGCCGGAAACGCCGAGCGGTCGTCCCGTTCCATCGCCTCCAAATACTTACGACTGATGCGGGTAGAAGCCGCAACCTCGTCCAGGTTGAGGTTCAGGTGAGTCCGGGCGACTCGCAGCTTTTCACCGATGGAAGGCATACTTTTAAACAGTTCGGTATTTGACCGTTATAATACTACAAGTTTGTGTGGCTACACGAAATTGTCCATATCCGTAATTGTGGTGAACTGGAACCGGCGAGATCTTCTGCGATCTTGCTTACAGTCTCTGAGCCGCCAGGACATCGACCACCGCTTTGAAGTGATCGTAGTGGACAACGGATCGTCGGACGGTTCCGCCGAAATGTCGGAGAACGAGTTCCAGAATGAGAAGGCATTCTCATTAACGGTGATCCGCAATACCGCCAATCTCGGATTTTGCGCGGCAAATAACCAGGGGATTGCCCGTTCCAGCGCGGAATTCATCGCCTTGCTCAACAACGACGCCGAAGCGGAGCCCGGCTGGCTTTCCGCGCTTGTGGGGGCGTTCGCGGACCGGCCCGACGCCGGAATGGCGGCTTCGAAAATCCTGGTGTATGAAGATCCCCGCCGCATCGACAAAGTAGGACACCTGATTTACCTGGACGGGCAGAACCGCGGCCGCGGCAGCGGCGAATTCGACCGGGGCCAGTACGACCTGGGAGAGGAGGTTCTATGGCCGGACGGATGCGCCGCAATGTACCGGCGTGCGATGCTAAGCGAGATTGGAGGATTCGACGAAGATTTCTTTGCCTATGCCGATGACGCGGAACTTGGGCTCCGCGCGCGCATTGCCGGGTGGCATGCGCTCTATGCGCCTCGGGCCGTCGTGCTGCACCGCCGCGGTGAAACGCTGGGCGTACGCTCGGCGCGGCGCATCGTGCTCATCGAGCGAAACCGCGTGCTTCTGGCGGCGAAATTGTTCCCGTGGAGTCTCCTGTGGCTAAACCCGTTCTATTTTCTAGCGCGGTTGACAGCGGGGACCTGGGCGGCGGTGCGCGGCCGGGGGGAAGTGGGGCGACAGCCCGGAACGCGGGGGAAGATTGCGGCTGCCCTGGCGGTTCTGCAGGGCGACTTGGCGGCGCTGCCCCTTCTCCCAAAAATGCTGCGAAAACGGGCCGGCATCCGGAAGATCCGCAGGCTGACGCCGCGCGAAGTGCGCTCTCTCCTGCTGCGGCACCGGATCCCTCTGCGCCAACTCACGGAGCAGGCGGTCTGAGTTCGGCGTGTATCGCTTGCGGGAAAACCGGCGTGCGCGTGCTCTTTCGAGCAACAGACAAGCTTTACCACACGACCGCGCGTGAATTTCAGGTCGTGGAATGTTCGGAATGCGGTTTGATGCGGCTGGACCCCGCGCCGCCGCCCGAGGAACTGGCGACGTTCTACCCTTCCGGATATTGGTACGTGCCCGGCTCGGATTCCGTGGGCCGTCTGGAAGAGGCATACCGGGCGTTTGTGCTTGGCGATCATGTCCGGTTCGTGCAGCGCGCGCTCAAAAGCAGCGGCGTGAACGGGCCGGTGCTCGACGTCGGGTGCGGAGGCGGCCTTTTCCTGCGGCAGTTGAGCCAGGCGACCCGTGGACGCAAGGTATTCGGACTCGATTTGCAGTGGAAGGCGTCGCGCGTGGCCTGGCGCAGGAACGGGGTTCCGGCGGTTTGCGCCTCACTCGAAGCGCCGCCCTTCGCGCCCGGCGCCTATGCGGCGGTCACGATGTTCCACGTGCTCGAACATGTGTACGATCCTGCAGAGTATCTACAGCGCGCGCATGAGTTGCTGGCGCCAGGCGGACGCCTCATCGTTCAGGTTCCCAACGCGTCCAGTTGGCAATTTCTCTTAATGGGAGAGAACTGGAACGGGCTCGATGTCCCGCGCCATCTGACCAATTTCCGGCAGAAGGACCTGGAAGCCTTACTTGAGAAATGCGGCTTTGAAGTCATGGCCCGCAAGCATTTCTCGCTGCGGGACAATCCGGCGGGGCTGGCGACCAGTCTCGCGCCATCGCTCGATCCGATGGCGCGCCGGATGCGCAAGATTCCGGAAACTCCGAAGGTGCGGCTGGCGAAGGACATGGCCTATTTGGCGATGGTGGCGGCGGCGGCGCCGTTTGCAGTCCTGGAGGCGACGTGCCGCGCGGGCGCCTCCATCATGATCGACGCGCGCGCCAGGCTGGCGGTCTGATGGCGAACCATCCCGGAATCCAGGCGCGTCTGCCTCGACTCCTGCGCGCCCACGTGCTGCATTTCGAGACGGCGATCGAAAACGCCGTGCTCGCATTTTCCGGGGCCCTACCCGAGGGCGCCCGGGTTCTCGACGCGGGCGCGGGCGAAGGCCAGTATAAGGGCCGGTTCTCGCGGTTCCGGTACACCGGGGTCGATCTGGGGGTGGGCGACAATGCCTGGAACTATGGCAGTCTCGATGCGGTCTCCGATCTCTCCGCTCTTCCTTTTGCGGACGCGTCCTTTGACGCCTGCATCAACATCGTGACACTGGAGCACTTGAAAGAACCGCTCGCGGCCCTCCGCGAGATGGGGCGAGTGCTCAAGCCCGGCGGTAAGCTCCTCTTGATCGCGCCCCACGAATGGGAGGTCCATCAGGCCCCGCACGACTATTTCCGGTACACGCGCCACGGACTCGAACACCTGTTGAGCCAGAGCGGCTTCGACCGATTGGATATCCAACCGGTGGGTGGCTATTTCCGGCTGCTTTCCCGGCGCCTGTTCAACGGCCTTCAGTTCTTTCCCGGCCTGCTCGCCATTCCGGCGGCGCTGCTTCTTGTCCCGCCCGCGCTCCTTCTGCCTGTCTTCGACGGCATGGACCGCGAAAAGAATTTTACCCTGGGATATATATGCTTCGCCGCGCGGCAATCGGTATCTTCCTGACTTCGTTTTTTTCCCTGGTGGCTCCGGCCGCTTCCTTCAGCGGAACTTCGGCGCTGGAGTTCACCCGGCGCATCACGGCCTATGGGCCGCACGCCTCCGGTTCGACGGCGATCGGCCGCGTGCGAGCGTATGTGGAGGCGCAGGCGAAAACACAGGGCTGGAGCGTCACCGAAGACAGTTTCGTAGCCAGGACTCCCAACGGCCCGGTGAAAATGGCGAATATCGTGGCTCATTTGACCGGACACACCAGCCGGGCGCTGGTGTTCACCGGGCACTACGACACGCGGGCGCGGGCGGGATTCCTGGGCGCGAACGACGGCGGCTCCTCGGCGGGTTTTCTGCTCGAACTCGCGCGGGTCTTGCCCCGGGAAAATCGCAACGACGATATTTACCTGGTATGGTTCGACGGCGAGGAAGCTGTGCGCGAATGGACGGATACCGATAGCCTCTACGGCAGCCGGCACATGGTTCGCCAGTGGGCGAACGACGGCACGCTGGCCCGGATTAAAGCGCTGATTAACGTCGATATGATCGGGGACAAGGATCTGGATATATTACGCGACGGCAATTCATCGCCGGCATTGAACGATCTGCTCCTCCAGACGGCGCGAAGCCTCGGCTACGGCCAATATTTCCAAAACGATCTTTCTCGCATCGAAGATGACCATCTTCCCTTCCGCCAGGCCGGAGTAGACGCGCTCGACATCATCGACTACGACTACGGCCCGAACAATTCCTACTGGCACACGAATCAGGACACGATGGACAAGTTGAGCGCGCACAGCCTGGAGGCTGTGGGTGCGGTTCTGCTCGAAATGCGGCGAAGGCTCGACTGACGCAAGGAGAAAATATCCCGGCGATATTTCCCCTGCCCGGGCACTATCTCTAGTGCTATTGGCGGCGGGAAGCTGGACCGGCTATTTCGACCGGTGGGTGGGCGCAATACTCGCGCCGCTCGCCATGTTGATTCTGGCCGGCGGCATCGACGACCTCTTGCTCATTTTTCTGTGGCTGCTCTCGAAGCGGCATTCCCGGCGTGCGGCGCCGGCTGATTCGGGCGAGAAGCCTATCGCCGTATTTGTGCCGCTCTGGAAAGAGCACGAAGTGATCGGCGGGATGCTGGATCACAACATCCACGCGATCCGCTATCGCGCATTCCATTTCTTCGTGGGCGCCTATCCCAACGACGAGAAAACGGTTCTGGCGGTGCGGGACGCCGAGGCGCGGCACGCGCGCGTGCACCTGGCTCTCTGCCCGCACGAGGGCCCTACATCCAAGGCCGACTGTCTTAATTGGATCTACCAGAGAATGCTGCTCTATGAAGAGCGCGAGGGAACCCGGTTTGAACTGGTTGTCATTCACGACGCCGAGGACCTGATCCATCCGGAATCCCTTCGCGTGATCAACCGGGCCTCGGAAGATTGCGGGATGGTTCAAGTTCCGGTGCTGCCGCTGCGAACTCCGCTGAGCGATGTGGTTCACGGGGTATATATCGACGAATTCTCCGAATATCAAATGAAAGATATGCCGGCCCGGCAGACGTTTGGCTCCTTCATGCCATCGAACGGCGTAGGGACGGGATTCCGCCGCGATGCGCTGGAAAGACTCGCGGAAACCAACGACAACCGCGTCTTCGATCCAGGCTGCCTCACGGAGGATTACGAGATTGGGCTACGCATCCACCGGATGGGTTTGCCCCAATGCTTCATCCCGTTGGCCGCCGCTCGAAACGGGCTCGTGGCCACTCGAGAACTATTTCCACGCGGATGGCGGACAGCCGTCCGTCAGCGCACGCGCTGGATCACCGGGATTGCTTTGCAGGGCTGGGAGCGAAATGGGTGGCGCGGCGGGTGGCGGGTGGCGTACTGGTTTTGGCGGGACCGGAAGGGATTGCTCACCTGTCCCCTGGGCTTGCTGACCAACCTGATCGTCATTTACGGCGGTGTCACCTGGGCGGCCGCGCGGCTCCGTCACGCGGCGTGGGGTCTGGCGCAGCCGGGAGTCCACCCCTTCCTGCATTCGTGGATGGTGGAGGCGACGTTGGGCCTGGCCGTAATTCAGATCGGCTTTCGCGCAGGGAGCGTGGCATCGCTTTATGGATGGAAGCACGCCGCGTGCGTGCCCTTGCGCATCCCTGCCGCGAACCTGATCAACTGCATCGCAGCCTTTCGAGCGATGGCCCAGTACGCCAGCTCGCGGATTCACAAGCATCCGCTCGTCTGGGTGAAGACAGAGCACGCTTATCCGTCGCGCGAGGCTCTGCTCGGGCATAAGCGTAAGCTGGGCGAAGTATTGGTAACGGCCAGTTGGATCTCGCAGGACGACCTGGACCTCGCGCTGCGCACCCAACCCACGGGAGTCCGGCTGGGCGAGCACCTTGTCGCTCTGGGCAAGATCGAAGAAGACGACCTCTACGACGCGCTCAGCCTGCAGCAGGGCTTACCCGCGGCGAAGCTGGCGCCGGACGATATCAGCCCGCATGCCGCGCGAGCCCTGCCCCGCCGCCTGCTCCGGCAATGGAAGGTTCTGCCGTATCAAATCGACTCCGGAGAGCTTCTCCTGGCGAGCCCCGAAATCCCGAGTGACGAGATGGCGCGCGAACTGAGCGGATGCACGCGGCTTTCGCTCCGATTCCATTTGATGACGCCGCGAAACTTCCGCCAGTTGAACGAATCGATCCGGTGAATGAATCGCAGGTTAGATGGTCTTGTCCTTCGCGTAGCAGAGACCGCTCAGCGGGCATTCGGCGCATTTAGGCTTCCGGGCGATACATAGCGCGCGCCCGTGAAGAATGATTTCGTGGGAAAACGCGATCCAATGATCCTTCGGGATGATTTTCACGAGATCCTGCTCGATCTTTTTAGGATCGGACTCATGGGTCAGGTCCAGGCGTTGGGAAATTCGCTGCACATGCGTATCCACCACGATCCCGGAAGCGATGCCAAAGGCAGTTCCCAGGACAACGTTGGCTGTCTTGCGGGCCGCTCCCGGAACCGTGAGCAACTCTTCGATCGTGCGGGGAACTTCACCGTGAAAATCGCTAAGAATCTTCTTCGCCGCGCCGATGACGGACTTCGCCTTGTTGTTAAAAAAACCGGTGGAACGAATATCCTGGGCGAGTTCATCCTGGCTTACGGCGGCAAAATCGCGAATGTCCGGGTATTTTCGAAAAAGGCCGGGCGTCACTTCATTGACGCGCTTGTCGGTGCACTGTGCGGAGAGGATGGTCGCCACCAGAAGTTCCCAGGCGTTGTTGTGATGCAGCGCGCACGTTGCGTTCGGATAGGTCTTCGCAAGAATGGAAAGGATCCGGTTTACGCGCACCTTTCGTTCAGCGGCGGTTTTGGGTTTGGACGGCTTCCCGGAAGGGCCTGATTTTGCCACATTTGATATTATCCTGGACTTACTCACACCGGAGAGCGGCCATCGGATCGATCCGTGCCGCCCGCAGCGCGGGTAGATACGCCGCAAGAAGCGCGACTGCGGCCATCGCAATCAAGGCGCCGCCGATTGAGAGGGGATCGTAGGATTTCAGGCCGTAAAGTTGACTTTGCACCCAGCGGCCGGACACCAGCGCGAACACCAACCCCAGCGCGGCGCCTGTGAGAACCAGGCGCGCGGTTTCGGCAATCACAACCCGGAAAATATGAGCGCGCGCCGCCCCGAGCGCCATTCGAATGCCGAACTCGTTGGTTCTCCGCGTTATCTCATAGGACACCACGCCGTAAATTCCGATGCACGAAAGAAAAGCCGCCAGCAGGCCGAACGCGGTGGAAAGCTGCGCCACCAACCGCTGCTTGGTCGTTGTACCGTCCACTACCTCCGCAAGGGAGTCGGCTTCGCTGACGGGAAGATTTGGATCGACGGCATGCACCGCATTTCTGATCTCCTGTGTCAGAGTCTTGGAATTTCCCTTGCGGCGCACGAAAAGGTTGCCGAGAAACATTCCGTGCTGAGCGTGGGGATAAAAGGCCACCGGCATGGCGTTCTGCTTCAGCCCCACGAATTTCACGTCCTTCGTTACGCCGACCACTTCCAGGTTCTGCCATTCCGGATTATTCCCCAGAGAAAAGCTCCGGCCGATGGGAGAAACCCCTGGAAAATAGGCGCGCGCCATCGCCTCCGTAACGACCGCAACTTTCCGCGACGCAGCATTATCCCGCGGGCTCAGTGCCCGCCCAAAAAGAATCGGAATTTTCATCAATCGAAGGTAACCGGGGCCGACGATGTTATGAAAGACGTCGGGATCGTCGTCGGACTTCGGCCGCCCCGGGACGGTTGCCGGGGCCGTCCAGCCGCCGCCGAAGGTGGAAAACACAAAGCTTGCCTCTTCGACTCCGGGAATGGCCGCCACGCGCTCCTCCACCTGAGTCATCATGCTTTCGAGCCGCGCGTCTACCCGGTAGCCTGCGGCGATCGGATCAATCGCGGTAATCGAGACATTCGTTTTGTCAAAACCGGTATCCACATTCGCCAGGTTTGCCAGGCTGCGCAAGAAGAGGCTTGCGCCGGCCAGTAGCATCAATGACAGCGAAACCTGCCCAACGACAATGCCGCGGGAGAGGAGATTGCGGCTTACACCAACCAGTCCGCGCCCCTCATTGAGAGAAGAAGATAGCTTCAATCCGGTGGCCTGGAAGGCAGGCGTCAACCCGGAGAGCAGCACCGTGAGCACCGCCACCACCAGCGTAAAGCCCAGGATCCGGGCATCGGGAGCCACATCGATGGGGAGCGCCTGCGAGTTCGGCGACACCATTCGTAGCAGCGACCGGCTCGCGCCCCAGGAAAGCATCACGCCCAGGGCTCCGCCCGCCATCCCAAGCAGTCCGCTTTCGACCAGCAACTGACGAATGAGCCGGCCCCGCGTCGCTCCGATCGACATCCGAACGGCAAACTCCCGCCGGCGTCCGGCAGCGCGAACCAGTAAGAGATTGGCGACATTGGCGCACGCGATCAGGAGCACGAGCGCGACCACCACCATCAGAATCCACAGCGAAACGGAGAATTGACGCCGTAACCGGGCCAGGCCCTTCGATGCCGGCGTGAGATCAATCCGGGCACGCCGGATGCTCTCCAGGTCCTTCGCGGTTGGCTTCGGTCCGGCATATTCGCGGAGGATTTGCTTGAACAGCAAGTTGGTATTGGCGCTGGCTTGCGCGGCTCCCACACCAGGCTTACGCCGGCCAATGATGTAAAGCGATTGAAACCGCCTGTCCTCAAGTCCGTTCCAACCGGGCGAGACCTGCTTTTCCATCGCCAGCGGTATCCACAGATCGGGCGATTGTCCGACCGTTATTCCGAAAAATTCCCGCGGCGCCACGCCGACCACGGTGTAGACCGTCGAATTGATCGTCAGGTTTATGCCCAGAACTCCAGGATCTCGGGAAAAACGCCTGTTCCACCAGGAATAACTTGCCACCGCCACCGGATGCCCGCCCGGCGTCCGGTCGTCGCCGTCGGTCAGGACCCGGCCAAGCGCGGGCTCCACGCCGAGGGCTTGGAAGTAGCTTCCCGAAACGAGTTCCACCTGGACCTTTTCCATGCTTCCTCCCCCGGCGATCCGGGCGTGAGGTTCAAGCAGGATGCTATCGACCGCCGCAATGCCGGAAAAGGCCTGATTTTTATCGCGAAACTCGCGAAAAAACGGATAGGAGAACAGTTGCCAGCTTCCATTCGGAAAAGTCTCCGTGCTGCCGACCCAGGCGCCAGGCCCGAACAGAACCAGTTGTCCGGGGCTCCGCACGGGCAAATCGCGAAGCAGAACGGCATTCAACAGGCTGAAAATTGCCGTATTCGCGCCGATGCCCAGGGCCAGCGTAAGAACCGCGATTAACGTGAATACCGGGCTCTTTCGGAGCGCTCGTGTGCCGTATTGGATGTCGCGCAGTGTCGCTTCCAGAACAGCTCCAAACCAGGCGTCGCGAACTTTTTCTTTCACCTGTTCCCCGCTCTCGAACTCCACCCGCACCGCCCGCCGCGCTTCCTGGATGGATTCGCCGCGCGCTGTGCGGCGTTCGATCAGCGTTTCGAAGTGCGACTGGATTTCCTGCTCCAGATCTTCCTCGAACCGGCGGCGGCTAAGCAGACGCAGCAGGTATCGCTTCACTCCCATGGTCTACGTCTCCTCGCCCAGCACCTGACTCATGGCTGTGCGCACTTTTTGCCAGCCGCGCTTCTCCCTCGTCAGTTGCGCCCGTCCCGGTGGCGTCAGGGAATAAAATTTAGCGCGGCGGCCGCTCTCGAGTTCACCCCATTTCCCTTCGATCCAGCCCTTGTCCGCCAGCCGGTGCAGCGCCGGGAAAAGCGAGCCCGGCCCAACCACAAAGACGCCGTGGGTCGCCTGCTCGATGCGGTCGGCAATCCCCACTCCATGCAAAGGTCCTGGCTCCAGGGTTTGAAGAATGAGAAGATCCAACGTTCCCTGCAGAAGATCCGCCGGTTTCGCCATCGCGGCTATGATATCGATTGTCGATATCGTATGTCAATAGTGCCGGGGCGCACTCCAATCGCGCCTATTTTTGCCACACTGGAAGTTATTCCGTCGAAGCCACATCTTTTCCTGATTTTGAGCGGCGTGGCCGCCTTTGCCACCTCGGTGGCCGGGTCGTTCCACCTGGACGATTATTCGCTGCTCTTCAACCCGGATATTGCCTCGTTTTCAGGCGTATGGGATCTGTGGCGTCCGCTCGCAACCCGGCCTCTGACGAACACGACGTTCTGGATCAATTACCAACTCGGCCATGCGAGCCCGCTGGGGTATCACCTGGTAAACCTGGCGCTGCATGTTTGCGCGGTGCTGCTGCTGTACAACGTTCTGGGGGAGCTGCTTCCAGGGCGAGCGGCATGGATCGCGGCGGCGCTCTTCGCGATCCATCCGATGCAGGCGGAGGCTGTCAACTACGTTTTTGAGCGGGCCACTTTGCTCGCCACCGTGGCCTGCCTGCTCGCTTTCCGCGAGTGGATCCTGGGGAAACCCTGGCGCGCAGTTGCCTGGTTTGCCGCCGCGCTGCTCGCAAAGGAGGAATGCGTCGCCTTCCCGGTCTTCCTCCTCCTTCTTCATTTCTCGGAGAAGCGTCCGGCAAAGGAGCGTGCGCCGATTATAGCCATGCTGGCTCTTTCGGCCGCCGCCGGCATACGGGTAATGATGGCGATTGCGGCGACGGCGGGGGCCGCGGCGGGCGCGCAGGCCGGCATCACGCGAACGGCTTACCTGATGGCGGAAGGCGCCGTTATCCTGCGTTATTTCCGGATGCTTGTTTTGCCCTGGGGGTTCACCATCGACCCGGAAATCCACTCCGCTGCCGGCTGGATCTCCTGGGCCGCCTGGGCCTTGCTCATTTTCGCCGCCGGCTTCGCCGCGCTTCGATTTCGAAAGCTGCGCCCCGGATTTTGGTTCCTGGGCGGCTTGGTGCTCTTGCTGCCGAGCTCCTCATTCTTTCCGGCAACCGACCTGGCGGCGGACCGGCGCATGTACCTGCCGCTGATCGCCTTTTCAGCCTGCCTCGGGATATTGCTGGAGCGCATCGACAAGCGCGTTCTGGCGGTTGGGGGAGTCGTACTGATCGCGCTGTCCATCCAGCGCTCGTTCGTGTGGAGGACCGAGCGCTCTCTCTGGACAGACGCTGTCGCGAAAGCGCCCGAGAAGATCCGGCCAAGAATTCAACTGGCGCGCGCCCTGCCACCCGTGGAAGCGCTGCCGGTATTGGAGGAAGCCGAGCGCCTGGCTCCGGACAACCCCGCAATCGCCGCGGACAAGGGCCGCACCTACCTGGAGCTGGGCCAACCGGCACAGGCGCTCACGGCGTTTGGAAAAGCGCTCGCGCTTCTGCCCAACGACGCGCAGGCATTCAACAACCGCGGCGCGGCGCTGCTGGCCCTGGGGCAGAAAGACGCGGCGGTAGCCGATTTCGATCGCGCCCTGGCGGCTGACCCCTGCCAAGTGGACGCGCGAATGAATCTCTCCCGGCTTGGCATGGCAAAGCCCCCGCCGCCGGGCTGCCGGTTCACTCCGGACCAACTCCGGGAACTGCGGACACAATAGGGCGACAGATGGAATTTATCCGGCGAGCACGCATATCGGCGCGGCACGACCCACTGCGACTCGGCATTCTTCCGGGCAGCTTCAATCCTCCGACCATTGCCCACCTCGCTTTGCTCGAAGCGGCAAGGAGCCACGTAGATGAACTGCTTTGCGTCATACCGCGCGCCTTCCCGCATAAGACCTATCACGGCGCCACGCTGAGCCAGCGGATCGCCCTGCTGGAAGCGTCCGGGCTGCCGGCCGAATGCTCGATCGCGATCTCGGAACGCGGTCTTTTCGCCGACATCGCCGAGGAATGCCGCCAGGCCTACGCCATCGGCCTGCGCCCCTTCTTCGTATGCGGCCGGGACGCGGCGGAGAGAATCGTCGAATGGGACTACGGGCGAGAAGGCGCCATTGAAGAGATGCTGAACCAATTCGAGTTACTGGTGGCTCCGCGCGGTGGCGCCTATGCGGCGCCAGGCGCGCTCCGGCATCGCATTCACCCGCTGGCCGCGCCGCGAGAAATGGCGGAGGTGTCCTCCACTGAAGTGAGAAAACGGATCGCGCAAGGGGCGCAATGGGAAGATCTGGTGGCAGGCGCGATTGTGGACGCGGTCCGGAAGATATATACCTAAGGCATGCCGCTATCCGACCTGCATCGGGCATTCCGTGCCCTGCGCCGCCGGCCTGCGTTTGCCGCCGCCGCAATTTTGACCATCGCGCTTGGCGTCGGAGCGAACACGGCGGTTTTTCGCATCATTTACCCCGTGCTGCTGCAGCCGCTCCCGTTTTCGCAACCCGATCGTTTGGTTCAGCTTTGGGAATCCACTCCGGCGCTGCCGCAGTTGCAAATCACCATCCCCGATTTTGAGGATTGGAGAAAATCGGCGAAGAGTTTTGAGGGACTGGCCGCCTACACATTGCAGGCGATGAACAAGATCACTCTCGTCGGGCAGGGTGAGCCGGAAGTCCTGCAAGGCGTGATGGCCACTCAAAATCTCCTTCCGCTGTTGGGAGTGCGCCCGTTGCTCGGCCGTTGGTTCTCCGCCGGCGAGGAGCGGGAAAAGACCAACGTGGCGCTGCTCAGTGAAGCCGTATGGCGGCGTAAATTCGCGTCCGATCCAGCGGTAGCCGGGAAGAGCATCCGGCTTGAAAAGCAGCCTTTCACCGTGATCGGAGTCTTGCGAAGCGGGCAGTCGATACCCGAGTGGGCGGACGTCTGGGTTCCTTTCTCGCTGGTTGATCCCGGCCTGCAATCGTCGCGAAAATATCATCCGCTCGAAGTAATCGGGCGTCTGCGCCCGGGAGTCGCGCTGGAGCAAGCGCAAACGGAAATACAAACGATCTCGCGCGGCCTCGCCCAGGCTTATCCGGCGACGAATCAGACCGTCACCAGCTATGTTGTGTCGCTGGCGGGTGAGATGACCGGAGACGTCCGGCCCGCGCTCCTCCTGGTTTGGGGCGCGGTCGGGATGGTGCTTCTGATCGCCTGCGCCAACCTGGCGCACCTGGTTCTGGCGCGTCTGGTGGACCGCCGGCAAGAAATGGCGATCCGCGCGTCGCTGGGGGCCACCCGCTCCCATCTGGTGAAGCAGTTCCTCTTTGAGAGCCTGCTGCTCGCGGCGGCCGGCGGCGCGCTGGGGACGATGCTGGCCGCGGCGGCAAATACGACGATTCGACAGCTTGCGACGGACCAGATTCCACGCCTGGATTTCGGCGCGGCTCAGGCTCCGGTGTGGCTGTTTACCGTGGCCGTCTCATTGCTCTGCGCCGTCCTCTTCGGAATGCCGGCGTGCTGGCAGGCCCTGCGCGCGGAAGCGGACCTGGCGCGAACGCGCAGCGGGGATCGTTCCATCACCAGCGGCAAGTCCCGGCTGGGAGTGCTCCTGATGGCGGCCGAGGTTGCTCTTTCGTTCGTGGCTTTGTCTGGCGCCTTTCTGCTGACTCACAGCTTCGCCAGGCTCCTGGATGAAAATCCCGGCATACAGACGCGGAATGTATTGTCGGCGCGGGTTCCTTTATCGCCCGACCGGCAGGATCCCGAGCAGTTTTGGCGCATGCGGCTGTTCCCCGCCCTGCGCGCCCTGCCCGGTATTCAGGGCGTCGCGGTGGCAAACGCGGTCCCATTCAACCTTGGACGGACCGAGCACAGCCGCTTCGCATCGAGATTCGGCATCGAGGGTCAGTCCTGTAAGCCCGGCCATTTCCCCGTTGCGCAGATGCGTTGGGTGACTCCGGACTATTTCCGGGTTCTCGGAATTCCGCTGAGAAGCGGACGTTTTTTGACGGCGGCGGACCTGAACGCGCCGGTCAGCCTGATCAACGAAGCGCTGGCCGACAAGTTTTTTCCGCGCCAGGATCCGACCCGGAAAAAGCTTTTGCTGGGGGTTGTGGACCCGCAACCGCAGTCCATTGCGATAGCGGGCGTGGTGGGTAATGTACGCGAATTCGGGTTGGACGAAGAAGCGCCGCCCGTCATCTACACCATCACCACGTCTCCCAATTCATTTCTCCTGCTCAAAACCGCTGGAAACCCGCTGGGGCTGGCCGCCGCGATTCGCGAGACGATCCGCCAAGCCGGTCCGGAGATCGCGGTGTCCGCGATCCGTCCGGTTTCCGCTTACGTCTCCGATTCGCTGGCGCGCCGCCGATTCACGCTGGCGCTGCTCATGGCGTTCGCGGGGCTGGGGGCGCTGCTGACGGCCGCTGGGATTTACGGCGTCCTGGCCTATTCGGTGAGCCGCCGTATCCGCGAGTTTGGCATCCGCTCGGCCATCGGCGCCACTCCCGAAGATTTGTTGCGAATGATCTTTCGCGAGGCCCTTACATCTATTATCCCGGGGCTCCTGGCGGGTTTCGCTCTTTCGCTCGCCCTGGCGCGCCTGACTGCGGCGATGGTCTATCAAATTTCGCCGCAGGACCCCGCGGCACTGGGAGCGTGCATGGCTTTTCTCACGGCTGTTTGCCTTCTCTCCGCGTGGCTGCCCGCCCGCCGCGCGGCGCGCGCAGATTCGGGACTGGCCCTGCGGCAGGAGTGAGAAGAGAGAAGCGCTTATTCGTGAACGCTGGTATCGAGAAAAGCGCGGAGGCGATGGCTGCGGCTGGGATGGCGCAGCTTGCGGAGCGCCTTGGCTTCAATCTGCCGGATGCGCTCGCGCGTTACGGCGAAATGCTGGCCTACTTCTTCGAGCGTGTGTTCGCTTCCATCCTGTAAGCCGAATCTCATCTTTACGATTTTTTCTTCGCGCGGGCTTAAAGTCTTCAACACTTCCGCGGTTTGCTCGCGGAGATTGAGATTGATCACCGCTTCCGACGGAGACACGACGCGCCGGTCGATGATGAAGTCGCCGAGGTGGGATTCCTCTTCTTCGCCCACCGGCGTTTCGAGAGAGATCGGTTCCTGCGCGATTCGCATCACCTTGCGAATGCGCCCGACCGGTAATTCCATCGTCTTCGATAGTTCCTCGGTTGTCGGGTCGCGGCCTAACTCCTGCTGAAGCTGCCGCTGCGTGCGCACCAGTTTGTTGATCGTCTCGATCATGTGCACCGGGATGCGAATGGTGCGCGCCTGGTCCGCGATGGAGCGCGTAATCGCCTGTCGCACCCACCAGGTGGCGTAGGTGGAGAATTTGTACCCCCGGCGGTAGTCGAATTTTTCAACCGCCTTCATCAGGCCGATATTGCCTTCCTGGATCAGGTCGAGAAACTGGAGGCCGCGGTTGGTGTAACGCTTGGCGATGGAAACCACCAGCCGGAGGTTGGCCTCAATCAACTGCTTCTTGGCTACTTCGGCTTCCGCTTCTCCCCGCTCCACAATCTGCAGCGTGCGCCGCAGTTCGGTCGCCGTGGCTCCGGAGTCTTCCTCCATGTGCTGCATCTGGAGCCCGTACTGGCGCAGTTCCTTCCGCATCTCGCGAACCGCGCCGTTCGCGTTTTGCGCTTCCTCGATCTTTCTCTGTACGCGCGCGATTTCGCGCTCCACGGGGCGTAAGTCGTCAACCGCCGCGCGCAGCTTGTCGGTCAATTTCCGGCGGAGGCAGGGAGAGAAGGAGATCTTGCGAATAATCCGCGAGATCCGCACTGTGTCCCGCGCCAGTCCATGCCGCAGCCCGCGATGCTGCTTCGGTTTGAGGCTGCGAGAAACCGTTTGCAATTTCTGCCGCAGGTGCTGCGCCTTGCGGTAGTGCTTCTCAATCTCCTGGATTCCCGCCAGAAATTCCCCGGTCTGCGCGGTGTAATCCTCCTCATTCACCGTCAAATCCGGCAAAATAAGCACTTCGCGAATCGGCAGGATATTATGGCGGACTTCTTCGCCGATGCGGAGCACTTCGCGAATCACCAGGGGAGAACGGGAGAGAGCCTTGGACACGGCGTTTTGACCGTGCTCGCAGCGCTTGGCTAATTCGATTTCGCCTTCCCGCGTCAGCAGCGGAACCGTGCCCATTTCGCGCAGGTACATTCGAACGGGATCGTTCGTTTTGTCGCTGAAATCCTGGGCGAGATCGAGATCGTTCAGTTCTTCGGATTCGTCAGCTGCCTTCTTGTCGAATTCGAGTTTGGGTTCTTCCAGAATCTCGACGCCGGCGCTGTCGAGGTCGGACAGCAGGTCGTCAAACCCGCGGCCGGACGGAAAGTCTTCGGCAAGAACTTCGTTAACCTCGTCGTACAGCACGAAGCCCTTCTCCTTACCGATATTCATGAGTTGCTTGATGCGTCCGAATTTTTCGTCAGTTGCCACTGGCACCCCATCAAAACCAGCGATCTCAAGCCCGGTTTCTCCAGTTTACATCAGGGAGAGGACAACAATTCCCCGCCCGGGATCCGGCTTACCCTTCTTTCTGCAAATGATCCAACTCCTGAGTTAGCCGCAGGGCTTCGGAGACGTTGCCTGCCCGCGCCGCCTCGGTGATCCGGCTCTTAAGCGCCGAGCGCCGCGTAAGTACGCTTTTCGATTCCAAGCCGCGAATACATTCCATAACCTGATCATACGCATCTTCGGATTCCATCCCCTCTTCCGTCAGGCAAATGGACGCCAGCAGGGCTTGATCCGGAGGGGAGAGCCTCGCTTCGAGATCGGCGAAACGGAAGCCGCCGCCATGGTCCTCCATCGCAAATAGCGCCTCAAACACCCCTCGCGTGACGAACTGCGCAGTGAGCCCGTGCTCCCGCAAACGCGGCAGGGCGCCGGCGCGCGCTTCTTCACTCGCCACAAGAGCCCTCAGAAGCAGACGCTCCAAAGCAGGCGCGGCGGCTTCCGGTTTGCGCGCGCCGGACTGGCGATCCACTGGAGAACGACCGCTCGAACCGCGGCGAAATTGTTCCAGCACGAAAGAACGATCCACGCCGAGATAGCCCGCGACATCATTGGCGATCGCCATGCGCTCAAGCCTTCCGGGGATACGCTCAATCGAGGGCGCAAGAAAACTCCAACCGTCCAGGCGCCCCTCGATGGTGGACATGTCGAACTTGCGCCTGGCGCGGTCGGCCAGCCAGTGAAAGTAGCCCGCCGCGCTTTCCAGTTGCGCGTTATACCGGTCCGCTCCAAACTCTTTCACATATTCGTCCGGATCGAGGTCCTGGTCCAACTGGAGCACGCGAACGCGGAAATTTTCGTCGAGAAGAAGTTGCAGAGAGCGTTCGGTGGCATTGGCGCCGGCGGCGTCCGGATCGAAATTCACAATGATACGCCGCGAATAGCGGCCGAGAGTTCGCACCTGCTGCTCGGTGAGGGCGGTGCCGCAGCTAGCCACCACTTCATGAATACCGGCCGAGGAAACTCCGATCGCGTCCATGTAGCCTTCTACCAGGATCACACGGTCCTGCTTCCGGATGGCTGCGCGCGCGCGGTGAAGATTGTAAAGGATCGAAGACTTATGGTAAAGCGGGGTCTCCGGAGAGTTCAAATATTTCGGATTATCGCCGTCGCGCAACGCACGCCCGCCAAACGCGATCACTTTCCCGGATTCGCTGTGAATCGGAAAGATCAGCCGGCCGCGAAAATAGTCGTAGAAGCCCCCCTCGGGACGGCGGCGCACCAGGCCGGACTCTTCCAAACATTCGGCGGAATACCCGGCCTTCTCAAAATGGCGCGTCAATTGATTGCCGGAGGGTTCGGCGAGCCCCAGTCCGAATGCCGCGGCGGTATCGCTCGAAACCGCCCGTCTGGCGAGGTATGCGCGCGCTTCCGCGCCGCCGGGCGAACGCAGGTTGGCCTGGAATATCTCCCAGGCGATTTCGTGCATTTCCGAAACGGCCGCCCGCATCTTTTCCTTTGGACTCGATGCCATCGGGCTCTTGGGAACCGGGATGCCGTTGCGCTCGGCGAGCAGTTTGAGCGCCTCGTAGAACGGGATGCCCTCGATCTCCATGACGAACTTGAAAACGTCTCCGCCAACGCCGCAGCCGAAACACTTATAGAACTGATGCGCCGCGTGGACGGAGAACGAGGGTGTGCGCTCGCTGTGAAAGGGACACAAGCCGGTGTAGCGCGCCGCGCCGGCTTTTTTCAAGGGGACGTACTCGCCAATCGTACGGACGATATCCACCGACGACTTGACTTGCTCCGCAAAATCCATCCGGACCCTCGTCCTATGCTATCTCGTTTGAGCCCGTTTCCCGGCAAGAACAAATCACTGATAGAATGTTTTTTGGTGGAGCCTGAAGCGCAAGCCTTCGAACTTTTCCGGCACACGACCCGGGAGAAATTGGCCGGTATCCGCTGCCCCTATCACCGGAAGGCCCCTCGCCTCGAATTTCACGGGAGTTCCCTCCGCGACGCTACCATTTCGATGGCCGGTTGCTGCGACGCGTTGATGGACCTGGCGAACCGGGCGATCTGCACGCCCCCACCCCAAAACGGGGAGAGAGATCTCCCGGCCGAATGCGATCCCGTTACGCTGTCCGCCTGACCGGAATTAACTGGAGGATCGCTAAGGAAAGACGCTGAAACGCTTGCGCGCGTCCTCAAACGCGCGTTTCCCGTTGATGCGCGCATTTTCCTGCCAAATAATAATCGATCCGCCACTTGAAAAAGGCAGAATCCAGATTACTATTTCTGTAGAACCATCTCCGCCGGTGTATGTCCCAGGAGATGTCAGGTAAAAGAAACGAGGCTCAGACCATGAGGAACTTACTGATTCTTTTAGCGGCGGGTGGCATGTTAGCCGCACCCGCATTCGCCGATACTTTGAATGGCACGATTTCGGATTCCAAGTGCGGCGCAAAACACGAAGCAGCCACCGAGGCGGACGCGAAATGCGCGCAAGGCTGCGTCAAGAAGGGTGCGGAACCTGTCCTGGTGTCCGAGGGGAAAGTTTTGAAGATTGCAGCGGATTCCAAAGAGAAGGTGGCGGACCTGGTGGGCAAGAAAGTGACAATCACCGGGACCGTCGATGACGACGTGGTCACGATCGAGGACGCGAAGGCGGCGGAATAAGCGATTTTCGCGTTACAAAGATTTCTGTTGTTAAAAAGGGCCCTCCGCGAGGGCTCTTTTTTGTGGTTGGTATCATGAGCGTTGATGGCCGAACCAGGAAGTCTGCCGGTGGTGGTAATCGCCGGCCGCCCAAACGTAGGTAAATCTACTCTTTTCAACTGCATCGTCGGCCAGCGGCGCTCCATCGTCGGTGACGAACCGGGCATCACGCGCGACCGCATTCACGGCGAAGCCGAGCATCGTGGGCGCCGTTTTGAGCTCGTCGACACGGGCGGTATCGTCCCCGATGACGAGGCGCTGATCCCCAGTGAAATCCTAAAGCAGGCGGGCTACGCCCTGGAACGCGCCTCACAGATTGTCTTTCTAATCGACGGGCGGACGGAAATTACCGCCACCGACCGCGATCTGGCCAAAATGCTGAAGCGGTTGGGAAAACCGGTTACGCTCGCCGTAAACAAGATCGATACCTCCAAGAGCGACGTGCTTGTGCACGAGTTCCATTCACTGGGTTTCGCGGACGTGTTCCCGGTTTCCGCCGAACACCGCCTGGGGATGGACGACCTGCTCGATCATGTCACGGCCGCGTTCCCTCACAAGGGAGACGCCGAGGTGCAATCTAAAAAGAAGCCCGCGGTCCGCGTCGCCATCATCGGACGTCCCAACGTCGGCAAATCGACGCTCCTGAACGCGCTCACCGGCGAGGACCGGGCCATCGTCTCGCCCGTCGCGGGCACCACGCGTGACGCCGTGGACGAGCGGGTCGAGAAAGACGGCTCCGAATTTGTTTTTGTTGACACCGCCGGCATCCGGCGGAAGGGCAAGACGCACCTGATGGCCGAGAAACTCAGCGTCGTCATGGCGCGAAAGCACATCCGCTCTTCACACGTGGCCCTCTTGATTGTGGACGCAAGCGAAGGCGTGGTTGCCTCCGACGCCACCATCGCGGGCTATGCGCACGAAGAGGGCCGCGCCTTGATCCTGTGCGTCAACAAGTGGGACACCCGGCAGGACAAGGAGCGCAAAGAGTTCACGCAGCAGGTTCGGGATCAATTCAAGTTCCTCGAGTACGCGCAGGTCGCCTTTGTGTCCGCGCTGACCGGACGCGGCGTTTCGCGTCTTTTCGGTATGATCCAAAAGGCATACGATTCAGCATCCTATCGTGTGACCACTGGTGAGTTGAACCGGTTTGTGGAAATGTTGCATTTCGACACCGATGTGAAGGTAAAGTACATCACCCAGGCGTCCATCCGTCCGCCGACGTTTGTGGTTTTTGCGGACCGCAATCTCCATTTCTCAACCGAGCGGTTTCTCATGAATCAGCTCCGAAAACGATTCGGGTTTGAAGGGACCCCGATCGTGATCAAGATCCGCCGCCGGTAGGCGGCGAGGAGGACAAGTGAAGAAAGTCACATGGCTGGCCATTCTGTTCGGACTGGCGGCATTTCTAGCTCAGTCCGTTCCCGCAAAAGACAAAGGCGATCAGGCAGTGTTCCAGAAATTGATCGACGAATATTGGGCGACATGGAGCGCGGGCAACCTGGAGAAGGCGGCGGCGTTCTACGATCAATCCGCTGATGCGGTTTATTACGATGTTGGGGCGTTGAAATTTTCCGGGTGGGGCGAATACCGCGAGGGCGTGAAGCATCTGTTCGAGGAAGCCAGCAAAGTGGAGCTTGGCGCGAACAACGATCTCCGGACAACCCGCCACGGGAATATCGCCTGGACCACGGAGACCTTTCACCTCGACGAAACCCTGAAGACTGGCAAGAAGGTGGAGTTGCAGGGCCGCCACACCGCCATTTGGGAGAAGCGCGGGCCAAAGTGGATTATCGTACACGAGCACGTGTCGATCCCCACCAGCTAGCGGATTCCCAGGCCATTCTGAAATCCGTCGCGCCAACTGGCATAGCGGGGTGTCCATCCCAATACTCGCTTCGCCTTCCCGTTGGAGGAACCGCGGATGGAGTTCATCAACGCAAGACCGGCTTCTCCCATCATGAGCCGGCCCACCCACGCCGGCAGATGCAGGGGCGCTTTCGCCCCAATCGCTCGCGCGAGGTAAGGCAGCCACACAGCGACTTCCGCCGGTTCGTCGTCCACAATATTGAAAATGCCAGGCGTGCCCCGCTCTATGGCCAAATGGGTGGCTCGCGCGGCATCTTCGATCTGCAAGAACGACCAGACTCCCGCGCCCGCGCCGAAGATCGGGAACATCCTTTTCCGGATCGTCTCCACCGTGTCCCCACCGGCGCCCAACGATGTGCCCGGACCATAAAACCCTCCGTAGCGAAGTACCGTGCCTACCAGCGCACGGGCGTCCAAGACAAGGCTTTCCAACTCGCGGATCGCCTTCATGGTCTGCTCCATTTCCTTCGGCGGGTGGGAATCCAACGGATCTTCCTCGGATTTCACCCGTCCTCCGGTGCGCTGATTCGGCCAGCCGGTGAAGCTCTGCGCGATGAATTGCGCAGCTCCGGATTCGACCGCGCCCGCGAGCAGGTTCCGCGTGCCTTCCGTGCGCAGGCGATTCGTCATCTCAAATTCCCGATCGAAATGCCTCAGGTCGCGCATTTTTCCGATCGCGGTGAGTTCGTGCACCACCACCTGCGGCCGCGCCCGAATCACCGCGGCGACCACTTCTTCTCGATTCAGGGCATCGGCCACCACCGGCTCGACGCCCATCGCTTCGAGCGAAGCCGACTTCGCGGCTGTCCGCGTCATTCCCGTCACCGAATGCCCCGCGGCCACCAGCATCGGAATCAATTGCTTACCGATAGCGCCGGTCGCGCCCGCCAGAAAAATCCTCACGAATGCCTCCTTGTGCTGCTTCTTTCGTCCTGTTTTATATGGATACGAAACCCCGGCAAAAGGTAGCAGCCGGAAAACGGCGCGGGCCGCAATTCCGGGGCGCCGCCTCGCGAACGTGTATTCTGGAATTTCTATGGGATTCGCTACGATTCCGGAAGCAATCGAGGATTTTCGCTCCGGACGCATGGTGGTGATCGTCGACGACGAGGACCGCGAAAATGAGGGCGATCTGGTCGTGGCCGCCGAGAAAGTGACGCCGGATATTATCAATTTCATGGCCAAGCACGGCCGCGGATTGATCTGTATGCCGCTCGATGCGACCCTGTGTGAGGCGCTGGATTTGCGCCCGATGTCGCCCCGCAACACCTCTCGCTTTGGTACGGCTTTTTGCGAATCCGTGGAAGCGGCGCAAGGCGTAACCACCGGAATTTCCGCCGCCGACCGCGCGCACACCATTCTGACCGCTATTCGCGAGGGCGCCCGCCCGGAGGACCTGGCCAGGCCGGGGCATGTATTTCCGCTTCGCGCAAGAGAAGGCGGCGTCCTGGTTCGCGCCGGCCAGACCGAAGCCGCGGTGGATCTCGCCCGCATGGCGGGATTGCGGCCCGGCGGCGTGGTCTGCGAAATCATGAAGGAAGATGGGGCCATGGCCCGCGTGCCGGAGTTGATGACATTCTGCGCGCAGCACGGCCTCAAAATTATCTCCGTGGCAGACCTCATTCGCTACCGTCTCCTGCATGAGCGCTTCGTTCACCGTTCCGCCGAGCAAATTCTAAAAAACGAGTTCGGCAGTTTTCGCACCATTACATATAAGAGCGCGATTCTGCCGGAGCAGCATCTTGCCCTCGTTTACGGAGACGTCTCCGGGCGCGAGCAGGTGCTGGTGAGAATGCATTCTCACTGCGTCGCTGGCGATGTTTTCGGATCGATCGATTGCGAATGCCATCAACTGGTGCGCAACTCGCTGAAGCGAATTTCCGAAGAAGGCTCGGGCGTGCTCGTCTATCTCCATCAGACCGGACCCGGCTTTCGCGATCATGCGCAAAACGTCACCGGACATCCGGTGCGGCCGCAGCATGAGAACGGAATCGGAGCCCAGATTCTGTCCGACCTCGGGCTGCACCGCATCCGCCTGCTCACGAACCATCCGCGCAAAGTGGTGGGCCTCGAAGCGTACGGGATCGAGATCGTCGAGCAAGTCCCGGTCTGATCGAACCAGTCGATGACTGAGCGCTTACCCTATCTGGCCAGCAGCGCTGCCCTGCCCTATCGCGAGATCCGGCTGCTTCCCGTAACCGTCGTCCTCGACAACATCCGGAGTATGTACAACGTCGGCGCGTTTTTCCGCACGATCGATGCAGCGGCGGCCGAGAAATTGGTCCTGTGCGGCATTACCGCTTGCCCTCCGAAGCGTGAAATTTCGAAGACGGCGCTTGGAGCCGAGGACACGGTTTCCTGGGAACACCGGACCAGCGTCACCGAAGCCGTGCACGCCTTACGGGCGCGCGGCTACGAGATCGCCGCCATTGAAACCAGCACGCGCGCCATTGATCTTTTCGATTGGGAGCCTTCGTTTCCGGTGTGCCTGCTCTTTGGCCATGAGGTGGACGGCTTGGGCGAGAAAACTCTGGAACAGTGCGACACGCACGTGCGCATTCCCATGCTGGGCCGCAAACACTCGCTCAACGTCGCGACGGCAGGCGGGGTCGCTCTCTTCGAACTGCTCCGCAAGTTTCGCCGGCGAGTGGAAAGCGCCCGTTAAGGCCGCCAGCGCTCGGATCGCTCCGGCAAGCTTGACTACAAAACGTCGGCGAAGCCGCGCTTCATCTGCCGGAAGAATAATCCGCCGATGATAAAAGCGCCGACCGAGTAGGCCGCTGCGGTCAATAGTTCTCCCGTGCCCGGCATGCGAAAAGACAGCAAGCCATCGCGATAACCCCGCACAAGGTAGCTGAACGGATTCAGCGTCAGCAGAAACCGGAGCTTGCGGGGATAATGCGCGTCGTCGATCATGATCGGCGTCGTCCAGAACCACAGCGTCAGCGCTACGGTGACCAACTGCGAGGTATCCCTCAGGTAGACCTGAAGGCTCGATACGATCCATCCCAACCCGATCGAAAAAAGACCGATCATGACCATGTAGACCGGCAGCATCAAAATCCACAGACTCAAATGCCCGAGCCATAGGGCGATCACCACAATCGCCAGGCCCAGCGCCAGCAAATGATTGAGCAGCGAAGACAGGAAGATCGCGATGGAGACGACCTCTGAAGGAAAAATCGTCCTCGTGATCAAATTGGAGTTCTCGATCAATGACGTCGTCGAGCGAGTCAAAGTCTCCTGGAAAAGCATCCACGGAAGAAAGCCGCAAAAGAGCCAGAGAGAGTAATTATTGGTGGCCTCACCCGGCGGGGTCTGCACCTTCAGACACCACTGAAAGACAAACGTCCAGCAAAACAGCATCACCAGAGGCTGGAGAACACCCCACAACCAGCCGGCGGCGGAGCCGACGAACCGCTGCTCAAAATCGCGCCGCACCAGCTCGGCGATGAGCGAGCGGCGCTCGATTACATTCCGCAAAAACAAACGGCCGGGAACAACCATGAAGAGTAGTCTCCAGTGTAACGGAGCCGGCCGCCCGCGCGGACTATACTCCAAGGAGCATGGACGAACAGCCGCAAACCCATCCCCTGGTGCTCTACGACGGAACCTGCGGCTTCTGCAAAATCTGGATCGAATATTGGAAGCTGCTGACCAAAGGACGCGTGGACTACGCAAGTTCCCGGGAGCGCGGCAATGAGTTCCCCGGAATTTCGCGGGATTCCTTTGCGCGCTCGGTGCAACTGGTTCAGCCGGGCGGGGCGATTCTGGATGGCGCCAAAGCGGTCTTTACCACGCTGGCCTACGCCGGCAAACGATGGCCGCTCTGGCTATACGAGAACGTTCCGCTGGCGGCTCCCGCGAGCGAGGCCGCCTATCGCGCTGTCGCCTCGCATCGCAACGCCGGCTATTGGCTTACCGCGCATACCTTCGGTCGGACGATTCGGCCTTCCACGTTTCGCCTGACAAGCTGGCTCTTCCTGCGGCTGCTCGGACTGGTTTATCTCCTCGCGTTCCTCTCCCTGGGTTCGCAAGTGCGGGGACTGCTGGGAGCGGGCGGCATCGAACCGGCTTCCCGCTTCCTGTCCGCCGTCACCAGCGCGCTAGGCAGAGAGTCGGTTTTTCGCGTGCCCACGGTCTTCTGGGTCAGCCACAGCGACGGAATGCTCACAGGGGTCTGCTACCTGGGCGCGGCGCTCGGGCTGGCGGTTCTTCTGGGCGTCTCCTCCCGGGCGGCGCTCGCGGTGCTCTATCTTCTCTATCTCTCGCTCGTGTCAGTGGGCCAGGATTTTCTCTCGTTCCAATGGGACGCGCTGCTGCTCGAAGCCGGCTTCCTCGCCATCGTTCTCCCCGGCTCGCGACTGGTGGTGTGGCTGTTCCGGTGGCTCACCTTCCGCCTGTTTTTCCTGTCCGGCTGCGTGAAGCTCCTGAGCCACGACGCCGCATGGCGCAGCCTGACAGCGCTCGATTATCACTATTTCACCCAGCCTCTCCCGACGCCCGTCGCATGGTATCTTGCGCAGTTGCCGGCGTGGTTCCAAGCCGCTTCCACTGCTTTCGTCTTCTTCGCCGAACTCTTCGCGCCGCTGCTGATTTTTGCGCCGCGCCGCCTCCGGCACTTCGGTGCGGGCGTCATGGTCGCACTCCAGGTGCTGATCCTGCTTTCGGGAAATTACGCCTTCTTCAATCTGCTCACACTCGCGCTGTGCGTGTTTCTGTTTGACGACCGGGCTCTCGGCGTCCTTCCGGCGCTGAACCGCCTGGCCGGACCACCGCGGGAGAACGGCCGCTGGGAGCGCCGCGCCGTCGCCATGGTCGCCGTGCTGGTGCTCACGCTCGGGGGCGCGGGCCTGCTCGACACGTTCGCGGGCGGCGCGCCGGCCCCTCTACCCTCGCTGCAGCGCGCGGCGGCCCCATTTCAAATCGTCAACGGCTACGGCCTTTTCGCCGTCATGACAACCACCCGGATTGAAATCATCATTCAGGGGTCGGATGACGGCATCGAGTGGAAGGACTACCAGTTCCCCTATAAACCGGGCGCTCCCGGCGCTCCGCCGCGCTGGGTGGCCCCGTTCCAGCCCCGCCTGGACTGGCAGATGTGGTTCGCCGCTTTGGGGAATTATCGAAACAATCCGTGGTTCATAAGCCTGCTGAGGGAACTGCTAGATGGCGCGCCGGCGCCCCTGCGCCTCTTCCGCTCTAATCCCTTCCCGTCCCACCCGCCCAAATATGTCCGGGCTCTCGCGTATGAATATCGCTTCACCGATTGGGCAACGCGGCGTAAAACCGGAAACTGGTGGAACCGCACGCTGCGCGGATTTTATCTCCCGGCGGTTTCCCTGGCGAATTTCCGCTCCTGAACGCGGCGCCGCTATTCGTCCGTCTCCTCCACCAGGCGTTCGACATTCATCATGTAGATCGCCATCTTGCCTTCCTTATCGCTCTGAAAAAATACGCGCTGGCTGTCGGGAGAGAATACGGGTGAGACCAGCGATGGGTCGCTGGCCCGATGCTCGCAAATGGTAAGTTCCCGCCGCGTGGACCGGAGCATCAGCAGAACATAGGGCGACACCTTGCTGGCGCTGGCACCCACGAAAACGCTGCCGTCGCCGTTCGCGCCGAAATGCGCGTACTGGCTGGTATTGGCTACCAGGGCGTCGCGATTGAAATCGGCCGCAAACTCCCGGATAGCGCGCGGCCGCGTCCGGTCCGAAGGAAAATCCAGATATTCCACCGCGCGGCCGTCGCGGCTCCAGAATGCCGGACCGAGCGTGTCGCTCGCGGCGGCAAGTTTATGGTTCCCCGCCCCATCGAAATTAACCAGCCACAACGAGCCGGGAGCGCGGCGGTAGAGCACGCCGGCGCGCTTGGGGCGGGGCGAGGGCAGCGACAACTCCTCTCCGGCTTCAACGAGCGTGACGGCCGTCCCCCGCCCGGTCGCAATCAGGCGGATGCGGTATTGCCCGCCGCGCTTCTCGATCAACGCGGCGTAAAGCCCGTCCGGGGATAACCCAAGACCGTAGCCGGCCTCCCACCCGGAAGCGATGCCGTACACCTGCCGCGACCGGCCATGGGACAGAGAACCGCGGTAAAGCCCTCCGTTATCGAGATAGTAGAAATTCTTTTCATCCGGCGCGAGCACGATGCCTTCCGGATGCAACCCATCGGCTTCGGCGATTTGGGTGCATTCTCCCCGCTTAATGTCGAGCCGGTAAGGTTGAAGCGCGCCACCGCGATCGCTCGAAAACAGAAGAAATGACGCGTGCTTCGATACAAAAACGCCCTGATAGCCCGGCAGGTGGCTGGCGAATTTGGGATCGGTGAGCCGGAAAAGGCGAAACTCGGTCGCTGGGTCGATAAACGAAACAGTACCGGCGGGAAGCGCGGTAGCCGCACGGCTCCGGGAGGGACGCGCGAAAGCGGATAAAGCAATCAGAAGCTGCCGGCGGGAAACCATGCTGGGGAGCCGGGATCTCGGTATCCCAATTCCCATTATGGCGAATCGCAAGGAGCTAGAACAGCGATGTATTCCTGGAGTTATTCGCCGCAACCACGGGCGAATGGGAGAGATATTTGTAAGGATTCACGGGAACGCCGCCAATGCGAACTTCATAGTGAAGATGAGGCGCCGTAGCCCGTCCGGTTGCGCCCGAACGTGCGATCTCCTGACCACGCCGGACCTCCTGGCCTGCCATTACTTCCGGCGCGGAGAGGTGAGCATAGTACGTGCGTAGATTGTTTTCGTGCTGCACCACCACCAGACGTCCGTAGCCCGACATCCAGCCTGCGAATTTCACAATACCGTCCGCGGTGACGTGGACGGGGCTTCCCATCCCCGCCGATATATCCACTCCGGTGTGGGTGGCGCCTTCACCCGAGAACGGGTCTGTGCGAGCCCCAAATGGACTCAGCAGGCGTCCATTCAAAGGCCACAAGCTGGGAACAAGATTTGCGCCCCACTGGCGGGCATACTGGCTGAGGCCGGAGCTCGGACTGAAGGATGCGTTTTGGAGGAGGCTGAACTCTTTCAGGGATTCGTGGAAGGAGGGAACCAAAGAAGGATCGGCGGAATGTCCGGTGGATGCCTGCGACTTGCTATCAAGTCCGTAGGCGACCGAAACCTCATTGGCAAATAGCTGAAGGGAAGCGAGTTCGTCGCTCTTCTGATTGGAAACTTTCTGCAGCTCGCGGTAGCGGACGCGAAGCGCATCCACTTCCTTTCTCAGGCTGTTGTAGCGCGAGACCTTCCAGGTCATCCGCGCATAGCTCATCACAAAACCGGAAACCGAGAAAAACCCAATGACCGCAAGTACAATGATCGCGTAAATGGCCTGATGCGGAATGTGTATTCTGCGCAGCCGTCCGTGCAAAGAGTGTGCAAGAACGACTACAAAATACGGCTGATTAGGCATCCATCTCCTACTAAACAAAATTCGGTACAGCCGTGAGCGAGGTGCGAGCTTGCGCCCACGGCCGTCGGCCGGAGATTACCAAATATTTAACGAATCCTCAGAATACGGGATTGTCACAGGTGTGTCAAGAAGACACACAGCGCGAGTTTGCCTCCTTGCCCTGTCCGGTATCCTGGAATCATGAGTTTTCGCGTAGCGGTCGACTACCGTCCCAAGGGCGATCAGGCGACGGCCATCGAACAGCTTTCGCGAGGGCTCGCCGATGGCGAAGAGCATCAGGTTCTGCTGGGAGTGACGGGCTCCGGCAAGACCTTTACGATGGCGAAGGTCATCGAACGCGCGGGCCGTCCGGCGCTGATTCTCGCGCACAACAAGACCCTGGCCGCGCAACTCTATCACGAATTCAAAACGTTCTTTCCCGAGAACGCAGTGGAGTACTTCGTTAGCTACTACGACTACTATCAGCCCGAAGCCTACATTCCTTCCGGAGACGTTTACATCGAGAAGGAAGCCACCATCAACGACGAGCTAGACAAACTCCGGCTCTCGGCAACGCGGTCGCTGTTCGAACGCCGCGATTGTGTGATCGTGGCCAGCGTAAGCTGCATCTACGGCCTGGGATCCCCGGAAGCCTACTACGGGATGCTGTTAATGCTCGAAAAAGGGCAAACCATAGGGCGGCAGCAGATTCTTCAGCGGCTGGTCGAGATCCTTTACGAGAGAAATGATAGCGACTTCCGGCGCGGCACGTTTCGCGTGCGCGGCGATGTCATCGAAGTCTTCCCTACCTACGAGGATCACGCCTACCGCATCGAGCTGTGGGGCGACACCATCGAATCGCTCAGCCAGATCGATCCCCTGCTCGGTCAGGTGAGGCAAACTTATACCCGCCTGCCCATCTATCCGAAGACTCACTACGTGCTCACGCCGGAGATGCGCGAGCAAGCTCTCAAGAGCATCGAAAATGAGCTTCAGTGGTGGCAGAAGGAACTGCGGGACGGAGGAAAGCTGATCGAGGCGCAGCGTCTCTACCAGCGGACCATGTTCGACCTTGAAATGATCCGGCAGATCGGCTATTGCCACGGGATCGAAAATTATTCGCGGCATTTTTCCGGACGGCTGCCGGGCGAAGCGCCTCCCACGCTGCTCGACTACCTGCCGCACGACGCCATCGTCTTTGTCGATGAGAGCCATCAAACCATGCCTCAGTTGCACGGCATGTATCATGGCGACCGCTCCCGTAAGGACACGCTGGTCCAGTTCGGCTTCCGACTGCCCAGCGCCCGCGACAACCGTCCGCTCACATTCGAGGAGTTCCAGAATCGTGTTGGTCAGATGATTTATGTTTCGGCCACGCCCGGGCCCTACGAGCTGACGAAATCCGCCGGCGTAATCGTGGAACAGATCATTCGGCCGACCGGGCTGGTCGATCCGGAAGTCGACATCCGCCCAATCCGGGGACAGGTCGACGATCTCCTCGAAGAGATCCGCCTGCGCAGCGGCCGCAATGAGCGCGTGCTGGTGACAACCCTGACGAAGCGCATGTCGGAAGATCTGGCCGAATACTACGGCGAGGCGGGCGTGAAGTGCGCTTACCTTCACTCCGAGGTAAGCACGCTTGACCGCATCAAAATCCTGCGCGACTTGCGCCGGGGGGAGTATGATGTGCTCATTGGAGTGAATCTGCTTCGAGAGGGCCTGGATCTTCCTGAGGTCTCGCTGGTCGCAATTCTGGACGCGGATAAGGAGGGGTTTCTCCGCTCCTCGGGATCGTTGATTCAGACCATCGGGCGGGCAGCCCGGCATCTGAACGGACGCGCCATTTTATACGCTGACGTGATAACCGATAGTATGCGGCGCGCGCTTGGTGAGACCGACCGGCGCAGGACCATCCAGCGGCAGTACAACGAAGACAATCACATTACTCCGCAGTCGATCATCAAGCCCATCGACATGAGCCTGGTGGCTGTGGCGGAAGGGGACTACGTGACAGTTTCTATGGAAACGGCCGATCCTGCCGAAGAGATGACCGGAGAGCAGCGGGAGAAATTCCTGCGGGACCTCGAGGAGAAAATGCGCGATGCGGCGAAGAAGTTCGAGTTCGAGAAGGCGGCCCAAATGCGGGATCGCATCAAGAGTCTGAGAGCCAGTTCCCTATATGAGCCAACAGCGTCCACTGGGTCTCGTCGGAGCGGGTAGCGCCGCTGGTTCTTTTCTGGCACGCCTGCCGGAGTTTCGAAAGCGGCTGGGCCCCGTAAAATCCATCTCGCTGCGCGTTGCGAGCCGTCTGGCAAACACTTTGGGGGCCGGCTTCCCCGTTGGTAGATTCGAGGAGCTCGATGAATGCGATGCGATCTTTATCATCGTGCCCGACTCCCGGGCGCGATCGACGATCAGGGAACTAACGGCGTCCCGGATACGCCTGGACGGGAAATCGATCATCCTGGGGGACACGTGGCTAGGGTCCGAGGTTCTGGAGAGCGCCGCCCTCCGTGGCGCCGGGACCGGCTCGGTATGCCTGCTCGAATTTTCCGCCGATATCCGCTTCCTGATTGAAGGCGCGCGCCACGCCGTCACCGAGGTGAAGCGTATTCTGCGGCATGACGCGCGTTCTCTCACCGTTGCGCCGGAATCCAAGCCGCTGGTGCAGGCCGCGCTGACCCTGTCCGAAAGCCTGCTTTTCCCGTTGTTGGGGGCGGCGGATGAATGTCTCCGGTACGCTGGAATACCCCATCTCCAGGCGGGCGCGTTTCTCGAAGCCGCCGCGATTCGCGCGTCCCGCGCCTACGGAAAATCGGGGCGCAAAGCATGGACCGGACCCCTCGCGGACGGCGATACCCACTTAATGAAGCGCCAAGCCAGCGCGTTGACACAATACGACCCCACGCTGTTGCGATTCTTCCTGGATCAATGCCAGCGAGCCCTGCAGTACTACGGACGAGAAGTCAAGTGGTTGTCCAATTCCGCCGAGGGAGAGATTTCCAAAATTTGTCTCTGAACAGACGCCTATTGAATCCGCGGGCGAAGGCGCTCATTCAGAACCAACTCGTCGAAGATAGCCAGCACTTGTTTCCGGTAGGAATATACCCGCCGTAGCGCTTGCTGGAAATTGCCTTCATATCTTTGAGTTTTGAGCCATTTCTCAAGTATTGGTTTAGGAACGTCGATATCCCGCCGGAGGGCGTCCGCTGAATGGCCCCGCAGGAAGAGGCCATAGAATAAGGCCGCCTCCCTTTGAGGCGCGAGCGGATCGAATTCTTCGCGGATCATCATACCGGCACTCGCTCCTGGAAAATACCCAAGAAACCGCTAGTATAAACAGAGCTAGGCCCTGAATCAAGATAGCGGCTGGGCGTTGTTTCAGTCCCCTCGGGATGCCCCCGCGGACGAAGGAACTTTGGACAAGGTCTCTTCAATCAGGTCAAACATTTCGTTCAATCGGAGGGGCTTGGTAATATAGCCGTCCATGCCGGCGGCGAGGCATTTTTCCCGGTCGCCCTTCATGGCGTGCGCGGTGATCGCGATGATGGGGGTGTGGTAGCCCAGGTCCTGCTCCATCGCGCGTATCTTGGCAGTTGCCTCAAAGCCATCCATGTCCGGCATCTGTACGTCCATCATGACCAGGTCAAAACGGGAGTCCGACACCGCCTGGACCGCATCCACTCCGTTACTGGCCACGGAGACGCGGTAACCGCCTTTTTTCTCAAGCAGACGCACCACCAGGTATTGGTTGACCGGGTTGTCTTCAACGACAAGAATATGCGGATAGCTCTGGCCGCCGCCATCCAGCCGCGCGTGGCCGTCTGAAATGGCTGCGCTGTCGACCGAAATCGCCCCCTCCTGATCGCCCTTCCGGCGGCCGCCCGACGTGGTTTCCACGCCTTCCAGCATCGTCGTGAAGTGGAAACGGCTTCCCGCGCCGGGCTCGCTTTCGGTCCAGATCTGCCCGCCCATCAATTGCACCAGGCGCGCGGAAACCGTCAACCCCAGTCCGGTGCCTCCGTATTTGCGCGTGGTGGAGGAATCAACCTGCGAGAACGGCTGGAAGATGATGTCATGCTTCTCGGGGGCGATCCCGATTCCCGTATCGGCCACGGTGAACTGCACCTTCAGGCTGGAACCGGACGATTCCGCCAGCAGAGCCTCCACTCTTACCTCGCCCTCGTCGGTGAACTTGATCGCGTTGCCCACCAGGTTGGTCAATACTTGACGCAAGCGGACCGGATCGCCTTTTACGGGCCCTTCCAGCCGCCGGTCCACCGAGACCACCAGCGAGAGCCCCTTCTGCTGCGCCCGGAAGCTGTGCGCATAGAGCGTGTCATCGAGCAGAGCTTTGAGACGAAACTCGATGAACTCCAGCTCGAGTTTCCCGGCTTCCACCTTGGAGAAATCGAGAATGTCGTTAATTACCGTAAGCAGGCTCTCCGCGGACGTCTTCATCATGCTGACGTATTCGGACTGCTCCGGCGACAGCCTGGTTCCGAGCGTGAGGTCCGCCATGCCGAGGATCCCGTTCATGGGCGTGCGGATTTCGTGGCTCATGTTCGCGAGAAACTCGCTTTTCGCCGTGCTCGCCAGCTCCGCGGAGCGTTTGGACTCCTCCAGTTCCTCTTCCACCCGCGCGCGTTCCATCGCGACGCCGAGCACGCTAGCCACACCTTCGAGCAAGCGGCGGTCTTCCGGCGCGAAGACGCGTTTTTTAGCGGAATAGCAAGCGAGCAAAGAAGCCGCCTGCCGCTGGGAGCGAATCGCCAGAGCGATGCCGCTCAACACCGGGTACCCCGGCATCAGCTCATGCGGAGGGTCGCCCGCCAGGTTCAACACCGCCGGACCACCGGTGGTCCAAGCGGTCCCGGCCCAAATCCCTTGCGCCTCCTGCTGAAGATTGCGGGCGAAGGGCGGCAGTTCCACCCCGGCTTTTCCGGAAAACGCCCGCGCCTCCATCTGAGCTGCGCCGGGCTTTCGTTCCCACAACACGCAATAGTCCGCCTCAAGATGGGAAGCGAGGATATCGGTGGCGCGGCCGAGCACCGGGTCCAGGGTCGTCTCGGCCAGCGCGAACTGCCCCAGGGCCGCCAGCGCCGCCTGCTGCTTGTTTTTCTCGATGAGCGCTTCTTCCGTGCGGACGCGGTCGGAGATGTCGCGGTAACACCAGACCCGCCCGTCGTTGAGGCCGCCGACACGCAGCGGTTCGGAGTGGCGCTCGAAAATCCGCCCGCCCTGCAGCTTGATGATGTCGTCGCCCTGCGCCTCCGGGTGAGCGTAGAGATCCTCAATACGCTGCAAGAACCCGATCGGGTCTTCCATGCGGTCCAGAATCTCCTGAACAATGCGGCGGTCATCGCGCGATGCAAGCACATCGTCGGAAATCCGCCACATCTGGCTGAACTTTTCGTTATAGGCGAGGACCTTCCGGCGCCCGTTCACCACCACCATTCCATCGGCCGTGGACTCGATGGACTTTCGAATAATTTCGGTCTGGGCAGTCACGCGGCGGCGGAGAATGAGAATCCAGGCAAGCGAGGCAAGGGCGGCAGCCCCCAGCAGAGCGAGCAGCCCCAGCAAGTGCCCGAGAGTCCACCACGACGGGCTTGCCAGCACGCGGAGATCATCCGGGCCGCGCGCGACCAGATGAAACGAAAACGGGACTCCGGACGGATCGAGATCAGTCACGCAAACCCCAGTGACTTCGATCATGCTGTTCGGCCTCACGTCCGGCCACTGATGCTGCGAGGAGGATAAGGTTGCAGTGAAGTCCTTTCCTCCGGCGCTAATCAGGAGCACCTGGCGGCGCGGCATGGCGGAAATGTCGATCAATTTGCCCCGAACCCGGACGAGTTCGGAATCATGTATCCCGTTCAGGGCATCGTCAATCGAAATCTCCTTGGGAGTGACCGAAACTCCCTGTTCGAGTCTATGAGCCACAGGATAGGTGAGACGGGCGTGCCGGTCGCTGAAACCGGAGAATGCCATCACCTGGAGGCGATCCCCGGGATGCCAGGAGTTAGTGCTCATATCCGACACCAGCACCGCGCCGCTGTCGTCCTGCAAGTAGTAACCCTGCCCGTCGATGGAGGCTGTGACAACACCCGATGTCTTGATCCGGTGGTCACCCCGGTTTCTCCTCGAAAAACTCTGTAGCGCACCAATTGAATCGATGGGAACCGGAGCCAGATCGGCCGGAGGCGGCTTGATCATCTGGACATAGTCGAGGCTCGGAGTATTGAGCCGGACGCCGACCAACTGATTTTTGAAATTAAAATCGGCGCCGCAGACCCCCTGCACGCGGACGACGGCGTCTACCCAGTGGTCCGGATCCATGACGTTGGTCCAGGGAACGATCACCGAAATCTCACCGCCCAAAATGGCGATCACCATGCGCAGGTGGTTTTCATAAGGCTTCCGGTGCTGCCATACGGCCCACCGTACTTCGCCTTCGATTTCCACCCATTTGGAATCCAGACTGGTGCTCGCCAGTTCCGCGTACGCCGGCTTGAGCGGCTTGGGCATGGGGGCCGTGCCGAGAACCTGCCAGCGGGCTTGAACCACGTCTGGCGAAAAATCCCGCTGCGTAGTCACGCCCTGCAGGGAGATCAGTTCGCCGACCACGGGCTTCGGCATGGAGGGCAGCCACTCCACCCACACGCCGCCCGTTTTCCCTTGTACAAAGAAGTCGGGACCGTATGGATCGAAATAAGTAACTACGCCTTGGGCGTCCACCGGATAGCCGCGCACCGCAGCTTCCCGGTCAAGATGATGAATCTCGCCGATTTCCCGAATGACCGGAAGCTCCGGGGCTTGCGACGCTGACTGGACAGGGAACCCCAAAGCGAGCGCGCACACCATCATGGCGCCGCCTGAAAATCCGCGAAGTTCAGCCCTGCGAAGCCGGCAGAGTCGGGAGTTCCTCATCGGCGGTCCTAAACTATGAGTGTAAAGCCTATCCCCGCACATTTTCGAGGCAAAGTGGATTTATAGTTGCCGGCTCCACGCAAGTAAAAGTGTACGCGAGCGTACTATGATATAGTCGGCGGATTCAGTAAGGCTAGCTATTTCGTGGAACATGGAAAATAAAACCGACGCTTCTTATTTCGTACCGACCACATCGAAAACGCTCGACATTCTGGAATCGTTTCACGCCGCCGGTGAAGAGCTCACGCTGGAGGAGATTATCTCGCGGGCCAAAGTCCCCCGGACGACGGCCTTTCGTATTCTGTTCACGCTGGAACAGCGGCGGTACGTGGCTCGCAAGGGGAAGCGATACCGCCTGACCTCGTCCCGGAAGAAAATCCGCGTCGGCTTTGGTTCCCTCACCTCGGATCTGCCGTTTGCTCTGGTGGTGACCGCCAGCCTGACGCGCGCAGCCTCCGCCGCCGGAATGGAATTGCTGGTCCTCGACAACCACCGCGACCCCCGGACGGCGATTGAAAATGCCCGGCGCATGGTGGAAGAGAACGTGGACGCCGCCATCGAATTCCAACGCCATGTAGACGTTTCTCCGGTGATCGCGGATATTTTCGGCACCGCGGGCGTGCCGTTGATTGCCGTGCATATCCCCCATCCGGGCGCAATATATTTCGGCGTAGATAACTACAAATGCGGCTATGCGGCGGGCACGAGTCTCGCCGATGTCGCCCGCCGCCGCTGGAACGGACAAATCGACCTCATCCTGCTGCTGGATATTCCCGAGGGCGGGATGGTGCTGGAATCGCGCATGACCGGAGTTTTGCGCGCCATCGAAACGGCGCTGGGACCACAACCGCCCGGAATCGTGCATCGCGTGGGTGGCGGAGGCGAGCGCTCCCGGGGGCGGGCGGCGGCCGCGGCAATTTTGAGCGACCATCCGGAAGCGCGCCATATTCTGGTTTCGGCCTGCAGCGATGACGGGGCTCTGGGCGCCCTGGACGCCCTCACTGCCGCCGGGCGGGAATCTCAAGCCGTGATCGCCGGAATGGAAGGCAGCGCGGAGGCGCTCGAAATGATAACGCGTGAGGAGAGCCCCTACATCGCCTCGGTGGCATTCTATCCGGAGCAATACGGGCCGGCGCTGATGGACTTGGTGCTCCGCCTGGTGAATGGGGAGCAGGTGCCTCCGTTCCGTTACGTCGATCACGAGCTGATCGACCGCGAAAAAGCCCTGCGTCTGCTGCGGCCGGAAGCCGGCTCCCTGGAGGGTCCGCGGCTAGCGCATGCCGCGCAGCGCACCGGAACGTCCGCGTGATTCATCCCGAGCGTCAGGCCAGGCTTTTCGACGCAAAACGCCCTCTCACCAGGAATAGGTAGGACGCAACCCCGCCCAGCAGGATCAGCCAGATCACCTGCATCGGCGCCTGGTATCCGCCTGTGCTTTCTTTTAACCAGCCCGTCAGCAGCGTCGCCGCCACTCCGCCGAGGTTCGACGCACAGTTTTGCATTCCGGCGATGCGTCCCATGGCGCGCCCCGGGATCAGCGTCTGTGTCAGGGCCCAATAGTTGGCCGTCGCGAGACCCAATCCGGCCAGCGAGAAAACAACGAAGAACAGGGCTGACGTTTCAGAGGGAGACGCGACGCCGATCAGTTCCGTCGAGGCCAGCAGGAATCCCGCAATCGTAAATCCTTTCCGCGTCCGTGCCGGATCGGCGCCGCGCCGGATCAGTTCGTCCGCGGCCCAGCCGGCGGCTATGGCCACCACCGCCATGCCTCCGAAACTGAATAGCGAGTAGAACCCCATGGAGTTCAGCGCCAGATGCCGGTACTCGGTCAAATACGCGGGAAGCCAGGTGACGCAGAAGAACAGAAAGTATCCGTATGCGAAGGTGCCCACCAGGATGCCCCACACCATGGGGCTGTGGAGAAGATCCGAAAACGAGACAACCGGTTCCACGGCCACGTTGCGCGCCGGAATGTCTCGCGGTTCGTCATTCTCAACCAGGAGCAGCCACGCCACCAGCCACACCGATCCCGCCAGACCGCAGATCAGAAACATGACCCGCCAGTTGAAAGTCGTGATCAGGAACGCCGCGACGGGCACCCCGATCGCCGCGCCGATCTTCGTGCCGGCAAGATAGATTCCCACCGCCAGCCCGCGCCGCTCCTCCGGACAATTCCAGCGAATCCAGCGTAAGCTGGCCGGAGCGCAGATCGCTTCCCCTCCGCCAAGCAGGAAACGCAAAATCAAAAGATGGGCGACGCTGCCGACCAGCCCGGTGGCCGCCGATACCAGCGTCCAACACACGAAACCGATGGCGTAAGGCCGCTTGACTCCGAAACGGTCAACCACCCATCCCGCCGGAACCTGCAGGAGCGCATAGGTCCAGAAGAAGGCGGAATTCAGCAGCCCTCGCATCGAGTCGCTGAGCTGGAAAAGATCGCGGACCTCGGGAGTGGCCAGGACGACGGACAGGTTCGCCCGGTCCACATAGGCGATTACCATCCCCGCGCTGAGAAGGCCGACTACGCTCCACTGCCGGAAGCGCATTCACCTGGTCCTCTCAGTTGTCCCACCACTTCCAAAGCGCGTTCGTGGAGAAAGCCGATTTCATTGCCGCAGCTAAGAAATAGCATCCCGCGGTCTTTCCAAGCCTTGGCAAGCGCGGGCGAACGCAGATGAATCCCCGGCGCGACGCCGTGGCGCAGGCAGGCGTCACGCACTCTTTCGATCGCTTCCACCAGTTTGGGATTCTGAAACTCTCCCGGAACACCGAGCGAAATGGAGAGGTCGGCCGGCCCGATCAACACCGCATCGAGACCGGGAACGGAAAGGAGTTCATCCGCGGCTTCGAGCGCGCGGCGGGTCTCGATCTGGAGCACCACCAGCGTATTGGCGTTGCTATGAGCGATCACATCGGGAAAAGAATGCGGTTCGTAGCCGAGCTGCGGCCCGCCCAGCCCGTATCCGCGAACGCCTTCCGGCGGAAACCGGGTCCATCTCGCCGCGCTGGCCAGCAGTTCCGGTAATTCGACGCGCGGGAAGATGACCCCCTGCGCGCCGCAATCGAGGACCCGGGCCACCAGCGGGTACTGCATATCGGCGACGCGCACGATCGGCGCAATCCCGGCCAAATTCGACACCCGGCAGATATCCTGCACGGTTTCGATACCGAAGCCGCCATGCTCGGTGTCGACGAAGGCGAAATCAAACCCCGCCGCGGCCAGCACGCGCGCAACCTCGGGAGAACGAAGCTGAGACCACCCGGCCCCTATCTGGCAGCGGCCCGCCCGCAGCGCCTCGCGAATACGATTGGTTTGCATCTGTTATTTCACCGCCACGATTGAAATCTGTTCGAGCGTGGGCCAGTGTCCCTTGCCGTTCGCTTTCCGCTCGCCGGGAGCAATCTGCTGAATGGTGGTCCGCGCGGGCGGGGCCGGTCCAAAGTATTGCGCGTACACGCCGTTCATACGCGAGAAGTCATCGATATTGTCGAGATACACATTACTCGCAACCACGTGGGAGAAATCGAGCCCCGCCTCTTCCAGGCCGTCCAGAAGATTCCGCATGGTCTGGCGAAGCTGAGTCTCCACGGTGGAGGCATAGATACCGCCATTCACGCCCGGGATGAAGCCCGACTTGGCCGAACAGTAGAACGTGTCACCCGCGAAGACGCACGGGCTGGCGGTTGGGCTCGGCTCCATGTTCTTCGGACGCACGGCACGCCGTTCGCTCAGGTCCATCACGGCGACCCCGGTAAATTCAATGTTCGCCCCACTCGGCAAGCCGGCCACTTGAATGGTGGCGCGCGCCGGAGTGTTGCCGAATTCAAAATGCTCCGCGTATATTTTGTTCATCACGCCCATCGGCACGCTGGCCGTCAGATAGGGATTCACGAACACCATATTGCGAAAGCTCGCGCCCGCCGCCTTGAGCGTCGCTTCCATCCGGTTGAGGGCAAGGCGCACCTGAGCGCCGGGATCTTCCGGTATCTCCCCCGTATTTACGTCCCGCCCGAGAAAGCCTGAAAGATAAAGGCGGTTGCCCACTTGCACGGCCGGGGAAATCGGCACGCTGGCGGGATAGCCCGGAGGAACAATAGGCTTCTTCCTCGCAACGTCCCGGATGGCGACCGCACTCATCTCCACCGGCGTGCCCGCTAAGCTTGCTACGCCAATGGTGGAGCGCGCGGGAGGAGCCTTCGGAAAGAATTCTTTCCATACACGATTCAGAGGCGCTTCGTCTTGATAGCGGGTTAGATAGACCTGAACATATACGACATTCTCCATGGTGAGCCCGGCTGCATCGATCACGGTCTTGACGTTACTAAGACACTGGCGGATCTGGCCGTCTTCGTCCTGTGGAAGCTTGCCTTGCGCATCCTCCGCGCCTTGGCCGGCCACGTACAGAAATTCACCGGCGAAGATTCCAGGGCTGTACGGTCCCGCCAGGTTCGTGCCGGGCGGTAGAATACGCCGCAGCTCCGCTCCCGGCGCAAACGGGACGCTGGCCGCGCAGAGAAGTATAGTCATCAGAAAGCGCATAGAGTCAACCTTTCGGAAATTTCCAGATACGAAGCGCGTTCCTCCCCAGAATCAGTTCGCGGTCTTCGGCAGTATAGAAATCCAGTGCCTCGTTCACGAATTCCAGCTCCTTGTCCATGGGTAATTCCCAGCGCGGGCGCGGGTAACCGGTGCCCCATATCAGTTGCCTGCCCCCGAACTCCTCATAGGTTGCCTTGAAGAAGGGATAAGTATCGCGATACGGGTATTGCTTGGACAGAGAGATTTCATACGGCTCGGAAGCGCTGACCCAGACTTGAGGAAAGCGCTTGAGGCGGAACATCTTGCGGAAATCGGCCCAGGGATCGGCGGCCTTCAGATCGGGTTTGCCAAGATGATCGATGACAATCTTGACTCCGGGGAACCGGGCGGCCATATCTTCGAGCATGGGCATCTGCCGGGGAAGGATATAGAAGTTAAACACCGCGCCCAAACGTTCCGCTTCCCGCCAGAGAGGGTATTGATGCTTCGCGTTCAGCCAGGTGGCTTCCGGCGCGTAAATCGGGCTAAACCGCATTCCCTGAAACCCGTGCTCGCGCATCCAGTAGCGAAGGCGCGCGGCCGGGTCGGGCTGCAGAGGATCCAACAACCCATGCGCCACAAATAGTTTGGGGTACTTATGCAAGGAATAACTGATGTACGAATTGTCCCAGCCGAAGTAACGGGGATTAATGAGCACAGCATAAGTGAGCCCGAAATCTCGCATCTGCGCCACCTGGTTTTCGATCGGTGCTTGCACGGGAACGCGTTTCAGCTCCGGGTGTTCCGGATGGTGGAAGGGAAACCTGGGGTCGTCCGTCCAAACCTCCAAATGCGTATCGATGATCAGTTCCGTGGGCCGCGCGGAGGCAAGACCGGCGGCGGCAAGCGATAACAGGCCTCGCCGGCTAATGCTGTTCCGCATGATCCCAGTCCCGGGCGCTCATGCCATTGAGGTCCCAGACAATCTTTCCATCGCGCACCGTCATTTCCGCAGCCAGTTTCCGGTCGCCGCGAATACGAAGATTGGCGGAATCGACGAAGCCGAATTCGCCATGCACGAGGCGCAACACCGCGATGTCCGCGCCGGAGCCAACCGAAAGGTTTCCCAGTTCCTCATGATGAATCTCGCGCGCCGGATGCCAGGTGGAGCAGGCGATCACGTCATCAAGAGACATGCCCATATTGATAAATTTCGACATTACGTTCAGCATGTCCTTCATGCCCGCGTTCATGCTCTCGACATGCAGATCGGTAGAGATGGAATCGGGGATAAAGCCCTGCTTCACCGCAGGGATGGCCTGGCGAAAAGAAAAGCTGCCCGCGCCGTGCCCGACGTCAAAGATAATGCCCCGCCTGCGCGCTTCAAACAGATAGGGCAGAACCTTACCTTGCGAGTCCAACATCGGGACCACACGAAGATATTGGTGCGTATAGATGTCACCCGGGCGGAGGCGCTTGAGAACCAATTCCTGGAAGGGCCGTTCGGGGCGAAACGTGGCGAAGTCCACCATGACGGGAATATTCGCCAGCTTCCCCGCCTCAACGCCGCGGTCCACGGCAATCCACTCGGGCCCGGCGTAGTGCGCCACTTTAATGCCAACCACGACGTCGTGATTGCGCCGCGCGACCTCCGCTGTGCGCTCGGGGTCCATGTCCTTCGTGTTCTGCTCCACGTCCATCCGGCCGCCCATGCCGCTGCCGACGATGTTCAGCATGGCAAACACCCGCGTTCGCTGCCGGTTGATCACCTGATCGCGAAATTCCCCAAAACTCCGCCAGCCTGAAGAGCCGGCGTCCACCACGGTGGTGACGCCGCTGCGAAACGAAAAACCGTCCGCGCGAACGCAATTTTCGCCGGTGTATTCGCGGTTCACGCTGCCGGAGAAGACATGCTCATGCATATCCACCAGCCCAGGCGTGACGTACAGCGACGACACATCGATGGTTTTTCTGGCATCGGAGGCCGGAATATTTTCCGCGACAGCGGCGATCCGCCCGCCCGCAATCGCGACATCCCGGATAGCCGAAATCTTGTTCTTGGCGTCAATGACGTGGCCGCCCTTCAGCAGAAGATCGTAACGAGGCTGGGCGGCGGCAAGCGACGCGGCTAGAAAAAGCAAAACAGGTGTGCGCATGGTACTCACACTGACGGAAAGGGCCAGACCTGCTCCGCCGTGAGGCCACAGATCCAGCGTTTGTCCTCCACATTCAGAAATTCGATCCTTTTCCGGGCGATATCGATCGCCTGGGCGTAGGTGCAATACTTCTCAACCAGCGGCCAATCGGTCCCCGCCATGAGACGCTTGGGTCCAAACGCATCATAAAGCGCCTTGATCTGCCGCTGAGAGTCGAGATACGGATAGGCTTGCGACGACAGCGACCAGGAATGCGAAATCTTGACGTACAGTTTGGGAAAGCGGCGCAGCGCGAGAAGCTTTTCCAGCTCCTTTGGCTCATTCAGCGGGCAGTCCGCCATGTGATCGACCACCACGGTCAGATCCGGAAAACGTTCCGCAAGCGCCGCCACATCGGGCATGCGAGTCACCGGCGCCAGCACGGTCATCGGGACCTTGAGATCCTGGCAGCGCTTCCATAACGGCGGCATCAGCGGTCCGCGAAACCAATCGCCCGCTGCGCCGGCGGCGGGGCTGATGCGGACTCCGTGGAATCCGTCTTCCTCGGTGAGTCTTGAAAGATGGTCGGGCGCGGCGGGGTCTTCCGGGTTCACCCGGGCCACTCCGCGGAAATAGTGCGGATATGCTTTCAAGACGCTGGCGAGATAGCGGTTGTCCCACCGGTAGAAGATAACCTGAATGATCACTGTCTTATCCACTCCGCTGGCCTTCATCAAGCGAAGCAGTTTCTCCGCGGGCGCATCCTCCGCCGGAGGTGTCTTCGTTTCCGGAGCCCACGGGAAACGCGGATCGTGCTTCCAGACGTGAACGTGAGAGTCAATAATCGGGGCGGGCATGGCGGCGGTTAAGGTAGAGGCGGCAAGCGCGCCGGCGATCAGTTCGCGCCGAGTGGTCCCGGACACGCCTCAGCCCCGCGCCTTTTTTCGCGCCCCGTTGAGGATGGCGCGCAGGCGGCGGCCCACGATGAGATCTTCGCCCGGACGGAGCGTCATGGAGACGATCTGAAGCTTGTTTTCACGCGGCGTCTTGCGGTCGTGATGTTCCATCACCGCGGTAACCAGGCTGGGATTCGATGCAGTCAGAACTTCGATCCGCGGCGTTCCGGCGCGCAACTCGCGGTCGCAGTCGGCTACCGTGAAGCCCCAAGCCTCTTCATCCCAGTTAACCGTTAGCGTGGGGTAGCGATTTCCGTCCTTGGGAATAGTGATGCCGGTGGTGACCCCGGGAACCGTTTCCACCAGCGCTGCCACGCGCTTCACTTTCTGGTTCCATTCGCGATTCAGCGCATCCAGGTCCATCTTCTGCCATGCTTCGACGGCGGCCAGGCAGCCCATCACTTCTTCCTTGCCGACCTTCATCGCCCGGCAAACCGCGCCCTCCCACGGACTGGTATTCGCCAGGGCGGCTTCAATGAGATCCTTGCGCCCCAGCAGCAGGCCCGTGCATTGCGGCCCGCACAATCCCTTGCCTCCGCTGAAGCAAAACATGTCGATGCCCATCTTGGCGTATAGCCGGAGATTTCCAATAGGGGGAATTCCGGCGGCATCGTCGAGCAACAACGGCACGCCCGCCTGTTTGGCAATGGCGAGGGCCCTCTCCAGGCGCTCGCCCAATATCGTGGTGTAGACCATCGCGGTGTTCGGCCCAAGCGCCGAGCGAAGTTCCTCCTCGGTGCGCGCCACCACCAATTTGGCGCCCGCCAACCGGGCGGCGCTATCGAAAGCGCTCCGCCCTCCGAACATAATGACTTCGCTTTTTAAACCCGTCGTGTCCGGCAGTTGCCAGATTTTAGCGGGATCGGTTCCCGCGATGCATGCCGCCGTGGCGGAAGCGATCGCCCCCGCGGCGCCCGAGGTGACCATTCCCGATTCCGCGCCCGACAACTCGGCGAGGCGGCGTCCTGCCGCGCGCTGCAGTTCAAAAATATCAACGAAATGCTTGGCGGCCTCTTCCTTGGCGGCGCGCACCTCCGGAAGTTCCAATGACGCGCTCAGATACGTCCACGTGCCCCGGGCGTTAATGAAAGGCCGCACCCCAATGCGCGAGTAGATGTTTCCGGCGTTGCCCGTAACCGCCGCCTGCGCTTTTTGCAGCATCGAATCAGCCGCAATCGATCCCAACGCCGGCAGCGCCGCCGCCCATTTCAGCAAAGACCGCCGATTCAAAAGTTCATTCATGACATCCTCGGATTCCTAAACTCTTAGACATAGATTGGCTCCAGTTTGCGGACAACATAGTCCCCGCAATGCTCGTAGCTCGCCCGGGGTCCCTTGCGGGTCCGGTCAAGGTCTACGCAGATCCAGCCCTTATAGCGTATTTGTTTTAGTATCCGGTGGCACGCCGGGAAGTCGATATCGCCGTCGCCCAAATCGTAGATGCTATCGAAAAATCGCGCCGAAGCGGAATCCTTCTTCTCTACTTTCCCGTTCGGCAGGACGACATCCGCCTTGGGAGTGGTCCAGCGGGCATCCTTATAGTCCATGAATACCAGCCGGTCCTTGTATTTCTCGTACATCTTCACCACATTCGAACCGCCGAGATGCAGGTGGCCGGTATCGGGCGCGAAGTTGAAGAGTTTAGGATCGGTGAGTTCCATGCAGCGGTCCACCTCTGCCGGCCCTTCCACCATTTCGTCCAGGTGATTGTGCACGCCCGCGTGGAAGCCCATTTCTCCGGCGGCCTCGCCAATGAGGTTGAACCCTTTGCACATGGCGCGAAATCCCGCATCCACATCCTGCCCGGGCTTCATCCGCCCGGGAGGGAAAACGACCAGGTTTTTGGCGCCAAAATTCTTCAGGAACTGCATCGCTTCGCGGGCTTTGGCGACAACCGCTTTGTGCTGCGACGGATCGTTGACCGGGCCGCCGAAAGAGATGGTCGCCACCTCCAGGTTGCGGCGGGACACTTCCCGCTCCATTTGCGCCGTGGTCAGGTTGTAAGTTTTAAGAATTCCCGGGTATCCGGTGAGCCGGATGCCAATGAACCCGGTGTCGCGCATCACGTCCAAAATATCGGTGAACGGACCCGGCGGGTAGTGAGACCAAAGTCCCGCGCTCAGTGCCCATTTCACATTGCGATTCGCGGGAAGCCGGGTGGCGGCCGAGGCCAGGGCTCCGGCCAGGGAGGCAAGAAATGCGCGTCTATGGACAACCATTATTGCGGGAAGCTCCTTGTGGAAACTTGATACTCGTGGATTTTGGCGTGATTGATCTCATACCCTAACCCCGGAGAGTCCGGGAGGTCAATCCATCCGTCCCGGACTTGAAGGAAAGGAGAGATGATGTCATCGCGGAACCACCGGTCACTGGCCTCGACATCGGTGGGATAGACAAAGTTGGCGAGGCTGGCGAGTGCCGCGCCTTGCGCCTGCCCGATGCCCAACTCCGGCATGGTGCCAACCCAGGCCGGGATCGCATGCTCGCGGCAAATCCGGTCCATCAACAGCGCCTGGTGAAAGCCTCCGACGCGCTGAATTTTGAAATTGGCAATACGCACACTGCCGAGTCCGATCGCCAGACGAAGTTGATCCTCGCTGTCCAGGCTCTCATCGAGACAAATCGGCGTTCGCACCCGCCGCTGTAATTCCGCCAACTCCTCGAGGAACGAGCCCGGGAACGGCTGCTCAAACATCGTCAATTCGAATTCGTCCAACGCGCGGAAGATGTCCAAATCGCGGAGGGTATAGGCGCCGTTCGCGTCGACCGAAAGCGGAATAGACCCGAACGCGGCCCGCGCCGCCCTGACGGTTTCGATATCGTTGCCCGGCGTAATCTTCAGCTTCACCCTGCGATAGCCGCTGTCCAGGTAGCGCTCGACCGTGCGGAGCAGCGTGCCGACATCGTCGTACAAGCCCACGGCCAAGCCGGTCTCAACGCGGTCTCGCGTCCCGCCGAGTAACCGGTGCAGCGGCTGGCCCTGCCGTTGCGCGGCCAAATCCCACAGCGCGGTTTCCACGCCCGCCTTCGTAAAATTTCCCGCCAACAGTCCATCGAGCGTCCGGTTCCAATCTTCGGGACATTCGAAATCATGACCGACGATCGCCGGAACGACTATCTCGCATAACTCTTTCCAGCACATTTCCGGGGTGTCCCGCGAGTAGAAACTGCCCGCCATGGGCGATGCCTCTCCATAGCCTGTCAGTCCGTCCGCGTGAACCTCCACCACAATCCCGTCCTTTTCGGAGACCGCTCCGGAACTGATCCGGAACGGCTCCACCAGCGGCACACGGACATGGGTGACAACAATTCTCTGGATCTGCACTAGCTTAGAAGGTTAGCTTCGCCCCGAGCGTGCCTACAAACTGGCCGCCGAGGCAGCACCAGCCTCCGGTTGTCGCCGTGGGCTTTCCGAACAGGCCGGGACTTCTCAGATTCACCACCGATACCGGGTTCACGAAATTCGGGCTCTTAAAGACATTGTTGATGTCGTAACGAATCTCCAGGGACATCGACTCGCGAACTCGAAAAACCTTCGACCCCGAGGTTTGCGACCATGTCAGGGCGCGGCCGTTAATCAGGTTGCGCCCCATGCTGCCGGCGGTGAAGGCGGCCGGGTTGGAGAATGCGTTGATGTTCCAGAATGGATTCTCAATCTTCGTGTTGAACCGGTCTCCAATCGTCCAGTTGTCCACGGTCACCTGGTCGAGCGAACCAGCCAGATTCGGACGCTGTACCCCGTTTCCAGCCAGATATGGATTCGGGCTTCCGGCCACCGTAAAGGTGACCGGCAGGCCGCTTTGGAATGTCTGCGCCCACGTAACATTCCATCCTCCGAGAATGTAGTCCTTCCACCCGCCTCCATTCAGGAACCGTTTCCCGACGCCAAAAGGCAGTTCATAGGTGGCGTAGGTAACGGAACGATTTGTAAGGTCAAAGCCCGCGCGTCCTTTCTCAAGGCTGCGATTGTAGTAGGTAATTCCAGTGCATAGCTGGTCGTTGTCGCAATCGTCAATCGCCTTGGAGCGAGTATAGAAGGAGGTCAGGGTGAGGCCCCGCGAAAAACGCTTTTCAACCTTGATGGTTCCCGCGTGATAAGTGGAATGGCCAAAGTTGCTCCACATATCGATTTCACCGAAATTCGGAAACGGCCGGTAGTTCTGATAATTTTGATAAGCGCTCTGGAGAACGGCCGGATCTGTGGAGATGTTGAGCGGGACAGTGTTGATATCCCACGCCTCCAGCAGACCAACACCCGCCGAACCCTGATAGCTCAACTCCACCATCCAGGTCGGCAAAAACTGATATTGATACGTGGCGTTCCAATTCATGGCATACGGATTCCGCAGATTCGGGTCGTAGCGGGTCGCGGTTCGGGAACCATAGTTGGTCCCCACGTAGGGCGACGTTCCATTTTGCAGCACGTTGAAGTTGATCGGGCCGGGACCCTGGCTGAGGTAGAACGCCGGTGTCGGATTGCCGGATGGGCTCTGCACCGAAACATTGCTCGAGTATTCTTCAAAATTCTGGTTGAGCGCCGTGGTGAACAGATCGATCGTGGTCAACCCAAAGCCGCCGCGAAACACCATCTTGTCGTTGATCCGATACGCCAGGCCGAACCGCGGTTGGAAGTGCTTCCAACTGTTATACCCGAGTGCGCCCGATGGGTGAACAATCCCTCCGGGCAACCCCGTCAGCGGATCGGTGACGCTCGGATCAAACTGGCTCTGCTGCCCGTACTTGGTTTCGAATGGAGTTTCAAACGACCAGCGAAGGCCAAGATTGAGCGTCAACCGGGGGCTGACCGTCCAATCGTCCTGAAAGTAAGCGGCGTGGCTCCACCACCGCGGAAGCCAGGTCGCGAGCGTGGTGTTAAACGTCGCCTTGGACACCGCGCCGAGCAGGAACGCCGCAAAGTCGTTGCCGGTATTGGGCGTGAAGGGATAAGCGGTCCCGCCGAAAGAAAACGTGCCGCCCGGCGTGCTCGCCGCTAACGAATTTTCCGCCGTCTTCAGAATTTCGTAGCCCATTTTGAAGCTGTGCCGGCCGCGCACCAGGGTTAGATTGTCCTGCAGTGTAAAACTTTGGTTGACCTGATTGTAAGCGCCGCCCGGGAACGTCGCCCCAAAGAACGGCTTGGTGGTCGAATCGAAGAAAGACGGAAAAGTCGCGCCGCTGACGTTGGGAATTCCCAATTTCTGCGCCCACCCTTCGTTCAGTCCCGGAGGAGTGCGCGACTGCCGCCGGCGGTTAAACCCGAGGCGGACTTCGTTCACCAGCGCCGGCCCGAACACATGCGTGTCCGAGACCACGATGTTTTCCTGATCGCTTGGCGTTAGAACGGCAGTGCCGTCCAGCAGTTTCCAGTTCAGGCCAATCTGATCGCCCACCGCGCGGTTCATCACCTGGGAATAGCGTCCAAAAATACGATTGCTATCGGTGAAATAGTGGTCGACTTTGGCGTCAAACCGGGTTCGATAAGAATAGTAACTGCTCGTCGAGCCGTAGTTCTGTTGGGGGCCGCTGGCGGTCAAAATCCCGGAGCCGGCCTGGTTGTTGGGGGCATCCCAAGGGTTGTTGCTCAGAAAACTCACCACGGCCGGATCGAAGCGGCTTTTCGGAATGATGTTTCCGGGAAACGCGTCCGCGGTCCATTTCCCACCCGCCTGACGGAGCGTCGCGGGATCGTAGATCGGATAGCCGATGCCGCCAAAGCTGAAATTGCCCCCCAGTTCGTCCAGCGTCGGAACCGAGCTGAATACCGACTGGTTGTAGTCTTCATGGTGCCGGGACCATCCAAACAGAAAGAAGGTTTTGTTCTTTCCGTCGTAGAGGCGTGGAATGACGATCGGCCCGGAAACCAATGCGGACAGTTCATGGTAGCTGAACGGAGCGTTCCCCAAATTAAAGTACGCGCGATGCAGCATCGCGTTATTGACATAACGGTCTTCGGCTTCAAAATGCAGACGGTTTGTGCCGGACTTGTACGTCGCGCTCAGCATTCCGCCGGCGCTGTGACCGTATTCCGCGGGCAGAACAGTGGACGAGAGTTTCACCTCCTGGATCGCATTCTGCGTGGTCGACATGATCGTATTCGTCGAAACACCGCCAATCCCCGGATTCGTTCCGGAAATTCCGTCCATGGTGTAGCCGATGCCCCGGTCCCGCATGCCGGCGATGTGAAAACCTCCCATGCTTGTAACGCCCGGCATGAGATACATGGTCATCCACGTGTACCGCTGCATGATCGGCAATTTATTCATTTCACGGCCGCTCATGATGGTTCCCGTCGTGGATGTGCTCGTTTCGAGAAGAGGCGTTGCCGCCGTGACCTCAACCTGCTGGACCACGTTCCCGACCGAGAGTTGAATATCTACCGAGGGAGTCTGGTTCGACTGCAGGATAATACCGGCGCGCTGGACGGTGTTGAAACCATCTTTTTGGAAGCTCAGGTTATAGGTCGCCGGCGCCAGATAGTAGAACCGGTAAATCCCCTGCTCGTCGGTCACCGTGCGGAAGACAAGGCCCTTTTCCGGGTTGGTCGCAGTGGCGTTTACCCCGGCGACGGCCGCGCCGGAAGCATCAGTAACGTGACCGATAATCGTGCCCGTCGCCGATTGGGCAAACAGCGCTGGAGCGCTGGCAGCGACGAAAATAACGGCGAGAATACAGCGCGTCGTTTGGTTCATCGAACACCTCTCACGAATCAATCTGGTCGATTTTAACCTTGGAACGCGCGAAATAAAACACCGTTTCCCGGGAAACGGGTCAAGTGCGGGTAAAATTCACTTTACATCGACTTAACAATTGGTGAATTAATCGCATTTCAGGCGGAGAATTTGTATCCGAGGCCGTGAACCGTCACGATCCACCTGGGCCGTTTGGGGTCGTCTTCCAACTTTTGGCGCAGCCACGCGACGTGAACGTCAACGGTGCGTGTGAACGGTGCGGATTCATACGACCAGACGGCGCGCAGAAGTTCCTCTCTCGGCAACGTCTCGCCGCGATGCTCGATGAAATAGCGGAGCAATTCAAACTCGCGCGCCGATAAGGCCAGCCGGCGGCCATCTCTCCGGACCTCCGTCCGCCGCGCATCGAAATGAATCGGGCCGAACTGAAAAACCGCCGTGTCGCGCAAGGCGGGCCGCCGGAGTAGCGCTTCCATGCGCGCCAGCAGTTCGGGCATCTCGAACGGTTTCGTCAAATAATCGTCCGCACCGATTTTCAAGCCGATCACCTTGTCCACCGTCGCGGTCCGCGCGGTCAACATGAGAATGGGCGTGTGGATCTTTTCCTGCCGCAGGTCGCGGCACACGTCAAAACCGTTCTTCAGGGGCAGCATCAGATCGAGAACGATCAGATCGTACGCTCTGCTGCTGGCTTTCTGGAATCCTTCGATGCCATTGGCGGCGGTTTCCACATCGTACCCTTCATCGCGGATCCGGTCGCTCAGGGTCAGACGCAGACCGGGCTCGTCTTCGACGAGCAGGACCGTTCGTTCCACGTTAGAATTCCACCATCGCTTCCACCGGAACGGTTGTGCTGTTCATGTATGCCGCCGGAATGTGGATCGTAAACGCCGTGCCTTCTCCCGGAGCGCTCTCCACGGTAATGCGCGCTCCCATGCTGCGCGCGGCCTCCTGCGCAAGGCTGAGGCCCAGTCCCGTCCCGCGAATGGCGGTTGCTTGCGCAGCGTGTCCCCGGTAGAACGGCTCGAAAATATGGGGGAGCTCTTCGGCGGCGATGCCCAGGCCGTGGTCTTGCACAGTGATTCTGACTCCGCTACCCCGGCCGGTTTCGACCGCCGCGGCCCGTATCGCAAACCAGCGCTTCTCTCCTCCATACTTCAATGCGTTGCTGACCAGGTTTCCCAGACACTCCGAGAGCACGGTCGGATCGACGCGGATCATTGGCAGATCCGGGTCAATCTGTTTTTCCACGGTGAAGCCGCTCGCGCCAATCACCGCGGCGGCCTCCGCGAGCGTCCGATCGACAATTCCGGAAACTTGGATGAACTGCATATTCCGCGAGCGATAATCGGCCTTGCCCGCCGCGAATCGAAGCGTCTGCTCCACGAGACCGGAGAGCCGCCGGCATTCGCTCCGGATCAACGCTCCATATTCACGCACACCGCGATCGGAGCGCACCACTCCTTCCGCCAGATTGTCGGCGGCCGAGCCGATCACGGAAAGCGGCGTTCTCAGCTCGTGCGAGACGCTCGCGACGAACTCCATCTGAAGACGGAGAATTCTTCGAATGCGAAGCGTGGACAGCAGGATCGGCGTCACTCCAGCCGCCAGCGCCAGGGAAATTGCCAGATAGATCGCCAACCACCGCCGCCGCACGACCCGCTCCGCCGCGTCGAGAGAGCCGGCGCGATGGGTGGCGGCGATCTCCCGGAAATTGAACCCGGTCGCGCTGGGCGTTCGGAAAAGCACGATCCGGCCGTCGTAGTGCGTGCCGCTCCGAAGCATCCCCCTATCCGTACGGATGAGGGTGGCGCGGAATTCGGAGGCCGAATCTTCGCCGAACCGCTCGCGAATAATCGCCGGAACAATCCGCCCTTCGAGGACACCCGGTTTCAGTTCGATCAAGAGATATCGCGCGGGACCGCCCGGGCTCGCGGAAGAGGTGATACGCACCAGACGATTCGTCCCATCGCGAGCAATCCAAACCACCGGAACTCCGCCGGAGGCGGTGCCTATCTCCGGCAGGCGCGCCATGTCCAGGGCAGACTCAACAGGCCGCCCGGGCGCCGGAGCCAATTCCAGTAGCGTGCTCGACGAGGGAGTCGCTAACAGGAGACGAGCAATGAGATCGCGATATGCCGCCGCGCTATACCAGGACGCGGCACGGCCCGCGTATTGAGCCGGAGATTCGCCGTCCCGCGGGGCCGGGAGCCCGTCACTGAGCCTTCGCAGGGACCCGTCGAAGTCGTCCCGGGCGCCGGTGAGTGCGGTGTTGAGAACCGCTTCCAACCGGCTGCGGCTCGCTTCTCCAATGGTCCGTGCGCGGTCGTATTCGAGAATCGTGAGAATCGCGAATGCCGCGGCAACGGTTCCTGTCATACAGAGGAGCGGCCATGAACCGCTTCGGAGAAAACGCCGCGGACGGCGGCCGGTCTGGACGCACCGCACAGAGGGAATCATATTCAAAATCGACCGTAGCCGCAATCGCTTCGATCTCAAACGCTACGCCCGCTCGCGCGCGTATTGGATGTCCTTGCGCACGTCCTCGCGGACGTCGCCCTCTTTCTCATATTCCACGGCCACCAGCGAACGGTAATTCACGCGATGCAGCTCAGCCATCACTTCCGGGATTCTGGCCGCGCCCTGCCCCAGCAGAACATTGACCTCGCTGCCGGGCTCGGCGATATCCTTCAGATGAACCATCTTGAGGTGCGGCGCGAGTTGGCGCACCGCTTCCACCGGGTCCTGCCGGCAGGAAACCATCTGGCCAACATCAAGCGTCGCGCCCATCGTCCGGCTTCGCCCCTGCAGCGCACGCCGCACGTCGCCGGCGGTCTCAAACGGAAATCGTTCATTCTTGAAAAAATGATTGTGAATGCCGAACGTCAGTCCTTCGCGCGTCAGGCGTTCGTCGATCTTCGTCAGCATCTCTCCGGTGGCGTCCCCGGTGATGTTGCGCGCGCCGAGAATCCTCGCATAGCGCACCGCAAGATCGAGATCGCCGTCATTCTTGATGGTCGCCGTGTAGTAAGACACGCAGCGGATTCCGGCGTGGTCGAACTTGTTTCGCGCCGAATTGCACATCTCCGGCGTCGGAGGTTTCATCAACATGAACTCGCCGCGGGACATTTCAATTTCGCGCACGTTCAACGCCTGCAGTTGATCCACCATATCGTCCATGGACAGGGAATGATAGCTGTAGGTTCCGATGCCGATGTTCAGCCGGCGCCGGGCGTGCAACGAACCCGCCGCCAGTCCGCCCGCCAACGTGGCCGCGAAACCGCGCCGCGTCATCATTCGCCTGCCGCCGGGCGCGGCGTTACATCTGCGTCTTCCAGCCGCAGCGCCCATTGAATCGCTCCGGCGTACATTTTTTGGATGCCGGGGAGGTCCCAGTCTTCCACGCGATGTCCAAGCGTGGAATAGTAAACGCGGCCCTTCCCGTATGTCTTCGCCCAGGCGACAGCGAAGTCCCGGTCTGTCCGGTGAACCCGGGGATTCTTCAGGTCGAGTTTATCTGCATCCAGCCGCATCAGCACCCGGCATTTCTCCCGCGAGAAATTTTTCACTTGATAAATTTCATCCAGAAGAGAGAACGCACGGGGAAACTGGCCCATACCCGGAAATGACGGATCTTCCACAACGATGGGCGCGTTGAACGTCCCCCACGGATGCTCATCGAAATAGCCGCCAATCATTTCGCCGTACTCCTGCCAGTGCGTGAAGGTGATGGTGGCGCTGTGGATGCCCACGAACCCTTTCCCATCGTCATGGATGAAACTCAGGAAGTCTTTTTTCTGCGGTTCGTCCATTTCGAGATCGCCGCCGGTGTAGAACACCACCGCATCGAAGTCATTCAGATTTTTGGCGTTATATTCGAGTTTCTTCTTGGTAAGGGGCTCGGTGTCGGTGCGGATGAAAGTATCCCACAGCCCGCTTTCGCGGCCCAGGCGTTCGATGGTAGCCAAGGCATGCGTCACCGACTCGTGCCGGTAGCCTTTCTCCTCCCCGATGGCTAAAAGCTGTTTGCGCGGCGCCGCGGCGCGGGGGCCCGCCGCGGACGCCATTGAAAACAACAGGACGGCCGCGACCGCGCCCGTCTTCACCTTGGCAGACTCCACGCGTAGAGCACGCTATCGACGGCGGTGAGCACATACTGCCTTCCACCGAGAATGTAAGTCATCGGCGAACTGTTCATCGCGCCGCCTGCGTAGGTATGCCATAGCGTGTCGCCGGTCGCCGGGTCGAGCGCCAGAAGATTTCCGGACGTATCGGCCGTAAAAAGGAGCTGCCCTGCCGTTGTCAGCACGCCGGAGTAAGTGCCGCCGTCGCCAAGCGGGCGCGTCCATTTCGGCTTGCCGGTTTCGACATCGAGCGCCACCAGCTTCGCGGACGACCAGAAGTCGTGGGCGGTACCGCCCTGGTGTCCTTCCGCTTTCCCGTACGCGGTCAAACCCAGATACCAGATCGAATACGATTCGAACGCATTGACGTAAAAGAGCCCGGTCTGCGGGCTGTAGCTGGGGGCCATCCAGTTCGTGGCGCCATCCATGTTTGCGGCCACAAGCGATCCGTCCTGCCGGGGTTCCTTGGCCGGATCGGGAATCGGGCGGCCTTTCGAATCGATGCCCTTCGCCCAATCCAGCTTTACGAACTTTGTGGTCACCAGATTTTCGCCGGTGGCGCGGTCGAGGACGAAGAAATACCCGTTGCGGCTCGCCTGCGCCAGCACCTTGCGGCGTTTGCCGTGATAGGTGGCGTCAAAGAGCACCGGGGTTTCCACCGCGTCCCAATCGTGCGTATCGTGCGGGGACGGCTGGAAATACCAGACCAGCTTCCCGTTATCCGGATTGATCGCCACAATCGAGCAGGTATAAAGGTTATCGCCCTCACGCCCTCCGCCGGCCAGAATCGGGTGCGGATTTCCGGTTCCCCAATAGACCAGGTTCAACTCCGGATCGTAGGTACCGGGCATCCACATCGGGCCTCCGCCGTGCGTCATCGCTTCTTCATTCGGCCAGGTCTCCGATCCTGGCTCTCCCGGCTTCGGAAGACTGTTCCAGCGCCAGATGACGGAGCCGTCTTCGGGATTAATCGCCTCCAGGAAATGCGGGACATCCGCCGAGTCGCCCGAGGTGCCGATAATAAGCCGGTCCTTCACAACCAGCGGAGCCACGCTCAGATAGTAGCCTTGCGTTACATCGGCAATCGTAACATCCCATATCTTCTTGCCGGTCCGCGCATCCAGGCAGACCAGATGTGCATCCGGCGTTCCGAAATAGAGCCGGTCCTTGTACATGGCGACGCCGCGCGAGGCGATATGGTCGCCGGGAACGGGATGGGAATAGTGCCAGATTTGGCGGCCTGTGAGCGCGTCCACCGCCCAAACGTTATCCGGGATTGAGAAATACAGAATGCCGTTCACGAGCAGCGGAGTCGCCTTGAGCGTGCGAGCGTGCGCTTGAAACGCCCAGGCGAGCGTCAGGGACTTTACGTTGTCCTTGTTAATCTGCTTAAGCTCGCTGTAGCGGCGTCCGGTGTAGTCGCCGTTGTAAGTCGGCCATGTGTCCGTGGGGTTCTTCAACAGGGCCGCGGGGTCCAAACCCTGCGCGAACAGACCGGTGCACGATGCGAAAACCAGGAGGAATGTCTTCACGCTATTTCAATGTCTCCAGATACGCGAAAAGGTTATGAACGTCGTCGTTTGTATACTGTTCGAGTAGTTTTTTGTGCTCCGCCAGCGGATCGTCCACTTTCACCTTCACCTTGTCGAGCGGCCAGGAATGCCGCCAGCCGCCGGCATCCCGAATTGAAATGGCGAACGTGTCCATGTGCACCAGGGTGCCGGAGCGTGTTTCCCCCGAGGCCAGCGTAACGGTGGCGGTGGATTGAATGCCCTCCGGGTAAAGGAAGCGCGCCTGAAGGTCGATGGGCGAATACTTCCCGGCGATCCCCGCCAGATCGCCGGAAGGAGAGTGGCATTTGGAACATCCGCCCGCGCCCTCAAAATATTTCCGGCCCTCCTGCGCATTGCCGGTAAGCAGCAGTTTGAGCGGATAGTCGCGCGCCGGACCGCCCTCGCCGGCGCTATCGGATGCCGACACGCTGGCCTTCAGGAAGACCACCAGGTCCGAGACTTGATGAGGGTCCAGGGAAAACGAAGGCATGCCTTTGTCCGGACGCCCGTCGCGGATCACCGCTCCAATCAAGTCGCCGTCCTTGTCGTGCCGGACCAGGGCCGAGCGAATCAGGTTCGGCCCATGCGCTCCTCCGTCGGCATTCGGACCATGGCAAAAGGAGCAGGATTTCAAAAACTCCGCGCGGCCGCGTTTGGCGTCGTCGCGGGAAAGAGGGTCCTTCCCCATGTAGGTCACGGATTTCGGATAGTGCACCTGCGCCCAGGCGGAAGCCGGGAGCGCGAGCGCCAGGGTAAAAAATACGGATTGAGTCCAGGTCATCGGGAGGCTACGGTCTTTTTCGTGTTCGGAAACAGTTGTTCCACAGGCATACCGGCGTCAAAAACCAGGTTAAAGAATCCAACCATCATTTCATCCCAACTCTGATCGCCCCAATGCACCGTCTTCGCGGGATCTGCATTGTCGGGATTGTTCGGTGAGTTGTCAAAGTGCGCGGTGCATTCAATTTTGGCCCCCTTGGGAAGCGGTACGGGATGGTCAAGCGTGTACCAAAGCTGCCAGTGCCAGTTGTAACGGGGAACCTTCAGAAGGGTCTCGGATCTGCCGTCCGGGTAAACCACCCGGTATTCAAAATCCTTGCCGCGCCCGTGCATATGCGGATGCAAGCCGGCCAGCAGCACCGGGGTCCGGATGTCGAACTCCGCATCGACGCGGTAATCGGGATCGCCCGGTGGAATAGCGAAGGTCCCGTTCGTGGCGGATAGCGTGAGGACGCGCTTTCCCGGCGGCTGCTTCGCGAATACCAGTCCGAACTTGCTCTGATCGGTGGAAGCCGTGCCGTTCGTCGTGTAGTGGATTTCGAAAACGATGTCGGAGCCCGCTTTGATCAGCTTTGCTTCCCCCGGCGGCATCCTTTCCGGCGGCTGCCCGGGCGCATAGCCGACGAGAAAATCGCTGGGAAGGGCGCTGGGGTCGGTAGCATCGTCCTTCTGCTTGGGAGCGACAAAAAACTCGCCCGGCTTCTGCCCCGCGAGCCAGCGCGATCCCGGTTCGCGCACGAACGCGATGATGTGGTGGACGTGCGCGCGGTCCTCCGGCCGCGCCTCCGCGAACTGGACCCACTTGTCTTCCTTGAACCCGGTCGGGATGATCACCTTTTGATATTCGATGACCCCGGATGCCGGGATCCGGTAGGGACGCGGCAGTTGGAACACGACGTCGGGCTTGGGAATGGACCAACCGGTAGTGAAATGCGCCGGCGCGGGAAGGTCCTTGGGGTCGCCCTCCGGCGCTCCCGCGTCCACCCACGCCGCCAGAGTGTGAACTTCGGCGGGCGAAAGCGCCCTGTCGTTCGAAAACCGGCCGTAGCGGGGATCGGCGAACCAGGGCGGCATTTTTCGGGTGAGAACCGCTTGTTTGATCGCTTTCGCCCAGGGCCGCGCTTCCTTGTAAGTGAGCAGCGCGAACGGCCCGGCTTCTCCGGGGCGGTGACATTCCTGGCAGCGCCTGGCAAGAATCGGCGCGACGTCCTTGGAAAACACAGGCGGGCCTCCCGCGGAGGCAGCGGCAAACAGACTCGCGCCGGACCAGCCGGAGCAAGCCAGAATCGAAAACAGACCCACTCGCTTCGTGTTCATGTTCCCCGCCCTCTTCCCGGCCCCTCGTCATCCAGCGCCAGGCTTGAATACCGGCATCCCAACACCGCGCACAGGCCTTCCACCGCCAGTTCGTGATCGGCCCGCTGCGGCAACCCGGAAACCGTGATACTGCCGATGATACCCGCGCTCTTCACCGCAAGTGGAAACGAGCCCCCGTGCGCGGCAAAGTCAGCGGCGGGAAGGCCATATTTTTCGACAAGGCTGGTCCCCCGCGCGCGCAGCGTCAAGCCCATGGCGTACGAACTGCGATGAAAACGGGCAACCACATTGCTCTTCCGCCGGACCCACTCCGGATTGTCCGGCGTGGTCCCTTCCAGTGCGCAATAAAACAAGGGCTGCCCAAAACGGCGCACGTCGATCACCGCTGGAAGGCCGCGGGCCAGCGCCAGATCGCGCAAAGCGGCGCCCAAACTCCACGCCGTGTCCGGGGTGAAAGCGTCGAATACAAGCTCCCGCTCCTGCGTGGCGATCTTTCGCAGATCGTCCTCGATTTGTGCTACTGGATCCATACAGTCTTGACGTTGACGAACTCGCGGATTCCGAACGCCGACAGTTCCCGCCCGTAACCGCTGCGCTTCACCCCGCCGAAGGGAAGACGCGGATCGGAGGCAACCAAAGAGTTGACGAAAACCTGGCCCGACTCAATTCCGTCGATGAACCGCTTCTGTTCTTCGACGTCCTGCGTCCAGATGCTTGCGCCAAGCCCGAACGGCGAATCGTTGGCGAGATCGATGGCCTCCTGAATGTCCTGCACCCGGAATAGCATCGCAACCGGTCCGAAGATCTCCTCATAAAACACCGGTGAAGAGCGCGGCACTCCCGCGAGAACGGTCGGGTAGTAGTAGTTGCCTTTGCCGCTAACCGGCTTCCCGCCCGTGAGAACCCGCGCCCCGCCGCTCACCGCGCTTTGCACCTGCGCGTCCAGGTCGCTCCGCAGCTTTTCGGTCGCCAGCGGACCGAGTTCGGTTGCCTCGTCCATCGGATCGCCGATTCGCAGCGCTTCCATGGCGGCGGTAAATTTCCGTTCAAACTCGTCGTAAATTGACGCGGCGGCAATAAATCGCTTGGACGCAATACAGGACTGCCCGTTATTAATCACGCGCCCCTTCACCGCCGCCGCCACCGTCTTGTCGAGGTGAGCGCTGGGCATCGCCACGAACGGATCGCTGCCGCCCAATTCGAGTACCGTCTTTTTTATCACCGAACCGGCGATCCCGGCCACCGAGCGTCCCGCCGGCTCGCTGCCGGTGAGCGTGGCCGCCGCCACGCGATGGTCCTTCAACAACGCCTCCACGGCGGGCGCTTCAATCAGCAGCGTTTGAAATGCGCCCTCCGGCACGCCGGCGCGCTTCAACACATCCTCAATGGCCAGGGCGCACTGCGGAACGTTGGAGGCATGCTTCAGCAAACCCACATTTCCCGCCATCAGCGCCGGAGCCGCGAAGCGAAACACCTGCCAAAAGGGAAAGTTCCACGGCATCACCGCCAGTACTACCCCCAGCGGCTGATATTGGACGTAGCTTTTCGAAGCGCCGGTCCAGACCTCTTCGGCGGCGAGAAAGCGCTCGGCATGCTCGGCATAGTAGCGGCATCCGAGCGCGCATTTTTCCGCTTCCGCCATGGCCGAGGCAAGCGTCTTGCCCATCTCGCGCGTCATGAGGGCGCCAAGGTCGCGCTTCTCGCTTTCCAGAATTTCCGCCGCCCGGCGAAGGATGGCTGCGCGCTCCGCAAACGAGGTTTTTCTCCACTGCGAAAACGTGCTCGCGGCCCGCCCCAGCTTTGCTTCCACGTCTGCGCTGGAAAGCGGCGTGAAGCGGCCCAAGACCTCTCCCGTCGCCGGATTCACTGATACGATCGCCATTCCATCCTTTCCGCCCTCAGGAGCATTCCCGATACGTCTTCGCCGTCAACGAAAATACATCATCGAGACCCATGGTCCAGATTTCGTCGTTGAAGATCTCCACCTCCACCGGCCCATCGTAGCCCGCGCGCTCCACCGCGGAGCGCAGCTTGGCGATTTCGATCACTCCGGTCCCCATCATCCCCCGGCCCGCGAGAAGGCTTGGCGTGGGCACGATCCAGTCGGAAATGTGAAAGCCCAAAATCCTGCCGCGCGCTCGTTCGATCTGCGCATACACGGCGGGATCCCACCAGACGTGATAAACGTCGATCACCACGCCGACGCGCGACGGATCGAACAGCCCCGCAATGTCGTTCGCGTGCTCCAGCGTGACGATCACCGAGCGGTCCGCCGCAAACATGGGATGCAGTGGCTCCACACCGAGCTTCACCCCGAGAGGACCCGCATACGCGGCCACCTCGGCAATACCGTCCACCACCATCTTGCGCGCATCGCCGATGTCGCGGGTGGGAGCGGGTCCGTTCACCAGCACCAGCACATCCGTGCCAAGCGCCGCCGCTTCGTCCACGGCGCGCCTGTTTTCTTCGATGCGCCGCCGGCGCTCCCCGGCCGTGGCCGCCGGGAACATCCCCCCGCGGCAAAGGCTGGAAACGCGGAGTCCGGCTTCGCGGATCATACGTCCGGCCGCGCCGGCGTCGCCATTCAGTTTGTGCCGCCACACTCCGATCGAAGAAATTCCGTGCCGGACACATCCCTCCACCGCCTGGCGCAGGCTGAAACGATCGATGGTCATCTGGTTCATGCTGAGCCGCTCCGGGACCGCCGGGCGCGCCTCGCGCGGGGCGGCGAAAACGCGCGGCGTCGCCTGGATCCCCGCCAGGGAGAGGATCGCGCTCATCCGCGAGACCGCCAGTTCCGGATTCGAAAGCAGGCCTGCCTGATCCGCCTGCATGAACAGCGACGCCAGATGCGGCGCGGAGCGTGCGCTCTCCTGGCCGCCCAGCATCCGGAAATGCGTCTGGTGCCCGTTCAGGAACGCCAGAAAAACGATGCCCGTCTTGTAATGAAAAGTCGGCGCTTCAAAAAGCGTTCTCGATAGGCCGACCGTGGGGTCGAGAATCCGGTGAAAGCCCGCCTTGTCTCCGGAATCGAGCGCGCGAAACGCCAGCGCGGCGGCCGGCGCAATGGCGTCGAAGATCCCCAGCAGCGCATCGCTATGGCCCTGCTCGTCCCCGGCGATCAGGTCCGGGTAATGAAAATCGTCCCCGGTGTACATCCGAACTCCAGCGGGCAGGAGGCGGCGCATTTCGACCTCCCGGGCATCGTCGAGAAGCGAAATCTTAACGCCATCGACCGCCCGCTGATTCTCGCGGATGATATCCAGGCAGACTTCCATGCACTGCGCGACGTCCCGGCCTCCCCAATAGCCGCGGAGGGCGGGGTCGAACGCTTCGCCGAGCCAGTGCAAAATAGCCGGCCTCTTCAGTTGAGACAACAAGCGTCCGTATACCGCGCGGTAATCGTCCGGCGATTTTGCCGTGCGCGCCAGGACGCGGCTCGCCATCAGAATCACCTGGCCGCCGGCGGCTTCGATCACCTCGCACTGCTCTTCATAGGCGCGAATTACGTCGTCGAGGCTGGGTTCGCCGCCGGGCGTCATCTGGTCGGTGTTGGCGCCGCAGGCGATCCCGCCGCCCACCGCGCTCGCTTCCGCACAGGAGCGTTCAATCAGCGTACGAGCCAGCGCCCAGCCCAGTCCCATGCCGCGCTGCGCCGTGTCCATGGCTTCGGCGACGTGTAAGCCGAGAGACCAGAGATGGCGCCGGTAGGCCAGTGTGGCATCGAAGTCGATCACCGGTTGGAGCGCCGGGTCCACGGACAGCAGCGGATCGATCACGACATGGACGGCGGCAAAGCCGGTCCGGCTTTGTGGTGGAGGGCCGGCGGGCGCGCGCAGCGGTTCCCTCCCGCTCAGGCGATACTCTTCGAGCGAGCCGTGCGCGCGAGGCAGCAGGATGCGCATTAGCGGGCTCCGCCCTTCGGGAGACGCGGGCTCGCGATCCAGCGTTTTTCCATGGAGGATTGCAACCCAAGCTCGGCGATTTGGACACCCCGGGCGGCCTCCCGGAAGTCGTGCGGGAACGGCGCATCCTCCGCCACATGCCGGAGGAACATTTCCCATTGCACTTTGAATGCGTTGTCGTATGCGCTTGGACCCGGAACGTCTTCCCACCCCGCGAAATAGTCGATGGCGGAGGGAATATCGGGGTTCCAGACCGCTCGCGGCGTCGCCGAACGAGGCTGAATCTTACATTCGCGCAGTCCGGCGACGGCGCTGCCCGAAGTGCCGTCGACCTGCAGAGTCAGCAGATCGTCCCGGTAGACGCGCACATCCCAGGACGAATTCATATGGGCGATAATGCCCTCCTCCAACTGGAACGTCGCGTAAACCGCATCATCGGCGGTGCAGTCATACGGCTTCCCGGCCTCATCGATGCGCCGTGGAATATGCGTGACGCCGCGGGCGCTGAGTTCTGTAATCGGGCCGAAAAGATTCTCCAGCACGTACTGCCAGTGCGCGAACATGTCCATGGTGATGCCGCCGCCGTCCTCTTTCCGGTAGTTCCAGGAGGGCCGCTGCGCCGGTTGATCCTCGCCTTCGAAAACCCAGTATCCAAATTCGCCGCGCACCGAGAGAATGCGCCCGAAGAAACCGTCCTGAATCAGCGCCTTCAGCTTGCGGATGCCGGGGAGGAAGAGTTTGTCCTGAACCACGCCCGCCCTTACACCGCGGCGCTCGGCCTCTTCCGCCAGAAGGAGCGTCGATTCAAGGTCGGAGGTCAGCGGCTTTTCACAATAGACGTGCTTCCCCGCCGCGAGCGCGGACTGAACGCTCTCCGCGCGGAGCAACGTGGACTGTGCATCGAAGTAAATAGACAGTTTGGGATCGGCGAGACACGCCGCGAGATCGGTGGTCCAGGAACCCACGCCGCATTCGTTTGCGAGGGACTCCAGTTTCGCCGCATTGCGGCCCACCAGCACCGGCTCCGGCATCAACTTCGTGCCGTCCCGTAGCGTCAGCCCGCCCTGCTCGCGGATAGCGAGGATTGATCTCTTCAAGTGCTGATTGGCGCCCATTCTTCCGGTAACGCCGTTCATGATGATGCCGACAGTCTGCATTAATTTCGAGTGGAAACTTTCCTGAATTGAAGACTCCAGTCTAACCGAAAACCGGGACTTTGCCCTGTATTCTGGAGCCATGCCGGGCCCGCGCTTCCAGTACAGGCGGCGATCATCGCGCTGCGTTTCCTCGCCGCGTGGCTCGCAGGCGCCACGGCAGCGCGCCATGCTTCCTGCGGAATATGTCATTCGTAAGAGAGACTGGAAACCATGCCATCCGACAGCGCTCATCCGGACCGCCGGACCTTGCTCAAGAGCCTCGCAAGCACCGCCGCGCTCGCCTCCACGTCCGCCGGCGCGCAACAGCCGAACGCCTCTTCCCGGAAGCGTCCAAATATTCTCTATATCCATTCGCACGACACGGGCCGGCAGCTACAGCCGTATGGAAAAGCGGTCCTCACTCCCAATCTTCAGAAATTCGCGACCGAGGGTATCCTCTTCCGTCAAGCACATAGCGCCGCGCCCACCTGTTCGCCCAGCCGCGCGGCCCTGTTGAGCGGTCAATCCGCCCATTCGAGCGGAATGCTCGGGCTGGCGCACCGCGGGTTTTCCATGCACGACTACCGGCAGCACATTGTGCACACCCTGCGCGGCGCCGGATACGCCTCTATCCTGGCCGGACTCCAGCACGTCGCGAAGGATCCCAACGTGATCGGCTACGACCGGATTCTGCACGCCGGCGGGACCCGCGTCGCACAAGTTGCGCCCGCGGCCGTCCGCTTTCTGAAAAGCGCTCCGAAAGAACCCTTCTTCCTCGACGTCGGCTTTTTTGAGACTCATCGGCCGTTTCATCCTCCGGGTCTTTCCGATGACGAAAGGTACAATGCGCCGCCCGAACCGCTGCCGGACGTCCCCGCCGCGCGCCGCGACATGGCGGGATTCCAATCGAGCGTGCGTACGCTCGATCAGGGCGTCGGGGATGTTCTCAGCGCGCTTGCAAGCGCCGGCCTGGCCGAAAACACATTGGTCATCAGCACCACGGACCATGGCATCGCGTTCCCCTCCATGAAATGCAACCTGACGCGATTTGGAACCGGCGTTTCTCTGATGATGCGAGGGCCGGGCGGCTTCCGTGGCGGTAAGGTAACGGACGTGCTGATCTCGCAGATCGATCTCTTCCCCACCCTCTGCGATCTGTTGGAAATCAACCCGCCCGGATGGCTCCAGGGGCGCTCGTTTCTTCCCATCGTGCAAGGGAAGGCGAGCGAGGTGAATAACCAGATCTACGCCGAAGTCACCTATCATGCCGCCTATGAGCCCAAACGATGCGTAACCAGCGCGCGGTGGAATTATATCCGTCACTTTGGCGACCGGCACACACCGGTCCTGCCGAATTGCGACGACGGCTTCTCCAAGGACGTCTGGCTTGAATACGGCTGGCGCGGCCGCCCGGTCGCCGCTGAACAGTTTTACGACCTGGTCTTCGATCCGAATGAAACCCACAATCTTGCGGAGGACCCGGCCTATGCGAAAGAGAAGGACGAAATGAGCCGCAAGCTCGATTCGTGGATGCAAGCAACCAGCGATCCGCTCTTAAAGGGCCCCGTCCCTGCGCCCCCGGGAGCCGAAGTGAACGACCCCAACGGCATATCGCCGCGCGAACCCACAATCAAAGTGAGCTAAGGTCCGCGCCTGCCCGAAACAGCACTTACTTCAACTGCAATTCCGCCGCTCGTTCCCCGCGCGGCGCGGATAGCTGCGACAGGTCGCGAACGGCGCCCCGTGACGCGCTGGTGGTGAGCGCCGCGTAGGCTTGGAGCGCCTGCGTAACCACACGGTTGCGGTTCACCGGTTTCCAGCCGCGATCCCCGCGGGCGTCCATATTGCGGCGGCGTTTCTCCAGTTCCGCATCGCTGACGGCAAGGCGGATCACGCGCTTCGGAATGTCGATTTCAATCAAGTCGCCGGCTTCCACCAGCGCAACCGCGCCGCCTTCGGCCGCCTCCGGCGAAACGTGGCCGATGGACAGGCCCGAAGTCCCGCCCGAGAACCTGCCATCGGTTATCAGGGCGCACTGCTTGCCTAGCCCGCGAGACTTCAGATAGCTGGTGGGATAAAGCATCTCCTGCATACCCGGACCGCCCTTGGGTCCTTCGTAGCGGATGAGCACCACATCGCCGGCCGTCACCTTTCCGCCCAGAATGCCTTCCACCGCATCGTCCTGGCTTTCAAAAATCACCACCGGACCGGAAAAAACCAGCGACCCCGGATCGACGCCCGCGGTCTTCACGATGCATCCTTCTTCCGCGATGTTGCCGAACAGAACCGCGAGTCCTCCGTCCTTGCTGAACGCGTGCTCCACATCGCGAACGGCGCCCTTGGCGCGGTCAAGGTCGAGCGCCTGATAGCGGCGGTTCTGGCTGAAGGCCTCGGTCGTGCGAACGCCCCCCGGCGCGGCGCGGAAGAATGTCTTTACTCCCTCGTCGCTGGTGCGGCGCACATCCCATTTCTCAAGCGCGGCGCCCAGGGTTTCCGAATGTACCGTGGGGCAATCGCGATGGAGCAATCCGGCGCGGTCGAGTTCTCCCAGAATCGCCATTACGCCCCCCGCGCGGTGAACGTCTTCGAGGTGCACGGTCGAAAGCGACGGCGCAACTTTGCACAAATTGGGGACCCGGTGCGAAAGCCGGTCGATATCCGCCATCGTGAAGTCAACCTTCGCTTCCTGCGCGGCCGCCAGCAGATGTAGCACCGTGTTGGTCGATCCACCCATGGAAATATCCAGCGTCATCGCGTTTTCGAAGGCCTCGCGCGACGCGATCCGCCGCGGCAGGGCGTTCGGGTTGTCTTCTTCGTACCAGCTCTTCGCCAGCGCAACAATGCGGCGGCCGGCCTCCAGAAACAACTCCTTCCGGTCGGCGTGAGTGGCAACGATTGTTCCGTTTCCGGGCAGCGACAGGCCAAGCGCCTCGGTCAGGCAGTTCATCGAATTCGCGGTGAACATTCCGGAGCACGAACCGCAGGTCGGGCAGGCTGAGCGTTCCATCTCCAGAGCGTCTTCGTCGCTCACGTTGGCGTCCGCCCCCGCCACCATCGCGGTAATGAGATCCACCATCTTTACGCCGCCGCCGTGCTCAATCCGCCCGGCTTCCATCGGCCCTCCCGAAACAAAAATGGCGGGAATGTTCAGGCGCAGGGCCGCCATCAGCATGCCGGGGGTAATCTTGTCGCAATTGGAGATGCAAACCAGCGCGTCGGCGCAATGCGCGTTCGCCATGTATTCGACCGAATCGGCGATCAGTTCCCGCGACGGCAGGCTGTAGAGCATGCCTCCGTGGCCCATGGCGATCCCGTCATCGACCGCGATGGTGTTGAACTCCTTGGCGACGCCGCCCGCCTTCTCGATTTCCCGGGCCACCATCTGCCCCAAATCCTTGAGATGGACATGGCCCGGCACGAACTGCGTGAACGAATTGGCGATGGCGATGATCGGCTTATCGAAATCGCCATCGGTCATTCCAGTGGCGCGCCAGAGCCCGCGGGCTCCAGCCATATTTCTTCCATGAGTCGTGGTTCGGGAACGGTAGACAGGCATTTTATCGGTGTTTGCGCCGCGCGCAGCGCATGCTTCAGAGTAATCCCTCGGACCGCCCGGCAACAAGTGCGCCATCGCGCGGCGCGAACCTATTCACTCCGCAGCGACATCTGCGGATCGACTCGCGTAGCCCGCCACGCGGGCATGCCGGCAGCCGCCAGCGCGATAAGGCCCACCAACCCCACCACGCCGGCGAGCGTCGCGCCATCAAGAGGCCGCACACCGTAAAGGATTCCGCGAATCGCCCCAGTCACGGCGGCAACTCCCATCAGTCCCAGCCCTGCGCCCGCAATCGCCAACAAAGCGCTCTCCCGGAAGACGATTCCGAGAATGGCCTTCACACTCGATCCCAGCGCCAGCCGGATTCCGAACTCCCGTGTCCGCTGGGCGGTCAGATACGCGAGCGTTCCATAAAGACCCACGGCCGCCAGGAGCGTGGATGCGCCGGCAAAGGCCGCCAGCACCAGCAGAATGAAGCGCGTGTCGCCAATCGAATCCGAAACGTACGCGCTCATCGGGCGGATATCGAATGCCGCTCGGCCGGCATGGGCGGCGTCTACCGCAAGCTGGATGCCCCGCGCCATCGCCTCCGGCGGCTGCGAAGTCTTGATTACCAGCGACATCTCACTCGGATAAAACAAGGGTCCCGGAATCATGAAGTGTGGAATGCCCTCATCCCGCACCCGCGTGACGCGTACCGGGGCAGTGACTCCGACAACCTCCAGGTCCTGGCGCCAGCCGGTCCTAAAAACCGTCAGGCGTCTTCCGATCGCTCCGCCCGGCCACAGCCGCTGGGCCAGATTCTCGTCAATGATGGTCACGTTCCGTTCCGCCGCGACGTCGCCGGCCGTGAAATCGCGCCCCTCCCGGAGCCGTGTATCGACGATACCCAAATATCCGGGAATAGCGATTTGCTGGGTGGCAAGGATTGGTGGAGCGTCGGGTTGATCCGCGCGCCCAACGCGGCGCGTCTGCTGACCCGCTGCGAGTGGCAGCGGGTTCGCGGCGCTGGCAGCCCGTACTCCCGGAAGCGCGCGCACCCGATCCAGCACGTCGCGCAGAAGCGCCCATCGCTGCCCTGTTTTCGGATATTGCTGGAAGTCGACCGGCGCCAGGGCGGTCACGACGCTCGCTGGATTAAATCCAAGCGGAGAATTTCTCAGATTCACAAACGACCGCAGCATCAGCCCCGCGCACGCCAGCGGCACGATTGACAATGCGATTTCCGCCACCACCAGAATTCGTTGCAGCTTTCGTGCGCCGGCACCCATCGTTTCGGTGCGGCCGGCGTGCAGCATATGGTCTGCGCTGCCCCCTGCCATCCGCCAGGCCGGGAGCAATCCAGATAGCATGGTCGTGACAATCGATAGCGCCAGAGCGGACAACATGACCGGTGTGTCCATGCCGATCCTCGATTGCAAAGGGATGTGCGAGGCGCTCTGACCGGCGATCGCTTCGAGCCCAAAGCGCGCGCAAAGCAATCCGATGGCGGCCGACGCCCCCCCCAGCAGAAGACTCTCCGTAAGAATCTGCCGGATGATCCGGCTGCTCCCCGCGCCCAGCGCCCGCCGGATCTCAAACTCTCGCCTCCGCGCCGAGCCGCGGGCCAGCATCAGATTGGCGACATTCACGCAAGCGATCAGCAGGACAAACCCCACCGCAATCGAAAGAACAAACAAAGCCGGGCGGGCTCCACGCGTCATATCGTCGTGCAGCCGTCTCGCCGCGAAATGTACTGCGCCGCCCGTATAGGCTTCCGGATGTTCCCGCGCGAACTGCCCTACCAGTGCCGGCAACTCGGCGTTTGCCCGCTCGAGCGAGACGCCGGATCGGAGCCGCGCCAGGACTGGATTGCCGCGATATGGAACCTCTTCGTCGACGCGGAACGGGAACCAGACATCGATCTGTTCCAAAGCGCTCACATCGGGCGGCAGAAACAGGCGAAACCCGGGAGGCAGCACGCCCACGATCCGCACATCTGCATTGTTGATGCGAACGCTTCGCCCGATCGCCCCCGGATCGGCGGAAAACCGCCGGCGCCACAGCTCGTCACTGATTAGGATCGCGAATACCTTTTCCCGGCTCACATCGAGGTGCGAATCGAGCGTCCGCCCAAGTGCGGGCCGTGCGCCGAGCAGCGGCAGGAAGTCATCGGAAACCTTCGCCGCCGTAAGGTGCTCCATTTCGCCTGCGTATTCGAGGTTCGCATCCACCGGTTCGATCGTCGAAACCTGCTCCAGCGAGCGACTGTGCTCCCGGAGGCCGCGCACCTCTCCCTGGGTGGCGCCGGCGTCGGGAACGTTGCGCGCGGCCACTCGGATCATCACGATTCGGTCTGGTTCCGGATAGGGTAACGGACGCCATAAGGCCGCGCGCATCAGGCCGAACATCGTGAGATTGGCGCCAATGCCAAGCGCAAGAGTCACGATCACGACGGCCGTGAACGCCGGCGAGCGCAGCAGAGTGCGGCATGCGTACCGCACGTCTTGCAGAGCGGTCTCAATCGCTCTTCCGCGCCACCTTTTCGGTATCGCCTGTACCTGGAAAGCTCCTTGCGTCACCTGAAAGAGATCTTATAGATACCACGGCGCCGGATACGACCGCGCGATCAACGCCATGCGCTAACGATCTGCCCCGCCGCCATCTTCCATCCGTTCAATAGCGCCAAACAACTTCAACGGGCGACCCGATCCGATCAGTACCTGCTCCGGACCCGAAAGCATCAGCAGCACCCCCTGCGTGCCACCGGCGATATACGCCCGTCCCAGTCTTCCGGAGCGGATCCCATACCCTCCGTAGTCCCGAAGCGCGTCGTAGGAGACAACTTTCGCCGACCGGATCGACGCTCCCGGGATCCGCCTTCGCCAGAACGCCCCGCGCAGTGTAACCCGAATCTCACCGGCGAAGACTTCCGTCGTCAGCTTCACCGTTACCAGGCGCGCATACAGAAGCGACAACAGGACAAACAAAAAGATCACGCCGCCATTCGACATCGGCCGTTTACCCCAGGGATGCCCCAGCCAAACCTGCCAGACGATGAGAAACAGAAAAAACAGCGGTGGGACCGCCAATAGCAACCGAAGACGCAATTGCCCGAGCGGCTGCTCTTCCCGAAACAGAGGCGCCGCCGGGTTCACCGCAACAGGCCCATCGCATATTGGAGGGCCGCGTACTGACTCTGATAGTCATACCGCGCGCTCAGGTCTTCTATCTGCGCCTGGGTAACGCTTAATTGCGCCTGGGTCAGTTCCACGATCGAAGAGAGCCCGAGGTTATACCGGCCCTGCGCCAGATCCAGGCCCAAGCCGGCTTGCTTCACCATCTGGGCCGTGACGCCGAGCCGCTCGAACGCCGTCCGCGATTCGCTCCAGACGGTGCGCACATCGCGGGCAATCTGTTGTTGCCACTCGCGAACACGCTGATCCGCCGCCAGCGCCTGGTAGCGCGCGGCCTCCCGCCGCGCCGCAAAGCGGTGGCCATTGAATATCGGGATATCCACGTTAACGGCCGCGCCTTCATACGCCGGGGAGATCCGGCCGTGGCTCTCCTCGTTGATCAGTGGAAGAAACCCCGCCACTCCCACGATACTAACCGTCGGATACCGCAAATCCTTTTCGGCCTGCTCCAACTTATGCGCCGCGCCGCTCGACAGGCGCGCGCCCGCCAGTTCCGGCCGGTTGGCCAGCGCCTGCGCCACCAGATCGCCGGGCTGGTCCGGTGGTTTCGGCGGAAGCGGCTCGTCCACCAATTTGTACCTCACCACCTGTTGCTCGCCGAGAGCCCTGGCAAGCTCCGCGTAAGCGCCGTCGATCGCCGCCTCCGCCCGAATCACCATCAGCTTAGCCTGCGAAAGGCTTACCGACGCGAAGCTGACGTCCAGCTGAGAGCGCAGTTTGTTTTTCGCAAGCGTGTCCACCTGGGCGTAGAGCGTCTGCCGCGCCGCGGCCGTTTCTTGCGCCACTTTCAAGACTGCCTGTGCCCGCAGTACTTCGTAATAAGCGCGATTCACGTCCAGAATCACGCTATAGCGCGTGGCCCGGGAATCTTCCTGCGACGCCTGCGCCTGGAGTTTCGAATTCGCCACCAGGTTTGTTGTCCGCCCGGAATCGGTGATCAGTTGCGAAAACACCACTCCCTGGCCAAAACGCGTCCAAAGGCTGGAAGCGGGCAGCGTGCCGGCCCCGATGCGTGCCTCTTGGCTCGCCTGCGAGCCGGTGATATCCGCACTGAGCTGCGGCAGATACGCCGATTTGGCTTCGATGACAAGCTTGCCCGCCGCGCCCGCTTCATTTTCGGCGGCCAGAACGCGCGGGTGATTCTGGATCGCGATTTTCTCGGCGTCCGCGAGCGACAGAGGCGGCTCCTGCGCCGGCAGTTGGCCCGCCATCGCACAACCCGCAAGCGCCAGGGATAACGCGATTCTGTACCTCATGCCGGCTTCCCCCCCTTCACGCGGCCTCCACGCTTCGTTTTCGGTTGCGATAGGCCATCAGGTAAGCGGCGGGAACAATATACACAGTCAGGACCACCGATGCGGTGAGGCCCCCGATAATCGCGCGCGCCAGCGGAGCGTATTGCTCACTGCCGGCGCCCAGCTTGAGCGCCATCGGCAGCATGCCGATGATGGTTGCAAGCGAGGTCATCAGAATGGGACGCAGGCGAACCCGGCAGGACGTGATCACGGCATCCTCCACAGAAAGCTGCTGCTCCTCCAATCGATGTGCGAACTCCACGATGAGAATACTGTTCGATGCGGCAATCCCCACCAGCATCAGCACGCCCATCAGAGACATGACGTTCAAGGTCGTGCTCGTAAGCGGAAGAATGATCAGCACGCCCGACAGTCCCATCGGGACCGCCAGCATGATCAGGAGCGGATCCTTGAACGAACGGAACTGCGCCACAAGTATCAGGTACAGCAGCACGGCGGAAAGCGTTAGCCCGATCGCGAAACTCCGGAAAGAAGTGCGCATCCCCTGCACCATGCCGCGTAGATTCACGCGAATGTTCGCCGGGAACCCGGCTTCGGCAATCACCCGGTCGATCCGGGCCGCGGTCTTCCCCAGATCCTCGCCGTGCGGAGTCACGTAAACGTCGGCCACCCGTTGGATCTGGTAATGATCGATCTCCGTCGGAGTTTCCACCTGCTCCAGCTTCACTACGGAATTGAGCGTGGTGGACTCCTTTAGATTGGGAGCGCGCAGCGGAATGTTCTTCAGATCGACGAAATTCCGAATCGACGACTTTCCGTTTTCGTAATACTGAACACTGAGAAAGTAGTCGTTGCCCGTCTGGTGATCCACCCAGTAATTGGGGGCGATCATGGTGTTCGAATTCAGCGAAGTGATCACGTTATCGACCACCTGCTTCGGGTTCAAGCCTAATTCGGCGGCATGCACGCGGTCCACGTCCATTCGCACCGCCGGATAGTTCATGTCCTGCGGAATGTAGACTTCACCGATGTCGGGCAGTTTGCGAATGCGAGCGGCGAGGTCTTGCGCCGCATTGTAAGTTCGCCGTAACTCGCGGCTGGAGACCTGTACGTCGATCGGCGCGGGCATGCCGCTGTTGAGAATCGCATCCACCATCGACCCGCTGCTGAAGAACGTGCGGATATTCGGATACCGGCTGTTGATTTCGTTTCGCACGCGCTCGATGTAATCGAAGCTGCTGGCCTTGTGGCCCTCCTTGAGCGATACCTGAACGGTCGCCGTATAAGGACCGGCGTTGGAGGTATAAAGCGCCGAAAAGTCGGGCACGATTCCAATGTTCGAGACAACCATGTCGAAATCCGCGGGGTCCACCGTGCGCCGGATCAGATTCTCCACCCTGGCCACATATTGCTCGGTGACTTCCAGCCGCGTCCCGGTTGGCACTTTCAGGTTGATCGTGAATTGCCCGGCGTCCGTCCGCGGAAAGAACGCCACTCCCACAAACGGGTAGATGCCCAGGCTCACGACGAAGAAGAGCGCGAGCAGCGCCACGGTTAGGCCGGGCCGGCGCAACGCCAGACGAACCGTACGCTCGTAGCCCTTCAATAGACGCTCGAAACCGCGATTGAACCAGGCATTAAAACGCGCGCCGAGCGACCGGCGCGCCGGCGCTTCCGGAATTTCGCCCCCTGGATGGGCCGCTTGATGAATGCCGTGCAGAAAGCGGGCGCAGAAAAGCGGAATTACGGTCATCGCCACAAAATATGAGGCAAATAGCGAGATGACGACCGCGAGTGCGAGCGCCGAGAAAAGGAATTTGCTCACACCGTAGAGGAAGGTGACCGGGAAAAACACCACGACGGTGGTGAGGGTCGCCGCCAGCACCGCAAGACTCACCTCCGCGCCGCCGCGCTCGGCCGCCGCTTCCGGTGACGCTCCCATTTCCAGATGCCGGTAAATATTTTCGAGCGAGATCACGGAGTTGTCGATAATGCGGGAAAAGGCCAGCGCCAGCCCGCCGAGGATCATGGTGTTCACCGTGCTCCCCATCGCGTAGAGGATCACGAAGGTGGTCAGCGCCGAGAGCGGGATGGAAAGAAAGACGGCCACCGTGGCGCGCAGGCTGCCGAGAAAAATCAGAATCATGAGGCTGGTGAGAATCAGCCCGATCATGCCTTCATCCAGCAGCGTGTGGATGGCCTGCTTCACAAACGCCGACTGGTCGAACACCACGGCGGCCTTCAATTGCTTTGGAATATCGAACAGACGCGGGATCATCTCGCGGATCCCGTCCACCACCGCAATGGTGTTGGTGTCGCCGCCCTGCTTCATGATGGGCAGATACACCGAACGCTGGCCATCCACGCGGACCAGGTTGTATTGAATCTGGCTCGCGTCCTTGGCCTCGCCGACATCGCTTACCGAAACCCAACTCTGTCCCACGGTCTTAATCGGGATGCTGTTCAGGTCCTTCACGTGGTCCACCAGGCTGTTCGAGTACACGTAGTAGTCGAAATCGCCCAGTTTCACGTCGCCCGCCGGCAGGATCAGGTTATTCGAATTCACCGCGCTCACCACATCCATCGGGCTCAATTGCCGCGACTGGAGCTTGTACGGGTCGACGTAAACCATGATCTGGCGGTATTTGCCGCCGAACGGAGGCGGAATCTGCGCGCCCTTCACCACGGCAATCTGATTGCGTATGGCGAAGCGGCCGATGTCCTGAAGCTGGGTCTGATTCAAGCCCTTGCCCTTCAGCGTCACCAGACAAACCGGGAGGCTGGACGAATCGAACTTCAAAACCACCGGAGGCAGAGTGCCCGGCGGAAGGCGTTTCAGGTCGGCAAGAGCAAGGTTGGATAGCTCGGTAACGTCGGCGTCGGAATTTGTGCCGGGCTGGAAAAATACCTTGATAATGCTGACGCCCTGCAGCGACCGCGATTCCATGTGGTCGATGCCGCTCGCCAGAGTGAAGAAGCGTTCCAGCGGATCGGTGATGTCTGTCTCGATATCGCCGGGCGGCATGCCGGAGTAAAAGGTCGCCACCACCACCTGCGGCAGGTTGATGGGAGGAAACAGATCCACCGGCATCCGGACCAGGCTGCTGATTCCGATGATTGTCAGAGTCAGACAGATCACCACGATGAAGTAAGGATTGCGAATCGAAAAGCGTGACATCGGGCCGGGCTTATTCCTCGCCCTTGCCGGTTTGGAAGCGCACCGGATCTACGGTTCGGGCATTCACTCGTTCCCCGGGCTTTAAGCCGCTCCGGTCGCTCACAATCACCATGTCTCCCTCGCTCAACCCCGAAAGAACCTCGGCGTCGCTGGCGGTTTGGAGACCGAGCGTTACCGGCCTCTCTTCCACCTGATGCGAAGGATTTACGATATAAACCGATTCCCCGCTCCCGCTCCGGTCCACCGATTGGAGCGGAATGGAAACGGCGTTATCGCGATGTTCGAGCGTCAGAGTCGCTTCGGCGTACAATCCCGGAATCAATGCGCGTCCGGGATTCGGCACGTCCACCTCCGTATGCATCGTCCGGGTGTCTTCTTTCACGTCCACGGAGAAGCGAGCCACCTTCCCGGGAAAATCCCGGTTGAGCGAAGGGACGTTCACGCGGACCGGGCTACCGACGCGGATGTAACGGACGTAAGACTCGGGAACAGGAATTACCAGCCGGAACAGGTCGTCCTGAGACAGCCTCGCGAGCGGCATGGCCTGCGTGCTGGAGGTTGTGCCGGCCTGCATCAAAGTGCCCAGGTTGGCGTAGCGTTGGGTAATTACTCCGGCGAAAGGCGCGGTGATTTTTGAATAATCGAACAAAACCTGGTCGTGCTCCTTCCTTGCCTTCGCCGCGGCAATCTGACTTTCCGCGCTTTCGAGCGTGGATTTGGCCGCTTCCACTTGCGCCTCCGCCGCCAGGTCGCGGCCCTGCGCATCGTCCACCTCCTGCTGCGCCACTAATCCCGGCTTCGCCGAAGCGACGCTGCTCAGGCGCTTGAATTGCAAATGCGAAACTTGATGCTGCGCCTCCACTCGCCCCAACTCGTGCCGGGCGCGGGTGCCTTGTTCGGTAGCGTTCTGTATGGCTACGTCGTCCTGACGAAGCTGAACCTCCAGTTCCGGAATTTCCAAAACCGCCAGCACCTGGCCCGCGCGCACGCGGGAGCCGTAATCGACCATCAGGCTGCGGACATAGCCCGCTTCCTTGGCGTAGACGTCAATCTCCTGAAACGGGACGAGCTCGGAAGACATGGTGAGCTCCCGGTCCAGAGACTTCCTGGCCACCGGGGAGACGCCAACGGTGACGATGTTCGTGGTCGACGCGGCCGCCCGGGACGGAGCCTTCGCGCACGCGCCCAAACCCAGCGCAAGGCAGAGCGGCACGGCCGCTACCAGACAACGAGGATCCAGCCTTAGTCGCACAGCCGCTCCTGCTTCATCGCGTCAAAGCTTTTCTCCAGCGCATCCAGCGTGAAATCGGGAGACGCGCAGAGTTCGATCAATTCCTTTTCCCTCCGAACCAGTTCGGCCGCGGCGCGCGGCACTTCTCCCGCGATCGACGGGGGAATGATATGAATTCCATGACGATCTCCGTGCACCAGATCTCCGGGACGCACTTTGAGTCCGCCCAATTCCACCGGTTCGCCGAATTCGACGATATGGGCATAGGCGTGAGAGACAGCCACGCTCGCGGAAAAGAGATGGAATCCGGTCTTCTCGACAGCGCCCAAGTCTCGCACCGAGCCGTTCGTCACGTACCCCACTCCGTTTAGCGCCATGCAGATTCTGGTATGAATCTCGCCGAAAATCGCGCCGAAACCGGGCATCGGGTCCGTATCCTGCAGCACGATGACGCGTGGCGGCGGTACCGAGAGCACGTGGCGCCAGAAATCGATGCGGTCGTAGTAACACCGTCCGCTCATCGGAGCGGAGGAGGCGCGTATCGTACCCGTCACCGCGTAGCCAAGCATGGGCGAAAGCCGCGGAAACTGGCAGCGGATGGAGCCATGGGCGAACCCCTCGTTCCGAAGTCTTACGCCAAACGTCTCAATCGCGTTCGAAACCGTACAAGTGTCCAGAATCTGAAGCTGCTGAAACTGCTCGGCCGAAAGGACCGGCCCGGAGTTAATCATCGAACACGCTCATTTTCAATCCTGCGGCTGGGTCTAAACCTGACAAGGAGCAGTCCACTGCTTACGAACTTATAGGAATGGGGCCTCAATCCACATACCAACCCGCTGGTATTTTCCAGCCATTCTTTTGGTAGAAGCGGATTTATTGCTTGTGCTTTTCGATGTTCGGGTTAGCCTGGAATCAGCGCCTCCCGAGGCAGTCCGGGCGGGAGGGCCTGTCTCGATGACTCCAATTCGAATTCTGCTGGCGGACGATCACAACGTGATCCGCGGCGGGTTGCGCCTGCTGCTCGAAAAACAACCCGGCTTCCACGTGGTCGCCGAAGCCGCCGACGGGCGGCAGGCGGTAGCGCAGGCGGTAGCGAGCCGCCCCGATGTCGCCATTTTGGACATTGCGATGCCTCAACTGAGTGGCGTCGAGGCCGCGCGCCGGATCAATGAAATTCTGCCTGACACCGCGATCGTAATTCTGAGCATGCACTCCGACGAGGGCTACGTCTTGCGCGCTCTCAAGGCCGGGGCCAAGGGTTACCTCATCAAAGACTCCGCCGAGGGCGATCTCATCGAAGCCGTAAAGGCAGTCAGCGATGGCAAAGCCTTCTTCAGCCCGGAAATCAGCAAAATGCTGGTGGAGGACTATGTGCGCGAGATCCGCAATCGCGGCTCGGAGGATAGCTACGATTTACTGACGGTCCGCGAGCGTGAGATTCTCCATCTGCTCGCCGAGGGAAACGCCAACAAGGACATTGCGAATCTTCTCGGGCTGAGCCTCTACACAGTGGAAACGCACCGGCGGAATCTTCAGGAGAAGCTCAACCTGCACAGTCTTGCCGAGCTGATCCTCTACGCTGTGCGCAAAGGCGTGATCTCCTGACCCGGACGGTGTGCGGCGGCGCCTCAAGGCTTCCAGCGAGGCGTCCCACCGCACGCCGTTTCTCCGGGCTTCCTCAGGAGCCTTCCCGCTCCCATTGCTTGCCGTTGCGCGCAAGCTTGATGAAAGCGGCGATCGCCTTGGGTCCGTTGAGATCCAAAACGCCGGTGACTCCGGTGACATGGGTCCGCTCCGCCAGGCCGGACGCGCCGGCGAGGCCAATCGCTTTCAAGTGCCGGCATGCATCCGTCAGAAAGCCGGCCGCATCCGGATCGTTCGCGAGAGCCGCATCCCCGTCCGGTCCGGCCAGCACCGCCACCGCGTCGAAGAAAATAGACGGCGACGTATTCAGCGCCGCATCAGCGGCATGCTGTTTACCGGATGCATCGTTCACGCCGCCCACTTTGAGCGCGATGATCGCTGCGGCGGCCTTTTCTTTTTTGACGGCAGCGACCAGGGCGTCCTTCAATCCGGCATCGAAACCCGCGCCCAATAGAATTCCCACTTTTCTGCCCCGCAGCGTGGGCGAGTATTTCCCGTAAAGCCGCAAAGCCGGACTGGCCTCCAGGTCTATCGGCGCTATCGCGGGCGTTATCTTCTCCGCCTCGCCCTTCATCCCGAGCGCGTCGGCGACTTCGGCCCCGAGCGCCGGATCGATCAGGTTGAGATGCCCCAGCATTTTGCGGCGGACCGGCAGAAGGCTGACCTTCCCCAGCTCGAACGTGAACGCTTTGGCGATGTGCTTCTGTTCCTGCGGCGTGACAGAGCGATAAAAGAGGCGCGGCTGCGAATAGTGATCGGCAAAGGTCTCGGCGCGAAGCCGCACCTTGGTTCCTTCCACCGCCACCGGCGTGGTGGTGAAACCGCGCTGCGCGTTCTCACGCGGGCCTTGTGGATCGATCGAGTTCGGCTCGTAGTTGGCGCGGCCCTTGGGCACCATCGTCTGCATGTGCGCGTCGCGCTGCAGATTGGCGAAGGGGCATTTCGGGCTGTTAATGGGGATCTGGTGGAAGTTCGGACCACCCAGCCTCTTCAGTTGCGTGTCGAGATAGGAGAATAACCGCCCCTGCAGCAGCGGATCCTCGCTGAAATCGATCCCCGGCACAATGTTGGCCGGACAGAAAGCCACCTGCTCGGTTTCCGCGAAGAAGTTATCCGGGTTCCGGTTCAGAACCATTTTTCCCACCATTTCCAGCGGCACGATCTCTTCCGGAATAATCTTGGTGGCGTCCAGAATGTCGAACTCGTAGTTGTCCGCCGTTTTCTGGTCGACGATCTGAAACCCGAGCTCAAACTCCGGAAACTCGCGGGCTTCGATCGCCTCATAAAGGTCGCGGCGGTGATAATCCGGGTCGGCTCCGCTGATCTTCATCGCCTCATCCCACAACACGGACGCCGTTCCAATTACCGGCCGCCAGTGAAATTTCACAAACGTCGCTTCCCCGGCCGCATTCACCAGGCGGAAGGTGTTTACGCCAAAACCCTCCATCATCCGCAAGGAACGGGGAAGGCCGCGGTCCGACATGGCCCACGTGACGGCGTGCAGCGCCTCCGGCATCAACGAGACGAAATCCCAGAACGTGTCGTGAGCGCTGCCCGCTTGAGGATACCCGCGGTCGGCCTCCATCTTCACGGAATGGACCAGGTCGGGAAACTTCATCGCGTCCTGAATGAAGAACACCGGCGCGTTGTTCCCTACGATGTCGAAATTCCCTTCCTGCGTGTAGAATTTCACCGCAAAACCGCGGATGTCGCGGGGCAGATCCACGGAACCGGCGCCTCCCGCGACCGTGGAGAAGCGGGCAAATACCGGCGTCTTGACTTTGGGGTTGGCCAGAAAAGCCGCCTTGGTCACATGCGCCATGGACTTGTAGGGTTGGAAGTAGCCGTGGGCCGCGGAGCCGCGGGCGTGCACGATGCGCTCGGGAATGCGCTCGTGATCGAAATGCGTGATTTTCTCCCGGAGAACGAAATCCTCGAGCAGCGTGGGGCCTCGCCCGCCGCACTTGAGTGAATTTTGGTTGTCGGAAATCGGTACGCCTTGATTGGTGGTTAGCGTAGTCCCATTCCCGGTTGGCTGTTGATGCGTCTCACCGCCATTTGCGGCGGAGCGTTTCGAGTGCTTGGGAGTCTTCTTCGCCATACCTCAAACGTACCACCGCCTTTTTCCGGGTGTTTCTTCAGGACGCGTGATCCGCGGCCTCTGAATCGAGCGGACGTTATCAAATCCGATCCGCCGTTCCCCATTCAAAAACACCCGCTTGTTCGCGGGCGGTTAGGCTGGCCTCGCCAATTCGAGTCTCGAAGCGCCTGGCGAACGCAGCGTCCGGACGTCGCGAAGGGGCGGTCGGCCAAACAAACGGCTGTATTCCCGATTAAATTGACTGGCGCTTTCGTATCCAACTTCAAAGGCGGCGGTCGCTGCGTCCACGTCGTCGGCGATCATCCGCGCTCTGGCGGCCTGTAATCGAATCTGCTTTTGGTACTGAAGCGGACTCATTCCCGAGAGCGCCCGGAAGTGGTGGTGAAGAGTGGAGACCGCCATCCCGGCGACTTGTGCCAGTTCTTCAACGCGAAGCGGTCTCGCATAGTTTGCCTTGATCCAGGCGATTGCCTTCGCCGTGCGGTGACTCTGATCTCCTAACGTCGCGATCGCCCGTAATCGTGCGCCTTCCGGTCCGCGCAGGATTCGATACATGATCTCGCGTTCGATCAATCCGCTCAGGAACGGAATGTCCCCGGGATTCGAGAGCAGGTCGAGCAGACGGATCCACGCGCTGAGGAACTCCGCTGTTACAGAACCGGTGGACATTGCGGGACGGTTAGGCGGCGCATCGAGTATTTGGAACTCCTCCTGACTGAGGAACTCGCGAACGATCGAGACGTCAAGCTTCAGGTTGACCGCAAGGCAAGGTTCTTGCTCGCTTGCTTCGACCACGCTGGCGACCGCGGGCAAATCGACCGAGGTGAGCAGATAGCGGGACGAATCGTACGTGAGTGTCTCGCCGCCAATCTGCACCTGCTTTCGGCCTTGCGGGATCAAAATTACGCTCGGCTCGTAGGTGACTGGGCACCGAGCGGTAGGAGCCGTTCTGCGATGCAAGGTTAACCGGGGAATGGCGGTTGCCAGTTTCTCTGACGAGCCGATGTGCCGGGCAACCTTCGAGGCCAGTTCAGCCTGCAGTTGTTTCGTCCCGTCCGGCGTCGCGGCGGCCCGATCATTGATGTTCCTCATAATTCAGGTCTCGACCCAGGATAACTGCGAATTGCGGTGCGCGGGCAACGGCGGACACACGATCCGGCAGGATCGGGCAACGATTCGGCAGGATCGGGATACCAGTCGCGACGCTTTCTCCTTACGCTGAAGACAGAGGATACGCGGGAAGTCTTGCAACAACGCACACTCGGGAATCGCTTGGAAGTATCGGCCTTGGGTTTCGGCTGCATGGGGCTCAGCGCCAACTACGGCCCGCCAATAGAGCGACAGGAGGGCATCAGGATCATTCGCGCGGCAGTGGAGCGCGGCGTTACGCTCTTTGACACCGCCGAAGCTTATGGTCCTTTCACGAACGAAGAACTGGTGGGAGAAGCGCTGGCGCCTTTCCGCGATCGCGTAGTGATTGCCACCAAATTTGGATTCGGAATCAACCCCGACGGCACTCGCTACGGTCTCGACAGCCAACCCGGCCACATCCGGCAGGTCACGGACGCCGCTTTAAGCCGGCTGAAGGTGGAAACAATCGATCTTCTGTATCAGCACCGTGTCGATCCCAACGTGCCGATTGAAGATGTTGCCGGGACGGTGAAGGAACTCGTCCGGCAAGGCAAAGTGAAGCACTTCGGCTTGTCAGAGGCGGCCGCCCGAACGATCCGGCGTGCGCACTCGGTTCATCCGGTCACCGCCGTGCAGAGCGAGTATTCGCTGTGGACCCGGGATCCCGAACAGAATGGCGTGCTTGCAGTGTGCGAGGAATTAGGAATTGGTTTCGTGCCATTCAGTCCTCTTGGCGCCGGATTCCTGACTGGGAAGATTGGGCAGACCACGGAATTTGACGGCGCCGATTTCCGGAATCGATCTCCGCGCTTTGCGCCTGATGCCCGGGTAGCCAATCTGGCTCTTGTCGATCTCCTGAAGAACGTCGCCGAAAGGAAGCGTGCGACACCGGCGCAGGTTGCGCTCGCGTGGCTCCTGGCACAAAAGCCCTGGATTGTCGCCATTCCGGGCACAACCAAGCTGCACCGGCTTGAGGAGAACCTCGGCGCCACCGAAGTTGGCCTGACGCCGGACGACCTGAAAGAAATCGAAGATGCCGCCTCGAAGATCACGATCCAGGGCGCCCGGCTTCCGGAAGCAGTCCTGAAAATGTCGGAGCGATAAACGATCCGCGGCCGGAATCGTTGATTGAGGAAAGACAGATGAAAAAACGCACATTAGGAAACAGTGGTTTGGAAGTTTCTGAGATCGGCCTCGGCTGCATGGGACTCAGTTTCGGGTACGGGCCTGCGACGGATCGCCAGACGGCGATTGCATTGATCCGGTCGGCGTTCGACCGCGGAGTCACGTTCTTCGATACCGCGGAGGCATACGGCCCGTTTGCCAACGAGGAACTTGTTGGTGAAGCCGTCGGGCCCTTCCGCAAAGAGGTCATTATCGCGACCAAGTTCGGCTTCGAGGAGGGGGATCCGAGGAAGGGGGTAAATAGCCGCCCGGAGCGCATCAGGCAAGTCGCCGACGAGTCGTTGAAGCGTTTGCGAAGCGGCGTAATCGATCTGTTTTATCAGCATCGCGTCGATCCCAACGTGCCGATCGAAGAGGTTGCCGGCACGGTGAAGGAACTGATCCGGCAAGGCAAGGTCAAGTACTTCGGACTCTCCGAAGCAGGTGTGCGAGCGATTCGTCGCGCGCACGCTGTCCAGCCCGTGGCAGCGCTCCAAAGTGAATATTCGCTGTGGTGGAGAGAGCCCGAACAGGAGGTGCTGCCGGCGCTGGAAGAACTTGGAATCGGCTTCGTTCCTTTCAGCCCGCTGGGCAAGGGCTTTCTTACGGGGAAGATCGACGAGAGCACGACGTTTGACAGCAGCGACTTCCGTAACATCGTCCCCCGCTTCACGCCGGAGGCCCGGAAGGCGAATCAGGAACTCGTCGAACTGCTCCGTGTCGTAGCAGAAGAAAAAAAGGCGACGCCCGCTCAGATCGCTCTCGCGTGGCTCCTCGCGCGCAAGCCGTGGATCGCGCCGATCCCGGGCACGACGAAGGTGCATCGGCTCGAGGAGAACATCGGGGCGGCTCGAATCGAGCTGACGCCCCTCGACCTCCGCGAGCTTGAGAGCGCCGCCTCGAAGATCACGGTGCAAGGAGCCCGGTATCCCGAACAACTGCAGCGATTGATCGACCGCTGAGGAGCACTGCAAACACGTATGAAGATGCTCGCCGCAACCGCCTTATCGGTTTCTTTCCTCGCCTCCGCGTTCGCTCAGACAAATGGGACCGATTCACAGGCGATCAAAATCATTCGGAGTGGCTCACAGCCCTCCCGGCAGGGGCCGGGCGAGAACTTCACGGGGGTCGTCCGCGTCGAGCCTCTCTTCCAGGCGCACGCTCCGGGGCGCGCATTGGGGGCGCTGGTTACGTTTGAGCCCGGCGCCAGAACAGCGTGGCACACGCACCCGCTCGGCCAAGTCCTGATCGTGACAGCCGGCGCAGGCTTGGTGCAGCGCTGGGGCGATCCCATCGACGAAATTCGGCAAGGGGACGTGGTCTGGATTCCGCCCGGTCAGAAACATTGGCATGGCGCGGCGCCGGCCAGTTCCATGGCTCATATCGCCATTGTGGAACAGGCCGGCGGTAAGTCCGTTGACTGGATGGAGAAGGTCGGCAATGCGCAGTATAGTGGGCCGCTGCGCCCTCGGGAGACGAGTACCGCTGCCGCCGAACGGCCACGCCCGTCCCAAAAGGCAATTGGCGACTTCGATCCGAAGCTGGCGGAGATTACCGATAACGTGCTGTACGGCGATATCTGGGAGCGTCCGCAGCTATCGAAGCGTGATCGAAGCCTGGTGACTGTGGCCGCCCTGATCGCGTTGAACCGTCCGGAGCAGCTCCGGTCTCACTTCCTTCGGGCGCGCGAAAACGGCGTGACGCAGCAAGAGGTAGTCGAGACCATTACTCATCTGGCGTTCTATGCCGGCTGGCCTAACGCGGTAAACGCGATTGCCGTGGCCAAAGAAGTTTTCGAAAAGAAATAGATTCAACGGACTAAGCGTTCATCGCGGGAGAAACTATGCAGAGGAACCATCGCAAGCCGTTCACTGTGCTCGGGCTGCTGGCGGCTATCTGGGCTGGCGCGGCGACCGCGCAAGAAGTCAAAAAGCTACAGCAGTCGCGCACATCCAATACGCCGCAAACGGTCATTAAACTTTGGCCCGGTGTCGCTCCCGGTTCTGAAAACTGGCGCCAGCCGGAGACTGCGCTCGGTTCAGGCGCTTTGGAGCGCCTTGTCAACGTGACTACGCCTGCGCTGACAGCTTTCCTGCCGGACCGATCCGCCGCAACCGGTACCGCCGTCATTATCGCGCCAGGCGGCGGTTTCATTTTCCTGGGCATGAACTCGGAAGGTTACGATGTCGCGAAATGGCTTGTGGCCCGGGGCATCACGGCATTCGTCCTGAAGTACCGAACGGTTCAGCTCGAAGGCCACAACGAAGCGGAGCTGAACCAGGCCGGCGCCGCGCGCTTCGCCGCACAGCTTCGCGATCACGCTTTGATCGCCGCGGACGGTAAGTACGCGATTGCCGACGGCATCCAGGCGGTGAAAATGGTGCGAGCGCATGCCGGGCAATGGGCTGTGTCTCCAAATCGCATCGTCTTCATGGGATTTTCGGCCGGCGGAATGATCACGGAACTAGCGGCGATACGGCCCGACGCGCGCCCGAACTACGCAGCTCCAATTTACGGCGCTACTTTCCCGGACGTGCCGCCGATTCCACAAGGACTGCCGCCCTTCTTCATGGCCATGGCCCAGGACGACAATCTCGCCGGTCCCTACGTCGTCCATTTCTACGATGCACTCAAGGCGGCTGGATATAAGCCGGAGTTTCATATCTATAACGCCGGCGGTCATGGCTGGGGGATGCGTAAACAAGGTACAACGAGCGATCACTGGATCGACGAGTTCTACTTCTGGCTCGAAGCGCAGGGGCTGACGCGTCCGCTTCAGTAACCACCGGAGCAAAAAAGCTGTGAGAAGCAACCATCGGAAATCTCTCTTTACACTGTCGTTGATAGCAGCCATCGTTTTTTTCCCGGCAAAGGCGCAAGAATCCAAAAGGAGCGAGCCGGAGCCGCTGACGATCCAGGAGCAAGGGAGCTTTGCGGTCGGCGGCTCGGTGATCGCCGCACCCGGTACTTTCGACCCCATTAAGCAGGGTGCCTACAATCCCGCCGGTACCGATCCCGCGGGGCAGACGCTGCACGGCGACCATGCTTACGTCTTCTATCAGGTCCCCGTCAACGCCAGAAAACTTCCACTCGTCTTGTGGCACGGACACGGCCAGTCCGCGAAGACCTGGGAAACCACGCCGGACGGGCGGGAAGGATTCCAGAACATTTTCTTGCGCCGCCGCTTTCCGGTTTACCTGATCGATCAACCGCGCCGTGGCCGCGCGGCGCGCAGCACACAGCCGGTCACGATAACGGCCACACCCGACGAGCAGCTCTGGTTCGGCATCTTTCGGCTGGGCTCGTGGCCCAACTTCTATCCGGGCGTGCAGTTCTCCCGCGATCCGGAGGCACTCAACCAGTTCTTCCGGCAGATGGTCCCCAACACCGGCCCGTACGACGCGCAGGTGAACACAGAGGCTGTTTCGGCGCTATTCGACAAGATCGGGCCCGGCATTCTCTTCACTCACTCACAGAGCGGAGGGCTGGGCTGGCGTACGGCCATCAAGAACAACAATGTCCGCGCTATCGTCTCCTTTGAACCGGGCTTCGACTTTCCTTTCCCCGAAGGAAGTGTGCCGCCGCCTATGAATCTCGGCGGCAGAGCGCTCAGCGCCATCACCGTGCCTGAATCGGAGTTCATGCTGCTCACGAAAATACCCATCGTCATCTATTACGGCGACAACATCCCCGACAAGCCGAGCGTGAATCCGGGTCGGGAGCAATGGCGTATTTTCCTCGAAATGGCCAGGAGGTGGCGCGATACCGTGAACCGGCGTGGCGGCGATGTCACTCTCGTGCATTTGCCGGAAATTGGAATTCGCGGTAACACGCACTTCTTGATGTCCGATAGGAACAACCTGCAAATTGCGGATCTGGTTTCGAAGTTCCTTTCAGAGAAGAAGCTAGACTGAAGTCCCGGAGCTGTCCCCGCTCAAGCTTTACGAATCCGTACCGCTCCATGGTTTTCAGCGTGCGAGAGAGGTTCGATTTCCGCCTGCCGGTCAGTTCGGCCAATTGCGCCAGCGAATCGGGTTCGCGGTCGGCGATTGTCTGAAGAAGCGCCCGGTTGTGATCCGATAGAACCCGAGCGAAGCTTTCCGCCGGCGCGAACCACACCTTGGGTTCGTTACCGGGAAGCAGCCGGCTCCTACCCGGAACCAGGGCGTTTGAGGAGCATGCGGATAAACTCCACGTCCGCTTCAAGAAAATCGTATTCGGACAGGCGTTCCAAGGGCTCCCAGATCATTTGTTCAAAGGCCAGGTTCGTCGGTTCGCCTTCGAATTCATCGACAAAGTAAAAGATCAACTGGATGGGCGAGCGCTGTGGATAGCGGTATTCGTAGCGGGTGATCTCGTCGCTGATTTTCGCATGAATCGCGAGTTCTTCCCGGAGTTCGCGCTCCAGCGCTTTCCGCGGATGCTCGCCCCGCTCCACCTTTCCGCCCGGAAACTCCCATTTGAGCGCATGACGGCTTTCCTTGGGCCGCTGCCCGATCAGGATGAGTCCGTTGCGGCGGATTACCGCGGCCACAACCGCGAGTCTCGGTTTCACAATCTACCTGTGCGCCGCATAATGGAAACGGAAGCTTAAATTGTACAGCGAACGCTTTCTCGATCATTTCCGGAATCCGCGCAACGTGGGGGAACTGGAGCCTCCCGCCGAGACGGTGGAAATCTCCAATCCCGCCTGCGGAGACATTCTAAGGCTTTCCGTACGGTGGGAGAATGACAAAATTATCGCCGCGAATTATCGCGTGCGCGGCTGTACCGCGTCCATCGCCGCGGGGTCGGCATTTACCGTTTGGCTGATCGGGCGCACGAAAGCGGAAATCCAGGGATTCCAGGCCGGCGATGTGGAAGCGGAAATCGGCGAGTTGCGCCCCGAATCGAAGCACGCCGGAGTTCTCTGCCAGGATGCGGTGGAAGCGCTACTCCGCCGGCGCGCCTGACTGCGAAAGCCGGACGTAGTCGGAAATCACTTTATTCACGTAGCGCCGGGTTTCCGCGTAGGGGGGAACGCCATGGTATTTTTCCACCGCTCCGGGGCCCGCGTTGTACGCTGCCAGCGCCTTGGAAACCTGCCCATTGTATTTGATGAGCAAGTCCCGCAGATAAAGAGCGCCGGCGTAAATATTCTGCGTCGCGTCGCGCGGGTCGGCGTTTAAGCCCGCGGCGGTCGCGGGCATGAGCTGCATCACTCCGAGAGCCCCTTTTTTCGATACCGCGCCCGTGCTATACCCGGATTCCGCGCGCGCCACGCTATGGACCAGCGCTTCGGGAATACCCGCATATCTTGCCGCCTGCGACACCAGGGCTTTGGGATCTACGGCGGAGACCGGAGCGCTCGCGGATGCCGTTGTTGCCCGCGCCGCGGGACTGGCGGCCGCGGCCGCAACCACGTCTTCCTGCTCAAATCCTTGAATCTCGGATGCCGGCAGCTCCATTTTTCCGCCGTCCGAGTACAGGGTCACCGTGTCGCCATCCTGCTCATGCCGGTCGGCATGCACGCGGAAACCGCTGGAAAGAATGGCGTATTCTCCAGCCATGGCGCTAGCCGGAATAAGACAGAGAAGGACGCACCAGCGCGAGAACATCGGCAACTATCCAGTATGACGGAACCCTCGGGCGAATCGTGCAACCATAAAAGTTCACCGTCATGAATGAGGCGAACCGGATTTACGACCAATTGCGAAAATCCTATGCCGGCCTTGCCTGGCACGGTCCCGCGCTACGCGAAGTTCTCGAAGGGATCGGCGAGGAAGCGGCTGCCCGGCACGTGGGCGGCGCGCACAGTGTTCGGGAGTTGGTGCGGCACATCGCCGCCTGGGAGGACATTGCGGCGCAAACGCTGGAGGGCCGCGCGTACTCGGGCGGCAATTCCCTGCCGCTCGAAAAGGACTGGCCACCCCAGGCCGGCTCTTTCGCAGACGAGCTTCTGAACCTGGAACGTGCCCAGCGCGGTCTCGAAGCCGCCGTCCAGTCGTTCCCCGATGCGCGTCTCGACGAGAGCGTCCCGGGAAATCCCGGCCTCTCATTTTATGTCCTGCTGCACGGAGTGATTC
>DASZXS010000063.1:0-140984 GCA_035545735.1 Bryobacteraceae bacterium | reverse complement strand
CCTTCCGCGGCGCGCGCCGCGTTTACAGCGGCGCCGACGATGGCAAGATCATCCCCGCCGGGCACTACTTCGAAAACGTATCCCTGTAACGCGCTCAACTTCACCATGTCATGTAGATTCTGGTTCAGCGCGGCCAGGTCCACGTGCCGCGCATTCGGGCCGGTGACATAGAACTTTCCCGGGCCGCCCAGATGAATCATCGACGCGGTCGCCGCGGCGAGCGCCCGATGCCAGCGCGCGACGAAATCCGCGCATCGGAGATCGCCTTGACGCGCGAGCGAAAAAACCTCTTCCGGCTCCAGGTCGAGGAACCGCAGCCGCATGGCGCGATGGCCCATGATTCCTTCGAGATGCCCGATTCCGCCACAGCCGCAAAATCGCTCCTTGGGGTCAAGCGAAACCACCATGTGACCGCCTTCCCACACACCCTCCGACCACGGATACTGACCGTATCCGATCCCGTTTCCGAGCGTCCACACCCGCACCAGCCGGTCCAGATGCCCGCGCGCCGCGGCCAGACCCGCCGCCATCAGATCGGCATCGTTAAAAAGATGCACGGGAGCGAGGATCCCGCGGGCGCGAAGTTCTGCCCCGATGAGGGCCTGCATGTTGCTTCCCTTCACCTGCTGCAGATTGGGCGCTTCTTCGAGCACCCCATTGCGGATGATGCCCGGAAAACCCACTCCGATCGCCGTTACATCGACATCGCGCGCCGCGACAGCGGCCTGCTGGGCGATGCATATCGCGATCTGCTCGGCCGGCATCGATAGCAGGTCGCTGGCGGAGCACCCCTCCTCGGGGAAAGCCCGTAAATTTCCGACCACCTGATTGTCTTCCACCAGCCCGGCGGTCACCCGCTCGGAAATCGCAACACCTACGGCGCGCCGCATAGATCAGGACCTCGTCAGCTTGTTCAGTCCGTTGAACGCCGCGGCTTTGTAACATTCCGCAAGCGTGGGGTAATTGAAAACCGTGTTCACGAAATAATCGAGCTTCCCGCCCAGAATCATCACGGCCTGCCCGATGTGAAGCAACTCCGAGGCGCCCTCGCCTATGATGTGCACGCCGAGGATATCCTTGGTCTCCCGGTGGAAAATCAACTTCAACCTTCCCGTGGTATCGCCGCGGATTTGCCCGCGCGCGATTTCCCGGTAATAAGACACGCCTACTTCGTACGGCACATCCTCGTCGGTCAATTGTTCCTCGGTCTTACCCACGAAGGATATCTCCGGGATCGTGTAAATGCCGTAGGGATAGTTCGCGGGGTTCGAGTGCACCGCGGCCCCGAAGGCGTGAGCGGCGGCGAGACGTCCCTGTTCCATCGACACCGACGCCAGACTCGGAAATCCGATGACGTCCCCCACAGCATAGATATGCGGCTGCTCGGTCTGATAATCGGAATTTACTTTAATGCGGCCGCGCGCATCGGCGCAGATCCCGGCGGCGGCGAGGTTCAGTTCATCCACATTGCCCTGCCGTCCCACCGCATAGAGCAGGGCATTGCCCGAGATTTTCTTGTTGCTCTCCAGGTTCGCCACCACGGTGCCGTCCGGCAACTCCTCCACGCTCTGGACTTCTTCATTCAGGCGCATCGTGACCCGGCTGTCGCGCAGATGGTAAGAGAGCGCTTCCACCATTTCGGCGTCGGCAAACTCCAGCAGCCGCGGGCGCCGCTCGATCAGGATCATCCGCAGGCCCAGCGTTGCGAACATGCAGGTATATTCGACTCCGATGACGCCGCCGCCCACCACGATCATCGTCTTGGGCAGTTCCGGCATCTGGAGAATCTGGTCGCTGTTAATGATGGTCTTGTTGTTGAGCGGAACCTTCGGCGAAGCGGCGGGTTTGGTGCCGGTGGCGATTACAATCGTCGCCGCCTGGTAATCCTGTATGCCGCGCGAGTTGGTGACGCGCACCGTATTCTTGTCCAGGAAGCTCGCGGTGCCCATCATGAGCTCGATGTTGTTCCGGGAAAGCTGCGCCTGCGTTACATCGATCTCGGTTTTGATGACGTGCTGCACGCGGAAGGCAAGATCAGCCATCGTGATCTTGTCTTTCACGCGATAGTTGATGCCGTAGATGCTCTGATATTGATAGCCGGAGAGGTGCAGGACCGCTTCACGAAAGGTTTTGCTCGGAATTGTTCCCGTGTTGATACAAACGCCGCCAATCATCTCGCGCTGCTCGATCAACGCGACGCGTTTGCCGACCTTGGATCCTTGAATTGCGGCCCGCTGCCCGGACGGGCCCGAGCCGATGACGATCAGATCGTAAGTTTGCACGCATTCATTAATCTACCAGCCCGGAAGAGCTTGCGCCGAAATCTATCTGTCACAGGGAATAATCCTCCTGGTATTGGGCTTTCCAGACCGTCTTGCGGAATGCTATTCTTGACCCTGAAATATGCAGTGGACTCCTGGCGAGGACAATCCGGACATTGAGGATCGCCGCGATGAGAGTGGAGGCGGCGGAGGCGGCGGGCCGATACGGCCCGTTCATCTGGGTCTCGGAGGCGTTCTTATCGTTGGCGCCCTGAGCCTGATCTTCCATCAGAACTTCTTCGCGCTGCTTTCCGGGCCGCCTGGAGGCTCCATCTCGCAGCCTTCCGCGCACAGCCTTCCCAATGCGGCATTGGACGAACAGGAAAAGCCCAAAGTTCAGTTCGTCGGCTTTGTGCTGGGCGACGTGCAGCGCGTATGGGAGCAGAAGCTCGGCCAGTACCGCCACGCCAAGCTCGTCCTGTTCCGGGATTCCTACCCCTCCGCATGCGGGCAGGCCGAAACCGCCACTGGACCTTTCTATTGTCCGGGTGACGAAAAAGTCTATCTCGATCTGGGATTTTTCGATGAGCTGAGGGATCGCTTTGGAGCTCCGGGCGAATTTGCGGAAGCGTACGTCATTGCTCATGAGATCGGCCACCATGTGCAGAAGATTCTGGGCATCGAATCCAAGGTGCGCCAGCTTCAGATGCGAAGCCCTTCGGAACAGAATCCACTTTCGGTGAAGCTTGAGCTACAAGCCGATTGCTTTGCCGGGGCATGGGCGAACTCCACCGAACAGCGCAAAATTATCGATCAAAGCGACGTCGAGTCGGGTCTGCAGGCCGCCGCGGCCGTGGGCGACGACCGCCTCCAGCGCGCCGCCACCGGTCGGGTGAACCCGGAGAGCTTCACGCACGGCTCTTCGGCGCAGCGGGTCTCCTGGTTCCAGCGCGGGATGAAGGCGGGCGACATCTCCGCCTGCAACACGTTCAACGCTCAATAAGCTGTTTCGGCGGTGGGCTCGATTTCAACTTTACCGCGAGCGCGGCAAAATGGCCGGGGAAGTCCTCTTCCGTCTGAATGACCACTTCGTCGCCGCTTTGGAAGGCTTTCCAATCCGACTTCCTGCCGTCGCGCTCAAACCTGGTCTTGCGTTCCAGGGACAGGACCATGATGTTTCCGCCCTCGCGCTCCAGCCCGATTTCCTTTTTCGAGATCGTGTGGATCACCCCTTCCACCACCGCCGCGACCTTCGTTGTCGGTCCCGGTCTCGCCTTGCCCCAGATCCACTGCGCCGGCGCGGCATTCGCGCTGAAGAGGATAAGCGCTATCACCGCCGCCGTTCGCATGGCTATACCACCGCGAGAGTGTTAATGGACCCGGTCCTCGCCGCTTCGAAGGCCGCGATGGCGGGTTCCTGCTGCAGAATATAGCCAAGTTCGTCCACGCCTTCGAGCAGGCAGTGGCGGGAAAACTCGTCCACCGGAAATTCGATGCCGCGCCCGTCGCCCAGAGTCAGCGTGCGCGCCGCCAGATCTACTTTCACCGTGGTGTCCGGATGCGCAAACAACCACGCGTGCGCGTCCCGCGGGACCACGATCGGGAGCAGGGAATTCTTCAGCGAATTCTGCCGGAAGATGTCGGCGAACGACGTGCTGATCACGGCGCGAAACCCGTATTGGGTAAGCGCCCACGGGGCGTGCTCGCGGGAACTGCCGCAGCCGAAATTATCCCCTGCGAGCAGAACTTTTGCCTGCTTTCCGGCGGCCTGGTTCAAAATGAACTCCGGCTTGGGGTTTCCCTGCGCGTCATAGCGCCAGTCATAAAACAACTGGTCGCCCAGCCCGTCCTTGGAGATTGTCTTCAGGAATCGGGCCGGGATAATCTGATCGGTGTCGATATTGTCGACCGGCAGAACTACAAAGCTGCCTTCAAACGCGGTGAACTTTTCCATTGCCGTTAGCTTAGCCTCCTTACGTCCGTCACTACGCCGGTGATTGCCGACGCCGCCGCTGTCAAGGGGCTCGCCAGGAATGTGCGGCCGCCCTTTCCCTGCCGTCCCTCGAAATTACGGTTGCTGGTGGAGACGCTGTATTCGCCCGGTTGGAGCTGGTCGCCATTCATGGCGATGCACATGGAGCAGCCCGCTTCGCGCCAGTCGGCGCCGGCTTCGCGGAAAATCCGGTCGAGGCCTTCGGCCTGCGCCTGCTCTTTTACCTGCTGGGAGCCCGGCACCACCATCACCCGAACCCCGGGATGAACCTTGCGGCCCTTGAAAATCGCCGCGGCGTTGCGAAGATCGCTGATGCGCGAGTTGGTGCAGCTTCCGATAAACACCACGTTCACCGGATGTCCGAGCAGCGGTTTGCCGGGCTCGAGGTCCATGTACCGCAGCGCCTTGGCGAGCGAATCCCGCTCCAGCGGATCGGAAATGCCAGCGGGGTCCGGCACAGCCGCCGTGATGGGAATTCCCATGCCCGGGTTGGTCCCGAAGGTAATCATCGGCTCCAGATTAGCGGCGTCGATCGTGATTGATTTATCGAATACAGCGCCGTCGTCGGTTGGCAACTGCTTCCAGCGCTCTACCGCTTCGTCCCACGCTTTGCCCTTGGGAGCGAACGGGCGCCCGTGAATGTATTGGTAGGTTGTATCGTCGGGGGCAACCATGCCCGCCCGGGCGCCGCCTTCGATCGACATATTGCAGATCGTCATGCGTTCTTCCATCGAAAGCGCGCGAATAGACGGCCCGCAGTATTCAAAAACGGCCCCGGTTCCGCCGCCGATGCCGATGCGGGCAATCAAGGCGAGAACAATATCTTTTGCTCCGACTCCGCTCCGCAGATTGCCTTCCACCTTCACCTGGAAAGTGAGGGACTTCCTTTGCAGCAGGCACTGCGAAGCCAGCACATGCTCTACTTCGCTGGTTCCGATGCCGAAGGCGAGCGCGCCGAAAGCGCCGTGGGTCGCCGTGTGGCTGTCGCCGCAGACCACCGTCATCCCCGGTTGTGTCAGCCCCTGCTCCGGCCCGATCACGTGCACGATTCCTTGTTTCGCGCTATGGAAACCGAAGCAAGGAATGCCGAATTCCTTGCAATTTGCCTCCAGACGGTCCACCTGAGCGGCGGCGATGATATCGAAAATAGGCTGCGAGCGGGGCGTCGTCGGCGTGCTGTGGTCTGTCGTGGCCTGCGTCAAATCCGGCCTGCGCACCTTGAGTCCGCGGCGGCGCAGCCCGTCGAACGCCTGCGGCGAGGTTACTTCGTGAACGAGATGCAGATCGATGAAGAGCAGGGAAGGCGCGCCCGCCTTCTCCGCTACCACGTGGCTATCCCAGACCTTCTCGATAATTGTGCGAGGCTTCATGGAAACTCCTATATTCCGGCGGCGACGGCGTCGCCCACTTCCGATGTCGTGGCGGGCCTCCCAGCCGGCCTCAAATCCGCGGTCACCTGGCCCGACGCCAGCACCGCTTCGACGGAACGGGCCACCGCGGCGGCTTCCTCCGTCAATCCAAAACTGTATTCCAATAGTGCGGCCACGGACCCGATCGCTCCCAACGGGTTCGCCTTGTTCTGACCCGCAATGTCCGGCGCCGACCCGTGCACCGGCTCATAAAGACCCGTCCACGCACCGGAGGCCTTCCGGCCGCCAAGAGACGCCGACGGCAGCATTCCTATGGAGCCGGCGAGCACCGCGCCCTCGTCGCTCAAAATATCGCCGAATAGGTTCTCCGTCAGTACGACGTCGAAGCGCTTTGGGTTGAGTACGAGCTGCATCGCGCAGTTATCGACCAGGATGTGGTCCAGTTCGACATCCGGAAACTCGCTCGAAACCTCCACGACGACGCGCCGCCAGAACTGCGAATTCTCCAGCACGTTGGATTTATCCACGCTGGTCAGCTTTTTCCGCCGCTGGCGGGCCAGATGAAACGCGACTCGCGCCACCCGCTCGATCTCGGCCCTGGTGTAGGTCATCGTGTTCACGGCGCGCTCTTCCGCGCCTTCGCCGGAAATGCCGCGCGGCGTCCCATAGTACAGACCGCCGGTCAGTTCGCGGACGATGATGAGGTCCGTCCCTTCCACCAGATGGTTCTTGAGGGGCGACGATTCCACCAGCGCCGGATACGCGCGGACCGGGCGGAGATTCGCGTAAACTCCCAGCGCCTTGCGCAATCCGAGCAGCCCCTTTTCCGGGCGCTTTTCCGGCGCAACCTGGTCGAACTCGGGCAATCCCACCGCGCCCATTAACGTGGCGTCGGCCGCGAGCGCCTTTTCCACGGTTTCGCCGGGTAGCGGACCGCCCGTCTTGTGGATGGCGATTCCACCCAGCAGGGCTTCATTCAATTCGAGCTTGTGCCCGAATTTGTTTGCAACGCGTTCCAAAACCTTAACGGCTTCACGCGTGACTTCAGTGCCGATGCCGTCGCCGGCAAGGATCAGGAGGTTTAGATTCATTCTGTAATGTCTTTGGAGGGGCGACTACTCGCTTACCACCACCGGGACCGCTTTCCGGTTGGACAGGAGCGCCACAAGTTCGTCGTTCCGGAGACCTTTTTTGCGGTCCGCCAGCGCGGTGAACTGCTCATAAACCACGTCCAGCTCTTCTTTCGTCAGCTCAAAGCCGAGATCCACGTAGCGCTGCTTCAGAGCATGGCGCCCGCTGTGCTTGCCCAGCACCAGCTTGCTATCGGGCACGCCGACCGACTTTGGATCCATTATCTCGTACGTGGTGCGCTCTTTCAGATATCCGTCCTGGTGAATACCCGCTTCGTGCGCAAAGGCGTTTTCACCGACGATCGCTTTGTTCGGTTGCGGTCCGAACGTGATGGTCTGTGAGAGGAGCTGGCTCACAGGGTAAAGGTGCTCGGTGGAAATCTTGGTTTGAAAGGGAAGGCGGTCCGGGCGTGTTTTGAAAGCCATCACGACCTCTTCGAGAGCGGCATTCCCGGCCCTTTCCCCGATTCCATTGATGGTGCACTCAATCTGCCGCGCGCCTGCGCGTACCGCCGCCAGTGAATTGGCGACCGCGAGCCCCAGATCGTCGTGGCAATGGACGCTGACTATGGCGCAGTCTCCCAACGCATCCACCATCCGGCGGATGAGAACGGCGTATTCATCCGGCACCGAGTACCCAACCGTATCCGGTAGATTTACCGTGCGCGCGCCGGCGTCAACCACCGCTTTGCATACTTCCTCCAGGTAATCCGGATCGGTACGCGTGGCGTCTTCCGCTGAAAATTCCACGTCATCGGTGTAGTTCCGGGCCAGCCTGACAGCAGCAACTGCTTCATCGAGAACCTGTTGCCGGCTTTTCTTTAATTTATACTTCAGGTGGATGTCGCTGGTCGCAATAAAGGTGTGGATGCGCGGCCGTTTGGCTGGCCGCAGCGCTTCCGCCGCCCTGGTCACGTCCTTGGTCGAAGCGCGCGCGAGAGCAGCCACCTGGGCCCAAGGATATTCCCGGCTGATAGCTTCCACTGCTTCGAAGTCGCCGTCCGACGCAATGGGAAACCCAGCCTCCAGAATATCCACGCCCAGCTCTACCAGTCGTGCCGCCAGGCGCAGCTTCTCGGGTACGGTCATGCTGCAGCCAGGCGATTGCTCTCCGTCGCGGAGGGTTGTGTCGAATATGTAGACGCGTTCCGCCATAGAGGTCCTCTATAGGCCTATTATGGTCTGGGCGCTTAGATTTGGCAAATTTATAATGATGTTCTTTTGCATTAGCCATGATAATTGCATAAAATTGCCTTATGGAACTCTATCCTTTGAAAGTGTTCCTCACGGTAGTGACGGAAAAGAGTTTCTCTCGCGCGGCGGAAAAGCTGTTACGCACTCAGCCGGCTGTCTCGTTGGCGATCTCGAAGTTGGAGGCCGATCTCAATGAGAAATTACTGGATCGTTCCGGTAAGAATCTGGTAGTCACCGATGCGGGGAGGATCGTTCTCGAGTATGCCCGCCGCTTTGAAAACCTGTCCGCCGAGATGGAGAACTCCCTGGCCGAATTGCGCGACAACTCGGCCGGCCGCTTGATTATCGGAGCGAACGAATCGAGCACGCTGTACCTGCTGAAATATATCGCGCTCTATCGCCGCCAGTATCCGAAGGTAAAGGTACAGATTCGCCGCAGCCTGTCGAGCCGGATTCCGGCGGAGATCATCGACGGCGATCTGGAGTTGGGTGTTGTCAGCTACGATCCGGACGATGGGGGGTTGATTTCCCAGATCATTTTTAGCGACCATCTGGCGTTTGTCGTCTCCCCGAAGCACCGTTTCGGGGGACTGGACGAGATTCCCATCACCGAACTGGGCATGGAGACGTTTGTAGCCCATAACGTGCTGTCACCATACCGCGCGGTGGTGGTCCGCGAATTTCAGAAGCACAAAGTTCCTCTCAACATGGATATCGAGATGCCCACGATTGAGACCATCCGAAAGCTGGTTCAGCGGAACGAAGGCGTGGCCTTCCTGCCGCGGATGTGCGTGGAGCAAGAGCTACAGCAGGGCACCCTCCGGGAGGTGCGAGTGGCTGAATTGGATATTGAGCGAAAGGTACGTCTGGTGTACCCCGCCAAGCGGGCGCTCAGCCACGCGGCGCGGGCATTCCTCGAACTGTTGAGCGAATCGAACGGCGTGGCAGCGAAGACTAGCGAATCTTGAGAATCTTCCCGATGCGGGTCAGACGATCGTCGAACTCGGCGGACGATATCACCCGCCGCTGTCCCGCAGAATGGCGTGGAACGTTTCCAAAGCGTGATCCCGCGCAGCGGCCGCGGCCGCGCGGTCCTTCGCCGCGATGCGTGGGCCCAGTCTGTTCCAGGCGGCCGCAATCGAATCCAGGCACCATTGGCAACTCCGCCTGGAGGCGCGGACCGGCTTTCTTGCGACCGTGACGAACATTGGGTTCGTGTGGGACGAATACAGAATGCGCAGCGCAAGCCAGGAACTCTGTTCAACCATCGCCAGGAATTCCACGTCCTGCAGGGTCCCATCGGCCAAAATGGTCTTCGAATCCACCGCGCGGCCGTTGACGATCAACTCAACGGACACCTTCCGGGACTCGCCGGCGCGCGCCCGTTCGATGTGCCAGTATGGCGCCGATTCGAGCGGACTGGCTCGAATTTTTCGCGCCTCCTCCCCGGGCCTCTCCTCCAACCGGGCTGCGACCTTGGCGCGGACCCGGACACGGCCGGGCGCATCCAGATGCAGTTCATTTTGAGCCCGCAGGTCCGCGTGGCCCACCGTGCCATCGAGAATATGGCTGCGCCCATCGGAGACATAGGAATGACCGTTCTTTAGACCGGCGATCCAGTCTCGATATCCGTGATCGCCGCGCGGCGGGGCCGCGAGATACACGTAGGTTCTGCCCACGCCGACCTTGTCGAACAGGCACGGGAAGTCGGTTTCTCCTGCGAGCGGAGTTCGAAACCCGCAGTTCAATGCGTGATACCAGATGTTCAGTTCCGCCGACGCGGGAGTATCGACGCCCGAGAGAAAATCCACAGCCCCGTGCGCGACATCAATCAGGAATTCGTTCGCTCCGTTGTCGTCGAACCGGGGAACCAGGTAGTTGGGAATTTCGCGGCTTTCGACCGACAGGCCATGCCCGCTGTGGGCGTAGCCGGCAACCGCGCCCTGCGCCTTAGCCCATTTCAAGATCGGCAGATTCCATGTGGGCCATTCCTCAATTTCCCGTGTTCCCGGATAATCCTGTTCCTTGAGGTCGAGCAGGGCCAGGTGCCCCCAATAGCTGGACGGAAACCCCGAGACCTCCACGTCGTAACGCAGTAGCGTCTGGCCGCCGGAGTGGGGATCGACCGCGCCTCGAAAGAACTGCTTCTGGTAATACCAGGAAGGTCCCCAGGTGAGAACGTCGCCCACCGCCAGACCTTCGCCCCGGACCTGAGGGGCGATGTCCGCCGGGAGGACTCCCTCCGAAGGGGTATTGTAGTGAGCGCAGCCGGCGGCGTGAATATGATGATCGCCGGGATACCATCCCAGGGCGGCGGGATTAACCCAGCGCTGCAGGCGGAGTGTGGCCGCGCCTGGCGCCCCAGCGGCCGGGACGGACAGGCCGGTCTTTCGGACCAGATATTCCGGACCGCGCGAGTAACTGAGGGAATATTCGCCGGGCGGCAGCCTCACCGCCTGGCCGCTGGCGCGGTAGATTTCCGATTGAAACGGAAAATCAGGCGCGAGGCGCTTAGCGGGCAAAGGATAAACTCGGCCGTAGCTGTCGGTGATGAGCAGCGATGCGGTGGCGGGCGTTCCGTCCACATCCAGGATTTGGAAGCGCACCTCGTGCGCGGGAAGGCAAGTGAACAGGACCGCGGCGCTATTTCTAAATCCGATGTCCTCGGTGCCCGGACCGGCCGTAAATCCGAGGCGCGCCTCCCGCTGTCCGCGATCGCGGCTGTAGAGCTGAAGAATTCGATACTCGACGCCGAGGCCGGAAAGCTCCGGAGTCAACGGCTGCTTGTCGAACATTTCCGCTCCAAGCCAGCGGTTCCCAACGTCCAGCGCACTGATCGATTGCACCGGCCGCGACGCCCCGCGCGGCACGACGCCGGTAGGGGTAATCTCCGAACCTGGCGCGTGTCCGGAGTCGGGCAACGCTTCCGGGCAGTGAAACCGCAGACGACTGGTGAGGCCCGATTCGTTTCGTACTTTTACGAGAAATATCCGCCAGCCCTTTTCGACCAGAAGCGGACGTGCCGCGCCTGGCGCCACACTGACGCGGCTTTCCGGATTGATCGTTACGATCGCGAGCACGTGTTTGTCGAGAATCTGCTCGATCGCCTCAACGGAGCGCCCGCCGTTCGCGGGACGCATCGCGCGGTCCACGGCCTCCGCGTCCGCGGCAGTAAGCGGTTCGCCCAGGTACTGGAGCGCGGCCAGGACACGCCGGACTTGTGAGGCGAACGGTTGAAACTCCACGGGCGCGGCACGCGCGGTAAGGCCGGTTTCGAGACCGGCGGCCGCCAGGCTGAGCAGTAGTTGGCGTCTGGTGGAAGCGGGCACTGTCGGGATCTTAACCCAAGGAGGCCCCTGCTCGCATCCAGCACGCCCGCGCGGCGACAGTGCTAAAACGGTGTCATGGCGAAAATCGTTCTGCTGTTTGCCTTCGCTGCCAGCGCTCTCTCCGCTCAGGATTGGGCCCGGCAGCGTCTTGAACAATCTCCCCGTCACCATGAGTGGGTGACGATCAAACACGGAGACCGGTCGGTGGAGACATTCGTCGCGTATCCGGAGTCGCCGGGGAAAACCCCGGTGGTTCTCGTGATCCACGAAATCTTCGGCCTTACGGATTGGGCGCAGGAAGCCGCCGATGAAGTGGCCGCCGCAGGCTACATCGCCGTCGCGCCGGACCTTCTCTCTGGCATGGCGCCAAACGGCGGGCGCACCAAAGATTTCGCGCAAGGCGCCGCCACCGAGGCGGTAAGTCACCTGGATCGCGATCAGATTACGGCCGATCTGAATGCCGTTGCCGACTATGCGCTGAAGCTTCCCGCGGCCAGCGGTAAACTGTTTGTCGCCGGATTCTGCTGGGGAGGCGGGCAAACCTTCCGCTTCGCCACCAACCGCGCGGACCTCTCAGCCGCCTTCGTCTTCTACGGGCCGCCACCGGACAAGGCGGCGATGTCGCGCATTCACGCCCCGGTGTACGGATTTTACGCCGGCAACGATGCGCGGATTGGCGCGACGGTGCCCGGCGCGCAAGAGGACATGAAAGCGGCTGGAAAAACCTACGAGCCCGTCACCTACGAAGGCGCGGGCCACGGCTTCATGCGGGCCGGCGAAGCGCCGGATGCGAATGACGCGAATAAGAAGGCGCGCACGGAAGCGTGGGCGCGCTGGAAAACACTGCTCGCGAAATAGCCGCCCGGCCTACCGCTTCGTGGATCCGATCGCGAGCGGGCTCATTTTCGCTTCGGGAAGAGAAACACCCAGGATGCCGGCGACGGTGGGAGCGATCTGGCGCATGTCTACGATCCCCAGGCTGCGGTGCGCGGCGATTCCTTCACCCATGGCAAAGAACGATGCGCGCAGCTCCGGCCTGTCCGGGAAATAGCCGTGCATGCCCGAGGGGCGTGCCGGCGTCACCAGCGGGCCTTCGAAAGCCGAACCCATCTGATACCCCGGTGATAAGTCCACCGCGAAGGAAGCGCCCTTAAATCCGCCCATCTTTTCAAACTCTTCTTTTTCGAGGACTCGCGCGATCCCGTTCGCCGGGTCGGCGGCAAGCGCCTTGAGCATCGTGCGTGTCTGCTCGTAGATCTTCCGATCGTTCGGGTGCGCGAGTTGAATGGCAGCCGAGCCACCCGCTCCCCACGGGGCCGCCTCCCATGCGAGAATGTCGGGCTTTTGGCTCAGTGGGGAGGCGGAGCGCCGGATGGAAATCAAACCATGTGTGACAAAAGGGACAAACAGGTTCACATAGTGATCCGTCCGCACAAATCCATGATCGGAGACAACCAGCACAACAGCATGGGGGTCCTCCGCGCGTACCCCTTTCACCAACTGACCAATCATCGCGTCAATCTGTTCCAGCACCGCGCACGCTTCTTTGCTGAACGGGCCGGTGAGATGCTGGGTATGATCGAGCGCGCTCAGATGCAGGGTTAAGAAACGGGCGTGATATTTGCTCAACAGGCGGAGCGCCACTTTCACCCGGACCCGGTCCGATTCCGGGTCGGTCAGCCTGCCGTTCGGGTAAGGGCCGAAGTTCGCTTCCATGTCTTCGATGAGGTCCGGCGTCGATATGGCGCGCAGCAGTTTACGGTCTTCGTCATTGCCGGCGCGCCAGTACTCGGGAATGTTGTAGCGGATATTCTTCTCGCTGACCGTCACGGGCCAACCCACACTGGCCGTAACCAGGCCGGCATCGGCGGCGGCATCCCACAGCGTGCGAACCTTGATGTCCTGCGCATACCAATACCACCCGCCCATGTTCTCCATCCTGGGGTCGAATGTGGTGTTGTTGATGATGCCGTGTTCGTCCGGCCATACGCCGCTGACCAAAGTCGTGTGGCTGGGATAGGTCACCGTGGGCAGCACGCCCAAAACGCCCTCGGCATACGTTCCCTTCGCCATAAATTCCCGGAGATGCGGCGCCGAAACGCCGTGTTGCTCCGCCCGAGTGATGTAATCGGGGCGAAGGCCATCCACGGAGATCATCAGCACCGTGGGCTGGGCCGCGGCCATGCAGGAGGCGGCAATGAGGGAGAAAAGCAGTTTCCGGATCATCTCCAAAAATCATCGCATCTCCGGAAAGGCAGCAGCTCAGGTACTTGGTGAAAATTTGGTGAATGGCGTGATTTTAGTCACATCGAAAATTGCAACAGAGTTGCAAGATGGGCTATGAACACTCAAACCATTCCGCACGCCCACGTTCCGGCGCCCTCGTCGCGCCTGGAGACGTCCAGGCAGCCGGGCCACTGGCTGCTGGCGAGTCTGGGGAAGCGTGTGCTACGGCCAGGAGGGTTGGAACTCACCCGCAGGTTGATTGACCGTCTTCGCCCTGTCCCTACGGACGACGTAGTGGAGTTCGCTCCCGGTTTGGGCGTCACCGCGCGCATGACCATCTCCAAAGGCCCTCGCAGCTACATCGGCATCGAACGCGATCAGGCGGTGGCCGTCCATCTCCAGGAAACGATGGGCAGCCGCGAAGTGCGCTTCATTTCAGCTTCGGCCGAGTCGACGAAACTCGATTCGCAATCCGCGAGTCTTGTCTACGGGGAAGCGATGCTCTCGATGCAGACGCCCGAACAGAAGGGGCGCATTGTGGCCGAGGCGTTTCGGGTCCTCAAACCCGGCGGCCGCTACGGAATCCACGAATTGTCGCTGCTGCCGGCGGACATCGGCACAAGCGCGCGTCAGGAAATCGAGCGCGAAATGTCAATGAATATTCATGTTGGCGTACGGCCAGCGACGCTCGCGGAATGGCGGGATCTTCTAGGGCAGGCCGGGTTCCGGATCGAATGGGAATCGCTCGCGCCCATGCGCCTGCTGGAGCCGGGAAGATTGATCCGCGACGAAGGGCCGGCCGGCGTCCTGAAAATCGCGTTCAATCTTCTACGCAGACCCGCGGCGCGGCGGCGAGTGCTTTCCATGCGAAGAATATTCCACAAGTACGCCGCGAATCTCGGGGCGGTCGCGTTTGTTTGCACGAAACCGGATCCGGCGGAAAAAAGATAGAAATCCGCAAAAGAAATCTGCATTTCTTTGTTCGCTGTGACTCCGGTCACTGAGGGACAATTATGCGGCATTCGAGAATCAGAAAAGAGTTGAAAGTCTAGGGGTTCCGCGCGAACAAAAGGGACACGGCGCGGAAATAAAGAAAGGATATCTATGCAATATCGCAAATTGTGGATTGCGCTTGCCGTCGTTACGGTCGGCTCATTTCTGGTCCTCGGCGGCATGGGAAGACAAATGATTCAGCAGGCGCCTCCTATACCGGGCCAGGTGGTCACCACGGACGGAAGGCTCCTGTTTACCGGAAGCACCATTCAGGACGGGCAAAATGTCTGGCAATCCATCGGCGGACAGGAAATCGGTTCCATCTGGGGGCACGGCGCGTACGTGGCTCCGGACTGGTCCGCCGACTGGCTGCACCGCGAAGCGACTTTCATTCTGGACGCATGGGCGCGGCGGGATGGTGCATCGAGTTTCAACTCGCTGGGCGCTGAGAAGCAGGCCGCGCTCCAGGCCCGCCTGCGAGCTTTGATGAGGACCAATACCTATAACCCGCGGACGAATTCCATCACGCTCGACCCGGTGCGCGCGGCGGCGTTCGATTCACTCGCCGCCCACTATGCCGATGTGTTTGGCAACGGCCGTTCCGAGTATGCCATTCCGCGCGGCGCCCTCACCGATGTTCAAAAACAACGGCAAATGGCGGCGTTCTTCTGGTGGACGTCGTGGGCCGCCAGCACAAATCGGCCTGGCGAAGAGGTGACCTACACGCAAAATTGGCCTTCCGAGCCACTGGTGGGGAATGCGCCAACAGCGGCGTCGCTGGTATGGAGCGTGATCAGCTTTGTGTTTCTTCTGGCGGCTGTCGGCGGCATGGTCTGGTATTTCGGCTCGCAGGAGCGCACACCGGCCCACGAACGGCCACCTGATTCCGATCCACTCCTCGGCTTCGAGGCAACACCCTCCCAGCGCGCCACGATGAAATATTTTTATGTCGTGGCAGTGATGTGGCTGATCCAGGTGGCTCTTGGCGCCATCACCGCGCACTACGGTGTGGAGGGGTCCGCCTTTTACGGGATTCCGCTCGACCGGTGGCTTCCGTACTCCGTCACACGGACCTGGCACCTCCAGTTGGGCATTTTCTGGATCGCGACTTCCTGGCTTGCCACCGGACTGTACGTTGCTCCGGCCGTCAGCTTGTATGAACCCCGCGGGCAGCGTCTGGGAGTGAACCTCTTATTTGGCGCGTTGGTGGTCGTTGTGGGTGGATCGATGGCCGGGGAGTGGCTGGGAATACAGCAGAAACTCGGCAATCTCTGGTTCTGGTTCGGCTCGCAAGGCTATGAATATATCGATCTCGGCCGCGTCTGGCAAGTCCTGCTGTTTGTGGGCCTCTCATTCTGGCTCTGGCTGATGTGGCGCGCGCTGCGGCCCGCCCTGGCCAAAGCAGGAGAAAGCCGCTCCTTGCTGGTGCTTTTTCTCATCGCCAGTATCGCGATCCCGGTCTTCTACGCCGCGGGACTGATGTACGGTGAGCGCAGCAATCTGGTTACCGCCGAGTACTGGCGCTGGTGGGTGGTCCATCTCTGGGTAGAAGGATTCTTTGAAGTCTTCGCCACGGTTGTCATTGCCTTCCTGTTCACGCGTCTGAAGCTGCTCTCCATCCCAACCGCGACACACGCGGTCCTGTTCTCCACGGTGATCTTTCTGTCCGGAGGTATCCTCGGTACTTTCCATCACCTCTATTTCAGCGGCGCGAATGCGGCCATCGTCGCCCTGGGCGCCACTTTTAGCGCAATGGAGGTAGTGCCTCTGGTCCTTATCGGTTTCGAGGCCTGGGAAAACATCCGGCTCTCGCAAACCCGCCAACAGATCCGCTGGGTGGGCGCCTACAAATGGCCCATCTACTTCTTTGTGGCTGTAGCGTTCTGGAATTTCGTTGGAGCGGGATTGTTTGGATTTCTCATTAATCCGCCCATCGCCCTGTACTATCTGCAAGGGCTCAATACCACGGCGGTTCACGGGCATACGGCATTGTTCGGTGTGTACGGCATGCTGGGGTTGGGTCTAATGTTGTTCTGCCTGCGCGCTTTGAAGCCCGGCAACGCCTGGAAACAGGGGCTCCTGCGATTCGCTTTCTGGAGCATCAATGCCGGCCTCATGATGATGGTGCTGTTCAGTCTGCTTCCGATGGGTCTGATGCAGGCGTGGGCCTCCGTGGAACACGGCACCTGGTATGCACGGTCCTCGGAATTCATGCAGACCGGCGTGATGAGCACGCTCCGCTGGATGCGCATGATCGGCGATACGGTTTTCGCCCTGGGCGCTATTGCGCTGGGCTGCTTCGTGGCGGGACTTCTCACCGGGCATTCCTACAGCGGGAAGGGTCAGGTGCGCGAAGGCCAGGGCGAGGAGATAGCGGTGGGCGTCCGTTAACCCGCGCGGCCTCCCCAGGCGCGGAACGGTTTCGATATCTTGGGTTTTAGTGAAACCATCGAACGTCTGGATCGTATCCTGCGCTTTGAGCGTCGTAATTCCGGGCTCGTGTTTGGCCCAACACGATCCTCCGGACCGGGGCAGGGATGTAACCAAGCTCTACGCCGCCGATTGCGCCGGTTGCCATGGAGCGGACATGTCAGGCGGGTCCGGGCCCGCTCTCGCGGCGGGAGTCTGGCATTACGGTTCCGACGACGCGTCCATCGCCCGCAGTATTCGCGATGGCCATCCGGATAAAGGCATGCCGGCGATGCGCGGTGCATTGAACGATGCGGAGATCCGCGCGCTTGTCGTCTACATTCACGAAAAGGGCGCCGCGTTTCAGCGCGAGCGTACCAAATATAACGCGCCAAAGGCCGGGGAAATCGTGGCCAGCGAGGCCGAATCGTTCCAGCTTGAACCGGTGGTGGAAGCCGGACTGCAGGAACCCTGGGCACTTGCGTTTCTGCCGGACGGACGCATGCTCGTCACGGAGCGGCCTGGCCGTCTGCGCATCATCGAAGGCGGCCGGCTATTGCCGGAAGCGGTTGGCGGGATGCCCGCGGTGTATGGCGGCGAAGGCGGACTCCTGGACGTGGCGCTCCATCCCGATTACTCACTGCCGGGGAACGACTGGATCTACCTCTCCTACGGCGATAAAAGCCCGGAGGGGCTGGGCATGGCCGCGGTGATTCGCGGCCGCCTGCGCAACGGCGAGTTTGTAGACCATCAACAAATCTTTAAGGCGGACTATTCGCTGTATCGAGAAGGCGGACCCCGCTTCGGGTCGCGGCTGTTGTTCGATCGCGATGGACATCTCTTCTTTTCCGTGGGGGATCGGGGACATCCGGGAGATGAACAGGATCTTTCGCATCCCAACGGAAAAATCATCGGGTTTTGGACGATGGCCGTCCGCCCAAGGACAACCCGTTTGTCCACCGCGCCGGCGCGTTGCCGACGGTATGGACCTATGGCCAGCGCAATTCGCAGGGCCTGGCTTTTAGTCCTCTGACAGGCGAACTATGGGAAGCCGAGCATGGGCCGCGCGGCGGCGACGAGTTGAATATCCTCCACGCCGGCCATAACTACGGCTGGCCCGTCATCACTTACGGGATCAATTACAGCGGCACGCCCATCACGGATCACACGGCGCAGGAAGGCATGGACCAGCCGGTGACCTATTGGGTTCCCTCCATCGCCGTCAGCGCCATCACGTTTTACACCGGCAGCCGCTTCCCGAAGTGGAAAAACAATCTCTTCGTGGGTTCACTGGCGGCGCAGGAATTGCGCCGCCTTGTCATCAGCGGAGATAAGGTGACTCACCAGGAGATCCTTTTCAAAGGAATCGGGCGCGTGCGCGACGTCGTAAACGGACCGGACGGGTATTTGTACCTCGTTCTCAACCAGCCCGATCGCATCGAGCGCCTGGTCCCTGTAAAGCGGTGAGCTTTTACCGGCGCTTCACCGCCCGGTAGCCCTGCCATACATATTCGAGCGCTTCAGGCAGAGTCTGCTGCTTCACCGCGCGGTCCGTGTGCCCGGCATTCCGCGCGAATACGAATTGGTAGTGATAGCCCTTGGCCGCGAGTACCTTGGCCATATTCTCGTTGGCGACTACCCAGTCGTGCATATTGTCGCGCATGCTGTTCGGATTATAGAGGTCCCTATCCCCGACTTCCATCCAGATACGAATCGGCTTTGCCGGCGAACCGGGGATGAGGCGCTCGTGAAACTCCCACGCGCCGTGAGGAGTGTCTGGATTCGACGGCCACTGCTGGTTCACGTAGGTGCCGGAATAGGTCAATACGCGGTGGTACCACTCCGGGTGATACCACGCCATGATCAGCGCGCACGAACCTCCGGAACTGCCGCCCATGGTCGCCCGGCCATCAGGATCCTTGGTGAGCGTTACGTTGAATTGTTTCTCCACGAGCGGCAGCACCTCGGTTTCGACAAATTCCGCATAGCGGCCGGACATGGTGTCGTATTCAAGACCGCGCTGGCTTCCCTGCGCGTCGCCGCCTCCATTGCTGATGGAAATCGCGATCATTGTGGGTACGCGGCGTTCCGCGATCAGGTTGTCGAGCGCGGTGAACAGGGCCTGGTCCGGCCCGTCCGCTCCAACGATGAAAGGCGCGGGGGTACCGGGAATGTATTGCTTCGGAACATATACGGTGACCCGCCGGGTATAGGGCGCGGCGTGGCTGGTGGTGACGATCAGCTTCGCCGGGTCGTTGGGATCGGGTGTGCCGAAGGTGTTGGGCTCGCGCGTGATGCCGGGATAGATCTTGCTGTCGGCCGAATTCATGACGAACGTCGAGACGGTTCCATGCGGTACGCTTTCCCGCACTGTCATCTCCGGCGCCGGATTGTGCGTCGGGCCGAGGATGAAGTTTCCGTCGGACTTCGCCGGGGCATTGACTCCGTCCGGCAACTCCTTCGCCTTGACGTAACCAGGTGAATGAGGATCGCGCGTGGGCGGCGTGGGGCGCGCCGCCATGGCCGGGTTGATGCCAGCGGCGAGACTGGCCAGCAGCGTTATGCCAAGAAGACGGAACATGTGGCTTCCTTTTTGTTTATGGGAATGTCGAAAAAATCATCACCGATCTTAACGCAAGAACCTGGCTGTTCGTTCGCGGCGCCGAACGCGGCGAGATTAACCGTTGAGCAGGCCGAGGCGCATCAGGCTTTCGGCGGTGGCGACGATGGCCTCTTCGTTCGAGCGCGGCGTCCATCCGAGCACGCGCCGGGCTTTTTCGCTCGTGGCATTTTTCCTCTTGCCCAGTTCGGGCACGAACTGCCGCACTCCGGGGTCGCGAAGAGCGGCGAGCCGCACCAGCCAATTGGGAAGTTGGCGCACGGGAACTTTTCCTCCCGCAGCGCCCATCTGAGCCCTCAACACCCTGGCGATGTCCTGCACGGACATGAAATCGCCCGCAACGGCGAGGAAGCGTTCGCCTTTGGCGGCAGGATGCGTCATGGCGAGGAGATGTAGCGCAGCGGCATCGCGCACATCCACGACGCCGAAATAAAGCCGCGGGCATCCAGGCATGCCGCCCTCCATCAAACGCCGCACCAGCGCGATGGACGTCGAATAGTCGGGTCCGAGGACCGGGCCGAAGATGCCGACGGGATTGATGACGGCCAGTTCGAGGCCCCCGCCTTCTTTTGCAACGGAATCCCAGGCGGCGCGTTCGGCGAGCGTTTTCGACTTCACGTAGGTGGTTACGCCGCCGTGGCTGATATCCGCCCAACTGGTTTCATCGAACGGAGTTTCCCTGGGCGGATGGCCATAACCGGCCGCCGCGAAGGAAGAAGTCAGGACGACGCGCCTGACGCCGGCGTCCCGGGAGGCTCGCAGGACGCGAAGCGCGCCGTCACGCGCGGGCACGATCAACTCGTCCTCATGCCGGGGAACATTCGGCGGGAAAGGCGAAGCGACGTGAAGTACATACTCACACCCGGCGGCGGCTTCCGGCCAGCCCGCTTCGCTTTCGAGATCGGCGGCGACGACCGACAACCGGCCGCCCGGTTCCGCGCCGCCTTCTTTCAGCATGGCGAGCAGATCGCGTTCGCGCGTCAGACTACGAACCGTGGTTCGCACCCGGTACCCCGCGGCCAAGAGCTGAAGGACGGCATGGCTGGCAAGAAAGCCGGTTCCGCCCGTAACAAGAACCGTGCTCACCGGCGAGCCCCTTGGGACGAAATGAGCGGCAGGTGCGGCATCTCTTTTGCCCCATTCTACATAGCTCGATTCAGCGTCCGGGTGCCTCCTAACCCCTATTCGGTACCATAGAGGCAAAGACACACGAATGGAGTCCACTAAACCCGACCTCAAGAAGACCGTCAATCTTCCGAAGACGGCCTTCCCAATGAAAGCCAACCTGCCTCAAACCGAGCCGAAGACGCTTGCGCGTTGGGAATCCGGCGAGGTTTACCGGCGCATCCGCGAGACGCGAGCCGGCCGCCCCATGTACGTCCTGCACGACGGGCCGCCCTACGCCAACGGGAATATTCATCTCGGCCATGCGCTGAATAAGCTCTTGAAAGACTTCATTGTGAAGTCGAAGACGATGGAAGGCTTCGACGCCCCCTATGTCCCCGGCTGGGACTGCCACGGCCTGCCCATCGAGATCAAAATCGACAACGAGTTGGGCGCTAAAAAAGCGCAGATGACCACGGCTCAGATTCGCCGCGCCTGCCGCAAGTACGCCGACAAATACGTCGATCTTCAGCGCCGCGCTTTCATCCGGCTCGGTATCTTCGGGCGCTGGGAAGATTATTACTCGACGATGAGCGCCGGCTACGAATCGGTGATCGCCGGGGCCTTCGTCGATTTTCTCGATAAGGGATATGTTTACAAGGGCCTCAAGCCAGTGAATTGGTGTCCCCATGACCGTACCGCGCTGGCCGAGGCCGAAGTGGAGTACCACGACCATACCAGCCCCACGATCTGGGTCCGCTTCGCGCTTTCGAGCGACCCGTCGGAAATCGACCCCGCGCTCGCCGGCCGAAAGGTCTACGGCCTGATCTGGACCACCACTCCCTGGACCATCCCCGCCAACCTCGGCATCGCCTACCACCCGCGTTTCGAATATGTAGCCGCCGAAGTGGACGGTGAAGTTTACATCGTTGCTCTTGAACTCCTCAAAGCCACCGCCGAAAAGTGCAACTGGCCGGAGCCGAACGTCATCGCCGCCTTTCCCGGCGCGAAGCTGGAAGGCGCGGTGTTCCGGCATCCCTTTCTCGACCGCGATTCCATCGGCATGCTCGCGGACTATGTGACGCTCGAACAGGGCACCGGGGCCGTCCACACCGCCCCCGGCCACGGACAGGAAGATTACGTGACCGGCGTTCGATACGGACTGGCGGTCTATTGCCCGGTCGATGCGGCTGGCCGCTTCTACCGGGCCGAAGGGGCATCCGGCGAATTGCCCGAAGAATTGATCGGGAAAACCATCTGGGAAGGAAACCCGCTCGTCACCGGAATCTTAAAGTCGCGCGGAGCGCTGGTAGCCCAGGAGAACATTTCGCACAGCTACCCTCACTGCTGGCGCTGCCATAACGCCACGATCTTTCGCGCCACCGACCAATGGTTCATCGGCATGGACCGGAACGACCTCCGAGGCCGCGCTCTCCGCGCCATCCAGCAGGTGAAATGGCATCCTCGCTGGGGGGAGGAGCGCATCGCGAACATGGTTTCCTCTCGCCCGGACTGGTGCATATCACGCCAGCGCGTCTGGGGCGTCCCCATTCCGGTGTTCTATTGCCAGGCGTGCAACGAGACGCTGACCGACCGGGAAATTCTCGATCGCGTGGTGAAACTCTTCGCGGAGCATACGGCCGACGTCTGGTACGACAAATCCGCCGCCGAGTTGATCGGCGAGGGAGTGAAGTGCCATCGCTGTGGTGGGGCGGAGTTTAAAAAGGAAACGGACATTCTCGATGTCTGGTTCGATTCCGGCTGCAGCCATCTGGCCGTCCTAAAACCCGAAAATGGCCTGCCATGGCCTTCCGACATGTATATCGAAGGCGGCGACCAATATCGCGGGTGGTTTCAGAGCTCGCTGCTGGTGGGCGTCGGATTGAAGGGCGGCGCTCCGTATCGCGGTTGCGCCACGGTAGGCTGGACGCTGGATGAGCAAGGGCGCGCCATGTCAAAATCGCTCGGCAATGGCGTCGAGCCCGAAGACGTCATTAAACAATATGGCGCCGATGTATTGCGCCTTTGGGTTGCGTCCGTCGAGTTTACCGAGGATGTGACGCTTTCCTCCACCATCCTGACGCGTCTCTCGGAGGCATATCGCAAGCTCCGCAACACGTTTCGCTACGGCCTCGGAAACCTCGACGGATTCGACCCGGTCCACGACGCGGTTGACGCCGTTGACATGGTCGAAATCGACCAGTGGATTCTGGCGCGCGCCGAAGACCTGGTGAGCCGTTGCCTCCGCTGGTATCGCGAATTCGCGTTTCACAAGGTCTACCACGCGGTGTATGCCTTCGCTACCACGGATCTCAGCGCCGTGTACTTCGACATTATCCGTGACCGGCTCTACACCACAGCGCCGCGGTCGGTAGCGAGGCGCAGCGCCCAAACCGCACTCTACCGGATCACCTACGCGCTGGTGCGCCTGCTGGCGCCTCTTCTGGCCTTCACGGCGGAAGAGATTTGGAGCTATCTCCGCAAGCCCGGCGACGCTCCGGAAAGCGTCCATGCCGCGCTCTTCCCCGAACCGGATGAACTAACGGGCGGAATGACCCCGGAGCAGCGCGGCCGCCTGAAAAATTGGGATCGCCTGATGCAGGTGCGCGACGAGGTTCTAAAAGTGCTCGCCGACGCGCGCGACGTCAAGAAGATCATTGGTTCGTCGCTCGAAGCCCGGGTCCGCCTGGCCAGCGAGCCTCTGTTGGAGGAGTACGCGGCGGATCTGCCCGCGCTCTTCATCGTCTCCGAGGTGGCGTTGGATGGCGCGGTTGCCGGGCCAACAGTCGAGCGCGCCAGCGGCCAGAAGTGTGAGCGCTGCTGGAAATATCTGCACGATGTCGGTACAGACACCGAATTTCCTGGAATCTGTGGGGCCTGTAGCGAAGCCGTGCGCGAAGTTTTGCGGCCGGCATGATTTCGGCGTCTGGGACACGATGACCGCGAAGATCTATTCTTTCCTCATTGCCGCCTGCGCCGTGATTCTGGACCAGGCGAGCAAGGTAGCGCTCCGCGCAAGTGTTCCGGACGGCCGCGTGATCGAGGTGATTCCCGGGTTCTTCAATATCGTGCATGCGGAGAATCCCGGCGTCGCCTTCAGCATGTTCGCGGATACCACCGGTATGTGGCGGGATATTGTACTCCTTGGTATTTCCTCCATTGCGGTGGTCTTTCTCGTTTATCTGCTGCTTACCGGGGCAGTGGCGGGTAACACGCTGCTGCGTACGGCGTTGTCGCTCATCCTGGGCGGGGCGTTTGGCAATCTCGTGGACCGGGCGATCTTTCAGACGGTTACCGATTTCATCGAGGTCTACGCCGGTAGCCATTACTTCCCCGCGTTCAACGTCGCCGATAGCTGCATCACCGTGGGCGCAGGGCTCTTGTTTATCGATATGTGGCGCTCACGCCGTCCGCGACAGGTAGACTCCGGCCATGTTTCCTAAGCTCATCTCCGCCGGGAGCTTTTTTCTCCCCACCTATGGCGTGCTGGTGGCCATCGCCTTCCTCGCCGGGCTTTGGATTACGGTGAAGCTCGCACGGCTGGAAAAACTGCCTGCCGAAAAGATCAGCAACCTCGCCGTTTATTGCGCCCTTGCCGGTCTTCTCGGCGGCAAGCTGTTCATGTTCCTCTTCGATTTTCAGGAGTACTGGGACCATCCGGACCGGATCTTTTCTGTCGAAACACTCCAGGCCGCCGGTGTCTACCAAGGCGGCTTTCTGCTGGCATTCGTCACGGCAATTCTTTACCTCCGTCACAACCACCTGCCATTCGGAAAGACGTTCGACGCGTTCGCTCCGGGGCTGTCTCTCGGCCACTCTATCGGACGAGTAGGCTGCTTTTCGGCCGGCTGCTGTTGGGGCAAACCGACCAGCCTGCCTTGGGCGATTACGTTCACCCGGCCCGAGGCGCATGCCCTTACCGACGTGCCTCTGAACGTTCCCCTACATCCGACGCAACTCTATGAGTCCGCGATCAACCTGATCATTTTCTGGATTCTGTGGCGGCGCATTCACAAACCTCATCGCAACGGCGAAGTGTTCGGTTGGTATCTGTTGCTGTACTCGACGGCGCGCTTCCTGATCGAGTTTGTTCGGAATCATGAGCAATCACTCGAATTCGGCCTTTCGCTCACGCAGTGGATCTCGCTCGGCACGCTGGCGCTGGGGCTATGGCTGCTGCGCTCGCCGGCGCGTACGGCTTCGCTAGAATAAACCTCACATGGCACGCGTCTATCCGTTCGAACCCTATCGCTACGCGCACTCGGCGGGCCCCTTGTCCAAGCTGGTTACACAGCCTTACGACAAGATTTCGCCCGCAATGCGGGCTCACTATCTTGCCGCGAGTCCCTACAACCTGGTGCGTGTTCTTTTGGGCGAGCGCTTTCCCGCGGACGATGACTCGAACAACGTCTACACGCGCGCGTCCGGGTTGCTGCAAGAATGGATTCTCTCCGGCGTTCTCGCTCGCGAAGATTCTCCCAGCCTGTACGCCTATTTTCAGGAGTTCACCGTTCCCGACAGCGGAGAGCGGCGTGTGCGCAAGGGGTTCATAGGACTGGGCGCGCTCGAGGAATACAGCGCCGGTGTTGTGCACCGTCACGAGCAGACGTTGTCTGGTCCGAAGAAGGACCGCATGGAACTGCTGCGGCACACTCACGCACACTTCGGACAGATTTTCATGTTGTACGACGATGCCGGGCTCGCCGTTGACGCGCTGCTGGACGAAGCCGCCGCCTGTCCCGCCGACGCGGTCGTCGAGGATGAATACAAGGTAGTGCATCGCCTCTGGCGCATCTCGACCCCGGCGCGCATCCATTCCATAGTCAGTGCGATGGCGGACCGGAAACTCCTGATTGCGGATGGACATCACCGTTACGAAACCGCTCTCGCGTTCGGAAAGGACAATCCGACTCTTACCGGCGCGGATCGGGTGATGATGACGTTCGTCAATATGAACTCGCCCGGCCTCACCATTCTCGCCACACACCGCCTGGTGCATGGACTCGCCGCTTTCGACGCCGCCCGGTTTATCGCGTCCGTCGGCGCGCGGCGGCTCCGGTCGTTAAGCGAATTGCGCGATATCTTCGGGCATGCCGCCCCCGATCGGGTTCGCATCGGCATCGCGCTCCCGGGATCCGGGGGAATTCACTTGTTCGAAAAGCCGCGCGAGGCCGGTGAGCTGGATGTGCAAGTCCTGCACACCCGGCTTCTGGGCGAAACTCTGGGCATCAGCGAAGCAGACGTGCGGGAAGAAAAGAACGTGCATTACGTCCGCGGGCTGGATTCGGCGTTCGAAGCGGTCGAGGCCGGAGGGGCGCAAGCGGCGTTTTTGCTGGAGCCGGTTGGCATCCAGCAGGTCGCTGAAATCGCGTTCAGCGGCGGCGTGATGCCCCAGAAATCGACCGACTTCTACCCCAAGCTCCTGAGCGGCCTGACCATCTATAAGCTCTAAGGCGTCGCGTAGGCGCTGCGATACGGCGGATCCACGTACTCGTTCAGTTTTTCCGGACTGGTTAGCCGCATGTTCGCGCTATCCCACTCAAGCAGTTGGCCGGGAAAGCGCTGGGCTAAACAGCCAAGCAGGAACGCCTCGGTCACCGGCGCCTCGGTTTCGAAGCTGGCGACCGGTTTGGGGCCGCCTTTGCATGCCGCAATCCACTGGTCGATGGCGGGTTCCTCATGTTCGTCGCGCCGCGAGGGCGGCGCCGTATACTTCGCCGAGTGTGGATAGATGCGTGGGTTGTTGCCGTTAAATCCGGCGAGCAGGAATCCCTTGTCGCCCAGGTACAGGATTCCTTCGCCGCCTTCGAACAGACGCTGGTCGTTTTCCGGCAGGCCCTCGGGCCGTGGAGGCCGCAAGCCGCCGTCGTACCAGGACATGCGAATTTCTCCGCGGCCGCCATGCGGGGGGAACGTCAACGTAACGATGGACGCCTTGGGGAAAGTCTCATTGTAGGATTCCGAGGAACTCGCCTCCACCCGCACCGGGGGCGTAAGCCCCAGGATCTTGAATACGCCCGCAAAACTGTAGCAGCCCATATCTCCAAATGAACCGCAGCCAAAATCGTACCAGCCGCGCCACACAAAGGGGAGATAAGCATTGTTGAATGGCCGCTCCGGAGCGGGCCCGAGCCACAGATCCCAATCGAGCCCGTCGGGGACCGGTTGAACTTCCTTGGGCCGGTCCACACCTTGCGCCCAATACGGACGGGTAGACCAGTTATGCACCTCATGGACGCGTCCGATCGCCCCATCCGCCAGCCATTTTGAAATCAACTTCGTCGGGGCCGAGGACGGATTGTTCACGGTAATCGACGCGGTGACGTTCATCTCGCGAGCCACGTGGGCGACGCGCCGGGCCTCGCCGATCGAATGCGTCATCGGCTTCTGACAGAGCACATGTTTCCGCTTGCGCATCGCCGCAATGGAGATCGGAGCATGCCAGTGGTCGGGCGTGGCGACGTATACCGCGTCCACTCCCGTTTCTTTCTCCAGCAGCTCTCTGAAATCGTTGTAGGCGCTGCAACCTTTGTAATCTCCCGACGCCTTCCGCGAGCCGTAGTACGCTTCCACCAGGCGCTTCGAAGGCTCACGGCCGCCGATGCCCAGGCTCGTGTGGAACGTGTGCGTCAACTGCGCCTCGCCGATCGAAGCGCGGTCCTGTCCCCAGTTTTCGAAACCTGGGCCAAGCAGCTTCCGAGACATCTTCAACAGGTCGTTCGTCCCATACTCCGCGTAATTATGCGCTTCGCGGTTGCAGTCACAAACGGAAACCACCTGAATTTCCGGCCGCGCCATCAGGTCCATCATCACGGCCTGTCCCTGGCGCCCCAATCCGATGGTGGCCAGGTTGATTTTGTCGCTGGGCGCGACATATCCCGGTCCCCCGAGCACATGGCGCGGAACCACCAAAAATGCCGCGGCGGCTCCCGCAAAGGTACGCCGCGTCACTCGTTCCGGGTGCTGCGCTTCCGGGGTTCCCGATGTTTCGACTTCCATTCGTAAGCCTCCTGTTTATTCTTTAACACCGCGCGGCCTGTCGCAGTTCATCGAGTAGCCGCTCTACCTCTTCGCCGGTGTTGTAATGAACCAAACCAATGCGCAGCAGGCCGCCGCTCGCTTCGACGCCCAAACGCTCCGTCAGTCCCAGAGCGTAAAAGTTTCCGTCCCACACAAAAATGCCCCGCGCCCCCAGATATTCCGCCGTCTGCTGAGGGGTTTGGTTTGCCAGGCGTATCGATACGGTTGGCGTACGGGAGCGAAACCGCGCGGGATCGCTGATCCCGTAGAATGTGAGCCCCGGAATTTCGCGCAGGCCTGCAATCATTCTGGTAATCAGTGCGCGTTCATAGCCGCGGATCGCCTCCAGAGCGTTCAGTAAAAGATGGCGCTTGGCATGATCTCCCGGATGAACCTGCGCTCCCAATTCCTCGATGTACCCGATGGCCGCGATGAGGCCGGCCAGTGCCTCATGATTCTGCGTTCCGGTCTCCCAGCGATCCCAGCCCTCGTTCAGCGCGGGCCTGACTTTATACGGTGTAAGGCTGGCGAGAAGATCTCGCTTGGCGTACAGGACACCCATGTGCGGCGCGAAGAATTTGTACGGCGAGCACACCAGAAAATCACAGTCGAGCGCGGCGACGTCAATGGGCCCGTGGGGAGCGTAATGCACGGCATCTACAAAAGCGAGCGCGCCCGCGGCGTGCGCCATTTTCACCACCGTTGCAACATCGTTGATCGTGCCGACGGCATTTGAGGCGTAACCGGCTGCGACAAGCCGCGTTCTGGAAGTCATCTGACGTTCCAGGTCCGCCATATCGAGTGTGCAGTCTTCGGTGTGAATATCGACAGTCCGGACTACGATGCCGCGCTCTTCGAGAGCGCGCCACGGCGCGACGTTGCCATCGTGATCGAGTGTGGTAACTACGATCTCATCGCCAGACTTTAGCCCTCGCGCGATCACCCGGCTCATGGCAAAGGTCAGGGTGGTCATGTTCGCGCCAAAGACAATTTCGTCCGCGCGGCAGCCCAGTAGACTGGCCATGTCCCGATGCGCGTGTTCGATCACTTCGTCCGTCTTACGGCTGGTGCGGAACAGCCCATGATTATTCGCGTTGCACTTCAGAAGATATCCGCTGATGGCATCGATCACTTGCCGCGGGACCTGCGTGCCGCCGGGCGCGTCCAGAAACAACACCGGATGCCCATCGAACTCTTGCGCCAGGGAAGGAAATTGCGAGCGGACCCAAGAGATCGGAAAGCCGTCCATGTTGACTCGTTTATTCTATGTGATGCGGACGCAGTTATGAACAACCTCTCACAATTCGACCTATCGGGCCGCGTGGCGCTAGTCACAGGCGCGGCGCGTGGTCTTGGCCGGTCCATTTCCATCGCGCTCGCCCGTGCGGGAGCGGACATTGCGCTGGGACTTCGCGATGTCCACACCGGGACCGGCGTGGCCGCCGAAATCGAATCGCTCGGCCGGCGCTGTCTGCCGCTACAGATGGATGTTACGCGGCTCAACGAGATCGGCAACGCGGTGGAAAATACCGTTTCCCGCTTCGGAAAGCTGGACATTCTCGTTAACAACGCGGGTGTCGCGCCGGGCAATCCCGCCGAAGACTACCGGGAAGACGACTTTGACGCGACGATCGGAGTGAATCTGAAGGGTACGTTTTTTGCGAGCCAGGCCGCGGGGCGGGTCATGATCCGCCAGAAATTTGGCACGATCATCAATCTCGGCTCGCAAGCGGGCATTGTCGCTCTGCCCACGGAATCGATTTACTGCATGACGAAGGCGGGCATTTCGCATCTCACCCGGTGTCTTGCGGTCGAGTGGGGGAAATATAACATCACCGTGAATGCGATCGCACCTACGTTTATTCGCACTCCCGGCACGGAGGAGGCACTGGCCGATCCGGAGTTTCGCGCCGATGTGGAATCGAGAATTGCAGCGCTCCATCGCATTGGAGAACCGGAAGACGTAACGGGCGCGGTTGTGTTTCTCGCGTCGCCCGCGGCGGCATTGATTACCGGTCATACGCTGGTCGTTGATGGCGGCTGGACGGTACGTTGATATATAACGAAGGTGCAATGCGCCGGATCTTCGCTTTCGCCCTCTTCGTTACGCAAGCCTCTTTCCTTGTTACGCGCCTCGACGCCCAATATACCGATCAGCAGGTAGACAAGCGCGTCAACGCTCTTTTGGGCCGCATGACGCTCGAAGAGAAGATCGGCCAGCTTACACAGATCTTCTACATGATCCCGGACGGAGTGAAGCCCGAGGAACGCATTCGCAAAGGACAGGTTGGTTCATTCCTGTTCGTGACAGATCCGGCGGTTGTGAACCGCTTGCAGCACGTTGCCATGGAGGAGTCCCGTCTCCGGATTCCCTTGTTGATCGGCTTCGATGTCGTTCACGGGTTTCACACGATCTTTCCCGTCCCCCTGGCGATGGCGGCGACGTGGGACCCCATCCTGGTAACCCGCGCACAGGCTGCTGCCGCGCGTGAGGCGGACGCCGCCGGCACGAAATGGGCATTCGCGCCCATGGTGGACATTGCGCGCGATCCGCGCTGGGGACGCATTGTGGAGGGCGCGGGCGAAGATCCGTTTCTCGGCTCCGTGATGGCGAAAGCGCAGGTAAGCGGCTTTCAAGGTCCATACCTTGGAAGTCCGGGGCACGTCCTCGCTTGCGTGAAACATTTCGCCGGTTATGGCGCCGCCGAAGGGGGCCGCGACTACGATTCCGTATACCTCTCCGAGAGTTCGCTTCGCAACGTGTACCTGCCGCCTTTCCGCGCCGCGGTCGACGCGGGAGTGGGATGCGTGATGAGCGCTTACATGGATCTCAATGACGTTCCGGCCACGGGAAACCGGTTTCTGCTGCGAGATATTCTCAGGCAGGAGTGGGGCTTCCAAGGTTTCGTGGTGAGCGATGCGTTCTCCATTTCCGACCTGGTGACGCATGGATTCGCCTCCGATCCCGCGGATGCGACATGGCGCGCCTTTTCCGCCGGTGTCGATATGGACATGGGGAGTAACACATACCTCCAGAATCTGCCCCGGTTGGTTGAAACCGGCCGCGTATCGCGCGACGCCGTTGACAAAGCTGTCCGGCTGCTACTGGCCGCCAAGGTTCGTCTGGGGCTTTTCGAACATCCCTATATCGACGAGTCGCAGACGAAAGTAGTGTTTGCCGACCGTGCTTCGCGAACGCTTGCCCGCACGGCGGCAGCCCGTTCGGCGGTTCTTCTGCGGAATGAAAACCACCTTTTGCCGCTCTCAAAAACGGTCGCCTCCGTGGCCGTGATCGGGCCGCTCGCCAACTCCCAAAGCGATATAGAAGGTCCGTGGAGCTTGGCCGGCGATCGAGCCCATGCAGTGACCGTTCTGGACGGCATCCGGAATAAGCTCGGCGCAGCCGCAAAAGTGGAATATGCGCGCGGCGGCGAACTTCGCCGCGTGTTTCCCTCGTTTTTCGATGCGCTCTTTCCTGCGCCGAAGGAAACTCCCCTCACGCCCGCTCAGGCCACCGGCGAAATTTCGGACGCAGTATCTCTGGCAGCGGCTTCCGATGTAGCCGTGCTCGTGCTTGGGGAAACGCAGAAAATGAGCGGCGAAGGCGCTTCGGTTTCCTCTCTCGATTTGCCCGGGCGGCAACAGGAGCTTTTGAAGGCCGTCGTAAACACCGGCAAGCCGGTGGTTCTGGTCCTGATCACCGGGCGTCCGCTCGATATCAGTTGGGCGGCGGAGCATGTGCCGGCGATTCTCGAAGCGTGGTTTCCTGGAACCGAGGGCGGGAACGCCATCGCGGATCTCCTGTTCGGGGACGAGAACCCGGGCGGCAAACTTCCGGTCACGTGGCCTCGCAGCACAGGGCAAGTGCCCATTTATTACGCCCACAATCTGACTCATCAGCCGGATACCGGCAAGGGCTTCACTTCCCGGTACTGGGATTTGCCCAGTTCACCGCTCTATCCGTTTGGCTACGGACTGAGTTATACGGACTTCAGTTTCAGTAATCTGAAACTCGCTCAAACGGAAGTTTTTCCGGGACAGACCCTCTACGTTTCCGTCGATGTTCAGAACACGGGAAGCCGGACCGGCTCGGAGGTGGCGCAACTTTACATCCATCAACGTTCCGGAAGCACCTCGCGCCCGGTACGTCTGCTGAAGGATTTCGAGCGCGTGACGCTAACGCCGGGCGAAAAGAAAACCGTGCATTTTTCTCTCGGCAAGGACGAGTTGAGTTTCTGGAGCAGCGCCGAAAACAAATGGGTTGAGGAGAAGGCCACATTCGACCTGTGGACCGGCGCCGACTCCAATGCGCCTTTGCACGCCGAGTTTTCCGTGCGCGAATAGCCAAGGCCGCCTTAGGGTAGGGGTCCGTTCCACCGCAATCCGATGCGCCACAGACGGGGCGCCCCGATGTTCGGATTCGGGGTCAGCGCGACCAGATACTGCCGGTCGAGCAGGTTTTCCACGGCGACCTGAGCGAAAAGACTCTTGGTCAGATGCTGCTGCGCGGCTATCTGGATGGCCGCGAATCCCGGGAGCAGAAACTGATTCTGGTCGTCGTCGAACTGTAACCCATACGCGCGGAGCCCGGCCGAGATCATGGTAGAGCGGCGCACATAAGTCAGGGAGGCGCTCCCCTGCTGCTTCGGCACCTGGGCGAGCAGCGGACCGGTGGACATTCGCGAATCGGCATACAAGTACCCGGCCTGCGCAATCCAGTGGCTCCAGCGATGGTCGACGCTCACTTCCACTCCCCTGGAACTGGCATCCGGCATGTTTTGGCGCTGCCGGAGAATCAGGGAAGGCGTGACGCTGAGAGTGGCGTTGCCGATGAGATTTTGCAGATCGTTGTGGAAGAGAGTCACCGACACGTGGGTATTCCGGTTCACCCAATCGACGCCGGTTTCTACGCCGGTCAGGCTCTCATTCTGAAGGGCTGCGTTAGCCGTGGTGAGGACGTTGCCCACGCGAAATTGCCGGTATAGTTCATTCAGAGTCGGAGCGCGAAAGCTGCGATAGCCGGCGGCTCGGAAACGAAAGCTTCCAGCCGCCACCGCGATCCCGCCGTTGGGGCTTACGAACGTATCTCCTTCGCCGGTGAACTGATGCCGGATGCCGCCGTAGAAGCGCACCCGGCCAAACTGTATGTCGCCCTGGCCGAACAAACCATGTTCCAACAAAGTGCCTCCGCTCTCGGTAAGCGTGCGCCTGGCAAGCGAAAAATCGTAGCTGATTCCGTGCGTGTCGTCGGTGTCGGCCCCCAACACCGTGTTCCAGGCGTACTTGTCGTTTAGCATGCCATGGTGCGACCAGTAGAGCGCGCCGCCGGTGTTCTGCACGGGAACTTTCTGCGTGGAGCTTAACGTCTCGGAGTTGCGGTCCGCCGAGACTGCCGAATAACTGCTGTTAAACCGCTCCTGTGTGTGATAGCCGATGAAGGAGATCTGATCCTTTTCCCACGAATGGGAGTAGTTCGCGGAGACCGTGCCGAGACCGGTCGAATTCCTCTGCAGGACGGTCCCGTTGTGTCTTTGTTCCGCGAGTATATCCAGGCGAACCGAGAGGCGGTCGACGCTGCCGAGGAAATCGAGAAATAGCGCGCCGGTCACATATTCGGAGTTGGCGCGCGTGTCGGCCCTGCCGCGGATCGAATCCGGAACAATGTAGTATCCATCCGTTGTGAAGGCATGGAGGTCGGTGGTCAATCCGAAACGTCCCCAGCGATTTGAGTAACCGCCGGAAATGTCCTGTGTGTCTTCGCTGCCGCCAAAATAGCTAAATACCAGGCGCTGGTTCTCGGGCTGGGGAGAAAAAAGCGAAATGGCCCCCGCCATCGCATCGTCTCCAAAAACACTGGATGTTCCGCCGCGCTCCACCTCCACGCGGTCGACAAAATCCGGGCTCACGCGCGTCCAGTAAACCCAGCCGCCAAAAGGGTCGTTTAGAGGGACGCCGTCCCAGAGCACAAGCGTGCGGCTGGCGCCGGTGGAGCCGATCGCCCGAAGCGAAACACCCTGCGTGGTTGGGTTTGCCACAACGCTCGAGGTGCGCCGGAACAAACTGAATCCGGGGACCTGACGGAGCCGGTCGTCCAGATTCACGCCGGGCGTTGCTTGCAAATTTTGCTGGTTAAGCACAACCACCGGCGAGGGCGTGTTGGTGGATACGGCGCCGGTAACGGTAATGGACGTATGGATCGGAGCGGGCGCCGGCTGGGTCTCCTGACTTTGTGAATTTTGGCTTTGCGGAGTCTGCTGCGGCGAGGGTGCCGTCTGGCCGCAGACCAATCCCGCGATAAAAAATGAGATGAATAATGATCGCACTCACTCCATGCTACGCGATTGGCCTCAGAGGTTTCCGGGCTCCCCGGTGTCGAGGGTTGGGAGGCGTTTCTCCAGCAGGAGATGGGTTGCGTATTCCGAAGCCTTGCGATCGGTTACGGAAAATCCGAGGCCATTCAGATCCAGACCCTCAAACAGAGGTTCGCCCTGAGCGAGCAGAACCGGCGCCAGCGCGATGTGAAGGGAGTCTATCAGTCCCGCTTTCAGATACTGCCGCACCGTGGACACGCCGCCTCCGATCTTCACGTCTTTACTGCCTGCCGCTTTCTTAGCGAGCGCCAGCGCTTCGTCGATTCCGCCGGTAACGAAGTGGAAGGTAGTCCCGCCTTCCATGACCAGAGGCTCACGCTCGTAGTGGGTGAGGACAAAGGTTGGCGCATGGTAGGGAGGGTTGTCGCCCCACCAGCCCTTCCATGGATTGCCCGGCCACGGGCCGCGCACTGGACCGAACATATTGCGGCCGAGGACGAAGGCGCCAAAGTTCTCCATCGCCCGCCGGGCGAATTCATCGTCCGTATCTGTAGATCCCCCCTGTCGCCCGTGCATGGAGCAGAAGGTCTTCGTGTGAAAGAACCACTGGAAGATCTCCTCCCCGCGCTTACCTAATGGATCGCCCAGTCTCTGGTCGATCCCGGCTCCGAAACCGTCCAGCGAAACACCAAATCCCGCGACGCGAACTTTTGACATCCCGCTATTTGCTCCGCCGCCGCTCGCTGTCCTGGATCATCTCGTTCAAGTCCGCAGCCGGCCGTATCTCCCAGGGTCCATATTTCACGCCCGGATGCTGCGAAATGAGCTGAATGGCATGATTCAGGTCCCGCGCCTCCAGTACCAGAATGCCGCCGAGTTGTTCCTTGGTTTCCGCGTAGGGACCGTCGGTCGTGGCAACCTTGCCGTTCTTCCAGTACAAGGTTAAAGCGGTCTCCGGCGGCTGAAGGGCTACTCCGGCGGCAAAGTGCCCGTTGGCGCGCAAATGGTCGTCATAATCAAAACATTCATCGAGCATTGCGTGACGTGCGTCCTCCGTCATGCCTTCGAACTTTCCCGGCTCGATGTATCCCAAGCAGATGTATTTCATGGCCCGTCTCCTCTTGTTGGCGGCCGGCGTCACAATCCCTGCGCCTGGCCGTTCACCCTATAGTCGCGTGGCATCGCGAAAATCGACGGCGCGGCCATTTTTTTTTATTTCAAGTCTCGCAGCCGCCCCGCGAGGAACTGGCGCTCGGGTTCCTGCCGGGCGAGAGCCAGCGCCATCTCGTACGAAGCACGCGCCTCAGTAAGACGCCCCAGCCTGCGGCACAATTCCGCCCGGGCGGAGTGCGCGAACTGGTAGTTGACGAGTTGCTCGTCCGCCAATAAGGCGTCGATGAGACGAAGACCCTTCTCCGGACCCTCGCACATGGCGATGGCAACCGCGCGGTTGAGTTCCACCACCGGAGATGGCTGAATGCGAGCCAGCCGGCCGTAAAGCGCGGCGATCTGCCGCCAATCCGTCGCGTCGGCGGACGAGGCCTCGGCGTGAACGGCGGCAATGGCGGCTTGGAGAGTGTAGGCGCCAAAGCGGTGAGAGGTGAGTGCGCTCTCGGTAAGCGAAATGCCCTCGGCGATCTGGTCCCTGTTCCACAAAGAGCGATCCTGCTGGTCCAGCAAAATCAGATGTCCCTCCGGAGAGCATCGGGCGGCGCGGCGCGATTCCTGTAGCAACATGAGCCCAAGCAGGCCTCCCACCTCGGGATTCGGGAGAAGTTCGAACAACAGTCTGCCCAGGCGAATCGCCTCACGGCTTAGTTCGGCCCGGGTCGCGTCCGCCGAATAGCCTTCGTTGAAGACCAGATACACGACCTGAAGGACTGCCCCCAACCTCTCCGGCAATTCCTCCAAATCCGGCGTGCGGTAAGGAATAGCCTTATCGCGGATGATGGCCTTCGCGCGCACGATCCGCTGTGCGAGCGTCGCGGGCGCAACCAGAAACGCCCGGGCAATCTCCTCGGTTGTCAGGCCGCAAACTTCGCGCATGGTGAGAGCGACCTGTCCTTCCGGTGGCAGCGCAGGATGACAGCAGGTGAAGATGAGGCGGAGGCGATCGTCTTCGATCTCTTCCTCCTGAGGCGCTTCGTGAATATGCGCTTCAAGGTAAAGGGCGAGATCGTTTTGTGCGGCGTCGAAGCGATGCCGCCGGCGCAATACGTCAATGGCCTTGAAGCGTGCGGTCGAAATGAGCCAGGGGCGCGGTTTTTCCGGTATGCCGGTGCGAGGCCATGTGCCCAAAGCGGCGGCAAAGGCCTCCTGCATGGCCTCCTCGGCCAGGTCGAACTCACCGAGCAGGCGCAGCAGGGTAGCCAGGATCCTACCCGATTCGGACCGGTAGAGAGTCTCGAAGGCGCTGCGGAACTGCTCGGGCTCCGCCGGCGGCATGCAGGACAAACTAACAAACGGACTGACCCTACACAACGGCTGTCTCTCTTCGATGAGACGCGGCTTTGATGGCCGTACCGGCGATATGCGGGCGCACAACGGGCAGGGGAGTGTCGAATTCTTCGATCTCGAGCGATGCAAAGCCGGCCTTCTCCAGCATGGCTCTCGTTTCGCGGTCGGTATGGCATCCATCTCCCAGCCGCCGCCAGACCGGCTTGACCAGCATCTGCAATTTGCGCAACCGGGTGCCGGGAGGCGCTGCGACATGTTCAATGAAGAGGAATTTTCCTCCTGGTTTGAGCACGCGCAATATTTCGGCGAGCGCCCGGCGCTGGTCCCGCACGCTGCAGAGAACGAGCGTGCCGATCACCGCGTCCACGCTTTCATCGGCCGCCGGCAACTCCTCGGCGACACCGCGCCGCAGCTCAATGTTCAGGCCCAGCCGTTTGGCCTCCCGCGTGAAGTGTGGCTGCATGAACGGATTGGGATCGACGCCGATCCATGTTAAGCCCGCTGCCTGGAGATACTGCAGATTCGCGCCTGCACCCGCCCCGATCTCGAGCACAGTTCCCGAAAGGGCCGAAAACAGACGTCTTTTGTAACCTCCGAGATACTGGTCCGTACTCTTCCCGCACCGGGCCATGAACCAGGCGAAAAGTCGAAGGCGCACCGGCCCGGCGCCGCCGCAAAGCGGTATGGAATCGAAATTCTGAGACACTCTTACAATTACAACGCAGGCGGTGCTAATCAGAGAATGTCGATGCTCACTGCGTTCGATGTCTGGCCGGAAACCGCGACCACGATATCCACCAAGCCCGCGCCGGCGAGATTGGCGGGCAGCCGGACATTTACCTGATCGAGGCCGGGAAACTGTGGCTGCGGCCCCGCATAGAGCACGGGCAGAGAAATGCCGGCCGCTGTGACGACCACATCCGCGAGCGAGGTGCGATTTCGAATTCCGGTTCCATAGAGCTCCAGAACGACATCGCCATCGTTCACATCGATCCCCTGTGGAATACACCCGGAGGCGTCGCAGCGCGAAACTTCGACGGCCGCCTGGCCCGGCACGTCCACCCGGACCGTCGAGGCCGCGGCCAGTCCCGAGGCGGCGACCGAGAACAACCTGGGCACCACCGGCCACACCACGCCGGACGACGACGTCGTGACGCTTTGATTGGAGAGCGTGAAGGTAACCGCGCCGGCGGCGAGGCCCGCGGGCGCAAGAAAATTCACTTGTTCCGGCGAAACGTAGCTCAACGGCGCCGCGTAGGTCTGGCCCGTCGAGTCTTTCACCGTAAGGCTGACGCCCCCCAATCGGACGGGCAGGGGCAGGGTATCGGCCAGCTCCACGTGCGACGCTAGAGACACGCCGTACAAAGATCCAAGTGAATCGGGAGCCACGGCGGGACTTGGGGCGGCAGCGGACTGCGCCACCATGCTCACATTCAACCCGTAATAGCGGCTCATCCAGTACGGGAGAATGTAGTCGATCCCCGAGTTTTCAATTTTTCCCGAACCGCCTCCGGCAAGCTGAAAGGGACTTCGCTGCCACAGAAAGTCCGTGGGTGGTCGAAGCGGGACGGGAACCGGCGCGCACGCCTGGGTTCCGCAGACCTTCACGCTCGCGCTGTCGTCGACGTAATTGTCCCTGCGCGGCCTAAGCAGCCATTCGTCGAGCAGCGCCAGCGTCTCCATATCCCGCGCGGCGCCCGGGCCGTTTATGCTCCGGTCAACCATGTTGAAAAATGCGTTTTGATGACTTGCGGTGTAGGCCCGGAGAATCGAATACGCCTGGCTATAGGCTGAAGGCGGATTGCCGGCCTGCAGCCGGATCAGGTTATAGAACGTGGCATAGGCAAGATTAAATTTGAAATACGAGCTATCGCTAAACGTGTCCACGGTTACCGGCAGGGCCAGCGCGGCCAACAAGGCCGGGCGCAGAGCGCGGTCGCTGGCCGTCAGCGTCGCGGGATTGATGTGCGCGGCCACGTCCATGACCATCAGCAACTCATCCGGGCGGAGAGTGAAGGTGGTGGTCACGCGGCCATCGGGCATCGTGATGTTCCAGTTGTGCCCTGAGAGAAATCCATCGAGACGCGTCACCAACTCGCGAATCGCCGTCTGCGTGGGCGCATCGTCCACCAGGTCGTAAGCGACCGCCAGGCCGAAGAATACGCCCACGAACTGATCGCGCGATGTATTTCCGATCCAGGCATACCCGGCGGAACTGTTTATATATACGCCGTTGGATTTCTCTTCGCTCTCGATGCCCGCCGCGTAGGGCGAATTCAGTGGAATCAGGCAGCGCGCCAGCAGATTGGTGCCGGTGACATCCGCGAGGGATTTCAATCCGGAGACCGCCCCTCTCACGTTACCGAGCGCATCCGCCGAACGAGTCACCGCATAGCGAAACGACTCAGCGGCCAGATAATGTCCAGTCCAGATCGCCGAATCGCCGCAGCGCGTGTAACCGCCCACCTCGTCGCCTGTTGGGGACGTGTAGATCGGGTCGAGAATAGTCCCGAAGGGCAGGTGCTTCGCCTGAATGTTCGCCGAGATGGCAAGCGCGTCGGTCTCCGAGGCGCGCGCCGGTTGATTCATACAGCAAACTGCGAGGACCAGCACGGGCAACAGGAGGCCATCGCGGTTCGGCACGGGTATTAAAGCTCCAATTTGCCGCGGTACTGCATATCCTTCAAATGAAACACGCGCCGGATAATAAACGCGCCCTGTTCCGCTTCGAAAATCACGTCTTTCTCCTCCACCATGAGTGGATCGGTCTTCGGGAAGAAAAAGAGCACCTCCTCGCGAGCCTCAGGTGGATTTACTTTGACGTCGGATGCGCCGATGAAATTTTGATTCCGGCGGATAAGCCTCGCTGTCGCCAGAAACTCCGCGCGCATTCGGTCCTGACCGGATTCTTCTTCCCCGGATTTGGGGCGCTTGCGAGGCAGCACCAGGCCGGCTATGCCCACGATATAGTGGTCCTCCGCGCGATTCAGGTTATAAGCGGGATCGCCTTCGGCGGGAAGCTGATTGCCAAACTTGAGGCGCAGCATGGCCTCTCTGACGGGAAGGGAACTCTCCCACCGGACGGTTACATTCATGGTCGGAAGACCCGCGGCGGCCGTGCCGTCGAGCGGTCCGGACATTCCCGCCACCGGAGGCCGGCCGGGACCCGCGGGCATGCCTCCATTCACCGGGTCTCCTCCGCCCACGGAGATCCCCGAGCCCAGGTCGCCCCGTTCCTTTCGAAGTTTCGCATCGAAGCGCGCCAGTGCTTCCTTGGCCCACGGCGAATCGTGCAGAATGTGCTGAACGTCGTCCTGGGACCACTGCGTGAAGTCTTTTTTCCAGGGGTCGCTTGCATAAGCGAGCACTGCGATTAAGAAAATAAAGAACCAGCGCGCCTTCATTTCTCTATTGTCTGCTCTCCCGCTCCGCCGTACCTTCTCGAATGACGTGTGCCGCCGCGAGCGCGTTTATACTTTCTTCGTCCATTTCGAGAAGTTCCCGCAGAACTTCTCTTGTATGTTGACCCTGCACGGGCGACGCTGGTCCTACGGCTCCGGGTGTTTCGCTCAACTTAACGGGTGCTCCGGTAACGCGCACAGGGCCGGCCTGCGGGTGGGTCACCACGGGAAACATGGCGCGGGCCTGCGCCTGCGGATCCGACGCGACTTGGCTTAACGTTCGGACCGGCGCGCACGGGATGCCAAATTTGCGGAAGCGTTCGCACCAATCCGCGACGGTCCGGCCGCCAAGAATCTCACTCACCAGCGCCTCCAACACCCGGCGATTTTCAACGCGCAGCGCGTTGGTTTCAAAGCGCGCATCTCCAATCACATCCAGGCGCCCGGTCGCCTCGCCAAACGCCCTCCAAAGCCGCTCATTCGCCACGGCGATGGCGATCTGCCCGTCCTGGGCCGGAAAGCACGCGTAGGGCACGATCGTCGCAAAGGCCGTTCCCATCGGCTTCGGGTCCTGGCCGGAGCCAAGGCAATAGGCAAAATTCGAAGCCATGGCGGAGATCATCGAATCGAGCATCGAAATATCCACGTACTGTCCGCCGCCGGTCTGCTCACGCACCCGCAAGGCCATGAGAACCCCGCTAAGGGCAAACATTCCCGCCGTGATGTCTGCCACCGAATGTCCGCAGCGAGCGATGCTGCCGTCCGCGGCGCCGGTGGCGCTAAGAAGGCCGCAGGCCGCTTGCATGATGAGATCCATCGCCGAGTCGTCACGGCCGGGTCCGGTCTGCCCATAGCCGGAAATCGAACAATAGACCAGGCGTGGGTTCAGGGTTCGCGCCGTTTCGTAATCGAGCCCCAAGCGAGCCATCGTTCCCGGACGGAAGTTCTCGATTAGAATGTCCGCGCGGCGCAGCAACTCTACGCAGACGCCGTGTCCGCGCGGGTCCTTCAGATCGATCGATAGTCCCTTCTTTCCGGAGTTCAAGCCGAGAAAATAAGACGCCTCGCCGCCAACAAACGGCGGACCCCAGGTACGCCCCATGTCGCCGGGTCCGGTATCTTCAATCTTGTAAACGTCGGCGCCATAAGCGGCCATCAGCATCGTGCAGTAAGGACCCGCAAGGGCGTGCGTAAAATCCAGGACCTTCAGACCATCGAGCGGACGGCGTGGGGAGAGGGACACGTTACCCATGCTAAAACAAGACTATTAACCCGTTGCCCAATGAGAATGGAATCACCGGCGCGGTCGCGCGCGCCATTTCCAGGAGCCGCCGCGACTTTTTGCGCGCCGCTACGGGCGCCGCTCTGTTTTCCGAGCTGCCGTCTCTGCGCGCCCAGAGGATGTCGCCGCGCAGGAAAGTCGTGGTGGTCACCTTCGGCGGCGGCGCGAGGGACGACGAGACCTTCCTTCCGGACGGCCGGGAGAACATCCCTCATTTGCTCGGAGAGTTGATACCGGGAGCGACGTTCTTCAGCCAAGTGGTAAATCGCGGCATTTTGGGACACTATGTCGCGAACGCCAGCCTCGCCACCGGCGCCTATGAGACATTCAACAACTTTGCCGCCGTCCCACCGGAACACCCGACGGTTTTCGAATATTTCCGCAAGGACCGGAGGCGTCCCGCAACCGATACCTGGGTGGTTGCGCCGAGCAACGGCTTCAACCGTATCGGCGAGAGCGATCACCGCGGCTACGGGCAAGGGCTGGGAGCGGGTGTGATTCTGCCCAAGCGCCTGCTGGCCGCGGCGTTGTCTTCGAAGCTGCACGGCAACTTCCAGCATTTGCTGCGCGACAACTATGAGACGCCGATGTATGCTCCCGAACTCTCCGGGCGCCAATTCGAACTAAGGCAGATGGACGATATTCTCAAGCTCTCGGTGGACGCCTTTACGGAGCACGCGACCAGCCTCGCCAGTCCCGATGAGTTGTCGGTCTACGTTGCGCGCCAGCTCATGCGCCAGCTGGCTCCGAGCCTTCTCTGGATCACGCTCCACGACATCGACATCGCGCACTCCGGCACGTTCGGGCTGTATCTGGACGCCATCCGCCGCACGGACCGGTTATGCGGCGAACTCTGGCGCGCCATCCAGGATGAGCCGGAGTACAAGGACAAGACCGCGCTGTTTATCCTGCCGGACTTCGGGCGCGATTCGGATATGAACGCGGGTGGAAACGGCTTTCAGCACCATCGTACGGGCGATGCGGTTTCGAGGACCACCTGGATGATCGCGATGGGGCCGGGCATCCGGCAGAATACCGTTGTCGAGCGCCCCGTGGAGCCGACAGCGCTGGTGCCCACCATTGGCGCGATGCTCGGGTTTACCGCTTCCTTGTCCGATGGCCGGGAACTTGCGGAGGTGCTATAAAACGTGCTGCCGCGCGATCTTCAGGCTGCGCAGTTTCACGCGTACCCGCCGGAGGCCAGGCACCTGGCTATCGCTCATCTCGAACTTCTGCGGCTGCTGCCGGTCTGTTTTGTGCCCTTGCTGCTCCGGGAAGTGATTGCCTACGACTGGAAGTTTCCGGCCGAGCGCGCCGGGTTGGACCGCCAGTTTCGCTATCTCGACGCTCTGAAGGCTGGGGAGGTGGACAGCCTGATGGCTCCCTTCGCCCGAATCCACGTTTCCTCCGACATCGAAGCGGTCGATTGGGTAAATCTTCCGTCGCAATTCTCCGAGAAGCTTACGGCGCATCTTTGGGCAACCCATCAGATTGACAACTTCCACGCCGCGGCAACCGATTACGTTCACAAGTTGGACGCGGCGCAGAAGCCCGAGCCGCTCCCCACTCATCGGCTTGCGGTGGTCGTGATTGGCCAGGGAGTTTCGGAAAACAGCTACCGGCTTTTTCGCAAGCTGCGCCGGGAAGGCGTCTACTTTCCGCGCGTGAAGCCGCGCGATGGGCTATCCGCGATTCTTGAGGTGGTAAGCAAGCGGGCCAAAGAGCATCCCGTGCCCTTTGGGCATTGGTATATCGAAGGCGGTACACTCGATCCGGCCGCGCATCCGGGGATCGCCTGCGTTTCCTACGATTCACTCCAGGGGGTAAGGGACTCACTGGTGGAGCGTGTCACCCAAGTGATGCAGCCCGGCGGAAAAGGCCCCGAATACGCGCGTACGATGCTGGCGGCGATGCGTCCGTCCGATGTAGGCATGAATGAGGCGGACAACCCGGTACTCACCCGATTCCAATTGAGTCTGCTCACGGAAGGTTCCGGCACTCAACTCTACAGCACCACGTTCGTGCAATGGACGGCGCGGGAAGTGCTGCGGCGGGCGCAGCCGCTCACTTTGCTCGCGCGTTTCGCGCCGCGACGGAAAGAGCGGACCATGAGCGAACTGCTTCAGGAATCAGGGGGGCGGTACACGCTCGATCCGATTGGCTCTCTTGTCGATGCGGACATGGGTGCCTGGTATACCTGGATCAATCTGCAGCGTCTTTCCGGTTCCCAGGATTCGCGCCTTCTGGTCTGGTTTGAGAACCATAGCGAGGCGGTTGCCACTGGACCGGATCTTCCCCGCGGAGCCGAGTCGAGGGATCCTGTCCCGGTGTCGAAGCTGGTCAGTAGCCTGGCGTGAAAAATCCCTACTCGCTCCGAAGGGCGCTCGACGGATCGACCCGCGTGGCGCGGTAGGCCGGAACGAGGCAGGCGGTGACTGCGACGGTCGCGAGCAAGGCGGCCACCGCGACGAAGGTGACGGGATCCGTAGGGCTCACCCCGTAGATCAATCGTGACAGAATACCACTGAGCCCCCAGGCTCCGAACGCTCCGCACGCGATCCCGATGAGTGCCGGCTTCATGCCCTCCATCACAACCAGCCGGATTACGTCGGTCACTTGTGCGCCCAGCGCCATGCGAATGCCAAGCTCGCGTACCTGCCGGCGAACGCTATAGGCGAGCACGCTGTAAATGCCGACGGCGGCGAGCAGGAACGCGAGCCCCGCCAAAGCGGCGAACAGAAACATGCTGAAGCGGTGCTGCGAGAGCGAGATGGCCAGTAACTCGTCCATGGCGATTACATCGCGCAGCGGGAGTTCCGGATTCATTTCCTGCAGTATGCGGGCGACGGCCGGGCCGGGGTTGCAATCGCCGCCGGCGCAGCGCACCACCAGAGACACACCGCCCGTCCCGTCCTGGAGCAAGGGCTGATAGAGCATCGCGACCGGCTCGAGCACGTCCAGGCCCCGTTCTTTCACGTCGCCCGCGATGCCCACTACTTCCCAACTGATCTCCGGCGTGAACGAAATCCGCAGGCGTTTCCCAATCGGATTTTCGCCAGGCCAGAACTGACGGGCCATTGCGCGGCTAATCAGCACGACGGGTTTTTTCCCGTCCAGATCGGCGGGAGTGAAATCTCGTCCGGCGATGAGTGGGATGCCCATTGTTCGCAAATAACCTGGAGTCGCGATCCGAACCGCAACATTCGGCTGTAAGGCAAACACCTCGGCAGGCCGCCCCTCGATCACGATCGGCTGCTGTGCTCCCCCGGTAGTGAGCGGAAGATTATCGACCGCGGCCGCGGACACTACGCCCGGCAATTGGCGCACCCGCGCCAGGAATTCGTAAAAGCGGTTGTGGCGTGCGCCTGCCGCTTCGGGTATGGGCACGCTCATGGTCATCAGATGGGACGTCACGAACCCGGGATCGACATGGTACAGGGACCAAAGGCTCCGTGTCATGAGGCCCGCGCCGACCAAAAGCATCAGCGAGAGCGCCACTTCGGCGATCACGAGAAGGTTTCGCGTCACCTTTCCGCCCGAATCGGCGTCGGTTTTGCCCAGTCCGGATTTCAGCATGTCATTCGTGTTCGCCCGCGCCAGTCGCCAGGACGCGATCAGGCCAGCGGCGATCCCGGTTGCAATCGACACCACCAAAGTGAAGCCCAGCACGCGGCGGTCGACTCCGATGTCCACGGAGCGAGGCATCTGATCGGCGAAGGCCCCGACGACGAGTGACTGGGCGGACCGGGCGAACAGCACTCCGAGCGTTCCGCCGGATAAGGCGAGGAGCGTTGTCTCGATCAGGACCGGGCTCAGAAGCTCCGCGGCGTTTGCGCCCAGGGCCGCCCGGATGGCGAATTCCTTGCGGCGGGCGATGGTGCGCACCATCACCAGGTTAGCCGTGTTCGCGCAGGCGATGAGCAGCACAAAGCCCACAGCGCCCAACAAGATCAGCAACGCGGGTCGCACATCTCCGACCAGATCGTCGCGGAGCGAAATGACTGTGGCGCCCCAGCCCTTATCCTGCTCCGGGTAATTGCGCGCAAGCCGTTCCGAAATGACATTCATCTGCGCTTGCGCTTGTGGGACGGTCACGCCAGGCCGCAGACGCGCGATCACCTTATAGTTGTGCTCGCCGCGCGTCCCGGCCTGTTCCGGTGTCCATGCGAGAGGCGCCCAAGCCTCCCTCGACGCCGCGAACCAGGATTTCACCTCGAATTCTTGTGGCATCACTCCGATCACGTGGTAATTGCGTCCGTTCAGTTCGAGCGTCTGGCCTACCGCGCGCTCCGCCGCTCCGAAGTGGCTCCGTGCGAATCCCGCGCTCAACACGATCACGCCGTCACGCCCCGGCTGGCATTCATCGGCAGTGAACGCCCGTCCAATCGCCGGCTGTACGCCCAATACGCCGAAGAAATCAGGCTCGGTGAGGATTCCGTGAATCATTTGTGGCCGCGCTCCGCCGCCGAGACGGAACGCCCGCCCTCCCATTACGGCCATGGACGCGAATACGGTGTTCTGTTTTCGCCAGTCAAGATAGTTGGCCGGCGATACCGAAAAGGTATGCACGCCGGGGAAACTCTGGGGCGGAGGAACGTGGTACACCGACACAATGGAGCCGGAGTCATGGAATGGAAGCGGCTTTAGCAGCACGCCATTGACGATGCCGAAAATCGCCGTATTTGCGCCGATGCCAAGCGTCAGAATCGCCAGCGCCGGCAGAGCATAACCCGGGCTCTTGCGTAGTACGCGGACCGCGAAGGCAATCTGATTCAGAAATCCGTTCATTGTGTCCAGGTCATCGGTAGCACGCGGTCATCCATCTATTCCACGCTGTGAATCCGGTGGTTGGCGTCGTGTTTAGCGCGCAGACTGTTCGAATGTGGGATGGAGCTGTTCGTCCGCAGCCACAGTTTTTGGCATCGTCTGGCGGATTCGGACCACCCGGTTGACATCGAGGTTTGTCATCGTCTCGGTATCTCCGCCGGGCCAGCGTATTTCGAGGCGATCGATGCGTCGTGCATTCCCCAGGCCGAAATGGAGCCTCAGATCGTTTTGCGATAGATAACTGCCACCGCTCCTCACCTCATCGATTTGCGTCCGCCCGCCCGCGGTAAGCTTCACGCTGGCGCCGATGGCGCTGCGGTTTGCCCGCGTCCCTTCGAGCGACAACAGAACCCAGTTGCCGGCCGGTTTTCGCTGGTTTTTGAGCAGCGTCGGCGCCTCATTCTGGTTGTTGATCAGGATAACTTGCGAGCCGTCGTTGTCCATGTCCGCGACCGCCGCCCCGCGCGCGGAGTGTTTTTCGAGCACGCCCGGGCCAGACTCCTCCGAGATATCGGAGAACCGTCCGTTTGCAAGATTGTGATAGAGGATGGCGCGGTCCCGGTAATGGATATCCAGCTTCAGACGGTCCACTTCCGGGAAAACGTGCCCATTCGCCAGGAATAGATCCTTCCACCCGTCGTTGTCGAAGTCGAAAAAGAGGCAGCCCCAGCCGACGAATCGGGTGTTCCGCGCGAGGCCGGCGAGCGAAGTGGTTTCATCGAACTGCCCCCCTCCGCGGTTCCGGTACAGGGTCTCGCGCTCATCGGAGAAGTTACTCCGGAAGATGTCGAGCGTTCCATCACCGTCGTAGTCCGCGGCGGTCGCGCCCATGCCCGAAAGCGCGTTCCCGTTTTCATCGAGAGCGACTCCGCGCAGCAGCGCTTCTTCGCTAAACGTCCCATTTCTCCGATTGATATAGAGCAGGGACGGCGTCTGGTCGCACGCGACGAAAATGTCCTCCCAGCCGTCCCCATCAAAATCGCCGGTGAGCGCGCCGAGGCAATAGCTGTGCTTCGGCGCCGCGATGCCCGAGCGGACGGAGACGTCGGAGAAGGTTCCGCCGCCCTGGTTGTGATAAAGGAGATTGCCTTCAAACGGAAGTCCGCGCGGGCCGCAATTCACGGGCATTCCACGATACCAGCAATAGGGATTCGCCCCCGGTTTCGGAGTAGTCTCCGGGTCGAACTTTAGATAGTTGGAGACGAACAGGTCCAGACGCCCGTCATGGTCGTAGTCGAGAAATGCACACCCCGTGTTATAGCGGCGGTGATCCTGCTGGAGGCCGGCCTTGGCGGTTACATCTTCAAACCCCTTCCCGCGCATATTGTGATACAGCGTGTTCTGCCCCCAATAGGTGACGAACAGATCCGGGTAGCCGTCATTGTCGTAATCGCCCACGCAGGCGCCTTGTCCCCAGCCGGTGCGCAGGATGCCGGCTTCACGGGTCACGTCCGTAAATGTGCTGTTCCCGTTGTTGCGATACAAGCGGCTAATGCCGCCTTCCCCGGAAATTACGAATGCGTCCGGATAGCCGTCGTTGTTGTAGTCGATCCAGGCGACTCCGCTCCCGGTGGTTTCGATGATGAACTTCTTTGATATTGTCCCGCCGTTCGGAAATGGCTGAACCAGGCCGGCCTGATGGGCCATATTGCGATACTCGGGGTTCACCGGCGTAAATGGCGCTGCGGCGAACCATCCCAGCAAAAGGAGCACTCCGCGCCACATTTAAGGGCGATCTTCCCCGAGCTTCTTTAGAAATTCGGTGAACTCACCTTCCGGCGGCTTCATGAGACGGTCCACAATCTCCTTCTGCGCCTGAGCATCCTGCATCCGTCCCGCGTTGCGATAGGCCATCATCAAAGCGAGATGCGCCGGCGCGCTACCGGGCGTCAGTTTCACAGCTCTTTCCAGCAGAGGAACGGCCGCGGCGTTCTCTCCATGCTCGGCGCGGCATTTGGCGAGCGCGATCAAGGCTTCCGGAAAATCGGGAGCCAGTTCCGCCGCCCGCTCTAAATGGGGTAGCGCTTCGTCCGGCTTCTGCCTGGCGAGAAGAACCTGCGCGATCTCATATTCCGCCGCGGCGTCGCGAGGGTTCAGCGCCAGTTCCGCTTCGAACTCGGCCTGCGCGCCGGTCAGCGCCGCCGGCTCATGGGATTGCATCAGAATGGCGCGGCCCAGCCGGAAATGCAGGCCAACCGTCTTGGGACTCTTTGCCAGCGCCTTCCGGTATTCCTCAATGGCCGCGTCAAATTTCGACTGGGTCTCGAACACTTCCGCGGAAAGCTGGTTGACACGAAAAGATGCCGGATTTCTTTCAAACAGCTCGCGCATCGTCTGGTTCCACGCGGTCATGTAAAACTTTGCCGATTGGTAAAGAACGTCGGCGTCATTGGGATACAGCGATTGCAAGCGCTCAATTGTGCGGAAGGCAGCGTCTGTCTTTGATGCGTGGATCTGGCACTGCGCCAGCGCCAATCCGGAGAGGCGCTGCAACTCCGTCCGGTCGCTGGAAAAGCTTTTTGTGAGCGCGGGAATCGCAGCGCCGCAACGGCCCGTTCCAGACTGAATCAACGCCAAAAACGTCTGCGCGGTAGGATTCTCACCGTTTTTCAAGACATTCTGAAAGCTCAACTCGGCGCCGGTATAATCCCCCTGGCGAAATTGGCGCAAACCCTCCAGCAAGGAAGTGGATTGCGCGGCCGCGGCTCCAGTGCCGGCGAGGATGAGAACCAGCGCGCTTCTAATGCCCCGCATCGTCAATCACGAGATTCAACTGGTTAAAACGGTGATGCTGATTGCCTTCGAGGTAGCGGAACGCGAGCAGCGGCGGTGCGCCCGGGGCGATCTGACGCTCCGGATTTACCCGCTCGCCGGGTGGCAGCGCTAACTCCACCACAACGCCGCTCGCGGCAATTTCCTGAATGGCAGCCTGAACCGGGTCGGGCGTTTGACTTTGTCCGGCGGCGAGAAGGAAGGAAACAAGTAGTCCAAACATGGAGCGGTAAACGCTTACTCGCGCATTTCGGGCCTATTATCGCGCGATAATCATCTGGAAGTCCATGCGAAAATTCCCCGCGCCGCAAGTTCCCGCCGTGCTCGCGCTTCTCGCGGTTGCACTCGCGGCCGCGGCATTGCAATCCGCGATCGAAGCGTCCGGGAGGCCGCCCGTGGTTTACCGGGATGTCGCCCGTGAATCCGGCCTCACGGTCCCCAATGTGTTTGGGAAACAGACCCGCAAGGACTATATTCTCGAAACCACCGGAAACGGCGCGGCGATCTTCGATTTTGACGGGGATGGCTACAACGACATCTTTATCGCCAATGGAACCACTCTGGAGCCGCGGCCCGGAAAGCCTCCTCTCCCGCAGTTGTATCGCAATGACGGGCATGGCAAGTTCACCGAGGTCGGCGCAAAGGCGGGATTCACGCAATCCGGCTGGGGGCAGGGAGTGTGCGCCGGCGATTTCGACAACGACGGCCGCACCGATCTGTTCGTCACCTTCTACGGTCACAACATCCTCTATCGCAACATGGGCAATGGCTCGTTCGCCGGCGTAACAGCGCAAGCCAAGCTTCCCGTCACCGGAACGCGTTGGGGCTCGGGGTGTTCGTTTGTTGACTACGACCGGGACGGGTGGCTGGATTTGTTCGTTTCCAACTACGTCGCGCTGGATTTGAAATCGACACCGAAACCGGGGGATAGCGCAACGTGCCAGTGGAAGGGACTCGCGGTGATGTGCGGCCCCACCGGGCTGCCGCTCGCCGAAAACGCGCTCTATCACAACAACGGCGATGGGACGTTCACCGATGTCTCCGAAAAAGCCGGGATACTCAAACCCGGCGGGCGTTATGGACTTGGCGTCCTGGCGGCCGATTTCGACGGCGACGGCTGGCCGGACATCTATGTGGCGTGCGATATGACGCCCAGCCTGCTCTATCACAACGAAAAAAATGGAACGTTCGCCGAGCGTGGAGTCGCCGCTGGAGTCGCCTATAACTACGATGGGCGTCTCCAGGCCGGCATGGGGGTCGCCGCCATCGATTACGACGGCAGCGGGCGCTTAAGCATCGCCAAAACGAATTTCTCAGGCGACCTTCCGTCCCTGTTCCACAACGATGACGGCAAGTTTTTCACCGATGTTTCCCAGCTTGCCGGCCTGGCCAAGCACCAGTTGCTCGGGTGGGGCGTTCTGTTCGTGGATGCGGATGAAGACGGCTGGCCGGATCTGATGTTCGCCAATGGCCATGTCTATCCGGAAGTAGACAGCGCGGGTGTGGGCGACCGTTATCGTGAACTCACGCTCCTCTACCGGAACACCGGAGAGGGCACGTTCTCCGACGCGACCAGCGAAAGTGGACCCGCGCTGCGCCAACTCCGCCCGGCGCGCGGTATGGCGATGGGAGATCTGGACGGAGACGGCCAGCCGGAGATCGTCATTGTGAATATGAACGAGCCCCCGTCGCTATTGAAGAACATGGGGACGCATCGCCACGCGCTGGTGGTCAGCCTGGCTGGCACGAAATCCAACCGCAGTGCGATCGGCGCACAGGTAACCGTGCAAACCGGAAAACATCGCCAAACGCAGGCCGTCCTGAGCGGAGGAAGCTATCTCTCGCAGAACGATTTCTCTCTGTATTTCGGTTTGGGGGACTCGGCGCAAGTGGACCGCCTGGAAGTGCGGTGGCCAAGCGGCGCGGCTCAGCAATGGACCGGCATCCCGTCGCAGTACAAGCTCTTCCTCACCGAAGGGCGGGAAGAGATCCGGAAACAGCGGCTTGCCGGGCGTTAGGACTAATGTGGCGCCGGTATTCCGCTCGCGGCGCGGCGGTCCAAGTCTTGTTTCTCCCGCGCGCTAAGACGCTCATGGAGCGCCCGCTGCTCATCGGCTTCTTCTTTCTTCCCCAGCCGGTCATAAACGCGGGCAAGCCGGTAGTGCGTGACAGGATCGTCCGGGTTCAGTTGAATGCTCTTTTCGAACAGCGAGGCCGCTTTTTCGTAGTCGTGCTTGCGCTCCATCAGGCAGGCGAGCTCAAATTGCGCTTCGGCGGAATTGCCATCGATTCGAACGCTTTTTTCCAGCAGCAGGCGGGCTTCGTCGGCCCTGGAGTCCCAGCCCGCCGGAGGAAGTTGCGCCACCAGCGCTTTCGCATGCAGTAGAGGCGCCGTCGCATTTCCTGGTTCCAGCCGCTCCCAGGCCGCAAACCGGGCGGTGATTTCCGGCATGTGCGTGCCGGCATGCTCCAGCATCTTCCCCAGAAAAATATAGGGCTGCGGAACCTCGGGAGCCAGCTCAATCGTTTTCAGAAACGCCAGCACGGTATCTTCGAAGCGGCGCTGGCCGTAGTAGGCGACACCGAGCGCAAGTTCAATTTGCGCGCTGCGGGGGAAATCCTTGCGAGCGGGTTCGAGCACCGCGATGGCCGCGCGGAAATCCTGCTGGTAGAGGTACAGCCGCGCCAGGTCGAAGCGGAAAGCTTCGTTTCCCCGTGCCAGCCGGATCGCCGCCTCGAGCTCCGCGATCGCTTTCGGCATCTGTCCGGATTGCGCGTAGCCTTTGCCCAGCAGATTGCGGAGATCCGCGTTGTCGCCGCCGGCCAATCCTTCGTTCGCGATCGCAATCACCGCGGCCGCGTCGTGCCGTGCCAGCGCTTCGGTCGCGCGCCGGACGAAGCTCTGCTGGGAGTCCGCGCCATACGCGGCAAGCAGAGCAAATAGCCAGACACAAAGTCCGCGCATTATCCGAATTATTCCAGCTTTTCCAGTTCGGCGAGTGCGCGCGCCGCCAGGGTGTTGCCGGGTTTACGCGACAGAAGTTGTTGCAGGACGACGCGGGCGCGGCCGCGGTCTCCCATTTTTACGTAGGTCTTAGCCAGGTTGAAGTAGAGCGTTTCATCGCCGGGCGCACGCTCAATCCCGTATTGAAAGGCGGCGACGGCGTCGCGAGTTTGCCCCATCTGCATGTAGAGGACTCCCAGATTATTGATCGCGCTCGTGTTGTCTTTTTGGAGTTCAATCGCCTTCTGAAGCCACTGGCGCGCTTCGGCATTTCGACCGTCCTTGGCGAGCAGCAAGCCAAGTTGATCGCAGGTCTCGGAGTCACCGGGATCCATTGCGAGCGCCTTCCGGAACAACTCCTCCGCTTCGGCGGTTCGAGACAGACGCGCGTAGGTCTGCGCGGCGTTCACGACGGCCGCGCGCATATCCGGCTGAATGGACATCGCGCGCCGGTATGCCGTAAGAGCCTCTTCGAATTTTCCCTCCTCCAGGGCGACCCCGCCCAGAGTGTTCCAGGCGCCCGCGAGGCTGGGGTTCACCCGCAGTGCGTCGTCAGCGAACTTCCGCGCCGGCTCCATGCGATTCGCCTCCAGATGAATCTGCGCGATCGCCATCAGCGCGACAGCATTACCGGGAGAGCGTCTCACTTCTTCTTCGAGATATTGCAGCGAGCGCTCCGGATAGCCCGCCCAGAGAAACGCTGCGCCGAGGCGGAAAAAGTTTCTCCTTGGCTGGTAGAAAAAGTCTCCACGAAAGGGAAGTGCGGCGCGCCAGGAGTCCGGATTTCCAAGCGCAGCCAAATCCGCTTTCACCGTGCCGGCGCCGGGCATTTGCGCGTAGATCTTGCGCGCCGCGCCACGTTCGTCAAGCAGTAGGACAAGGGGCAGGGTAAAGGCTGCGCGTACGTCGAAAAGGTAGCGGCGGAACAACGCGTAGGACGCGATCACGTCTTCCGGCTCTTGGTTTGCCCGGAGTATTTGCCCCGCGACCCCGGCCGGCAGCTTCGTCCCTTCGTCTCCGATGCAGAAAAGGCCCGGACCGGCGCGCCGGTCGGGAAGAGGCACCGGGTCGATAAGCCACGTGTCGGCGAATTCCGGCGCGTTGACGCCGGCGGCGACCGCGGCGCCCGGCGCAGTCCCCACGCGCCTTTCAAAGGGCGTTTTCGAGAAATGACTGGACCCTTCCTCGATCCGATACACAAAACCCGCATCCAAATCATGAAATTCCTGCGCAACGCCGGACGGCCAGACAATTCGTACCTGTTTCGCCGCGGCGCGCTCACCGAGCCCGAACCCGACGCGCTTGGAATGTTGTGAGAGATATCCGGACCCCGCGTTCAGAAATTTCACCTGCCCGTCCACTTCGATGCGCGCGCCGATCGCGTCGCGGTTTGACTTCGTGCCCCGCAGCGAAAACGCAAGAGAGCGCCTGCCCTGGCCGCTGTTATTTCGAAAGACGCGCACCTGGGGGCCGAGCCTGCTCTTCAGCACCAGGTCCAGGCAGCCGTCGTTGTCAAAATCCAATACGGCGAAGGCGCGGCTGTCTTGGGCGGCGTCGAGGCCGCTCACTCCGGAATAATCTTCATACCGGTTTCCCCGTCGAACGTAGAAAACGTTCTCCTGCCTGCCGCTCCACGAATACTCCTCCCGGACGAATTGGTTTATCGCATTCCATCCGTTCTCGTAGGCTTCGGAAGGAACGGCCGCCGCCGGCGAGCGCGCCACCACCTGGCGCCAGAAGAATCCTTCCAGGTCCTCCGGCCGGGAATTGGTCAACATGCCGCAAGTGACAAAAATCTCGGGCGTGCCGTCGTTGTCGAAATCAACTCCGTCGGCGGACCAGGCCCAGCGACCCATCTCAACGCCTTCTCGCCGTGCGCAGGATTCGAACGTGCCGTCGCCGCGATTACGGTAGAGGGAATTACCTCTGGCGTGGGTCTCGTATGCCCGGCGCGCCGCTCCACCGGCGTCGGGGTGAAACTTTGAGTCGTGAACCAGCCGCTGACCGGTAGCCGTCCACATATTCGAAACATAGAGATCCGGCTTGCCGTCGCCGTCATAGTCAAACCACGCAGCGCTCATGCCAGGACCGGCGTCATCCACTCCGGCCGCGCCCGCTACGTCGTGAAAGCGCCCGGCTTCGTTCTTATAAAGATTCTTGCGGCCGAAGTCGTTCGCAACGCACAGGTCCGGCCATCCGTCGCCGTCGAAATCGCACCAGGCCGGAGCGAAGCTGAAGCGGTTGTTATTTTCATTCAGACCAACTTTGGCCGTGACGTCCTCGAAGTAGCCGCTGCCGTCCTGGTTCAAATCATTGCGAAAGAGAAAGTTCGGAGGACCGTTGCGCGCGTCATAGTACGGAACTGCATAGCGGTACTGATCCTCACTCTGAAAAAAGCTATAGGTACAGAGGTACAGGTCGAGCTTTCCGTCCCGGTCGTAATCGGCGGCTGCCATGCCGGTGAACGTACCCGCGGGCGGCGTCGCGAACCGGAAGGCGTCGGGCCGCGCCGCGAAGCGCCCGGAGCCGTCGTTGAGAAACAACAAGGGCCCCGCGCTGCGCATCAGTACCAGATCCTGCCGCCCTGAATTCCGCAGGTCCAGGAACAGTGCGCAGGTGGAATCATCGAGGAGCGCCAGCCCGGCCTCTTCCGTTATGTCCTCCAGGCGTTCGCCGGCGAATTTGTATAGACGATTCGGCAAGCCGCCGGGCTGGCAAACGAATATCTCATCGCGGCCGTCGTTGTCTATGTCTGCCACGGATACGCCGTTCATGCCGTAAATGTCGATCCCAGACGCGGAATCGAGCCGGCTCCGCCAGAACGGAATACCACGCTGAAGCTGCTGCTGGAACGAATCGCAGCCCGCAAAGACATCCCCGGTCACATCCAGGAACAAGGGCTCGGATGCGTGAGCGGTCTGCTCATCCAGATGAACCGCGGACCGCACGCGTTCCGCCTCCCATCCCAGCTTCCAATGTCCTACGCGATACTCCATCGTCCCTTGCCGCGTGGTCGCAATCTCGTAACGAACCACTCCGTCCGGAAGGACGAAGAACTGCGATCGCCGCACGGGTCCGAGCGAACTCAGCCATGCTTGGAATTCCGCGGGAACATCGGCCGTGGCGCTACGCGCCTGGAGCAGCCGGTTGAGCGATACGCTCCGGCGTTCCGCCTCCACCTCCAGCATGAATTCGTCGTGTCCCGGAGCAATCTGGCTATATCGCGCGTCGTAGGGATTGGCGTGCCGGAAATGAACCGGGAATGGCTCTGCGGCGGCACGCGATGCCCGAAGCAGCGCCGCCGCGGTTAAGCCCTCCAGAAAGCGCCGGCGGCTGGTGTTCATGATACGCTTGGTTCGAAACTCGGCAAACGGCCATTTTACAACGCCGCACTTCCAGTCATGCTCTCCTTGCGTAAGTCCCATTGGACGGCGTTTTTAGTCGCCTTGCTGTACAGTTCCTCTCTCGGGGAGGCCACTCAGCCGGTCCTGAAGCTCTCCGCGCCGCTCGCCTCCTGGGACCGCGGCATTCCTATGGGGAACGGACTCTGCGGGGGCTTGCTCTGGGGTGGCGGCGCTACAGTGAATCTCTCATTGGACCGGGGAGACCTCTGGGATGTGCGCGTCCCGGAGGCTTTCGAGCAGCGCGACTGGAACTACGACACCATGAAGCGGCTGGTCGAAGCGGGGAATGCCGCGCGCATTCACGCGTTGTTCGACAAGCCTTACGACTCCATTCCCTATCCCACGAAACTGCCCGCCGGCCGCCTGGTGTTGACGTTTCCGGCTGACGACAGGGTCACCGAATTCACGCTCGACACCGAACGGGCGGAAGCGCATGCGGCGCTGTCCCAAGGCGCTCTTCACACGTTCTTCTCCGCGGAAGGGCGAGTGGCGATGCTGCGCATCAAGGGGCCGGCGCCGGATCTGACTCTCAATAGCCCTTCCGGCGTCGGCAAGCTTGGCTATCCCCAGGCGCTCCATGGCGATCGGCGGGCGCACGGGGCGCATTCCATATGGATGCTGCAGGCCGCGGCCCAGGGACTGAAGTATGCCGTGGTCGTTTCACAGAAAACGGAAGCTCAAGAGAGCACACTCGCGGTGGCAATTGTGTCCAACCGCGATGGGAACGATCCCGTGTCTTTGGGGCTCGCGCTCACGCGCCAGGCCCTGAGTGACGGATACGATTCGCTCCTCGTGCGGCACCTTGAATGGTGGAAATCCTTCTGGGCGACGTCGCACGTGGAAGTGCCGGATGCCGCGGTCGGGCGCCAGTACATTCTGGATAAGTATTTCTATGGCTCGGCTTCACGGCCCGGTGCGCCGCCGATGCCGCTGCAGGGAGTCTGGACCGCGGATGAGGGCGGTCTCCCTCCGTGGAAGGGCGACTATCACAACGACCTGAACACGCAGATGACCTACCTTGCCGCGCCGCAAGCCGGCCTGTTTTCGGCGGAGCGGAGCTTTCTGAACTTCAATTGGAACCTGCTCCCGCGCTACGAAAAATTCGCGCGGGAGTTTTACAACGTCCCTGGCGCTATTGTGCCTGGGGTCGAGGCGATCGACGGGAGTCCGCTCGGCGGGTGGGCCCAGTATTCTCTTTCTCCAACCATGAGCGCATGGGTCGCACAGAGTTTTTATCTTCAGTGGCGCTACACGATGGATCCGGTTTTTCTGCGTACACGTGCCTATCCGTTTACCGAGCGTATCGGCGTGGCGCTCCGCGCGCTCCTGCGTCCCGGCCCCGGCGGCAAACTTCGTCTGCCTCTTTCCAGTTCTCCGGAAATTTACGACAACACGCTCAAAGCCTGGCTTCCGCCGAACTCGAATTTCGACCTGGCGCTGCTGCGCTGGCTCTACGGCTCGCTCGCAGAGATGGCGCGCGCGCTGAACGATCCGCCGGCCGCCCGGCAATGGGAGAAGACGCTCGCCAGGCTCGATGATTTCGACCTGGCGAACGGAGCGCTCACTGTCGCCCGGGGGATTCCTTTGCCCGATTCTCACCGCCATCTCTCGAATCTCATGGCGATTCATCCGCTGGGATTGCTCAGCATCGAGGGTTCCCCGGCCGAGCGCTCTGTTGTCAACGCTTCGATCGACGATTTCATCGCGAAAGGCCCCTCGGCGTGGATGGGCTACACCTACTCCTGGCTTTCCTGCGTCCTGGCGCGCGCGGGGCGGGGCGACGAGGCCCTCCGCTACCTGCAGGGCTTTCTGCGCGGCTTCATCTTCCCGAACGGCTTTCATGTGAACGGAGATCAGAGCGGCACTGGACTCTCGGACGCGCACTACCATCCCTTCACGCTGGAAGGGAATTTCCTCGCCATGCAGGCGGTTCAGGAGATGTTGCTGCAGAGCTGGGGAAATACGGTTCGCATCTTCCCTTCGGCGCCGTCGCAATGGAGTGACATTTCCTTCGAGCGTTTGCGCGCCGAAGGCGGATATATTGTGTCCGCCGAGAGACGAGCCGGGCGCACAACATCGGTCAAAATCCGTGCGGCGGTGGAGGGTGAGCTTCGCCTGAAGAATCCATTCCCAGCGCCGGCGCACGCGCGCTGGAACCGCCTCGTGAAGGGCGGCGACATCCTTCGGATTTCGCTCAAGGCCGGAGAGACCCTGGAAGGCGCCCGGGAAGACGTAAGATAGGGCGAAAGGCGGGGATTTGCGACACTTTACCGACGAACTGGGAATCCTGCAGCACGACCTTCTGGTGATGGGGACTGTTGTTGTGCAGTCCATTCACCGCAGCGTGAATTGCCTTCTGGAAAGTCTCCCCCAAGACGGACATCAGGTACTTGCCGATGAGTCGCGCATCAACCAGATGCAGATTGGACTGGACGATTTTGTCGCCACCTTGCTGGCCCGGAATCAACCCGTCGCCCGCGATATGCGGCTGCTCGTCTCGGTTCTAAAGATCAACAGCGACCTCGAACGCATGGGCGACCTCGCCGTCAACATCGCGCAGCGCAGCCTGGAGTTGCAGTCGGAATCCATCCCCGGCACCGTGGGTCTGGTGCGCAAGATGTCCGAAGTCGCGGAGGGCATGGTGCGCGGATCGCTTGAGGCTTTCGTGCAGAAGGACGCTGCCCTGGCATATGCTCTACTGAAAAACGACGATGAGGTCGACCGCCTTCGTGACTCCATCTACAAGGAGCTGCTCGCTTTTATGCAGAGCGATCCTGCGAACATCCCGGCTGGCCTGGGTTTGATGTCGGTAGCGCGAAACCTGGAGCGAATCGCCGACCACGCCACCAATATCGCCGAAGACGTGATCTTTGTGGTCCAGGGCGCGGACGTCCGGCATCACCGCGAATCCTTTCAAAATTAGCTCAGCTCAAAATCTGGCGGCAGCGATTCAGCGCCCAAGCCGCTCTTTCCGGCCGTGCAGAGACCGCGTTCTCGTATACTTCCTGAAGTCCGATCCGAAGCTGATAACAAAGCAGCCGTTCGCGCGTGCCTGGCTCGCCGCGCGAGGCTTGTTCAAAAAATTGGGCTTGGGCCTCCATGCAAGGGAGCCAGGTACGCCAGAAGAATACATTGGCGACGTCATAGAGCGCGTCGCCCGCAAGCGACTCCGACCAGTCGATGACGGCGGTGATTCGCCCCTGGTGTTCGATCACATTATTGGACCCGAAATCACCGTGTACGAGTTGGCGGGCCTCCGGGCAGTAGTTCGAAAATTCGTGGACGCGTCCAAGGAGCGGGTCCACTTCACGCATGTCTACATACCGCCCGGCCCGGGCCCAGTCATGACGGCTTCGATCGGCGATGGAGGTGAGAAATTCGGCCCAACTTTCCGCATCACCGCGTCCTTCAGCATCCCACGGTCCAAAACCGGCGATCGGACTCACGTCCGCCGCGGCGATAGCCTCCATCACTCGTCCGACAGGCCCGACCATGCGGGGCAGGGAAGCGGGCTCCAGGTCCTGCAGTGTCTCGCCCGGCGCGTGGGACGAAACGCATAGATATAAGCCAGGCTCGGGTTCCGATACCAGGAGGATCTCCGGCACGGGCAGGCTGGGGCTTCGAAACTTGCGATAGGCAAAGTCATCCTTGTCAAAGCCGCGGCGCGACGGATTGAAGCGGGCGACAAGATTCACTGCTCCATGCGCGAAGCCAAACGCCTGGGATTCCTCGCCTTCCGCGAGCCGGTGCAGCCCGCGAATTTCTCCAACGCCCGATCGCAGGATTTCCTCCACGCGCGACTGCGAAAGAGAAGGCTTCATTCAGCGCCCGCCATTCGGCTGTAGCTGCCAGTTTTCGTCGAAGAATCCCGCCGCCACAACCTTGCCGGGCCACCGCGAATCGGCCGGTACGGTGAGATCGATCACCGCGTAATCCGGAAGCATCGCCACCTGCAGGGAGTTACTGGAATAGGCACTTTCCCGGAAGGTGAAGCCGCTGTTGATCACCACGTATTTCTTCGGGTTCAAGGGATTGGGATAAATGAGAACCGGCGCGCAAGTGGCGGACGGAAAGCTTCTGGCGCCCAGCGAAATTCCATCTTCGTTCCAGCGCAGCGGCAGCTTGGAGGCGATGCGGGCCAGCACTTTGTTGCTCCGGGGATCTCCCCACAGGATCAGGTTGCTCGAAGCAATATCGTCGCCTGTCACCGCGGCGTCGTTCTTCACCGGCGCATCGCCCCGAAATTGCCGCCGCCATTCACGGATGGCGCGCTCCGCCTCGGAATGGCTCCAGCGTTCCACGGTCCGGTTAAGCGGCGTACCAGTGGGGAGCACCATCAGGAATCTGTCCATGAAGGCATCATCTATTGGTCCCTGCAGGTCGTGCCGCTTGCGCAGACCCTCCGGCTGACCCGCGGCGATGGCCCAGTCCGCACCGGCCTTTGTCAGGTGCACGGTCCACGAACCGTCGGTGAGCGGCCCGGGGGCGCTCAGCGTTTGCCCGTCCACCACAACGGTGATTTTCTGCGCCGGATTTAGCAGGGCGGCGCCGGTTTCGAGATCGAAGGTCATGGCCGACACGTTGGCCGTCGATGCGCGAACGGTGTGATCTCCTTCCACCACCGCGGTCACGCGAGCCCGGCTCCAGTGCCTTTCCATGCCATCGACTATCACCCAGCGCATCCGGTTGTATTTCAGCGTCCATGTGGTGAAACGCACTTCTCGCGGCCACGGGTCGCGGCCCTTCCCGGCCAGCGCGTCCATCATGCGGTCAAGTTGAGCAGCCGCCTCCGGCGTGTACGCATGCCCGATATTCAAGCCCCAGACGCGGGCGAGCGTCAACCCTTCGGCTTCCATGCTTCGCGCCATGATATCGGCGGCCTGGCGCTGTGCATCATGGTCGCCGTTGTATGCCACCACCGGGACATTGAAGAAATTGGCGGCATAATCGGTGGCGTTGGTGAGGTGATAAAGCTTCTCCTCCCACCAGGAGGGACGATATCCACGCTCGGCGAATTTTTGATATTCCGCGGTCTCGGCAAAACCGGCCCCGGGCGCGACTGCCGCAAAGTCGGTGCCATAGTGCGCGCCGATGTGCCATGCGGATGCGCCGCCCATGCTAAACCCCCGCGCGAGGATCCGGTTTTCATCCACGTTAAAGTTCTTCTTCACATCGGCCAGCGCCTCAAAAAGGTCTGTCTCGCCTGCGAACTGGCTCGCGTTGCAGTACCGCCCGTAGACGTGAAGAACGATCGTCCCCCGCGGAGTAAACGTGCCGGGATTGCGGAGGCGCTCCCACAGAAAGTTGACCTCGCTCAATGTATCCGAACGGCCGTGAAACCAGACGTCCACGCGCCAGCGGTGCGCGCTGGTTCGAGTGAATTCAGGAGGAATCACCAATCCATAGGGTTGAATGCTGCCGTCAATTTGAGACCGGTAGCCCCGCACCACCAGGCCTTTTGCATCCACCCACGGCGCCTCGCCTCGTCCTAATTGCTCCGCTCTCTCGATTCCGGTCCGCAGCAAATCCTTCGCCCGAAAGATGTCCTCCGCGTGGAAGAATTCATTCCCGTCGAGTGCGTAGTGGACGGCCTTGCTGAAGATGAGAACGTCGGGCAGATGGGGATTACCGGTCAGTTCCGCGGTAAGCCGGTCCAGGTGGTCCAATCCCGAGCGCAGGGCGGTCTGATCCTTCTGCGATACCTCAATGCCTGGTGGAGGAAGTTGGATGACGGGAGGTTGGGGCGGCTGGGCGGAAAGCCCGGCCGAGAGTCCGAGCAGCAAGAGAGTTAGCCGGTTCATCGGAATTCAACATGATATCCGGTGCGCGGGCAAATATAATGCTGACATGTTCCTGCGCGCCATCCTTCTTGCAGTCCTGGCCCTTTCGCTGAGCCCGGCAGCGACTGCGCAGCCCGCCGCCGTTCAACGGCCGCCGATCGTCGGTGTGGCCCACATTGGACTTAAGACGAATGACCTTGCCGCCGCAAGGCGCTTCTATGGACACGACCTGGGTTTCGCGGAGGCGTTCACGCTCGACAAACCCTCGGGCGGGCTCATGCTCGCTTATTTCAAAGTCAACGACCATCAGTACATCGAGGTGTTCCCCGAATTGAAGAGCGAGACCGAGGACCGGCTATCCCATATCTGCTTTGAAACCACGAACGCGCGCGCATTGCGCGATTATCTGGAGGCCCACGCGGTCAAGGTTCCGGCCACGCTGAAACCGGGGCTCGATGGAAACCTGAGTCTGATGGTCAAGGATCCGGACGGCCACAACGTTGAATTCGTGGAATACGTGCGCGGATCTCTCCACCGCCGTAATTTCGGGAAGTCGCTTCCCTCGTCGCGCATCTCCCAGCGCATCATTCATGTGGGCGTAACCGTGCAGGATCGCGCCGCCGCGGACAAGTTTTATCGTGACATTCTCGGGTTCCGCGAGATTTGGCACGGCGGCAAAACCGACGATCGCGTGGACTGGGTGGATATGCGCGTTCCCGAGGGAACCGACTGGTTGGAATATATGCTGAACGTGCGGAATCCGACGCCTCGCACGCTGGGCGTAATGCACCATCTGGCGCTGGGCGTCCCAAGCGTAAAGCGCGCTTATCAAACCTTGGCGGCGCGTGGTGTCCGGATTGGAGAAGAACCCCGCATCGGACGCGACGGGAAGTGGCAGCTTAATTTGTACGACCCCGATCTCACGCGCGCCGAGCTCATGGAGCCTAAACCATCCCGGACGCCGTGCTGTTCGCCGATGCTCTCCCGTTAAGGCGGATGCCGCGCTGGAATCTCATTCCCGACGGCGAACCCTTTTCAACCCCGGCCAGCGACCTGCGGCCGGTGCTCTACGAAGGCGTTCCCGCGATGCTGAAAATTGCCAAGCACCCGGAAGAGCGGGCGGGCGCCGCTCTGATGATCTGGTGGGCCGGCGAGGGAGCCGCCCGCGTGCTTGGTCACGACGGCGATGCGCTCCTGCTGGAACGCGCCGCCGGTGGACCATCTCTCGCCTCGATGGCTCGTGACGGCTCGGATGCCGAGGCGAGCCGAATCATCTGCGGTGTGGCTAAAAAGCTGCATGCGCCTCGGCCCGCTCCGCTGCCTCCGCTCACTCCGTTAGCGCAATGGTTCCGTTCACTCGAACCCGCCGCCGCACGCTTCGGCGGGGTTTTAAGCCAGAGCCTCGCCGCCAGCCGGGAACTGCTGGCCGCTCCCCGGGACGTGGCCGCGCTTCACGGCGACATCCATCATGGAAATATTCTCAACGACAGGTCTCGCGGCTGGCTCGCCATCGACCCCAAAGGACTGATCGGCGAGCGCGGGTTCGATTTTGCAAATATCTTCTGCAATCCGGACCGCGAAATAGCCCTCGCGCCGGGACGGCTCGCGGAACAGGCGGAGGTGGTCGCGCAGGCCGCCCGCCTGGAACGGCGCAGACTGCTGCAATGGATACTCGCTTACGCGGGATTGTCCGCGGCCTGGGGTTTGGAAGACGGCGAAGAGCCCCGGCTGGCTCTCGACGTCGCGGGCCTCGCGTCGAAAGAACTGCAACGATAGCGCGGCGCTGTTCGTCCGTTAGCGGAAAGAAAGGCAACCACGCTACCCTGAATAGAAAGAAAGGAAATTCAAGTTGCCGACCACGGGCCAATCACTAGAAGATCTCTGCATCAACACCATCCGTTTTCTTTCCGCGGACGCGGTTCAGAATGCCAATTCCGGACATCCCGGAATGCCGATGGGTGCCGCCGCGATGGCATACACCTTGTGGGATGGATTCCTGAAACACAACCCCGCCGACGCGCACTGGTTTGATCGGGATCGTTTTGTTCTCTCTGCCGGCCACGGTTCGATGCTCCTTTACAGCCTGCTTCACTTGACTGGCTACGACCTGCCGCTCGATGAGCTGAAGCAGTTTCGCCAGTGGGGCAGCAAGACGCCAGGGCATCCCGAGCGCGGCCATACGGTGGGGGTCGAAGTCGCCACCGGGCCGCTGGGGCAGGGCTTTTCGAACGGGGTGGGGATGGCGATCGCCGAGGCGTGGCTCGGCGCCCGTTACAACCGCCCCGGACACACCATCGTCGATCACTACACTTACTCGATCTGCGGCGACGGCGACCTGATGGAAGGCATAACGCAGGAGGCGGCTTCCCTCGCCGGGCACCTTCGCCTGGGCAAGCTGATTTATCTGTACGATCAGAATCACATTTCTCTCGCCGGCGGCACCGATCTCACCTTTACGGAAGACGTCGCGAAGCGATTCGAGTCTTATGGCTGGCATACTCGCACCGTGCTGGATGGCAATGACACCGGGGACGTTGCCGCGGCGATCCGCGAAGCGCAAGCGGAAACCCGCCGCCCGTCGTTGATCCTGGCGCGCACGCACATCGGCTTCGGCAGCCCGAAGAAGCAGGACAATTTTTCGGCGCATGGGAATCCGCTCGGAGAAGACGAACTCGCCGCCGCAAAGAAAGCGCTGGGCTGGCCCACCACCGATAAATTCTTCCTGCCCGAGGAGGCGGTCCATCATTTCCGCCAGGCGCTCGACCGCGGAGGGAAGGCGCAAAGAGAATGGTCGGCGCGGCTTGAGGAATACAAAGCGGCATTTCCCGCCGAAGGCGCGGAGTTCGAGCAGATCATCAGCGGCAGGTTGCCCGGAAATTGGGCTGCCAGCCTGCCGAAATGGAAGCCCGAGGACAAGCCCGTGTCGACGCGCGTCGCCGGAGGCATGGTGCTCAACGCCCTGGCCAATAGCCTGCCGAACATCGTTGGCGGCTCCGCCGATTTAAATCCATCGACGGAAACCGCTCTCAAAGGCCTCGGAGATTTTCAGCCCTCGGAGTTTGCGGGTCCCGGCACACTGGGCGCTGTCGGAGGTGTCTGGGGATACGCCGGGCACAACGTGGCGTTCGGCGTTCGCGAGCACGCCATGGGCGCCGCGGTGAATGGCATGGCCGCGCATGGGGGACTGCTTCCCTTCAGCGCGACATTCCTCGTTTTCTCGGACTATATGAAGCCGGCCATCCGGCTGGGCGCCCTGAGCAGTCTGAAGGCGTTCTACGTGTTCACGCACGACAGCATCGCCGTCGGCGAAGATGGCCCCACGCACGAACCGGTGGAGCACCTCGCCGGCTTGCGCGCGATTCCAAATTTGACCGTCATTCGCCCCGCCGATGCGAACGAGACCGCCGAGGCATGGGCGTTCGCCGTTCAGCACGACGGACCAACGTTGTTGGCTCTCACGCGCCAGGCGGTTCCGAATTTGGATCGGAGCGCGGCCCAGGAACCCGGCGTCGCGAAGGGCGCGTACATCCTCGCCGATGCCGAGGGCGGTGCGCCCGACGTCATTTTGATTGGCACTGGTTCGGAAGTCTCTCTGTGCGTTGCCGCGCGTACCGCGCTGCAGGCCAAAGGCGTTCGCGCGCGCGTGGTCAGCATGCCAAGCTGGAACCTGTTCGAAGCGCAAGACGATGCCTACCGCGAAAGCGTTCTGCCCGAAGCCGTCAAGCCGCGAGTCGCCGTCGAAGCGGCCTCCACTTTCGGCTGGCATCGCTGGACCGGCGACCATGGAATTATCATCGGCATTGACCGCTTCGGCGCCTCCGCGCCCGGCGGAGTGAATCTGAAGAATTTCGGATTCACCGCCGAACACGTGACCGAAGCCGCGCTGAAGGCGCTCGGCAAGGCCTGAGGCCGGAAACGTTCTTCGCACCTCCGGGCTGAGACGCATAACAGTTGTGTTAAGATCCCTGTTTTGCATCTCACGTCTGGAGGCTTGTCTTGAAAGTTTACGATGGCTCCGATGTACGCAATGTCGCGCTGATCGGTCATGGGCATTCCGGGAAGACTTCGCTGGCGGCCGGATTGCTCTTCACCACAGGCGCCGGCACCCGGTTGACGCGTGTGGACGAAGGCAACACCGTCACTGACTTTGACGACGAGGAGATTCAGCGCAAGCTAACCATCTCCACCTCTCTCGCCTTCGTCGAGTGGAAGAAAAAGAAACTCAATCTGCTCGATACTCCTGGCTTCAATATGTTCATCGGCGACGCCCAGGCCGCGCTGATTGCGGCCGATGCGGCGTTCGTTCTGGTGGACGGCGTCGCCGGGGTCGAAGTCCAGACGGAAAAGGTCTGGGGTTTCTGCGACGAGTATCAGCTTCCGCGCGCGGTCGTCGTCAACAAGCTCGACCGCGAGCGGTCGAGTTTTGAACGCTCTGTCGAATCCATCCACGAAGCATTCGGCCGCACGGCTGTGCCGGTCCAACTTCCGCTTGGAAGCGAGAGAGACTTCAAAGGCGTCATCGACCTAGTCGCCATGAAAGCCTTTGAATACGCCGCCGGTGGCAGCGGCCAGGGAAAGGAAATTGAGATTCCTTCCGGCCTCGCGGCGCAGGCTCAGCAGGCTCACGAGGTCCTGGTGGAGATGGTCGCCGAGGGCAACGACGCGCTTCTCGAAGAGTTCTTCGCCGAGGGAACCCTGCCGGTGGAGCACATCGTCGAGGGCCTGCGAAACGCGGTCCGCGAGCGGCGTGTCATTCCGATCTTGTGCGCATCGGCCTTGAACAACACGGGCTCGGACCAGATCCTCGACTTCGCGCTGGATTACTTCCCCGCGCCGGTGGACCGCCCGCCAGTGAAGGGGAAAAACAACGGGAATGAGGCGGAGCGTGCAATCACCGATTCCGGACCTCTGTCGGCCTTCGTTTTCAAAACCGTCGCCGATGCGTTTGCCGGGCGCGTTTCGTATTTCAAGGTGATTTCCGGTGTGCTGAAAAATGACGCGGCGGCCGTCAACTCCCGTAACAACGGCGCGGAGCGGCTCGCGCACATCGGCTGCCTGCTCGGAAAAACGATCTCTCCCGTGACGGAACTGAAGGCCGGGGATATCGGCGCGGTGGCGAAACTGAAGGACACTCTGACCGGCGATACGCTCTACGACAAATCGTCGCCCATTGCCTATCCGGCCGTGGAGCTGCCGGAACCGTCCATCGCCTATGCCATCTCGGCAAAGACGAGGCAGGACGAAGACCGCATGGGCAACGCGGTCCATAAAATCCTGGAAGAAGATCAGTCCCTTCGCTTCTATCGCGACCCTGCCACAAAGGAATTCTTGTTGGCCGGCAGTGGACAGCAGCACGTCGAAATCGTGGTCAGCCGCCTAAAGAAACGCTATGGCGTGGACGTCGAACTCCACGCGCCGAAGATTCCCTATCGCGAAACCATTCGCGGCAGTGCCGACGTGCAGGGTCGGCATAAGAAGCAGACCGGCGGCCACGGCCAGTTCGGCGACTGCTGGATTCGCATGGAACCGCTGCCTCGCGGCGGTAAGTTTGAATTTGTCAACGACATCTTTGGCGGTTCTATCCCGCGCCAGTACATCCCGGCGGTGGAGAAGGGGATTATCGAGGCCGCGGAGAACGGCTATCTGGCCGGTTTCCCGGTGGTCGACTTCCGGGTCACCGTCTACGATGGCTCCTATCACGATGTCGATTCTTCGGAAATGTCGTTCAAGCTGGCGGCGCGTAAGGCTTTCAAGGCCGCGATGGCGGTCGCGAAACCCGCTTTGCTGGAGCCGATTATGAAGGTGGAAGTGCAAGCCCCCGTGGAGTTCGCCGGCGACCTGATGGGCGACATGAACGGCCGCCGCGGCCGGATCTCCGGCATGGAGACCAAAGGGGCGACACAGATCATCCGCGCGGTGGCGCCCATGTCGGAAATGCTGAACTACCAAAACGATCTCACTTCCATGACCCAGGGACGGGCCTCTTTTCACATGGATTTCGATCACTACGACTACGTTCCTTCCATGCAGGCCGAAAAAATTATCTCCGCGGCGAAGGCGGCCAAGGCCGGTGTCGAGGAAGAGGAAGAGTGATAGGCAAAGATGGCGTGCGCGAAGGCCGCCGCGGCACTGCGAGTTTCGACTGCGCCCTCCGCAACAGCGGCGCGTTTCAGCTTCTCTGAGGCCTTTCGCCAACGGCCAGCAGCGTTTCGAAATGCGGCGATTCCTGTTCCTTATGCACGATCGCCGTCCGCACTCCTTCAAAGCCGGCCGCCCGGAGGAATCCGTCCAGTTCCACTTCGGTGAACCCCAGCCAGACGTCGGCGTAGAGTTCCCGGGCCTCCTCAAAGTTGTGCCGCAGCAGGTCCAGCACGGCGATGCGCCCTCCCGGTTTCACGATGCGCCAGGCCTCTTGCACGGCGCACCGCGGATGCTGCGCGTGATGTAAGGACTGGCTGAAAAACGCGACGTCCACGGAGGCGTCCTCCACAGGCAAATTCTCCAGATCCCCGAGCCGGTATTCGAGATTCTTGACGCCCTGTTTTCGCGCCAGGTCGGCTCCGAACTCCACCATCTTTTCCGAATTGTCGATGGCGATCACGTGCTTCGCCCTCTGCGCCAGAAGCTGCGAAAACGTGCCCTCACCCGCTCCAAGATCCGCAATCACCAGCGGAGGAAGCAGGTTCAGCAGCGCCCCGGCTAAGCCCTGCCAGGAGCGCCCTGGCACGTAGTGACGTCCGAACCGTCCGGCCAGTTCATCGAAATATCCGCGCATCCGGTCTTTTCGCTTCCGCAGAACCAACCGGAGCCCTTCCAGATCGGCTTCAGCCTCCGGAATCTCGGCCGCGGCCAGGCGCAGAGTGGCTTTCATCTGCTCTACCCACTTGGCGTCCCCTTTTCGGGGCTGCTTGAAGCGGTAGAACGTGTTTTTGCCGGTCCGCCGGTCCTCGACCGCGCCGGCCTGCTTTAATTGCGCCAAATGCGTCGAAATCTGGCTCTGCCCTTTGGCCAGAATTTCCTGAAGTTCGGCCACGGAAAGCTCCTCTTTTTCAAGCAAAAGGAACATGCGCAGCCGGTTCGGATCGGCGAGCAGGCGGAGCAACTTTAGCATTGACGGCACGGTGCGATTTCCAGTATTGTATCAATATATCAAGATTCTTTGATATATTCGATGGGGAGCCTTCTTTTATGAGCACCGCAACAATCAATCCCGTGGCGTCCGGATATAAGGTCGCCGACATTTCACTGGCCGATTGGGGCCGGAAGGAAATTTCAATCGCCGAGCACGAAATGCCCGGGCTGATGGCGATTCGCCGCAAATATGCCGCCGCGAAGCCGTTGGCGGGCGTCCGGATCACCGGTTCGTTGCACATGACGATCCAGACCGCTGTACTGATCGAGACGCTGGTTGATCTGGGCGCGGATGTCCGCTGGGCGAGCTGCAACATCTTTTCCACCCAGGACCACGCCGCCGCCGCGATCGCCGCCGCTGGAGTACCGGTGTTTGCCTGGAAGGGCGAATCGCTGGAAGAGTATTGGTGGTGCACCTACCAGGCCCTGAGCCACGTGGACGGGAAAGGCCCGCAACTGGTGGTGGATGACGGCGGAGACGTCACTCTGCTGATCCACAAAGGCTACGAGTTGGAAAACGGCAGCGATTGGGTGAACACTTCCTCGGGCAACCACGAAGAGCAGGTCATCAAGGACCTCCTCAAATCCATCCACGCCGAAAACCCGCGGCGCTGGCACGAAATCGTGAAGGAATGGCGGGGAGTTTCCGAAGAAACCACCACCGGCGTTCACCGGCTCTACAAGATGCAGGAGGCGGGCGCTCTTCTGGTCCCCGCCATCAATGTGAACGACTCGGTGACCAAATCAAAGTTCGACAACCTCTATGGCTGCCGCGAGTCGCTGGCGGATGGGATCAAGCGCGCCACCGACGTCATGGTGGCCGGGAAAGTGGCCGTCGTCTGCGGTTATGGCGATGTCGGGAAGGGCTCGGCTCACTCTCTGCGAGGTATGGGAGCGCGTGTCATCGTCACGGAAATCGACCCCATCAATGCCCTGCAGGCGGCGATGGAAGGCTTTGAAGTCACCACCGTGGAAGACACGCTCGGGCGCGGCGATATTTACGTCACCTGCACCGGAAACGTCGATATCATCACCTACGAGCACATGACGAAGATGAAGGATCAGGCGATTGTCTGCAACATCGGCCACTTCGACAACGAAATTCAGGTGGATCGCCTGAACGCCGGCAAGGGTGTCGAGAAAATCAACATCAAGCCCCAGGTGGACAAATACACGTTCCCCGACGGGCACAGTATTTTCCTGCTGGCGGAAGGACGCCTGGTGAATCTGGGCTGCGCCACCGGACATCCCAGTTTCGTGATGAGCAACAGCTTCGCCAACCAGACGCTGGCGCAACTCGACCTATGGCAGAACCGGGATAAATATGCCGTGGGAGTCTATACGCTTCCGAAAAAGCTCGATGAAGAGGTGGCCCGGCTGCATCTGGAGAAAATCGGCGTGAAGCTGACCACCTTGACGGAAAAGCAGGCGGAATATCTCGGCGTGCCGGCGGAAGGTCCTTTCAAAGCGGATCACTACCGCTACTAATCTTCCGGGCGGCGTGGAGTTCAGATTTTGAACTTCACCACCGCTTTCCGGATCGGCTCCTGGCTTCCATTGACCGAACGCCCCGGCAGATGACCCTGTCCGGGGCGAAAAACGGCGAACTGCCCCGGCGAAAGAATAATGTGCTCGTAGTGGGCCGGCAGGTAGAAATTCTGTGCGTCCACCTTATAAGGGCCCGCTGGTTTTAGCGTGGCCGCGGGCGCGGAGCCAATCATTTCTTTACCGGCGATGAGGACGTGAATATCCGCGTAGTTGCGATGGGCCTCGAACAGCCCGGCGGTGGGAGAAAGCGGCGCGTTCTGGGAAATCGTGACGTATATGCGATCGCCATCGATATCGGTTCTCCCTTCCGGCTTTTCCGCCAGGGGAGCGCTGGCAAGATATTCGAACGCTTTTTCCAGGCCTTCCAGGCCGGGGACCGAGCGCCAGCGGGCCAGGTCTCCTCTGCTGACGGCCGGATAAGCGAATGCCTTTGTCAAGGCGCCTGTCCCCAGGAAAGAGGTGGCTCCAAAAACAATGCGGCGACGAGTAAAATCGGTGAGCATCCTATTCATGCTGCCACGTGCTGAGTGGCCGCGCATCACCAGACCCTCCCGCCGCCCCGGAACAGCCGTTCAGCCTACATGTTGTAAAAGAACTCTTCGTACACGATTTTCCCGTCCGTCACCTTGTAGACGGCGACTTCTTCCATCGTAAATCGCTTCTTCTCCGGCTTAAAGGTCACATCCAAACGGAAAACCACCGAAAAGTGCGAGCCCGCGACTAGCGGACCCTCTACCACCGACGAATGCACGTCGTGGTTCTCGACCCACCATTTCCCCTTGGCTTTTACCGCCGCGATGCCTTTGGATTCCCGCGAGCCGCCCGGAGGCGCGCCCGCTTCCATGCTGACAATATCCGGGGAATAGAGGGCATCGGTCGCTTCTTCAAACTTGCCTTCGGAACACAACTTCACGAGCTTATCCGCAACTTCCTGGGTAGTCATGTGTAGTCTCCTACGGGATATCTTGGCAGGTTTCGGCGAAACACAAAAGCAGGAATGTCCGGTAAATACACCGCGGACCTATTCTCATTCGCATCCTCCCGCTTTTGCGGGCGGCCGCGCGCAGGTCTCCGCTACTCCCCCACAATCACCACGTAAATCTCACCCGGTCCGTGTACGCCGCGCACCAGGATCTGTTCGATATCGGCCGTCCGGCTAGGACCGGTGATCAGCACCATCGAACTGGCAATCTCGGCGGGTTTGGGAACTTTCAGGAACAATTCGTCGAGCCCCGTGAGTATCGCTTCGGCGGGAATCACGGCCACGTGCACCGGCGGGAGCAGGGAAGCGAGCCGGGTCTCGGAAGGCCCGGCGATTGTTACCAGGGAGCCGGTGTCGGCAAGTGCGTAGGACGCGCTGGTGACCCCGAAATCGACGGTGGCGCAAGCCTCTCGCCATTGCTCCGGATCGGCGGCGCCCCAGATCACGCCACCCATGCCTCTTACGCCGCAGGTCTCGAGATAGGGCGCCGGCGAGGCAATCGCGGACTTGCCTCCCAGGATCTCCGCCACCACCGCGCCGGCGTCTTGCGGCGAAGGAGCGCGTCTGACCTTACCGTTGAGCGCCTCCAGCCGCGCCGTGAACAGTTCTATCCGCGCAGCCACCGGCATATCACCTGCCGTTACAGCCCACTCCGGCGGCGGAGGGACCGCCTGCCCGCTCTTCCGCGAAAGCGCCGCGCGGACACTCGAAAGAATCGCTTCTCGCGACATCAGGACTTTTTCCGTTCCTTCCAGAGTTGCCGGAAGCTCTTCTCCGCAGGAGGGGGAAGGTCCCGCTGGCTGAGCCATTTCGCCAGAGGGGGGGCCGCCAGCAGGCGAGGTAATTTGCGGATCCACGCGCCGCCTGCCGGGCGAGGGCTGAACCGCGCGCCCAGGGCGCCGAGCCACGCAAAGATTTTAGGATGAACCATCACCCACGCAAAGCCGCGAAACGCCAGCCGCTCGACACGGGTCTTGCTGCCGGAAGTTTGAATCACTTCCGACCGGAGGGCAAGCAGGATCTTGGGAATGTCGATCTTCACCGGGCAAACTTCGGCGCAGGCGCCGCACAGGCTCGACGCGAAAGGCAGCGCGGGATCGTTCTGGACGCCATGAAATTGAGGTGTGATGATGGCGCCAATCGGCCCGGAATAGACCCACGGATAGTTGTGACCGCCGATCTTGCGGTACACCGGACAGTGATTGAGACAGGCGCCGCAACGGATGCAATAGAGCGACTCGCGTTTCTCCGCGTCCGCCAGCAGCTTCGTCCGCCCGTTGTCGAGCAGTACGACGAAAAATTCATCCGGGCCATCCACTTCACCTTCGCGTCGCGGTCCGGATAGAAACGAAGTGTAAACCGTGAGCGGTTGTCCGGTCGCGCTCCGTCCCAGAAGCTTCAGAAACACCGCCAGGTCGGCGGCGCGCGGGATTATTTTTTCAATTCCTGCGATCGCAATGTGAATGCGCGGCGCGGAGGAACTGAGCCTTGCGTTGCCTTCGTTCTCCACGACGACCACGGCCCCGGAATCCGCGACCAGAAAATTCGCTCCGGTGATCCCAATACCCGCGTCCAGGAACTTCTGGCGCAGCACGGAGCGCGCGATCTTGGTTTGCTTCTCCGGCTCGGTCTCCCGTTCCACCGCCAGGCTCTTCGAGAACACGTCCGCGACGTCATAGCGGGTCATGTGCAGAGCCGGAGCGACGATGTGATACGGACGCTGATGCGCGAGTTGAAGAATATACTCGCCCAGGTCCGTCTCGACGGCCTCCAGGTGGTGATGCTCCAGCCGCTCGTTCAGATCGACCTCTTCGGTAGTCATCGACTTCGACTTCACCAGCAGGCCGGCCCCGCGCTCCTTGGCGAGCTTCAGAACGAAATCGGCAACCGCTTCGCCCGTTTGGCAGTAGATTACTTTTCCGCCATGCGCGGCCACCTGCGCCTCGAACTGCTCGAGGTAATGATCCAGATGATCCATGGTGTGGCGCTTCAGAGCGTTCGCCGCTGTCCGGAGATCCTGGTATTGCGGAAGCACCGACGAATCGGTGGCAGTCTTGCGCTTGTTGATCAGGCGGCCGGTGGCCGTATAGATGGCAAGCTGAAGCGGGGCATTCGAGACGGTGCTGACAATCTCATTCTTATTCATCGCGACGCCAGCACCTCAGCCAGATGCATGGTACGGATGGGCAGTCCCGCCCGCGAAATGGCGCCCTGCAACTGCATCAGACAACTGGAGTCGATCGAAACCACCGTCTTCGCTCCGGTCTCGACGATGGAGTCGATTTTTGTGCGCGCCATGCCGCCGGACACCTCAGGAAATTTTATCGAAAAAGTGCCGCCGAAACCGCAGCATTCCTGCGCGGCGCCCATCTCCCGCAGAGTCAGGCCCCGCACGTGCGACAGCAGCATCCTCGGCGCGGAATGAATGTGCAACTCGCGGAGCGCGTGGCAGCTATCGTGGTACGTCACCACCCCCTCGAATTGCGCTCCCACGTCTTGCGCGTGCGCAACCTCGGCAAGGAAACGGGAGAACTCGAACACACGCCCGTCGAGCGCCTCCAATTGACGGCGCTCCGGGGACGCTTCCTCAAACAGGTCCGCGAAATGATGCGAGACCATCGCGCAGCATGAGCCGGCCGGTACGATGATGTATTCCGAATCGGCGAATACGCGCAGAAAATGCCGCGCCACCGTCCTGGCTTCTTCGCGATATCCGCTGTTGAAAGCCGGTTGGCCGCAGCAGGTCTGCCCCTCCGGAAAATCCACGGTATATCCCAACCGTTCGAGCACTTCCGTCATCGCCATGCCGACCTGTGGGAAGACCTGGTCGACAATGCAGGTTACAAAAATAGAAACGCGGGTTCCGGCCATTGAATTCTGATTCTATCGCGCGAAACCCGCTCCGATGATGGTGCTTCGATTTCTTTGGTACTACGGCTTGGCCGGGGCAGGTGCAGCCGGGGCCGCGCCGCCGGTGTTTTGATCGTACAGGTCGATAATATCCTTGGTCACGTCGATGCCATTCGATGCGAACAGAACCGGCGTCTGCTGGGAGCTCACGTCCAGAATCAGCGAGTAGCCATGATCCTTGGCATACTTGTCGAGCACCACTTGCATCCGCTGGTAGATGGTCTGGAGCGCCTTCTGTTCGTCCTGTTGAAGCTCAGCCTGGGCGTCTTCCATGGTGCGGTTGAGGCGCTTGGTTTTTGTGTCGATGTCGCGGGCGATTTGCTGCTTGGACGACTCGCTCATCGTGTTCTCGCCTTTTTGGAGCTGGTCCCGCAGGTTCTTGATTTCGTTTTGCGCATCCTCCACTTCCTTGCGGCGCGGCGCAAATTTCGTATCCAGATCGGCGCCCGCTTTCTTTCCGTCCCTGGTGGAGGAAATAGCGCCCTGAATATTGATGATGCCGACCTTCGTTTGTGCCGCTAAAAAGCTGGCCCCAAACAACGCCAGCACGGGAATGGCGAATAGAGATATCTTCACGGTGAACTCCTTACTATTTTGGTTTTGCCACGGGCGACGGGGTGTGCTGCGCGGGTTTGGATTGCGCAGGCGCCGTCGGGGCGGGACTGACGCTCGATGTGGCCGAGTCCGTCGTATTCTTGTCGTACAAATCCACGATCGCCTTGGTTACGTCAATGTCGGAGGCGGCGAACAAAACGGGTGTTTGCTGAGAGCTGACGTCGATGAGCAGCGTGTAGCCGTGATCCTTGGCGTACTTGTCGATCACCACCATCATCTTCTGTCCGATCGTTTGCAGCGCTTTTTGCTGATCCTGCTGAAGGTCCGCCTGGGCGTCCTCCATCTTCCGGTTCAGCCGTTTCGTCTTGTCGTCGATGTCGCGAATCAGTTGAGCCTTGGCGGTTTCACTCATGGTGTTCTGGCCCTTCTGAAGCTGGTCCTTCAGGCTGTTGATGGCGCTCTGGTCGCTTTCGACTTCCTTGCGTCTGGGGGCATACTTGCTTTCGAGGTCGGCGGCGGCCTTCTTGCCGTCCTGGGTGTTCGCGATTGCGGCCTGAATATTCAATACGCCGACTTTGGTCGGCTGCTGTGCGTTCGCGGCCACCACCGCCGCCATCGTCAGTAGGGGCAGAATCATCCAATTACTTCTCACGCCAAAACTCCTTCCGTCTCACTGCGCACACCCGTCCCGTCATGGTTGCGCTCTCTATTTTGATCCTTACTAACGTTTATCATAACGGACTGGCTAGAACGTGCGGCCCACCGAGAACCGGAAGGTACTGCGGCGCTCGTACAGGGGGAAGGGCCTGCCGTAGTACTGGATGGACTCATCAAAGGTCGCCTTATTGGGGAACAAGGATTGATCCACAGCCAGCGGCGGCACCAGGTTTTCGCGCACGATGCTCGGGTTGAATGCCCAATAGACGCGGAATGGCGCGTTTACCACGGGGAGGAGCACTTGCAGCTCGATGCCGGTGGACATGCGGATTTTCTGGGTGCCGGGAGCGATTTGTACTCGCCCGTCGAAATTCGCCTGCGGAAATTGCGCGTTGAGTTGATCTACTCGCCCTGGATTGAGCTTGAGCTGACCTGGGAGAGAGAGCTTATCCAAACCCGCGTCGAAGAACGGAGCAAGCGTCACCGGGCCCACCAGCGGAATGCGGTACTCGAAATTAGCTGTCAAATTGGTGTCGCCGCCCGGGGCCACGAGCTGATAAATCGGGATAGTCATCTGTACCGGAGAGTAGACCGGTACGCCGCCCGCGCCAAGGAACTTTTGTGTGCGCTGGGTGCCATCGGCATTGAGGACGGGAAGTTGGGCGGTGCTCGGAATAAAGCCGAACGGGCTGATGCCCCAAATATCAAATCCGCGCACGTCGTTTTCGCCGCCGATGTAATAGCGCGAGAACGGCGGCGCCACTTTCCCTCCGTAGCCGGTGAGGAAGCGCCCCAGCAAGTGCATTCCGATCACGTTGCCTTTCCAGAAGCCGTGCCGGAAGTATTTCAGGTCGAGGGTTGGCTCAAGGGTGTTCACGTTGCCGCCCAAGCCCGCCATGCCAATGGAGGCGAAAATCGACTTGCCCGCCGTCGGTGTGATGGGGTGATTCACCGTGTTGTAAGTGAAAGAAGGCGTCAATTTGCTGGTGCGGATTCCATCCAGGGAGTTTGGTCCGCCAACGCCCTGAAAGTCCAGATAGTCGAAATAAGAACCGGCCGCTTGCGTCAGGGTCTTAATATTCGAGACGTCGTAGCCATAGGAAAGTCCCACGCGCGCGAAGCTGCGGCGAAGCTGGTAGGAGGCGAAAATGGTCCCGCCGTAGCTGTTCGACACGTAATTCAACAGGTTCTGCTGGCCAAGCTGATTGTAGAGGTTCGTCAGATCGTACCCGGCGAGCACGGAGGCCTGGCGCGCCTGGTCGTAGTTGAAGCGCGAAAGATAAAGAGTAAACCCGGACTGAATGGGGCGGTCCAGAAAATATGGCTCGGTGAAGCCGAACTGGATCGCGCGCTGCATGGTGCCTAATTGAGTGCTTAAGCTGAGCGTTTCGCCCAATCCCAGAAAGTTGTTCGTCGCGTAGGAGAAGCCGATGAAGCTGCCCGCGAGGGCGGAAACGCCGCCGTTCAACTGAACCGAGTTTTTCCCGCGCTCCTTCACCTTCAGCGTCAGGTCCACCGTGTTTGTTTTCGTGTCGCGCTTAATGTCGGCCGCTTCCTCTTCTTTCAGCGGCTCAAAGTAGCCAAGCTGGTTCAAGCGCAGAATGCTGATTTCCCAGAGCCGTGTATTGAACAGGTCGCCTTCGTCGATCAACAACTCGCGCCGGATCACCTTGTCGCGCGTGGTCGTGTTCCCGGAGAAGTCGATGCGGCGGACGAAGAATTGCTTGCCCTCGTCCACGTTGAGCGTCATATCCAGCGTTCCGGTGTCGCTGTGGGGATCGAAATCGGGCTCCACCACCGCGTCGATGTAGCCGAACTCGCCGTAAAGTTTTTGGGCGTTCTTTACGCCTTTCCGGACTTTCTCCGTCGAAAACGTATCGCCTTCCGTCATGCCGAATAGAGGCCGCATCAGCGCATTCGGCGTCTTGAAGAGCTTCACGCCCGTGAACGTCACTTTGCCGAGCGAATACTTCCGGCCTTCATCCAGATAGATCGTGATGTCGGCCCGCTTTCCCGGCTTATTGGGATAGAGCAGAGGAATCCGGAAGCCCTGCCCGCCGGTATCGCGAATGTTCACCTTCGAGTCTTCGACGCGAGCCAGGAAGTAGCCGTTCTGCTGGTAAAAGTCGCGTACCCGCTCTTTGTCTTCGTCGAGCTTGGATGAATCGTAGGTACGGGCGAAAAGGTCTTCGAACAGGATGGAGTAGGGAATGCCGATGGGGTGGGAATTCTTCATCGCACGCTTAACGATGCGCTCGCTGAAGACTTTGTTGTTCTCGATGTCGATTTGGCCTACTTTAACCGTCGGTCCTTCATTCACTTTGAAAATGAGGCTGAGGGAGGCGGGCGGCACCTGATGGAGTTCCGGGGTTACCGTGGCGTACTGATGTCCGCGCTCGGCCAGCAATTCCAGCAGCACGTTCCGGGCGCGCTGGATTTTGGCCGGATCGTACTGGGATTCCACCACCAGTCCGACCTTGCGCTCCTTGTAGCGGTCCAGAATGTCGGAGACGCTGACGGACTTGTTGCCTTCGTAGGTGATCGACCGTACCACCGGCCGCTCGGTTACTTCCCAGCGAAGGATCCAACCCTTCTCGCCGCGGAGCTTTTCGACTTTCAGGTCGTCGAAGCGGTGGCTATTCCAGAGGGCGGAAAAATCCCGCTGAATGGTGTCGTCGTTGAGCTTGTCTCCCACGCGGCTGTGAATTAAGGCGCGCAGAGTGTCCTGTGGAACGCGGCGCGCCCCCCGGAACTCGATGGCCTCAATCTGGTCGTTCTCAACCGGCGCGGCGGCGGGCGCCTCGCCTTTGGGCGGCGGCTGCAGCTTAGGCTGTTGGGGTTCGGGCTCCTTCGCCGTTGGAACGGTCTCGAAAGGATTCGCTTGTTTTGGTTCTGGTTTTGTCTGCTGGGGTTGCTGCTGCGCGGGCTCAGCCGGTTTGGGTGCGGGCTGCTGCGCGAACAAAGCCGCGGCGCCCAGCGCGCACGCACAAACCGGTACTATAAGCAGGCGTCCAAGCCTGTAAAACCTCATTAAAAAATGATTCCTTTCCACCTTGCGCGTCCATAACCAGCTCTCCTGACGACGCCATCGGAGTCCGCGCGATCATGAATGCGCGCAACTGCCCCCGCCTTGCTGCGCGCCACGTTCCCGAGACGTTCTGTTAAGGACTTCCGTTTCAGGAAGTGAACTTCCAGCGCGTGAATCAAATCCCTCATTTTACCTAAAGCGGAAGCCCAAAGGAAACTTCACCTTTTTTTTACGTCCTCTGCCAAAACGTCCAAAGCGGCTGTGATACCTTGAGCCTTACGGAACCGGTCACGATGCGCGCTGAAACCGGACGCCGGGCGGTGATCACCGGCATCGGGGCGGTAAGCCCGAATGGAATCGGGCGCGAAGCGTTTTGGGAAGCTACCCGCAACGGCGTGAGCGGTGTCCGCCGCATACGCCGCTTCGACGCTTGCGGGTTCGCCGTCCAGGTCGCGGGTGAAATTCCAGATTTTGACGAGCGGAGCTTCGTTTCTCCCAAGGACCGCCCGCATGTTTCGCGAGCTGCGCCACTCGCGATTGCCGCCGTGGAAGAAGCCCTCTCCGACGCAAAACTCGATCCTGCCGCGTGGACTACCGAGAACCTGCGGGAAGTGGGCGTGATTCTCGGCTCGGGCGGGGGCAGCCAGGAGTTTACCGAAGAACAATACCGGCTGTACTACGAGGGCCTGCACAAACAGTGCAGCGCCTACGTCATCCCCACTTCGACCATCGGCACGCTGGCGAGCGAAGTTTCCATGCGCTTCGGGTTTCGCGGCTTGAGCCATGTTGTCTCCACTGGCTGCACTTCGTCCACGGACGCGCTCGGATATGCGCTTCGCAACATCCAATATGGAGAGCTCGATACGGTGATCGCCGGCGGCGTGGATGCTCCCATCGCGCCGCTGATTCTCCGCGGCTTCCAGTTGATGCGCATTCTCGCTTCGAAGTGGAACCACTGCCCGGAGCGCGCTTCGCGGCCGTTCTCGAAGGATCGCGATGGCTTCGTTCTGGCCGAGGGAGCATGGTTTTTCGTCGTGGAGGAAAGAGAGCGCGCCCTCGCCCGCGGCGCGCGCATCTACGGCGAAATTGCCGGCTACGGCTCTACGTGCGAAGCTTTTCATCGCGTCCGCCTGGCCGAGTGCGGGGAAGAGCCCGCCCGCGCCATGACCCTGGCGATGGACGATGCCGGCGTCTCCCCGGCGGACATCCAATATCTGAATTATCACGGCACGTCTACCGCCTTGAACGACCGGATCGAGACCAGGGCCGTGAAGCTTGCCTTCGGAGAGCACGCCTCGCGCCTGCCCGGTTCCTCGCTCAAGAGCCTGATCGGCCATCCACAGGGCGCGTGCGGCGCCGCCGGTGTTGCCGCCACGCTGCTCGCGATGCGGGACGGTTTTGCGCCGCCCACCCTCAATTTGGACGAACCCGACCCGGAGTGCGACCTCGACTACATTCCCCACGCCGGCCGGCCGCTCAAAATCCACTGGGCCGTGGCCAATTGCATCGCGTTCGGGAGTAAAAACTCCGCCCTCGTCTTGCAGGCGGCCTGACCACGCGCGAGGGGGCATCGGCGGCAGAAAGGCACGCTTGTGGCCTACAAGTGGATTCAACAAGATAGAAGCACTTCCGCGCTCCAAAGCGGCAACAGGCGTGCGCTGGCTTCACAACCCGTTCATTCGTCGCTGGCGCGGTGCTTGCCTTCGGCTTCCGGCGAGTCGTAATAGGTGTTGTAGTAACTGTATTTGCTGTAAAGCTCGCCGCGGCGCGCCCCGTTCACGACGATTCCCAGGACGTTGTTGAGCGAGAGCGATTGCATGGCGCGCGTCACCGAGTCCACCGTCGTGGCCCCCACGCGCACCACCAGGATTGTGCCGTGACACAGCGTGGACAGCAGATTGGCGTCCGCCGCGAAGAGCAGGGGAGGGCTGTCCAGGATCACCCAATTGAAGATCGCGGGCAGGTCGTCGAGCATCTGCTTCACTTCACGCAAGTTCAGCAGCTCGAGCGGGTTCATCACCGCCTCGCCGGCCGGCATTACATAGAGGTTCGTTCCCCGAATGCGCCGGATGATCTGCGCCAGCGTCGCTTTCCCTAAAAGAAAATCGGTGATGCCCGGGGTTCGGGCGCACTCAAAGAGCGAATGAACCACGGGCCGCCGGAGGTCGAAATCCGCCAGCAGAGTCGGGTTTCCAGCCAGTTGTGACTGAGCCAGCGCAAAATTCACCGCGGAGAACGATTTACCCTCGGTAGGCGAGGCGCTGGTGACGACGACGGTGTGAATCGGTTGAAGGCTCTGCAGATGGTTCAGCCGTGTGCGGAGCGTGCGGAATTCCTCCGTCGGCGCTTCGTAAGGCTTGGCCGGATTGAGGAGCAAGGCTTCCGGCGACGGCGTAAAGTCGATCTCCTGAACATTCTGCAAAAGATCCGCGTTGGCCGGACGCGTCTGGAGCGGTTGGACCACCGTACCCGACAGTCGCCCGGGACCGGCGGTATCCGCGGCCAAACTGCCTCCCGCGCGCCGCAAGGCGTCATGGACCCGACTCATTCCGAATTCCTCGCCGACCTTGCACTCTTCAACGCCGATTCCTCCACGATCTCTACACCCGGGTGGCGTAATAATACACGACTGATCCTGACATAATTAACATGCCGATCAGGCAGGCAGTCGACCACGCCATCCAGCTCCACCGTTTCCTCATCTTGACGACCATGTCATTTTCGAGCAGTGGGATGCTGCCCAAAATTGGCAATTGCGTATACGCCCGGACATCCTTCAGGTTCTTGAGGGAGGTGTCCTTGATCTCCCGCACTCCGGCGATCAGGAGTCCCACCACCAGGCCGACGGCCGCCCCGACCGAAATGATCACATAGCGCTTCGGTTCGCTGGGAGTTTGGGGCAGACTGGCCGGGTCCAGGAGTTCCAACTGTTCGCCCTGACGCCGGTTCTCGAGATTCGTCGCAATCTGCGAGGACGACATCTTGCCTTGGAGGTCCATGTATTGTTTCTCGGCCAGATCCCGGTCGGCCAGCAACTGCTCGTATTCCTTTTGCCCCACGGGAACGCCTTCAATGCGCGAGCGGTAGGTGCCGATCGACGCGGATATCTGGGTGAGATCTTTTTGATGCTGGTCCATCTCCAGGTTCTTGGCGGCAATCTGCGCTTCCGTGCGGCGGATTCGTTCATCCAGATCACGCAACTGCCGCACGGTTTCCGGGTCCACGGGGCGCGTCTCCGGGCGGGCCTTGGCCTGCTCCTGCACGATCGCGGCGCGTTCGGTTCGCGCCTGCGCCAGCATGGCTTCCGCTCGCTGCACATCCGGATGGGTTTCCTTATAACGCTCCCGCAGACGCGCAAGCCCGGATTCGATGGCTGCGATCTCTCGATCCTTGTCCACCAGTTTCTGGCTCTCCGCGGTCGCGACCTGAGGCTGTTGCGCCGGATCCTTCAAAGCCGCCATGCGGTCCTTATCGATCCGGAGCTGATTCTCCAGCAGCAGTTTGTCCTGATTCACCCGGCTGATGGCGGCGTTGACGTTTGTCATCTGAATCTGCAGGGCGTTGAGCGCCTGCATATTCTGTTCCATCTGGTCCGGTAAATGCCCCATGTTCCGGACGCGAAAGTCGCTGAGCCTCTGCCCCGCATCGTCCAGCTTCTTTTTGGCGTCAGCCGCTTCGTTGGATAGAAACTGCGTGGTGCCCTGCGACTGCTCCTCGCGGTTCTTCAGGTTTTCCGTGATAAAACGGGATACCAGTTCATTGGTCACTTTCTGGGCTTGAAAGCGGTTGTTATAGAGAAAGCTGATCTGAAACGCCGTGACGCGGTCCTGGCCGGTCACCACGCCCGTCTGGACGGGGCTGATGCGGATGTCCTTCGTCCTCATCTGCTCGACGACATCGTCCATGGGGTGCGTGCTCAACTCTTTTTTGTACAGCCCGAGCGTGGAGATGATGTTGGTGAGGGTGGCCCGGCTCAGAATCGTCTCTGTCAGCGAGGTGATGCGCGCCTGCATGGTCATCGTCAGGTTGGGCGCCACCAGGCTGGCCGGCACCTGAGGCGGAATCACTCGAATCACCGCCGTGGATTGGTAGGTATCCGGCCAAAGATACGCGATCACGACTGCCAGCACCGTGAAGGCGAATGCCGGACCAATGATCCAACCTTTGTGGCGGCGCGCTATATCGATGTAATCCTCGACGTCGAGAGCTCTTCTCGTGAATGCCGCCGGATCTTGATTCGTCATGATAAACGCCGCGCTCCCGCTTACGGAACGATGATGTGATCCCCGTTTTCCAGAAAGATATTCTGCTCCATGTGCTTGCCGTGGCTGACGTCTTTGTAATTGAACTTGAACGTTTCGCTGCCGCGCAAAATGCGGATTTTTTTCGTATTGGCGAAGTCGCGGAATCCTCCAGCCTGGCTGAGGGCCGCTAAAACCCGGGTCGGCGTAATGAGCTTGTACTCGCCGGGTCGAAACACTTCGCCGTCGATGTAGTATTTCTTACTGTTGACCTGGCTGACGCTGACGGAAACGTCGGGATTATTGATCAGTTTCGCGAGTTGCTCGTGGAGCGCGTCTCCGAGGGCCACCGGGGTCAGGCCGCCGGCGTGGATCTCGCCGATCAGCGGGAGGGTAATGTTCCCGTCGGGACGGACAATCTGAGGTCCGGTGAAGTCCGGCTCGCGCCACACCCGGATGAAGAGCACGTCCTCCGGCCCGATCAGATATTTGTGAATGTCCACTCCCACGCCGACCGCCGGGTCTTTCACCGTGGTATCGGCGGGCTTCGTTTCGGCAGCCGGTTTCGTAACATCGGGCTGGGCCGCGGGCGTCTGCTGGCCGGCCATGCTGAACGGGGCCAAACACATTGCCAAAACAGGAAGGAGATAACGAAATCCGCGCTGCATGAAATAGTGGCTTCCTCCGAATGCCATCTTCTTATTACATCGGACGAAAAATGCCGAATCTTGTTTCTATTGTACACAGTACCCCCCTTCAAACCTATGGAACTTCCGGGGGACGCAGTGCTAGAACCAGGGTTAATCGCGTAAAATACCGGCCAGGAGATAGCGGACAAATGAAATACTTTCTGGCTAAGACCGACCCCGATACCTACGCCGTCGACAACCTGGAGCGCGAGAAGAAAACCGTCTGGGATGGAGTGACAAATCCCCAGGCGGTCCGCAATATCCGGGAGATGCGTCCCAAGGATAAAGTGTTCATTTATCATAGCGGGGGACAGTCGGCCATCGTGGGCCTGGCGGCCGTGCTCTCCGAGCCTCGCACCGATCCCAAGAACCCAAAATCCGCTGTCGTCGATCTCGAATTCATCAAAAGGCTGGAGCCAAATGTCACGCTGGCTGAAATCAAGCAGTCCGGTCTGTTTGCCGATTGGGCGCTGGTCCGCCAAGGACGCCTCTCGACCATGGAAGCGCCTGCAAATTTCGTGGAATGGATGCGGAAGAAGATTCCCGGCGCGGGAATCTAGCGCCGGAATTAACGGATCGTCCGCAGAATTCCGGCGAGAGACTCCGCGCTGGCGCTGAAGGACCGCTCGGCCGCATACGCGCCGGCCGCACGCGCCATCCGCATTCTCATCTCTTCGTCCCCGAGCAGGGAAACAATAGCGTCGAGCAGTCCGGATGGCTTGACAATTCGCCCGAACTCCTCGCGCATCACCGAGCGCGCCCCGTGATGGTCGACACAAACCGCCGGAGTTCCTGCGCGCAGCGCCTCGAGAAGCGTCAGGCCGTAGCTTTCATGCCGGGAAGGGAAGACATAGAGGTCGGCGAGGGAGAAGAACGCGCGCTTGCGCAGGCCGGTCACGTATCCCGGAAAAATCACGCGTGTCCGGCGCAGACCGGCTGCCAGGTTCTTCAATTTCGCAAGGAAACGCTGGCCCTGCATGTAGGCGGCGTCTCCGCAAAGAAAAAGCCACAGCGGTCGATCCGCAAAATCGCCGCGCCGCTCCCAATCGGCCAGTGCCTCGAGAAGCAGGTCCTGGCCTTTTTCGGGAGAGATCCGGCTGAGGGTCAGAAGCACCCGCGCTTCGTGGGGAATTCCAAATTCGGTTCGCAGGCGGGCGGCTTCCGCCCGAATCTCCGAGTCCGTCCAGCCTTCGTCGGCGACGCCCCACGGCACCACCCGAACCCGGTCCTTTGAGGCCCAGGGGTAGCAGCGCAGCAGAACCTCGCGCATCTCACCGGAAGGCACAATCACCGCGCGGGAAAAGCGCAGGCTGCGCTCCTGCTGCTCGAAGACCAGGCCGGACATGCGCCGGAGCGGCGCCGGAAGCACGCGCCGCGCTATTTTGTACCAGCGCACCGCCGTTTCCGGGCGAATGAGGCCGCGCCCGTAGATGGTTGTCACATAGGCGACGACATCCACATGATAGATGGTGACAATCGGGAAGCCCGCCGCGGAAAGGCGCGCAAAATCCGGACCTTCTGAAATGTCGTTCGAAAGCACCACCGTTCCGGACGGATCCCGGCGCAGAATCTCATCCGTAGCCGCCCGGCTGAAGGCGGCGCAGAAGCCGGCATAGTTCGATTCCGAATAGGTAATGAGATCTCGCGCCGACGGCGCATGCGCTCCAAGAATCGCCGGACCGAGGAGATCCACTTCAAAAGGCCTGGTCCGTTCCCATTCGGCGAGTAGCATGTTGCAAACCGCCGCGCCCCCGCCGAGTGCCACCGGTTCGCCCGCAAACCCTCCGTGCGCGGCTACGTAGACAACGCGGCGGGAATCAGAGGCCAAATGCGAGGTATTTGAAGCCAAACCGTGTCAGCGCGCCGCTGTCGAGCGCCAGGCGTCCATCGAAAATAATTCGAGAGCGCATGCGTGCCCCCATCGCCTCCCAGTCCAGCGCCCGGTACTGCTTCCATTCGGTCGCCAGAATCAGGGCGTCCGCTTCGTCGGCCGCCTCTTCCGCGGAGTTGCAGCAAACGATGTTCCCATTGTCCACGTGAAGAGCGGAGAAGCGTTCGAGCGCAACCGGGTCGTGAACGCGCACCTTACAGCCTCTCGCCACCAGGCTCTTCGCGATATCGATCGCCGGGGCTTCGCGCAGGTCGTCCGTATCCGGTTTGAAGGCGAGTCCCAGGATTCCGATGGTGCGGCCCTTCAGGATCTTTAGTTCGGCAAGCAGCTTTTCAACCACCGCCTCTCTCTGGCGCTTATTCACGGTGCGCGCCGCATCGACAATCGGCATGGGAAGTCCGTATTCGGCGGCCGTGGCGGCAAGGGCCGCCGTATCTTTCCCGAAGCAGGACCCGCCCCATCCGAGCCCGGCCTGCAGGAACCGCGTGCCGATGCGTGTATCGAGGCCGATGCCTCGCGCCACCTGCCGGATATCGGCGCCGACCCGTGCGGCCAGGTTGCCGATTTCATTGATATAGCTGATTTTCAGCGCCAGGAATGCGTTCGCGGCGTACTTGATCAACTCGGCCGAAGCCAGATCGGTCGAGACCAGCGGCACGGCCCCCATCGACTCCGGACGGGGAAGGAACGACGGCGCAGCGAACGTCTGGTCGAGCAGCGGGCGGTACAGATTGTAGAGAACCTGCAGCGACCGGGGATCGTCCGACCCGATGACAATACGATCGGGATAAAGACTGTCGTGCAGCGCGCTCCCTTCCCGCAGGAATTCGGGGTTCGACGCCACCGCGAACTGATGATCCGCTTTCCGTCCGTGATGTTTCTCGTACGACTCCCGAATCACCGAACCCACCCAGTTTCCGCTGCCGATCGGCACGGTGGATTTGTTCACCGTCACCATGAATCCGCCGTCAAAATACTGGCCGATGCCCTCGGCGGCGGCCAGAAGGTACTGCAGATCCGGAGAGCCGTCCTTACTGGGAGGAGTGCCGACTGCGATGAAGATCACATCGGCGCCGGGTATTGCCTTTTCATATTCGCCGATGAACGACAGGTTGGGTTCCGCGAGCGCCATCAGGCTTGCCAGATGAGGCTCGTAGATGGGCGTTTTCCCGGCTCGGAGCGTTTGGACTTTTTTTTCGTCCGAGTCGAGACATACCACTTTGTGTCCGAGATACGCGAGGCAGACCCCGGTGGTCAAACCTACGTATCCCGTGCCAATGATGGAAACATTCATATTCAGGGCCGAGAGTCTTTTACTACGCTAGCAAACCGCCGGTGTGCGGACGCGCCCCAAGCCGGAGTGGAGTCTTTGCGCGTCCGCCATGCCTATGTATTGACTTTGACCGGGCTACGCCAGGGCGTTCTTCATGTAGGCGAACGATTTTTTCATTTCGGCGATGGTATCGAGCCCGTGCTTGCCGTATTCATACTCGATATTGGCCGGAATCTTGTATTTCTTCGCTTTCAGGAGTTGCAGCACGCCCTTGATGTTCGTATCGCCTTCGCCAAACGGCATGTTGGGTCCGTGATTCTTTTTCCGGTCCTTGATATGCAGCGTCAGGATTTTCGAATGGTGCTCCTCGATGTAGCTCACCGGATCGAAATTCGCGGCGGTAAAGTGGCCGATGTCCAGGTTGATCGCCATATACTTCGACCGGCCCGCCGTCGCCTCCTTAAAATCGTCCGGCGTGGAGAATTCATTCTTCTTCATGCTGTCGTGATTGTGGAAGCCGACATAGATCTTATAGTGCGGGGCGTACTTGTCGATGCGCGGCGAAGTGCTCACATTCGAGGACGCCGTGATCCGGTCCGTGCCCACCGCCTGCGCGATCTTGAAGCCGTTTTCGATCTGTTGATCGGAGAAGTCTTCCCGAAAGCTGTAGTTGATGGCGTAAATTTCGATGCCGGCATCGCGGATCTTCTTCGCCGCCGCGCGGATCTCGTCCAGAGGCGGATTGTCCCGCCAGGCCTTTTGGAGCTTGCGGTCTTTCGGCTCCAGGTGTCCTTGCCACAGTTCGATGTAGCCCAGGCCCACCTCTTTCATTCCGGCAATGCATCCGTCCAGGTCGCGGTCGCGAAAACTGTAGCTCTGCGCGCCGATCATGACGCCGTCGATCTTCGAATCGATCTTGGCGTAAGCCGAAGCGGCTCCCAGCGCCGCCAGCGGGCCGGCTAGAGCAATTTTCCCAAAATCCCTGCGTGTGTACATGCCGTAAATAATACCGGAAAGTGGAGCGAGCCGCCGAAACGAACTGCGTTTTTTCTACGCGTTTCTTGCGGCCGCCGGGGATACGCGCAAAGCCGAGGCGATCGCCTTAGCGATTTTTTCGCCGTGAAACCGCCCGTTTTCGATGAAAATTTCGTTGGTGTGCATCCCGGCAACGATGACTCCGGCAAGATATACCCCCGCGCGGTCGCTTTCGAGCGTCTCGGGGTTGGTGCGCGGCCGCTGCGTCTTTTCGTCGAGCCGGATGCCGATCGATCCGAGAAATTCGAGGTCCGGACGGTAGCCGGTCATTGCGAAAACAAAGTCGTTCGCCAGCGTGACCTCTCCCTCGGGCGTACGGAGGACCACTTCCTTCGGGCGGATCTCGACGATCCGGGAATGGAAGTAGGCTTTCACCTCGCCGTTCTTGATCCGGTTCTCGATGTTCGGCTTGATCCAGTACTTGATTTTGTTCGACATCTCGCCGCCGCGGTGCACCAGCGTCACTCGGGCTCCGGTCCAAAACAACTCAAGCGCCGCGATCGCCGCGGAGTTTTTGGCTCCCACCACGATCACGTCATGGTTGTAGTAAGGGTGCGCCTCTTTGTAATAGTGGATGACTTTGCCGAGATTTTCGCCGGGCACGTCCAAGCGATTCGGAATGTCGTAATACCCGGTCGAGAGGACAATCTTCTTTGTGCTGTATTTCCGGAGCGCGCTCACTACCGTGAAACATCCGTCCGAGCCTTCCACCGAAAGCACCTTTTCGTATTGATGGATGTCGAGATGATAGTGGTCCGCCACGCGGCGGTAATACTTGAGCGCTTCGGTGCGCCCGGGTTTTTCGTTGAGCGACGTCATCGGAATATCGCCGATTTCGAGCAGCTCCGGGGTGGTGAAGAACACCATGTTGGTGGGGTAGTGGTAGATGGAATTCACCACGCACCCCTTATCGATCAGCACGGCTTTCACACCGCGCCGTTTCAGCTCGATTCCGCAGGCGAGGCCCGTCGGGCCCGCGCCGATGACGATGGCATCGTATTCTTCCGGCACCTACAACATTCCCTCAACCGAGGCGTAAACATCCGATAGCGCTTTCCCGAGCTTGGCGGGTTCCTTGCCCCCGGCCTCCGCCATATCCGGACGTCCGCCGCCTTTGCCGCCCACCGCCTGTGCCACCGCGCCCGCGAGTTTTCCGGCATGAACCTTGCCGGTAAGGTCTTTGGTGACCGCCGTAACGATGGAAACGCTCGAATCTTCCGAAGACGCCAGCACCACCACGGCGGTCTTCCACTTGTTGCGCAGGGAATCGGCGAGCGTTCGGAGCTGCGACCGGTCCAGCCCCGGCGCTTCGGCCGCCAGCACCTTTACCCCTTTCAGTGTCCGGGCCGATTCTTCAATTGATCCCGCGCGCGACTGCGCCAGCTTCGTCTTGAGCTGTTCGAGATGCTTTTCGAGCGCCCGGTTTTCTTCCAGCAGTTTCTCCACCTGCGGAATCACATCGGCTTCGCCGGCCCGTACGGTTTCCGAGATCCGGTGCAGAGAATTCAAAGCCTCGCGGAACCGCCGCAGAGCGCCTTCCCCGGTGACGGCTTCGATACGGCGCACGCCCGCCGAAATGCTGCCTTCATACACAATCTTGCAAACGCCGATATCGCCGGTTCGCTGAACGTGAGTGCCTCCGCACAATTCCTTGCTGAAATCCGAGATGGAGACAACCCGGACCTCATCGCCGTATTTTTCGCCAAACAGCGCCATGGCCCCCGTCTTCAGGGCATCGTCGAGGCTCATGATGTTCGTCGAAACTTCGATATTACGGAGTATTTCCTCGTTGGCCAGCCGCTCTACTTCCGCCACTTCTTCCGGGTCCATCGCGGCATAGTGCGTGAAATCGAAGCGCAGGCGGCCGGGATCCACCACGCTGCCCGCCTGCTTTACGTGCTTTCCGAGCACGGTACGCAGCGCTGCGTGCAGCAGGTGTGTCGCGGTATGATTGCGCATCGTGGACCCGCGCTTGCCGGTATCCACCTTTGCCAGTAGCGTCTCGCCGGGCTTCACTTCACCAAGCAATCGCACCTGATGAACGTGCGCTCCAGGCGCGGGCTTGTATGTGTTTTCCACCACCGCGACCGGTTCGCCGGTCGTCTGGGAGATCAAAATCCCGGTATCGCCGACCTGACCGCCGGCCTCGGCGTAGAACGGCGTGCGGTCCAGCACGAGTTCTTTCCGGCCGTCCTGTTCGATCACCCGGCTGACGGTCACGGGAGCGTCCAGGGTCTCGCGCCCGATGAACTCCGTCTTCGGAAGCGATTTGTAGACTTCCGGAACATTCGCCTTGTCCGCGCCCCGCCAGGAAAGCCGCGCGCGCGTGCGCTGCTTTTCCATCTCCGCGGTGAAGCCGTCGTGGTCGATGGTCAGGCCGCGCTCGCGGGCCATCTCTTCCTGTTCGTCCAGCGCGAGACCGTAAGTGTCGTACAGCTTAAAGGCGGATGCGCCCGGCAGCCGGCCCTCAGCGGCAGTCTTCGCTTCCTCCAGAAACACCTTTTCGGCAATCTGAAACGTGGTCGCGTAGCGGTGCTCTTCCTCCCTCACGACCCGCGCCACGCGCGGAATACTCTCGATCATTTCGGGGTAGCCGGGCTTCATCAGCTCGGCGACAAACCCGGTGAGTTCATACAGGTACGGATCCGTGCGGCCCGCCATGCGAGCGTTGCGCATCGCGCGGCGCATGATCTTCCGAAGAACGTACCCGCGCCCCTCGTTCGAAGGGAGCACTCCGTCATGAATTAGAAAGGCTGCCGCCCGCGCGTGGTCTGCGTTGATGCGGAGAGCCGTGTCGGTACGCTCGTCTGCGCCATAGGAGGTTCCAAACAGCGCCGCGGCTTTATCGATCACCGGACGGATCAGGTCTGTCTCATAGTTGGACAGCTTGCCCTGCAATACCGCGGCAATGCGTTCCAGGCCCATGCCCGTGTCGATCGAGGGGCGGGGCAGCGGTGTCATTTTCCCCGAGGCGTCTCGGTCGAACTGCATGAACACCAGGTTCCAGATCTCGACAAAGCGGCCGCCCCCGTCGTCGGGAAACTGCTCGTTTTCGCGGCCCGGCTCAGCCGCCTCCGGGCCGTAATCATAATGAATCTCCGAGCAGGGGCCGCACGGACCCGTCTCGCCCATTTGCCAGAAATTATCCTTTTCCCCCAGGCGGAAAATCCGGTCCGCCGGCACGCCCGCCACCTTCTGCCACAGCTCGTGAGCGTCGTCATCCTCGCGGAAAATCGTCACATAGAGCCGATCCTTGGATAGCCCGAAATCCTTGGTAATCAGCTCCCAGGCGAAGGCGATCGCATCAGCCTTGAAATAGTCGCCGAAGGAAAAATTGCCCAGCATCTCGAAGAAAGTATGATGGCGGCGAGTGTATCCGACATTATCCAGATCGTTGTGCTTCCCGCCCGCCCGCACGCATTTCTGTGAACTCGCGGCGCGGTTATAATCGCGTTTTTCAAACCCGGTGAAGACATCCTTGAACTGATTCATCCCGGCGTTGGTGAACAGCAGCGTCGGATCGTTTGCCGGCACCAGGGACGAACTACGCACCACGCGATGACCGCGGGCAGAAAAATAGTCAAGAAAGTGCTGCCGGACCTCGTTTCCCGTCATGTGATTTCATTTTGACATGACCGGAAAGCTCCTACCGTCTATTCGCTGTGCAGCGACGCCGTGCCATCGGAATCTGGAGCCGAACGGGAGCGAGGGCGCAAATGGTGCCGCCCCCAATTGAAACCGCCCTGAAACCTGTGATAGCCTCGACGGCGGAGTTGCCGAACTATGGCTTGCCCTTTTTGTAGCCGGAAGATCTCCTGGCGCGAAATGCTGAGGATCGCGGTGTTCTCCGGGACGGCGTGCTCCGGTTGCCACCGTTCGCTCGAAGTCACCCGCGCCACAAAGATGCTGTCGGTGCTGATTGCCTTCACGCCTTACTTTATGGTGCTCGGATTCCGGAACGCCGGTTTCTGGAGCGCCCTGCCGGTGGACGTGTTCGCCATTGTGGCGTCGGCGGCGATGTACGCCGCGTCGTTGCTTGTATTTGGACGGCTGAGGCTCTTTCGAGGCTTGCAGAGCCTCCGCGTGAACCGCTAGAGTTCCGGCGCCCGGCAGGCCGTCGATCAAGTCTTCGTAGCCGGTGACGAGTGCATCCTCCGCGTGTTTGTCCATGAGCATCTGCGTCCGCTCAAGCTTCTCGCGCGTCAAGTCCGGACGGTTCCGCAACAGTCTGGTCATCCATTCCTCGTGCACGCTAGCGGACCACTTTGCGCGGAACAGCCCTGTCAAGGCCAGGTGCATCAGCAAATTTGCGCAACTGTGAGCCGTACAGCACGTCGGCGTCATGGAATGCCGTAAAACTCGCCACCGCTCACATTCCGAGTTCTTGGTCATATGCGGCCAGTTCCCGGAGCGCGGCCCGCCGCTGTTCGTCCATCTGACGCTTGTGTTGAAGCAAATGAAAGTGATCGACGCAAACGAAACAGGCGGGTTGCTGTCGCTGGTGGCGGTTCTGGCACCTTCCCGTTGAGAATATTGAAGGCCGCAAACAGCGTCGTTGTGCCGTGACGCTTGTAATCATGGGTTGACCGCTCGGGCAACCCTGGTATAAGACAGGACGCTAGACGATGCGCATGGTCATGCCGCCGTCCACCGTCACCGTTTCTCCGGTCATAAACTCATTCGTCACCATCGCGAGCACCATTTCCGCGACGTCCTCCGCCGTGCCTTCGCGATGGAGGGGTATCCGGTTTTCAATGTTATGACGCGCCTGTTCCGCCGTCATATGCTGGTGAAACGCCGTTCGTATGATCCCGGGCGCAATGCAATTTACCCGGATGTTGTCGGCGCCGAGGTCGCGCGCCAGGCTGCGGGTGAATTGCGGGAGCGCCGCCTTCACGGTGCTGTATGCGACCGCGCCCGGGCAGCCGCGCAGCGCGGCCACCGATGAAACCAGGATGATCGATCCCTGGCGCTTGCGCTTCATCTCCGGAATGGCGGCCCGGCACAGGTGGAACGCGGCGTGAACATGGATGTCGAAAGCGGCGTACCAGGCTTCTGTGCTGACGCCGAGGACGTCGCCCGGCGCCGGACCTCCCGCGCTGTGCACCAGGATATCCACAGGCCCGAGCGTTTCGCGAGTCTCTTCCACGATTCGTGCGGCTTCCGCCGGCGCGCTCACGTCGGCAATGGCGAGGTAGGCGCGCCGTCCGGCCTGCTCGATGCGCGTCAGCACTTCGCGTGCTTCCGGGTTGTCATGCCGCCCGTTGATGGCCACGTCGGCACCCTGCGCGGCCAAGGCGACGGCAATCGCCGCGCCGATTCCCTTTGTCCCACCCGTTACCAGGCCCACTTTATTCTTGAGATTCATCACCATCCACGATATTCGAGTTTTCACCCGCGCGGCCGTTTGCGGAAGGAAATTCACGCAGTTGACGGTTCCCCGGCTCTGGTATAGTCAAAACAGATGTTCGTTTTGGATCCGCGCTCGCGGACTGGTTTGCTCTTCTGGCCCACGCATTTCCACGGTTTAAATTTCATGCTTGTGAGGAGGTAACGGGCCTTCCCCGCCTATGACCATTTCTGTCCAGATTTCCCGTGGCATTGAGCCTCTCTTCGGTACCCGCGATGAAAACATTCATCTTCTGGAAGAGGCGCTCAATGTACGGACCAGCTTGATGAATGACAGTGTGCAGATTGAAGGGGAAACGCAGAACGTCGCGCGCGCGGCTTCCATTCTTGAGGACTACGCCGCGCTGGTAAAGGAAGGGCAGACCTTTGCCAATGGCGACCTGAAAAGCTATTTGCGCGTGGTGACGGAGGATCCCGAGGTCAGCCTGCGCGCCCTGGTTCAGAGCGGTAAGCAGCGCAATTTCGGGAAAAAGGCCCTCGCTCCGAAAACCGTGAACCAGCGCCGCTACGTGGAGGCCATCGAACGCACGGACCTCACCTTCGGGGTGGGTCCGGCCGGCACCGGCAAAACCTACCTCGCCGTTGCCATGGCGGTGTCGGCATATCTCAACAAACGTGTCAGCCGGATTATTCTCACCCGGCCCGCCGTCGAAGCGGGAGAGCGTCTCGGCTTCCTGCCCGGCAGCGTGCAGGAGAAAGTGGACCCTTATCTGCGCCCACTCTACGACGCCATCTACGACATGCTGGAAGTCGAAAAGGTGGAGAAGATGTTGGAGCGCCAGGTGATCGAAGTCGCACCGATCGCGTTCATGCGCGGGCGCACGCTGAACGATAGCTTCATCATCCTGGACGAGGCGCAGAATAGCACTCCGGAGCAGATGAAGATGGTCCTCACCCGCCAGGGCGCCAGTTCCAAGATGGTGGTGAACGGCGATCTCACCCAGATCGATCTCCCTCCGGGCAAGCGGAGCGGCCTCCTCGACGCGGTTGAAGTCCTGCGCGGCGTGGAAGGAATCAGTTTCGTCCGCTTCGACGATAGCGACGTTGTGCGCCACCCTCTGGTGCAGCGCATCGTCAAAGCGTATGAACGTTACAACGACATGACCGGGGCAAGCCGGCAATTGGCTCTGAAACTCTCCGATCCGGAAACATACGGCGCCGGGGACGCGCCCGTTTCTCCGGACGAACCAGCGGCTTAAATTCCGATGCCGTCCGACGCTGGCCCTACTGTCCTATTTCAGGTTCGTACCGGCGGCCTCTCCCGGCCGCGGCTGATTCGCTTTGCTGCCCGCCTTCGAAAAGAAGTAGTGAAAGGCCGCCCGTTTTGTTGTCTCATTACCACCGACGCCGAGTTGCGGCGCTTGAACCGCGAGTTTCGGGCGAAGGACTATCCCACCGACGTGTTGTCGTTTCCTTCGGGCGAATCTTCGAGCCTGGGTGAAATCGCGATCTCGATCGACCGCGCACGCGAGCAGGCCCGCGAATTCAGGCATTCCGTCGAGAAAGAGCTTTGCATTCTGATGACCCACGGCGCGCTCCACCTCGCCGGCATGGATCACGAACGGGACAATGGACGCATGGCCCGGGCGGAATTGTCCTGGCGGAAGCGTTTCGGATTGCCTGCCGGTCTCATTGAAAGAGTCTCTGGCGGCAAGAGCAGGCGGGCCGAGGCATGACTGCTCTGTACATACTTGCCGGTCTCCTGCTGGCGCTGATCCTCTGCGTCGTCACCTTCGTGCAGTTGCTGTTTATGGAATCCCTGCGGCTCCGGGCGCGCGATATCCCGGCTCTTACTCTGTTCAAGGAGTCCGTCGAGGACCGCATCAGCCGGGGTTCGCCGCGGGCGATGCTGGCTTTTTCGCTGACGAAACACACCTGCCTCGTCCTCCAGACGCTGCTCTGGCTGCCGATTCTCGATTGGAAAACCAAGAACATCTGGCTTGTCTTCCTTCAAGCCGGAGCCGCCAGTTGGATAGTGCTCCTGGTCACCTGCTACATGGCGCCGCAGATCATGCTGCGGAAGACCTCCGGAAGCTGGCTGCTCCCCCTCGTGCCCGTATTTCGCATCCTGGTGTTGGCCGTGCGGCCGTTTACGGCCGTTCTCGGTTTCTTCGAAAGCCTGGTGGAGCTGGGTGAACCCGAACAGGCGGGCGGCGAAGCATCCGGACCGGCGGACGATATCGAGGCGCTGATCCTCGCAGGCGAAGAGGAGGGAATTATCGAAGGCGACGACCGCAAGCTCATTCAATCGGTGTTTGCTTTCGGAGACACCACGGTCCGCGAAGTAATGACGCCGCGGCCGAAAGTAGTTGCCATCGCGGCGAACCGTTCCCTTGAGGATCTCCGCCAGCTTGTGATTAACGAACAGTATTCGCGCATCCCGGTTTACGAAGGAAGTATCGATGAGATTATTGGATTCGTCCATGTCCGAGACATGTTCGAGCTCGACGAAGAAGACCGCGCCCGCAAGACCATCCGCGACCTGCTGCGCCCCATCCGCCATGTCCCCGAAAGCAAGCCGGTGAGCGCGCTCCTCCGGGAAATGCAGGCCGACGGCGCGCATATGGCGATTGTCGTCGATGAATACGGCAACACGGCGGGCCTGGCCACCATGGAAGACCTGGTCGAGGAGATTCTCGGCGAGATTCGCGACGAGCACGAACCGGACCGGGACGTCAGCGTGGACCCGGACGGGGCATTGGTGGTCGCGGGGAGCCTGGATGTCAGCCGGTTGCAGGAATTGCTGGGCTTCCGCCCGCCGGAGGAAACCGAGTCGACCACCGTGGGCGGGCTTGCCGCCGAATGGCTCGGTCATGTTCCCAAGGTCGGCGAGGGAGTCGAACGGAATGGCATCCGCATCGAAGTGCTCGCCGGTAACGAACTCCGGGTGGATCGCGTCCGGATCTCCAAGGTGGCAAATGGAAATCATGCCTGAGCGGGCGGAGGGGCCTGTACATCGTACCGGATTCGTCTCCATTCTGGGGCGTCCGAACGCCGGTAAATCGACCCTCCTGAATGCGCTGGTTGGCGATAAAGTAGCGATCGTTTCGAGCAAGGCGCAAACCACTCGCACGGCGATTCAAGGCGTGTTGACCCGTGCGGATGCCCAAGTGGTGTTTCTCGATACCCCTGGGATTCACAAGGCCGGCTCGCTGCTCAACCGCCGGATGATGGACCATGTCCGCGCCTCGCTCGACCAGCGCGACTTGCTGATTTTTATCGCGGACGCCACGCTTCCGGTGACAACGGAGGATTCTCACGCGATTGACATTCTGCGAAAGCAGGACACTCCGGCATTTCTCGTCCTAAACAAGATCGACCAGGTAGCGGTGAAACAAAAGCTTCTGCCGCTCCTTGAGAGTTACCGCGCGCTTTATGATTTCGCAGAATATATTCCCATCTCGTCCTTGCGCGGGGACGGCGTGCCGGAGTTGCTGGAGTTGGTGATCGCCCGGCTGCCCGAAGGTCCGCCCTTGTTTCCGGAGGATTACATCACCGATCAGCCCGAACGCTTTCTGGCCGCCGAATTGATCCGTGAAAAGATCCTGGAAGCCACCCGGCAGGAGGTCCCTCACTCCGTTGCCGTGATCGTCGACAACTGGGAGGAAAAAGGGCAGCTGACGCACATTGGGGCAACCATACTGGTCGAGCGGGCCGGGCAGAAGGCCATCCTCATCGGGGCAAAAGGCGAGATGCTCAAGCGCGTTGGCACCCTGGCGCGTCAGGAGATGGAAAAACTCCTCGACCGCAAAATTTTTCTTCAGCTTTTTGTCAAGGTCGAGCCCGGCTGGAGGGAAAATCCGCAATTGGTGGCGGCCGTCGATTGGCGGGGCGGGTTAGGCTAGCCCCGCCTGAAATGCAAACGGAGCGTTTCTCCGTACTACAATTGGGATAAATGCTTCGTTCGTTTTTAACGCTTTTGCTCGCTTTCGCGCTATTTGCCTCCGTTGCCCCCAATTCCTGGGCCTTCGAAAAGAAACAGCACGCTCCGGTTTCCGACGATGCCATTCACGACCATGTGCGGCGAAAACTCGCGGACGACGCCGTGGTGAAGGGCGCCGCCCTCGAAGTGGACGTCCAGAATGGCGTTGTCACCCTGAAGGGGCGGGTGGCCGGGAAAAAGGCGAAAGAAAAAGCGGGGAAACTCGCAAAAAAAGTGTCCGGCGTTACCAGCGTCAACAACGAACTGGTGATATCGAGCGAAGCGAACCCGCAGGACTAGGCCGGTGGACCGATTCGCTTTTACATTTCCTGACGCAAACGGGTAACCAGACAGCCTTTCCGATCGCCTTTCTTTTTAATGCGATCGGTCTATATTTCCGCCCTCCTGGCGGTCAGTTCGTCCTTCGTCCTCGTTGCGCAAACTGAGGTAAAAAAGCCGCAGCCGAGGGTCAGCGGCGAGGTTACCGCGGTGGACGGGGCCGCTCACAAGCTCAGCATAAAGCCCGACAATGGCGGCGCCGCCACGGTGACGATTGCCGACGGCGCCCGCGTCATGCGAGTGCCGCCGGGGGAAAAAGATCCCCACAAGTTCGTTAAGATCACAGCCGGTGATATTTCGGTCGGGGATCGTGTCCTGGCGCGCGGCCAGATGGACTCGGATGGCTCGACGATAGCGGCAACCCTTGTTTACGTCATGGCGAAGGGCGATGTTGCCCAGAAGGCTCAGCAAGAGCGAACGGAATGGCAGACGCGCGGGCTAACAGGTACGATCGCCAGCGTCGATCCCGCGTCGAAGGAAATTACAATCTCGCAGCGCTCGCGCGAAGGGCTGAAAGTTGTCACGCTCGCCTTTTCCGACAAGACCACCTACCGCCGCTACGCCCCCGATTCGATGAGTTCGGCCAATGCGCGCCCCAGCGCTTGGACCGACTTGAAAGTGGGCGATGAAGTTCACGTGATGGGTGACCGATCGGCGGACGGCACTCGTGTTCAAGTGGAGCAGATTTATTCCGGCGCCTTTCAAACGATTGCCGCAACTGTCGTTTCCGTCGATGCCTCGTCGAACACCCTAACGGTCTCGGAGTTACCCGGCAAGAAGACCGTTACCGTTCATGTTAAGCCGGAGACTTTGCTGCGCCGGCTGCCGCCGGAGATGGCGGCTATGATGGCCCAGCGCCTGCATCGCAGCGCCGAGGGGGGCGGGGAAGGCCAGGGAGCAGCGGGCGGCGCGGGCCGGCGAAACGGCGGGGGGGAAACAGCCTCCGCATCCGGTAGCCGTCCGCGAGGCAGTGGAAATTTCGACCTTCGTCAGCTATTGGAGCGAATGCCCGCGTTGAATCTGGGCGAGTTGAAACCAGGTAATGCATTAATTCTTTCCAGTTCGAAGGGAGACGATCCGTCAAGTATTACCGCGTTTCGAGTCGTCGCGGGCGTGGAGCCATTCCTCGCCGCCGCTCCGCGCGGGAACTCCGGCGAGGTAAATCTCGGCGACTGGAGCATGGAAGCATCAGCACCGGCCGAATAAATGCGCCGGATCACAGGAGATCAGAGTGTTTCGTAAGTTCAGTTGTGCAACTATCATCTTTTTCTTTTTCACGGCCGCGGCGGTTTTTGCGCAGACCGGCGCTGGACTCATCAAGGGCCGTGTTTCCGACAACTCCGGCGCGGTGATTCCCGGCGCGAAAGTTACCGCGACCGGTCCGGACGGCTCGGTGAAAATCGCCACTTCCGGCAACGACGGATCGTATTCGATTCCCGGTCTCGCTTCGGGTATCTGGTCCGTGCAGGCGGCGGCCCCCGGGTTAAAACAGGTGAATGCCGCGCTCGTGGACCTCTCCACCGCCAACGTCCAAACCGCCAACCTGACCCTTGATGTCGTGCTTGAAAATCAGCAGGTTACCGTGCATGAGAACACTGGCCCCGAGGTCAGCGTCAGCGCCGATGCCAACGCCGGCGCCATCGTCCTGCGAGGCGACGAACTGGACGCGCTCTCCGACGACCCCGATGAAATGTCGGACGACCTGCAGGCTCTTGCCGGCCCGTCCGCGGGCCCCGACGGAGGCCAGATCTACATTGACGGCTTTACCGGCGGCACTCTTCCGCCGAAAAGCTCTATTCGTGAAATCCGCATCAACCAGAACCCTTTCTCTTCCGAGTACAACAAGCTCGGATATGGCCGGATCGAGATCCTGACCAAACCCGGCACCGATTCCTGGCATGGCAGCGCGTTCTTCAATGGCGGCGATCAGATCTTGAATGCCCGGAATCCCTTTTCGACCGTCACGCCCGACTACCAGTCGCGGCAATACGGCGGAAACCTTTCCGGCTCTCTAAGCAAGAAGGCATCGGTGTTCTTTGACTTCGAACGCCGGGAAATCGACGACACGGCGGTTGTCAATGCCCTGACTTTGAACGACCAGTTCCTGCCAACGGCGTTCGACCAAACCCTCCCGACGCCGCAGCGCCGCACTTCGATTAGCCCCCGTATCGATTATCAGATCAGCACGAACAACACCCTCATGCTGCGCTATCGTTTCCGGCGGGATGACCAGCAGGGCTTTGGCGTTGGCGGTCTCACGCTGGCCAGCCAGGCCTATGCCAACCTGGACACCGAACAGACCGTGCAAGTCACCGACACCTTCGTCGTGAATCCGAAGACGATTAACGAGACGCGCTTCCAGTACTACCGCCAGAGCAACGGCAGCGACCCGGCATCCACAGCCCCGGCTTTAATCGTCCAGGGCGCCTTCACCAGCGGCGGCGCGCGGTCCGGCCTATCCAGCAATGCGCAGAATAACTACGAGTTGCAAAACTACACCACCTACGCTTCGGGCTCGCACTCCTTGAAGTTCGGAATCCGTACGCGGGGCATCACGGAAGACAGCATCTCGCGAGCGAACTATAACGGCTCCTACACTTTCTACTCTCTGGACACCTACGCGCAAACTTTGGACCTCCAAAACCAGGGCTACACCGCGGCGCAGATCTACGGCATGTGCACAGATCCCACTCGTCTCACTTGCGCCGGCCCATCGCAGTTCAGTCTTACCCAGGGAACGCCGCTTGCCTCCGTTGGATACTTCGACGTTGGTCTGTTCGCGCAGGACGACTGGCGCGTGAAGCCGAACCTCACATTGAGCTTCGGCCTGCGCTACGAACTCCAGAACAACATCACCGACAACCACGATTTTGCCCCGCGCTTCGGCTTTGCCTGGGCCCCGGGTGAGCACAAAGGGAGCCGGCGTCCGAAGACCGTTTTCCGCGGCGGCTGGGGAATGTTCTATTCCCGGTTCGATGAGAGTTACACTCTGGAGGCCGAGCGTTACAACGGCGTGAGGCAGCAGCAATTTCTGCAATCGTACCCGTCCTGTTTTCCAAATTTCGCCGCCGGTTTAACCGCAAATACCTGCCCGATCGGCGATGCGGTCAGCCAGACTAACATCACGACCATCGATAAACATGTCCGCACTCCCTACATCATGCAGTCGGCGGTTGGCGTGGAGCGGCAGCTTCCGTGGAATACCACGATGTCGGTGAACTACCTTGATTCACGCGGCGTTCATCTGCTTCTTTCTCGCGACATCAATGCGCCCCTGCCGGGTACGTTCGCGGCGGGCGCCCCGGTCTATCCGTACCTGGCCGTCAATGGAACAGGGCAGATCAATCAGATTGAATCGACCGGCTTCTTCCGCCAGCGGCAGGTGATGGTGAACATCAACAGCCGCATCAACCGGAACTTCGCGATGTTCGGCAACTATACCTACAACGTTGCGAACAGCACGTCGGATTCGGCTTCCCCGGTGTCCGATCCCTATAATGTTGCCGCCGACTACGGCGTCTCTGCGCTCAACGTGAACCACCGGGTGTTTATCGGCGGCTCCGTGAATTCGCGCTGGAATATTCGCCTCAGCCCGTTCGTGGTGTACCAGTCCTCGCGGCCGTTTAACATTCTGATCCCGCAGGACATGATCGGCAGCGGGATACTGAATCAACGGCCTTCCTATGCCGGCCCCGGCGATACGAACGCAATCAGCACGCCTTACGGTCTGCTGAATCCAAATCCGCTCCCCGGTGAGACCATCATCCCGCGCAATCTCGGGGATGGGCCCGGCTTCTTTTCCTTTAACGTGCGCCTCAGCAAAACCTTCGGCTTCGGTCCGGAGACCAGCGGAGCCGGCGGGCGAGGCGCCGGAGGTGGAGGTGGCCGGCACGGCGGTAGCCTCTTCGGCGGTGGAGGCGGAGGAATGGGCGGACCGTCCAGCGACCGCAGATACAATCTCACGGTAGGCGTTCAGGCGCGGAATCTGTTCAACAACGTGAACCTTGCTCCGCCGGTGAACGTGCTCGGGGCAACCCTTTTTGGACAATCCACGGCGCTGGCAAGCGGATGGGGAGCCACGACGGCGAATAATCGCCGCATCGAACTGCAACTCCGTTTTGCGTTCTAGACGCGGAATCTTTCAAGCTTTTTCCGGGAGCGCCGCGGGTGATGCCGCTGCGGGAAGAATAAGAGCCGGAACTCTCCCGGGGCATTCCTCCGCGCGATAAGCTGGAAAAGCTTGCCTGACAGCTTGAACCGCAGAGCTCTTCTAAAAACCTCTACCGCCGCGCTGGCTCCCCTGGTTGCGGCGGCGACGCCAGGGCCTCAACCGGCCAGCCGTCCAAACATCGTCCTGATCATTTCGGACCAGTTCCGCTGGGACAACATAGGAGCCATGGGGTTGAACCCGATGCGGTTCACGCCCCATCTCGACAGGATGGCGCGGCGTGGAACGCTCTTTCGTTCGGCTATCTCCAATCAACCGGTTTGCGCTCCCGCGCGTGCGTGTATCTTCACAGGCCAGTATCCCCAAAGCCACGGCGTGTGGCGCAATGGCATCGAGCTTCCAAAGGACGCGGTCACGCTTGCCTCCGTGCTGCGCGGGGCGGGCTATACGGCGAACTACGTCGGGAAATGGCATCTCGCGCCGGTCACCGAAAACGGTCCGGTGGCGCCGGAATACCGGGGCGGTTTTCTCGATCTGTGGGAAGCCGCGAATGTTCTGGAACTCATTTCTCATCCCTACGAAGGCGCGCTCTTTGACCGCGACGGAAAACCCCTTCCGTTCGCCGGCCTCTATCGCGAAAGCTTCATCACGTCGCGCGCCGTCCGCTTTCTCCAGGATCCGGGAGACGCGCCGTTTCTTTTGGTGGTCTCTTACCTGAACGCTCACCATCAGAACGATGTGGACCGCTTCATGCCTCCGCGCGGATATGAGGGCCGTTTCCGGAATCCGTTCGTTCCACCCGATTTGGCGCCTCTTCCGGGCTCCTGGCCGAGCCAGCTTGGCGATTATTACGCGTGCGCCGCCAATATTGACGATGAAGTCGGCAAACTTCTCACCGCTCTCCAGGCCGGAGGCCGCGATCGGGAAACCATCGTCGCTTTTGTGAGCGACCACGGTTGTCATTTCAAGACCCGCAACACGGAGTACAAGCGGAGCCCGCATGAAAGCTCCATCCACGTCCCTCTTGTGATGCAAGGTCCAGGCTTTGATCGCTCTATCGAGATTCAAGAGCTGGTGAGCCACGTCGATATCGCTCCCTCTCTTCTGGCGGCAGCGGGAATCACCGCGCCCGCCGCCATGGAGGGACGCAGTTTCTTACCTCTCCTCGATCGCAAAATAGAGGACTGGCGCAACGAGGCATACGTCGAGATGAGCGAGTTCGTCAGCGGCCGGGTGCTCCGTACGCCGGAGTATACCTATGCCGTGGCGGCGCCGAAACCGGCGGGTTGGAAAGCGGTGCGTACTTCGGACGTATATTCGGAATACATGGTCTACGACCTGGCAGCCGATCCAGGTCAGCATGTCAACCTCGCCGGTCGGGCGGCGATTCGCGGCGTCGCGCCGCAATTGAGAGAACGCCTCCAGCAGCGCATCGCCGTGTCCGGAAAGCAGAAAACCGCGCTCAACCCAGCCCCGTTTCCCTATGTGTGAATCTCGCGTATGCTGGTTGTACCGTAATTTTAGACTCTATCGTTTGGAAAGAGGGAACACGTAATGCAGGCTGTTCTCAAGCCGGATCCCGCGGCGCGGGAGACCGTCCGCGTGTCGCCGCCGGCGGCGCGCAATCTGGCCATCGATGCCTATCGCGGCTTTGTCATGGTGCTCATGATGGCGGAGGTGCTGCGCTTGGCCTACGTCGCCGAATCTTTTCCCGGCAACTGGTTCTGGGCTGTCCTCGGCTTCAACCAGAGTCACGTCGAATGGGCCGGCTGCTCGCTGCACGACATGATTCAACCCTCGTTCTCATTCCTGGTCGGCTTGGCGCTGCCGTATTCGATCGCCAGCCGGTTGGCGAAGGGGCAGACCCGGCGTTTTATGACCATGCATGCCGTGTGGCGCGCCCTGCTCTTGATCGCGCTCGGCATCTTCCTCCGCTCCCAGCACAGTCCCCAGACGAATTTCACGTTTGAAGATACGCTCACTCAAATCGGGCTGGGGTACGTGTTCCTCTTTCTGTTGGGATTCAAATCGGAACGCTGGCACTGGGGCGCGCTTTCGGCGATCCTGTTCGGCTACTGGCTCGCCTGGGCTTTATACCCGGCGCCGGGACCGAACTTCGACTGGCAGGCCGTCGGCGTGCCGCTCAACTGGAGCCACAATTTCACCGGCTTCGCCTCGCATTGGAACAAGAACAGCAATCTGGGTCAGGCGTTCGATGTTTGGTTTCTCAATGTGCTGCCTCGCCCCAAGCCGTTCGCGTTCAATGGCGGCGGCTATCTCACATTGAGCTTCATTCCGACGCTCGGAACCATGATCCTCGGATTGATCGCGGGCCGATGGCTTCGCTCCACCGCGCCGCGGATCCCCTGGAAGCAATTGATTGTCACCGGCATCGCCTGTGTTGCCGCCGGGCTGTTCCTCCACTTCACGGGCATCTGCCCGGTAGTGAAGCGGATCTGGACACCGGCATGGACTCTGTTCAGCGGCGGGATCTGCTTCCTGATGCTCGCCGGGTTCTGCTGGCTCTTTGGCCCGGGCCGCGACAAGTGGGCATTCCCGCTGGTCGTGGTAGGCATGAACTCCATCGCCGCGTACCTGCTTGCGGACGGGCCGCTCGGTCCGTTTATCCGGAATTCGTTCGTGATCCACCTTGGGGAGCGCACGTTCCAGATCTTTGGCGTCGCGCTCGCCCCCCTTATGCTGGGGATCGCTACCTTAACGACCTACTGGCTCATCCTTTTGTGGATGTACCGCCGGAAGCTCTTTTTGCGCATCTGATAAATAGCTTCTGAAAATCTCCGCCAACTGGCTAATATTACGGGAGATATCGTACTCTGCCGCGACCCGGCGACGGCCCGCCCTACCCAGCTCCTGCCGAAGAGCCGGAGCGTCCATCAACTGCGCGATCGCCTGACTCAGCGCGTGGATGTCCACGGGCGGGCAGAGAATTCCATCTACTTTATTTTCAATTAATTCGAACACTCCATCTAAAGTAGTGGCTATACATGGAATCCCCATAGCCATCGCTTCCATAAGAGCGACCGGAATGCCCTCGGCCAAACTTGCCATGGCGAAAATGTCGGCTGCGCGGAGCCTATCCTGAACGCGCTCCTGGTTGAGCGGACCTTCGAGGACAACGTGATCCTTGAGATTTTGCGCCTGAACTTGCTGATCCAGATCGGCGCGCAGCGGGCCGTCACCCACCAGACGCAACCTTACCGGCCGGCCGTCATGAATGAGCGCCCCCACGGCGGCGATCAGGTTTTGCGGGGCTTTCACCGGTGCAAGGCGGCCCACGAAGAGGATCTCGAAAACCTCCGGATGCGGGCGAAAAAGCGCCGGCGTGAACATCGAAAGATCAACGCCGAGCCGGCAAACTTCAATGCGGTCCCGGTCTTGAGGCAGGGAAGAACGCTCAAGCTGCTCCCGCCCAAAATTGCTGATCGTGACGAGAAACAGAGCGCTGGCACATTTCTCTTTTAAATGGTTGCGGTTCGGGTCCTTGAACTCATCCGGCCCATGAATAGTGGCAGACCACGTAACAGAAAATACGCGGGCGGCAAGCATGGCAACGGTGGAAGAAAAATGAGAATGAACATGGGTCAAACCATGGCGCCGCATCCAGTTACCAAACACCACCGCCTGCGCGAAATATGCGAGATGGAAACCGATGTCGCGCGGGTGCGGCGCGCCGAGGCGAATGGCGGCGGCAAGTCCGCGTAGATAGCCGCCCGGCAGCCGCCACCATGTCGCCGCGTGGGCGCGGAGAAAGCCAGGCAAGCCGGCGGGTTTGATGTAGAAGGTCGACTGGAGTTCTGCGCGTTCCGCCTGGGTCTGGGCAGCGGGCGGCCGGTCGGTCGCTCGTACCGATGCGACCCGGACATCGAAGCCCAACGCTCGAAGGCCGAGGATCTCCCGGAGGACAAAAGTGTGGTTGGCGGCGGGGTACTGGCTAACGAGGTAAGCGATGCGAATCTGGGGCGAGGTAATCAAGGGGTCGACCGCCAGCGAAGTTTACATAATACATGTTATCGGAACCGACGAACCTACTCACCGCCGGCCCACTGCAATTGCCGGCGCACGGCATCCGCCACTTCGTCCGGCGACTTTACCCTCAACACGTCAAAACCAGCGGCTTTTGCGCTCGCCTCACCGGTCGCGGAATCTTCTACCACCAACGGCCTGCTCGCTCCGAGAATCTCGGCCGCTTTCAAATAAGGCGCGGGTGATGGCTTCAACGCTCCGGCTTCCCAGCCGCAGACCAACGTGGCGAAGTACGGCCGCAAGCCAGCCGCCTCCAGGATCGGCTCCACTTCCGTTCTTCCACTTGAACTTACAACTGCTAACGGGAAGCTGTTTAGGGATTTAATCAGTTCCTGCGTCGCCGCGGCCAGCGGCAGTTCCTCTATCATCATGGCTCGAAAGCGCGCCTTTTTCGGCTCGTACGCCTCCACCAGTTGCTCAATCTGAAACTTGCCCGGCCACTGGGCCACCAGGTTCGCGAACATGGCCCGGTCTGCCACGCCGACGCACTCGCGGGTATAGGTCTGCCAGTCCATCGACACGCCAAAGCCGGAAAGAATCTCGGTCCAGCAGCGGTAATGGACGGGCTCGCTGTCTACCAGGACACCGTCAAAGTCAAAAAGGATCGCGTCGTAGAGCGAGGCGTTATCGATTGTATTCATCGGGGGGGAACTTTCAGGATATACTGATCCCCTGCCCGCCATGAAAAACGCCGATTCTTTCAGCCGCCGCACCTGGCTCGCCGCGATGGGCGCGGCGGCCGCTTCGCTTGCTCCCCAAGTCTCAGCGCAAACCCGCGACTGGTCCGGCCATGAGCCTCTCCGCTACCCGGACCCCGACGTCATCAGCCTGGACAAGCGCTTTACGAAGTATCGGATTCAGAGCGCAAACCTCGAGCGCGTCTGCACCGGAATGCGCTGGGCGGAAGGCCCCGCATGGAGCGGCCCGGGTGGATATTTGATGTGGAGCGATATCCCCAACAACCGGCAAATGCGCTGGCTGGAGGAAGACGGACACGTCAGTACGCTCCGGCATCCAGCCGGCAACAGCAATGGAAATACCTTCGACTGGCAAGGGCGTCAGCTTTCCTGTGAGCACCTGAACCGCCGCGTCGTCCGCTACGAGCCAAACGGCGAGACGACCGTCATCGCGGATCATTTCAACGGCAAGCCGTTCAATGCGCCGAACGATATCGTGGTGCATCCCGACGGAGGGATCTGGTTCACCGACCCCGGTTACGGTTCTCTTTCGATGTATGAAGGGGCGCCCCGGCCTTTCGAATTAAAAGAGGCCGTCTACCGCGTCGACGGAAAGAGCGGCCAAATCGATAAGGTCAACGACGACGCATACAAGCCGAACGGTCTCTGCTTCTCGCCGGACTACAAGAAACTGTATGTCACTGACACCGGTGCGTCGCACAACCCGGACGCGCCGAAAGTAATTCGAGTTTATGACGTCGAAAACGGCGCGGGCCTTGGCAACGGCAAGCAGTTTGTGTCCACCGAATTTGGCGCAAAGGGCACGGGATTGGCGGACGGAATTCGCGCCGATAGCGACGGCAATATCTGGGCGGCGTGCGGATGGGTTGGAGCCGGCTATGACGGCGTTCATATCTTTACGCCCCAGGGCGAGCGGATCGGCGTGATTCTGCTGCCGGAAATTCCGGCCAACGTCTGTTTCGCCGGGAGGCGGCGCAACCGCCTGTTCATTGCGGCAAGCCAGTCGATCTACACACTCTATGTCGAGGCTACCGGCGCGCACATCGCTTAGCGCGCCCGTAGCACAATCGGACGAACGCCCTGCCCTCGTGATTTCCGGCACCCGGCTATCCTAAGAAGTACATGGAAAAATCGAAGAGGCCGCCGCTTGTCGCCTCCGGCGAGAAGTTGGGCGTAATCGGCGCCGGAGTGATGGGACGTACCTTGCTGCGAGGGTTATTCGATAGCGGAGCGCTCGCGCGAGAGTCGGCATGGGCGGCGTCCCGCTCGCCCGGAGGATGCGAAACGGCATCGCGCGAGCTCGGCATTCCGGTGACAACGAACTGGCGGGACTGGGTGCAGGGGTCCGGCCTGATCCTGATCTGCGTCAAGCCCAAACAAATCGGCGCCGTGACGACGATGTTGAAGGAAGCGGGAGTTCGCCCGGACACTTTGCTGATCTCGATTCTGGCCGGCACGACAACAGCGCAATTGGAGGCGAGGCTCGGAACGGCCAATCCCTGGGTTCGCGCCATGCCCAATACGCCGTGCATTGTCCGGGAAGGCATGACGGCGATCTGCCCGGGAGCATACGCGACGGCCGACCACATGCTACGCGCTCAATGCATTTTTGAGGCAGTGGGTCTCTGCGTGCCATCCGAGGAAAGTTATTTCAACGCCATCACCGCGCTAAGCGGAAGTGGACCCGCCTATCAGTATTTGATCATCGAGGCGTTTGCCGATGCCGGCGTGCGCGTCGGGCTGCCGCGTCAGCTTGCGCTGGCGCTCGTCGCGCAAACCGCGGTGGGCGCCGCAAAAATGGTTCAGATGGCCGGGCGGCATCCGGCAGCGCTCCGCGACGATGTCACCACTCCTGCCGGCTGCACCATCGGCGGTTTGCTGATGCTCGAAGACGGGAAGATCCGCTCCGTGCTCGCGCGCGCGATTGAGGAAGCAACAAAAATTGCCGAAGGACTTGGCCAGGCGGTGACGCCGAGGAAGGAGAAGCATGGCGAGTAAACTCGCGGCGCAAGGGGCGGCAGAGTCTCTCATTGCGATGGAGGATCGTTGGGGGGTCCATAACTACAAACCTCTCGACGTTGTGATCGAACGCGCGGCCGGCGTGTGGGTATTCGACCAGGCTGGTTCCCGGTACCTCGATTGCCTCAGCGCGTATTCCGCCCTGAACCAGGGGCATTGCCATCCCCGGATCTTGCGAGCGCTTCACAACCAGGCCGAACGAGTCACGCTGACTTCGCGCGCGTTTCGCAACGATCAACTGCCCTTGTTTTGCAAAGAACTTGCGGACCTATGCCGGATGGAGAAGGTCCTCCCCATGAACAGCGGCGCGGAAGCCGTCGAGTCGGCCATCAAGACGGCCCGCCGCTGGGGCTATACGACGAAAGGAATCTCCGCCGATCGCGCCGAGATCATCGTTTGCCGGAACAATTTTCACGGCCGGACCACCACCATCACCGGCTTCTCGTCCGAGCCCGAATATCGCGCCGGTTTCGGCCCGTTTACTCCTGGTTTTCGCTCGATTCCCTTCGGTGACGCGGCCGCCCTCGAAGCCGCCATCACTCCCTGCACCTGCGGCTTTTTGTTTGAGCCAATTCAGTGCGAGGCGGGCATTCTGCTTCCTCCGGCCGGGTATCTAAAGGACGTGCGCGCCATCTGCACGCATCACCGCGTGCTCATGATCGCCGATGAGATTCAGACCGGACTAGGGCGAACAGGCGCCCTGTTTGGATGCTGGCGGGAAGACGCGCAGCCCGATATCTTCATTCTCGGGAAGGCGCTCTCGGGAGGATTTTATCCGGTGTCGGCAGTGGTCTCGAGCGCCGGCATCCTGGGGGTGTTCGAGCCGGGCAGTCACGGGAGCACTTACGGAGGCAACCCGCTCGCCTGCGCGGTGGCGCGGGAAGCGCTGCGGGTGATTGTCGAGGAAGAGCTCAGCGAAAGGTCACGCAGCTTAGGCAGTTGGTTTCTGAGTGAACTTCAGACCATCCGCCACGCCGCCATTCGAGAGATCCGTGGCACGGGGCTGCTGGTTGGCATCGATCTGAACACGCCGGCCCGTCCGTGTTGCGAACGGCTGATGGAACTCGGGATCCTTTGCAAGGAAACGCACAGCCATGTAATTCGCCTGGCGCCACCGTTGGTAATTTCGCAAGACGACCTGGCGTGGGCGGTGGGCCGAATCAGAAGCATTTTTGCCTAGAAGGCGCGCGGGATGCTCGCCGGGCCGGATCTTTGGCCGCCCGGGAAGAAAACGTCCGGCATATAATGAAGTATGCTGAAGCCCACAGCCAAGATCTGGCATAATGGCCGTTTTATCAATTGGGACGACGCGAAAATCCATATCCTCGCGCACGTCACAAGCTATGGCAGCTCGGTATTTGAAGGGGTCCGCTGCTACTCCACTCCCTCCGGTCCGGCGATTTTTCGTGGCCGTGAACATGCCCGCCGCCTTCTCGATTCGGCCAAGATCTACCGCATGGAGTTGAAGCACACCATCGATGAAATGATGGATGCCATGCAGGAACTGGTTCGCGTGAATGGCCTGGATTCCTGCTATTTCCGTCCTATCGCCATCCGGGGCTATGGCGATATCGGCGTGCTTCCGGTGAACAATCCCATCGAGACCTACATTGCCTGTTGGGAGTGGGGGAAGTATCTCGGTGAGGAGGCGCTCTCCCAGGGCGTGGACGTCTGCATCTCGTCGTGGACCCGCCTCGCGCCCAACACCCTGCCCGCTCTCGCAAAGGCCGGCGCAAATTACATGAACTCCCAGCTCATCCGCATGGAAGCGGCCATTAACGGGTATGCCGAAGGCATCGCGCTCGATGAAGCCGGTTATGTGAGCGAAGGCTCGGGTGAAAACATTTTCGTGGTGCGCGACGGCAAGATTGTCACGCCGCCGCTCGGCGCGTCCGTTCTGCCGGGCATCACTCGCGATACTGTGATGGAACTGGCGCACTCGTTGAATATCCCGATTGTCGAGTCGCTGGTTCCGCGCGAAATGCTGTACATCGCCGACGAAGTGTTTTTCTCGGGCACCGCCGCGGAGATCACGCCCATCCGTTCTATCGATCGCATCGAAATCGGCAAAGGCTCGCGTGGACCGGTCACGGAAAAACTGCAGAAGGCGTTCTTCGACGTGATCAACGGCGTCACGCCGGACAAGCACAAGTGGTTGACGCCGGTTCGCGGCGTGCGGCAGCCGGTCGCCGTATAGAGAAAATCCGCGAATGCATTCCGCCGGCCACCTCCCCCGAGATACCCGGCGAACCTGCATCCGCGGACAATCTGCCTTTCTTTTGTACCAGCGAACGCACCCGTGCGCCAAGCGGAAAAACATTCATCCTCATACTTTTCAACAGAAAGTTCTTCCGTTGTTTCTGATGGTTAGCGGCGTGAGCGGTGAATATCCTGTGAATAAAACGGTGATTCCATGAAATGTAGCGGTATCGACGTCATGAGCGGAGAGCCGACCGAGCTCTCGTTCTCCAGCGTAATTGAAAACGCGGACCCCATCCTTTTTCCGAAAGCGGAAGACAAAGACGCGTATCTCGCGCCCGGCTTCGTGGACCTGCAGGTGAACGGCTTCGCCGGCGTGGACTACAACCACCCCGGGACCACGCCGGAGGAAATCGGCCGCTCTCTGGACGTCCAGTTCGCCACCGGAGTCACGCGTGTTTACCCCACGGTAATCACCGGGTCGCATGAGCGCATCACGGGCTCGCTGCGCGCTCTGGCCAAGGCGCGGGCGGAGCTCCCTCACGGCGCGGCGATGGAGGCGTTTCACGTCGAAGGGCCGTTTATTTCCCCGGAGGACGGGCCGCGCGGCGCGCACCCCGTGGCAGCGGTACGCCCGCCGGATTTTGACGAATTCCGGCAGTTTCAAGACGCCGCCGATGGGCATGTGCGCCTGATGACCGTTTCTCCCGAATGGCCTGGAGCGCCCTCGTTCATCGAGAAAGCCGTGCGGGAAGGCGTCGTGATCAGCATCGGGCACACCAAGGCCAACGCGCAGCAGATCGCCGACGCGGTGAGCGCGGGCGCAAGCATGTCCACCCATCTCGGCAACGGCGCGCATGCCATCCTGGCTCGCCACCCGAACTATCTATGGGATCAACTCGCCGAAGACCGCCTGACCGCGAGTTTCATCGTGGACGGAATTCACCTCGGCGCCGCATTTTTGAAAACTGCCTTGCGGGCGAAAGGACTGGAACGCGCGGTTCTGATCACCGACGCCGTGATGCCGGCCGGATGCCAGCCCGGACCGTATGTCCTCGGCGAGGTGGCCGTGGAACTGCACGCCGACGGTAGCGTGAGGCTCGCCGGAGGTACCCGCCTGGCAGGCTCCGCGTTGCGGATGGACCACGCAATCGGCAACGTCGTGAAAATGACCGGCATCACCCTGAGGGACGCGGTGACGCTGGCATCCCGCAATCCCGCGCGGGCAGGCCGCATCAATGGACGGCAGCGCGGCCTGGTTCCCGGCGAACGCGCCGACATCGTCCGCTTCCAGTTCAGGGATGGCGCGGTTCGCATCCTGGAGACATGGTGCGGAGGCAGGAAGGTCTACACGGCGGCCGCGAATTAATTCGCGCGCAAACGGCGGCTCTCCGCTTCCACCGCGCGCATCACGCGCAGCAGGTTGCCGCCATAGATTTTCCGGATATCCGCTTCGGAATAGCCCTTTTCCAGCAGCGCGCGCGTCAGGTTGGGAAATTTCGAAACATCCTCCAGTCCCACGGGCGCGCACTCGATTCCGTCGAAGTCGCTGCCGATGCCGACATGATCGATCCCTCCGACTTTGACCGCATGATCGATGTGAGCCACCGCATCGGCGAGCGTAGCCTTGGAAAACTCCGGCGATCCCTTGCCTTTCGGCGGCGCCACCAGAAAGTTGCAGTAAAAATTAATCTGAATCACTCCGCCTTTTTTGGCCAGCGCCGCGATCATTTCGTCGGTCATGTCGCGTGGCACGTCCGCCAGGGCCCGGCAGGAGGAGTGCGACGCGATCAAAGGCGCGGTACTTACCGACAGCGCGTCCCAGAATGTCTTATCGGCGACGTGCGAGATGTCCACCATCATTCCGAGGCGGTTCATCTCCTTCACCACGCTCTTACCAAAATTTGTTAGCCCGTCGTGGTGTTTCACCGAGGCGTCGTTGACGTCGCCGGAGGAATCCGCCCAGTCGTTGGTGTTGGAATGAGTGAGCGTCATGTAGCGAACGCCCAGCAGGTAGTAATCGCGCAGCAGGCGAAGGTCGTTCTCGATCGCGTGGCCGCCCTCGATTCCGAGCAGCGCGGCGATCTTCCCTTCCCTGTGAATCCGTTCGATATCGCCGGCGGTGAGCGCGAGCGAAAAGTCATTTGGATAGCGGTCTGTGATATCGTGCCGCACCGTGTCGATCATGTCGAGCGTGCGGTGGGCCGAATGGTTGCCTTCGACGAATTTCTTGTCCACGTAGACGGCGAAGAACGTAGCGCCCACACCTCCGGCGCGCAAGCGCGATATATCGGTCATCATCTTGCTGCCGTGGCTGCCGATGTCGTAGCCGTCCACCGTGAAACTGGTGACGTCGTTGTGAGTGTCGATCAGGAGGACGCTTTTTTGCACGCGCGCCACTTCGGCGTCGGTCACTCTTCTCGACTGTGCAAAACCCATGGTTGAAATCAGGAGAAGAGCCAAAACACGTGAGAGCACTCGCCCAGTCTATCGCGATTACAACGAGCGATAGTACTGAATGAGGTCCGTAGCCGGCGGTTTTACGCCCGCCTGGCGCAACATGGCCATCACCTGGCCGCGATGCAGAGAGCCGTGGTTCACCAGATGCAGAACGATCTTGTTGGCCTCGGTTGACGAAGGCTTCCCCGAAGAAACATAAGAGACCGGATGCTCCCATTCCTCGGGCGTCACGCGTTCGGCCCATTCGATCCATCCGGCGTGACAGCGCGCCCACTCGGATCGGAGTGTGCCGATTCCCTGCTCCGGTTCGACCTTCACCGGTGTGAACGACGCCGTGTGGAGCACGCGGGACAGCCACACCTGGTCGGCGTGGAAGATGTGCCCCAGAGTGCGAAAAATGCTGGCGTGGGAAACGCCGAAGTCTCGATGCAGTATGGAAGGGTCCAGCGCGGCCGCTGCTTCGAGCAGCAGGTTCGTCGCCCACCGGTGATACGTCAAATGCTGTACGGGATCAGTTTGCATCTTGCGCTCATTCGAGCCTATTTTCTCAAATAACTTCGAGCCTGCGAAGCGCTGTTATGCTTGATATTTATTTTTTGGAAGCCATTCGAATGCCGGTCAGGAAAACACTCTCAACGATCCCCTGCATGCTCCTTTTGTTGTCTCTGGCAGCGGCGGCGGACGCCCAGGACTTTACCGCTATCCAGGAGGTGATGAACGGAAAACGCAGCGACGCCGACGCCTCCTGGTGGGGATTTGACGCCGCCGACAGCACGGCCGCTCTGCAAGCGGCCATCGACTCGCCGGCCAAGCGATTGTTGGTTCCTTACATGGGCAAACCGTGGATTGTACGGCCCATCCGTCTGCGCGGCGATCAGGAAATCGTGTTCGCTCCAGGCGTCGTAGTTCTCGCCAAAAAGGGCGAATTTCGAGGACCGGGCGACTCTTTGTTCACGGCCGAGGGTGTGTCCAATCTTATTCTCAGGGGCTATGGCGCGACTTTCCGGATGTGGAAGAGCGACTATCAGCGCCCGCCATACAAGAAAGCCGAGTGGCGAATGGGAGTGGCCCTCCGAGGATGCCGCAAGGTGCTCATCGAAGGCCTGCGAGTGGAGGGCACCGGAGGCGACGGCTTCTATGTGGACGGTGGCGGCGGCCGGCTTTGGAGCGAGGACATCACGATTCGCAACTGCGCGTCCGCGGATAATCACCGGCAAGGCATCAGCATTATCAGCGCCGTAAATTTGCTAGTCGAGAATTGCGTCTTCTCCGGCACGAGCGGCACGGCGCCCGAGGCGGGTATCGATCTCGAACCGGACGCCCCCAACCAGCGTCTGGTCCATTGCGTCATTCGGAACTGCGTTTTTGAAAACAACCGCGGGCACGCCATGCTGGTTCATCTCCGCAAATTCGACGGGAACACGGAGCCGGTTTCTATCTTGTTCGATCACTGCCTGGCACGTATGACCGGGACCGGCGGCGGTTGGGCCGGGATGTCGGTGGGCGCGGTGAATGACGCGGGACCGCAAGGCCTGATCGAATTCCGCGACTGCACCGCGGAAAATACCGGACGGGAGGCGGCCAAAGTCTACGACAAATCCGCCGGCGGCGCGAAAGTGCGCTTCGTGCGATGCAATTGGAAAAATCCGTGGAACGCGGCCGCCTCGGATTATAAGGGACCGCGCGTTCCCGTGCTCATCGAACTCCGCAACCCGAAATTGATTGCCCGCTTCGGCGGCGTGGATTTCGAGAATTGCAAAATCTTTGATCGCGCGGACCGGCCGGCGATCAAGGTCTACGAACAGCATTCCGCGCAGGGGGTCCAGGATCTTGACGGGTCTATTTTCGTGGAGAATCCGAACGGAGTGCGGTCCGATCTTGGCTCCGTCAACGGCGCGGGGTCTTCCGGACTGACAGTGCGGAAAATGGGACCGGCGCGCAGGCCATGACACGAGGGATCGAAAAAGGGGAGATCAAGCCGGCAAGTCGCAGGAGAAGAGCTACTCGTTGAATTCCGGATGTTCCGAGATGCTCAAAATATTTCCGTCGGGGTCCTTGAACCATGCCACCCTCGCGCCCGATGGAGCGGTCCAAATACCTTGCGCGTCCTGCTGTAGGAAGTCGTACCGTTCGAAGCGGATGCCCGCCTTTTCCAGGTCGCTCACCGCGGCGCTCGCGTCCGGAACCTGCCAGCCCAGAACGGTTCCCTGGGCCGCCGCCCGCTCTTTTCCCATTCCCAGGCGCAGCATGATTCCGTTGGCATCGAACACCAACGCGTAGGGCGGCTCCTCCCGGATCAGCTTCAAATTGAGCTTGTCACGATAAAACGCCTTCGCCCGCTCGACATCCACAATCGTGACAAAGCCGATGATGTTGTACTTTCCCAGGCCGGAGTGCACGACAGTTATATATTAGCCTCAATGTCTGAAAATTTGGTTTCAAGAGCGAATTTTCTTCGCGCTCTCTTGTTTACTCCTCCGGCGCTGCTCTCCGGAGCCCCGGGCGGCATCACGCTGGTGAAGAACGGATCTTCCCCCTACCGCATTGCGCTTTCGCCGCAGGCGGGGCCGTCGGAGCGTCGCGCGGCCGATGAATTGCAGCGGTTTCTCGGAGAGATGTCGGGTGCGCGTCTTCCCGTGCTCGCGGGCGTTCCGGAATTGGATGGACCGCTGATTATTGTCGGCGCCGGGCCTCTTTCCGAGCGGCGCGGGTTTCAAGCCCCGGCCGGCGAGAACTCCCGCATTGCAACGGTGGGCGGCGACCTGATTATCGCGGGCGGACGCCAGCGCGGCACCATGTATGGTGTTTATGCCTTTCTCGATAAGCTTGGCTGCCGCTGGTTCGCCAAGGATGTTTCTCGCGTTCCCCGCCGCCGCACCATTACGCTGGCTGCGCTCGATGAGATCCATGCCCCGGGATTCGAATATCGCGAGCCGTTCTTTACGGAAGCCTTCGACAAGGATTGGGCCGCTCGCAACCGCACCAATGGCGAGCATTCCCTGCTCGACGCCTCCACCGGCGGCAAGGTGTCCTACTATCCGTTCGTGCATTCCTTCCTGGAATTGATTCCTCCGGAAAAGTACTTCAAGGAGCACCCGGAATATTTTTCGCTGGTGGGCGGCCGCCGCCGCGACACCAAGGGGCAACTATGTCTTACAAACACGGCCGTGGCGCGCCTGGCGGTGGAGCGCGTGCGCGAATGGATTCGGCTGCATCCGGAGGCAACCATCTTCAGCGTCTCTCAGAACGACTGGGAAGGTTGGTGTGAATGTGACAACTGCCGGCGCGTCGAAGAGGAAGAAGGCGGCGCGCACTCAGGACCCTTACTGCGATTCGTCAACACGGTGGCCGAGCAAATTGAAAAGAGCAATCCCGACAAGCTGATCGACACGCTCGCCTATTGGTACACCGAGACGCCGCCGGCCAAAGTCAGGCCGCGTCCGAATGTCCGCATCCGCCTCTGTCCCATTGGCGTTTGCGAAGCTCACCCCTATGAGAATTGCGACCGCAGCGCTTACTTCATCCAAAACCTGAAACGCTGGGCCGCGATCACGAACCAGATCTATATCTGGCATTACAACACGAACTTCAGCCACTACCTGATTCCCTTCCCCGATTATGATGAGCTGCTCGCCGACATTCCGTTATACAAGCGGAACGGCGTGGTGGGGCTGTTCATGCAAGGCGCCTACGCGCGCGGAGGCGGCGGTGAGGACGCCGAATTGCGCTCCTACGTGATGGCGCGCCTGCTGTGGAATCCCGCGGTGGATGCCCGGGAGGACATTCGCGAGTTTCACGAAGCGTACTATGGACCGGCGGCGAAGACAATGCTGGCGTGGTTCGACCTCAAGCACCGGGAGGTGCGCCGCGGGCAGCACATGTGGGTCTTTGAGCACACCACGGCGGGCTATCTTCCGCCGGACCTGCTGGTGGACGGGCGGAAGTTGATGAACAAGGCGCTGGGCGAAGCCGCCACCGAACCGCAGCGCCAGCGAATCCGGAAGGCGATGCTATCCATCGATTACGTGGAGACGCGGCGCGCGCAGGAATTTTTCGTCGACGGAGGCGTCTACGGCCCTCGCGATCCCGAAGGCTTGAAGAAGCGCTTCGCCGCGCTGGTGGCAAACGCGCGTTCCTTCGGCATGGAGCGCCTGTCGGAATGGATCACGATCGAGGACGACGAGAAGAGATTTACCCAGGCCACAAAGCCCGTTGCCCTCGTCACGCTGGAAGACGCGAACGTTCGTATTGACGTTGCGCCGGATCTCACGGCACGGGTCATCCGCATGATCGACAAGAGAACCGGGACGGACGTGCTGCGCCGCCCGGATTCCGGCGAGCGGACTTATCCGGACACGGCGGGCATCGCCACTCTGCTCCAGCCCGACTACGTGGGCGCGGGAATTACCGTGCGATGGACCCTCGCACAGAGATCGGCGGCACGCCTCGATTTCACCGGAACGGCGGAAAACGGGCTCCAACTCCGGCGTTCGCTCACCCTGGAAGATTCGAAGCTGCGGACCGCCACCGAGTGCGAAAATACCGGCACAGCCCCGGTCCATGCGGTGCTGCAGTCTCGCGCGGACTTCGCGCCGCCAAACCGCGAATCCGACATCGGGATTGCTTACAAACAGAGGAATGGCGAAATGTTCGAGAAGATATTTTTCAAGCCGGGCCTCGAAACTTCCGGGAACGTGTTCCAATACGGACCCGAACGCCCCGACTCGGAGTGGCGCGCCCTGCACGGAAGCAGCGGCCTGGCATTAGTGAATGGATTTCCCAATGCGCAGGCAGGGCGCACGCAATCGGCCTATACCATTCGCTGGCAAAGCAGCGTCACTCTCGCCGTCTGGTCGCCGGAAACGACGCTGCTGCCCGGCGAGAAGCTGGTGCTGGAGTCCGATTTTTGGGTGGAACGCCGATAAGCGCGCACACGCCCGCCGGCAGTCCGGCTAGGAATTACTGAACTTGCCGTCTACCAGGCGCCAGATCTTGCGATCGTTTTCATCGCGGAGTTCCGCCGGCAGCAGTTCCTGCGGGAAGTTCTGATAGCAGACCGGCCGCGCAAACCGGAGGATCGCCGCGGTCCCCACGGACGTGAATTTCGAGTCCGACGTCGCCGGATAGGGACCACCGTGGTGCATCGCCGCGCAGACTTCGACGCCGGTCGGATATCCGTTGATGAGAATCCGGCCCGCCTTTTCTTCCAACAGGCGGATCACGCCGCGATATGTCCGCAAATCTTCCGGGGTTCCATGCACGGTTGCGGTAAGCGACCCTTCCATGCGGCGCACCACCTGCTCCATCTCTTCCGGAGATTCGCACTGGATCAGTACGGTGGACGGTCCGAAAACTTCCCGGCCGAGTTCCTCTTCGGCCAGGAGACGCTGCGCGGTAGATTCGAACAACTCCGGCCGCGCTTCGGTACGCTCCGGGTTCACCGGAAGGGCCGAAGGAGTGCTGCTGGTTCCTCCAAGCGCTTTTAACCTTTCGACGCCAGAGGCGTACGAGCGCAGAATGCCCGGGTGTAGCATCGTTCCGGCCGGCGCTTTTTCAAATTCCGCGCGGAGGCCGGAGGACAACTGGTCGAAGGCGGCGCCGCGCACGCCTACCACGAGGCCGGGAGATGTGCAGAACTGTCCCACTCCCAGCGTCACGGATTGGCGCAGCCCCTGAGCGATACTCGCCGCACGTTCGGCGAGCGCTCCCGGCAGGACAAACACCGGGTTCACGCTGCCCATTTCCGCGTAAACCGGGATTGGGTCCGGACGCCGTGCCGCTGCATCGAAGAGCGCCCTCCCGGCTTGCAGAGAACCCGTGAAACCAACCGCGCGAGCCGCCGGATGCCGAACCAACCGGAGACTCACCTCGGGCGATGCTCCATGAACCATCGAAAAAACACCTTCGGGCAAGCCGCACGCTTCCCCCGCGTTTCGTATGGCGCCCGCGACAATTTCCGACGTGCCCGGGTGCGCCGGATGGGCTTTGCAAACGACGGGATTGCGCGCGGCGAGCGCGGAGATGGTATCCCCGCCCGCCACCGAAAACGCCAAGGGGAAATTGCTGGCGCCGAAGACAACCACCGGGCCGAGCGGAATCAGCATCCGCCGCACGTCCGGTTTGGGCAGAGGCTTACGCTCCGGATCGGCGCGGTCAATCCGCGCATCCACCCAGGACCCCTCGCGAACAAGGTTCGCGAAGAGTTGAATCTGACCCGTAGTGCGTCCCAGTTCGCCCGTAATGCGCTCGGGAGGCAGTCCGGTTTCCGCGACGGCGCGGGCGATCAGCGGTTCGGAGACGGCGCGCAATCCGGCGGCGATGCTTTCAAGAAAAGTTGCGACATCTTCGGGTTGCCGTTCGCGGAAACCGCCGGATGCTTGCGCGGCCAGTTCCATGGCCTCGTCGCATTCTTTGGGCGTCGCTTCGAAAAACGGAGGCTCCAGCTTTACTCCCAGCCGGGGGTTGAAGCCGGATATTGTCGCTTCGCCCTGCGCCGACAAGGTCGCGCCAATGTAATTCTTTCCGTGCAGATTCGATTCAGCCAACGGGGTTCTCCAGCACTCCGACATTGTCAACCGCAATCCGGATCACGTCGCCGGAACGCAGAGTAAACTCATCCGGCGGCACTACGCCGGTGCCGGTGAGAAGAAAGCATCCTTCCGGAAAGGAGCGCTCGCGAAACAGCCAGCCGACAAGTTCCGGCGGCTCCCGCTTCATCCCGGCGAGCGTTGTCGCACCCTGGAACACCGGTTCCCCGCTCCGGAGGATCTCGACGCCAATCGACGTGGTTTTCGGCAGTGCTTCCGAGGTGACCAGAATTGCCGGTCCAAGCGCGCACGATCCGTCGTAAACCTTGGCTTGCGGCAGGTAGAGCGGATTGGCGCCCTCAATGTCGCGCGAGCTCATGTCGTTGCCAATGGTATAGCCGTTGATCCGGCCCGCCGGGGAGACGACCAGCGTCAATTCCGGCTCGGGAATGTTCCACTTGGAATCGGAGCGGATGCGGACGGGGGCTCCCGGCGCCACCACGCTCCGCCCGGATGCCTTATAGAACAATTCCGGGCGTTCCGCATGATATACGCGGTCGTAAAAATCGCCGCCCCCCGCGCTCTTCGACTCCTCCATGCGCGCGGTTCGGCTGCGAAAATAAGTTACTCCCGCCGCCCAGACCTCCTGGTTTTCGATGGGCGCGAGAACGCCGCCGCCGAGCGATGGAGATGCGGGCGAGGAAGCGGCCATAGCCTTCAGATAGCCGTACAGATTTTCGCGGCCGAGCGGATCGCCGGACGGGAGGCGGTGGAAACCGCGTTCGCTTTCCACCACCCAGCCGTCCTCCGTTTTCCAGAGCTTCAAGCTGTCAGACATCGCCCCGCCGCATCTGCTCCGCCAGGTATTCGGAAGAACGCATCGCCAGAGCCAGTATGGTCAGGGTGGGGTTCTGCGCCCCACCGGAAACGAAGCAACTCCCATCCACTACGAACAGGTTCTTGACGTCGTGGCTCTGGTTCCACTGGTTGAGCACCGAAGTCTTCGGGTCACTGCCCATGCGGCAGGTCCCGAGATCGTGAATGCTCTCGCCCGGCGGCACCATGCGATCATGCTTGGCCACGACCTTAAATCCGGCATCGTCGCATAGCTCGGCAAATGTCTCCATGGCGTCCTTCGCCATCTCGAATTCGTTGTCCGTGTACTTGTGCTGAATGTGGAGCGCGGGGATTCCCCATGCATCGCGCAGGTTCGGGTCGATGCTGACATGGTTTTCATAGCGCGGCAGCACCTCACCCATGGTTGTGATGCCGAAGCCCGCGCCCTCGGTCGAGGCGAGTTCCTTCTGTAGGGCTTCGCCGTACAGAGGCAGATATTTCGCGTCAATGGAGCCGCCGGTGCCAAAATCGGCGGCGTAGCCGCGAAGGAATTTCGGGTGACGCTTGTCCAGGTTCCGGAAGCGGACAATATAGGCGCCGCCGCCCGTGAGCGGACGTTTTCCCTTTCCGTCCCGCGCTTCGGGCACCACCGCCGACACCGTGTCCTTGACGTAAAACTGATCGAAGAGATAATGCCCCAAAGTCCCGCTGGAATTCGCAATATTGGAGTTCAAGAGGAGGCGGGTGCTCTCCAGGCACGACGCTCCCACCACTACGACGCGCGCGCCGGCGTGAAACTCGCGATGCGTGACGCGGTCCACGAAGTCAACGCCATTGGCGAGCCCCGTGTTTTTGTCCGTGGTGATCTGCCGCACCACCGCGTTCGCAACGATTTTCAGATTCCCGGTTTTTAGCGCGTCCGGGAGCAGTACATTGACCGAACTCGCCATCGCCCCGGTAGCCTCGCGTCCGTGAATCGCGGGGATGCCGCGGGCCTTGGCGGCGTCTATGTAGCGTTGAACGCTCTGGCTGTGCGGCGAGTCGTTGACAATCAGCTTCCCGTCGGGCAATTGCGGCAATCCGCTGTTTTGGCCTTTGACCTGGAACAAGGGTTCCACGCGATCGTAGTAAGGCGCTATGTCGCTATAGCGAATGGGCCAGTTGTCGCCAAAACCGTCGTGATCCTTGCAGCGAAACTCATAGTCGCTGAGACGCCACGATGCCCTGCCCCAAAGCAGCGTTTTGCCGCCCACCAGACGGACGCGGACCCAGTAGTATGGATCGTCGGCGTCGTAGGAATAGGGATTCTGTTTTTCGTCAGCCCACAGGTTGCCGTTGAATTCGTTCGCCTGCGTGATGTGCGGAAAGCGTCCGGGGCGGCTGAATCCCCGATAGGGAAGATCCCAAACCGGTTTGCGCACCTGATCGCGCGCCAGGTCCAGGACCGGACCCGCGTCGAGCATCAGGCAGCGGATGCCTTTCGATGCAAGCACATAGGCCGCCATGCCTCCGGATGCACCGGACCCAATAATAAGAACGTCGTAGTCGGCCATGTCTAATTCACTTCCCGCCAGTAGTTTCCGATTCCTTCCGGATGCCCGTTGAGCCGCGACTCCACGGCAAGCCAGGGCTGCGAATTCTCGGTTGCGGTCTGCACGTCGTCCTTTAATTCGCGAAGAAAATGGGCAAAGGGATCGGACGGCGCCTCGTACGTCCAAGGCTGGTGCAGCGGCGCGAGGACGGCATCGGCTTCCGCCGCGGTCAACTCGCCGAACGGTTTTCCGCCGCGGGAATTCAATTGATCCAGGCCGTCGCGATACAGGGTCTGCCGGTCCGCCGGCGATTCGCTCAACAGAAAATCGAGGAAAGCGGGTACGCCGCACTCGAGCGCGCCGGGATATTCCCGGAACGGCGGATAAATCAGGTTACTCGCGTGCGTCAATGCACCGAACTGGCTGGCGTTGAAAAACCCCACGCGGGGCTGGGCGACGCCGTCAGTGGTTACGGTTGGAACGTTGGCAATCGATCCCGGCGGCGGAGCGGCCGCCCGTGCGAGCGTGCCCGCTACAGCGGGCCAAGCCGCCAGCGCCTTCAAAAGTGCGCGTCGATTCATCTTGGTTGACTCAGAAGCCTTTCGTTAGACGGCGCGGAGAGCAGATCGAGGGCCCGCACCTTTCCCGGCGCAAAGAAACAAGCCCGGTTTGTTTATCGTATCGAAGTTGAAGAGCACGCGGCCAACCCGCGGCTACCAGCCGTCGCGGGCGCAGCGCACGGTCACCGGACCTTCCTGATCGGGTAGCATTTCGATGCGGCGGGAAACGCGAATTCCACTCAATTCAGAGTCCCAATAACCCCCGCGCGCCGCGGCCGACGAATTGCCGGTCAGTGGAAGATCGATGTGCGGACCCACGGCATCCGCTTCGAGGTCGTACTTGTTGTAATAGCGATCTAGCACCCATTCGGAAGCGTTGCCAAGCATATCGTACAGGCCAAAGGCGTTTGGCGCCTTCAAGCCGCCACGATGCAAAGCATGCCCGCTGTTGCGGACGTACCACGCGATCTGAGAGGGCACTCCGTAGTACGACTCGGCCGCGCCGGCGCGCGCCGCGTATTCCCACTCGGCTTCGGTTGGAAGACGTCCGCCGGCTGCGGCGCAAAATGCCCTCGCTTCGGGCCAGCTCAGGGCAATCACCGGCAATGAGGGATCGGACGTGGTATCGGCGGCCTTTGACTGCATGACCTTTCGATACGCTGCGTTTGTAGCTTCGATTCGTCCCAGCCAGAAGCCGGACGGTATCGTCACCCGGTGCGCCGGCTTTTCATCGTCGCGGCATTCGTTATCGGCGGCCGAGCAGCCCATGGTGAAGTCCCCCGGCGGGATCCAGACATACGTCAGCCCGTCTTTCGGATTCACGCGGATTTTCGGCTTTGCCGCCTCCGGTTTGCGAGCCGGCGTCGGAACCGGCGGCGCGATGTTGGAATCTACGGGAGCGGGATGAGTGGCTGTTGGATCGTTCTTGGGAGTGAGGTTCGGAGCCATTTTCGGAACCGGCGGCGCGGGACGTGGATAGAAATGAAATCCGGCGGCGATCGCCAGGCCAACGAGGGCAGCGACGCCCCCGGCGATAACCTTCCGGTTCCTGGAACGGATTATGCCCCGCCGGGATTTCCCCGCCAGTAGATCCGACACCGCGTCCACCAGGCGCTTTGTCGCCGCGTCCGTCAATCCCTCGCCGGCCAGGCCGTCCGAGGCGTCAAACCACTGCGGCGTCGAAAGAAAGTAGGCGAAATCGTCGGGCAGAGGCTCAGAAGAAAAACGAACCGGAAGAATTCGCTTCTTTTCGCTGAACGCGTGATTAATTTCGCTCAGAACATGAGGGGACGCCACTGCGTGGGCCGTCAGGAGAACCACAAGCGCTTCGGTCTCCGAAATCCCACGCAGAATCTCGCTGGGAAAGTCGGCGCCGGCTTCGATGTCCCTGGGAGCGATCCAGCAGGGGATGCCGGATTTTTCCACCGCGCCGCAAACGCCATCGGCCATCGCCTTGTCCTGCGACGAATAGCTGATAAAAACCCGGCGCCGCACCGCGTTGTTCTCCGGCATACCGCTCCTCCCGTGGATTTGAAAAAGCTGAGTCCCACGCGCAGAAACCGCCGGCTGCGCTCGTCGTAATATGATACTTCTCCGGAGCGGTGGTTGAGGCTACACTTTTGGAATGGATTCGCTGCTCCAGAAGTGGCTCGCGTTCGCGCCGAAACCGCAGCCCCTGGCTGCTTCCCAGAGCTGGCATGTCTTCCTGAGCTATCGCTCGGTGGATCGTGGGTGGGTATTGCAGCTCTACGATGTCTTGCGCCAGTTGGGATATTCGGTGTTTCTGGACCAGTACGTGTTAAGCGCAGCCGCCCCGCTCGCGCTGACGCTGGGAGAAGAACTGGACCGGAGCGCTTCGGCCATCATGATGTGGTCGAGCGACTACGACGACAGCGCCTGGTGTATGAAGGAGTTCAACACCCTCGAAGGGAAAGAGAACCAGGGAAACGGGTTCCGTTACGTGATCGCGAAGCTCGATGCCGAGCCTCTCCCGGGCTTCGCCAGCGGCAAAATTTATGTGGATTTTGCCCAGCAGCGCGAAGGACCGGGAGGCAGCGGATTGCTCCGGCTTCTATACGGACTCTCCGGCGAGCCGCTTCCACCGGACGCGATCGCGCTGGCCGAGCAAATTGACGAATCCACCCGGGACGACCAGTTGACGCTGCGGGCCGCCCGCGCATCCGGCGATGTCGCCACGATCCAGGCGCTCTGCTCCTCCGACAGCCTTGCCTGGAAAAGCTCTCCGGCTCTGGCCTGCGAAGCCGCGGAATCGTTGATCGCCTTGGAGCACACCGAAGAAGCGCTGAAAGTTCTCGCCGATGTCACGCGCCAGTTTCCCCGCGCCCTGCGCCCGCAACAGTTGACCGGTCTCGCCATGAGCCGCGGGGGCGACTGGCAGAAGGCTCAAATCGTCCTGGGCCGCCTTTACGCTGCCGGAGAAATCGATCCGGAAAGCCTCGGCATCTACGCGCGCACCTGGATGGACCGCTACAAGCAAACCAACGACCGCCTGTATCTGCTCCGGGCGCGTGCCCTCTACCGGCAAGCCTTTGAAGCCGCACCGAAGAACTATTACACCGGTATCAACGCGGCCGCCAAGAGTCTACTGCTCGGAGAGACCGAAACCGCCAAGCAACTCGCCGCGCGGGTGGAACAGATCGTTGGAACAACCGCGGTCCCCAACGACTACTGGCGGACCGCCACGATTGCCGAGGTGCAACTCATGGAAGGCAACTACGCGCAGGCCGCCGCGCTTTATCAAGCCGCCGTGAGCGGAGCGCCGTCGGAATCCGGCAGCCATGAAACCACTTTGGCCGAGGCCGAGAGCCTGCTGGTTTGTTTGAAAGCTACGCCGGAGCAAGCGGCGCTCATCCGTAACGCGATCAGCGTGCAGTAGGAGACGAATCGGATGATTCTGTCTGCGGCCGGCCGGCGGATTGACGGTGAGGGCTCCGGGAGTCCATCTTTCCCGTTGAGCAACGTGCCGATGGTTCGCCGACGCGTGAAGGCCCTGTTGGAATCGCACGGCGTCACCTGCCTCGTCAGCTCCGCGGCTTGCGGCGCCGACCTGATCGCCCTCTCCGAAGCCCGTGCCCTGGGACTTCGACTGCAGATTGTCCTTCCCTACGGGCGGGCGGAATTCCGCCGCAGTTCTGTCACCGACCGGCCCGGCGATTGGGGCCCGCTCTACGATGAAATCCTCGACGGTGTGGAAGCCTCAGGTGGACTGCTGGTGCTCGACGAGCCGGAAAGCGATGAGGCGTACCGGAGAGTCAACCACGCCATTCTCGATTCCGCGCTCAGGCTCCAGAGGAGCCTGGGGCAACCTGGGTCGGCGGTTCGGATCTGGGAGGGCTCGCCAAAGCCGGGCTGCGACCTCACCGGAGAATTCGGCGACAACGCGCGGAATCTGGGAATGCCGGTGTTCGAGATTCTCACACGGTAGCGGCCCTGCGGGGTCAGCGGGCGCCGGATGCCGGTGGTCGATTTGCCGTTCCCGTCGCAATCCCCGCGTTATCAACCGACGTCAGCCGTAGAGTGCGATTGCGGACAACCTGTCCGGTAAACCGGGATAGCGCGGGCGTCGAATCGAATTGCGGCGTGTGGACGGTCTCAAATGTAAATCTCTGGCCCGTGACCGAGCCATTTTGAATTACGCCTTGCCCGGTTGGATATTCCACTGTGCCGGTGAGGAGGCGTCCCGAGGTCACAAACCGGAAGCGCACATGATACGCCGGCTGTCCTTTCTTATGCATCTCGGCGAGCCACACGCCATCAATGACGGGACCGCGCAGCGTCAGCACAAAGAAAACCGCGAGGGCGGCGAGAACAGCCGCGCCGCCGGCCCACCACAGGACCCGGCCGCGCCGCGCCTGGGTCTTCATGGCGAAACCGGGTGTTGTCCGTAATGTGCCGGCCAGGTGCTGGAAATCCTCCTCGAAATTGTTGCTCCGGATTTCCACCGCCTGGTAGCGGGCTAGGGAACGCAGCGCCTCGGGCAGTTGCGCGGACGCCGGCATTTGAGCGCCGCCCACCAGCACCGGAATCACCGGCAGCTTTCGCGCCAGCGCCTCGGTAATCTCGGTCTGCACGTAGTCGCTCACGCCTGCCTGCGCCGCCCTTTGCTGAAGAACACTCAACCAGGCCGGGCCGATCACCACCAGCAGAACGTGGCATTGTGCGATGGTCCGTGCAATCGCGTCTTCGAAATCCTGGCCCGGATGTATGTCCTGGACGTCCAGAAACACGCTCTCGGGACCAAACAGCGCGCCTAAACGGTCCGAAAGGCGGCCGGCATAAGGCGCGCTGTCTTCCCGCCGGTAGCTAATAAACAGGTTGGCCATAACTGTTGTCTGTATTCTGTATCAAATTCCGTGCGAAGATCACTACCCAGTAGTATTAGACTCGTGAGAGCACACTGGTTCATTTCGCCAGCGGTCCCGAGCCGCCCGGCGCTCCAGACTGACTTTTGAAGCCCATGGCAGACGATAAATCGCCCCCCAACCCCGCTCCGCAGGCTCCGGAACCGGAGCGTCCGGAACCCAGCAATCCACACAGCCAGATCCGCCGCGAGGCGGTGATCGTAGCGGCCGAGCGAAGCAAGCAGGACGACGCCAACCGGCGGGATGAATTACGCATCAATATGATGCGCTCCCTGGTCACCGAGCCGCTGCTTTCAAAAGTGCAGGAGGCTGAGCCGGATCACAAGTTCGACGTAATCATTTCCTTGAACGAGCTTTACAAGGATGGAATGGACGCCGCTCTCGTTTTGGTCCGGCAGCGCTCCGAGGAGTGGCGCGTCAACTTTGCGACTGTCTCGCACTATTGCTTTGCGTGCCTCACCAAGACTCAGATTTTGCAGCTTGCGGCTGAAACGCGCGAGTTGACCGCGAAGTATGGCCCCGGCGGCGCCGTGGTGTTTCGCATCTGGGAAGACACCGATGTGAATGCCGGCCTGACGAACTCCATTTCCACGATCAAGGCGGACGCGGCACAGCGTTCCTTCCGCGCCTTGGGCGACGGCATCGTCTGGGCAGTGCTCGATTCGGGCATTCAGGGCACGCATGTCCACTTCCAGCCCGCGGACTCGCCCATCGGAGCTTTTAATAGCCTGCAAATCGATCTGCCGCTCCTGCACACCGATTTCACTCCACTTCAAAACGGCGCCCTGGTGGACGAGTTCGGTCACGGAACGCACGTTGCGGGCATCATCGCGGGATATTGGGCCTCGAAGAACCCGGAGGGCGAAGCAGTGGCCGGGAGTGAAGTGCGGAATGAAGCGAACGGGGCCGCCCTGGCCCAGCGCGATATTCTGCGCTCCATCAGCGGCGTTGCTCCAAAGTGCAAGCTGGTGAGCCTGAAGGTGGTGGCCGACAGGACGGTGAATGATGAAACCACCGGCATCCGGCAGGTGGCCGGGCAAGGAAAGGTGAGCTGGATTTTACGCGCCATCGATCAAATTCAACAGTGGAATCAGAATGGCAAGAGGCTTTTGATTCACGGCGTGAATATGAGCCTGGGATACGATTTTGATCCGCGCTGGTTCGGTTGCGGGCAAAGCCCCATTTGCGTCGAAGTGAACCGCCTGGTGAAAAGTGGCGTCTCCGTGGTGGTTTCAGCGGGAAACTCCGGGTATTCGTCTTTCATTACGGCATCCGGAGCCGCAGAGTCCCGGTTCAGCGACCTCACCATCACCGACCCCGGCAACGCGGAGCTTGCAATTACGGTCGGCTCAACGCATCGCGATATGCCGCATCGCTACGGCGTTTCGTATTTCTCCTCGCGCGGACCTACCGGAGACGGACGGATGAAGCCCGATCTCGTAGCGCCCGGCGAGCGGATCATCTCCTGCGCCGCGGGCGCGGAAGCGCGGAAATATCAGAGCGTAAAGGATGCGAGCGGCAATTCCCTTCCCGTTCTCTATTGCGAACAAACTGGCACCAGTATGGCCGCGCCGCACGTATCCGGGGCCATCGCCGCCTTTCTGTCCGTGAGGCGGGAATTCATTGGCGAGCCCGAGCGCGTCAAAGAGTTCTTTCTTGGCAATTCGGTCGATCTCCGCCGCGAGCGCAAATTTCAGGGCGCCGGGCTGGTGGATCTGATGAAAGTTCTGCAAGCCGTCTAAAAAACAAAAACGGAGGCATTATGGAATCTCGACACGGATTCAACTTCGCCAGACTGCACTTTGATGCCGGTGGAACGCTCCAGGACCCGGCGTCTCTCGATGAGGTAAAGGCCGCGGACGGCGACGTGATTCTGATCGCGCACGGCTTCCGCAATGACGAGAACGATGCAACCAGCCTGTACGATCGCTTTCTCTCCACCTTTCGCGATCATCTGACGAGCGGCGCTTTCCCGATCGCGGCCGCGCGGACGCACACCTTCGCCGGAATCTACTGGCCGTCGAAGCCGTTTCAGGAGAGTTTCGGCGACGGCACGGTGCAGGCGGTGGATGCCGAAACGGCCGGGAAAGAGGCGGTTCGCGCACAGATCGAAGATCTGAAAGCCGCGCTGGATGTTCCGGAACAACGCGCGAAGCTCGACGAGGCGATAGCCTTGCTGGAGGGCATAGGAGACAGCGCCGGCGCGCAGGATCAATTTGTCAGCAAAGTTCTGTCGATTCTCGAAGGCGCGCCCGACGATCCCACCGAGGGGGGCGACCGTATCCGCGCCACGGAAGGCTCCGTTCTGCTCGATAAGCTCAAAGTCCCGATCATCGTCCCTTCAGGAAACAGCGATTCCGAAGGAGGCACGCTCTCGCTGGACGCCCCCGCGGGAGATGGGGAAGGCGGCACCCAGGGCATCGGTTCCTTCTTTGGCTCCATCTTCGGACGAATCGGGCAATTTCTCAATCTCACTACCTGGTACTTGATGAAGAACCGCTCCGGCGCTGTCGGTGCGGCGGGGGTTGCGCAGGCTGTGCGCGATTTAACGGCCGCGCGGCCGGGGATCCGGGTTCATCTGGTCGGGCATAGCCTGGGCGGGCGTCTGATGGCCGGTTGCGCGAAGTCGTTGGCGGAAACGCATCATCGCGTGGAATCGTTAACCCTGCTGGAGGCGGCGTTCTCCCACTATGGATTCAGTCCAAACAACGGGAAAGGCGTGGCCGGTTTCTTCCGCGAGGTGGTCGAGAGCGGCGTAGTGGCCGGACCGCTGATCGCTACGTTTTCCGCGCAGGACACCGTGGTCGGCCGGGTGTATGCCGTCGCGTCGCGCCTTGCCGGGGACAGCGTACAGGAAATCGGCGACGCGAATGACGCCTATGGAGGCATTGGCCGCAACGGAGCGCAAAAAACACCGGAAGCAGAGAGCGGACCGCTGCATGCGGTCGGGAATCCTTATCAATTTCATCCGGCGAAGGTCGAATGCCTGGATGGCTCCGGCGGCTTGATCCGCGATCATGGCGACGTGACCAATGCCACCGTGACTTACGCCTTCGCCTCGGTCATCGAGGCTACCTGAAGGTCAGGCTTCCGCCCATTGGCGCTTCAAATACTTGAGCGCTCGCGCCAGCGCCGGCGCCGGGGCGTCAGTGGGCTTGGACTCGATGGTCAGCCATCCGTGGAAGCCGGCTTTTTTCAACGCATGAAAGCCGGGGCGGTAATCGAACGGCAAGGATCCGGGTTCGGTGCGCGCCGTCCCGTCGGCAAGGTGAACATAGCCGGTGTAGCGGCCGAATTTCGAGAGAGTGACGCCGATGTCTTTCTCCTCGATTTGCATGTGGTAGAAATCGCTAAGAGTCTTGAAGCCCGGCGCATTCACCGCCTGGATCATCTCCGCGGCCTGGCTTTGCTTATTCATGAAATGCGTCTCTTTGTGGTTGCAAGGCTCCAGAAGAATGGTCACGCCCGTGCGCCGCACGTCAGGAATCAACTGGCGCAGTCCCTCCACCACCAGCTTTTCTTCATACTTCCATGCATCGGGGATGCCCTGCGCCGCGAACTTGTTGGGGCCGAACACCGGCACCTCAATGAGGAACCCCGCTCCCAGGGCGCGGGCCATCTCCAGGCGCTTCCGGTCGAGTACGACGGCTTCCGCCCGCTTCGCGGGGTCGGTATCGAGCAGTCCGATGGAGCCGACGATTGCGCTGACTGCGACCCCCGTCCCATCGAGCATCTTCTGAATTTCCGGAAGCGGCTGGTTAACCCATTCGTGCCCCAGCTCGATTCCATCGAAGCCAAGCGAAGCGACAAGTTTGGCTCGCTCCCTAAGCCCGGTCTCAGGCAGAGGGGAGCGGACGCCGAAGCGAACGGTCGGAGGGGTTTGCGCCTTCGCCATCGCGGCGAGCGCGCTGCTCAGGAGGATTTCGCGGCGAGTCACAACGCCAGCATAACTCGTGTGAAGCCATTTAGCACCAGTAATGTCATAATCAAGGCAGATTATCCGTGGAGCAGCGCACTGCAGTCGTAGGCCTGATCCGGCGCGCTCGCCGCCGTCTCTACATTCACTTGAGTGTTCGCGTTTTGGGCGACGCGTCCGCAGTCCTTTTTGGCGGTCTGATCCTGGCGTTCCTCACGGGCACGAGCCTGCTCGGATGGCCGTTCGCGGTGGTTCTGTGCGCGGCCGCGCTCGGCTTTGCGCTGTGGCGCGCCCGTCGTGGAATCGGCACTCCCTACCAAACCGCGCAGCAACTGGACCGGCGCCTCGGCCTGCCGGATTCGCTCTCGACGGCCGTGTTTTTCTTCGATCGGGAACCGCCCGCTGGACACCGGGAAGCGGTAGATCATCAACGCAGCGAAGCAGAGAGCTTGGCGCGCGCGGCCGACGCCCGGCGCGCCTTTCCGTTCGTGGCGCCCCGCGGCCTGTATGTAACGGCGGCGCTGCTGCTGGCCGCTGGAGGAACATTCTTTCTTCGCTACGGCATCACCCGTACGCTCGACCTAAGCAGCCCGCTGGTGCATCTGCCTTTCGGATACGACGCGGCCGCCCGTCCGGACGCGCAGGCTTCCCGCAAACTCGTTGCGGAGCGGAAGACCCCCAATCCCGCCGGCGAGCTTCCGGCGATCCCATGGGCTTCGACGTCTCTCGATAACCGCGACGCGGCCAACAATCTTCTCGACGCCGCGGGCACGCGCGAGGGAGAAGGCCAGGGTGAAGCCACGCCGGCGGCGCAGAACTCCACCGCTTCGAGCGTCAAGAGCGAAGCGTCCGGGAAGGAGCGGGGCGATGGTTCCCTGCCCAACGAATCTCCGCAGGACTCGGCGGCCGCGCCGCCTTCCGACAAAGCCGACCCGGCACCGTCCACGCCCATGAAACCGGGCGCCTCTCAGAGCGACCAGAACCAGCGCGGCTTGATGGACCGCATGAAGGATGCGATGTCCGACCTGCTTTCCACGCTGAAGCCGAACTCCAGCAAGCAAGGCTCGTCACCGTCCAAGACGGGAGAAGCCGGGCCGTCCGGGGCGCAGCGGCAGGCCGGCAGTAACACCGCTCAGACTGCCAATAAAGCCGAGCACAGCGCGCAGGAAGCGAACGCCCAGGGTGAGTCCGGCGCGCAATCGGGACAGAAATCCGAGGCGCTGTCGAAAGGCCGTTCCGGCGACAACACCGCCGCGCGGAACGATTCGCCGGACGCGAAAAGCGGCATCGGCACTCAGGATGGCAATAAGGAAGCGAAATACGCCGAGCAACTCGCCGCCATGGGGAAAATCAGCGAATTGATCGGCAAACGCTCCGCGAATGTCACCGGCGAAGTGACCGTGGAAGTGCCATCGGGAAACCAGCAATTGAAAACGCAGTACTCCGGCCGCAGCGCGTCCCATTCCGACACCGGCGCAGAAATAGATCGCGACGAAGTGCCGCTCGCCTATCAGCAGTACATCCGTCAATATTTCGAGCAAATTCGTAAGCAGCCTGCGCCCCGTGCCTCCCGCGAAGGGGCTTCCGGCGCGCGCCAGTAGCCCGAGCACCGGCGCCCATCCTCTAAGCTTGCCCCGTATTGCCGGGAGGGGAGAGAGCAGCGCGGCACGCATGGACCGCACAGTGTATCGTGGTAAATTGTCGTCCGTGGTTAGCCGGGTCGTTTCCCTTGGATTGTTGACGGTTGCCGCCGCATTCGGCGCGGGGGACGAACCCGCCGGCAATCGAAGCCCTTCCGTGAAATACGTCGGCTCGCGTGTCTGCGCGGGCTGCCACGCGCAAATCTATCGCGATTACCTCAAAACCGCCATGGGCCGCTCGATGGACGATGCCGGTAGCGAGCGGCATCGCGCCAGCGTTCCGTCTTCGGCGTCCGTCGCCGCCGGAAATTCCAATCATCGCTTCGAAGTGTCCACTAGCGGCGGCAGCCTGGTTCAATCCGATTTCGCCCTCGACGCCGGTGCACGCGAGATCTTCCGGGAGTCCCACAAACTCGATTACGTGATCGGTTCCGGCATGAATGGTTACACCTACCTGGTGCGGCGCGGGGATCATTTTTTTGAAGCCCCACTGTCCTATTACACGCGCAAGCAGGCGTGGGATCTCTCGCCTGGATACGAACATCTCGACGCGGGATTCAGCCGGCCCGTGGCCGCCGCTTGCATCGCCTGCCACAGCGGGCGGCCGAACACAGTGAAGGATCGCGAGGGCCTGTTCGGTAATCCTCCTTTTCACGAGCTTTCTATCGGCTGCGAAAACTGTCACGGGCCCGGCGAGTTGCATGTGGCCGCGCACGGCAAAGGGCTGTCGGCCAGGACCGCCGCCGGAACCATCGTGAATCCAGCGAAATTGAATCCGCGCCTCGCCGAAGACATCTGTATGAATTGCCACCAGGGCGGCGACACGCGGGTTTTGGCGCCGGGGAAGGATTATTTCGACTTCCGGCCCGGCACTCCGTTGCGCGACACGCTGGCGGTGCTGCGCGTCCCGCTGAAGAAAGGCGCCGCCGGCGATTCGGACCTCCTGGAGCACCACTTTTCCATGCAGCTCAGCAAGTGCTACCTGGCGAGCGAGGGCCGGTTGAGCTGCCTCACCTGCCACAAGATACACGCCATGCCGAAACCCCAGGAAGCCGCCGGCTACTACCGGGGCCGGTGTTTGACCTGCCATACGCCCAAGAGCTGCAAACTCCCGCAAGAGGCGCGTGCGCGGCGCAACGACGACTGCGTGAGCTGCCACATGCCGAAGCGAGACGTGGGTGTGATTTCCCACTCCGCCCTCACCAACCACCGTATTCCCGCGCGGCCCGGCGAGCCTCTTCCCGCCATTGCTTACGAGCAGACGACGGCGGATCTGCCGGATCTGGTGTATCTCAACCGCCCGCCGGGGGCCCAAAAAGCGAACCTTCCCGCGGTGACGCTGCTCCAGGCCTACGGAGAGCTATTGGGCAAGTATCCCAGCTATGCCGAGAGGTACAACGAGGTGCTAGACCAACTCAGCCGCCAGCCCGCCCCAGGAAAGCTGGTTGAGGCCGCCCTGGGCCGCCGTGCGCTTGGCGAGGACGCCTCGGGTGAGACCGCCATGGCGCATCTGAGCCGCGCGATTGAACTGGGCTTTCTCGCCCCGGCAACGTTTGCCGATCTTGCCGAGGCGCAAGCGAGGGCCGGCCGCGACACCGCGGCGATCGAAACGCTCCAGAAGGGTATCGAAATTTCTCCTTATTCGCAGCTCCTCCAGAAATCGCTCGTGCTGCGCTATATCCGCCTGAAGCGCTATGACGAGGCGGCGAAGACTCTGGAGCGTTATGTCGAGCTTTTCCCTGAAGACGACTTCATGCGAAGCTTACTCCTCAAGGGGAAGGGATTGGCGGGACCGTCCAATCGATGAGCGCTAGCCGGTGTTTTTCATTGCAAAACCAGCCCTTTGTAAAGGGTCCGCTTGTCAAAACATCCTTGTCAAGCGGAAAATGGATTCGGGGATTAAAAATGCGGCCGGCTCCTCAACGTGCGTAAGAACAGCATACCCGTACGCCTGAAAGACGTTGCGCGGGACCTGAATGTGTCCGTTGTAACTGTCTCCAAAGCCCTCCGCGACCAGAGTGACATTAGTCCCGCGACCAAAAAACGCATTCTGAAGCGGGCGAAGGAACTCAACTACCAGCCCAACTGGATTGCCCGCAGCCTGGTGAGTGGCCGTACACATACCATCGGTCTCGTGGTTCCCGACTTGATGTATTCCTTTTTCGCGGAGGTCGCCAAGGGCCTTTCGTGGAAAGTCCGCCCCTCCGGCTATCAGGTCGTGATGTCGATTTCGGATGAAGATGCCGGCATCGAGCGGGAAGAAATCGATCTTTTGCTCGCGCGGTGCGTGGACGGATTGGTGCTGGCGTCGGCCCAGGCGCCGGCCTCTCTGGACCTTTTCCGGACGATGGAGGAGCGAAGCGTCCCGTTTGTACTGATCGACCGGAAGATCGACGGACTGAAGGCGAATTATGTCGGCGTGGACGATACCAAAGTCGGCGAAATGGCGACCAGCCACCTCTTTTCGTGCGGCTGCCGGACTATCGCGCACATCGGAGGCTCGCATATCGGTACGGCGGTCGGGCGCGAGAACGGTTACCGGAAAGCTCTGGCCCGCCATCGGATCGCGGTGCTGCCGGAGTTGCTGGTCCGCGGGGCATCCGATGACGAGGGGGGCTACAGCGCCATGTCGCGGATGCTGAATTCGAAGCCGCGCCCGGACGGCGTTTTCTGTTTTAACGATCCCGTGGCGGCGGGAGCCGTGCGCGCGGTCCTCGACGCGGGACTACGGGTCCCGGAGGACGTGGCGCTGATCGGAGTTGGTAATGTCCATTACTCTGACCAATTGCGGATTCCGCTTAGCACGGTTGATCAAAGCAGTTCCCTGGTCGGCGAGCATGCCGCGGGCCTTTTGCTGCGTCTCATCGAGAAACGGACGCGGGGCGTCCGGACCGTTCTTGTGCCGCCGAAATTAATCGTGCGGGAATCGAGCGCTCGCAGGCCCCGGATCAGCGTTCCCGCCTAAAACCCGCCAAAAAACGCTATTTCCAGCCCTTTGCCCGGGCGCCCGGTCCCGTTAACGCTTACGTTAACGTTTAAGCGTCCGGGCGCCTAGCAGAAATATATTATCTTTTTCGATTGACATGGGCTTCGAATAATGACATATTTCCAGAAACAGTTTCGGTTCAAATTGCTGTCGTTAGGGGGAAGCGTAACTCATGTTTGCCAAGCGGTTTCTGAGAGATTGGCTGCGCCAAGGCGCGCTGCCGTTGTTGTTTTTGCTGGCGTTCCAGCCGGCGCTGGTGCGGGCTCAATTGTCCACGGCGTCCGTGACCGGCGTGGTTCGCGACCCCAGCGGAAGCATCATGGCTGGTGTAAAGGTTACTCTGCGAAACGTTGCCACCACGGTGGAGCATACGGTGACGTCGAACAGCGCCGGTAACTACGTCTTTCTCAACATCACCCCCGGCCAGTATTCCCTGCGCGCCGAGATGTCCGGCTTTGAAGTGACGCAGATCTCCCAGGTGAATCTGGCGGTGAATCAAACCGCCACCATTGATCTCAACCTGCGAGTGGGAGCCATGCAGCAATCCGTCACCGTGGAGGCCTCCGGCGAGCTGGTCCAATCCTCCACCGCGGAGCTTGGCGCCGTGGTCGCCGAGAAGCAGGTGAACGACTTGCCGCTGAACGGGCGCAATTTCACCCAACTGCTCTCTCTGACTCCCGGCGTCGCCCCGGTAAGCGTCTCCCAGAACGCGGGTGGATTCGGCAACGTCTTCTCCGGTAGTTCCTTCGTCTTCCCCGCCATCAACGGGCAGACCAACCGCAGCAACTTCTTCCTCACCGACGGAATCAACAACCAGGGAGCCTTCCAGAGCACCTACACGGTGGCGCCGATTATCGATCAGATGTCGGAATTCAAGGTCAACTCACACAACGACCAGGCCGAATTCGGCGGCGTATTGGGCGGCGTGATCAATGTCGTGACCAAGTCCGGGACGAACCAGCTACACGGGTCTTTTTGGGAGTACCTCCGCAACAACGCGGTGGATGCGCGCAACACTTTCCAGCAGGAGGTGACGCCATACAAGCAGAACCAGTTCGGCGTCGCGGCCGGCGGACCGGTAATGATCCCGAAACTTTACGACGGACGAAACAAGACTTTCTTCTTCGGCGCGTATGAAGGCACACGGTTTACGCAGTCGGCAAACAGCTATTTGCATCTGCCGACCGATGCCGAGTTGACCGGCAACCTCGCCGGAGAAGCGACGGCGTACAATCCCTTCACCACTCGCCCCGACCCGGCCAACCCTGGACAGTATCTCCGCGACCCGTTTCCCGGCAATCAGGTTCCCGGTGGGCTGATCAATTCGAACCTGGTCAACTTCGTGAAGAAGATCCGTCCGCCCCTGCAGAACATCGGAATCTCAAATTACAACGCCAGCGACTCCACACCGTTCACCCAGAAGCAGGACGAGTTTTCCGCCCGCATCGACCAGACCATCGGGACCAAGGATTTTCTCTGGTTCCGCTACAGCGCGCTTTATTACGATACGACCCAATCGGGTGGACTGCCCGGCTTTCAGAGCGCGGGCGACTATCCCGCCCAAAACTACGGCGCAAGCTGGGTCCACACCTTCAGCCCCACCCTGGTTTTACAGGCGCAATTTGGCCGGTCCCACCAGGAGAATAATGGTCACACCGTTGCGACAAACCTCTCCGATAGCGACATCTCGGGCCTGGGCTTCTCGCCGACCTTTGGCGGGGACTTTATTGCCACGCCCCTTTTGCTTCCCTCGGTAGGGATCTCTGGGTTCACCAATCCGATCCCGGGCACCGGTTCGACGCTCGATCCCAACTTCACAAACGTGTGGCAGTACAAAGCGAACGTCTCGAAGATCATCGGCAACCACACGCTGCGGTTCGGCGGTGAAATCAACACCAGTACGTTCGAGTCGCTGTATGCCAATGCAAATCTCGGCTACGCATATCAGCAGACCGGAAATCCGCAGAACTCCGCGGAACCGGGCAACTCGATGGCGTCATTCCTCCTGGATGTTCCCGATAACGCCAGCCGCCGCAATGTTCACGAGACCACGCGATGGGGCGGCGTGATGGGCTTCTACTTCCAGGACTCCTGGAAGGCGACTCCGCGCCTGACCATAAACGCCGGCCTGCGTTATGACCGGACCTTCCAGCCCCCCTACGGCACCGACAAAACCATCGGCCAGAACGGGGGCATCGAAACCGGCTCGGTCAATTTCAACAACGGGACCTATATCGTTCAGAAATTGCCGCCAGCCTGCAGTGAGCGCGGCTATGCGCCCTGCATCCCCGGGGACGGTACGCTCCCCGAGCATGTGGTCGTCTCTCCGAATGGCAAAATTTATCACGATACCACGACGAATTTTGGTCCGCGCATCGGCTTGGCCTACCGCGTGACAGATACCACCGCGATCCGCGCCGGCTTCGGCATCTTCTACGACAATTGGGCCGCCATCACCCAGACTGCCCAGAATTTCGAAGGCTCCTGGCCGGATATCGGCCAGCAGATCGCGCAAAATCTCAACCTGCCTCTTCCGGGTAAAGTCACCCCCGGAGTCGGCGGTCTGAATCCGTTCGGCACCAGCGGTTCATTCCCGGCCGCGACGCCGTTCAATCAGGTCCAGTGGTTCATGGATCCTTACGCCAAGAATCCGTATTCCATGCAATGGAACTTCGGCGTCGCGAAGCAGATCAATAACAGCAGCACGGTTTCGTTGGATTATGTCGGTTCCGGAAGCCGCCGCCTGGACGTTGGCGGCGACTACAACACCGCGCTGACCCCTGGCCCCGGCGATCCGAAAGAGCGCGCCCCTTATCCGTACATCACGCCTACTTTCTACGATCGCAGCATTGGACGCGGCAACTATAACGCCCTCCAGTTCCTCTATGACAAGCGGTTCTCGAAGGGCTTGGCGTATCAGGTTTCCTACACCTACTCCAAGACGATCGATATCGGCTCCGATGGGTGGTACGGCGTGGAAGGCTTCTCGGTGCAGAATCCCTACACCTACAACAACGACCGGAGTGTTGCCGGCTACGACCTCACGCATGTGTTGAGCGTCAACGTTCTTTACGAACTTCCGTTCGGAAAGGGCAAGCCGTTCTCTACGCACAATAGTGTTGTGGACTACATTATCGGAGGCTGGCAGGTCAACTCCGTCGGCCAGGGACGTTCGGGACTTCCGTACAATATTTCCGCGGACGGGGATATAGCCAATACCGGCAACGTCGGCTATATGAGAGCCAACCTGGTCGGCGATCCCAAACTCAGCCATCCGACTGCCCTGCAGTGGTTCAATGTGAATGCGTTCGCCGTCCCCAGCATTTACACCTTCGGCAACTCCGGGCGCAACATCCTGCGGGGCCCGGCCTACTGGAATGTCGATGCATCACTGTTCCGGAAGTTCCCGATCACCGAGCGCTACGCCCTTGAGTTTCGCGCGGAAGCCTTCAATGCTCCCAATACGGTCATTCTGGGTAACCCCGGCTCCAATGTAAGCACTTTTGTTCCTGGGAAAGCGCAGCAGGATCAATTCGGGGTCATCACCGGCACGGCGAACAGTTCCCGCATCTTCCAGTTCGGTCTAAAACTAACGTTCTGACGAATCTGTCAGGGCGGCGGCGCGGGTACACTGAAGGTTCATGCAAGCAGTTCGGTCAGCGTGGCTCAGTGTACTCTGCGTCTCCGTCGTACCGTTAGCGGTGGCGCAAACCTCCGCATCCTGTCAGGGACCCGCGGAGATCGAGAGCGCAATCGCCAGGCACGCCTCGCCCGAGGCCTATAACGCGCTCGGCGCCTGGTTCGCCCAGCGAGGCCGAACGGCTTGCGCGGTTCCCGCCTTCCAATCCGCCATCCGTTTGCGCCCGCAAGCGTGGGACAGTCACTTCAACCTCGCCCTCGCTTGGATGGACGAACGGCGCTTCGGTGAGGCGATCGCCGAATTGCGGACCGCGAACAAGTTGAATCCGCGGAGCGCTCCCATCCACACGGCTCTTGGTTCGGCTCTTGTTGAAAAGGGCGACCCGGCCGGCGCGGAAGCGGAACTCAAAACGGCGATCGAGATTAATCCGCGATCGGTTCCGGCGTTGGACCGCCTCGCTCAAGTGCTCGCCGCCGGCAAGCGCTACTCGGCGGCGATCGGCTATCTCCAGGAGGCTACACGGCTCGACCCGAAGGACCCCAACCTCCGCATCGCGCTGGCCGCAAGCTATTCCGGGAATAACGAAACGGACAAGGCAGTTGAAACCCTCACCGCGCTCATCAAAGAGCAGCCCGATTCGGCGGCGGCGCACTTCAACCTGGGGACGCTGTACGCCCACCAGACGAATTTCCGCCAATCGGCCGACGAATACCGGGAAACGCTTCGCCTCGATCCAACGAACGACGTGGCGCGCCTCTCGCTGGTGAAGGCGCTGGTGGATCTGGCGCAGTATGCCGAAGCCCTCCCCTTGATTGAGGATTACGCCAGGCGGCGCCCGGACGAGTTTGAATCGCACTATCTTTACGGGTCCGTGCTCCGCGGCCTGGGCCAGTATGAAGAGGCCGAGCGCGAGTTGAAACGCGCCGCCGCCATGGATCCGGACCATTACGACGTCCGGTACAATCTCGGGTTCGTGCTCGCGCGCGAGCGGAAGCCCGAAGAGGCGCTGCCGAACCTCCAGGCCGCGCTGAAGCTGCATCCCGATTCGTCGGAAGCGCGTTTCCAGCTTGCCCGGGTTTTGCGCGAACTGAACCGTCCCGAGCAGGCGGGGCAGGAGTTGCAGGAATTCCTCGCGCAAAAGCAAAAGGGGATGCAGGAAAATATGGCGGCCGTCAAGGCAAGCACGGCCAATCGCCAGCTGGAGGGCGGCGATCCCCACGCCGCCGCCGCTGCATACCGTGAAGCCATCAAACTCGAGCCGGACAACGCCAAGATCTATTACAACCTCGCGCTGGCGCTCGATAAAACAGGTGACCGGGCCGGAGAGCGCGAGGCGCTGGAAAAGGCCATTCAACTCGATCCCAAACTCCCGCTGCCACAAAACCAGCTCGGACTGCTGGACCTGCAGGACGGAAACCTCGAAAAGGCCGAAGGGGAGTTAAAGGCCGCGCTTTCGCTCGATCCGCAGTACGCCGAGGCCCAGAACAACCTGGGCGTGCTCTATGGACGCCTGGGCCGCAATCCGGAGGCCGAAAGGCTGTTCCGGCAGGCGGTGGAGGACAATCCGAAGTATGCACAGGCTTTTGTAAACCTCGCTCTGGTGCTTGCCAGCCAAAACCGTTTTCCGGAAGCCGCCGCCGAGCTTGAGAAGGCGATCGCCATCGCTCCTTCGAGCACCAGCGCTTTGACCGCGCTGGGGATGGTGGAGGCCCGCCTTGGCAAGACCGGCGAGGCAATTGTGCAATTTCGCAAGGTCATCGAACTTGAGCCTGGCAGCTCCGAGGGACATCTGAATTTAGGCATAGCGCTCGCCGATCACCTGAATCTGGAAGGCGCTCTGGCCGAGTTCTCGGAAGCCGTGCGCTTGCGTCCGGCCTCCTCCGCCGCGCACTATAACAAGGGCCGCGCCCTGTTCGATCTCCGCCGGATTGACGCTGCGGAAAAAGAGTTAGGAACGGCGGTTCAGTTGGACGCGCGCGCCGCGCCCGCGCTCTATTTGTTGGCCTTATGCGCGAAACAGCAGGGGCAGTTCGACCGGTCGGCCGACTTCGCGCGGGAGGCGCTGGCGATCGACCCTCGAAACAGTGACGCGGAATATCTGCTCGGGCAGAACCTGGCGAAGCTCGGAAAAGAGTCCGAGGCGTTCGGGCATTGGAAGAAAGCATTGGCGCTTGATCCCAATCATTCCGAAGCGCTTTATAATCTCGCCCGCGGCCTGAGTAAAACGGACCCCGAGGCGAGCAAGGACTATCAGGCGAGATTTGTCGCGCTGCAGCAGCGGCGTCAAATGACGGACCGCGCCGGCACGCTGGCCAACTTCGCGCTGGACGCCGCCGCCGCGCGCGACTGGGAGGAAGCGATCGCGAAGCTCAACGAAGCGGTGGAGGTCTGCGGCAACTGCCCCTCCAAAGCGGATATCCATAAGGATCTGGGTCTCATCTACTGCCGCTCGGGCAATCTCGCCAAGGGCGAACAGCAACTCCGGCTCGCCGACGGCCTGAAGCCCAACGATCCGGACATCACCAAGTCGCTCGCCATCATCGCCAGCCTGAAGGAGGGCAAAACGGACAAGCGGCTCCCCTAGGCGAAACAGAATGACGCGCTCACGAGTCTATCTTCTGCCGTGGCGCGATCCAGGCTGGTCCTCCTATTGGCGCGATGTACTGGTTTCCTCTGTGTCCTGTCCTTCGGAGCCGCCTCGCCGCAGGAGCAGTCCAAAGACGCGCCGGCCGCGGCGCTCCACGGCCGGGCGGTGGAGCACGTTCGAATCCTCTTCGAGACAAAGACCCGGCAATGCGGGGATTCCTTGTTCGCTCGTATGGGTCCCTATGCCGTGAACGAATACAAAGACGTCCGCTATCGCGTGATGCCTTCGTCCG
>DASZXS010000062.1:0-45034 GCA_035545735.1 Bryobacteraceae bacterium | reverse complement strand
CGCTTGTGACCGGCGTAGCGCCTCCCTCGCGTAGCACGGCCCGGAATACCTCTCGCGGGTGCGCCAGCGCCGCCGTGGCGGTGCCGGAGGTAATCTCAACTCGTTTGATCAGGCGGTTCTTTCGGTTGAGTAGCACGACCCAGAATTTTTCTATTGGAAGCCCCTGCACAATGGGCCGGAAGTGCTCGGCGATCAGCTCAGGTCGGTTGAGCAAGGGCGCGGCGGTCCGCGGCATCATCATCCGCCGTGCGATCTCGGAAATCGCCGTCAGTTGCGAGGCTTTGAACTGCCCAATGCGCTTCGTCCGCCGATAGTCGTTCGGTTGCCATGAGAGGAACGCCGCGATGGACCCCGCTTCGGCAATTAGCCGCGACGCCATCGTCACCGCTTCACTCGCACTCATGCCGGGTCCCTGGAGAATCATTGCCAGCAGTTCGGTGTCGCTCACGGCCTGAACGCCGAAGGTTTCGAGCCGCTGCTGCGGTTGTTCGCCCACCGCCATCGCAAAAGCCGGCTCTTGGTCGTTACCGGCGAAGTCGAATAAGATCTGATTCATGATGCCGCCGCTTGGGTGCGGCCTCGGGTCGGACGCCATGTCCGGTTGCCAGGGCTCCTGCCCGCGCGTTGGCCCATGAGGCACGCCCAAGTCACGACGCCGGCCGCTGAGCACGGAGCCGAAGTGCTCCGCGCGAAGGGGAAGGCCGGCGGCGGGAAGGCCGAGTCGAGCGTCAGCGAGCCGCGCCTTGACTGGGCGTGTAACATGGGAAAACCGCGCGGAGAAGTTAGCCCCACCGAAACCGGAATCGGCCCGTCCATCCGCCGCCGTGCGGTGTGCGCGACCTCGCTCGTGGCTGCGTCAATCCCTGTAGCGAGCTATTGCGGGCCGGTTGACCGGCGGCGATGGGCAAGATGAATACAGAAGCAATCATTGCCACCCTGCTCTCCGCCGCTGCGTTCCTGAAAAAGCCCGTGCAAGACGCCACGGCTCAGACCGTGAAAGAGATTTTCGACACTGCCCGCTATTACATGCGGAAGAAATTCGGTGAAGGCTCGGACGGCGCGAAGGTGCTCGACCTGGCGACCGAGAAACCGGAATCCGTTATGCGAAAAGGCATGCTCGTCGAGGAGACGGCCGCCGCCGGATTGAACACGGATTCCGAACTGATGCGGCTGGTCGAAGACCTCGCGAGATTGATGCCGGCTGCGGAGGAAGGTCGGCAGGCCGTTACTGTGAACGGTGACGGCAATCGCGTGCAAGTGGCGGGGCGGGATTTCGTCGTTCACGCGTCGAAGCACGTGCACCGCAGTGTCATCACGCCGGACGAACGCCACGTGACTACGGAGCAACGCGACCGCTTGCGTGAGGTGATCGGCGAGGTCGCAACCCGCCTCGCGGTTGGCGGTGCCGGGCCGAATTATGCCGCCGTGCATCGGATGCTTCAGCGTCGCTTCAATGTCGCCTCTTACGCGCTGATTGAGCGCGAGCAGTATGACGAGGCATTGAAGTTCCTGAAACAGCACCGGGCCATCTTCCGGTCACGGCTGCGTCGTCGCGATCCCGTGGCCTATGATCGCGACTTTTATCGCGCGATTTTCTCGCTGGCTGGTGAACTCGCGTGGGATCGGTCGGCCGTGTATCGGTTCGCAGAGCAGAAGCTGGGCGTGAAGCGAACGCTTACGTCACTGAAGCAACTTGGGCCGAATCAACTCCAGGCGCTGGCAGACCTCATGCGCCGGGAAGCAAAGAAAAATAAGCCTGTTGCTGCGTAGTCCCGCGCGTCATGACGCGGGTCCCGTTTTTGCGGGCGGCCGGTTAAAACCGGATTCGAGAGCAAGCAGCATCGCCGCAAAATCGAAGGGCTTTTGGAAAACATCGAGCGCGCCGACTTGCTTGGCGCGCTCGACTGCTTCTCGGGAATACGCTCCGGTGATTAGCCACACTGGCAGGTCATGGCCGCCTGCCGTCGCGCGTTCGCGTAGGACACGACAGGCTTCGAAGCCGTTCATGACGGGCATGTGAATATCGATGATTGCGCCGTCGATCTGGGTTTCCGTCGCAAGTGCCAACGCTCGCGCCCCGGATGCGGCCCTGACAATGGAGTAGCCTTGCGGGGAGAGCAGCAAGTCGAGCACCGCGAGCACGGACTCGTTGTCATCGACGGCTAACAGCGTGCGCATGTGAAATAGGGACAACTCGTGCTAGCGTCACCGATGCGGTGCCTGTTGGCCATTCCTACTTAATTTGCAGGGCCGATGTTCAGTGCACCGGTCTTGCCCTGACCGACGAGATGCAAAGGCGCGCGTCGGAAAAACGGGTGTCCCCATTTTTCAAATAATGACGCAGTTGCAACTACCCGGCGGCCGACGCGGAGTCTGGGGGCGCGAGGAGCAAGCGCAGCCGCGGGCCGGCGCGTGCTCGCCGGATGGCGGCCAGCGACGGCGGCGGCAAGCGCAGCGACGAGTGACCCCCAGTCTCCGCGCGCGTCCGTATCGCTCCGCGAGGGCCACGAGGGCGCGGCGATTGATGGCTGCGGGCCGCGCCTTCGTGGAGGTCGGAAATAGGGGCCGATACCCGGACCCCGCCGGCTGGCCCCATTTCCTCTAAGAGCGCATTTGATGCGCCGGTTGACGCGCGCCAAAGGCAAGTCGGCAGGCCGTGGTTAGATCAGTTCAAACCTTACGTTTTCACGTAAGGAGTAACGCGTCCTCCGATCAAAACAACGCGGCTGCGTTGTGTAAGTCCAAGCCGCTCCGTCGGCAATTCTGCCCCATGCTAACGCCCAAAGCCCAATTGAATTTGCAGCACGCGCGGGAGTATTTCCGCGAGCATCTTTCCGTGGGCGACTACTATGCTCAAGGCAAGAAAGTAGCTGGCGAATGGTTCGGTGAAGGTGCCGAAAAACTCGGTCTCAAGGGCTCGGTCAAGGAATCGGATTTCCTAGCGCTATGTGATGGATTGAATCCAACGACGAAAGAAAAACTGACGGCACGGAAGAATTCTCAACGTCGGGAAAATGGGCGGACGGTCGCGAATCGACGGGTGTTTTACGACTTCACCATCAGCCCGCCGAAATCGGTCTCCGTGGTCGCGCTGTTGCAGGATGACCGTATTTCGGAGCTGCACGATCGCGCGGTGAAACAGGCGATGGTCGAGCTGGAAAAGTTCGCCGCCGCGCGCGTGCGGAAATCGGGGCAGCACAGCGACCGTGCGACGGGTAACATTGTGGCCGCCGCCTTCCGTCACGACACCAGTCGGGAACTCGACCCGCACCTTCACACGCATTGCGTCGTGCTCAATGCGACGTTCGATCCAGTCGAGCAACGTTGGAAGGCGCTCGAAGTGCACGGCATGTATCGTGCCCAAAAGTTCGCCGAGAACTTCTACTACCACGAACTCGCGAAGGGGCTCCGTTCTCTCGGCTACGTCCTCGAGTCCAACGCTCGTGACTTTGAAATCAAGGGCGTGCCCCGCAGCGTTATCACGCGCTTTTCCAAGCGGCATCGGCAGATTGACGATGAAGCCAAAAGGCGGCTCGAACGCGAGGGGATGCGCGTGGACGCGAATACCCTGCGCCGACAGGTGGCGCACGATGACCGTAAACGGAAGATGAAGGATTCGACGGCGGATCGACTGCGACCAACCTGGATGAAACAGCTTGTGCCGGACGAAGCCAAGGCACTGACGGCGTTGAAACCGAAGGCGACCGAAACTGCGACACGGACCGATGCGACAGCCGCTCTGGCATGGGCTGACGAACATTTGTTCGAACGACGGTCGGTGGTGTCGGAGCCAGAGCTTTGGGCGGAAGCTCTGGCTCGCGGACGCGGCGAAAACTTCGGTCTCCGGGAACTGCGCGCCGCCATTGATCAACGCGGCTACGTCCGCGAGCGCGGCACTAATCGGCTCACCTCGCGTGAAGTCCTCGGCTGGGAACTCGAATGTGTGGTTGCGGCCCACGATGGCCGGAACGAGTATGGCAAACTGGCACCGGATTATCGCGCGAGCGAAGCGCTATCATCGGAGCAAAAGGCGGCCGTCGAAAAGATTCTCGCTAGCCGGCACCTCATTATGTTGTTCAGCGGCGGGGCTGGCACTGGCAAGAGTCGCACGCTCCAAGAAGTCGAACGCGGATTGACCGCCGCCAATCGGCCCGTCGTTGTCCTCGCGCCGCAGCGCCAGCAGGTGCGGGACTTGGAGGCCGACGGCTTAGCGGCCGAAACGCTGGCTCGGTTCCTTGTGGCGAAGCAGCTTCCGCATGGTGCCGTTGTCGTCCTCGACGAAGCCGGTCAGGTCGGCGGGCGTGACCTCGGCCAGTTGATCCGTGTCGTCCGAGCCAACGCCGGCCGGTTGATTTTGTCCGGTGACACGCGGCAACACGGCGCAGTTGCGGCATCGGACGCTCTCCGCGCCATTGAGAAGCATTCCGGCGTGAAGCCAATCCGGTTGCAACAAATCCGCCGGCAAGATCCCAAACTCGGCACCACCGCCTCGGAACGCCAATTCATCCGCCGCTATCGTGCTGCCGTGAAAGCTGCGGCAAAAGGCAACATCGCCGAATCTTTTGATCGCCTTGACCGGCTCGGTTGCATCCGCGAATGCGGTTCCAATGAACGGCGGTCTGCGCTCGCGACGGAATATGTGTCGGCGGTGAGCCGGAAGGAAAAGGCTCTCGTCGTCGCGCAGACCCGCGACGAAACTTGCGCGGTCAACGAGGCCATCCGTGAACAACTCCAAGCCACGGGTCACATCGGCGTCGGCCAAAAGCTCGCGACATTCCGTCCGCTCGACTTGGGCGAAGCCCAAAAGCGCGACCCGCGCTTTTATGAAGCGGGGCAGTATGCTTGCTTTCTCCAGCGCTACGGCCGCTACGCCAAAGGCGAACTCTGCGAAATCGCCGGGGCCAACGAACACGGCATCATGCTCGTCAAAGACGGGCGTCGCTCGACGCTCAGTTATCGCTACGCCAGTCGGCTCGTCGTCGCCGCCCGCAACGAAATGGAACTCGCGCCGGGAGATCGGCTGCAACTCAAGGTCAATGGCGAATCCGTCGAGGGGAAGAGATTCGCAAACGGCGAACTCGTTACTGTGCGCCACGTGAAGAAAAATGGTGCACTCGTGGTGAGCGACGACAGCGGCGAGACGAAAACCCTTGCGCCTTCGCAGCGTGTTTTCGTCCGCGGTTATGCCGTCACGTCTTACGGCTCACAGGGCAAGACGGTGGACACGGTGCTGTTCGCCGACGCCGCCAGCCGGGCCGCCACGAATGCGAACCAGTGGTATGTGAGCATTACGCGCGGGCGGAAACGTGTGCTCGTGTTCACCGCGGATAAAGCCGAATTGCGGGAAACCATCGTTCGCGCCGGCGACCGCGAGTTGGCGATAGACCTGAAACCAGCGACTTCGGGAATGTCCTTGAATTGGCCTGAGTGGCACCGACGCGCCCAGGATGCCGCTGAGCGCTACCGCCGGCACCACGCCGTCGTGACGCATGGAAAGGCTCAACATCAGAACCAACGCATTGCCGTATGAACTCGCTCCAACAAGAAATCAGCGAACGACGCGCCACAAAATCGGCGGAGTTCACGTGTGTGTCAGTTGAGCCGGGCAGCGCGGGACTGCTCGTGTGCCAATGGCAGCGCGAAAGTTGGGTGATGCCGTGGGCACAGTTCATCGGCGCACGCCTGAGAGGCAAAGACGACGACGGCGTGATCGAACTGCGTTTCGCCAATTATCACGTGACCGTGGCGGGCGAAAATTTGCGTGCCTTGCTCGCCGATCTGGCAGCGCAGCGGATCGGGGTTCTCCGAGACCTGCCGGCGCAATACCGTTCTCGGATTGGAGAAAAGGAGCCTTTCATTGGCAGCATTGAGGTTTGCGCGTCGGCGGACGCTCCTGAAATCCGCGAACCGTCCTAGAAAAGCATTGTTCTGTCCGGCTCCGAAACGCCGATAGGGAATCTATCGTTGGGGCATCGTGCCCACTTATGTTTGGGAATTTGATTCTCGCTGTGGGCAGTGCTTGGGCCGCGTTGGCGCTCTGGCCGCACGCGGGCGTGGTGCGGAGTCTCGCGGGCGGATTCGCGGTTTTGTCGCTGTGGCAGATTTATTGCGCGGCAAGCGCTTCGCGGCGTTCCGCTTCGCCAGTGATGCTGCGGCTCGGCGGCTTTAGTTGGTCGGTGGAAGACTTCTGCCGGGGTTGGCTCATCACAGGGCAAATCGGCACCGGCAAGACCACCGGTGCGATCAACCGGATGCTCTGGCAAGTTTCGCAAAATTGTCCCACGTGGGGCGGCGTCTGTGTCGATGACAAGGGGCTCTATTGGGAAACGCTTCTGCCCATGTTTCGGCAACTCGGGCGAGAGCGGGATTTGATTCTTCTCCAAGTGCGGCCCGCCGACGCGCCGGCCGATTGGGCGCCGACCCACACCTTCAATTTTCTGGATAATCCGCACCTGCCCTATTCGGCAAAAGCCAAGATCGTTTGCGATGTCGCGGCGTCGCTGGGCCAACGCTCCGAACAAAGTTTTTTTCGGATGCAGGCGCAGGTGCAAATCGAGTTTGCGTTTCAGGTTCTCGCGACGGCGGGCGTGTCCGTAACGCTGCGTAGCGCTTACGCCATGCTTACGTCGGACACCGCCATGAAGGAAGTGATGGCGCTCTTGGAAGAGCAGAACTCACCGGAAGGAAGGCTGCTCATCGCTCACTATGAGGGAGCGTTCAAATCGCAGCCGCCCGAGCAACTCGGCGGCGTGAAAACGACTGTCGCCAACTACCTCCATTGCTTCGCCGAGCCGGGCATCGCGGAAGTCTTCTGTCCCGCCAAGCCGAGTTTCCGGTTCGATGAACTCGACGCCGGCAAGGTGGTGTGCGTCTCGTTGCCGCAGCGGTATCAAGTCGAGCGCCGCTACATTAACACCCTCCTGAAACTTTCATTTTACGCGCACGCGCTGCGGCGCTTCGACAAACCATCCTCGGCTCGCGCGACCGACAATCTCCTGATCCTGTGGGCTGACGAAGCGCAAAAAATCGTCACGGCTACCAATGATGGTATGTCGGATTACAACGTGGTCGATGTGATCCGAGAGGCCCGCGCAACTGTGGTTGCGGCCACTCAATCGTATCAATCGCTCATCCCGCCGATGAACGACGAACGAAAGGCGAAAGTTTTCATCGCGAACATGGCCAACCGAGTGACGTTTTGTGCGGCTGACGAGGACTCGGCGAAGATTGCGGCTGACACGCTGGGAAAGCGTAAGGCAAAGAAGCGCACAATTGGTTACACGGCCGGGAAACGCAGCACGTCCTGGACAGAGGAAGACAAATACTGGCTCGAACCGCATCAGTTGCGGAAGCTGAGAAAATTCGAAGCCGTCGTGCAGCACTGCAATGGTGGGTTCAAAAAGGCGGTGCTCCCTCCATACGGGGCCGACGGGAAAGTGCAGTCATGGTATCGGAACTAACTGCCTCAGCCGATGGGGAAGTGCATGGATCAACCTCGGAGCGCCTGCGTGCACTGCCGGCGCACGTGGGCGCGAAAATCAAGGGACAGACGCACGTCCTCCCGCGCATCTGTTCAGTTCTAATTCGAGGGGAACTCGGCCTTGCAAACTTTCGCCGGCCGAAAGGTTCATTTCTTTTTGTTGGCCCCACTGGCGTTGGAAAAACGGAGACCGCCAATGTCTTCACTGATTATCTTTTTCCGGGACACGCTGCGATCCGTTTCGATATGTCAGAATATCAGAATCAGATTGCGATCGAAAAGTTGATCGGCAACGGCGTCGGCGATGCAGGACTACTAGGCCGTTCGTTGCGTAACGTAGCTCGTGGCACTTTGCTATTCGACGAAATCGAAAAGGCGCACCCACTCGTCTTAGATCTTTTCTTACAGGTCTTGGAGGATGCCCGTATCACTCTCGCTACCGGCGAAGCTCTCGATTTGCGCAATTTCTACGTCGTATTCACGAGCAACATCGGTTCCGAGGAAGCGATTCGCATGGAAAATGCGCCTTTCGCTTCGGTAGAGCGATCCGTTCTTGCGCGAGTCCGTGAGCGACTTCGTCCAGAGTTGCTCGGCCGTATCACTGAGATGGTGGTGTTCGCGAGGCTATCCTACGCGGTCCAACGAGAGATTTGTTCATCCATGATCGCGTCCGAATGCCGCAGGCTCGCTGCGCTTCATCACCGGATCGAAGTCAGCGACGCCGCTGTCGAATTTCTCGTGCGACAAGGGTATCATCGGACACTAGGTGCCCGTCCGATGCGTGGCGTAGTCGAACGATACCTACAAGAAGCCGTTTCAGACAGCGTGCTGGGCGGCTCGAACGGTGATGGCGTGGTGGTTGTGGACGAAGGTGGGGAGAAGTTGCTGCTTCAACGATAGCTCGGGTTCATCTCCGGGCCGATATCAGTTCGAGCGGCTCATGATGCTCGCGTGGTTTCGTCTCGGCGCGGCGCCACGCGATGGCGGTGTTGAGACATACGCGGTAAATCCACGTGGATGTTTTTGATTGCCCCTTGAAAGCCGGCAGGGAGCGCCACAACGCGACTGCCATCTCCTGAAACAAATCGGCCTGATCCTCCTTTTCCCGTCCGAATGAAGCCGCGATTTTAAGCAGGATGCGTCGGTGCTCCCGAAGCCAATCGGCGTATTGAATTTCGAGGTCTGCGCGCGATGGCATGCGTCACACCATTAGTAGCATCTCCGGCGATTTCCTTACAGGCTATCATTCAAGAACGCCGTGGAAACCCGCGAGAGATAGAATGCATACTGACTTCTCATCTGGCAGCGGAATGGTGATTATTGTCGTGACGAGCAGCGTTTGGGTAAAGCGCACTTCCATCGGACAAAGCGTATCCACTTTTCGTGGCTCGCTGGAGAAAACGTCGGACCGATCCGGCCGGAAAGAATTCGACTCCGACACTACCTCACGGCAAACGCTGATCAGGCGTGGCGCCCCCGAAAACGGGGAAAGCGACGCACACCCAAGCGCCTTCCCCGTGAACACGCCGCCTCTCCCCCGCGAATCAGGTGAGCACGAAAGTGCCACCGAGTGGTTCACTGACCAGGTGGAGCCGCACGGCCCGCAGCTTAAATCCTATTTGCGGGGGGCGTTCCCCGACGTCCGCGACGTAGATGACATCGTCCAGGAGTCCTACCTGCGGGTCTGGAAAGCGCACGCCATCCGCCCCATCCAGTCAGCCCGCGCTTTTCTCTACAAGGTGGCACGGCACGCGGCGCTCGATTTGCTGCGCCGCAATCGCAATTCTCCCATCGAGCCGTTGGGGGATTTGGCTGCGCTGCGCGTCATAGAGGAAGGACCGGATGCCGCCACGGCACTTACAGTGCAGGAGAAACTCGATCTTCTGGCTGATGCCGTGGTGGCTCTGCCCACGCGCTGTCGTGAAGTCATCTTGCTCCACAAAATTCAGGGTCTCCCTCAAAAGGAGGTCGCCCGCCGGCTCGGCCTGTCGGAGCGGACTGTGGAAAATCATTGCCGCTTGGGCGTGAAAAGGTGCGAAGCCTACCTGCGCGCCCGCGGCATTGACGGTTCCTCCCTGCGATGAACACCAAAGACGGAAACCCGCCATCCGGGATGCCCACCGACCCCGAACGCAGCGCATTGGATTGGCCGGGCGAGGCCGGCTTGGGCGGGGAATTTCTCGCCAAGGTTGAACTCCGCCTGAGACGGCGGAGGCGGCGGCGCATCGCCGGCACCGCTTCGGTGGCGATCCTCCTCTTTTTTACCGCCTTCTGGGGCGTCCCCTACATTCGCGACACGGCAACTGTCGCGACTATCGCTACGCAACGTCATACGCATGCCATGGCGGATGGCTCAAGCGCCGAACTCAATGCCGGGTCCAGTCTCCATGTGGATTTTCGCCGCGGGCAACGCATGGTTCAGCTCAACCAAGGCGAAGCCTTTTTCTCGGTCGCGAAAGACGCGGCGCATCCCTTTTTCGTCAAAACTTCGGCAGGGACGATTCGCGTCACCGGCACGCAGTTCAATGTTCGCGTTTCGGGCACCGGTGCGGTCGAGGTGACGCTGATGGAAGGTGCAGTGACGATGCAACCCGCCTCTGGCGAGACAGAGAGCCTCGTGCCGGGCCAACAACTGGTCCTCGGCTCTGGTAGAGCAAATCTAAGGACGCTGCCCCCCGAGGCGTTGGAAAACGTCGTAGCATGGAGAAAGGGTCGCATCGCGCTTGATGGTCTCACGCTGGCAGAGGCGGCGGAACGCATGGGCGCATTTCACGGGCGGAAAATTGTGGTGGCCTCGGACATTGCCGGGCTTCATCCCGGCGGTGTGATCCCTGTGGACGATCTCAAAGGTTTCTTTTCTGGACTGGAGCTGGCCCTGTCCGTCCAAGTGATGCCTATTTCCGACGGCTCTTTCCGCATCATCGGAAATGCGCGGCGCGGACCGTGAAAGAAATGCGTGCGATGGGTTGAGTAGTTGGACCGGGTCGCCCGTCAGAATAGCGTGACTGTATCCGTTCGGTTAAAAAGTCCGTCGCGTTTTCCGGGAATGCGGCTGGGGATGGCCATTGCGTGGGCCTGCCTCCATGCGCTGGCCGCGGCGGCGCCGGTGCATTTCAGCATCCCGGAGCAGCCGGTGGCGTCGGCGCTGCAAACCTTCATCAAACAATCCGACGCGCAGGTAATTTTCAGCCATGACGATTTGGGGAACGCGCGAGCCCACGCGGTTTCCGGCTCGTATGAGCCCGAGGCGGCCCTGCAACTGCTCCTCGACGGCAGCGGGTTCGCGTTCTCGCGAACTTCGGCCGGCGTGTTCGTCGTATCGCGACGGGCGGCAAAACCGCAGGTCGGCGGAATTCACGGCATGGTTACCGCCCAGGGCGGACGGCCACTCGCGGAAGCGAATATCCAAGTGTTAGGGACATCGGCGCACGTGCGATCAGATCCCGATGGCTTTTTCACGCTGCGCGACGTGCCTGCCGGTGCCCAGACTTTGATTGTTGAAGCGGGTGGATACCGCAGCCTTAGGGTGACAAAAATTGCCATTCGGCCCGGCCAACAGACCGAGTTAAATCCGATCCGGCTTGCCCTGCTGCGGGACGGCGATGGCACCGAGCAATTGGAAGGAGTCACTGTGAAAGCCACCGATCTTGCGAATCTGCTTACACTGAAGGAAGTGGTCGTCACCCCGAGTCGCTTCGACATCGCGGAGGAGCGCATCGCACCAAACGTCACTCTCACCGGTGCGGAGTTGGAAAAATTGCCGCAGTTGGGGGAGGACCTTTACCGGACGATCTCCCGTCTGCCGGGATTAAGTGCCCACGATTTTTCGGCCAAATTTTGGGTTCGCGGCGCACCCAACAACCAGATGCTGGCGCGATTTGACGGAGTGGACCTGATCGAGCCGTTTCACCTGAAGGATTTTGATGGAATCCTCTCGATTGTGGACCTGCAGACGATTGGGAGCATCGGCTTGGTGACGGGAGGTTTTACTTCCGATTACGGAGACCGTCTGGCCGGCGTTCTCACGATGGAAACACAGGCGGACCCGGGAACCAAAAATCGAACGACTCTGGGCCTGAGTGTAACCAACGTGCGTGCGACGAGCCAAGGTTCCTTTGATGATGGCCGGGGCCACTGGCTCGCCGCCGCGCGACGCGGCTATCTCGATCTCGCCCTCAAACTGGGCGGCAGCGATGTGGATGTTTCACCGTTCTACTACGATTTCTCGGGAAAGGTGGAATATGAACTCACGCCTCATCAGGCGCTGTCCGTGCATGTGCTCTATGCCGGGGATTCCTTCAAGGCCCTGAATTCCGCCGACGTTCCCGATCTGCGCAGCAGCTATGACAGCGGTTATGTGTGGGCGGGCTGGCGGGGAGATTTTGGCGAGCGGTTGTCCGGGGAAGCAGTGCTTTCGTTTTCCCGTCTGGACTGGCACCGGTCCGGCAGCGGTTTGTTCGACGGCTATCAATCCTTGAACCTGCGCGACGACCGCCAACTCGACGTGCTCGGGTTGCGGCAGGACTGGACCTTGAATATCACGCCGCAAGCGCTCCTCCGCACCGGCTTCGAATACAAGACAGGGGAGGCCAGTTATGACTATGCTTTGTCGCGGCAGCTCGCGACAATCGTCAGTGGCAACCTGCTCCCGATCTTTCGCACGAGAAACGCCGCGCTTAAACCCGACGGCACGACGCAGGCGGTTTACCTGGCCCCGCGTTTCCAGCCGTGGGGGCCGCTCATCATCGAACCGGCAGTGCGTTTCGAGCGCCACACCTATTCCGGTCTTTACGGCGGCGAGAGCGCGTGGAGCCCGCGCCTGAATGCCTCGCTTGCCCTCGGTCGGACGACCTTGCGCGCGGCGTGGGGAATCTACCGCCAAGCCCAAGGGCTGCACGAACTCTCCGTGCAGGACAATGAAACGACCTACCGTCCCCCGGAAAAGGCCGAGCAACGAGTGCTCGGCCTTTCTCGTAAATTAGAGTCCGGCGTGGAGCTCCGGCTCGAAGCCTACGAGCGGCTGAGTTCGCACCTCCGCCCGCATTGGGAAAATCTGGTCGATCCTTTTTCGGCTTTTCCCGAGGCCCTCTATGACCGGGTCCGTCTCAATCCCACGCGCGGTCGCGCACGTGGAACGGAACTGATCGTGGAGCGGCGTGGCAGCGGACGTTTCGAGTGGGGCGCCAGCTATGCTTACGCCGTCTCGGAAGAGCAAATCGGGGCGCGCTGGGTGCCGCGCAATCGCGACCAACGGCATACGGTTTATGCCGATGCCACCTATGCCACGTCACCCAACTGGCAGTTCAGCGCGGCGTGGCAATTTCACACCGGTTGGCCCGTCACCGATCAGATCTTCAAGTTGGAGCCGCTCAACGATGGCACGGCGACCTATTCGTGGGTTTACGGCCCGGTGAACGCCGGACGGACGCCTTCCTACCAACGCCTCGATTTGCGGGCCACGCGAGTCTATCGACTCAAGCGCGGAACCCTGCGCGTTTACGCGGACATTTTTAACGCCTACGGTCGCGCCAACGTCGATGGCTATGACCACAGTGCCGCGATCGTGAACGGGCAGCTCGTGGTAAAAAAAGAGCCGCTGACGATGTTTCCTTTTCTCCCGAGCGTCGGCGCGAGCTGGGAATTTTGATGAAGACGATCCTGTCGGCAACAATCCTCGCTTGCGTCGGCCTGACCTTCCGGTCGGCCGCGATAGCTTCTGAGCGTCAGCCTCTCCCGGGCAGCATCCGCGAACTTGGAGTTCTCATGTCCCCTGCTTTTGATCAAGCTTCCGCGGCTCCACGTGGAAACGAAGTGCGCATCGTGCGCCGGGTGCTGAGCGCCCAGGAGTCGGAGGCAAGTCTGCGTCTGGTCGTGAGCCTGCGTCTGCGCAACTACGACGAATTACAGCAGCGAATTCAAAAGGGCGAACTCGTCCCCCGGGAGGAAATGGAGACAAAGTATCTCCCGCTTCTTTCGGACTACAACCGTGTCGTGGCCTGGCTCGGCGGACAGGGCTTTGCCCAGACCCTGACGGATGCCAGTCACACGAACATTTTCATTCGCGGCACGGTGGCCCAAGCTACCCAAGGTTTTGACGTGAGTTTCGCGCGCGTCGCGACCGCGGCCGGCGAATTTACCTCCGCCATCTCAACCCCGTCTTTGCCCGCGGAAATCGCTTCGTCTGTTCTCGGCATCGACGGCCTGCAACCCAGTGCGGGTTCTAATCAGCAGCCGTCACATTCGGCGTTGGCCAGTCAGGCGATTGACGATGCCTTGCACGCCAAGGGCATTGTTACGCCCGACGATCTGGCCACGGCTTACAATATCCCGGGAAACCTGTCCGGCTCCGGCCAGACCATCGCCATCATCCTCAACGCAACGCCGACGCCAAGCGATCTCACCCTGTTTTGGTCCACCCTCGGCAGCAGTGCGTCGCTCGCCAATTTTACGACGATCAAGGTGGACGGTGGGCCGACGCCGCAGGATCAAGCCGATGCCGTGAGTGAAGTGACTGGCGACATCCAGCATGCGAGCGCCATGGCTCCCGGCGCAAAGATTCGCCTCTATGCCTTCGGCACCAAAGCGGCGACGACCCTCGCTGATTCCTTCACGCCGGGCGTGCAGGCGGCGCTGACGGAACTCCTCAATGACCTGCCTGCCAATCCCGGACTACATCAGGCTTCGTTCAGTTCGGGGATTTTGGAGCGTGATCTTCCTGCGGCCACACTCGCCAGCCTGTCGCAATCGTTCACTCAACTCGCCGCGGCGGGAGTAAGTTTTTTCAGCGCCTCCGGCGACAGTGGCTCAAACCCGAATGCCTCGGGCACGCTCGGCTATGGCGCGGCCAACAGTCTGGGCGTATTCTATCCGGCGAGCGACCCCAGCGTGACGGGAGTGGGCGGCACCTCGGTCAACTTCACCAACGACTGGCGCATTTTGTCGGAAACAGCGTGGGCATTGGGCGAATGGCCGAGCCTGCGCATCGACGGGGTTGACACGTTGCTCTGCACGAGCGGCGGGGTGAGTTCGGTTTTCAATCGGCCCGCGTGGCAGACCGGGCCGGGAGTGCCGGCGGGCACGAGGCGTTGCGTCCCGGACGTTGCAGCGATGGCGACTGGCAACAGGAACCAAGGGCTTCCGCTTTTTCTTCACGTTTTGAACGGTCAAGTGTTGGGCGATGGTTCCGGCACCAGCCTTTCGTCTCCCCTGTGGGCTGGACTTGCCGCGCTGATTAACGAGGCTCGTGCGAGCGCGGGGTTGCCGCCGGTCGGGTTACTCGGTCCGAAGATTTACCCCCTCCTCGGCACCGACACGTTCAATGATGTCACGACCGGCGGCAACGGGGCCTATAACTCGGGTCCTGGTTATGATCTGGTGACCGGCATGGGGTCGCCAAATCTGACCAAACTGGTGCGGGCTTTGACGAGTGTTCCCGCCCTGGCCATTGAGCCAAACTCAGTAGCGGCGGCGGACGGACAGACTGTGGCGTTTACTGTCACGGCCACCGGCGCCGGGCCGCTCAACTACCAGTGGAGCGTGCGCGGAGTCCCCTTAGCGAGCGCCACCGAAAGCACGCTCTTGCTCGACGCGGTGTCCGCCGCTGACACGGGCGCCTACACGTGCAAGGTGACGAATGAGGCCGGCAGCGTCATATCGCGAGCGGCCACGCTTGCTCTCGCACCCGCTGGACAATCAAGCCGGCTTAGCAATCTCTCAGTCCGCACCAATGCGGGCACGGGCGCGGAAACTCTCATTGTCGGCTTCGTGGTGGCCGGCAACGGTTCAAAGAACGTGCTCCTTCGCGGCATCGGTCCGACTTTGATTCAATTCGGTGTCACCGGCGTCCTGGCCAATCCGCGGCTCGCGCTGTTTGATTCGGGGGGAGGATCGATTGCCTCGAATACCGGTTGGGGCGGGTCTCCCACCTTGAATGCAGCGTTCAACGCGGTCGGTGCTTTTGGTCTTCCGCCGAATTCAACGGATGCGGCGCTTCTCAGTGTCCTGCCAGCCGGTGCCTATTCTGCACAAATCTCCCCCGCGACGGGTGCCACGGGAGTCGCACTCGCCGAAATTTACGATCTGGATGGCAGCGCCTCTACGGCGCGGCTCGTCAATCTGTCGGCCCGCACGCAGGCCGGGTCGGACGCGCAGACGCTCATCGTCGGGCTTTTTGTAGCGGGTGGGGCCTCCAAAACAATTCTCATTCGAGGTATTGGTCCGACGCTGGCCCAATTTGGGGTCGCGGGCGCACTGGCCTCGCCCCAACTCCGGCTGCACGCAACAGTCAATGGGCAGGATACCATTGTTGCTACCAACGGTGGCTGGGGTGGTGGCCCGACACTGACCCGGATTTTCACGCGCCTCGGTGCATTCGCCTTGCCGGCCAATTCGAATGACGACGCCTTGGTCGTCACGCTTCAGCCCGGTGCGTATAGCGCGGAGCTTACCGGGTTCGGCGGGGCGACTGGGATAGCGTTGGTGGAAATCTACGAAACCCCATAGTCGGACGTGAAACCGGAATTGTGCCGTTTCCTTTCGTGTTGTCGGTGGTGCGCCCTGATATTTTTTGCCGCGCTGTCACTGCGCGCGGCCGTTTATGATTTCGCTCTCGGCGACTCCCTGAACCGGAAGTTGCGCCTGAACATTCCCGACGGCGTCGGAGTGATTCGCGGCGTTCTGCTCTATCCGAACCCCAGCGGGCGCGACGAATTGATCCATGCGACCGATGCCGAGCTGGTCGCCTTTGCCGGTTCGCTCAATTTTGCCGTCGTCGCCTCGGCCTATTGGGGCAGCCTCAGCACCGCGAGTGAACTCGCTTCCTGGGATTCCGGTTTCCAGCAACTGGCCAACAAAAGCGGGCACCCTGAACTCGTGCGGGCACCGGTAATTTCCTACGGCTTTTCGAACGGAGGTCAGGTCTCGTATCAGTTGGCAGTGGCGCGGCCGGAACGGATGATCGCGTTCGCTTCCACCAAAGGTGGCGGCTACGTCCCGACGCGGCCGGACACCGCGGTATTGAAGACCCCGGGGCTACACGTCGCGGGGCAGATCGACAATCCCGACTACGGCGCGGCCACCCGCGATCTTTTTTTCGGCAACCGCCCGCGCGGCGCCCTCTGGGCTTGGTCTGAAGAGGAAGGACAGCCGCATGTTTGGGGTGATGTGGAGGAAGTATTCCTGCCTTATCTTGAGACCATGGTGCGCCTGCGTTACCCGGCCAATGCATCGCCCGTGTTCGGCACTGTATCGCTGACGCCAGCGAACGAAACGAGTGGATGGTTGTTCGATTCCGCGTCCTTCACGCGAGGCCTCGCGGACATCGCTTCGTCCGACACCTACGGCGGGGACCGCTCATCCGCGGGTTGGCTGCCGGATCGCAGGATGGCATACATTTTTCGCGCCTTTGCCAGCTATCACAAGGCGACGTATCAAGCCGTTCTCAGTTCGGGGACCGGGCCGGTCGCCTGGGGCACACCGGTCACCTATGAAATCGGCGCACCCGCGCGGGCGTGGAGCGCCGTGGATTTTTTCAACGGAGATGTCCTGCTCCAGCGCATCACGCCCGCCGACCATCGTCGGCTGGCGGTCGATTCCATTCTAACCAATCCCGGCTATTCGGTCTTTCACGCGCTGGTGACGTTTGTCGATGGCAGTCAGGCGACCACGATCCCGCGTCGTGTGTTCACGGTGACGCCTGCGGCTCTTGCCTCGGCTGGCAACACCAGTCTCTCGGTAGGCGGCACCACTACTCTTACTGCCGCGCCACCGGCCAACGGTCAGGCTTCCGTCCGGTGGCAGAGCAATTCTGGGACCGGCTGGCGGGACTTGGCCGACGGTGCCTCCAACAGCTTTGGTTCGACGATTTTCTCCGGCGCCACCACCGCCTCGCTCACGATTGACAACGCGTCGGCGGGCATGGATGGCGTTCAACTGAGAGCGCTTTTCACAAATGGTAGCACAGTGGCATCCAGCGCTACGCTGTCTTTGGCTGTCGCGGATCTTCCAGTCCTCGCGATCAAGCAGCCATCGCCAGTCGCGGTAACGGCTGGCACTAGTGTCACACTTGAAGTGCAAGGCTCCGGAGGCAATTTGCGCTATTTGTGGTTTCGCGACGGAGTCGAAGCCTACGATTTGGTTGGTTCCTCGGTGACATTTTTTGCCGGGGCCGCCGATCAGGGAAACTATAGCGTGGTGGCCACCGACTCGAGCGGGCGGTCGGCGTCGGCCAATCTTGGGACGCTGTTGGTCACCTCGGACGCGAAGCTCGTGAATCTATCGGCCCGGGCTTATGTCCAGTCCGGGGACAACGTCCTCATCGCGGGTTTTGTCACAATCGGCGCAAATTCCGGCGGCTCAAAATCTGTTTTACTCCGTGGTGCTGGTCCGACGTTGGGTGTGCCCGGATCGCTCCCCGGCGTGCAGCTTCGGTTATTTAATTCGAGCGGCGCGGCCATCGACAGCAACTCTGGCTGGAATGCGAACCTCAATCCTGTATTCAGCCGGCTCGGTGCCTTTCCTTTTGTTGCCGGCAGCCGGGACGCCGCGCTTTTGGAATCAATGCCCGGAGGGGCTTATACGGCTCAGGTCAGTCCCCTCGATCTTCAATCTGGCGTAGGGCTCGTGGAAATCTATGACGCGGACGACGGCGTATCGAACCCACGGCTCGCGAACCTCTCCGCCCGCGCCAACGTTGGCACGGGCGATAATCTTTTGATCGGTGGCTTTGTGATTACCGGACCAACCGCCGAAACCGTCTTGATTCGTGCCGTAGGCCCGACGTTGGGTGAGCCGCCTTTCAACCTTTCCGGCGTGCTTTCGTATCCGGTGCTTACCGTTTTCGACGCTCAAGGCAAAATCGTCGCCAAAAACAAGGGCTGGAACAATACGCTGACTATCGGAACCTCCGAAGTTTCGGCCGGAATGAGATCGGCCTCCGCGCTTTTGATGTCCGCCGTCGGCGCATTCCCATTTACGCCGGGAAGTGCGGATTCCGCATTAGTGCTTTCGCTACCGCCGGGCGCCTACACTGCCCAGGTGAATGGCTTCAACGCCCTCACCGGGATCGGATTAGTCGAAATCTACGAACTGCGATAAGCGGACAAATTCAGACTATTTCCATCATGAACAGCTCACGACGAAACTATGGGCGACTCCAGTTCCCCGCCGTCACCGGATAACGCCGGATTAAGACGGATCAACCTCCCAATTACTCACACAGGCTTGCTGTTTCAAGGTCCGCTCGTGTCCGTTTACTACCATCGACAGCCGCCGTTCGTTTCCCGAAATCAATCGCACATTCAAACAAAGGTGGTAGTCGCCTTCGATCTCGCTGCGGGCGCCATTCGGCGATTCGTCGGTGACACTTGGCAAAGCGAGCGAATTTCAGGGCGGGGCATCTATCTCTTTCCGCCCAATTTGGTGCATGAACTTCAATGGGAGTGCGAAAGCGACTTGGTGGAGATATACTATGAGGAGAAATTTTTCTTTGAACTGCCTTCCGACAATGTCGCTGGCGTGTTTAGTAGGGAGAAGTTGTCGGAGGCTGCGAATGATCCAGTAGTTTGGGATTTTGCGCTGGCGATTTGCTTGTGGTGCACCGATCAAGCTCCGCCGGGTTCCGTAGTCACGGATATCGGAGCATTGATCGGGAAGCGTTTGGTTCTCCATCACAATGAGCCGCGGACAACAAGGAAGGGACCGAGGCTTACTACCGACCAGCGGCGACGTTTGGATGAATTTATCCACGCGAACGTCGGGAAGAAAATTTCTGTTCCTCAAATGGCACGAACGGTAGCCATGAGCATATCGCATTTCGTGGTGCTTTGCCGGAACACCACGGGGCGAACGCCCAAAGACTATCTACGTGAATGCCGACTGTGGAAGGCGCATGCGATGGTCCGAACCGGCAACTATCGGAGACATGAAGTCGCCCATGCCTGCGGATTCTACGACGCCAGTCATCTCAATCGGGAGTTCAAGAAATTCTTCAAACATCCGCCAGCGCCGCTGGCAAATTGAGCGAGAACCAAGAAGCCGCAGGAGCGTATTAGCCGCACGCGATCATCGCCACCGGGAGATCGCGCACGCCTGTGGGTTTTACGAGGGCAGCCATCTCAACCGTCAGTTTAAGAAATTTTTCCGGCATTCGATGGCGCCAGTGTCTGAAAAATCTAAAATCGTTGGTTCATCCCGATAAAACGTAGAACCATCCGACTCTAGGTCTGATCGAGCGGGTCGATTGGCCGTCGTCAGGAGCAAATGATCTGCGGCAACTCGTCGCAGGCAAACTCCGATGAACCATACTCAAATGAGCCTTTCGACCTTATGGAGCGATACCGGCAGTGCGACGCCGGTGCTTGCGCAAATTCCACAGTCGCTGAAGACGGGATTCAGTTCGGCCTTGGGGATTTTGTTTCTCGTCGGGTTTATCTGGGGCGTCATCACGATTTGGGGCGGCGCGCAGAAACTTAAGAACGGCGATTCCGAGGGTAAGATGGGAATCGTGTCCGGCATTATCATAGCAGGTGCAGCCGCAATTATGACGGCTTTGTTCGCGATCTTCGGCATGGCCGACGGCGCGCTGACACCCACGTTCTAAACCCCGCCTTGGAGTTCCGTCATGAGTGAACCACGCATCACGGACACTAACAGCGCGAACGACAGCAAAGGTCGGGCGTTTGGCCTGGAGGGCAACGATTTTGCTTATGTGCTCGTCGCCCTCATCGTCGCTTTTGGACTCTTTCTAGTGCTCAATGTCGGACTACGCGTTGGGATAGGCGTCAGCGTGATGGTGGCGTTACCGGTGATGTTGGGGCCGCTCCTGTGGGTGTTATTGCTTCGGCACAACAAGCCGGCCGGCTTCGCCGAAGATTTCTTCGACGATCTCATGAACGGTGAAGGCTGGTCGCTGGTAGCACGAGCGCAGCCGGTGCCGGCCGAAAAGGAAGGTCATGAATAGCGCTGCACCCAATGGTTTCTTTGCCGAGGGCCTGATGATCTACGGCTCACTTGGAAGCGGCGGGATCGCCAGCAAAGGCTTTGTCTTTCAAACACCCGACAGACGGGGCGCCAGTATCCCGCAACTCAACGCCGCACAGGACAAAATTCGCAGTGTCCTCGCCCTGCTCGGTCTGCAGATGCGAGCGCAATTCCAGTGGAGCAGCGGCGGAGACTATCGCCCGGAACTCGCGGCCAACTACCGCGACACCGAAGAAATCACCGACCCTGAAATCCGGCGGGTTAGGCGGCACTATTTTCGCCGGCATTGGAAAAAACTTAACCGACGGGCGCTGCGGCGGGAAGAACTGGTGCTCTTCCTCTCAACGCAGATTGCGGCCCAGCCGCGCCCATTGCTAACGCGTGAGGCGCTGCGAGCGCACAATGAAAAACTGCTCGGTCAACAACGCACACAATTCGACGAAATCACCGACAGCCTGCGGACGATCTTCGGCGCCGACACCACGGTCACACCGATGGATGACCAAGCGCATTTCACCTATTGCGCAAAATTCTTGAACCCGTCGTTTGCGGATCGTTTCGATTTGGATTTCGGAGCGCAGTTCAATCCGGCATTGTCCATCCAGGAAAATTGCTGGAACGGCGATGGCGTCGGACTGCAACGCATAGGGTTTTACCTCGATGGGCGGTATCACAGCGTCTTCGCCCTCAAACGCTGGCCCAGCCATACTTCGCCGGGAATTATCTACCGGCTGACGGGCTTGGACCTCTCGGACTACCAAATCACGGTCAACGTCGAGCCGCTGCCCGCCAAGCGTGAGGTGGACAAAGAGGAGAAATTCATCGAGCGGCTGCGCGGTGAGTATCGCGACAGCGAACGTCATTCACTGCTCGTCGCCATCGGCAAGAAGGAGCGCAAAATCGAATCGCTCTCGACGGGATTTATCCGTCCGTTCGCCGTCACCTACATCATCCGTGTGTGGGATGAAACCGAGCAGGGTTTGGCCGCGAAATGCGGGGCGATCAAAAATGCCATCAACGGGCTGGCTGGCGCGCAGTATTACGAGTGCTCACGTCCCTCGACCGCGAAAAAGTTATTCTTCGCGTCGTGGCCTGGCTGGACCGGCTCGCCCTATCAGCACCGCGCCCTTTACGCCGAGGACGCCTATCTCGCGGACATGTTACCGTTCTCGGCCACGTTTACCGGGCATCTCGCCGGAGCGGAAGTCATCTTGGAAGGTTCGCAAAAAAATCTCGTCGGCCTGCGAACGTTTCTCGGTGTGCCGCCGTCACCGCAACACGCAATACTGCTCGGTGCGACCGGCGCGGGAAAGTCGCGTTTCATGCACCGCCTGCTGGTCGAAACGGCGGCGCGCTATTCCTACACCGTTCTGATCGAGGAAGGGCTGTCCTATGAAAAGTTCACCCGCATGTTAGGGGAACGGCCCATTGTGCTGCACCCGGACGGCGATCTGACGATCAATTATTTCGACACCGGTGGCGTGCCGCTCGGCCAGCTCCAGCTCGCGACCGCCGTCGCGCTGGTGGCTCGAATGATCGGTGAGGCGTCCGATGCCGAGGCACAGCAAATCCGACAGGCGACGCTCGGCCAGTATATCAGCCAGCTCTACCAAGACGCTTTTGACGAGTGGGCCAAGCGTCACCGCGATTTGATCCCGGAGATTCAGCGGCTGGCCTGCGCCACGCATCGCTGGAAACATCGGATGGGAGTAGGTGCAACGGAACTCGAAGCGTTCGCCGAGTTGCGCGATCGGCTCACAAGGAACGACGACGAGGCGCAACAATTCGTTGCCGACGTGTCCGAGGGGGATCTAACCGCATTTCTAAAAAATCCACAGACGGAACGACTGGTCATGTCCGTGGCTCACGCGCGCTACACTCGCGAGGACTATCCGACGCACGCGAGCCTCGTTGAACTGATGCGGTTCGCGCGCTTTTCCGAGCACAAGAAAGAGCAAGTCGATCACCTCGCCACGCTGCTCTCCTCGTGGTGTGCGCACGGTCAGTATGGTCGGCTCTTCGATGGTGCGACGAACATTTCACTGACGGGGCGCGTCGCACACTTTGAATTGGGCTGCATTCCGGAACAGGCGACCGAACTCAAGACAGCGGCGGGTCTGCTGATCGCCGGATTCACGCGTCAGCACATCATTTCCCTACCCCGCGAACAATGGAAGCGGATCGTTTACGAGGAGCTCGCGCGTTTCTTGGACGTGCCGGGCGGTGATAAAATCGTTTCCGAGTCCTACGCTCAGCTCCGCAAGTTCAACTGCTGGACCGCTTCCATCGTCCAGCAATATGGAAAATTCAAGGAGTCACGCATCCGCTCGGCCGTCATCGGCAACACGAAACAGTTTTGGCTCATGCGGCAGTTTGACCGCAGGGATGTGGATGACATCGCGCGCGACATTGGCCTGCCCGAATCCGTCTGCGCCTCGATCCAAAATTACCCGATGCCGGAGCAACAGCCCGAAGGGAAAAAATTCTCCAGCGTGTGCTTTTTCAGTCCCGTCACCGATCCGCCGCTATGCGGAACGGTGCGGCATATCGAACTAAGCAAGGAGGAGGAAATCGACGATGAACAAACGGAAAAATCAGCATAGGTTGGGTGTGGCGCTTCTTGCGGTGCTCGCGCTGGCGCTCGCGGGATGCAGCACCGCCGGGAGTGCGGTGGCCGATCTCGGCCTGGCTGGGGCCGGTGGCGTCGCCGGTTATCATTTGTCGAATGGGAAAATCGGCGGCGCAGCAGCCGGGGCCGCGGTCGGGTATGCGGCGTCGCGAGTCGCACAAGCGGAAGTTCGCGACGGGATGAACGACGCGGAGAAGCGCGGGTATGACCGCGCGATGAATCAGGCGGTGAAACAACAATACTGGCTCATGCAGGCGCAGCAGCGCACCCCGCCGGCGAATGAGGAACGCGACTCGCGACTGATGCCCGTGGTTATTCCCGAAGCCAAAATCAACGGCGTCCTGCAAAACGCCCATGTCGAATATCTCCGCGTCGAGCCATGAAAACATTTCTGAAATCCGTTTCGTGGTGGACGCTGCTCCTTGTTCTCGTGCGGGCCTCCGCCGTGGCGCAAATTCCAGTCACGGATGTTGCGAACCTCGCCAATAATACCGCGCTACATGCGGAGAGTATCGCGAAGTGGGCCGAAAGTATCGCCCAGCTCAAAACGCAAATCGACCAGTTGCATCAGCAAATCGACATCCAGAGCGATCTTCGCAAATGGACGGGCAATCCTACCGAAGCCGGCGGCAAGCTCGTTCTGAATGCGCTCGGGGAGTCGGATCTAATCCGCGACTACGGTCGGACGAAAGCGGCTATTCTTTCGACTGTCAGTAGTCTCGATTCACTCTCGCATACCGGCGGCGGCAGTTATCGCGTCATTGCCAGCGTCGATCTTGACGGCAATCCACTGAACCGTGACCAACTCGCATATCGGCGCTACGCGGCGCTCGATGCGACGCAGGCCAACACGGATCAAGTCACCGACGCCACCAAGACCCGCGAGCAGGAATTGCAGGCGGAGATTGCCGTCACGTTGGACGACTTGAAGGCCGCTCTCACCGAAGCCGAGACTCAGAAGCTCTCCGCCAAGTTGGCCGCGCTGAACGGCCAGCTTGTCCAGGTGGATGCCACGCGGCGGCGGGAAGTTGATGCCGTTACCCTCCAGAAAATCGCAAACGATTCCCGCCTCGAACAGGAGCGTATCGCCGCCGCCGAACTCGAAGCAAAGAACAATTTTTTGGCGAACCAACGTATTAGCGCCTACATGAAAACCCTTCGTGTGAGGAGGAATCCGCCCGATGCGAAATAAACTCCTCATATCTATTCTCATCGCGTCTATCGCGGCAGGAGCCGCCGGTTGCGGGCCGTCGAAAGACGAGTTGCGCGCGAGGGAGCGGGCGCGACTCGAACGGGAAGAGCAAGCCCAGCGCGAAGCGCAACGGGCGAATAAGGCGATTACCGAAATGAACCAAAAGCTCGGGCGGAAGCCGCCGACTTTGGACTTGGGCCTGCCGCCGGGCAGCCCTCCGCAGCCAAAGCCTGACCAACCGAAGCAGCCGTAAGCGTCATGGAAATTTACCTGCCCACGCTTGAATCCAAGATGATCGCGCTCGTCGGCGCGTTTCGATTCATCGTCTTCGCAATCATGGTGGTGGGGTTCATCGCGTATGCGGCGAGCCCGCGGACCGGTAACACAGGCCGATTCGTTATGTTCGCCAAGGCCACTGTGATTGTCGCGGCAATCGCGTTCATGGATACGTGGTTTCCCAAAGTGGAACAGGCCTTCCTGACGGTCGCGGAATACATCGATCCGGGGTATAACGAAAAGCCCACTTCGGCAGCGGATGCGATTCGCGAGTCCACCACGGACAATCCCGAGGGCCACGAATGGTCATGGCGCAATATCAACGAGTCGATTTACGAGGCTATCTCGCGAGCGCTCGCGAACATTTTCATCTACGTCGGCACGCTGATCACGGTGCCGATGCTGATCCTGCAATACGTGTTGCGGTGGCTGCTCTACCTTCTGACGCCGTTTATGCTGGCGCTGTTCATGGTGCCGGGACTGGGCGGAATTGCCGTCCGCTTCTTTCAACAGGTGTTGGCGATCATGGCGTGGCAGATTGGCTTCGCACTGACGAACCTCGTGGCCCTCGCCGTGTGGACGGACTTCCGCGGCGCGGTGGGGCCAAATCCGGCCACAATGACGGACGCCATGTATTCGCCGCTGCTCACGTTCATGGGTGGCATCCTCGCGACGATCATGATTATCGTCGGGATGCTTGCGACGCCAGTCGTGATGCAGGCGCTCTTTGCTCAAGGGAACGCTTTCACCGGCCAGTCAGGGAATTTCGCCCACATGGTCAGTGTCGGCTCACGGTCGATCTACGGCCTTAGCAATCGGTGGGGCCGCGCTGGCTCAACTCCGCTACCGTTGCCGGGCACGCCTGCGGCCGGCGCTCCGCCACCTTCAACGCCTCCGCCGCTGGCCACGGCTCGTCCTGGCATTTGAACCATGAACACGGCTGAACCAACTGCCGCACCCGCGACGCTCCGCGAAACTCCCGTCGATCAGACGAAGCGTTTGCCTGCAACCACCGCGCGTGGAGCCGGCTTTTCCCCGGCACGGCTGTTTGCCGATCACACCTTCGCTGCGCGGGCATGGTTTCTCGTCGCGTGCGGTGCTTTGGCTTTTTGCGCCCTTCAGCCGTATCTCATCATCAAAGCGTATCGCACCCGCGAGCGGGTCGTAGTTCTCGACGGTGCGGGATCGTTTTCCGTTTCGCCGCTGCTAGGTTTCGAGGAAGCGAAAGACCTGCACGAGGCGATGGCACTATGGGCGACGCTGGCGCTATTTCAGCGCAATCCCAAAGGGTGGGACTACCCCGATATGCTTCAAAAGCTTTTCCTGACGGATGCCTTCGGCAAGGCGACAACGGAACGGGAGAAGTCGCACGCGGAATTCGATGTGAAGCAGATTCACCAAAAACCGGAGGTCTTCAAAATCGACATCCTACGCACGCGCGAGGATCGCGTGCTCGTTAAAGTCGAAGGCCAGTTGATCCGCACCGGCGTTTTTGAGAACCAAACTTTCACCGAGAGTCCGAAATTCACGCTCACTCTCACTTTCGCGCGCAACCCGGACATGCTCGCGAACAAACGTTATCCCCTCGGCGTATGGTCATACGATGCCACAGTCTTTTGAGTGCCGGCCTCGTGCTGCTCGTCGCTTTGTCGGCGCACGCTGCGCCCGCCGTGAAACAGTTTCCACTGGATGAGCGGGTCGTTTACGAAATTCCCATCAGTGGGGATGCGCCGACGACGCTCATGTTTCCGTCGTCCCTGACCGCCATCGAGGCGGCGAACGTTTCGGCGAATCCTGAAACACCTGCGCCGGTGTTGTTGGCCTATACGCCCGGCCGGACGTTTTTCAGCGTCCGTGCGCTCGAGCCGGCGGCCAAGGCCGCAGTTAATGTGGTTTGGAAAAATAAGACTTACGTCCTGCGCTTCTTTGTGAACGCCGAGTCGTATGGATCGGTCACGTTTTACGAGGATGACTTGGCCGGTCGGAGCGCAGCGCTTCATCGCCGAGTTACGCTGGAAACGCTGCTCGGTCTTCTCGACCGCGCGAAAAGTTTCGCCTTGGTCTCCGCGCAATACCCCGAAGCGGTGCAGCAAATCGAACGTGCCACGCCGGAGAGCGTAACGTATTACCGGGATTTTCGCGTCACCGTGGAGGAGGTCTTTCGTTTCGATCCGGAGGACACCTTGGTTTTCCGGCTGCGTTTCGAAAATACGGGCGAAAGTGAAGTGGTTTATCAGCCGCAGCGGTTGGCGGCGCGAGTGGGTCAGAATGTCTATTATGCGTCGATCGCGGATGCGTCGGGCATCGTTCCCCCGAAAGCGACCACGACGGGCTTCTTCGCCGTAAGCGGCACGCCGCGCGGCGGACGCGCGAACCTGAGCGTGAAAAATCTTTTCACCGTCGTCGTCCCGCGCGTCGAGCGCGACGCCAAGCTGATTGCGCCCCAGTAGTCATGAAACTCCTGGCCTTCATCAAATCTCCCGCGGGCAATCTCGTTGTGTTCGCCTGCTTCGTCGCGGTCGGTGGGCTACTGATTTATCGCAGCAATGCTCGCGAACAGGCCCGTGCCACCCAAATGACGAAAGTGGACGCGGCCGATGCGCATCCACTGCGCGAGTCGATCCTGCGAGTCGGCCAAGCATTCAAGGCTCCGGCGCGGGCTACGCCGGTCACGGCGGACTCGACCTCCGGTGTGGCCGCCGATGCCGGCGACGGATCGCGGCCTCGCGTCGCGCGCGACAATCGTGCTGGCGGGTCGCCGTCAAAGCCTCGGGTGTTGCCGATTAGTCTAGTGGCCATCGCTGCGGTCGAGACCGGGCCGGCACTCTCGAAGACCTACGCTCCTTTTGGCCGGTTGATCCCTTGCGAGACGGTCATCACGATTGAATCCTCGAAGCTCGATACACCTGTTATCGGACTGGTGACAGAGGATGTCTGGCACAACGGCGAGTTGGTTATCCCCGCTGGTGCCGAGGTGCATGGGCGCGCGTCCCTCGACCGGGCGCGGGAGCGAGTCGCGGTGTCCGGAAAATGGGTCGTGGTGTGGCGCGATGGCAGTCCGCTCAATGGCACCGAACTGGTCTTGAACGGTATCGCGCTAGATCGCGCGAAAGATGATGTGACCGGCGAGTTTGGTTTGCGCGATGGTTCAGCGGGCCTGCTGGGCGATTTGGTGAAGACCGACGATTTGCAGGAAATAAAACTGTTCGCCTCGACATTTCTCGCCGGCTTTGCGGGCGGATTGCAGCCGCTACAAAATCAGGGGACCATCCTCGGCGGCATCGCCCAGGTGCCGATTGCATCCGGCCGCAATGCGGCGCTGCAAGGGACGGCGGATGTGCTCAACGCCTACGCGCGACAGATTCAAGAGGCGATTGCCCGTGACGGGTTCTTCGTCCGGGTGCCCGCCGGTAAACAATTCTATCTCTACGTCACCGAAACCGTCGATGTGGCGAAAGGCACTCGGGGTAACGTGGCCAACGCCGAGATTTGGAGGAAACAGAATGAAAAGTAGCACACTCGTCTTGTGCGCCGTCGTGGCGCTCTGCGCCGGCTGCGAAACCATGCAGCGAAAAACCGCGTCAGCCACCGCGCCGCTGGCACCGCCGACGCCCGCTCCGGCGGTCGCGCCCGTGTCCGGGACTGATCTCGATCAAACCAACGTCGAGAAAGTCCGAGTCGGTGAGACCCTTAAATCCTATCCGGTGGGTCGTTACCTCGACCCCGCCGATGCGAACGTGATGCACGAGGCGCACGTCGTTTATCGGAAGGAATCTGGAGCAGCGTGGAATCTTAATCCCAATGCGCCAACGGTCGTTCCGCTCGGCCCTGTCCTCGCGGTCGCCGATCCGGCGAAAACACCCGCTCCGCTCCCGGCTGAGTTGGAGCAGAAAATGGCGGAGCAAAATCAACTGGTCGCCTCATTGATCGAGCAGAACGAGGCGCTGACCAAGGAACTCGGCAAGCTCGGACAACAAATCGCCGAGCTGCGCCAGAAGCAGGGCGGACCCGCAAAGGAGAATTAACCATGCCCACCGAAGCCCAATCGATCGATCAACTGGCCGAGGCGGTTAAATTGCTGCCAGCCCATTTCCGCCAGAATTTCGAGAAAGCCGAAGCGCAGTTGCGCGAAGCCTACGGCCGCAGTCCCGGCGTCCCGGCACTGGTGGGCCTGTGGTTGTCGTGCGGCACTGGCTCGCGGATTCGGACGGAATTCGAGCGCGCGGTGCTTGATATTAAACGCCGCAGCCTCACTCCAAATGATCAAGGAGAATACGATGAAGACTGCCTGTAACGCCTTTGGGCGATCCTCGCCCAAACAAGGTCCATCGCCGCTCGGGCGACCGGCTGCCTTGTCACTCAATAGCCGGGGAAACCATAGGAGGCACCATGCCCACACTCAGTGAAGAAGTCGCCGCCAAGAAAAAGGCGCAAACTCAGACACAGGACCCGCCGCGCAACGCCGAACGGGACGCGGAGATCGATGCGTTCATCAAGGAGAACCCAAAGCTCTACGAGCGACTCAACGGTTATTCGAAGGAATACCTGATTCGGCAGAAGATACTCTCGGTTATGGAATCGAGAAACTATCGGGAAGCCCGCAATCAGGAAGTCCTCGAATGGGTCGAGCAGAACCCTGAAATCAAGGCGCGGGTCGCGGCGCGGGTGAAGCACGTGCCGGAAGACAACCGGCAGAGTGCTTTCCTCAACGTTGCGAAGAAAGAAGCGCTGCAACAGGGGATGCGTGCGCCACGGCCGTAATAACTGAGTTACACTGGCGGCGACTGCTTCGGCGGTCGCCGCCTTTTTTATTTGTGCACGTCGGGCGATTTGGCGTATCAATTTCATCGGCACGCGCAGCGAACTTCACGGCAACGCGGTTGTCCAAACGTTGCCCAAAAGCGATGTTTTTGGCTTCACTTCTCCGCAAGTCAGCGCATCGTGTTTCACGTTCTAAAACATTAACCATTAACTAAGTCTGCGTCGCAAACGCGACTTAGCTTCGGGGTGCGGTCCCGGTTCGAGTCCCGTTGGCCGCCCCATTTTAAAAGCTAGGTCCTGATAAAAAGGGACTTAGTGTGTCCCAACACCGGAAACCGCACACACGGCGCACCCATTTCGCTTCAGCGGTGCCGCAGGGCGGCCCCGAGGAGCTTTTCCGCTCTCAGCGGGAAGCCCTGCGTGGAGTTCGGCTCGTGGTTTACGATTCGGTCGCGGACTACATCCGCCGGGCCGGCGAAGAGGCCGCGGCGCAGGTGGAAGCTGGGGTCGAAATGACCTAAGTTGGTGTTGCAAAAGCTAGGTAGTTATTTTTATCTACCTAGGAAACACAACATGAGCTCGAAGCTTCAATCCGTCGAGAGACTTGCCCGCACCCGCGGCTCCCTGCGGGCGCGCGACCTCATGAGGCGCGGACTGCCAACCATCTATCTCGCGAGGCTGGTGGAGAAAGGCCGGCTGGTGCAGCACGCCCGCGGCGTTTATGCGCCGGCAGACCTCGACATTACCGAGCGGCACGACTGGGAACTGGCCTGCACTCGCGTTCCTGGCGGCGTGCTCTGCCTCCTGACGGCGCTCGCTTTTCATGGCATCGGCACTCAATCCCCTCGTCAGGTATGGATGGCAATCGCCAACAAAGCCTGGCAGCCGCGTGTCGCGCATCCGCCCTTGAGGTTTGTGCGGTTTAGCGGGGCGGCGCTTACGCATGGGGTCGTTTCGGCGCGCGGTGGCCCGGCCGTCCTTCGCGTTTACAGTCCGGCCAAGACCGTGGCGGATTGCTTCAAGTTTCGGCAGAAGATCGGACTCGACGTCGCCGTGGAAGCGCTGCGCGAAGGATGGCGGGAAAAGAAATTCACCCTCGCGGAGCTGACCAAGGCTGCCGAGGTATGCCGCGTCCGTCGCGTGATGCAGCCTTACCTGGAGATGCTGACATGACCGCTCCGAAGAGTTTGGCGGCGTCTGTGAAAGCGCGACTGCTGACGTTGGCGCGTTCCCGTGGTGAGACGTTCAATGACCTGCTGACCCGCTACGGCATCGAGCGGCTGCTGTATCGGCTTGGTCGCTCGAAGCATGCTGACCGATTCCTGCTCAAAGGCGCCATGCTCTTCGCGCTTTGGGACGACCGGATGCCGCGGCCGACCCGTGACGTCGATCTGTTGGCGTTCGGCTCAACTGACGCCGAGGACGTTGTTGCTCGCTTCCGCGAGATCGTGCGGACCGAAGCGGAGCCGGACGGCCTGGAGTTTGACGCGGACACAGTCAGCGCGGAGGAGCTTCGCGATGACGAGGCCTATCGGGGCCTTCGGGTGAAGCTCATCGCCCGGCTCGGAAAGGCCGATATCCCGCTTCAAATCGATCTCGGCACCGGCGACGCCGTCACGCCCGGGCCGGTCGACGCCGACTTTCCGACGTTGTTGGATTTTCCTGCACCGCACGTCCAAGCCTATCCAATCTACACCGTCGTTGCAGAGAAATTCGAAGCGATGGTCTCGCTGGGCGTGCGCAATACGCGCATGAAGGATTTTTTCGATGTGCGGTTTCTCGCCGGTCGCTTCGCCTTCGACGGCACCACGCTTCACAAGGCAATCCGTGCGACGTTCGAGCGCCGCAAAACCGAGCTGTCAGTGTCTCCGTTTCCATTATCCAACGACTTCGCTTCCGATCCCGAAAAGCAGACTCAGTGGACAGCGTTCCTGCACCGCAATGCGCTGGAGAAGGGGCAGGCGTCATTCCCCAACGTCATCCGGGACATTCGAGATTTCATCATTCCCGCACTCTCGGGCAGTCCGGGCGTGTGGGCGCCTGACAAGAGATGGATCGCCGACAGACGGTGACGGTGGCGAAATCCCGAAATTCGTCGCGAAAGAATGCCCACCGTTGCCAGAGCTCGCTTTCCTCTCATTTTCTAGTCCAAGAACGACCATGGAAATCAAACGCAGCGGTTCCCAGCCGTCCGCCCAAGGATCGGCAGAATGGTTCACGGGCGCAGTGCGGCTCGATCCGCTGCTCCAGCCTCATCCGCCGGCCCGCGCGGTGGGCGCGAGCGTCACGTTCGAGCCGAGGGCGCGCACGGCCTGGCACACGCACCCGCTCGGACAGACCCTGATTATCACGTCCGGCTGCGGCCGCGCCCAGCGCTGGGGCGGGCCGATCGAGGAAATTCGTCCGGGCGACGTCATCTGGTTCGCCCCCGGCGAAAAGCACTGGCACGGCGCCTCCCCGACCACGGCCATGACGCACATCGCGATCCAGGAGCAGCTCGACGGCAAGGCCGTGGAATGGCTGGAGAAGGTCAGCGACGAGCAGTACCGCGGCTGAAGGCGCCCGCTATTCCTTCGACAGAGTTCCGTCGGGACGGATCCGGATGCGATCTCCGCGCGTAAATATTCCGAGATCCCGGCCAGCCACGGTGACCTTGATCTCCCCTTGCTTGCCTTCGACGAAGTGGAATTTGACGTCGCCGAGAGAGAGCGTGCACACCCGGGGTTCCTTCCAGGTGAGCTTCCCGCGGTAAGGAGACATATTCAGCCCTATTTTCAGTGTCCTCGCATCGTCGGTCGTCACCAGCAGGCCCCAGATCACATTCGTCCGTCGCTCCTTCGAGAACCATTCCTTCCCTGAGTCAGTGCGCAGCATGATCTGCCGCACGGTCTTCGTGCGGCCATCACGGAGATCCACCTGGATCTCGGATCCGGAGTCGGATTTGTCGAGAAGGTCTCCGAGCTTCCGCGTCGGGAGCTGGGAAAAAGGAATGCCATTGATCGCCGTGATCTCGTCTCCGACCACGAGTCCCGCCCGATCGGCGGGAGAACCGGCGATGACCGCAAAGATCACCCACGGCGTATACGGTGCTCCACCCGTCATCCGACTGAACAGTCCGAAGAAGGCGACCGCGCCGAACCCGACGCGCCCGAAGGGATTTTCCGCGACCACCACCGCCGGCAATTCCTGCGCCTTTTCCGGTTCGGCCGAGGCAGTAGTCACCGTGACAGACAAGAGCGCGCCGAGACTCCAGACACCTAACCAGGACCCGAGAGTGCGCGAGGGCATTACGGACGTATACACCATCGCCTTGTCCAAAGTTACCAAAAAGCGGTCGCGCAGGATGGTTGAACGCGTTATTGGCTCCGTCCGACTGGAACGCGGGCCGACCCTCCAGCGCGTTGGGGACAACGCGCTCCACCTTTCGGCAAAAGACACCTCTGAACGCCTGTCAGCTTGCCACCGTTTCCCGCGTCCTGCTTCGCTGAACGTCTCCATGGTTTTCTGGCTCAAAAAGGCGGTCGCGTTTCTGTTCATGCCTCTGTCGGTGTGCGTCGTGCTGGTGCTCGTCGGCCTGTGGCTGCTGGACCATCCGCAGCGCGAGCGGCGTCGGCTCGGGCGCCGGCTGGTGGCGGCGGGGCTGCTGGTGCTCCTCGTGTTCAGCAACAACCAGATCAGCGTCTGGCTGGCGCGGCCGCTGGAGAAACAGTACGCGCCGGTGGCGGAAATCCCGCCGGGCGCCGCCGTGCCGCCCGGCCTTGCCCGCTGCCGGTACATTGTCGTGCTGGGTGGAGGGCATGGGGACGCGGACTTTCTCCCCGCCACCAGCAAGCTCAGCACGTCGGCGCTCGGGCGGATCACGGAGGGCGTGCGGCTGCTTCGCCTGGTGCCGGATGCGCGGCTGGTCGTGACCGGTCCCGCCGACGGCGATCATCCTTCGCACGCGACGATCCTCGCCCAGGCGGCGATCGCACTCGGCGCGCCCGCCGACCGGGTGGTGAAGATCGAGCAGGTCCATGACACCGAGGATGAATCCCGCGCCGTGCGCGCGCTGATCGGCGACGCGCCGGTGGCGCTCGTCACGTCCGCCTGGCATCTCCCCCGCGCCGCCGCGCTGTTCCGCCAGGCCGGCGTCGACGCGCTCCCCTGCCCGGCCGATTTCCTGGCCAAGCCCGACGGCGAATGGCATGTCAATGCGCTGCTCTGCGAAACCGATTCCCTCAGCCGGAGCACCTACGCCGTGCACGAATACCTGGGGCACCTCTGGCTCTGGCTGAGAGGAAAGGCGTGAGAGCAGATGGTCGGAAGGCCGGATGGTCGGCGATTGGGTAATCAACGGCGGTGAGGATCGAAGGCGCCGAACCCGGGCGTCCGCCAGGAACGCTTCCTCCCCGGAATGCCGTTCTTCGCGCCCTTCGCGGCTTCGCGTGACACGGATCGAGGGATCGTCGTTCTTTCCTGATTTCCTGAGTTCCAGATCCCTCCGTCCGATCCTTCACGCCAAATCCGGATTTTCCGAAGATTTGTTTCGCAAACGTAACGTGCGCCGCTACTCAGGCGACAGCATGTTTTCGCTCAAAAAACTGTTCGGCAAGGAGGAGAAGTTCTACGACCTGCTCGAGGCCAGCGCGGAGGAGGCCCGGGTGAGCATCACGCTGCTGTCGCGCTTCATCCAGACGCGCGGGCTCGTCAGCGTCCCGGCCAATCTCGACGAATTCATCCAGAGCCGGCGCAAGGACAAGCGCATCACCCAGCAGATCACGGAGGAGCTCAGCCGCACCTTCGTCACCCCGCTCGAACGCGAGGACATCGAGGCGCTCTCCTTCGCCCTCTACCGCATTCCCAAGACCGTGGAGAAAATCGTCGAACGCCTTTCCATCTACCCCGGCCGCACGCCGCAGGAGGGCTTCCAGCGCCAGGCGCAGCTGCTCGAGCAGGCCGCCAACGAGGTCGTCTTCATGGTCAAGCAGCTCCGCGGCGGCACGCACATGGAGCGCGTCCGCGAGGCCCAGGAACGCCTGCAGTTCGCCGAGGGCGAGGCCGACAAGGTCATGCTCGGCCTGATTCGCGAGCTCTACCACGGCCCCTACGACGCCAAGGAGCTCGTCATCCTCCAGGACCTCTACGAGCTGGTCGAAAAGGCCATCGATCGCTGCCGCGACACCGGCAACGTGATCGTCCAGGTCGTCCTGAAGTATTCCTGAACGCCGGCCGCCCGCGCCTTCCTTCATGACGCTGTTCCTGCTCGTCCTGCTGGCCGCGTTCGTCTTCGAGTACATCAACGGATTCCACGACACCGCCAACGCCATCGCGACGGTGGTGTCGACGAAGGTCCTGACGCCCCGCCTCGCCATCCTCTGGGCCACCTTCTGGAATCTCCTGGGCGCGCTGATGGGGACGGCCGTCGCGGCCACGATCGGCAAGGGTCTCGTCGACACCAGCGCCGTCACGATGCCCACCGTGTTGTGCGCGCTGCTCGGCGCGATCATCTGGAATCTCTTCACCTGGTGGCTCGGCCTGCCTTCGAGCTCGAGCCACGCGCTGGTCGGCGGGCTCTGCGGCGCGGCGCTGGCCACGGTCCACGGCGATTGGAGCGTGCTGCGCTGGTCCTATGTCGACGCGAAGGGCGCCGCCGGCGGCCTCTGGCCGAAGATCGTCATGCCGATGTTCCTTTCGCCGCTGCTCGGTTTCGTGATCGGCGCCGCGATCATGTTCCTCCTCACCGCCCTGCTCCGCCGCGTCCGCCCCCGGCATGTCAGCCTGGCCTTCGGCAAGGCGCAGCTGCTCAGCGCCGGGTTCATGGGCTACAGCCACGGCTCGAACGACGCGCAGAAGACGATGGGCATCATCGCGCTCGCGCTGTTCACCGGCACGAATTCCGGCGTCTTCAACGATCTGCCCGGCTGGCTGGGCTTCCTGCGCACGCCCGAGTTCACCATCCCGCACTGGGTGATGATCTCCTGCGCCCTGACCATGGCCGCGGGCACCGCCGGCGGCGGCTGGCGCATCATCCGCACGATGGGCCACAAGATGGTGAAGCTGCAGCCCGTCCACGGCTTCGCCGCCGAGACCACCGCCGCGCTGATCATCCACGGCGCCTCCACGCTCGGGGTGCCGGTGTCGACCACCCACGTCATCTCCACCTCCATCATGGGCGTCGGCGCCTCGAAGCGCTTCAGCGCCGTGAAATGGGGCGTCGTCGAACGCATCGTCTGGGCCTGGGTGCTCACGCTGCCCGTCACCGGCCTGCTCGGCTACGGCCTCGTCCACCTGTTGCGGCTGACCTCATAACAGGATGCGGAGGGGAATGGGGACGCGACGTCCTCGTCGCGTGGTAGGGCGTGTTGTCCCCAACGCGCCGGTTCGGTTTCGCTGGACGTGAAACGCGGATAACGATTTCGGCGCGTTAGGGACAACGCGCCCTACCTCTGACGACCTGCCGGTCGTCGAATGAACGCGACGAGGACGTCGCGTCCCCATCAGTCACCGTCAGCCGCCCCTGTCTCCTGAAGAAAAATGGCAAAGCGGTTAAACCGCTCCGCCGTTTTTCTTCACCTCGTCGCTGTGCCGCACGTCCTTGCCCTTCGCGAGGTAGATCATCTCCTCGGCGATGTTCGTGGCGTGGTCGGCGATGCGCTCGAGCGACTTGGAGATGAACATCAGCTCGATCGCGCGGCTGATCGTGCCCGGCTTCTCGATCATGAAGCTGGTGAGCTCGCGGTAGAGCTGCTTGTTGATCGAGTCGACCTCCGCGTCACGCCGGCAGACCGCGAGGGCCTTCTCCGTGTCGCCGTTGAGGAAGCAGTCGAGGGCGTCGCGCAGCATCTCGAGCGCGATGTTCGCCATGCGGGGAATGTCGACGTACGGCTTGAGCGGCGGCTCGGCGCTGAGGCGCACCGCGCGCTTGGCGATGCCCGTGGCCTCGTCGCCCACGCGCTCGAGGTCATGGCTCGCCTTCATGCCCACGATCACGAGGCGCATCTCCGTCGCGATCGGGGCGCGGAGGTTCATGTAGCGCATGGCCTACTCGTCGATCTTCACCTCGAGCTGGTCGAGCTCGTCGTCCGCGGCGATCACCTGGTCCGCGAGCGAGGCGTTGCCCTCGACGAGGGCCTTGATCGCGGAGCGCACCTGCTTGGCGGCGGTCTCGCCCATGACGATCAGATGCGAGCGGAAGGTCTCGAGCTCGGAGTCGAAGAAACGTTTCATGTGCGGGGGAAATTCGGGCGCGGTCGGGGTGCTGCTGGTGGTGGTGCTCATTGCCGGAAGGCTCAGCCGAAGCGGCCGGAAACGTAGGCCTCGGTCTGGGGATTGGACGGGTTCATGAAGATCGTCTGCGTGTCCGCGTACTCGATCAGGCGGCCGAGGTAGAAGAAGGCCGTCTTGTCCGAGCAGCGCGCCGCCTGCTGCATGTTGTGGGTGACGATCACGATCGTGAAGCGGGACTTCAGCTCGTTGATCAGCTCCTCGACCTTCGCGGTCGCGATCGGATCGAGCGCCGAGCAGGGCTCGTCCATCAGGATGATCTCCGGCTCGACCGCGATGGCGCGGGCGATGCAGAGCCGCTGCTGCTGCCCGCCCGAGAGGCCGAGGCCGCTGGCATGGAGGCGGTCCTTCACCTCCTCCCAGAGCGCGGCGCCGCGGAGCGACTTCTCCACGACCTCGTCCAGGCGGGTCTTGCTCCTCACGCCCTGGAGGCGGAGGCCGTAGGTGATGTTCTCGTAGATCGACTTCGGGAAGGGGTTCGACTTCTGGAAGACCATGCCGACCCGCTTGCGCAGCTCGATCGGATCGACGTCGCGGCGGTAGATGTCCACGCCGCGGATCTTGATCGAGCCGTTCGCGACGCGGGTGCCGTCGATCAGGTCGTTCATCCGGTTGAAGCAGCGCAGGAGCGTGGACTTGCCGCAGCCGGAGGGCCCGATGAAGGCGGTCACCTTCTTTTCCAGGATCTGGAGGCTGACATCGTGCAGGGCGTGGCTGGCGCCGTAGAAGAAATCGACGTGATCGACGTCGATCAGCACGGGCGCGGCCGGGGCCGCCTGTTCCGCCGGAGTTGCCGCCGCGGGAGCGGCCATCGTCGGACGGGAATGCGGCGAGGGGGAGCGGGTTTCCATGAGCGTGGCGGCGGTCGTTACCATTTGTAGCGGTTGCGAAGTTTGTTGCGGAGCAAAATCGAGGCGGCGGCGATCAGGCCGACGATCAGCATGAAGATGAAGGCCGTGCCATATTGGACGCGCTCGGTGTACATGTTCTGCGGGATCTTGGAGCTGACGACGAAGATGTGGTACGGCAGCGCCATCACGCCCTGGAAGAAGAAGTCGGTCCAATGCGTCAGCCCCTGCCAGGGCAGCTGGTCGCGCACGCTGTAGGCGGCCGTGAACATGATCGGCGCCGTCTCCCCGGCAACGCGGGCGATGCCGAGGATGGAGGAGGTCAGGATGCCCGGGAGGGCGTAGGGCACGACATTCTTGCGGATCGTCTGCCAGCGCGTGGCGCCGAGCGCGAGCGAGCCCTCGCGGAAGCCCTTCGGCACGGCACGGAGCGACTCCTCGCTGGCGGTGATCACCACCGGCAGGATCATGAACGCGAGCGTGAACCAGCCGGAGAGCAGCGACATGTTCCAGCCGAAGAAGAGCACGAACATGCCGGCGCCGAAGAGGCCGAACACGATCGAGGGCACGCCCGCGAGGTTGGCGATCGACAGCCGGATGGAGCGGATGAATTTTCCGTCCCGCGCATACTCGTTGAGATAGACCGCCGCCGAGACGCCGAGGACGAGGGCGATGGTCATGGAGCCCACCACCAGCAGCACGGTGCCGACGATGCAGGGGAAGATGCCGCCGGACGAATTCGCGTAGCTTTCCGCCTTCACGTTTTCGGCCGCCGGATGCTCCGCCTTGAAGGCCCGGAACGCCTGGTCGCCGAGCTCGTACTTCCTGCCCTCGAATTCGAAGACGAAGAGCGTCTCGGGCGCCTGCGTGAGGAAAGCCACGTTCACGAACGGCGCCTGGGTCCGAAACACGGTGGGCGCGCCGCGCACCATGATGGTGAGAAGAATCGCGGCCCCGCAGGCCATGATGAAGTAAGTCGCCAGGCCGAAGACGGCCAGGATGCCCTTCTCCCAGCGGCGGGCGGCCGAGGGGCGGGTCTGGAAGAGGTGCAAGGTGGTGTCAGCCATGGCTCATCCGATCGAAACGCGGTAGCGGTGGACGATTTTCTGGGCGACGTAGTTGAGGCCCAGCGAGAGGAAGAACAGCACGATGGCCACGACGAAGAGCGCGTGCCGGTGGATGCTGCCGACCGGGACCTCGCCCATCTCCTGGGCGATGATGCCGGTCATGGTGTGCACGGGCTGGGTGACGACGCCCAGGCCGGCCGTGAAGTCGGGAATCGCGATGCGGTTGCCGGCGCAGAGCAGCACCACCATCGTCTCGCCGATCACCCGGCCGAAGCCGAGCAGCACCGCGGAGATGATGCCGGAGAGCGAGGCGGGGACGATGATCTTGATGATCGTCTGCAGCCGGTTGGCGCCGAGGGCGAACGAGGCTTCCTTGAACACGCGCGGCACGTTGTTGATCGCATCCTCCGCCAGCGTGAAGATCGTCGGCACCGCGATGAGGCCGAGCAGGCAGCCGGCGGTCAGGATGTTGAGGCGCTCGCTGAAGGGGAAGCCCGGCACCCAGGACAACCAGGAAACCTGCGAGATCGCGCGCAGGGTCTGGCCGAGGACCGCGATGCCGAAGAAGCCGAGCACCACGGAGGGAAACGCGGCGATGAACTCGATCGAGGGCTTGATGAAGCGCTGCTCCGCCTTGCTCGCCACCTGGTTCACGTAGATCGCGGCGCCGATCCCGAGCGGGATGGCGAGGATCAGCGCCACCGCGGACACCATGAGCGAACCGACGAAGAGCGGCAGGATGCCGTACCAGTCCTGCCAGGAGCTGGCCGTCAGCCAGTCCCGGCCAAAGACGAACGACGTGATGGACTTCCACCACGGCACGGGCTTCGCGTAATCCCAGGCCGCGAGCTGCTTCTCCACCGCCGGCATCCCGGCGATGAAGGCGCGGGCGTGCTCCTGGAATTGCTCCATCCGATGCTGCAGGTCGGGCGACGGCATGGCGGGGGCCGTGGCCAGCACGGCGGTCAGCTTCGCCGCGAGCTCATGGTTGGCATCGACGAACGCCGGCAGCGTGCCGACGATCGGCTGGATCTTGGCTTTGAAATCGATTTCCGGAACGACGACCTTGGCCGCGTCCTCCGGCCGGCCGGCGTCGAGCAGCTGCTGGCGCTCGACGATCTTGTCCTGCGAGACGAGAAACTCCGTCTTCGTCGCGATCACGGCGTCGCCCAGATCCGACATCAGGCTGCGCACCGGGTCGATCGGATCGGAAAACGCGTCGGCGAACTTGTCGAAGCCGGCGAGCGCCTTGTTCGCGTCCGTCGGGGAGAGCTTCTGCTCCTTGGTCAGGCGTTGGAACTGCCGCAGCCGCAGGTCGCCGAGCGAGCGGGTGAGCGCGGTGTGGTCGTTCACCTCGCCGCGGATGAGGTCGACGTATTCCAGGCCGGCTTCGCGGTACACCTGGAGGTTCGAAAGGTTCTGACCGAAGAATCCGATGCCCTCGCGGAAAAGGAAAATGGTGATCAGGGCGAGGACGACGATGGCGATCACCGCGTTGCCGCCGAAGAAGGCCTTGATGCACTGGTCGGAGGTCAGTCCGAAGAAGGGGGTGGCGCGGCGGCGGGCGAACTCGGGCTCGACAAGCGCGGACGGCGGGGCGGGCGGGACGGTGGAATCCATCGGGACGGAGCGACGGGAGAAAAGCGAAAGGGAAGCGCGATGGCGATATGGGACCGCCCGCGCATTGAAGAAGGAAGTGCTGGGGGCTCGAAGGTGGAACGCGTTGTCCCCAACGCGTTTTCAGCTCCGTCATTAATCGAGGCGCGGGCCGAGGTTCCAGCGCGTTGGGGACAACGCGCTCCACCTTTTCAGAAAAAGAAGATAAGAACCAAGCGGCCCGCCGCCCGATGAGGACGGCGAGCCGGTGAAAGGAACGAAACCGCCGCTTACGGTTTCGGGATGGCGACGAAGCCCTGGTCCTCGACGATCTTCTGGCCTTCGGGACTGAGCGTGAACGCCAGGAACTTGGCGGCCTCGCCGGAGGGCTTGCCGTTGGTGTAGTAGAAGGTCGGGCGGGACAGCAGGTACGTGTTGGTCTTGCGGAGGATGGTCTCGCGGCTGGGGGCGATGCCATCGATCGTCAGGACCTTGATGCCGGGCTCACGGGTGTAAGCCAGGCCGACGTAGCCGACGCCGCTCGGGTTCTTCGCGACCTCGGCGACGATCTGCTCGTTGCCGGCCATCTTCTGCGAGGACGTGGCATAGTCGCGGTTGCGCATGCCCATCTTGCGGAAGTCGGCGTAGGTGCCCGACGCGGTGTTGCGGGTGTAGATCGAGATCTTGCCCCCATTGCCGCCGAGGGCGGACCAATCCGTGACGTCGCCGGCGAACAGCTGCTCGAGCTGCTTGGGCGAGAGGTCGGAGATCGGGTTCGCCGCGTTCACCACGATGGCGATGCCGTCATAGGCGACGATCGTCGGGGTCATCGCGACGCCCTTGGCCTGGGCGTTGGAGACCTCGACCGCCGTGGCGCGGCGGGAAGCCATGCCGATCTGCGCGGTGCCGTCGATGATGGCGGCAATGCCGGTGGTGGAACCTTCGGCCGCGATCTCGAAGTTCACGCCCGGATTCTTGGCCACATAGGCCTCCTTCAGGGCGGGGACGAGCTTGGCGCCGAGGGTGTCGGAACCTTTGATGACCAGCTTCTGGGCCGAGGCCAGGGGAGCCGCGACGGCGAAGGCGGAAAGGATGAAGAGAAGTTTTTTCATGGTAGAGATTTCCTTCGATTAGAACTTGAGGTTGAGATCGACCTGGAGGAGCCAGTACTTGTCCAACGCGTTGTTCGCGCCGATGTCACCGGTGCCGGGGGCGATCAGGGACTTGTCAGCCTGCTCCGCATTGCCGACGGTGACGGTGAGCAGCGTGGCGCCGCCCAGCGCGTAGTCGCCGGTGAAGATCAGGCCCTTCATGTTGACGCGGCTGTCGAACAGATCCGAGTCCACGAGATTCGGGTCGAGCGCGAAGGCGCCGACGTACTGGTAGGCGAGCTTGGCATCCCATTCGCCGCGGTTGGCGGCCTTGCCGTACTGGAAGCCGAACTGGTAGGCCTTGTTCTGGCTCTTCAGGTCGGGGCGGCCCCACTTGGTCGCGCGATCTTTGCCGTCCAGGTTGAACGCGACGTCGGCGAACACGCGGGAGGGCTGGCTGCCCAGCACCCAGTCATACTCGACCGGGACGTCGATGACGAAGAGGTTGTTCACCGCCGCGGTGTTGGCCGCCGTGAAGGTGCCCTTGAACGCCGCGGGATTGCGCGGGTTGTTCTGCAGGTAGTGGTAGATCGACGGGTTGATCTGGAAGAAGTTGAACGCGCCGTCCTGGTAGTACTTGTAGCCACCCTGCCAGCCCAGCATGAGCAGGTCGTCGACGTTGGCGGCGGCGCCGAACGTGTTCTGCGTGCTCGCCGCGCTGTAGAGGAACTGGCCCGCGGTCAGGGACCACTCGGTCTTGCCGTCGCGGTGCTTCCAGGCCTCGGCCAGGCCTTCCGGATTGATGTCGCCGTCCCAGGTCATCGCGGTCGTGACGAACGGATTCGCCATGCGGCCGAAGGTGAAGGTCAGGTCCGACGTGGGCAGGTACTGGATGTAGACCTGGCCGACGTTGAGGGTGTCGCTCGTCTTGGCGAAGGGACCGGCGTCGTCGCCCATGGTCACGTTCGCGGAGCGGCTGCCGGCGGCGGTCTCGAGGCGGACGCCGAAGGCCCAGTTGTTCAGCACGCGGCCGGTGAGGGAGGTGCGGAGGCGGTAGCGATAGCGGTCGCGCTCCTGGTGGTCGCCGGAGGCCAGCTCGCCCGTGCGGCTCTCATAGCGCGCGCGGAGGTCGCCGGAAATGCGGAATTCGGTCAGGCCGCTGCCGAGGTTCAGCTTGCCGGCGGCGGTGTTGGTGGCGAAGTCGCGCACGAGATCGGCGCGAAGATCTTCGGCTTCCTGGTCGGTGACGATGCCCTTCTTGACGAGGATATCGATGAGCGGGCCGCTGTCCTGCGCCAGGACGGAGCCGGCGCCGATGGTCAGCGCACCGAGGAGCGCGAGCCACTTTGATTTCGGAATGAACAACATAGGGTGGTTGGTTTCAGGTTTACGGTTCTGGAACTCCCACCTTTTTATCGTTTGATTGTTACGGTTCCGTGACGCGGATGTGACAACGCGGCAAAAGCCCGGATTTCAGGGCCTTCCAAGGTCGCGCCTGAGGGATTTTCCCCGAGAGCGCCCTCTGCAGCGCCCAGGCAGAAAGGGCCCCTGGTCGCCGCTGCGCGAATTGACGGAGCGCCGAGGCGGTGTTTTTGGCCGCGAAAAGAGGCGAAAATTTCCAGGGCTCCGACTCGAGCCGCCCGTGCGCTTATTAAGCGTGATGGAGCTGTCTTCGCAGTCCCGGGTTTGCGCTTTTTTGTGGCTAAAATCCGACGGACCGCCTGGCCGGGAACGATTCCCTGACGGATATCTGCGGCGAACCGAGAAAGAACCGGAACTTGGCCCGCTGCGGCTGCCTGCCTGTTGAGAGCGAAGACCGACGTCGCAATGTCATGCGGCTTAAGCAGGCCTCCCGCTCCGCCGGCTGATTTGCGTTGAAAAACCGCCGGGAAGACACGCATTTCTGAGTCCGCGCGCTCCCTTCCCTCGCCCGAATTCCAGTCTCCGCGCTCCGTCCGTGCATGATCCCCTCATGAAAGGCGTCCAGGTTTTCCTCGGTCTCCCTTCGCGTCCGGCGGTTCGCCGGGGGATATGGGTCGCCGCCGCTGCTCTGGCGGTCCTGGTCACGCCCAGTCGGGCGCAATTCTTCTCCGACGATCGTCCCGATCCCGGCCCGCAGCTGCCCGACGGCAACTTCCGCGGCCTGCGGTCGGTTGAGCGGCCGCTTATCTTCTTCCCGCCGATCCCGCCGCAGCTCGGCGCCTCGATCAATCCCCTCGGCGAATCGCAGGGCCGATACCCTGCCCCCGCCGAGCTCGCGTCCTATGTCGGCGAGCCGTTCTACGCCCCGCTCAGCACCCGGCTCTCGAAGCACAGCCTGCGTCCCAAAATCCAGCTGCGCCTCGACGCCTACCGGAATGCCCGCCTCGCGCTGCTGACGGAACTGCGCGCCAAGCTCGCGGCCCTGCAGAACGCGGATCCCCTGACCCGCGAGCGCGAGCTCGCCGCCTTCGCCAAGGTCCAGACCCCTCGCGTGGCCGCCCTCGAGAAGTCGGGGGAGGAAATCCGCGCCGACCTGGTCGCCGGCGGTTTCTTCGAGGACAGCGCCGACTGGAATGACCAGCGGGACTGGCACCTGGGAGTCAGCGGCTTCCGCACCCAGACGCAGGCGATGCTCGCGCAATATCAGGTCATGCGCGCGGCGGTGTTCTACGTGCCCGGCCTCTCCCCCGCCCAGCGCCGCCTGCTTCACGAGGTGGCGATGGAGCTCGCGGAGATTGCCGGCCAACTGATCGAAACCGGCGAGAACGGGCCGCCGCCCAAGGCGTCCGCCGACAGCAACCCGCTCTTCTATTTCTCGCCGGAAACTTCCCGGATCCGCCTGCCCACCGAGCTTCCCCCGGAACTCGCCCGCAAGATTTCCGACTACGAGCGCGAGAAATCCGCCTTGAAGAACGGGCTGCGCCTGAAGGTGTACGCGGAGGACCGGGCCAATTTCGATTTCCTCCGCAGCCGGGCGTTTGCCGCGCTCGATGATGAGCAGGAGCCGCGCCTCGCCGCGCTCGAGTCGCTCGCCGAGGAAATCCGCCGCGGGCTCGCCCAGATTACGGGCTACGCCCAGCCCCCCGCCCTGCCGCGGGTGCCGCCCGCGGTCATCGCCGAGCTGACCGAGCTCGTGCACGCCAAGCGGACGGCCCAGCAAAGCGCCGTCGTGCTCGTCCGCGACATCAAGTCGGTCATCTCGGTTTCCCGGGTCGACGCCACCCGCGGACCCGAGGGTCGCGCCAAGCTCAGCGTGATGGTGAATCCGCAGGACCGGACCGAGGCCAAGCTGAAGCCCGTGCGCGAGATGGTGGCCCGCTATAATCAGGAGAACGCCGTCCGGATCGCCGCCATGGAAAAAGACAAGGCCGCGATCCAGGAGCAGCTGGCCCAGTTTGTCGGCGCCCATGATCCGGGCGAGGATGGCGTCGATGCCGAGAAGGCCGTCAAGGACCTGATGGACGACGCCTATAACACCATCGAGCGCCGCGAGGAATGGACGCGCTACCGCGACTATCGCGCCGCCGTGCTCGAGCCCGGCCTTTCCCCCGAGCAGCGCCGCCTCCTCTACAGCGCCGGCCTCGAGGCCCTCGAGCTGCCGCTGCCTGCAGCGGACCGGCCGGTCGGCTTTCGCTGGCAGTAAGGCAGACCGAGCTTGCTCGAGCTCAACGTTCAACATCCAACGTCCGAGCCCAGTGCTGACAGAGTCGGCACAATGTCTGCGGGCTCCCGCCCGTCTTTGAACGTTGAGCGTTGAATATCGGGCAATAATATCTCCGGCTCAGTGAAGACCGACGTCGGGGCGTCCCTTGCGGACGCCCGGCTCGATGCCCGCAAACCCGGGCGTCCGCCAGGAACGCCCCGACGC
>DASZXS010000061.1:0-124331 GCA_035545735.1 Bryobacteraceae bacterium | reverse complement strand
TTCCACAACAAGATGGAGACAATCACCAGGCAGGCGTACGGCTTCCGAAATTTCGAAAACTACCGTCAACGAGTGCAGGTGCTCTGTGCTTAAACTATGTGGTTGGGATCGGGTTGCCCCCGTTTTTGGCGTAGAGCCTGTATCGTTTGAGAACTCGAGGGATAAATGGTCGGGGCGAGAGGATTCGAACCTCCGGCCTCCTGGTCCCGAACCAGGCGCTCTAGCCAGGCTGAGCCACGCCCCGATGCGTGAGGAAACTACCCCAACAGTGTAGCACGCCCGCCTAGAATCTCTTCAGCTCTTGGGCGAGTCCGGTCAGCCCTTTCCGGCGGTAGATCTGCACCAGACGCTGCTCCTCGGGAGATGGCACCAGGTTGCGTTCCAGCCGCGGGTCGGAGAGTCCGGCCCGCGATGGGATCCAAACCTGCCCATCGGCGAATTCCACGCTGCTCACGTAGCCGGTCATTCCCATGATTTGCGGCGCGGTATCGCGCTGGCGCGGGAATCGCAGCGTCGCATCTTTCAAAATGTCTCGTTGTTGCCCGGGCGGAAGAAGCACGTCGGAGGGCATCGACCCGGCTGGAAACTCGCGCCCTTTTCCGTCGCGCAGGATCCAACCCATCTCAATGGATCGCACCGTGCGATCCGAACGGTTGCGCACCTCCAGGCTGCGTGTGCGAGCCTCGTTGCCGGAAACCATCGCCTCGCCCTGGCGAGGCTCCACCGGCGCCTCCGGGAAATCGACAAACGCAAATTCCAGCCGGCGCCCGGCGTCCACCGCCGTCGCCCGTCCATTGCGCACCACCTGGATATCCGCGTTTTCCGCCGTTCCAGGCGTCTGCCGCGATAAGCTAGCGAGCACCGCCTGCCGCAGCTTGTCCGGACCCTGATCGAGCAGGCTCTTGAAGTAGCGGCGGTCCCGCCGCGCCTCCATTTCGTAAACCAGCATCGACCGCCGCGAGTTCAGACGGTCCGGTCCGTAAAAACTCAAGTCGTCAAACAGAACCCCATCCAGCCGCACCTCCACCGCACCCGCGCCCGCCGACTGCACCGGGCGCAGCAGCCGCAAATCCAGCCGCACCGGAAAGGATTCGCCGCTATTCACATTCAAACTGGGAAGCGTAACCGACGCCTTTCCACCCGGCGTGACCTCTTGCGCCCGCACCATGAGCGTGAGCCCGCGAATGCGCCGCGCGCCAATGTTTTTTAGCGTAAGGGCCGCATGCAGATCCACCACCATCGCGCTGCCCCGCGCGGTCTCGTTCGATCCGCTGTAGTCCGAACTCAACAGCGCAACCGGACCGTCCTTCGGAAACTCGATGCTGGGCAGAGGCAGCTCCGCGAAGGCCGCGATCGGCAGCGCCAGCATGGCCGCCGCCAGCTTAATGCGCATAGTACACCTTGCTGATGGTCAACTGGCCGGAATCCGCGTCCACGTAGCGCGCGCTCACGGAATCCTGCAGATTCACCGAAACGCTGACCGCGTCGGAAGAGGGCGGCGCAAGCAGCTTCAGGGAGGACCCGTTTTCCTGCACCGTGGCTCCGCTTGGCGACGCCTCCAGCACGGCGACATTCGAAAGGAGATTGGGCGCGGCCGCGTCCACCACGGGGGCTGCGCTCTTTCCTCGAATGATCGTCGTCAGCGATTCGCGCAAATGATTCATCTGCGGTTCCGGCAGCCTGAGCCACAACGAAACCAACCCCAGGAGCGCCACGCCGGCGAGCGCCGTCGTCAGGTTCCACCGAAGAATGGGCCGCCGCGCGCGAAAGGGAAGATGTTCGATGCACTCGCCCGCTTCGAGTCCCAGGCGAATATTCGCCGACATCTCGGCCGCCAGGTCATTCCACTTCGTATCCGGGGGCAGATCCTCCGCCAAATCGCGCGCGTGCTCGCGAGCCATCGACAGCGCTTCCGCCGTCTTCCGGCAGCTTGCACACTGCCGTGTATGCGAGGCGATCCGCCGCCGCCGCCATACGCCCAGGTCGCCGCCCGCAAATAGAGCGAGTTCCGTTTCCGCCGGGTGAACAGCCGTGCGCTCGCTCATACCGGCCGCCTCTCCAGGTACTTTCGAAACTTCACCCGCGCATTGGCAATGTGCGAACGCACGGTCGCCTTGGAGCATTTCAACAGCCGGGCCACCTCCTCGGCGGGGAGTCCCTCCACGTCGCGAAGCAGTAGCGCGGCTCGCTCGCGGTCGGTCAGCGCGGCCAGACCACGCTCCAGGTGGGCTCGCTTCTCGCTCCGCAGCAGACTTTGCTCCGGGCTTTCGGTGGACGGGCCTGCACCTTGCTCCAGCATTCTCTCCGAGAGGGACTCCGGAAGAGCGTCGATATCGCAAAAATTCACTTTGCCGTGCCGGCGGAGGAAGTCGATCGCGGTGTTGCTGGCGATTCTCGAAAGCCAGTGTGCCGCGCGGGCGGCGTCTTTTAACTGGTCCCGCCGCTGCAGGGCCTTGATGAACGCCTCCTGCGTCAGGTCCTGCGCGTCCGCCGCGTTGCCCACCATCCGGTAGATCAACACGAAGATGCGCCTCAGATGCTCCGAGATGAATCGAGCCTGCTGTTCTTCCAGCTCCGTGGCGGCATCGTAGGGCACATGCCCGGCGGTTTCGCTCATTCCGCTCCTGGGCGCAAAAGCGGCTCTGACAACCGGCCACAAGCCGGTATCGCGCCGCGCGCGCTCACTTACAGAGTACTCGACTGCATACGCCATCGCTATCAGACATGACGGTGAAAGGCGGAAAACGTGCAGTCCACGCCTGGCGCTATTCTGAGGCTATATGAGACCGGTGGCTGTAGTCGGCATTGGGAAAACCGCTTTCGGCGCATTTCCGGACCGCGATCTGCGGTCACTCGCCGTCGAGGCATGTGAGAAAGCACTTAAGGATGCATCTGTAGATGCTTCAAAAATAGAGGCTTTCTTCCTGGGGAACTTCGCCGGACCCGAGTTTGCCGGCCAGAATCATCTCGCTCCTTACATTGCCTCGGCTTGCGGCATCCGGGGCGTCCCCGCGACGCGCTTTGAAGACGCCTGCGCTTCGAGTGGAGCGGCGTTCTATCATGCGGTTTCGAGTGTGGCGGCGGGCCTGAATGACGTGGTCCTGGTGGCCGGAGTCGAGAAAATGACCTCCCAGCCAACCCCGAAGGTGACTGAAATCCTCGCCGGCGCGGGCGATCTGGGCGGCGAAGTGAAAGCCGGCGCCACCTTCCCCGCGCTCTTCGCCATGATTGCCCGCCGACATATGTATCAATACGGGACCACTCGCGAGCATCTCGCCTCGGTGGCGGTCAAGAATCACGCCAATGGGGCGAAGAATCCGCTCGCTCACATGAAAAAAGCGATCACCATGGAGCAGGCGCTCGCCGGCAAGCCCATTGCCGAACCGCTCACGGTCTACGATTGTTCCCTCATTAGCGACGGCGCCGCCGCCGTGGTCCTGGCGCCCCTCGAACGCGCTTCGGAATTTACAGCCAAGCCCGCGAGAGTTCTTGGAATCGCTCAGACGTCGGATCTGGTGGCACTCGACGAAAAAGACGACATCACCACGCTGCAGGCGGTGCGGACCGCCGCGTCCAGGGCGTACAAGATGGCCGGATTAACCGCGCGTGATATTCAGTTCGCCGAAGTTCACGATTGCTTCACCATTGCCGAAATTCTGGCCATAGAAGATCTCGGCTTTGCCGCCAAAGGGCAGGGAGGACCGTACACGCTGGCAGGCCATACGGCGATTCAAGGGGAAATGCCGGTAAACACCAGCGGCGGTCTCAAATCCAAGGGGCATCCGGTGGGCGCCACAGGCGCCGGTCAGATTTGCGATGTGGTTTTGCAATTGCGCGGCGAAGCCGGTGAGCGTCAGGTAGCCCGCCGCGAGATCGGTCTCGCGCAGAACCTGGGCGGCTCCGGAGCCACCTGCGTGGTTACCGTTCTGGGGGCCGCATGAAGGCGATCGTCTACACCGAAACGGTAGTGTGGTCTCCACCCGAGCAATACGCCGGCGACGCCCCCTATCAACTCGCCATCGTCGATCCCGATCGGGGAAAGCGCCGTACCGTGCGGATTTCAGGCGAGCGTGTGTCGATCGGCGATTCGGTGGAATTCGCCGAGGAACGCGCCGGCGTCGAATATTACCGCAAGGCGTAGCCATCATCGCGTCTATCTCCTCTTGCCAAACTAGGAGAGCCGGTCTATACTCCTAGGTAGACTAGGAGGGAAGAAACGCAAGTCATGGGTAAGACCGCCGAACTGCTTCCCGGCACGCTCGACATGCTGATCCTGAAAGCCGTCTCGCAGCAGGCGCACCATGGATACGGCATCCTGCTTCGCATCCGGCAAATTTCCGGCGACGCCCTGGAGATTCCCCAAGGGTCGCTCTATCCCGCGCTTTACCGCCTGGAGCACCAGCGTCTCATCGCCGCGGAATGGGGGCAGAGCGATAACAATCGCCGCGCCAAATATTACACGCTCACTGCCGCCGGTCGCCGCCGCCTGCGCGAGGAGACGGAAGGCTGGAACCGCCTGGCGTCCGCCATGTCCGCGGCGTTGAACAGCACGCCCGGAGAGGCGTGACGTGCTGAACCGCCTGCGCTCCCTGCTCGGCGTGCTCACCTCCCGCCGCGATTTTGAAGCGGGGATGAGCGCCGAACTGAAGTTTCACATCGAGCAATACGCCGCCGACCTCGTCCGCTCCGGAGTATCTCCGGTCGAGGCGCGCCGCCGCGCCCGAATGGAACTTGGCGGGCTCAACAGCCTCAAGGACGAGTGCCGGAAAGCGCGCGGCTTAACTCTCCTGGACGATCTGGGCCGGGACCTCCGCCACGCGGTTCGCATGCTCCGGAAATCGCCCGGCTTCACCGCCGCCGCTCTCCTCACGCTCGGCCTCTGCCTCGGCGCGAATCTCACGATCTTCGCCGTTATCGATTCCATCCTGCTGCGCCCATTGCCGTTCCCGGATGCCGGCCGCCTGGTCACCATCTTCAATACCTATCCGAAAGCCGGTGTCGATCGCGACGGCTCGTCCATCGCTAACTATTACGAACGCCGGGGACGCATACCGGCATTCAGTTCGCTCTCCATGTACCGCTTTGAAACGGCGATCGTCGGGGAACAGGGCTCCATGATTCGTGAACCCGTTGTTCTGGTGTCTCCGGAGTTCTTTACGACGCTCGGCCGGGACCCGGCCATGGGGCGCGTGTTCGCCGAATCGGAAACCGCTTTCGATACGGATTCGGTGGTGATCCTCTCCGACGGTTTCTGGAGACAGAATTTCCATGCCGACCCGCAGGTTATCGGCCGGCGGATCCGCGTGAGCGGCAGCCCTTTCACCGTCGTCGGCGTACTGCCGCCGGGCTTTCGATTCCTGTCGTCGGAAGCGCGTCTCTATTTTCCTTATCCGTCCCGCCTGGAGGACCGCTCCTCTCTTCAGCGTCACTCCGGCGGGAATGTGACCCAAATCATCGCGCGCCTCAGGCCGGGGGTCGCTCTCGCCCAGGCACAGTCGCAAATCGACGCCCAGAACTCGGCGTTGGAACTTCAAGACCCCCAGGCGAAAATGATGGCCGATGCGGGCTTTCGTTCTATCGTCACGCCTCTTCATGCCGATCACGTCGCCTCCATTCGCCCTACGTTGCTCCTGCTGCAGGCAGGTGTGCTCGCGCTGCTGCTGATTGGCGCGGTAAACCTGGTGAATCTACTCCTGATTCGCGCGGCGGGCCGCGCGAAGGAACTTGCGGTTCGCCAGGCGCTCGGCGCAAGCCGGCGGCACGTGGTTTGCGAAGCGCTGGTTGAAACCGTGCTGCTCACGCTCGGAGGGGGATTGCTTGGACTCGCCGCCGGCGCGGGCGGCATCCGTCTGCTTGCCCTGCTCGGCGGAGACCGTTTGCCGCTGGGAAATTACATCGCGCCGGATGCCCGCCTGTTCGCCGCCGCGCTCGCCGCGTCGCTCATGTTGGGAGTATTGCTGGCGGCGCCCCTTGCCTGGTTCCACCTGCGTCCTGGCCTGGGGAATGCTCTGCAGTCGGAGTCTCGCACCGGAACCGCCGGCCGCGCCGCGCAAGCTTTGCGCCACGGATTCATCGTCGCTCAGATCGCGCTGGCGTTTGTTCTCCTGTCAGGCTCCGCACTGCTCGGCCTGAGCCTCCAGCGGGCCATGTCGGTGTCCCCCGGCTTTGAACCAAATCACGTTCTGACAAGCCAGATCACGCTTCCGGGGAGAAGCTATCCGGACACCCGGACCCGTCTGGCGTTCGTCGAAAAGCTGATGAGCGCGTTCGGAGGCCGGCCCGGTATTGTGTCAGCCGGAGTTGTCAGCAACCTCCCTTTTAGCGGCCACAACGGCAAGAGTGCCGCCACGGTGAAAGGATATACGCGCCCTCCCGGCGAATCTCCACGCGGGCACTATTCCTACAGCGTGGGCGGCGATTATTTTCGCGCCATGGGCTTTTCTCTCATTGCGGGCCGTTTTCTCGGCGAGGAAGACTCCCGGCGCAGCCCGCGCGTCTGCGTGGTAGACCAGGATTTCGCCCGCTACTACTGGCCCAAGGGCGGCGTCATCGGGCAGCAGTTGTTTCAGGGGTCTCAAATGGGCCCGGGCGCGGAGGCGTTTCGCGTAGTCGGAGTTGTTGGCAGCGTCAAACAGGCCGGTCTTACGGATGCCGCCGCGCAGGGTGCTGTTTACTATCCATATTCGTTCCAGCCCGCGACTGACATGTTCGTCGTGCTACGCTCCGCCGCCGCACCGGAGAATCTCGGGCGAACCTTGCGGAGCGCCGTGCGCCAAATTGATGCCGAATTGCCCGTGAATGACGTTCGTTCCATGGATGCGCGCATCTCGGACAGCTTGCTGGTGCGCCGTTCACCGGCGCTCCTTGCCGGCTTTTTCTCGGTCATCGCGTTGTTGCTTACCGCCATCGGCACTTACGGAGTGCTAAGTTATGCGATCGCGCAGCGAAGGCGCGAAATCGGCGTGCGCATGGCGCTCGGGGCGCGCCCGGAGCAGATCCGGCGGCATTTTCTGACCCTGGCTCTGCGCCTGCTTGCCGGAGGCGCGGTTCTCGGAGTGCTTGGCGCATGGTTTGCGGGCCGCGCCATGCGAGCATTTCTCTTTCAGGTGCCCGCCTTCAGTTTGGCCGCTGTCGCTGCCGTCACGGTGGTGGTATCCGCGGTGTCGCTCGCGGCCTGCTTGCTCCCGGCTCACCGTGCCGCGCGGACTTCTCCGATGGAGGCCATCGCGGACGATTAGGCGGTCCTCCTCCGCTCGTTCTCAGCTACGCGCGCTTTCACGATTTTTTTCACGAGCGCCGCGGGCAGAGGCTTTTCCACCGTAAATTGGATGGTCCCTTTGGAGGTCTGAAAGCCCTTGAGCTCATCCCGAAACTGCTCGATGGCCGACGAGCCCATCGGGAACAGGCTGCAGTGTTTGGAGAATGCCGCAAATCCAATGAGCGCGCCCTTGTACCGGAACGCGGGCATCCCATAGCTGATCGTTTCAGTCGCCTCGGGCGGTACGGCAGATCGGATCGTCGCACGCAGCTTATCGAGAAGGCTCCGCGCGGGTTCCGGAACACCTGCAAGGTATTCGTCCGGTGTCTTGGGAGATTTTTTCCCTCTCACTGTTTGGTCTACCCGGCCTCGGAAAGCGGATGTCCCACATCCCAGTGCAACCCGAAGGGATCTACCAGCCGACCCAATCGCCAGCCGTACTCCTCGCCGACGGGATATATTTCGACAGCGCCCGCAGAGAGCGCCTGGGCGAACAGCTCATCGGGATTCGGGACGGTCAGAATCATCCGAACGGAGCCGCCGCCGACATTTTCCGTTCCGCCGCCGGATTCCGTTCCGCCGCTCACCCAAAACTCCGCGCCGCGGACCGACAGTCTCACCACAACCCCCTCTTCCGGAGGGTCCATCCGGTAGACCTCAACCGCGCCGAACGCGGCTTTATAGAATTCGATGGCACGTTCTCCGTCTCGCACCGCCAGCCAAGGCGCGAGGGAGCACGAGGCGGAGCCAGCCGGTCCTGAATTCATTGGAAGATCCTCCTACATCCCAGATCCAAGTCAAAAGTAGCATATCGCGAGGCGGCCGGATTCTCGCTCTTGAATTGAATTCGGAAGCAAGAATCGGAGTGTCTTCCTCTGCCGATCGTTGCTAACTTTGTAGTGTAAGCAGACGGTGCAGGCAGATTGTCCAAGCAGACCATCGAAGGAGAACCCCATATGACCCGGAACCTCGAAAGCTTTCCGGCGGAGCACACGCAAAACGATCCCCGCTGGGCCTCGATCATTTCCCGTGATGCCTCGGCTGATGGAGCTTTCTTTTACTCGGTGGCGACAACCGGCGTCTATTGCCGCCCGTCTTGCGCCGCCCGCCGGCCTCGTCCCGAGAATGTTCGTTTTCATCCAACGCGCGAACACGCCGAGAGCTTCGGCTTCCGGCCCTGCAAACGCTGTAGGCCGGATGAACCTCCGCTCTCGGAACGCAACGCCGCGACGATTACGCAAATCTGCCGCTTCCTTGAAACATGCGAAGAAACTCCCGCTCTGGAGCAGTTGGCCAGACGCGCCGGGATGAGTCTGTTCCATTTTCACCGCGTCTTTCGAGCGGGTACGGGACTTACGCCGAAGCAATACGCGGCCGCTCATCGCGCCGAACGTGTCCGCCGCGAACTTGCCGGCGGTGCGACGGTGACGGACGCCATTTATGACTCCGGGTATAACTCCAATGGGCGGTTCTATGGCGAATCGAATGGTTTGCTTGGCATGACGCCGTCGCGTTTTCGCTCCGGCGGCGCGGAAACAGCCATTCATTTCGCCGTCGGTGAATGCTCACTCGGCTCCATCCTGGTCGCGAGAAGCAATCGCGGCATTTGTGCCATCCTGCTGGGCGACGACCCGTCGGCCCTTGTGCGCGATTTTCAGGACCGCTTCCCGCGAGCGAATTTGATCGGCGGTGATCCCGGTTTCGAGGAGCTTGTTTCCAAGGTCGTGGGATTCATCGAGGCGCCTTCGGTAGGCCTGGATCTGCCGCTCGATATCCGCGGCACCGCATTTCAACAGCGGGTGTGGCGGGCATTGCGCGACATTCCTTCCGGCTCGGTTGCGAGCTACGCGGAAATCGCCGCTCGTATCGGCGCGCCGAAATCGATGCGCGCCGTGGCGCAGGCGTGCGGCGCGAATTCTCTCGCCGTGGCGATTCCCTGTCATCGCGTGGTCCGCTCGAATGGCTCGCTGTCGGGCTACCGCTGGGGCGTGGAGCGCAAAAGGGTGCTGCTCGAACGGGAAGCGCGCGCATAACGCGGCGTTACTTTTCCGGTTGCCGCGCCCGCCACGCCTGAATGGCGCGTGTGTGCCTCCGGTAATGGCCGTAAGTATCGAGACGCAGCCGCCGGCGGAATCGAGCCTTCGGATCGAGATGCTCGTCCGGCGTCCTTTCAATTAACTCCAGCAGGCGGCGATGGACACTGGCCCGCTCGCGCAATACCTCGGCGAGCGAGAGTTTCTTCTTTGCTCCCATGGTCAGCGCATTGAAGGCGTCAATGCCGCCGTAGGCCGCTGAGTAGCGGGGAGGTGTTCGTCCCTGGAGGATTGCGGGTAAGTGTTTCAGAGCTTCTTCTTCCCACACCGTGACGTGAGCAATGATGTCCTTCACGGACCACTCGCCCACGACGCCAGGCTGGTGCAGCGCCGGTTCTGCCAGGCCTTCATACGCTTCCTCGAAACTGCGCCATTCCCTTTCGAGCCGCCTCATCAGCGTTTCCCGCGTCGTCATAAGTCAAACTTAATTGCAAGTACCTTTCCGCGCACTCCGGTTCTTGCTTTGCAATTTGCAAAATTCAAAAGCAGGAAACGGAGTTCATCTTGCCCGGTCCGCTGCTAGGTTAGTGGATAGAATGCCGAACGTGAAAGAGCGGGTGGAAGGGGTCTCTTGGGACGCCGTGTCGAAGGATCTGGACGGGCAGGGCAGCGCGAGAATCGCCGGCCTGCTCACTCCGGAGGAATGCCTGGAAATCGCATCGCTGTATCCCGACGACGATCTCTTTCGCAGCCGTGTCGTCATGGCGCGCCATGGCTTCGGGCGGGGCGAATACAAGTACTTCCGCTATCCTCTTCCAGGGCTGATCGACACTCTCCGGACGGCGGTCTATCCGCATCTCGCGCCCGTCGCCAATCGCTGGAATGAAGCGATGCGGCTCGAGGTGCGCTATCCCGCGAGCCTTGCCCAGTTCATCGAGCGCTGCCGGGAGGCGGGGCAATCGAAACCCACGCCCCTTCTCCTTCAATACGCGGCCGGCGACTATAACTGCCTCCATCAGGACCTCTACGGCGAGTACGTCTTCCCGCTCCAGTTGGCCATTCTCCTCGCCGAGCCCGGCCGCGATTTCACTGGTGGTGAGTTTGTGATGACGGAGCAGCGCCCCCGCATGCAATCGCGCCCTATGGTGATTCCGCTGCGCCAGGGAGACGGCGTCGTCTTTGCTGTTCATCATCGCCCCGTTCAGGGCGAACGCGGATGGTATCGCGTGAATCTCCGCCACGGCGTAAGCCGAGTCCTTTCCGGGCAGCGCCATACCGCCGGGATTATTTTCCACGATGCAGAATGAAAGAGGACCCTTCGGATGAATCTTTTCGAAAATCTGGAAGACGTCGCGCCGCGGGAGGAACCGCTGGCGGCCGGCGCAGTGGTTCTTCGTAAATTCGCCTTGTCCGATGAATCCGCGCTTCTCGCGGCATTGCGTGATGTTACCTCTCGCGCCCCGTTCCGCCACATGACCACCCCCGGCGGGTATCGAATGTCTGTTGCGATGAGCAACTGCGGCGCGGCCGGCTGGGTGTCGGACCGGTCGGGCTATCGCTACGCTGCGGCAGATCCGGAAAGTGGATTGCCCTGGCCGCCGATGCCCGCGGTCTTCGAAAAACTCGCCGCGAGCGCGGCTGCCGCCGGCGGATTCGACGGTTATGCTCCGGATGCCTGTTTGATCAACTGCTACGAGCCTGGCACAAAGCTATCCCTCCATCAGGACAAAGACGAGCGCGATTTCTCGCAGCCCATCGTTTCGGTCTCGCTCGGAATCCCCGCCGTCTTTTTGTTTGGAGGCCTCCGGCGCTCGGACCCAACGGCGCGCGTGGAACTGACTCATGGAGATGTCGTGGTGTGGGGCGGCGCGGCGCGTTTGCGCTATCACGGCGTGCTACCGCTAAAACCCGGCGTCCATCCGTTGTTGGGAGAGCGCCGTATCAATCTGACGTTCCGGAGGGCGGTCTAACTCACCAGCGCTCCGGCGTGCGCGCGTACCGCCTCCGTAAGCCCGGCGAGATTATATCCGCCTTCGAGCACCGAAACCAGGCGTCCGCCGCAGTAGCGATCCGCCAGTTCCATCAGAAATCGAGTCAATTCCGCGAAGTCTTCGTCGCGCAATAGAAAGCGTCCCAGCGGGTCATCCCGCCGCGAATCGAATCCGGCGGAGATAAAGATCATCTCGGGGCGGAAGCTCGCGGCGGCCGGCTCGAGCGTGGAGCGAAACGCATCGAGAATGGCGCGCCCCGCAGTGCCCGCCGGAAACGGGCGGTTGATGGTTAGCCCTTCTCCGCGACCGTCGCCGCACTCGTCCGGCATTCCCGTTCCCGGATACCACGGGTGCTGATGCGTGCTGAAAAACAGGACCGAGCCGTCCGAGTAAAAGATATCCTGCGTGCCGTTGCCGTGATGCACATCCCAGTCGGCAACCAGAATGCGGGCGGCGCCGTGTTCGCGCTGGGCATAGCGCGCCGCAACCGCGATGTTATTAAAGATGCAGAAACCCATGCCGCGATCCGCGGTCGCATGGTGGCCGGGAGGACGCACTACGCAAAATGCATTGCGGGCCTTCGATTGCGCCACCAGATCCACCGCGTTCAACACGAGGCCGGAAGCCCGCAGCGCGGCATCGAGCGATCGCGGACTTACCTGGGTGTCGCCCGTGCTCAACTCGCTGGCGCCCCCCAGAATTTCCCGTTTCACCGTTCGGAGATAATCGCGTGTGTGGCAAGCGGCCAGTTCGTCCTCGGTGGCCGCGCGCGGGATGGTTTCCGTCCGCGAAAAACCGGACAGTCCCTCCAGTGCGGCATAGAATCGCGCCGGACACTCCGGGTGTTCGGCGCCGGTGTCGTGTTCGAGCGCGATCGCGTCTGCTAAAAAAGCCGTATCAGGCACCGGCATTCACTCCTTCGATCCGCACGCGCTTGCGCGGAGATGTTTCTCCCGCGACAATGCGTACCGAACTCAGCGGCACTCCGTAGTGATCCGCAAGAAATCGCCGGAGAGCCAAATTCGCTTTGCCCTTTTCCGGCGCCGCGGTTACTCTCACCCGCAGCGAGCCGTCCGCAAGCTCACCCGCGATCTCATTTTTCGAGCTCCTAGGAATTACTTTAACCGCGATTTCCATTTCCGCTCACCGCATCCTCGACCGCTTTCAGTAAATCCGGCGCGGGGCAGGGTTTCCGCAGCGCACGGAACACGGGTAGTCCCTTCACCGCCGAGAGGCTTGCGCCCGTGAGCACGATCACCGGTATGCGGGAAGCAAGTGGCCCGGCCAGTGCAATCCCATCTTCTTCGCGCGGGAGCCTTAGATCGAGAATGATCGCTTGCGGATGGCTCCGGTCGAGCTGTGCGGCTGCCGCGCGTGCGCTGTCGGCCTCTAAAACCTCATGCCCGGCCACTTCGAGCATCATCCGCCGCAGCGCAAGCTGCTCCGGATCGTCTTCAATCACGAGCAGCAGCGCCATGCGTCACTCGAATAGGATCTGCGCAATCACAAGCTGGGGCATATGATTGTTCCAGCTCGCCGGGATGTTGTCGAATGCCAAACGATAGTTCCGGGTATCCCTGGGCTGGAACGGGAGGCGCCCCGGCTTCACGATCGACGCCCGCTCGCGCAACACCAGTTGTCCGTACGCGTCATAGAAGTAACAATAAATATCCACTGACCGGATGGTCCGGTCGCCGCCGTTCGTAATCGTCCCCTCAATCTCCGTGATCGTCTGGTTCACGTAGCTGTCGGTCGCCTTCATCTCCACCGGGCCCATCTTCAGGTTGTGAACATAAGCCTTTGCCTCAGGGGTGAGCGGGGCCGCGCCGCTGGACCCTGGGGAATAGTGCAGGTAGGCCGCGGCCGCCACGCCAAGGGTCACCAGGCCGGCAAAAATGTAGAGGAGCGTATTCTTGCGTTCCAACGTAACCAGAATAAGCGATCAGGCGGGTTTGCGGGCCGTGATTCGCAGACGGTGGTAGTCGATGTGCCACGCGCCCCCGGAGTGGAGCCGCCCGCGCAGCAGAGCCTCCAGTTTTTCGAGGACGTCTCTACGCGTGGCTCCCGGCAGTTCATCCAGAAATACCCCCGCGAACATGTCGAGCCAGTCGCGCAATCCGTTCTCGCCTTCGACCCGCGTCGGACGCGGGAAAAGCACGGCGTTTTCGACCGCCAGTCCCTGCGCTTCAAGGACCGACGCATATTCGCCGATCGAGGGGAAATACCACGGATTACGCTGGCGGGTGTAATCCTCGCCAAGCGCCGATCGCAGAGCGTCCAGAATGCTCCCGATGTTGCCATGTCCGCCCATCTCCGCCACGAACCGCCCACCCGGCTTGAGGGCGCGAGCGATCGATTCCGCCACCTGTTCCGGTGGTTTCATCCAATGCAGCGCCGCGTTTGAGAACACAGCGTCAAACGCTTCTTCGCTCCGGTACTCGGCGGCGCTCGCGAGCACGAAGGAAATCCCGGGATAGTTGATGCGTGCCTGCGCGATCATCGCGGGAGCGGAATCCAGCCCCACGACGCGCGCGCCCTTCTGCGCGATTTCATAGGTCAGTTGCCCGGGCCCGCACCCGAGATCCAGGATGAGCTCGTTCGGCTGCGGAGACAGCAGTTCGATCAACGGCGACCCATACTTCCACACATAATCGTGCCGTGCTTCGTAGCGCGTGACGTCCCAGGATTGCGCCATGGTCAGAACTGGTAGAGCATCATATACACGGTAACGCCGGTGACGCTCACATAGAGCCAGATACCCAGGGTCCATCGCGCAATTTTTTTATGGAGCGCGAATCTTTCGAGCCACGCCCGGCGCAGCGTGATGAACACCAGCACCGGCAGCACCGCGGCCAGCACTGTGTGACTGATTAGAATGGCGAAGTAGACGGCTCGAACGGGCCCCGTCCTGGTATAGTGCACCGATCCGACCTGTGCGTGATATACCAGGTAGCAAATCAGGAACGCCGCCGACACCAGCACCGCCAGTGTCATGGTGAGCCGGTGCTCCTGAATGCGTTTTTGCCGGATCAGATAATAGCCGCGGAGCAGCAGCAGCGCGGCGGTGGCGTTCAAAATCGCATCGACGGCGGGAAGGGAATGGATGTTCATCAGGACTGCCGGTTCAGCAGCAGTTTCGCGTCGCTGATCAGCCGCGAAATCGCATCTGCTTCCGAGGTTTCGTAATATCCGCGAATCTGCGCGTGCCCGTCGATGAGAACGAAGCGTGTGCTGTGCTCCAGGCTCCCGTCCACGTTGCCAAGTTTGAACGCGTTCCGGTCCAGTTCCTGCAGCGTCTTCACCGGACCCGTCAGGAAGAGCCACATCTTGTCGTTTGCCCCGTGCGCGCGGGCGTATTTCTCAAGCTGTTCGGGCGTATCGTGAGCCGGATCGACGGTAAAGGAAACCAGCCGCACATTCGAACCCAAAAGCGCATCCTGGACTTGCCGCATCTGCGAGGTCAACCTGGGGCAAACCGCGCCGCACGTCGTGTAGATGAAATCCGCGACCCACACGTGACCTTTGAGTTGGCTCGAATCGAAAGGCCGGTCCTGCTGATCGGTAAGCTCGAAGCGCGTCACCTCGCCATAGGACGGCAGCGGCGCTGGCGGCCGGCATCCTCCGAGGGAGAGCGCGATGAGAAACGAGACAGGAAATAGCACCAGCCGGTTCATGCCCGGTCCAGCAGCATCAGACCGTAAAGCACGGGCAGGTAGATTACCGAAGCGAGCAGTACTTGCCGCGCGCGCTGCCGGGTGCAATCCTGCGTGATCCGGATGCCGGTATAGATAAACACGGCCCCCAGGATCAGCGCCCCGCCCGCATACCAGTTACCAGTCATTGCGAAGAACTTCGGCAGCAAGCTCACCGGCACCAGTGCGACGAGGAAAAGCATAATGTGCCACGCGGTCGCTTCTCCGTCCCGGTCCAGCACCGGCAGCATCCGGATTCCCGCTCGCTGGTAATCCTCGCGGTACATCCACGCGATGGCGTAGAAATGCGGAAACTGCCACAGGAAAAGGATCAGAAACAGGATCCAGGCCTCCGCCGTGATCGCCCCTCTCGCCGCCGCGAAACCGATGAGAGTCGGCAGCGCTCCGGGGATCGCCCCAATCGTTGTCGAATGCGGAGTGCGCCGCTTGAGAGGAGTGTAGATGAGCAGATAGCTCAGCAGGGTATACAGGCCGAGAAGCCCGGTGAGCAGGTTGACGCCAAACGTTAGCTCCGTAAATCCCGCCAGCGAGATGATCACCGCAAAAATGAAAGCGTTCGCGGGCGTCATTTTGCCGGAGGGAAGCGGACGCCACTGGGTGCGGTGCATCTTCGCGTCGGAGTCCCGCTCGTACCACTGGTTGAGCGCCGCCGTCCCCGAGCAGATCAGGGCCGTGCCGAGAATCGTGTGGAACAAACCCATCCAGTTCCACGCGCCCTGAACACCGAAAAAGTAGCCGATGCCCGTGCTCATCAAAATGAGCCAGGTGATCCGCGGCTTCGTCAGCGCCAGGTAATCTCTCATCTCAAAAGATCGTGCAGACCCATTGTATCTCGAAACCGTTCAATTTCTACTTTTAATGTAAAGCGAGCGCCGCCTCGCTCTCCACCGGCTGTTCCCGCAAAAGGTCCAGGAACGCTGCCGCCGCCCGCGCGAAGCGCTTCTTTTTCCGGTGCACGATAAATAGCGGGCGATACAGCTCTTTTCCGGAGAGGGGCACCGGAACCAGACGTCCCTGTTGAACCTCCTGAGTGAGAATACGCGCCGGGAGAATGCTTACGCCCGCGCCGTGCGCCACGGCTTCCTTCATCATCTGAAGATTATCGAAATGCAGGACCACGTGCACATGAATGCGCCGCTCGTGCAGGAAGCGGTCCACCTCGCGGCGGATGGGCAGGTCTTCATCGAAGCTCACGAAATCGAGGCCGTTCAATTCTTCCAGAGCAACTTCGGAACGGGAAGCCAGCGGATGTCCCGGCGCGGCGGCCAGCACCATCTCTTCGAGACGCCAGGGAATCGCCGCCATCTCCCGCGAAGCCTCCGCGTAGCTCATCAATCCCAGTTCGGCATCGCCCGAAATTACCGCTTGCTCGACACGCTCCGGACGCAAGTACTGAACGTCGAGCGCCGCCTTGGGATACCGCCGCGAGAATTCACGCTCCAGGTGATCCATCTCCGATAGACCCACCGAATAAATTGACGCCACCCGGACCGTCCCTTCGACCTCGGTTTTCAGCCTGTCGATCTCGGCTTCGAACTCTTCGTTACGCCGCAAAACGTCCCGGCAGAGGTCCAGGTACAGGCGTCCGGCATCGGTAATTTCCAACGGGCGGCTGGACCGGTCCAGCAGCACGATGCCGAGTTCGGCCTCCAGTTCCTGCAGCCGCTGGCTCGCGGCGGACTGGCTGATACGATTCATTGCCGCGCCACGGCTCACGCTCCGGGTCTGCGCTATATCTTTGAAAAGCCGTAGATTCTCGAAGGACACAGGTATTTCTATAGTATAAGAGTTTCCGATTTTATGTCAATGATATATTTCATTTGAATAATAGTGCGTCCATTGTTATACTGCATAATATTCCAGGTAGAGAAACGGAGAGCGCTAGTGTATTCCAATAAACTCCCCGATGAGCAAGGTCTATACAACCCCGGGAACGAGCATGATGCCTGTGGCGTCGGCTTCGTCGTAAACATCGCAGGTGAGCCGTCGCATGACATTGTTGCGAAGGGCCTGCAGATTCTCGTCAACCTTACCCATCGCGGTGCATGCGGTTGTGATCCGGAGACAGGAGACGGCGCGGGCATTCTGATTCAGATCCCGCATAAGTTTTTCTCGCGCGAATGCGCCTCCCTCGGTTTCACACTACCGCCTCCAGGCGAATACGGCTTAGGGCTGATTTTCCTCCCCGTCGAGCCGTCGCAACGCCTGATCTGCGAAGGCATCATTGAACGCGTCGTCCGCGAGGAGGGCCTCACCGTCCTTGGCTGGCGCGACACGCCGGTTGATGTCAACGCCATCGGCCGGGTGGCGCGCGCTTCCCAGCCCTATATTGAACAGCTCTTCATTCGCGGTGCGTCCGGAATGACGCAGGACGCTCTGGAGCGCAAGCTGTTCGTCATCCGCAAGCGTGTTGAGGCGGAAGTCGCCGCGAGCGATCTGCGGGAGAAGGGCTTCTTCTACGTCCCATCCCTTTCTTCGAGGGTGGTGGTCTATAAAGGACTCCTGCTGGCGGGACAGATGGGCTCGTTTTATAACGAACTTCTGGATCCCGATACCACCAGCGCTCTCTGTCTGGTCCACCAGCGTTTTTCCACCAACACCTTTCCCACCTGGCCTCTCGCCCATCCTTACCGCTACATCTGCCACAACGGTGAAATCAACACTGTCCGGGGTAACGTCAACTGGATGGCGGCGCGGGAAAGCGTGCTGAGCTCGCCCCTTTTCGGCGACGACATAAAGAAGCTGATGCCGATCATCCAGCCCGGCGGCTCGGATTCGGCGGCGCTCGACAATGCCGTGGAACTTCTCACGTTATCCGGCCGCAGCCTGCCGCACGTGATGGCCATGTTGATTCCCGAGGCCTGGGACGCCGACGAGAACATGGATCCGGCGAAGAAGGCGTTCTACGAGTATCATGCGTCGTTGATGGAGCCCTGGGACGGACCTGCCGCCGTGGCTTTTACCGACGGCCGCGTCATCGGCGCCACTCTGGACCGCAACGGCCTGCGCCCGGCGCGCTACCTCGTCACCAAGGACGACGTGCTGATCATGGCGTCCGAGACCGGCGTGCTTCCCATCAAGCCCGAGGACGTCCGGTTCAAGGGGCGCCTGCAGCCCGGGCGAATGCTACTCGTCGACACCGTGGAGAAGCGCATCATACCCGACGAGGAGATCAAGGCCTCCCTTGCCGCCCGGCAGCCGTACGGGGACTGGCTGAAGGAAAATCAGATCACGCTCGACCATCTTCCCGAGCCGCCTCGCGTCTATGAGTCGGATCGCGATTCGATCATCGCCCGGCAGCGTATGTTCGGCTACACCGACGAAGATCTGAGAACTCTGCTGACCCCCATGGCGACCGGCGGGCAGGAGCCCGTGGGTTCGATGGGAACGGATACGCCGCTGGCCTGCCTTTCCGACCGCCCCCAGTTGCTGTTCCATTACTTCAAGCAGATGTTCGCGCAGGTCACCAATCCGGCGATCGACCCGATTCGCGAAGAGCTGGTCATGTCGCTCACCAGCTACATCGGCACCGAGCGCAATATCCTGGCGGAGACGCCGCAGCACTGCCACACGATGAAGCTGCCGCATCCCATCCTGACCAACCGGGATCTCGAAAAGCTGCGCCGCGTCTCGCAGGGCGATTTTCTCGCCACCACCCTTTCCATGTTGTTCCGCGCCGACGGCGGCGAGGAAGAACTGGAGCGCGCCCTGGAAGGGCTGTGCCGCAAGGCTTCCCTCTCCATCAAATCCGGCTACACCGTCTTGATCCTGTCTGACCGCGGCACCGACCAGGAATACGCTCCCATTCCCAGCCTGCTCGCGCTCTCCGCCATTCATCATCATCTGGTCCGCGAAGGCTCGCGTACCCAGGTCGCTCTGATCATCGAATCCGGCGAGCCGCGCGAGGTGATGCATTTTTGTCTGCTCATCGGCTACGGCGCGAGCGCCGTCAACCCATATCTGGCCATCGAGACTCTGGAGGATGAGGCGCTTCGCGGCCATCTGCCGGACACCACCTTCGAAAAAGCCCTGAAAAACTACAAGAAAGCAATAAATAAGGGGCTTCTCAAAGTGTTCTCGAAAATGGGCATCTCCACGCTGCAAAGCTATCGGGGCGCGCAGGTGTTCGAAGCGATCGGCCTCAGCCGTCCGCTCGTCGACCGCTACTTCACCGGCACTTCCTCGCGCATTGGCGGCGTCGGCCTGGGAGTGATCGCGCGCGAAGCCCAGATGCGGCACGAATTCTCGCGGCAGCCTCTCGATGAATCTCACACCGAACTCGACTCCGGCGGCAGCTATCATTACCGCGTAAACGGCGAGTACCATCTCTATAACCCGCTTACGGTCAGCAAGCTCCAGCACGCCGTGCGGCAATCGAGTTTTTCCACCTTCCAGGAATACACGTCGCTCATCAACGACCAGAGCGAACGGCTCTGCACTTTGCGCGGCTTGATGAAATTGAAGACTCTGCCCGCGCCAATCCCCATTGACGAAGTCGAACCGGCGAAAGAAATTGTCCGGCGATTCGCCACCGGAGCCATGTCTTTCGGCTCAATCAGCAAGGAAGCGCACGAGACGCTCGCGATCGCGATGAACCGCATCGGCGGACGTTCCAACACCGGAGAGGGAGGGGAAGACGAAGCGCGTTTCCGGCGCGACGACAATGGTGATTGGCGCCGCAGCGCCATCAAGCAGGTCGCCTCCGGCCGCTTCGGCGTCACCACCAACTACCTGGTGAATTGCGACGAGTTGCAAATCAAGATCGCCCAAGGCGCCAAGCCCGGCGAGGGCGGCCAGTTACCCGGGCATAAGGTGAATGAGGAGATCGCCCGCGTGCGGCACTCTATTCCCGGCGTCCCTCTGATTTCGCCGCCGCCGCACCACGACATTTATTCCATCGAAGATCTCGCGCAGTTGATCTACGATTTGAAGAATGTAAATCCGGCTGCGCGGATCTCCGTCAAGCTGGTGGCCGAGGTGGGGGTTGGCACGGTCGCCGCCGGCGTCGCCAAAGCGCATGCCGACGTTGTCCTGATCAGCGGCTACGACGGAGGCACCGGCGCTTCGCCGCTCACTTCCATCCAGCATGCCGGCATCCCCTGGGAGCTTGGGCTGGCCGAAACCCAGCAGGTTCTCGTGCTGAACGACCTGCGCAGCCGCATCCGCGTGCAGACCGACGGAAAGCTGCAAACCGGCAGGGACGTTGTCATTGCCGCCCTGCTTGGCGCCGAAGAGTTCGGCTTCTCCACCGCTCCCCTGATCTCGATGGGCTGCATCATGATGCGCAAATGCCATCTGAACACATGCCCGGTGGGTGTGGCGACGCAAGACCCTCTCCTGCGCGCCAAGTTCCAGGGCCAGCCCGAACACGTCATCAATTTCTTCTTCTACATCGCCGAAGAGGTGCGAGCCATCATGGCGTCCATGGGCTTCCGGAAGCTCGATGAACTGGTTGGACGCGTCGACATGATCGAGATGCGCCACGCCATCGACCACTGGAAGGCGAAAGGGCTCGATTTCTCCACCATCCTGCACAATCCGCAGGTTCCCGGCCGTGTCGGACGCCGCTGCACCATCGCCCAGGATCACGGTCTCGACCAGGCGCTCGATTACAAGCTGATCGACCACGCCCGCGAATCGATCGAGAGTGGATCGCCGGTCGAGTTCAAGCTTCCCATCCGTAACGTCCATCGAACCGTGGGCGCGATGCTCAGCGGAGAGGTCGCCCGCCGGCACGGCTCAAACGGGCTGCCGGAAGACACCATTCGTTTTGAATTTTCCGGCTCCGCGGGACAGAGCTTCGGAGCGTTTCTCGCCAAGGGCGTAACCCTGGCGCTCGAAGGCGATGCCAACGATTACATCGGCAAGGGCCTCTCCGGCGGGCGTCTGATCGTCTACCCGCCGAAGACTTCGAATTTCCTGCCGGAGGAAAACATTCTCATCGGCAACACGGCCCTCTATGGCGCCACCAGCGGCGAGGCGTTTTTCAATGGCGTCGCCGGAGAGCGTTTCGCAGTCCGGAATTCGGGAGCTAATGCCGTCATCGAAGGCGTGGGCGATCATGGCTGCGAGTACATGACCAAGGGACTTGTGGTCTGCCTTGGCCGGACCGGCCGGAATTTTGCGGCGGGCATGACCGGAGGCATCGCGTTCGTGCTCGACGAGAGCGGCGCGTTCCGTTCCGTTGGCTGCAACCGCGCCGGGGTCGATCTCGAAGAGGTCACCGAGCAGGACGATGTGCAGGCGCTGCGCACGCTCATCTCGCGCCACGCGGAATATACCGACAGTCCCAGGGCGCGCTGGATTTTGGACAATTGGGGGGAAATGCTGCCGCGTTTTGTGAAAGTGTTTCCTCATGAATTTAAGCGGGTGCTGGGTGTTCCGTTAAAACAGGCGTCTCCGCATCCGGCTATCGTGAATGCCCGCGTGGCGGCGGCAGGGGAAATGAAACAGGAGGCCGCCCGTGGGTAAGCTGACCGGGTTCATGGAGTATGCGCGGGAGACGCCCCAGCGGCGTCCCGTTCCTCAGCGCATTAACGATTGGTTTGAGGTCTACCAGGAGTTCCCGGAGGACAAAGTCCGCACACAAGGCGCGCGCTGTATGGATTGCGGCGTACCCTTCTGTCACACGGGCTGCCCCGTAAACAACATCATTCCCGATTGGAACGATCTGGTCTATCGCGGCCGCTGGCACGAAGCCATCCGCGTCCTGCATTCCACCAATAATTTCCCCGAATTCACCGGACGCATCTGCCCCGCTCCCTGCGAGGCGGCGTGCGTGCTCGGCATCAGCGAGCCGCCGGTTACTATTAAGCTCATTGAAAAAAGCATCATTGAGCACGCCTTCCAGGAGGGTTGGATCACTCCCGAAACCCCTCGCGAGCACACTGGCCGGCGCATCGCCATTATCGGTTCCGGACCCGCCGGCCTGGCAGCCGCGCAGCAGCTCGCGCGCGCCGGGCACAGCGTCACCGTCTTTGAGAAAGCCGACCGTCCCGGCGGTCTCCTTCGCTATGGAATCCCGGAATTCAAGCTGGAAAAGTGGGTTGTCGATCGCCGTCTCGATCAAATGCGGGCGGAGGGAGTCGAGTTTCGCTGCGGCGTCCACGCGGGCGTGAATATTTCCGCGCAAGAATTAAGGCGCGCTTTCGATGCCGTTCTTTTGACCGGCGGCGCCGAGCATCCCCGGGACCTGAACGTGCCGGGCAGGGAACTGGACGGCATTCACTTTGCCATGGATTACCTCCCCCAAGCCAACCGTGTGAGCGCGGGCGAAACGGTTCCCGGACAGATCCTGGCGACCGGGAAAAATGTGGTCATCATTGGCGGCGGCGACACCGGCGCCGATTGCCTTGGCACCGCACATCGCCAAAAGCCGGCCTCGGTGCGCCAGTGGGAAATTATGCCGACGCCTCCCGGCGAACGCTCGCCTCTGACGCCTTGGCCCCTCTGGCCTCTCAAGCTCCGGGTCGAAAGCGCGCATGAGGAAGGCGGCATGCGGGAGTGGAGCATTGCCACCACGCACTTCGAAGGTGAAAACGGCCGGGTCCGCAAACTTCACGCCGTGCAGGTGGGTCCCGCGCCCAAGTTCGAGCCGGTTCCGGGCAGCGCCTTCTCGATCGACGCCGATCTCGTTCTGCTGGCAATGGGCTTCACCGGGCCGGAGAAAAAAGGACTCGTCGAGCAGATGGGCGTCGAACTAGACGCCCGCGGCAACGTCAAGACAGGTAAGGATTATCAGACCTCCGTCCCGGGTGTATTCGCCGCCGGCGACATGCGGCGCGGGCAATCGCTGGTCGTCTGGGCTATCGCCGAAGGCCGCCAAGCGGCCGCTTCCATCCACCGTCACCTGGCGGTTGCCGCGAAGCGCTAAGCAACTCTCACTCATAGACGTCACCACATCGGTCAACGCGCAGTCGCGTTCGCTGACTGGCGATAGCGTTTTGCCAGCAATCCGGTGGCTTCTTCAATGTCAATGACGGCAAACAGTATGCCAGCCTTTCCGTAGGGCTGAGAGCAAAGCAGCGTACCATCGGGGCGCGCCACCGCCGACGTTGTAGGCGAGCCCGCGCTCGCGCAGTTCACCGACGCGAAATAGCAGGTGTTTTCCGCCGCGCGGCACAAGATTGCTTTTTCGTGAAAAGAATTCGCTGGATCGGCGAAGCTCTTCGGCTCATAGCCCCCGGGCGCGGCTTCATGAAAGTGGGGATGGAACACGATATGCGCTCCTCTGCGCGCCGCCCACCGGACGGTCTCCGGATAGCGCCATCCTTCGTGGCAGATGGAAATGCCAAAGGTAAGCGGCCCGCGGGAAAAAACGCGCCGCCCCGAACCGGCTGAGTAGAGGCTCTCTTCCGAGGGGTCAAGCTGGACTTTGTCCTGCCATCCCGCGCGCGTTCCATCGCGGTGGAAGACCAGGGCCGTAATCAGAAGCGTCCCCTCATGAACTCGCTCCGTCCCCAGAATGACCGAAAGCTCGGCCTTAGCGGCCGCCGCTCCGACCCTGCTCCAGGCGCGCTCCAGGAACACCGGATCGGGCGGCGCAGACGTTCGACCCGCGGTCCGGTAGCCGGGAATGAAACACTCCGGAAAGCAGATAATACCAGTGCCTTCCCGCCCCGCGTCGTGGATCGCCTCCTCGGCCAGCGCAACGGACTCGTCCCGATTCACCGGATACGGCATATTGGCCAGCGCAATTCGAAACGGGGTCATTTGTCCTAAATTCTAACCGCAACGCGCTCGGCGGACGGTCATTCGCTCCAACCTCCCGGCGGCCCGAACGGCGGCGGGCGACGTTCTTGTATACTACTCACCCAGCACCATGCGATCGATTCAACTCGTAGCACCGCGTACGCTTGAAGAGCGCGAAATCGAATTTCCCCACGATCCCGGTCCGGGCGAAATCCTCGTGAAACTGCATTCGGTAGGGGTTTGTGGTAGCGACCTCCACTGGTATCTCGAAGGCCATATCGGTGCAATGCAGGCCGCCTATCCCATGGTGTTGGGACACGAACCGGCCGGGGAAGTGGTGGGCGCAGGTCCGGGGGTCACCGCCTTTCAGTCCGGCGACCGCGTCGCCATTGAGCCAACGCTCAGTTGCGGTCACTGCGAGTTCTGTCTGGTCGGCCGCCACAACAACTGCCTCAATTCAACGTTCATGGGCTCGCCGCGGACGTTCGGTTTCTTCCGTGAATTCGCAGTCGTCCCCCAGCATAACGCCACACACTTCCCCAAGGAATTCAGCTACCGGCAGGCAACTCTGATCGAGCCGCTCGCCGTTATCATGCACATGCTGGAACTGATCGAAATTCGAACGCCCGATACGGTCGCTGTTCTTGGAGCCGGCCCCATCGGAATGCTGGCGGCGGCCGTGGCGCGTGCGTCCGGCGCTTCCCAGGTGATCGTCGCCGACCGGGTCCCCCACCGCCTCGCGCTAGCCCGTGAGATGGGCGCGTCGTGCGCCGTTGACGTGAACTCGTTTCCGGATGCCGTGCGCGACCTGACTCGCGGCCGCGGCGTCGATGTCGTAATCGATGCGGCGGGAATGCCGCAGACCATCAACATGTCGCTTGCCATCGCGCGCCCTTCCGGCACCGTTGTACTGGTCGGAATCCCCTCGGAGACAGGCTTTGGGGTAGACTTGCACGCCGCCATGGCGAAGGAGCTTCGCATCCAGACGCTGAAGCGCTCCAATCATCGCTCCCGTCCGGCCATTGACATGCTCGCGTCCGGCGCCGTTAAAGATACGCTCATTACGCACGCGCTGCCGCTTTCAAAAACGCCCGAAGCCTTCGAAACAGTTGCCGAATATCGCGACGGCGTGGGTAAGCTGGTCATTGGACTGGATCTATGACCGTGAATCAGTTTCTTGCAATTGATCTGGGCGCCGAGAGCGGCCGGGCAATGCTGGGCACTTTGGAAAATGGGAAGCTTTCGCTCGAAGAATTGCACCGTTTCCCGAATACCGCCGTGCGGCTTCCCACGGGCCTCTATTGGGACACTCTCCGGCTTTTCTACGAAATCCGCCGTTCTCTTGAAATCTGCGGGCGCCGCCGCGGCGTTCGCCTTCAGGGGATCGGCATTGATACCTGGGGTGTCGATTTCGCGCTTCTGGGCTCGGATGGCGCACTTGTCGACAATCCCCGGCATTATCGGGATGCCCGCAATGCCGGCATGCTGGAGAAAACCTTCGCCGTAATTCCGCGCGAGGAAATCTTCGCCGAGACGGGCGTGCAATTGATGGCGATCAATTCGCTCTATCAGTTGTATGCCATGAAACTGGCGGCATCGCCCGCGCTCGCCTCCGCCACCCGGCTTTTATTCATTCCCGACCTTCTGAATTACTGGCTCACCGGAGTGCCGCGCGCCGAGCAGACAATCGCCAGCACGTCGCAGTTCTACAATCCGCGCACCAGAACCTGGGCCACAACGCTCTTCGATCGCCTTGGTCTTCCCACGTCCATTCTTCCGGAAATTGTCGCGCCCGGAACCCGTATTGGGAACCTGTTGCCCGAAATCGCGGAAACCAGCGGTTTTGACGCTCCGGTTCCGGTCTACGCCACCGCCTGCCACGACACCGCTTCAGCCGTCGCCGCCGTGCCCGTTTCCGGAGACAAGGGCTGGTGCTACATAAGCTCCGGCACCTGGTCTCTGCTCGGCGCCGAAATCGACGCGCCTATCGTGAACGATCGCGCTCTGGAGTTGAACTTCACCAATGAAATGGGCGCGGATGGAAAGGTCCGTCTGCTAAAAAACATCGCCGGACTTTGGCTGTTGCAGGAATGCCGGCGGGCATGGGCTCTCGAAGGGAAGGAGTATTCTTATGCCGATCTGGCGGCCATGGCGGAGGCCGCTCCACCTTCCCGTCTGCGCATTGATCCGGACGAATTCCTGTCGCCCGGGAATATGCCCGAGCAGATTGCCGGTCATTGCCGCGAGCGCGGAGAACGTGCGCCGGAAGATCCAGGAGCGTTTTGCCGTCTGATCCTCGAAAGTCTCGCCGAGTCATACACCCGGGTGCTGCACCGCCTGGAGAGTCTTCTGGGCCGGCCCATCGACGTCGTGCATATCGTTGGCGGAGGCTCGCGCAATCGTCTGCTGAACCAGCTCACGGCCGACTTTTCCGGCAAAACCGTCGTCGCCGGGCCTACCGAGGCTACCGCCGCGGGAAATATTTTGGTCCAGGCGCTGGGCGCGGGCGTCGTGTCCGGCCTGTCTGAGGTTCGTGCCATTACTCGCGCGTCGTTCGATCTCGAAACGTTCGTCCCGAAGGCGAAACCGGGCGCTGTGGCATCACGCTGATCCCGCTACAATAGGAATTCCCAGCCTCAAATCGGGACCCTTAATATGAACAAACGCATCGGCATATTGACTGGGGGCGGAGATGTCCCCGGACTCAATTCAGTGATCAAAGAAGTCACCTACCGCGCCACCGAGAACGACCGCGAGGTTATCGGCATCCGCCGCGGATGGGAAGGATTGACGCACGTCAACCTGGACGACCCGGCCAGCAAGAGCCGCTACGTGCTCCCGCTCAACCGCGACAACACGCGCACCGTGGACCGCACGGGCGGGACGTTTCTCCACAGCAGCCGCACCAATCCGCTTCGCATGAAGGCCGCGCCGGACTTTCTGGCCGGAGTGGATTTCCCCAAGGCGATCAGCGTCAAGAAGGGCGTCTCCTCCGAGACCATGGACCTTAGCTCGCAGGTCGTAAAGAACATCGAGCGTCTCGGCATCGACTTTTTGATCGCCATCGGCGGCGATGACACTCTCAGCTATGCTGCCCATTTGGACAAGCTGGGCGTTCCGGTGGCCGCCGTGCCCAAGACAATGGACAACGATGTCCGCAACACCGAATATTGCATCGGCTTCTCCACCGCCATCAACCGTGCCACGGATGCCATCAATCGCCAGCGCACAACCATAGGCTCCCATGAGCGCGTCGGCCTTTTCCGCGTCTTCGGCCGCGATGCCGGTTACACGGCCTTATATACCGCCTACGTCACCAATATCCGCTGCGCAATTCCCGAGTTCAAGGTGGACCTGGAGAAGCTGGTCGAATTGCTCGTGGCCGACAAGCGCCATAACCCCAGCAACTATTGCCTGCTGGTGCTATCTGAAGGCGCGCAATGGGAGGGGTATGTTCAGCGCGAATTCGGAGAGCCGGATGGCTACGGGCACCGCAAAAAATACAACATCGCCGAAGCGCTCGCCGAGGAAGTTCAGGCGCGCACCAAAGAAGAGACTGTTGTCAGCGACCTCACCTACGATCTGCGGAGCGGCGCTCCGGATTTTGTGGACAAACTGGTAGCGTCCACCTTCGGCACCATGGCCCTCGATTGCGTTCTCGAAAACCGCCACGGCCTGATGGCTGCCATTGTGGACGGGAAGTACGACATGGTCCCCATTCCGGACCCCAAGCTCGGACCGCGGAAAGTGGACATCGAGAATATGTACAACACCGAGCGTTATCGTCCCAACTACGCCAATAAATCGGGCCTGCCGATCTTTTTGACTCGCGCCTAGCAGTCCCCGCGGGTTGGTGTGGATGTTGGAAAACCGGGGCCGCGGAGGCGGTCCCCGCGTTTTTTCCACCCTCATGGAGCGGCTATTCTGGAGTCAGTCAATGAAGATACAAGAAGTCGTGGAGGCCGAAGGACATCTTGTCGATTCGCATGTTCTCGAACAGATTTTCGACACGGTGGTTGAGTGTCAGGGCAAATTTGAAGTAGACGATTTTCGCATTGGGCGCACCAATAGTGAGCAATCCTATTTGCGTCTGAAGGTGGAGACACCGACCGCGGAATTGATGGATCAACTGCTCTCGCAGTTGATCGGGTTGGGTTGTACGCCGGCCGATTCGGGCGACGCGGAACTCCGGACGGTGGAACGCGACTGTTGCGCCCCGGAGGATTTTTATTCCACCACCAATCACCGCACGCTGGTGCGTCACCGGCAGCACTGGCTGGAGGTTCAGGACCAGAGGATGGACGCCCTGGTGGTGGTGAAGGACGGGGAAGCGCATTGCCGCCGCCTGCGCGATTTGCGCGCGGGCGACCGTGTGGTGGTGGGCATGCGGGGCATCCGGGTGGCCCCGGAATCGAAGGAGCGGGATCGACTTTCGTTCGCTTTCATGAGCAACGGGATCTCGTCGGAGCGCCAGGTGGAAACCGCGGTACGGCAGACCACCGCTTTGATCCGTCAGGCTCGCGAGGCCGGTCAGAGAATCGTGGTGGTGGGCGGTCCGGTGGTGGTTCATACCGGTGGCGCCGCCGCGTTGTCCCAGTTGATCCGCGAAGGCTATGTGGACGCCTTGCTCGCGGGCAATGCCCTGGGAGTTCACGATATCGAAGCGGCGCTGCTCGGCACGTCCCTTGGCGTTCGCCAAAGCGATGGGCGGCAGGAGGAGCACGGGCATCGCAATCATATGCGCGCCATCAACGCGATTTTCCACGCCGGCAGCATACGTGGCGCGGTTGAGAGCGGACGGCTCACTCGGGGTGTGCTATACGAATGCGTGAAGGCCGGGGTTCCGTTTGTGCTCGCGGGAAGTCTTCGCGACGACGGTCCTCTCCCCGATACCATCACCGATATGAATGCGGCTCAAGACGCTTATGCCCGGCAACTCAAGGGGGCCGGCTTGGTTCTCTGCCTCGGCTCCATGCTACACTCCATCGCGGTAGGCAATATGCTGCCTAGCTGGGTGAAAATTGTTTGCGTGGACATCAACCCCGCCGTTGCCACCAAGGTTAGCGACCGGGGCACCGGGCAGGCGATTGGCGTCGTCACCGATGTCGGTCTGTTTCTCGATCAGTTAGCGCGGCATCTCGAAGTGCCCGCCAAGGAGATTCCGCAATGAAGAAGCCGCGAGGTTATACCGATGAGCACGCCGCCGCCGGCGTAAGCGCCGAGCTGCCGGAGATCGAAACGTGGCCGAACCAGTACCGGCAGGGCTACGAGATTGAGATCATAATGCCGGAGTTTACCTCCGTCTGCCCGAAAACGGGTCTGCCCGATCATGGCGAAATCACTCTTCGCTACGTGCCGGACAAGGATTGCCTGGAGCTGAAATCACTGAAGATGTATACGATCGCGTATCGCAATCTCGGCATTTTTCAGGAAAATGCCGTTAATCGCTTTCTGCGGGATGTGGTGAAGGCCTGCCGTCCCGTATCGGCGACGGTGATCGGGGAGTTCACTCCGCGCGGTGGCATCTACTCGAAAATCACTGCCTCCTGGAATCGGAAGAATGGATCCAAACGCTGACCAGTTAACGGCGATGGTCGAAGAAATCCGGACGCGTGTGCGCGCCCGCTATCCGAACGGCCAAACGCCGTCCGGCGCGTTTCTTCCCGATTTGTCCCCGCTGCTGCATGCCCGGGATGCCGCCGAAGGTAAGGTCGCCGCCATCGGGACGGTGAACCCCAGGCCCGGCGGGTGGATGAATTCCCTCGTCCAATCAGTAAAACGGCTAGTGTCGCGCGCCCTGGACTGGCATGTTCGCGAACAGGTCGAGTTCAACCGCGCGGTAATGCGCTGCGTGCAGGCGACCTTCGATGCGCTTGCTGAAACGAACCGCGCTCTCGTCCGGGTCGGCGCGGCCGGCGAAATGGACCTTCAAACCCAGCTCTCCGAATGGCGCAGGGGTTGGGAGGAACAGATAGCGGCAAAGGAGATAACCTACCTTCGCAACCTGTCCGAGATTCAAACCGCCTTCCAGCATCGCGTCGGAATTCTGGAGGCGGGCATGAACGAGCGCGACGCCCTGTTCCGCGAGTTGGTGAAGTCTCAGCATGAGGGATTTCAAAATGAGCTCGGCAGGACGGCAGTCGAAATTCAGCAGAAGCTTTGGAAGGATCTCGCGCAGGTGCGCGCGGACCTGGATGCCGTCATTCATGCCGAGCTGCGCGTGTTGCGGCAGAGGGTATCCATGCAGCCGCCTCCCGCTGCGGTGAGCACCCCGGCGGCCGCTGCTTCGAGCGCCCCTCCCCCGTCTGCTCCCGATTGGAGCCATGTCGATTGGCTTCGTTTTTCCGATCGCTTCCGCGGATCGGACGACTATGTACGGAGGCAGCAAGCCATCTACGCTCAGCGCTTCGCGGCCTGCACGGACGTCCTGGATATCGGCTGCGGCCGCGGCGAATTGCTCGAAACCCTGAAGCATGCCGGAATCCCGGCGCGCGGGATTGAGCTTAGCGCCGAACTGGCCGCCATCTGCCGCGCCCGCGGCCTCTCCGTGGAGCAGGCCGACCTCTTCGAGCATCTGAACGGGCTGCCAGCCGAATCTCTCGGCGCGCTTGCCTGCATGCAGGTGGTGGAACATCTGCCTCGTCCGCGCGTTCCGGAAATGATCCAAGCCGCGTTCGTAAAACTGCGGCGCGGCGGCATCATCGCCATCGAAACGCCGAATCCCGAGTGCCTGGCGATTTTCGCGACGCACTTCTACATAGATCCCACTCACCGCCATCCCGTGCCCCCGGCGCTGATGGCGTTCTACCTCGAAGAGGTGGGATTTACGGCGATAGAAGTGGAGCGTCTTTCGCCAGCGGTGGAAACAATCCCCGAAGTTGCTTTGCTGCCGGATGCCTTCCGGGACAAATTCTTTGGCGGGATGGACTACGTCATCTTCGGGCGCAAACCGTAAACCACGATAAAGTAAAAGGCCATGACCGGGTTCCGATCCATTCTGCTCGGAGGCGTGGTTCTCTGTGCTGCGCTTCCCGCCGTGCCCCAAAAGAGGAGCGCGCTCCCAGTTCCGCTGTCACATTACGACCGGCAGGCCAGGGCCTTGCTTGCCCGCATGACGCTCGATGAAAAAATCGGCCAGATGACGCAGGGCGATCAAATGTTCATCAAGGACATCGATGACGTCGAGAAGTATCACCTGGGGTCGGTGCTGAGCGGGGGCGATTCAGATCCGGCCTCCGGCAACGATCTCCAATCCTGGACCACGCTCTACGATCGTTTCCAGTCGCGGGCTCTGAAGACCCGCCTGCGCATTCCGCTGCTCTACGGAATCGACGCCGTTCACGGAAACAATAACGTTGTCGGCGCGACCATATTTCCCCACAACATCGGCTTGGGCTGCACCCGCGACGCCGCGTTAGTGGAGCGCATCGGGAAGATTACGGCGTTGGAAGTCCGCGCCACCGGCATCAACTGGGCCTTTGCGCCGTGTGTCGCGGCGCCAAGGGACATTCGCTGGGGGCGCACCTACGAAGGTTTCAGTGAATCGCCGGAGATCGTGAAAGAACTGGGAGGAGCGGCGGTGCGCGGGCTGCAGCAAGGCGGATTGGATAATCCGCTGGCGGTGCTCGCCTGCGCCAAGCATTTCGCCGGCGACGGAGGCACGGAATGGGGGACGGGAACGGCGTATCGCAATGGCGTGCGGGTTCCGCTCGACCATGGAGACCTCCGCTCCGATGAAGCGGTTCTAAAACGCGTCCACCTGCCCGGGTACGCCAGCGCCATTCGCGCCGGAGTCGCCTCCATCATGCCGTCCTACAGCAGTTGGAATGGAATCAAGGATTCCGGCAACCACCGTCTGTTGACGGGAATCCTGAAAGAGGAAATGGGATTTCAGGGATTCCTGATTTCCGATTACAACGCCATCGACGAATTGCCGGGCGATTACCGGCATCAGGTAGCCGAATCCGTCAACGCCGGAATGGACATGGTGATGACGCCGGAGCACTATGCCCGGTTCTTCGAAACGCTCAAGGAATTGGTCAAGGATGGCACGGTTCCTCAATCGCGAATTGACGACGCTGTGCTGCGCATCCTGCGCGTGAAAGCCGCGATGGGTCTGCTGGATTCGGGCCGCTCGTTTCTGGCGGACCGGAGGCTGCAGGCGTCGTTCGGATCGGCGGCTCATCGCAGCCTTGCACGGCAGGCGGTTCGCGAGTCCCTGGTGGTGCTGAAAAACGATCGCCACATGCTGCCGCTGTCCCCGGATGTGGCGCGCATTCACGTCGCGGGGAAAAGCGCGGATGATCTGGGTATTCAATGCGGTGGTTGGACAGTGACCTGGCAGGGCGGCGGACGCTCCACGAAATGGGGGGGCAAGCTCAAAGGCACAACGATCCTCCATGGCATCGAAGACGCCGTGGGGAAGAACACCAAAGTGACGTATACAAGCGACGGAACCGGGGCGGAAGGAGCCACCACCGGGATCGTAGTGGTGGGCGAAAGGCCCTACGCGGAAATGTTCGGCGATACGGAGAATCTTGCGCTCGACGATGCAGACCTGGCCGCGATCCGCAATATGAAGCGCGCCGGCATTCCGATGGTGGTTGTGATCGTTTCCGGACGCCCGATGTTTATTGACGCCATTCTCGACGAAGCTCCCGCCTGGGTCGCCGCCTGGCTTCCCGGTAGCGAAGGCGCGGGCGTGGCCGATGTGCTCTTTGGAAAGGCCGCGCCGCGCGGGAAGCTCTCCTTCACCTGGCCGCTGGCGGCGTCGAAGACGCTAAATCGGGATAGCGCCGGCTACCAGACCCTGTTCCCGCTGGGCTATGGCCTGACGTACTGACCAGGCCTTTCGCACATTCCACTTGATTACCGAGGGGAGTTTTGTGTATGCTGATCTCGGTAACCGAGGGATAAAGAATGAGCAAGCCTACGACTTTGGTTCAGGGAACTCTGGATCTTCTGATTCTGAAGATCGTCGCGCTGGAGCCTCAGAATGGCTGGTCCATTAGCCAGCGTTTGCAGCAGGTTTCGGGCGAAATTCTGCGAGTCAGCGACGGTTCGCTTTACCCGGCTCTCCACAAACTGGAGTTGGATGGCCTGGTAAAAGCCGAATGGAGGACCACCGATAACAAGCGCCGCGCCAAGTTCTACACGTTGACGCGCTCCGGCAAGCAGCGGCTGGCGCGCGACGCGAAGGATTGGGAGCGGCTCTCCGGCGCCATCTCACACGTCATCCGGCTGGAGGAGATTTGACGCCATGCGGCTGTTCCGAAAACTACGCGCCCTGTTCCGACGCAAGCAGGCGGAACGCGATCTCGACGACGAGCTGCAGTATCACCTGGAGCAGAGGATCGGTCTGGAACGGGACAGAGGGCTGAGCGCGGAAGAGGCGCGCGCCGCCGCTCTACGCTCGATGGAGGGGTTGTCACAGAAGAAGGAGGAATGCCGCGATCTGCGGGTATTCAGTCTCCTGGAAGGATGCGCGCAGGATCTCCGCTACGCGGCCCGTACACTGAGCAGGAACCGGTCGTTTGCCGCCGTCGCCGTGCTGTCGCTGGCGTTGGGCATCGGCGCGAACACGGCGATTTTCAGCCTGATGGACGTGCTTCTGCTGCGCCCTCTACCGGTGCCCGAGTCGCAGAACCTGATACGGATCGAAGCGAACCGGGGAGATCCGCAGGCCCAAACCTATCTCACCTATCCGATTTTTGAACAGATCCGCGATCGGAACGACTTTTTGGCGGGAACCTTCACCTGGTCGGATCACTGGTTTCAAATGTTGTCGGGTTCGGAGATGACGCATGTGAACGGCGCGCTCGCGAGCGGCGACTATTTCCGCACTCTCGGAGTCCAGGCGCAGATCGGCCGGGTCTTCACGCCGGAAAATGACCAGCCCGAGGGCGGCAAAGATGGTCCGGTGGCAGTGATCAGCGACGCGTTTTGGAGCGCTCATTTTCAACGTAGCCCGGCGGCCGTAGGGGCGGGGATCACGTTGGACGGTGTGCGCTTCACCATCATCGGAGTAATGCCGCGCGGCTTCTTCGGCGCGGATGTAGGCATGCGCCCCCAAATCTGGGCGCCGCTTTCCCTAGCGGCGAGACTTGACTCGCCGGGATGCATTACCAGCCGCAGTTGCTGGTGGTTGATTGTCATGGGACGGAGAAAGGATGGCGTATCGCTTCAACAAGCCAATGCGCGGCTGGCGGTGCTGTCGCCTCAAGTGCTCCGCGATACGCTGCCCGACTGGGACTCGGCCGGACAAAAGCGCTATCTTGGATGGCGCTTCCAGGCGCGCTCCGGCGCCAACGGATGGACCAGTCTTCGAGGTACGTTTAACAATCCCCTTGCCGTCCTCATGATTCTGGTCGGCATCGTGCTGCTGATCGCGTGCGCGAATATGGCCAATCTACTGCTGGCTCGCGCCACCGCGCGGCAGCGGGAGATCGCCGTGCGAATGGCAATGGGCGCGGGGCGCGGACGTGTGATCCGCCAGTTGCTGACCGAGAGTCTCCTGCTCTCGGTTCTTGGCGGCGCTGCGGGGCTGGCATTTGCCGTCTGGTCGGCGAGGCTGCTGGTTTCTTTCCTCACCTCCACCCAACGCCTCGCGGGGCAGGAGACGGGAATCCAGCTCGACCTGCATCCCGACTGGCGCGTGATGTTATTCACGCTGGCTGCGGCTCTCCTGTGCGGCTTGATTTTCGGGTTGGCGCCCGCTCTGCGAGCGACGCGGGGCGGCGTAAACGCCGCCTTGAAGGAGCGGACCGCCGGATTGCAAGCAGGCAGAGCGGGAACCCGGCTCGGGAAAGTGATCCTTAGCGTTCAGTCCGCGCTCTCTGTGCTGCTGGTTTCCGGCGCGGGTCTCTTCGCCGGCAGTTTGTGGCATTTGCTGACCCTCCATCCCGGCTTTAATCCCGATAACGTGATGCTCATTTCAGTCGACACCGCCAAGCGTCCTGAACGGGGAGCCGCGCTGGCGCGGCTCTACGAGAGACTACTGGAGCGCGCGCAGGCGATCCCCGGCGTGAAAGCCGCCAGCGCCGTCTGGATCACACCGCTCAGCAACGGCGGGTGGGATCAGTATGTGAAAGTTCCGGGAAGGCCGGACCTCACACAGGAGCAGACCGACACCTATATGAATTTGATTGGCGAGCGGTATTTCGAGGTGATGCAAACGCCAGTCCTCGCGGGCAGGGAATTCAGCGCCGCGGACAACGGGTCCTCGGACAAAGTGGGGATTTTGAATTCCATGGCGGCGCGACGGTTCTTTCCGGGCGGGAACGCGCTCGGCTCGCATGTCGAAGTCAACGGGAAGCCGGTCCGTATCGTCGGAGTGGTTGGAAACGCCAAGTACCTGAATCTTCAGGAGGCGGTGCCGCCGACGCTGTATTTTCCCTTCATGCAATCGGATCAGGGGAATCAGTCCATGACGATCCTGTTGAAGATCCGGGGGAATGTTGCCGGGATCTATCCCGCATTCCACGATGCCTTGCGCGGCGTCGCTCCGGGCGTTCCGATTCGCGTCGTAAAGACGATGCAGGACCAGGTGGACGATTCGCTGGGGCGCGAGAGATTGCTGGCGAGTCTGTCGGTGTTCTTCGGGGTACTGGCGCTGCTGCTGACGTCGGTGGGTCTGTATGGCGTACTCGCCTATTCGGTGACGCGGCGCACCGGAGAGATCGGACTTCGGATGGCTCTGGGGGCGCATCGGCGAAACGTGGTGTTGTTGGTGGTGCGGGGAACGTTAGGGCACGTCGTGGCCGGCATCGCGGTGGGTGTGATGCTGGTTCTGCTGCTGTCGAAGCTGGTGGCGGGTTTGCTCTACGGTATCCGGCCGAACGATCCGGGGAACCTGGTTCTCGCCGTGGCTGTGTTTCTCGTGGTGGCCGCCGGAGCGGCCTATCTCCCGGCCCGGCGCGCGAGCCGCCTGGATCCAATGATGGCGCTACGGGAGGAATAGAGGCGCTGCCAAAGGGCGTCTGTCACATAGGAACGACGTGGGTTTGCGGGTCGTGCAGATTCCAGCCGCTTTTCGCAAGATGCTGCGGCGACGGGCTGAACACCACACGGTAATGGCTGGCATTGTCGGGCAGCGGCAGCGGCTTTCCGGGACGTCCTTCGGTGAGAGCCAGATATCGCAACACCCGGTGCACCGCGCCGTCGTTCGGGACGGTAGAGTCGAAATCCACCGTGCGAAAGCGGAAGGAGGCATCGGTTTCGCTCAGCCTCCACACAAGGAAGGCGCAGCAGGCGATGGCTCTCTCCAGCCACTCCAAATGCTCCAGGCCGGCGTCCAGGTCGAGATAGATTTCCACCATCTTGTCTTCTTCGCGCGCGAACTCGCGGACCTGGAGGTCTCGCACATGCGCGGTGGCCTTCCAATCGACGTGGCGGACGCTCTCCAGGACTTCGTAGGGCCGGACGCGATAAAAATCGTGGCCGAGCCCTTGTCTCCGCGCCTCCAGTTCGCCGAAAAGAGAGAGCATCAGGGCTTCGTCGCCAGGAGGCTCGTCGATCGAAGGGTAGACGATGACGTCGTGACGAAAATGGACCGGCGTCTTCCGCTCGGCAAAGCCGAAGGGAAAGCGCGTGGAGAAGAGAAACTTGCTGTCCCGGTAGGAGCCGCGCCGCGGGAAGAGCAGTTCGACCGTGGCGCCGACAGTCTGTCCACCTGGAAGCACCGGAAAATAGAGGGGCGATAGAAGCCCGTGTCCGGATGAGCCAATCTCCTGCGACGCCACGTGCACCGAGAAAGACGGCATCCATGCTTTCGCGTTGTGGATGGAAATGCGCCCCGCCACGCGCCGGCCGGCGCTGATGTATTCGGGCAAATCGAGTTCGATCTCAAGGCCCGAGAGCGTCAGGCGGCTCACCAAGCCGGAGATCAGCAGAGTGCTCAGCATGGCCGCAAGAATGAGGAAAAGCAGATTGTTGGCGGAGGCGAACGCGGCGAAGCCAACCAGAGTGCAGGTGATCGAGAAGATGAGCCCCGCGCGGGTGATCTGCTGCCGCGTACCCGCCTGGATGGCCGCCCGCAGCGCCTCCAGCGAACGGCGCCAGAGCCTGGATGCGCCAGCAAAGCTCATGCCTTCAAGATCGCACGGCGGCAGTGCGCGGCGCAGGAGAGGGGATTAGGGCTTCAGCCACCGGTCGAGCCACTCGAAGGCTTCTTCCTGCATGGCGATGCTGAAGGTGTGCGGCTGGTCGTAAAATCTGCCTTGAAACATTTCGGGCGCGCCGGCTTTCCGGTAGATGGCGGAAATGCGCTCTACCGACTCCCGCATGCCTTCGAGCGTGTAGAGACCATCCCGGCTGCATTGCTGCACCATCAGAGGCTTAGGCGCTACGCAACCCGCCAGATCCGGCAAATCCATGAAACGGGTGAGCCCGGGGAGAAAATGCAGGAAGCTGTGGGTGGTTACACGGTTCTTCAACAAGGGCTGCAGCGCCGACATCCAGCCCACCGAAATGGAGCACCGGATGCGTTCATCGAGGGCGGACAAAAAGTCGCTGCGATAACCGCCCAGGGAGATCCCCACACACCCGATCCGTTCCCGATCTACCTCGGGACGCGTCAATAAATAATCGACCGTGCGAATGTCGTCCCAATGGACGATGCCTTGCCAGGTCGTCCCGGCCCAAAATAGGGTTTTGGCCAGCTCCTCTTCGCCGTTTGAGCACTGTTTGTTCAGATAGGCGACATCCGCGACGCTATATTTGGAACGGTCCGGCCCAAGCTTTGCGAGGGCGCCGGGCGGCATGCTCCGGCGCTCTCCAAAATAGAACGCGTCAATCGAAACGACGACGTAGCCGCGCTCGCACAGCGCGAGAGAAGTGGAGCGTCCCTGATAGTTTTCCTGGCGATATTTCACGATCGCCGGAGGGTCGCCGCCTGGCATCGGCATTACCTTTTCCTTGCCGTAGACGAACATCCCTCCGTGAGAGTGCAGATCGACGATGGCGGGTCTGCGTCCGGGTCTATTTTTGGGGATCAGTACATAGGCGGTGGTGGGGAACCAGGGAGTCGGATGGAATATTATTTTCTCTTGAATATAGTTCGGATACTCCCAGCGCTTCACCAGAGTCGGAGCCGGCGAGAACTTCCCGGGGTCGTAGAGCAGGAGCGAAAAAATCTTCTCGCGCGCCTCCCTTTGATAAGCGGCAATGTCTCTATACCTGGCGTTCAGGAAGGATAACGGGTAAGCATTCCGGCCCGCAAATGCGGCGATCTCCCCGTAGAGCGACCCCACATCTCCCATCGAGTCAACGCCGCCGATCAAGCTGTTGTCTTCTTCGAAGAGGGTGGATTGTGGCGCACCCTCGGCCTGCGGCAGCCCCGCGGCTCCGGCGGCAGTGAGAGATTTCAGCAAGATGCGGCGGGTGAGTCCTTCGCGATCCAAGTTCGTAGAGTCATCCCTCATCAGTCCGTTTGACGCCTTCGGACTATCATACAAGGTGCTCCGCCCGGCTTGCCCCTGACGCCCCTTTACCGAGATTTACCCAAACTGAAGCTGGATTTACCTAAAACAAGACACCATGGTGGATGTGCGTGCGTTACTTATAGCAGGAGACATGTCCATGAAGTCTTTCATCCGATCCACTCTCGCGGTTTCCGCGGCAACCATTTTTTCGGCTGTGTGCTTGCTGGCCCAAGGGCCCGGCGCCGGGCATTTCGGCCGCGGGGGCAACCATTTTCTCGCCACTGCGCTGGATATGACGGATGCCCAGCAAGCTCAGATGAAGACGATCCGGGCCAATGAGCGCGCGGCATCGAAGCCGATCATGCAGCAACTGAGGACGCAGCGCGAGGCAGTGGAAGCGGCGATCCAGAGCGGCCAATCGGCGGAGCAGGTTGCGGAGCTCGCCGCTCAGCAAGGCGCCCTGTTGGGCCAACTCGAAGGAATTCGAGCCTCGGCGCGGCAACAACTCTTCAGCATCCTCACGCCGGCGCAACAAAAGAAAATGCTCGCGATGCGCCCCCAACGCGGCCAGCGCGGGCAGGGCGCACCCGGCGGTCCGCCCGCGACGGAATAAACTCCCAACAATTCTCTCCGGTAATCGGCCGCCCGGGATTTCCCAGGCGGCCGTCCTTTTGTCCTTTGCGATAGCATGAACGGGATATGAAGCAATATTCCTGGGATGAGCTTCCCCTCGACGCGCTCAGCAGCACCATATCCCGAAAGATGATCACCGGCGAACGGGCAATGGTCGCTCAGTTGTTTATCAAGAAGGGCGGGATCGTGCCCCTGCACCATCACGAGAATGAACAAATCTCCTACATCCTCGAAGGCTCGCTCGAGTTCGAACTGGGCGGCGAGAAGGTGGTTCTGAACAAGGGCGGCGTTCTGGTGATTCCCTCCAACCTCCCTCACCGGGTGGTAGCGCTCGAAGACACGGTCGATATCGACATTTTCACCCCTCCGCGCCAGGACTGGCTTTCCGGGGACGACGCCTACCTGCGGGGAAAATAACTCCCAACTTTTGGGGAACCTGCAGCCGGAACGGCCGTATTCCTCTAGGGGGGGCCTGTTCATGGGAGCGTTGCGGATTCAGCTCAATCCAGTGTTTCGCCGGCTGCGGCGATCGCCGCTATTTACAGCCGTGGCGCTCATCACGCTGGCTGTCGGAATTGGCGCAAACACGGCCATTTTCAGCATTGTCAACGCCGTATTGCTGAACCCCCTGCCGTATCCGGACGCCAACCGGCTTATCGGCATTTGGGAGACCGCCCCCGGTCTCGGACTTCACGAAGACTTGAACACCTCGCCCTCCGCGTATTTCACATTTCGGGAGGAAGGCCGGTCGTTTGAAGACCTCGGAATCTGGCAGGGCGATGCGGTAAGCGTTACGGGCATTGGCGAGCCGGAACATGTTCCGGCCGTGAACGTGACCGATGGCGTGCTCCCGGCTCTGGGGGTGACGCCGCTCCGGGGCCGCTGGTTTACGCGCAAAGACGACTCAGCGGGCAGCCCGGGAACCATATTGCTGAGCTACCCTTACTGGCAGCGGCGCTTCGGCGGCGATCCGGGTATTTTGGGGAAACGGCTGGTGATCGACGGGCAGGCCCGGGAAATCATCGGCGTCATGCCAAAGGATTTCCGTTTTCTCAACCGGAAGCCGGACATCATCATTCCAATGCAGCTCGATCGCGGGAAGGCATTTGTCGGCGACTTCAGCTACCAGGCGGTTGCGCGGCTGAAGCCTGGCGTATCGCTGGCGCAGGCAAGCGCCGACGTGGGGCGGATGCTTCCCATGATGCTCGACAAGTTTCCGATGGCCCCGGGAATCAGCATCGAGATGTTCAAGCAGGCGAAGTTCGGTCCGAGCATCCATCCGTTGAAACAGGATGTGGTGGGCGATGTGGGCAAAGTGCTCTGGATTCTGATGGCGACCGTGGGGATTGTTCTTTTCATCGCCTGCGCGAATGTCGCGAATCTGCTTTTGGTGAGAGCGGAAGGACGGCAGCAGGAACTGGCGATTCGCGCCGCGCTGGGCGCGGGTTGGCGGCAAATCGCTCGTGAGTTAATGCTCGAAAGCGTGACGCTAGGAGTTCTCGGCGGGGCGCTCGGGCTGGCGCTGGCCTATGCCGCGCTGCGCGCGCTCGTCGCGATCGGACCGGCCGATCTTCCGCGCCTGGACGAAATTTCGATCGATCCGGCGGTGCTTGGGTTCACGCTGGCCGTATCCCTGGCGGCGGGCTTTCTATTCGGATTGATTCCGGTGCTGAAGTATGCCGGCCCGCACCTGGCAACTACGCTTCGGGAAGGTGGGCGTAGCCTGAGCGAAGGCCGCGAGCGGCATCGCGCCCGGAGCGCGCTGGTGATTATTCAGGTCGCGCTCGCGCTGGTCCTGCTGATCAGTTCGGGATTGATGATCCGGACTTTGCGAGCGCTGCGCGAGGTGAAACCCGGGTTCAGCTCCCCACAAACGCTGCTCACCCTGCGGCTCTATATTCCCGAATCTCAGGTTAAAGATCCCATCGCGGTGGTGCGGATGGACGAGGCGATTCGCGACAAGATCGCCGGATTGCCCGGCGTGAGGGCGGTCTCCATTTCCAACTCCGTTCCGATGGATGGGGCAAATGAGAACGACCCGGTATTTCCGGAAGACCGCCCCTATGCGGCGAACCAACTGCCTCCTCTGCGCAGGTACAAATATGTGACTCCCGGATACTTTCACACGCTAGGTATTCCGCTGCTTGCCGGGCGCGACATGAGCTGGACTGATATTTATGAGAAAAGGCCGGTAGTCCTGGTGTCCGAGAGTCTCGCGCGCGAATACTGGCGAAGTCCCGGAGGGGCGTTGGGGAAGCGGGTGCGGGAGACCGGCACCGGGACGTGGCGGGAAATTATCGGCGTAACCGGCGATGTTCGCGACAATGGCGCGGACCAGAAGGCGCCGCCGATGATTTATTGGCCGGTGCTGGTGACCGGTTTCTGGGGACAGCCGGTGCAGTTGCAGCGGTCGGTGGCCTTTGCGATTCGTAGCGACCGGACGGGGTCGGCTGGATTTCTCAACGAAGTGCGGAAAGCAATCTGGTCTGTGAATTCGAATCTACCGCTTGCGGATGTGCAGACGCAGCAGGAGATCTTCTCGCATTCGATGGCCCGGACGGCGTTCACGCTGGTGATGCTGGCGATCGCCGGCGGCATGGCCCTGCTGCTGGGTTTGGTGGGGATCTACGGCGTGATTTCGTATTCGGTTTCGCAGCGCACCCGCGAAATCGGGATTCGAATGGCGCTGGGCGCTCAGCATCGGTCGGTGCAGCGGATGTTCGTGAAGCACGGCCTGACGCTGACGCTGACCGGCGTGGGGATTGGACTCATTGCGGCGGTGGGGCTGATGCGTCTGCTGAAGTCGCTTCTATTTGAGGTGAGCCCGGTCGATCCGTTGACGTACATCGCAGTGCCGGTGGTGCTGGCGCTGGCGGCGCTGCTCGCGAGCTATCTGCCGGCGAGGAAGGCGACGACCATCGATCCGGTGGACGCGCTGCGCGCCGAATAGCCGGGAGCGGGAGCCACGAATTTCCCGGGCGGGATTCCGGTGTCGTAAACGACACTGGTTGCCCAGTGGAGCACCGCCGCGATCCGCCGCGGCTACCGGGTGGCCGACGGCATCCGAAAGCTCCAAAAAGCGCAATGGGGATAAGATAGGGGCAAAGTGATGCGATCCTCAGTTTTGTTCCTGTTCGTGACCTTTTCCGCATTCACCGTGTGGGGTGGAAGCGTCGCGGAGAAGCGGGTCACGTTCAATAAAGACATTGCGCCGATTTTCTTTTCCCATTGCACTCAGTGCCACCGGCCCGGCGATATCGCGCCGATGTCCCTGATGACCTACAAAGAGGCGAGGCCATGGGCGGCCGCTGTTCGTGAAGCGGTACTCAAGCGGAAGATGCCGCCATGGCACGCGGATCCCCATGCCGGCGAATTTTTGAACGATCCGCGTCTCACGAATGCGCAAATTGAGGCGATCGACGCATGGGCCAAGTCCGGCGCGCCGGAAGGCGATCCGGCCGATCTGCCGCCGGCTCCGCAATACACGGAAGGCTGGCACATCCACCCCGACTTGATTCTTTCTATTCCGGAAACTAAGGTCGCCGCAGCGGAACAGGACGAGTACGACTATATCTATGTGCCCACGAACTTCAAGGACGATATGTGGGTACAGGCCGCGGAGGTGATGCCGGGCGACCGGCGCGTCGTGCACCACGCTACGGTGAGCGTTGTGACCGCGGAGACCGCCGAGCGGGCGCGCAACCGCAAACGCAACGGAGACAAATATCGCTATCAAACCGGCAAGGTGTCCCACCTGCGGCCCGAGGTCCCGGTGCTCGACGATGGATGCTCGTCCCCGGACGGCGGCGCGCTGCCGGGTGAAACCAACATCCGCCCGGGGCGCGTGCCCGCCATCTATCTTCCCGGACATCTGGCCGAAACCCGTCCCGAGGGATATGCCTTGCGCATCCCCGCCGGATCGTATCTGCAATTTCAGATTCATTACCATAACCGGCTCGGCAAGGATACTACCGATCGGACAAGCATCGGACTCACCTTCGCCAAGGAACCGGTGAAATATGAAGTTCAGCAGTACGAGATTTGGAACAACATGTTTCTGATTCCCGCCAACGACAGCAATCACCGCGTGACGTCCTGCTTCACGCTGCCGCAGGACGTGACCGCCGTGGCCTACACCGCGCACATGCACTTTCGCGGCAAGAGCATGAAGACGGAAGCCATCTACCCGGACGGGCACACTCAACTGCTGTTCTCCGTGCCACATTACAGCTTCAACTGGCAGGAGACTTATTTCCTGAAGAACCAGTTTGTTCTTCCCAAGGGTACCCGGCTGGTCACCGAGGCATATTTCGACAACTCGGCGAATAACCCTCTGAATCCGGACCCTTCGCGGGATATCCGCTGGGGTGAGCCGAGCGGAGAAGAGATGATGGGTTTCTGGCTTGCCTTCGCCCGTCCCGTCGAACCTACCGGCGTCCAAACAGCCACGCCAGCAGCGATAGCACAACGCTGACGATCAGACACGTCACGACGGGAAAGTAGAACGTCGAATTTCTCCGGCGGATCACGATGTCGCCGGGCAGGCGGCCAAGCGGGAACGGCAGGCGTCCGCTGAAGGTAATCAGAACGCCTGCCGCCACAAGAATCAATCCGAGAACAATGAGCGCGCGCCCGAGGCTCATTCTGTCAAATAGAGAAGGTTCGTCCGCGATGCTGCCCGATGAGAATCTGAACCATGCGGTGCGCGATCAATTCGTGAAGCGTGAGCAGTTCGCGATTCGCCGCCGCGACTGCCGCCGCGTCGTGAGGATCGGAAACCGCGCCGCCGCCCGCCCGCAGCGCCGCATTGGCCTCCGTGATTACCGGATCGGAGCTGACCTCACCGGCCATTTCCCAAAGCGTGATGAAACGGTCCACCGCGGTCGGAAAGCTGACGGCGAAGACGCCGTGGTTGCTGGTGGTGCGGGGCGGTTTGTAGTCGAGATTGAACGGGCCGTTGTAGCCGTGGCTGCGCAGCAGCACCAGCACATTCAGCCAGTCGAGCGGATTCACCAGAGCCACGGCGATGTCCACGTCGTGCTTCAGGCGATAGCCGTCGTTGATGTCGAAGTGCCAGAGTTTGCCGGCCAGAATCGCCCTGGCGAGCGCCGCTCGCGGAGCCGTTCCCCACATCAATTCGTGCAGATATTCGGGATTCAGACCCACCATCTCCGGGTGTTCCAGCACTCCCGAATTGATGAATGCAATCATGGCGTCGCTGGTGGGCAGGAGAATTTCCGCTTGGGGCTCGAACGGTTTGGCTTCGAGGCAATGCTTCAGCGTTGGCCGGCCAAGCTGCTTGGCGACTTTGATGTCCTCACGGCAGGCGGCGTTCAAGCCGTCCGCGTACCAGCGGAGCGTGTCTGTTTCTTCCACCGCTCCCTGGGTGTAATAGCCCAGCGATCCGGGCCAGTACACGCAATACTTCGCTCCCAGCTCATGGCCGATGCGAACGGTATTCTCCAGACGCCATGCGGCGTACTCGCGGACTTCGAGCGATTCGGCCGCTGGGCTGGCCGCCCATACCGCATGGTGAAAGGTCTCGGTCGTCACCATCGAGCACTCGAGCCCGTTGGCCGAAAGCGATTTCCGAATGCGCGCGACGATCTCGGCCTGCCGGTCCTTACCGAGAGCCTCGGTGGGAATCACGTCCGTGTCGTGAGTGCACCAGTGGCCGATGCCGATTTCGGCGTAGCGGCGCATCACCTCTTCGAACGCCACCGGCTGGCGGGTAGGCGCGTGAAACAGCGCCTGCCCCTCGTAGGAGGCCGCCCACTGCGGACCCGTAATGAAATACTTTCGCCGGGTCTCGGGGGAATAAGCGCCGCCACAGGCCTGCATCAGGCGCTCGACTAGGGATTGTTGTTGTCCGGGGGGAACTGGTTTCATCATCGTGATTATCCGATATGCTGGAGTCCTATGGATGGCCTGCGCTTTACCTGCGTACGCGGTTGCACACGCTGCTGTGAGCGCGATGGGTTCATCTACCTCACCGAAGAAGATACCACGCGCATTGCCGCATTCCAGGGAATGAGCCAGCCGGAGTTCGAAGCCAGGCACGTTTACCGAACCCGGCGCATGCGGCGCTTGCGCATGAAGGGCGGCAAGTGCCCGTTTCTCCTCGCCGATGGTTGTTCCATACACGCCGTCAAGCCAACCCAGTGCCGCCTGTTTCCGTTCTGGCCGGAATTGGTGGAGGATCGCAAGGAATGGGCTCGCGCCGGACGGTATTGCCCCGGAATCGGAACCGGAAAGCTGATCCAGATCGGCACGGCGGTGGAGCGCGCCGCCGAAATGAAGACCGCGTATCCGTCCATGTATGAGTAAAGTTCGATGACCAGCCGGATTTCACGGGTGCTGGTTCTCTGCGCCCTATGCCTGCCCGCCGGGGCGGGGAACGCTCCACCGAAACTGCGTTTGCCGGACAACATCCGCCCGGTCCGCTATACTGCCGACCTGCGGATAACCCCGGGCGAGGATCGTTTTCGCGGCCGCATTGAAATTGATTTAGACATCCGAGAGGCGACGCCGGTCCTTTGGCTGCACGCCAAGGCCCTCCAATTCGAGAAGGCGGCCATCCGCGACGCTAAGAGCGAGCGCCCCGTGCGCATCGAATTGGGCGCTAATGATTTTACGGCCGTCACGGTGGAAGGAGGCTTCACGCCCGGTCCCGCTGTACTGGATATTCGCTATTCCGGCGAAATCAGCCGTAAGCTCACCGATGGAGCGTTCCAGCAGCGGGAGGGAAACGATTGGTATGTCTTTACCAAGTTCGAGCCCGTCACGGCGCGCCGGGTTTTTCCGTGCTTCGATGAGCCATCCTTCAAAGTGCCGTGGCGCCTGACGCTGCATTTCCCGGACGGGCTACGCGCTTTTTCGAACACGCCGCCGGTTTCCGAGGAGCGGGAATCCGGCTGGCGAGCCGTGCGGTTTGCCGAGACCAGGCCGCTGCCTACCTACCTGGTAGCGTTCGCCGTGGGGCCGTTCGACGTGGTGGAGACTAAGCCGGTGGGGATCAATCATATTCCCAGCCGCATCGTTGTTCCCAAGGGCCGGAGCAGGGAAGCCGAGTACGCCGCCTCGGTGACGCCCGAGTTCATCGCTCTGCTCGAAAGCTATTTCGGAACCCCTTATCCGTACGAAAAGCTCGATCAGATTGTCGTGCCTGTGACGACCGCGTGGGGCGCGATGGAGAACGCTGGTCTGATCGCCTACGGACAATTTCTTCTGAACCGGCCGGAGACGGATACCGGCCTGCGCAAACAGAAAGCCAGCGGAACCATGTTGCATGAGTTGTCTCATCAATGGTTCGGTGATTTGGTGACCACGGCGTGGTGGGACGACATCTGGCTGAATGAAGGCTTCGCAAGCTGGCTTTCGGCCAAGCTGATAAAGCAATGGAAACCGGAGTGGCAGTCCGGGCTGGCCGCCGCGGCCACCACATCCGTGCTGGAGGCGGACAGCTTTATCGCGGCGCGCCGGGTGAGACAGCCGATTGAGGTTCCCGGTGACATCGGCAATGCGTTCGACGGCATTACCTACGGCAAAGGGTCGGCGGTGATAGCGATGTTCGAGCACTACGCCGGCCCCGAGGCGTTCCGGAAAGCCGTGCAGCTATATTTGAAGCGCCACGCCTGGGGCAACGCCACTTCCAGCGATCTTCTGGCGGCGCTCGACGCGGTCGCCGGCGATGGGAAGGGCGAGGCGTTCGCGACATTTCTGAACCAGGGTGGGTTTCCATTGATTCGGGCCGATGTTCGATGCGGGAGGGGCAATCCCGTTCTGCATCTGGCGCAGCAGCGCTTCCTCCCGTTGGGCTCCCAGGGGAGCGCGGAGGAAACCTGGCGCGTGCCGGTGTGCGTCAAGTGGGGAGGTCCCGGTGGAACGCGCAGCCAGTGCGTGCTGCTCTCGAAGGCGGAACAGGAGTTCGCTTTGGACGGCGCGAAAAGCTGTCCGGACTGGTTTTTTGCGGACGAGGACGCGGCTGGATACTACTCGGTGATGTACTCGAACGGATGGCAGGACCGCCTTTTCGAGAAAGCGTTCGCCGAGCTCAGCCCCGAGGAGCGGACGGCGGCGATTCGCAATTTGCAGGTCCTGTTCTTCGCCGGACTGGGCGCCGGAGAGAAGACCCTGGCGATTGCAGCGCGCCTCTCGAAGACGGGGGAAGCGGAGAATGTCAGGCAGAGCGCCGCGCTGCTGTCATCGATCTACGACATGCTCCCGCCGGCATTCCACGCACAATTCCTCGGTTTCATGCGGGCGCATTTCGATGCACGCGCCCGGTCGCTCGGCTGGAAGCCGGATGCGCGGGATTCTCCATCCACCCTGCTCCTGCGGGATCAAATCGCGCTGTGGATGGCGACGCGGGGAGAGGACCGGAAACTGCGCTCGCAAGCGAGCCGGCTGGCCGATGAATGGCTGAAGAATCGCGGCGGAGGCCTGGATCCGGACAGCGTCACGCCGGTGCTGCAGGCGGCGGCGTGGGAGGGAGGGCGCCCTTTTTACGAGCGCCTGGTGGAGGCCATCCGGAAATCGAAACTACAGCGCGACCGGAAGGTCATGATCGCAGCGATTCCCTGGTTTCGGGATTCGTTCGTGATTCGCTCCGCCCTGGGGCTGTTATTTGAGCCCGGTATCGAGCCTCGGGAGTTGCAGACGGTTCTATTTGACACCCGGGACGGCGGACGCCAGGTGGTTTGGCAATTCGTCAAAGAGAACTTCGAACGGCTGAATTCCACCCTGCCTGGAGCCCGCGGTATTCCCTTCGGCGCAACGCTGCCCCGCGCCGCGATGGATTTCTGCGATACGGAAAGCGCGGATGACGTGGAGACGTTCTTCCGGAACAGGATCGCAAAGTTGAGCGGCGGCCGCCGGAATCTCGCCAATGTGCTGGAGCGCATCCGCGTCTGCGCGGCCCGCGCCGACGCCATGCGCCCGGCGGCGATTGCCTTTCTCCAATCGCAATAGCCATTAGCGGGTGCGCCTGCAGAAATCTTCAAGTAGGTCCCGATTCCGGGCGGTGGGCGCCAAGCGGACGAAGCCGTCTTCTTCACCGGTTGCGGCATCGGTCTCGAACTGCCGGAAAAAGGCCGGGAGATCGGTCCAATGCACGCGGTCGTCGTCATGCTCCGCCCAATTCCACTCCGGTTTGGGTTTTGATGCCAGAAGGCGCACGGAGAGCCACGCGTCCCCACCCTTTTTCCAGGTTTGCAAAACGCCGCAGGCCGCATCCCGGCGCCAGGTGGGGACATGATCGGAGCCGGGTTCAATCACGTGAAAGAAGGGGAGCGAATGCTGCCGGTATTCGGCAACAAACGGATCCCGCTGGAAGTATGTGGAGAGCGGGTCGCGGAACGAAACCAGGAACGCGACGCCGCGATTTTCGATCCTGGGTTGGATGAGCTTCACACGCGCGGAGGCTTGTGCGGCCGCTCCACGCAGTTCCCAGCCGAAGGCATATAGATTTACGGCAATCATCGCCGCCAGAAAAACGGCCATCCATCGCCGGACATTCGGGGCCGGCGTCGGAAGCGTGAGTGAGGCGCAGAGGGCGGCAATCAGCGCCGGATAAAGCGTCTCATAGCGGGCTGGCTCGCTTGTTTCGAACAGAAAGACGGCGAACAGTAGGGTAGGGGCAAAGCCGGTGATCATGACGGCGAGTCCGCTCCACCCTTCGCGGCGGCGGACGAGCGACCAGCACAAGGCCGTCAGCGAAGCGAACGTAAGCACCACTTTCCACAAACCCGCGGTGAGCAGATCGTACCAGCGCACCGGCGCATAGGGATCGCCGAAGACGAAGCGTTTGACCAGGAGTCCGTCATCGCCAAAATAAAAAAAAGTGCGGGTGATGCCCGTGGGAAGGCGGATGAATTGCCGGCCCTGATGAACCCCATGCGCGCTGCCGGAAATCCACTCCGCAAGTAGCGCAAGCGAAGTGATTCCAGCCAGCCAGCCGCCTATTGCGAAGAGAATGAAACCGGCTGCGCTGGTGGAGACGAGAGAGATGCAGAGGGGGCGGATGCGCCCTCGCCCGGCCGCTCCACCAAACCAGCCGATCAGGAACGCCGCGGGCAAGCTAAGGACATAGGGAAACCAGATGGCGACGGAGAGCGCCAGCAGGACGCCGCTCGCAATCGCGCGGGCGGTCGAATGCTTCCGGCGCGCGGCGGCATCCAGGAGGAGAATCTGGCCGCCGAGGTTGAGGGCCAGTCCGGGGTTGTAGGCCGACCCGGAGTGCGTGTAATTCAAAACGGTGGCGGATAGCAGCAGTCCGGCGGTTATCGCCCAGGCGTGTTGGTTTTGAATGCCAAGCCGGCCGCAAAGCGTATAGCAGAGCGGTACAAGCGCCATGCCGGAGAGAAAACAAAGGACGAAAAGAACGGCGGTGATTTCGAGAACCGCGCTGCCGTGGAACCACGGCGACAGGGCGCTGTGCCCGGCGCGCCACAGAAAGAAACCGAGGGGGCGCCAAAGCAGGTGTCCGAATTCCCACAGCGTCCGGTTTCCGGCGGTCCCCTGGAAATAGCGCAGAATGTCGTCCGCATAAACGGTGGTGTCGCCGGTCTTCTCCTCCACGGTGAACGCGTAAAGGATCACGTAAAGCAGAATCGCTCCGGGCATCGCGAAGCGCCGGCCCCGCGCTGCGCTTACTGACATTCGTCCATTGTACTCAGGGAGAAAAGCCAGGAAACGCTTTCGCCCGGAGCTATTCGAATGAGGGCAGCAACCGGGTTGTACTACCGTTATGCGCGAGCGCCCACGAGTTCGCGGCGCGATGTCGCGTGCGTTCCGTTTTCGCCCGCCGGTTGGAATTTCACCGATACCAGCTTCGAAACTCCGGGCTCTTGCATCGTTACGCCATACAGCGCCTGGGCTACTTCCATCGTGCGCTTGGAGTGAGTGATGACGACGAATTGCGTCTGGCTCGACATGTCCTGCAGCAGGCGCGTGAGGCGCACGATGTTCGGATCGTCGAGCGGCGCATCCACTTCGTCCAGGATACAGAACGGGCTGGGCTGGTAGCGGAAAATCGCCATCAGCAGCGCCATCGCCGTTAACGACTTCTCGCCGCCGGAAAGCAGCAGCACGTTCTGAAGCTTCTTGCCCGGGGGCGACGCAACGATATCGATTCCGGACTCGTTGACGTTCAGCTCATCGGTGAGCCGCATCTCGGCCGCGCCGCCCGAGAACAGCGTGGTGAACATCTCCCGGAAGTTGATGTTGATGGCTTCAAACGCTTCGGCGAACCGCTTGCGCGTCTCGACGTCAATTTCCTGAATGGCCTTCTCGGTGTCGCGGATCGAATCCAGCAGGTCCTGGCGCTGGGCGTTCAGAAAATCGTAGCGCTGCTGCGCTTCCTGGAACTCCTGCAACGCGTCGGGGTTCACCGCGCCAAGCGCTTCGATGCGCGCTCGCACCTCCTGGTACTTGGCTTCCGATTCCTCAAGTCCCACTTCATCCGGAACAATCTCTTCGCCGGATGCCAGTTCTTCGGCGGCGACACCCAGCTCCTTGCGGCTGGTTTCGTCGAGGAACTTTAACTCGGCCTGGAGCCTCACCAGGGCAAGCTCGGTTTGGGATCGATTCTCCTGGGCAGCCTGCGCTTCCGCGCGCAGTTGCTTCAGGGACTCATCCAAGGCGGAAACCGATTCGCGAAAAGCGGTTTCCGAGCTGGCGAGCTGTTCGACCTCGACCGTCAGCTTTTCAATGGAGGTTTTCAGCTCTCCGGCGCGGCCACCCAAATCGACGTTGTCGGAGAGCAGACGGGTGCGCTCCACGCCGAGACGCGCCATCTCAGAGGCAAGACCCTCGCGGCGGCGCGAAATTTCGCGAAGCTGATCTTCCTTCCGGGCCCGTTCGCTTTGTGCGGCGCGCCGGCGTTCATCGAGACCGGCGACCTCCGCGCGAAGAGCCGAGTGTTCCTCGGACAGCCGTGTGGCGTCCGCCTGAAGAACTTCCAATTCGGCGCGCGCCTGTTCCAGCGCCTGCTCCTGCGCGGCGCGGGACTGTTCTTTCTCTTCCACCAGCACCTGGCTCCGGTCTCGCTGTTCGAGCGAGCGCTCCCGGTCCTTGTTCAGGCGGTCCAGTTCGAGGCGCGACACCGAAAGGCGAGACTGGGTGCGCGAAAATTCCTCCGCTAACTTGCGCGCCTCGTGATCGAGGGCAAGGACTTCCTTTTCCTGGGATTGCTGGGTGGCCCGCGCGGCTTCCAAACGCTCGGCGAGAGCCGCGATGCCGGCATCGAGTTCATTCAGGGACTCGGTTTCGGCTGCTACTTCCGCCTGCTTTTCGCGCATCAGGCGGGTCAATTCGCGAAGCTCGCGCTTGAGTTGGAGCGGTCCGCTGCCGGTCTTCTTTCCGCCGCTCACGGCGTGTCCGTGATAGCTAACGCCATCGGGAAGCAGGAAGTAATAGTCGGGGAACTCGGTGGCAAGACTTTGGGCGGCGTCGCGGTCGGCCGCGAGAAAGCAGTTGCCCAGGCGGGGGAGAAGGCCGGCCGGGGAGTCGGAGAGCCCGTTGGTAAGGCGGACATGGTCGCGGAGGAGCCCGGTGACGCCGGCGCGAGACCGAATCTCTTCGACACGGCCCGCGCCATGGTTCGCGCTGCCCGCTTCGGGATGGACCAGGAAGGTAGCGCGGCCATCCACGTCTTCCCGCAGGAGCTGAATGCCTTGGCCTGCCTCCTGCCAGTTGTTTACAACAACATATTCGAGTTCTTCATGAAGAAATTCTTCGGCTGCTTTTTCAACGGAGGGCTCCACTTCCACAAAATCCGCCAGAACGCCGGACGGGCGGAAATCCGCGCCGCCCTTTTCAATGGCGGTAAAGAGACGCTTCACACCTTCCGCCGTATAAGCACGGTGGGAAAGGACTTCGGATAACGAATGATGGCGCGCCTGAAGGCCGGAGGCCGCGGTGCGCAGCTCCTCCAGCTTTTTCCGAGTGGCGGCGGCCTGGGAGCGCTGTACGCTGAGATTTTCTTCGAGGGAGCGCCGTTCCTCCATCACGGAGGCGAGCTGCAACTGGCGGGCGGAAGTGCTTTCGGAAAGCTCCGCCTTCCGCTGTTCCAGACGCTGCATTTCGGAAACAGCGGAAGCTTCCTCCTGGCGCGCCCGGGTGGTGTCGCGTTCGATGGCCGCGAAATACTCATCCAACTTGGCGACCTGATTCCGGAGTGAGGAAGCCTCGCCGAGCAGACGGAGGATCTGCTGACGGCCGGCTTCGAGTGTCCGGTTGCGTTCCTGAAGCGAGCGCTGCAGTTCTTCCCGGCCGGCGCCTTTCGCGGCCAGCCGCTCGCGCCCGGACTGAACCTGTTGTTCCAATTCCGCAACGCTTTGCAGCGCACTTTCAAGTTCCTGCCTGAACTGGAGCTCGCGCTGTTCCAGGGTCGCCGATTCGGTCTCGCCCTGTGCGAGGCGGGTTTCCATCGACGCAATCTGCTTCGACTGGTAATCGAGCTTCCCGCGTGTCCGCTCCTCCTCCAGGCGGCATTCGTGGAGCTTGGCCCGCGCTTCGGTGAGGAGCGCTTCCGTGCGATAGCACTGCTCCTGGGCGGCTGCGTATTCCTTTTCGCTGGAGCCCACCCTATCGTTCAACGATTGGAAAACCGTCTGCGCCTGGCTAAGGTCGAGCGCGGTTTTGGCCGCTTCGCGCTCAATCATGCGGAACTTCCCGGTGAGGGCACGGCGGAGGTGAGCCACCATCTCCACCTTCAATTCTTCGTAGCGCTTCGCCTTGGCGGCCTGGCGCTTCAACGAATTGACCTGCCGGCTGACTTCTTCGAGAATGTCGAAGACGCGGCTCAGGTTCTGCTTGGCGCCTTCCAGTTTCGCCTCCGCCAGCCGGCGGCGCGTCTTGAATTTAGTGATGCCCGCGGCTTCCTCGATCACCGCGCGCCGGTCCTGCGGGCGGTTGCTCAGAATCTGCCCGATGCGCCCCTGTTCGATGATGGCGTAGCTTTCCGGCCCCAGTCCGGTGCCCAGGAAGAGATCCTGAATGTCGCGCAGGCGCGCGGGGCGGCCGTTGATCAGGTATTCACTCTCCCCCGAGCGGTAAAGCCGGCGGGTGATGGTGATTTCCCGCTCCTTGGAGGGGGTAGCGGCGGTGACAGGGATGCCGTTCGCGGCGGCCACGCCGTTCTGATGCCCATTCCGGTGACCATTTTGATGGCCGTTCTGGCTGCCGTTTTGGTGTTCGTCCGAAGCGGCGCCGTCCTTAAAGAGCGGGGGAACGTCGGAAATCGCATTGCTGTCGGGGAGGACCGTGGGATCCATCAGCGTCATCGTGACAGACGCCATGCCGAGGGGCTTCTTTTGGCCGGTGCCGGCGAAAATCACGTCCTCCATCCGCACGCCGCGGAGGTTCTTGGCGGACTGCTCGCCCAGGACCCAACTCATCGCGTCGCTAAGATTGGACTTACCGCAGCCGTTCGGCCCTACGACAGCGGCAATGCCGGAGCCGTTGAACCGCAGTTCGGTCTTGTCGAAGAAGGATTTGAAGCCGTGGATTTCGACTCGTTTGAGTTTCAGCAATGGAACATCGTCCTCCCTAATTCTTATTCTCGGGGGATGACATCATCGTAGTCGGAACGGGTTCGAAAGTAAAGCAGATGAACCCCTAAATTTAGACATCATTTTGCAAGCCCTACTAAATATAGTAGTGTGTGCGGGGTAGCGGCGCCATTTTCCGCCAGCGGAGGCGGGCCTCGGACGCGGCCGGACCGCGGCCGAGGATCCGCAGCGGGGATGCACACCACCACGAGGTAGGGACTTGCATCGGCTTTTCGAGATATCTATACTAAAACTTCATGCGTTCCGCCTATTGCAATTCCTTTCGATTTTGGTTCTGGTTTAGCACCTGAATCGAGACGGGTGGCGTTGGCGCGATTTTAGATTTGGAAGTAAGCGACCCACTCGAAAGAGTGGGTTTTTTGTTGTTCAGTCAGCCTTTTCAGGAAGAAAAAAATGATCATCTCGATGAAGCTACAGTCGACGCGGCAGGAAATTGACCAGGTATGCGAGAGAATTCGCGAGTTTGGCTATAAGGTTCACTCCATTGAGGGAGAGGAGCGGGTCGTCATCGGCGTAGTGGGTATGGGCGATGTGACGGCGTGTCTCGAATCGGTGGAAGCGATGCCTCAAGTGGAGAAAGCGATGCGCATTTCCGCGCCGTACAAATTTGTGAGCAAGGAATTCAGACCGCACAAGTCGCAGATCCGGGCGAACGGGGTCGAGATCGGCGGCGACGAGTTTATCGTCATGGCGGGTCCGTGCTCGGTGGAGAGCGAAAAGCAGATTATGCAGGCCGCCGAGGGCGTGGCGCGCTCGGGCGCCAAGTTCCTGCGCGGCGGAGCGTTCAAGCCGCGCACTTCGCCTTACGATTTTCAGGGCCTCGAAGAAGAGGGGCTGAAGCTGATGGCCAAGGCCAAGGCCGCGACCGGGTTGGGAATTGTCACGGAAGTGATGAGCGACCGCGACGTGGATCTGGTGGCCGGATACGCCGATATTCTGCAAATCGGTGCACGCAACATGCAGAACTTTGCGCTCTTGAAGACGTTGGGGCGCTGCGGCCGGCCGGTGCTGTTGAAGCGCGGCATGAGCTCGACCATTAAAGAACTGCTGATGTCCGCCGAGTATGTCGTGGCGCACGGCAATCCGGACGTTATTCTCTGCGAGCGCGGTATTCGCACGTTTGAAACCGCGACCCGCAACACTTGCGACATCACGGCGGTGGCGGTGCTGAACGAGTTGACGCATCTCCCGGTGATCCTTGACCCCAGCCACGCGACCGGGAAGCGTAGCTTGGTTCCGGCGCTGTCACGCGCGGGCGTGGCGATTGGCGCCGATGGTCTGATTGTCGAAGTGCACCCGGCGCCCGAAAAGGCAGTCAGCGACGGCGCGCAATCGCTCGACCTGGCGCGTTTTCATACCATGATGGAAGAGTTGAAGCCCTACGTGGCGCTGTGGAGCACGGCTCGGGCAAGCGAGCTCGCGGCAGTGTAATCATTAACTAACGTTGCATCGCTTCCGCTTCCATCCCTGGCATCTCGCCACCGGGCTCGTTCTGGTGTGCGTTGTCATTTTGGGGGTGACGTACTGGCTGCAGTTCAACTCCGGGACATCGGCGGGAGAACTGGCCGGCTTTTTACCGGAAGAGAATGCAACGCTCCTTTATATCGATGTAGCGTCGTTGCGGGCGGGCGGGTTTCTGGATTTGTTTTCCGGATCGCCCGCCGCGCGCGACCCCGACTATCAGCAATTCGTTTCGCGCACGCAGTTCGACTACACCACCGATCTCGACGCGCTGGCTGCGTCCTTTCGCGGGCGCGAGCGATTTCTGGTGCTGCGCGGCCGGTTCAACTGGCAGGCGTTGATCTCGTATGTCAACCGGCAGGGCGGGAGTTGCGGCAAAAGCTTCTGCCAGCTCGAGGGCAGCGTCCCTGACCGGAGGATTTCGTTTTATCCGCTGCGCCGGGATCTAATGGCGCTGGCGGTGAGCCCGGACCCTTTGGCTGCCTACCAGATCCGAAAAGGCGCCCAGGCGGCGCTGGCGATGTTTCCCCGGGAACCGGCCTGGCTGATCATTCCATCAACTGCGCTCCAGGGGACCGACGCCGTGCCGGAGCGGGCCCGCCCGTTCATCGAAGCACTACGCGGAGCGCAGCAGATTGAATTCACGGTCAGCGCGGTTCAGAAGGATCTGCGGCTTTCGGCGTCGATCCGCTGTGACAGTCCCGCGTCGGCCTCCCAGATCGCGATGGAAATGGTGAGCGCGCAAGCCTCCCTGCGCGACTTGATGCTGAGGCAGCATCTTCAACCGGGGCCGGCCGATCTCGCGGGTATTTTACTGAACGGATCGATCCGCGACGAAGGGAAGCGCGTGGTGGGCCGCTGGCCGGTGCCTCACGAATTTCTGGCCGCCGTCGCATCGGCAACGCCAAGTGAGTCCGTCGATCCGATGAACACCCCCAGCCGATGAGCACGCGAAAAGGTGTCCTGGTGGCGGGGAACCTGGTGCTGGACACCGTGGTACTGCCCGTTCCGGATTCGCCGCCGTGGAATACCAGCTACTGGGTGGACGCGATTGAGCACCACCTGGGCGGAAACGGCGCAAACACCTCGCACGCCATCGCCAAACTGGGAGTGCCGGCGCGCGCGCTCGGATACGTGGGTGAGGACCCTGCGGGAGACCGGGTGCTGGCGATTCTTCAAGGCGCGGGCGTGGATACGAGAGCGGTGGAGCGAGTGGACTTGCCGACCGCGGCGACCGTCGCCCTGGTAAGGGAAGACGGCGCGCGCTGCTTTCTCCATTGCCCTGGAGCAAGCACAAAGGCGTTCCAGCAGGCTCCCGCGATCACGGCCGCGCTGGCGGAAGGGTGCGGATTCTTTCATCTGGCGAATCCATTCGGAGTACCCGGGCTACGCTCGAACGCGCCGGAGATTTTGCGGCAGGCGCGGGCGGCCGGGCTGTGCACATCCATCGATGCCGGGTGGGATTCGCGCGGAGAGTGGATGAAAGTGTTCGGCCCGTGCCTCCCGGCGGCCGATGTTGTGTTCGTCAACGCCGAGGAGGCGCGGCTACTCACCGGGTTGGACGATCCAAACGCGGCAGCGCGAGCCCTGCGGGCAGGTGGGGCGGGCTGCATTGTGCTGAAGCTGGGGGCACGCGGCTGCTCGGTTCACGCGGAGGGCGGGGAGTGGACGGCGGCCGGCTTTCCGGTAAAGGCCGTGGACACCACCGGAGCGGGCGACTGTTTCGCTGGAGGATTTATCGCCGCGCTGGCGCGAGGCTACACTCTCCCCGAAGCGGCGCGTTTTGCCAACGCCGTGGGCGCGCTCAGCGTGGGTAAGGCGGGCAGCACCGCCGGGCTGCTTTCGTTCGAGGGGACGCTCGCGTGGATGGGAGGCGGTTCAGCGGCGCTGCCGGAACGAATCGATGGAGGGCGATCCGGCGCCTGAGAACGTGAGGTAAAGAAAGAAAAAGCAGTACAGGACCGCGAGTTCTCCGCCGTTTTGAATGGGCCACCAACCGTTCTTCGCGTGCACGAGGAAATAAGCGGCCGCCATTTCCCCGCACAGGATGAACGCGACCGGGCGGGTGAATGCTCCCGTAATGATGAGGACGCTTCCCACGGTCTCGATGAGCCCGGCGATCCAGAACATCGAGCCGGTGGGCGCCGCCGCACCATGGCCTCCCAGGCCGCCGAACAATCCCAGTAGCTTCTGAACCCCGTGGCTGAAAAAAAGAAATCCGGCGACGATGCGCAGAAGCGCGAGAGCGTGCACGGACAGGGCGGATCCGACCGGCGTTGGACGTGACATGCAGCCAAGTTAGCACGTAGCGGGCGCCGTGCCGCATTGCGATAAACTTTCTGGCGATGCGCCGATTTCTGGTTGGTTTCCTTCTCGCTCTTCCGGCAGTCTGCCAGTCTCCCGTCCATACGGGCCTCGATCCGGATCGCCTGAAGCAGATTCGGCCGCGGCTTCAGGATCTCGTGGATCACCATAAGATTCCGGGAGCGGTGGCGCTGGTGGCGCGGCATGGACACATAGGGCTGGTCGAAGCGGTGGGGTGGCGGGATGTGGAGCACCGGAAGCCGATGACAGCGGACTCCATCTTCCAGATTATGTCGATGACGAAGAATTTCACCGGCGTGGCGGCGATGATGCTGGTGGAGGAAGGGAAGCTCGAACTGCGGCGTCCGGTGGAGTTTTATTTGCCGGAGTTCAAGGGGCAGCTCCTGGTGGAGCAGTCTCCGGACGGAAACACCATCTCGCGCGCGCCGCGGACCCCGCCCGCGGTGTGGGAACTGATGTCGCACACCGCGGGCTTCGGCGGCGATCCCGGAGGAGATCTGAAGGACAATCCGCGGACCATGCGCGCCTCGCTTGCGGATGCGGTGCGCGAGTACGCGCACGAGCCTCTGCGGTTTGAACCCGGCACCAAGTGGTCCTACAGCAACATGGGGATTGCGGCGCTGGGGCGGATTATCGAAGTGGTGTCGGGCGAGGATTACGAGCATTTCATCCGCGCGCATATTCTCGATCCCCTCGGGATGAAGGACACTTTTTTCTTCGCGCGCGGCGACAAGGCCGACCGGAAGGACCGGATTGCGATGGTATACCGGCGCGAGAGCGGGAACCTGGTGAGAGCGGGAAGCGAGATTCTCGCGGGCGACCCGGCCAAATATCGCGAAGGAGCCAATTACCCAGCGCCGGAGTTTGGCCTTTATTCGACCGCCGGCGATTTGTTCCGGTTTTATCAGATGCTGCTAAACGGCGGGAAATGGAATGGGCGCCGCTATCTTTCGCGGCAAGGAATTGACACGATGACGCAAGTCTTCACGCCCGATGTCTCCCCGTCGGGATGGCTCGGCGGAACGGGGTACGGATTGACATTCGAGATCGTCAACCAGCCGAAGGGCACGCTGCTGCTGCATTCGATGGGTACGTTTGGACATGAAGGCGCATTCGGCACGGAGGGCTGGATCGATCCAAAGAATGACCTTGTCCGGATTCTGCTGACTCAGGTTTCGGGCGGAATCGACGGCGATGCGCGCTCGGTGGTGATGCAAATCGGCGAGGCGGCTGTCGAGCGCTGATCCGGGCGTGCGTTACCGTCCCGGCGGCGGCGCCGATCTATAATGGCCGAATGCGCAGTACGCTCGTTCTCATTGCGGCGGTAGGCCTGGTCGCGATTCCCGCGGCGCCGCAGGAGCGCGTCGATTTGACGGTGGTGAACCGCATCCGCTCGGAAGAGTTCGATCAATCGAAGGTCATGGATACGATGGCGTGGCTGAGCGACCGCTACGGTCCGCGCCTTACTGCATCGCCGGAATTTCTGGAGGCCGCCAACTGGGCGATGGGCCGGCTGAAGGAGTACGGGCTGGAGAACGTGAAACTGGAGAAATGGGGACCGTTCGGACGCAGTTGGTCGCTGGAACAGGCTTCGGTGGAAATGTTGGAGCCTCGGTATTCCGCGCTGACGGCCGCGCCGCTCGCCTGGACCGCGAACACCGCCGGACCCGTGACCGGCGAGGCGATCTTCGCGCCGCTCGAGCGCGGACGCACGTACAACTTCAAGAAGGCGGACGAGGACCTCGCCAAGTACGCGGAGAAGTGGAAGGGCAAGCTGAGGGGCAAGATCGTTCTCATCAGTACGCCGATCGAGCTGAAGCCATGGACCGACCCGCCGTTCCGCCGGGATACCGATGCCGAACTCGCGGAGATTGCCAAGGCGCCGGAGCCGTTTTTAAAGATGGACGTCGATCCCAGGAAACTGGAGGTTCCGGACGATCCCGAGGAAGCGCGCCGGTATCTCCGTAGCTTGCCGGACTGGGCGGTGGACCGGATATACGAACGGCGCGATGAGTACCGGGCCAGGCGGAGCAAGTTTTTCGAGACGGAAGGCGTGGCGGCGATTCTGACGGCCGACGCCCGGGCGCACGGTGGATTGCTGTTTGCCGAGGCCGGCGGATCGTTTCACGCCAAAGATCCCCTTGCGCCGCCATCCTTCGTGGTTACCCGCGAACAATACGACCGTATGGTGCGGCTGCTTGAAAAGAAAGTCCCGGTGCGAGCGCGGGTGAATCTGAAGGCCAAAACTTCCGATCGGGATGTGGATTCCTACAACGTGATCGCCGAGATTCCCGGGACCACGAAACCGGACGAAGTCGTGATGCTGGGCGCGCACTTCGACTCCTGGCATACCGCTACCGGGGCGACGGACAACGGTGCGGGCAGTGCTGTGATGATGGAGGTGATGCGCTTGCTCAAGACGCTCGATCTGAAAATGGATCGGACGGTCCGGCTGGCTTTATGGGGCGGGGAAGAGCAGGGGCTGTTCGGATCGAAGGCGTACGTGAAGGAACATTTCGGCGATCCGAAGACCATGCATCTCACCGCAGCGCACGCGAAGCTGTCCGGTTATTTCAATCTCGACAACGGAACGGGAAAGATCCGCGGCGTTTACTTGCAGGGAAACGACGCGATGCGTCCCATTTTTGAGAAATGGCTCGCTCCCTTCAAAGACTTGGGCGTGACCACGATCACGATTCGCAATACGGGAGGCACCGATCATCTTTCGTTCAACGCGGTGGGCCTGCCGGGATTTCAATTTGTGCAAGACCCGATGGACTATGGCACCATCACGCACCACTCCAGCATGGACACGCTGGATCATATTCAACCAGCCGATTTGATGCAGGCCTCGGCTGTCATCGCTTCCGTGGTTTATGACGCGGCCACGCGCCCGGACCTGCTGCCGCGTAAAGCACTGCCGAAGCCGGTTCCGGCCATGGAAGACGAAAAACCACAACCCTCTGAATAACGACTCAAGGAGCTAATACACTCATCATGAAAGTTGGCGTTTTCACCGCGCTGCTCGCGCAGCTTCCTCTCGATAAGGTGCTGGAGAAGCTGAGGTCGCTCAATATCGACACCGTCGAGCTTGGCACCAGCAACTTCCCCGGCGACCCGCACATCAAGCTTTCTCTGCTGGAGAGCGCGCGGGACCTGAAGGAGTTCAAATCCAAGCTGGATGGAGAGGGATTCCACATCAGCGCGCTTAGCTGTCATGGCAACCCGCTGCATCCGAACCCGGCCATCGGCAAGCTGCACGCGGAGAACAGCCGCAAGACGATTCGTCTGGCGGAGAAGCTGGGCGTGCCGGTGGTGATCGATTTTTCGGGCTGCCCCGGCGATAGCGACAACGCCAAGTATCCGAACTGGGTAACGTGCCCGTGGCCGCCGGATTACCTGGATGTGCTCGACTGGCAGTGGGAAAAGAAGGTCACTCCCTACTGGACCAAGCACGGCAAGTTCGCCGCGGATCACGGCGTGAAGATCGCGATTGAGATGCATCCCGGATTTGTCGCCTATAGTCCGGAGACCATGCTGCGGCTGCGCGCGATCGCCGGCAAGAACGTCGGCGTGAATTACGATCCGAGCCACATGTTCTGGCAGGGCATTGACCCGATCAAAGCGATTCGCGTGCTGGGCGATTCGATTTTCCACGTGCATGCGAAGGATACGCAAATCTACGATACGAACCTGCCGAAGACGGGCGTGCTCGATACGAAGAAATACACCGACGAGCGTAACCGGTCGTGGATCTTCCGCACGGTAGGCTATGGACACGCCTATGGCTGGTGGAAAGAATTCATCTCCACGCTGCGGATGTACAACTACGACTACGTGCTGTCGATCGAGCACGAAGATTCGCTGATGTCTCCCGACGAAGGGCTCACGAAAGCGGCCAATTTCTTGAACTCGATCGTGATTCGAGACAAGCCGGGCGCGGCCTGGTGGGTTTAGTTTAGCGAGGCGGGGACGGCCAGTTGCTGTCCCCGCCGTGTCTGAATGTCAGATCCGTTCGTTCCCTCCAATCCCTGGCTCGCCATACCCCTCGAAGACTATGAAGGGCATATGGGGCCGGCCGGCGTGCGGCAGTTGACCACCCTGGCGGAACTCTTCCGGTGTGCTCTGGAACACCCTCCACCAGAGAGCGTTGCCATTCTGGGCGTAGCCGGGGGGAACGGTCTCGAAGAGATCGACCAGGCGATCACAAAGAAGATCGTGGGCGTGGATATCAACCAGCGGTATCTGGATGAGGTTCGGCAGCGATTCGATACACTTCCCGGCCTCGAACTCCACTGCCGCGACCTCGCGAATCCGGACTTTCGTCTGGCCCCTGTGGCGTTGGTCCACGCGGCGTTGATCTTCGAACACGCCGGGCTGGGTGTTTCGCTGACCAATGCCCTTTCACTCGTCGCGCCCGGCGGCCGCTTGTCGGTCGTGCTGCAGCGGCCCAGCGCAGCTGAACCGGGCGTCGCGTCCACCAATTACGCCACGATGCAGACGCTCAAGAGGGACTTCGCGCTAATCGATCCTGGTGAGTTTCAACGCATACTGGAGCGGCAGGGATTCCAAATGGTTCGGCAGGAAAACAGAGCTCTGCCGATGGGGAAAGCCCTTTGGTGGGGAGTGTTCGCTCGCCGTAACGAATCAGGCGCGGTGCAGGCTGGCGTGAACCGTGGGAGTAATGATCAGCGAGAGCGGCAGTGACGCCAGCACTCCGCCGATCACCGCGATGGCCAGAGGTTGCAGCATTTGCGCACCTGCTCCGAAGCCGAGCGCCAGCGGAAGCATACCAGCCACTGTGGCCAGGGCGGTCATGAGGATAGGGCGCAACCGGCGCTCACCGGCGCGGATCATCGCTTCCATCGGCGCAGCGCCTTCGCGCCGGAATTTCCCGTCCGCGTCGATTAACAGAATGCCGTTCTTGGCGACAATGCCCACCACCATCACCAGCCCCATGAACGAGGAGATGTTGAAGGTGGCGCCAGTGAGAAATAACGCGAAAAATACGCCGGACGTGGAGAGCAAAGCCGAAGTGAGAATCGAAACCGGCGCCGAGAAGCTGCCGAATTCAAACAGCAGAACAGTGAAGACAAGCAGCACGGCGAGAATCAGGACAAGAATCAAATCGCCGAAAGCTCGCTGCTGTTCCTGGTAGCCGCCGCCAAACTCAACGCGAATCGCGGGGGGGATGCCGAGCTTGGCCAGCGCTTGCTTCACGTTGGCGATCCCCGTGCCCAGGCTCACTCCCTCCAGCCGCCCGGTGACCCGGGCCACGCGCTGCAAATTCTCTCGAATGACTTCATTCTGGCCGGGATCGTTCACCTGCGTGGCCACCGAGCCGAGTGTGATGGTGCGCCCGCTGGAGCTGGTCAGAATCGTGTTGCGAATATCGTCGAAACTCGCGCGCGCCGCCTCCGGGAAGCGTACGCGAATGGTATAGGCGCGATCGCCAAGCACGACCGGCGTCGGAGCCGGCTCGCCCTGGAGCATCGCGGACGCGTCCAGCTCAATCTCCTCGGCGGTAAGGCCGGCCCGCGCGGCGGCTTCGGGGTCGACCTGAAATGTGACCGCGGGGCCGCTAATGGTATTTTCGATTCCATCCAAAACGTCCACGACACCATGAACCTTCCGAATGGAGTCGCCTACCTTCGGGGCCCACTCGCGAAGGAGGCCCGCATCCTGTGCGAAGAGTTTAATCACGATGGGCTCCGGGGCGCTGGTGAGGTCCCCGATCATGTCCTGAAGCAGTTGAACGAATTCGATATCGAGGGCCGGAACAGCCTCATTCACGCGATGCCGGACGTCGGCCATTATCTCGTCGACGCCCCGGCTGCGCCGGCGTTTCAGACGGACCGTGAAATCCCCGCGGTTCGCCTCGGTTACCGCGGCCAGCCCCAGCTCCAGTCCGGTACGCCGGGAGGTGGATTCCACTTCCGGAATGCGCCGCAGAATCGCTTCCACTTGATTGAGCATCCGGTTGGTTTCGTCGAGCGAGGTTCCGGCGGGCGAAAGATAGTCGAGAATAAAACCGCCCTCGTCCATGAACGGCAAAAGATCGGAGCCCGACGCACGGTAGCAGACGATGGAAAGACAGACGACGCCGGCCATCGCCACGGCCGCGGACCAGCGGTGCTTCGGCACGGCGCGCAGCGCCCGTTCGTAGAACGCGAGAATGCGGCCCATGACGGGTTCCTTTCGCGCGGGGCGGCTGCCGCGGAGCAGAAAACGGCTCAAGGCTGGAGTCCAGGTGAGGGCCAGCGCAAGCGACGTAAGAAGCGCCATCGCCACCGTGACGGCGAGGGCGCGAAAGAATACTCCGGTAACGCCGTTGACGGCGATGAGGGGAATGAACACCACGATAGGCGTCACCGTGGACCCGACAATCGGCAGGGTGATTTCCTGAATAGCGCTGCGAATGGAGTCGCTGCGGGATTGCCCGCCTTCGCGATGGAGCACAATGTTCTCCACCACCACGATGGCGTCGTCAATCACCAGTCCGACGGCGGCGGCAAGGCCGCCCAGCGTCATGATGTTGAAGGTCTGGCCGAACGCGCGCAAAAAGAGGAAGGTCAGGGCGATGGTCGCCGGGATGACGAGACCGGCCACGAGCGAACTTCCCCAGTCGCGCAGAAAGGCGACCATGATGAGCGACGCGAGAATAATGCCGATGACAATGGCGTCCCGCACGCTGGTGATCGAATCGCTGACGATGTCGGACTGGTCGTAGAAGGGAGCAATCTCGACCCCGGGCGGAAGAGAGGCGCGCAAGTTCGCAATTTCGGCGTGAACGGCGCGGCCGATTTCGAGTGTATTGCCGTCGGGCTGCCGTTTGATGTTGAGAAGGACGGCCGGGCGGCCATTCGCGGTGACCAGCGTGTAGACCGGCATCACCGACGGGCTCACCTGGGCAATGTCTCCGATCCGGACGGGCAATCCGGCGGCCGTCGTCTTCACGATCACGTTGGAAATCTGCTCCGGGGTGCGCGCCTGGCCGCTTACCAGCGCCATGACGAGTTGATGGTTTTGTTGGAACAATCCCGGTGAATCGACGAGATTGCTCCGCCGCAGGGAGTCAAGAATATCGGGAATAGTCACTGAGGCGCGAAGCAGTTTCGCCGGCTCGGGCTGAACCTCGAATTCCGGCGTCTGCCCGCCTTGCACGATCACCGAGGCGACGCCGCGGAGCCGGTTCAGGCGTGGTTTCAAATCGTAGGTTGCGAGTTCCCAGAGCCGTGTCTGTGGGACGGTATTCGAAGTAAGGCTGTAGCCGGCGACGGGAAACGCGGCAAACGTCAGCCGGTTGGCGCTCAGCTTTACGGTAGGCGGGAGAGAGGACTGTACGCGTGCGAGCGCGGCATTGACCAGTTCCAACGTCCGGTACATATCGACGCGCCAATCAAAGAAGAGGTCGATTTCGGCTGACCCCCGGCTGGTGACCGATTGAACCAGATTCAAGCCCTGCACAGACCGAAGCGCGTCTTCCAGTGGGCGCGTAATCACAACTTCCATCTGATCGATGGGCATGACGCCATTGTCGGCGCCGACAAGAATGCGGGGAAAATCGGTGGAAGGGAAGACGGCCACCGGTACTGAAAACGAGAAATATGAGCCGATCACGGCGAGCGCCACCACGACGAACAGAATCGACTTCGCGTGGCGTGTGGTCCAGTGCGGGCCGTTCATTCCTTGCCATCCGCCTTTGGAGCGTCCGCCGTGACCCGAATTTTGGCGCCATCCTCCAGCCCAACACCGCCTCGCGTGACTACCTGCTCACCCGGTTTGATGCCGCTGAGGATCTGAACTTCGCCGTTCGCGTGAATGCCGGTTTCTACCTGGCGTTCGTGCGCCACGCCGTCCGTGCCGGCCAGTAGAACGGTCAGTTCGCCCTCCTTCGAAGAGAGAAGCGCGCTTTCGGGAACCACCAGGGCATCGGGAACAGAGCCCGCCTGGAAGATCACGCGCACGTTCGCGCCGGGCTTGAGAAGCGAGCGCGGATTTGGGGCTTCCGCCCAAATCTCAACCGTAGTGCTGTTGGCATTCACCGCGGGACTGATCACCGTGACTTTGGCCGCGGAGGATCCTTCTGGTGAGAGAATTTCCGCGGGATCACCGATTTTTAGGTAAGAAGCCTGATCCTGCGTCAGGTTGACTTTGGCGATAACACTTGAAGTGTCCATCACCGTAATCAGGGCCGCACCGCCGGACGCCATTTCACCTTCATAGAGTGGGCGGTCGGCAACCACACCGGAGATCGGGCTGCGGATCTCGGAATAGGAAAGCTGTGCCTTGGCGGCGTTGTAGCGTGCCCGCGCGGCTTCCTGCTGCGCCTTGGCAGCCCGGATCTGCTCCTGCTGTCCGACGTTTTGTATGGTTTGGAGTTGTTTCAGCGCAATGTCGTACTGGCTCTGAGCCTGCGTGAAGGCGACGTTCGCTTCGTCCACCTGGCGGCGCGCCAATGCGCCCTGTTTTAGGAGAGCCTGCCGGCTTTCGTAGAGTTTGCGCGCGGCATCCAGCGCTTCGCGGGCGGCATGAACATCGGATTGAGCCTTGGCGACTTCCTGCGGCAGAGACCCGGTGGCGGTGTTGCGGTAAGCCGAATCGGCCTGTTCCACCAGGCTCTGGTTTTCACTGACCGCTGCTTCCAGGTCGCGGTTTTCGAGAACGGCCAGCAATTCCCCGCTTCGAACGCGATCGCCGCGATTGACGTAGAACTTCTTTACCGGAGCGCTGATTTTGGGGGCGATCGCGGCCTGGTCCTTCGGCCAAAGAATGCCGGAGCCGGCGATGGTGCGTGGAATGGGCCGCTTCGTCGCAACGGCCACCTGAACGGGCGCCACCGGAACAGCGTCCTTCTCCTCCGGAGCGGAGCAGCCCGCGAGCAGAGCCGAGCATACGGCGGCGATCAAAAGCGAAGGGCGATGCGTCATGTCTTAGATTCCGGTAAGAGTCTGCAAGGCCGCAAGGGCAAGGCGGTAGCGGCTGAGCCCGTCGTCGTGCGCGTTGCGCGCTTGCGCGAGCGTGGACTGCGCGTCGGTGACTTCCAGCGCGGTGGCCTCGCCCGCCTGGTAGCGAAGCAGCGTCAAGCGCAAGGATTCGACGGCGAGGTCCAGTGAGTGCTGGAGAGACGCCAGTTGCAGATGGGCGGATTCGGCCTCGCGATAGCCGGCGTCCAGGTTGGCGAGTAGCTCGCGCTGCGTGAGGGTGAGATCGAGGCGTGCCTGCTCGCGCCGTAGCTTGGCCTGCCGGACGCGGCTTTGGGTGGCGCCCCAATTCCAGAGCGGAATAATGAGGGAGCCCTGCGCCGAATACGCCAGATTGCGCGCGCCATCCGGCGCATGGATGGCGAATTGGTTGGCGTTGATGCCATAAAACACATCGAAGGAGAGAGTGGGTAGGTACTCCGCGCGGGCGGAAGCAACCGAATAGTCCTCCTGGCGCAGAGTAGCCTGGGCCGCGCGAATGGTGGGGTTATTTCGCGCGGCCAGCGCGCGGACCTCGGGGAGCGTGGCGAGGTCCGGCGGCCGGTCCAGATCATCCACGATGCGGAAGGGTGTGGTGTAATCCGGGAAAAGCAGAATCGCGAGCGTGATGCGCGCTTTCTCGCCCGCAAGCTCGGCATCCTGGAGATCCCGGCGGCGCTGCTCCACCGTGAGCTGCGCCTTGACGACATCCGCTCGCGCCACTTCGCCGCCTTGCTCCTGCCTGCTGGTAAGAGTCGCGAACTCTTCGGCCTCGGTGAGAGTTTTACGGGCGTTTGCGGATTTGCGATCCGCCAGCACGAGGGCATAATAGCTGCTGGTAACGGTGGCGACCAGGCCGCGGGCGGCGATTTCCTGCTTTGCGAACGCCGCGGATTCGGCGGCCACCGTTTGGAGGTATCCGGCGCGTTTGGCGAATGAAAGCTCTTCGTGCACCACCCCCTGGCTGTTGTAAACATGCACGCCGTCGTTTGAGATGAACGCTCCCGAGGGGCGGAGGCCGTCGCCCTGGGTGTGGATGTACTGATTGAGATAGTTGAGAGAAGGGAGCAATGAATCCTTGGCCTGTCTCCGGTCTTCGTGCGCGATTTGTGCGGACAGGACAGCCGATTGAAACGCGGGGCTGTTTTTTCGGGCCAGATCGAGCGCGGTGTTGAGGTCTATGACCCGCGCATCCTGCGCGTGCAAAGGGCCAAAAGACGGGGCGGCGGAAAGGAGAAGGAATACAAGGCCGGAACGCATCCCAAAGGATAGGAGAACAGGCGAAGCTGAAAATTAGATGAAACCACGCGGATGCGCTGGCGGTCTTCAGCGGAGATTCATGTTCCGGCGGTATCTTACAAACGGAGCCGTATGCAGATTCTGGTGGTGGAGGACGAGGCGAAGATGGCGGCATTGCTCCGCCGCGGCCTGGAAGAGGAGGGGCATGCGGTGGTGCTGTCGTCGAACGGGCAGGAAGGTCTATCCATCGCCCTGACGCATCCCTTCGACGTGATCGTCCTCGATGTCATGCTCCCGATGCTCGATGGCATCTCCGTCGCGCGCCGGCTGCGCGAACGGGATAACCGGACACCGATTCTAATGCTGACCGCCCGCGACGCCGAGGGAGACGTCATCGCCGGGCTTGATTCAGGCGCGGACGACTATCTTACGAAGCCGTTTCCATTTCGCGTTCTGCTGGCGCGCATTCGCGCTGTGTCCCGCCGCGGTCCGATCCCGCGCGAATCGCTTTTGCGGTTCGAGGATCTTACGCTTGACCCCGCTTCGCGCACCGTCACCCGCGGTGGACGCTCCATCAGCCTTACCCGTACCGAGTTTGTGCTGCTCGAAACGCTGCTGCGCCGGGCGGGAATGGTGGTGCAGCGGGACGACCTGATCCAGGCCATTTGGGGCTTTGATGGCGAGGTGCAGAACAACACCCTGGATGTTTTCGTGCGCCTGTTGCGAACGAAGGTCGAATCGGCGGGCGAATCAAAGATTATCCAAACGGTACGTGGCGTAGGGTACTGCGTGAAGGCCGGGACGGAGGGATAGCGTGGCGAGCTTTTCCATTCGCTTGCGTCTCACCTTCTGGTATTCGGCCGTGCTGCTGGCCGGCATGGCGCTGTTTGCGGTGAGTTCCTGGGTCTCGCTGCGGCACGTCTTGTTGTCTTCGCTACGCGCAGAGGCGGAGCGGATCTCCCTCGGTGCGATGAGCATAGTCCGGGAAGAAGGGCTTGAGGGCGCTCCCATACCGGAGTTCCGCGCGTCTCTTGAATCCTTTGCCGCATCGGCAAAAGATGCCAGGATCGAGGTCCGTAGCGCGGATGGAGCGCTGATTTTTCCGGAATTCCCGGCGCGGCCGCGGAGCGGGGTTGTGACGGCACGCAACACCGCCGTGGTTCGGGGCCGCGAATATTCGGTCGTGGCGAGCGTCTCACGCGCGGAGGTGGACAGCTTGCTCTGGAGTTTTATTTTGGTGTTGTTCGGCGGGTTGCCGCTAACTCTTCTGGCAGCGGCGTTTGGTGGATATTGGATCAGCCGCCGCGCGCTGGCGCCGGTAGACGCCATGACCGAGGCGGCGAGATCGATCGGCGTTCGCAATTTGTCGCAGAGACTGGCGACGCCCGGAACGGGTGACGAGCTTCAACGCCTGGCCGAAACGTGGAATAAAATGCTCGACCGTTTGGAATCCGCGGTAAACCGGCTGGCGCAGTTCACGGCCGATGCGTCTCACGAGCTGAGAACTCCGGTGGCGCTGATTCGCACCACCGCGGAGTTGACCCTGCGCCGCCGGCGCACCACGGAGGAGTATTGTGAAGCGCTGACGGAAATCCAGGCGGAATCGGAACGGACGTCGGAGTTGATTGCCGATCTTCTCACGCTTGCGCGCGCCGACGCGGGACAAGGGTCCTTGCCGTTGGAGCCCGCGGACCTTGCGCCGCTAGTCGAAGAGGCGTGCCGGCAGGGACGTTTACTGGCGGGGGCAAAGCAGGTGCGGCTGGAGGCGTCGGCGCCGGAAGAGGCCGTTTTCGTGGATGCCAACCCGCCGGCGCTCCGCCGGTTGCTGCTTATCCTGCTCGACAACGCGGTGAAGTACACGCCACGCGGGGGTACGGTTCGCATTTCGGTGAGTGCGGGCCCTCCGGCGGCGATCACGGTTACCGATACCGGAACGGGCATTCCCGAAAAGGAGCTTTCCCGCATATTTGAACGCTTCTACCGGGCGGATCCTTCGCGCAATCGCGAGACTGGCGGCAGCGGACTGGGGCTGTCGATCGCGCAATGGATCGCCGAAATGCACGGGGCCGAGATCGGCGCGGAAAGCGCGGAGGGCCAGGGTTCGGAATTCCGGGTGCGCTTCTCCCGGAGTTCCGCCTAGGGTCCTGAGACGGCCGGCCCGGGTTTGCTGATCCGCGAGAGAATATAGCATGTCCGATTCCGAGATTACGCGGCGGCAGGCTGCGGGTATCGTGGGCGCGGCGCTCGCCGCTCCCATGCTGGCGGAAGGCGCTCCCGAGATTTGCTCCCTGACCGCCGTCGAGATGGCGCGGTTGATTCGTGAGAAAAAGCTCAGCGCCCGCGAGGCGATGGCGGCGCATCTGAAGCGGATCGATCAAATCAATCCCAAGGTCAATGCGATCGTGACGCTGGCGGCGGGTCCGGCAATGGAAAATGCCCGCAAAGCCGATGAGGCGCAGGCGAGAGGGGCGGAGTTAGGCCCACTGCACGGGCTTCCGGTGGCGCACAAGGATCTGGTGGAAACCAAGGGGATGCGCACCACGTTCGGGTCCCTGCTGTTTCGCGATAACGTTCCGGCGCACGATGAGTGGATTGTCGAATCGATCCGGAACGCCGGAGCGATTGCCTTGGGCAAGACAAATACGCCGGAATTCGGGGCCGGGTCGCAGACGTTCAACCGCGTCTTTGGAGCCACCAGGAATCCTTATAACCTGGCCAAAACCTGCGGCGGGAGCAGCGGCGGCGCGGCCGTGAGCCTGGCCTGCGGGATGCTTCCGATCGCCGACGGCAGCGACGCGGGAGGTTCGCTGCGGAATCCGGCAGCGTTCTGCAATGTCGTGGGTTTTCGCCCATCGCCGGGCCGGGTCGCGTCGCACGGGTGGTCCACGATACCGGTTTACGGGCCCATGGCGCGCACCGTTTCCGACGTGGCCCTTTTCCTGAGCGCGATTGCCGGTCCCGACTCTCGATGCCCCATTTCTCTGAGCGAGCCGCCCCAGCAATTCCGCGAACCGCTCGATCGCGGCTTCAAGGGCACGCGGGTGGCGTGGTTCCGCGACCTGGGTGGAGTCCCCTTCGACCGGCGGGTTCGCGCGGTGGTGAACTCGCGGCGCAAGGTGTTCGAAGACCTGGGTTGCGTGGTGGAGGAGGCGGAGCCGGATTTCACGGGAGCCGACCAGGCATTCAAGACGTTGCGCGCCTGGGGATTCGCGGCCGCTCAGGAGGACAATGTCCGGCGTCACCGCGATCTCTTCAAAGACACACTCTTGTGGGAAGTGGATCGCGGCGTGAAGCTGAGTTCCATGGAGATCGCCCGCGCCGAACTGCTCCGCCTGGAAATCTGGGAGCGCATGCGCGTGTTTATGGGGAAATACGAATACTTCATTCTGCCGACGACGCAGGTGCCTCCCTTCGACGTGAATCTTCCCTATCCGGAGGAGGTGGACGGAGTCAGAATGGCTACCTACATTGACTGGATGAAAGCGTGCTGGTACATCTCGACGGTGGAGAATCCGGCGATCTCGGTACCCGCCGGGTTTACTCCCGAAGGCTTGCCGGTGGGTCTGCAGATCGTAGGGCGGCACCGGAAAGACCGGACCGTGCTTCAGCTTGCCCATGCCTTTACGCAGGCCGTGAACGTGGGGGCGAAGCGGCCGGACGTGTAAGCCGTGTTCGCTATCCTGAGATTTGCATGTTTGACGATTTCTATGGCAATGCCGGGGCGGCCGGGACGCTATTCCAGATCGCGCAGAGCGGGCGGATTCCCCAGACGCTGCTCCTGGCCGGTCCGGAAGGGATAGGAAAGGCGACTCTCGCCCGCCGTTTCGCGGCAGCGGTGCTGGGCGGCGCGGACAAGATTGAACGCGACGATCTCAGTCTCGACGCAAACATCGAGGCGATCGCCGAGCGTGAGAAGTGGACCGCGGAGAAACGCAACGAAGACCCGCTGCTTTTTTCGTCGCATCCCGATTTTGTAACTTTTCCGCCCGACGGCCCGCTGCGGCAGATTTCGATTCCTCAAATGCGTCTGCTGAAAGAGCGGGCGCAATTTCAGCCTCTGCAGGGTGGCAGGCGGATCTTTCTGATCGATCACATCGATCGCGCGAACGAGCAGGCGGCAAACTCCCTGCTCAAGACGCTGGAGGAGCCGCCTGGGTATCTGGTGATTATCATGACGGCGGAAAACGCCTACGACCTCTTGCCGACCATCCGGTCGCGCTCGGTGCAAGTTCAACTGGCTCCGCTGGGCGATGAAGAGATGCGCGGTTTTGTGAAGGCCAGGGGGCTCGGCGACCCGGAGCGGCGAATCGCGCTGGCGGGAGGCAGCCCGGGCCGCGCGGTGACCCTCGATCTCGATGGATACGACCAGCGGCGGGCGGCGATGCTGCGGCTGCTCGAAACCGCCGCGGGATCCGCACGCTTCGGGGATTGGGCGAAGGTCGCCGAGACCCTGGCGGCGCGGCGGACGGAAAAGCTGGACCAGTATCTGAAGGTGCTATACCTGCTGTTGGAGGACCTGCTGCTGCTCCTCAACGGCCGGAACGACATTCGCAACCGGGATATCGAGGCCAACCTGAGGGCTCTGGCGGGCAAGGTCAGCTTCCATTGGATTCGCAACGCGGTGAAAAAATCGGATGAATTAATGGAGTTGATGCGCAGGAATATTCAGAAAAGCATTGCCTTGGATGCGCTCGCCGTAGAGATGCGGCGGGCGCTGTAGCCCCCTGGTCCCGGCCGGCGCGGTTCCATGCTGGCGCCTCTTGCTTTATGCCGCGCCGGCCCCGGCAGTCCAACCCGCACCGCGCCGTCGCGGAAATAATCTGGTGCATAATCTTCTTTTACAGAGCCGGTCCGAACTACTTTTGCAGGAGCTGCAAGGGTGTGGTTCAATAGGGAGTAGCAGACGCGTAGATACCTGTCCCCTGGCTGAAAAGCCCGGCTAGTTAACACCCTCAAGGGAGTGTTTCCGTGGAAACCGCAAACCGTAAGCTCATACGTCCATCCCTAACTGAAGTGAAAGAACAAATCACCGCAAGGCGCCCGCCGCAAAAGAAGGTCACACCGCCCGAGCAGACCAATGCTGAAAACTTTTACTACATGAAACAGATGCAGTCGAAGACGCCGATGGTCATTGTGCTCAAGGACGGAGAGACCCTGAACGGCGTCATCGAGTGGTACGACAAATGTTGCATTAAAGTGAACCGGGACGAGGGCCCGAATCTTCTGCTCTTTAAATCAAACATCAAATACATGCACAAGGCGTAAGGCTCAGGAGCGCGGACGTCGTTTTACCCACGTTTTGACGAACGCGGTTATCTGATCGCCAAGCAGGGAATTTTCGGGGGAGGGACTCAAGAGTCCGGTGCTCACGGAAAATTCGGTAACGCCGTGCCCGGCGGGCCAGCATTCATTTTCGAAGACGTAGCGGATGAGCAGGCGGTCGCCTCTGTCTTCCACCACGTGAAAACGCACCGAATCGCGCGGCGAATCTTTCGGGAAACGCGAGCATCGCGCGCGGCCCTGCCCGGTGTTGCAAACCTCAAACAATAGCGCCCCTTGCGGCGCAAAATATTCCGGAGCGGATGGGTCCGCCGCGCACACGCCGTTCCACGCTTCGCCTAGCGGCAGGCGGGGGTAGGAACCCGACCAATCGGCGGGCGAGCACGGACGAAAATAAGAGCACGGCATCGGCGAGTATAGTAACAAAAGGGAACCATGGCAGCCAATCGTATAGAGATACTGAAGGCAATGCTGGAGCGGAATCCGGCGGATACTTTCGCGGCATACGCCCTCGCGCAGGAGTTCGCCAACAGCGGACAACTTGACGCGGCAGTGGAGCAATACCGCCAGGTGATCGCGTCGAATGCCGACTATGCCGCGGCGTATTATCACGGCGGGCAGGCGTTCGAAAAATTAGACCGTATCGAGGAAGCGCGGGAGATGTACGAAAAGGGAATCGAAGTAACGCGGCGCACCGGCGACGGGCACACGCGCTCGGAATTGGAAGCGGCGTTGAGCATGCTTCCCCTATGATCCGGCGGCTCTTTTTCTGGTGCATGATGTCCACGCTGTTGGCAGCGGCCGCGGCCGGTTTTCAGGAACTGGAGCGCATGACGAAGCGGTTTGCGCCGGTGACCCTGCATCCCGATGAGAGCCGTTTATCCGAGGGCGACCGGAAGGCGCTGGCTAAGCTCAAGGAGACGGCGGGCGTGATCGACGATATATTCCTCGATCAGCTGTGGAGCGGGAATCAAAGCCTGTACGCGCGCCTGAAGCGGGATCAATCCGCGCTGGGCCGTGCCCGGCTGCACTATTTTTGGATCAACAAAAGTCCGTGGTCCGATCTCGACGGCCATAAGGCGTTCCTGGACGGCGCACCGCCGGTGAAGCTTCCCGGCGCCAATTTCTATCCGGAGGACATGACCCGCGGCGAGTTCGAGGCGTGGGTGAAGACCCTGACCCCCGCGGAAAAAGCGGTGGCGACAGGCTTTTTCAGCGTGATTCGCCGCGAGAACGGAAAGCTGAAGGCGATTCCTTATAGCCAGGCGTATCGTGCGAACCTCGAACGCGCCGCGAAATTGCTGCGGGAGGCGGCCGCGCTCACCGGGAACGCTTCGCTCCGGAAGTTTCTGACCTTGCGCGCGGAAGCGTTTCTGTCCGACGACTATTATGCGAGCGACCTCGCCTGGATGGACCTGGATGCGCCGATTGACGTGACGATTGGCCCCTATGAGACGTACAACGATGAGATCTTCGGCTACAAGGCGGCGTTTGAGGCTTACATCACGCTGCGCGACGATGCCGAGACGGAAAAATTGAAATCGTTTGGGAGCCATTTGCAGGAAGTGGAGAATCACCTTCCGATTGAGCCGCGATACCGGAATCCGAAGCTGGCGGCGCAAGCGCCCATCCGGGTGGTGAACCAGGTTCTGGCGGCGGGCGACGGGGATCATGGCGTCAAAACGGCCGCTTTCAACCTGCCCAACGATGAACGCGTGGTGGCGCAAAAGGGCAGCAAACGGGTGATGTTGAAGAACGTCCAGGAAGCCAAGTTCGAGACGATTCTGACACCCATTGCGCGGCGGGTGCTCGCGCCGCAGGCCCGGGGCGATTCGAATTTCGAGGCATTTTTCACGCATATTCTGGCGCACGAACTCAGCCACGGTATCGGGCCGCAGCAGATCCGTGTAGACGGCAGGGATACGACGCCGCGGCAGGAGATGAAGGAACTCTACAGCGCGATCGAGGAGGCGAAAGCCGACATCACGGGGCTCTTCATGCTGCAGTATTTCTATGATCATGGAATTCTGAAGGGCGGGGCGGACGCGGAGCGGCGGCTTTACACGACCTATCTCGCGTCCTCGTTCCGCACGCTGCGCTTTGGGCTGAAGGAAGCGCACGGCAAGGGGATGGCGATGCAGTTCAACTACCTGGCCGATCATGGGGCGTTCGTGGAAAATCCGGACGGCACGTTTGCCGTGGACTTTTCGAAGATCAAAGACGGAGTGCGCGGCCTCACCCACGAACTGTTGACGCTGGAAGCCACCGGGGATTACGCGGGCGCCAAGAAGATGCTGGATAAGCTGGGAGTAATCCGTCCGGGGATGGCGAAGGCGATTCAAGGGATGAGTGACATCCCGGTGGATATCGACCCCCGTTAGCCTCAGCTAAGCGCGATTCGTGTTGTACACTTCCACTGTGCGAACTCGGGTGTGCGGTGGTTTCTTTTTCGCGTTCCTGGCGGCCGTTTCGTTACCCGGCCAACAAAGCGTGCTGACCAATCGTTACGACAACCTTGGTACCGGTGCGAACCTCCAGGAGCGCGTCCTCAACGTCTCAAACGTAAATCCCACGCGGTTTGGCAAGCTGTTCCATTATTCGGTGAGCGGTTCCGTGTTCGCGCAACCGCTCTATTTGCCGCGCGTAAACATTGCTGGCCGGGGCGTTCACAACGTGATCTACATTGCCACCATGGACGACCGGGTCTATGCCTTCGATGCGGATGGTCCCGGCGATCCACTCTGGCAGCGCGACCTGACCAACGCGGCCAGGGGAATCACGCCCATGCCGGTTGCCGACGTCACTGGAAACAATAACCTCAATATTGTCGGGAACGTCGGGATTCTTTCCACTCCGGTGATCGATTCCGCCACCGGCACGCTGTATCTTGTCGCCCGCACCAAGGAACGAGAGGGCTATTTCCAAAAGCTCTACGCGCTCGACGTCCACACGGGGAAGGATCGAATGCCGCCTGCTCTCATCCGCGCCCGTATTGCGAGCATGGCAAACGATGCCGTGGACGGCTACCTGTATTTCAACTCCAAAACAAATAATCAGCGCCCGGCGCTCACTCTGGCCAACGGTCAGATTTTCATTGCGTGGGCTTCCCACGAAGACATCCTTCCCTATCACGGGTGGATTATGGCCTACGACGCGAAGACGCTCAGGCAAACCGCCGCCCTTTGCATCACGCCGGCTGGCTCGGAAGGCGGCGTCTGGCAATCGGGGCGCGGGGCGGTGGTCGATCGGGAAGGGAATGTCTACTACGAGACCGGCAACGGAAGCTGGAATGGAACCACCGATTTCGGCGAAACGCTGCTGCGGTTGCGGGTTCGCGGCGGCAAACTTGAAATCTCGGACTATTTCACGCCCGCCAACTACTCCGCACTGAATGACCGTGACGCGGATTTCGGATCTACCGGTCCCATGCTGATCCCCGGGACAAATCTCATCGTTTGTGGCGATAAAGACGGAGTGATCACCCTGCTCGACACCAGGAAGCTGGGGAAATTGAGCGGGAATTCGAACCAACCGCTGCAAGCGCTCCCCTTGAACGGCGGTCTGGTGATGAATGGACCCGCCTGGTGGGCCGGACCACACGGGCCGTCCCTCTATATCTGGAATCAGGCGGACGTGCTCAAGGTCTTTCACTTTAACGGGTCCGTGTTTGACGCGCAACCCGCCGCGAAGGGCAAGGTTGCCTCGCACGGTTCGCCGGGCGGTGCACTCACGATCTCGGCGGATGGGGCAGAGGCCGGCACCGGGATCGTTTGGGCCATGCTGACCGTGGACAAGAGCGCCGATCATGGTTCCGTTCCGGGTGTGCTTCGCGCATTTAATGCGGAGACGCTCGAAGAGTTATGGAACAGCGATGAAAATCCGGGACGCGACCGCCTGGGCACTCTCGTGAAGTTTGTGCCCCCCGTGGTGGTTGACGGAAAGGTTTTCGCAGTTACTTACGACAATGCGGTGAACGTTTACGGCTTGCTTCCGGCCGGCCACTGAGCGGACGATGGGCCAGAATCCTGTTTGGTTTGAGCGCAAATTCGACTTCACATTTCCGGTGGAGCAATATCCGGGTCTCTGCGTCCGCTTGTCGGGAACGCCAGGGCGGCTGGAAGAAACTTTGCGCGGCATATCGTGCGATGTGCTGGTTGCGAAACCGGAAGGGAAATGGTCCCCGCAGGAACACGCTGGACATCTGCTGGACCTGGAAGGGCTTTGGATGGCGCGGGTGGAAGATTTTCTCGCTGGCGGACAAACCCTCACGGTGGCCGACCTCGGCAATCGCAAGACGCATGAGGCCAATCACAACGCCCGGGACCTGCGAGAGATTCTGGCTGAGTTCCGGGCCGCGCGGAGCCGGCTGGTCGATCGGCTGGAGAGCTTCGAACCCGCCGTCTTGGCCGCTCCATGCTGCATCCGCGTCTGAAGCAGTCCATGCGCCTGGTGGATCATTTGTACTTCGCCGCGGAGCATGACGACCACCATCTGGAGAGGATCAGGGAGATGTGCCTTCCGGGAGACAGGGAAACCCGGTGAGTGTTCGCTGGTTTTGGGAATAAACTGGAAGTAGCGAGAGGGGCATCATGACCAGACGCAACTTGATTCTCTTTGCCGCCGGCGGCGTTTCCGCCCTGGCTGGCTCAAAGCAACGCCGGCATACCGTCAAAATCGCGGAATTTGATGCTTTGGGGCAAAAAACGGGCGATGTCGAGGTGGAGAAGATTGTAAAGACGGACTCGGAATGGAAGCAGCAGCTCTCCAAACAGCAATTCGAAGTCACCCGGCGTGAAGGCACTGAGCGGGCCTTCACCGGCAAATATGCCGAGACGCATGACGATGGACTGTATCTTTGCGTCTGCTGCGGGACCACGCTCTTCGATTCGAAAACCAAGTTTGAATCCGGGACCGGGTGGCCAAGTTTCTGGCAGCCGATTGCGCCGGAGAATATTGTCAAGGCGGTCGATACGAGCTTCGGTTCGATACGGACGAAGGTGTCGTGCGCCCGCTGCGATGCGCACCTGGGGCATGTTTTTGACGACGGACCGCCGCCCACTCACCTGCGCTACTGCATGAATTCCGCTTCACTCAACTTCAAGCCGCGCGGCCACAGCTAAGCCGGATGGAGATGCGATGCCGCTGCTCCCTCCTGCTATCGAATCGCTGCGCCCTTATGAAGCAGGGCGGAGCGCGGAGGAAGTGCGGAGCGCCTATGGCCTTTCGAGTGTCGTAAAGCTTGCATCGAACGAGAATCCGCTAGGCCCTTCTCCGCGCGCGCTCGAGAAGATGGCGGAGGCGGCTGGTAGCCTGCACTTGTATCCGAACGGCGGGCTCGACCTGCGGCGCGTGCTGGCGCACAACTTCGATGTCAAGGTTGAGAACGTAATTGCCGGAAGCGGTTCGGAAGGCATCATTTCGAATATCATCCGAACCTTTCTCTGCGATGACGACGAAGTGCTGACCACCGAGGCCGCTTTTATCGGATTTCAAGTGCTGGCGAAATCGCGCGGGGTCGCATACCGGACGGTTCCCTACCGCGCGTGGCGCTACGACCTTCCCGCGTTTGCCGCCGCCATTACGAAGCGCACAAAGATCATCTATCTGGCGAATCCCAATAATCCGACGGGCACGATTTTCACCCGCCAGGAGTTCGACGAATTCTACCGGCACGTGCCCGAGCGTGTGCTGGTTCTGCTCGACGAAGCCTACTTCGAATACGCCAAGGATAACCCGCGGTATCCCGATTCGATGCACTACCGGTACGACAATGTGATCACCCTCCGGACCTTTTCCAAGGTTTACGGACTCGCCGGCGCCCGGATCGGATATGGATTCGCGCATGAAGAGCTCATCCGGAACCTGCTCAAGGTGAAGCTTCCATTCGAGCCGGGGACGCTGGGGCAGGCGGCTGGAATCGGCGCTCTGGCCGATAAGGAATTCCTTCACCGGTCGCTCGAACTGAATGCTCGCGGAATGAAATTCCTTTCCAGCGCGATGGCTGAGATGGGATTTCGCGTGACGCCTTCGGAAGCCAATTTTCTGATGGTGGAGTTGGCCGATGCCGCGCAGGCTTCGAAGCTGGTGGAAGATCTGCTGCGGCAGGGCGTAATCGTCCGCCCCCTGGGGGCGTTCGGGTTGCCGCAATGTGTCCGCATTTCAATCGGAACGGACCAGGATAACCAGCGCGCCGTGGATGCGCTATCGAGTGTTGCACCGCTGCAGCGAGTACAGGAGTGAAAATGCCTCAAGCCTTGGAAACATCAGGTTCAACAGGAACCACGGCCGACTTCCTTCCGCTGAATGGAACCGATCATGTCGAGTTCTACGTAGGAAATGCCCGCCAGTCTGCCTACTACTACCGCGCCGCTTTCGGAATGAGGTTGACGGCTTACCGGGGGCCGGAAACGGGCACGCGTGACCGGGTTTCCTACGTCCTGGAGCAAGGCAAGATCCGCTTTGTTCTGACTACTCCGCTGCGGGCCGGCACTCCGGCCGCGGCCCATATTCAAAAGCACGGCGACGGCGTGAAGGCAATCGCGCTGGAAGTGGACGACGCGGAGGCGGCTTGGCGGGAGACGACGAAGCGCGGGGCCCAATCCGTCCAGGAGCCCGCGGTCGACCGCGATGAGCACGGGGAGGTGCGCACTTCGTCGATTGCCGTCTACGGAGATACCATTCACACCTTTGTTGAGCGGAAGGCCTATCACGGCACATTTTTTCCCGGCTACGTGGCAACGCCAAACGACGGGCTGGCCCGTCCGGCCGGGCTTTTGCACATCGACCACATGGTGGGCAATGTCGGCTGGGGCGAGATGAACCGCTGGGTGGATTTTTATCGGACCGTGATGGGCTTTTCCCTCTATCAACATTTCGACGACAACGACATTAGCACCGAGTATTCGGCTCTGATGTCGAAGGTGATGGCCAACGGAAATGGGAGAGTGAAGTTCCCCATCAACGAGCCGGCGGAGGGGCGGAAGAAATCGCAGATTGAGGAATATCTCGATTATTACGACGGTCCCGGAGTTCAGCACGTCGCCCTCGCCACCGGCGACATTGTCGCAACCGTATCGAAGCTTCTGGAACAGGGTGTGGAGTTTCTCAGGGTGCCGCACACTTACTACGAGGACTTGGAGGCGCGCATCGGCAAAATTGACGAACCGGTGGAGCGTCTGGCGCAGCTTGGCGTCCTGGTGGACCGGGACGAGGAGGGCTACATGCTGCAGATCTTCACCCGGCCGGTAGAGGACCGTCCGACGTTGTTCTACGAGATCATTCAACGGAAAGGTAGCCGGAGCTTCGGTAAGGGCAATTTCAAGGCATTGTTCGAAGCGATAGAGCGCGAGCAGGCTCTGCGGGGCAATCTATAGCGAAAATGACACGGTTTGCCCTGTTCAGCGCAGTATACTGAAGGACCGGTGCCATGATTCAGCTTCCCAAAGTCGCGCTGCCGCCCCTCACCGCGGAATGTGAAACGCTGGTGACCAAGCCGCCCGCTCCCCCGGAGGTAACTGAGGCGCTGGCGAAGAGCAAAGAGGCTCTGGCGAAACTGGAGAAGATACCGGAGATGGCGCCAGAGGCGAAACCCCCGGCCGCGCCCGCTCCAACCGCCTCGCCGACTCCTCCCGCGGGCTCGCCGCCGCAGCCGCAGAGCATACCCGGCAAGCTGTTCCGCGCGAGCGATGGAAAGATGCGCAGAGATAGCGGGAACCTCACGGTGATTACCGACCCGCACGCGCAGGAGGTGATTTCCATCGATCATCTTAAGAAAGAATACCGGCGGATTCCGATGGCGGAGTTGCAGCCGCCGGAAGTTCCGAAGGCACCGGGCGGGACAGCGCCCGCTCCGAAGATGGACATCGTGGACCTCGGCTCGAAAACAATCCAGGGGATGGATGTCGTGGGAAAACAGATTACGTTTCATCCACCGGAGATCCCCCACCTGACGGCCCCCGAACTGCCAAAGGCTCCGCAGACTCAGGGTCCCGCGCTGCCGAAAATTCCGAAGTTGGAGCTCCCTCAGCTTCCGCAATTGAAGCTGCCGCCGCTGCCGAAGGCTCCGTTTGTTCCGACGGCGATTCTGCCTCAACCGCCGGCTCCTCTCAAGCCGCCGGACGTCCAAATGCCACAGGCCGCCAAGCCGCCGGAGATGCCGCAGGCGAAAATGCCGGATATGCCCGCCGCCCCCAAAATGCCGGACGCCCCGCAAGCGCAAATTCCCAAGATCCCGGAACCTGGCAAGCTGGACCTGTCGAAGCTAAAGCTGCCGAAACTGCCGAAGCCGCCAGTGGTTCCCACCGAGATCATCCCGCAGAGCGCTGCCGGAGCGGCCGCGCCGCAGGCGCCACCGGCCCCGCAGGCGCAGGCTCCCCAGGTTCCGAAGCCGGAGATGGCGGAGTTAAAGCCTCCCGCGCTGCCGGAATTAAAAATTCCGGGCGTGAAAGCGCCCGAGCTAAAAGCGCCCGATGTGAAGATTCCCGGCCTTAAGCCGCCGGAGGTGAAAGCGCCCGATATCAAAGCTCCGGATGTAAAGGCTCCGGAACTAAAGGCTCCCGAAGTGAAAGTTCCCGGCGTCAAGGCCCCGGATGTCAAGCCTCCCGACGTAAAAGCCCCGGAGATGCCTAAGCCTCCTCAGGTGAATCTGCCGCAGCCGAAAGTGCCCAACATTCTCGAAGTCTGGACGCACGAGAAGCTGAAACTGCCGGTGCTGACGAAATCCATTGGTCCGCAAGGCACGCAGGTGGAGCAGGTGAAAAACGTAACTCCGGGCGAGCCGCCGGCTTCCGCATTTAAGATTCCCGAGGGATATAAGCAAGTAGAATCGAGCCCGGCAAGTTTGCCGAAGAATCCGGGCATACCCAAGCTCGACGAACTGGCGAAGATGCCCAAGCTCGAAATCCCCAAGCTCCAACTCCCAAAGCCCACCCTCGCGGGCCTGAAATTGCCTAAACTTCCCAAGCCTCCCCTCGCGAGCTAAGCACGACGCGTCATAATCGTCTGCATGATGGACTGGAGACCCAGCCGGCGCGGCCTGCTGTTGGGAGGATGGACAGCCGCCACTTTCGCGGCCGCGGCCGGCGCGGCGGCAGAGGAACCGGACCCCGGGGCGCTCGATGAATTCATCGGCCGGTACATGCGCGAAATGGGTGCGCCCGGCTTGACGCTGGCGTTGGCGGATCGGAAAGGCGTGGTGCGCACGGCGAGTTTCGGCTTTTCGGAAATCGAAACACGGACGCCGGTAACGCCCGAACATCTTTTCCAGATCGGCTCAATTTCGAAATCGTTCACCGCGCTTACAGTGCTGCGCCTGCGCGAAGAAGGGAAGATCGACCTCGACGCTCCGATTCTCGAGTATCTCCCCTGGCTTCCGATCGAGACCAACCATGGCACGGTGACCGTGCATCATCTGCTTACGCACACCTCCGGCCTGCCGAACACACTTTGCCTGTTTTCCAGCGACCCCGCCGCCAGGCTGGTGCAGGCGTTCCGGCCGGGCTCGCACTTCGACTATTGCAACCTGGGGTTCGAGATTCTTGGCCATCTCCTCGAAAAAGCGGCCGGGAAGCCGTGGCCCGCGGTAATCGCGGAGCGGATTTTCGCCCCACTGGGCATGGCATCGTCGCAAGCCGCGATTACGATGGGCGTTCGTGCCAAACTGGCGACCGGCTACCGCCCTTACGACGAGGGCTCGGTGTATCTACGGCGCGGACGGCTGGCGCCGGCAGGCGGGTTCGTTTTTGAGAATGCCGCGGGGAGCATTGTATCGACGCCGGGAGATATGGCGCGCTATCTGCACATGCTGCTGAATCGAGGGGCGGCGCCGCATGGGCGCATTGTGTCCGAAGAAAGTTTCGCGCTTTTCAGCAAGCCGTACATCCTCGCGCCGGAGTTTAGCTCCACCGCTCATTACGGCTACGGCATCGCGGTGGACCGCTTGGACGGACACACCGTCCTGCGGCACACCGGCGGGATGGTCTCCTTCATGTCGGCGATGCACGTCGATTTGGATGGGGGCGTCGCCGCGTTTGCCTCCATCAACGCGCAGCAGGGCTACCGCCCGAATCCCGTAACGGAATATGCCGTGCGGCGGATGCGTGCGGAGCGGGAGAACAAGCCGGCTCCCGCACCCCCGGCGATTGCGAGTCAGTTTGTGATCGAGAATGCGGCCGGCTACGCGGGTGTGTATGAATCTCCCGAGGGGGAACGCGTTGAGGTGAGCGCCCAGGAGGACGGACTCGCCGTGACGATGGGCGGGAAGGTGTTCCGCCTCGCGTCCAGTTCGAGTGGACTGGTGGCGGATGCCGCGGCTTTTCAGGAATTCCCGTTCGTCTTCGGGCGCGCGGGCGAAGGGAAGGGAAGCGACATAGTGGAGTTGGGTTACGGCTCCCGCTGGTATGCCAACGGAAAGTACAAGGGAAACCGGCAATTCGCGCTGCCCGCGGAGTATGCGCCGTTTGAGGGAGCCTACCGGGCGGAGAGTGCGTGGGCCGGAAGCGCGCGCGTGGTCGGGAGAAAAGGGAAGTTATGGCTGGATGGGTCCGTTCCACTCGAACCATTGGGAGACAGCCTGTTTCGGGTAGGCGCTGCCCCGAGCGCGGAAACGGCGCAGTTTCTTTACCTCGCCAACGGTAGAACCCGGATGTTGAAGCTTTCCGGGATGGACCTCTGGCGCATTGAGACAGCTTAGGGCCGGAGGAGGTCCCTAAGCCGTCTCGCGCCTCCCCCGCTACAGCTTCACGGACTGCACGTGGATGGTGTCGCCGGAGCGTTCCCCGTTCACCGTGACGCGCAAGTGGTCTTTCTTATTCGTCTTCTTGAGCGCCGCCAGAGTTTCGTCGTTCCCCTTCTGATCGAACTTCAGGAACGATCCATCCGAGGTCAGGATGCCGAACCCGCTCTTGGCGCACCCGAGCGCACAGGCGCGGGTGTGGGCGTCCGGATCCGCCTTGGCCTTGGCCGAGCAGGACACGTCGACCATGGCGGCATTTGTCCAGGTTTCCGCCCCCGCGAGTGCGGGCAGAGCCGCAAAAGCGGCAAACATCATCAGTTTCTTCATGGTTCTCCTTCTGTTAAATGGATTTAGCGTCCGCCGGCTGTACCAGCGGCATATTCAAGACTTCGGTGAGCTTCGCCAGAACGTACGCGCCGATGGCGATTTCGATGTCGCGCACTGCAAGATCGTAGAACGAACCGGTCGTCAGCAGGTTTATGGCGATACCCAGGAGCCACGCGGAGGCGACGTATGCGCCAGGGCGCGTCCAGCGGGTCAGAATTGCGAGCCCGACGGCCATTTCGACGGGCCCGATCAGGTGCATAAAGCTGTGCCCGCTCACTGGCAGCATCTTCTCCGCCAGCGGGCTCAGATACATGGACCAATCCGCCAAAATGTTGAAGAATTTATCCAGCCCAGCCAAAAACGCGCCCAGTCCGACGGCGATTCGAAGCGTCCACCAGGCGGCATTCAGCTTTGTCCTGTCAATCATTTGATCTTCCTTCCACTCGTACAGAGCTGGAAGGGCGCGGATGGTGACGTGAATTTATTTCGGAACCTTTTGGCGGGTCGAAACTCTATGAAAGATAGGGAGGCTGCGCCATGCTACAGGCAATGCCATTGGTAGACCCGGGTTTGGTGGGCGCCGGGATTACGGATGAAGAGGCGGTTCAGAGAGTGCTTGCGGGTGAGACCGCCGTCTACGAAGTTCTGATGCGGCGCTATAACCAGCGCTTATACCGGGTGGCGTATTCCATCCTGGGTAACGACGCCGAAGCCGAGGACGTGATGCAGGAGGCGTACGTCCGTGCCTTTCACAAACTGAACACTTTTGCGGGCGCGGCGAAATTCTCCACGTGGCTCACGAAAATCGCGGTATACGAGGCGCTGGCGAGACGCCGGATGCGAGGGCGCCTGGAAGAGCTTGAGCCGGAGGCGGAAAGCAAGTGGAGCGAGATGAAGAATCCCGAGCAGCAGGCCTATAACCTTGAGCTAAAAGAGTTGTTGGAGCGAGCGATTTCCGCGCTTCCGGAAGGTTTCCGCTCGGTATTCATGCTGCGGGCGGTGGAGGGTCTCAGCGTCGCCGAATCCGCCGACTGCCTTGGCGTGACGGAGGACACCGTCAAAACGCGCCTGCATCGCGCCCGCCTGATGCTCCGTTCGGATATCGAACAGCATGCCGGCATCGCCGCCGCCGAGACGTTTTCGTTCCATCTCTCGCGCTGTGACGTCATTGTGCAAAACGTTTTCCGCCGCATCGCCGTGAAGTAGGCGCCTGCGAGTGGAACGGAAAGTTCCCGGGTTTATCACTATGTGAAGTGGCCCGCCATCGCCGGGTTTCTGTTCGCTGCCGTTTGGACTACTCGCGCTGGGGATTGCCCTTACCCCTGCTGGACTCCGCTCTCAGCGGTGAGTTTTCGATTCATGTCTTTCGAAACTGTGCCAGAACCGCGGGCAGCCGCCGGATACGAATTTTCTCTACCATTTCCGGCGCAGTCCAAGGGCGGGATGTCCGAAGAATGCGGTGCCGGCGAAAGTACCGGGGTTGCCCTGTATCAAAGGGACGGCGAGTCCTGGAAAGGCCCTTTGACGGGTCCCGTCTACCGTTATCCGCTCAATTCCTACCGCAGGGGGAAGATCGCCGGTGGGAAGGGTATTGCCGTGCAACTTGGGTTTACGGGCGGGGAAGTCATCTATGGCGGGCAGACGCTGATTCAGTCGGTTTTCTTTCACGACGAGCCGTGCTACCGCGCCGCGACCGAGTTTGGATTTGACCGGTATTTGCAAGGGCGCCCCACCGACGGGACGGTGTACTTCTATTACGAGATTCACGCGAACTGCAAGCCCGATGGCAAATGCCGGGACCGGCAGAACGGGACCACACTGGCGGACCGGCGCGAATCGGTTCCCCTGAAAACCCCTCGCGGCGAAAACAGCCGCGGCCGCAGCGAGTGGCTTTATGAAGCATACCTGGACAAGGGCGGTGCGGTCTGGGCAATTCAAATTCGCGACCCCTATTCGAACCGGGCCGCCGCGCCTCCATTACCACATGCAATCAAGGATTTCTGGCAGGCGGCAGGGCGAAGGTTCTTTGAGAGCGGTACGGAGGGCTATGTCACGGCAACGTCCATGCGAAACGGAACGGTCGCGTACTCGGGGGACATGCCCATGATGAACGTTGCCAGGGTCGCAATTGTGAAGTAGGGACGCGCCGCTTGTGGACAGTTAACCTAGGCCTGCGGTTTTGGCTCGGTCCGTTCCACGACGATTTTGAAATCCGCAGCCATGGCCGAGATCGCTCCCACCGCCGCCAGGATGGGAGCGGCGATGACGCCGATCGCGGCGAAGGTGATGGGAATCTCAATGAAGGTGTTGCCCTTGGTGTCCTTGATGATGATGCGGTTCACGTTGCCTTCGTGAATGAGCATCTTGACCTTCTCCACCAGGTCGCGGCCTAATACTTGGATTTCCTCAACAAACTGATCCAGGCCCATGTGGTTTCCTTTTATCCGGCGTCCTGTCTCTGTTTACGTGGTTTTCACGAACGGAGTTCCCAAAACCTTTCCATGCGTGTCGAGCAGCCGGACGCGCAGCGCCTGCGAATCCGCCTCCAATACGAGAAATCCATGCTGCCGGAAGGCGAAAAGGGAATGGGGATCGCGGCGCGAGACGCTGTAGGTGGACGCCCCGCCTCCGCCCGCCACGAAAAAATCGATCCCGTCCGCGCGGAGATGTTCCATATCGTGGTCATGGCCGGAGATATAAGCATCCACCTTCGCGCGTTTCAAAAGGGGCAGGAGTTGAGAGCGTAATTTCGCGGTTCCGCCGTGACGCCCCGAAGAGAAGATCGGATGATGCCCATAGACGACGACCCAGTGAATTCCGGGAGGGCGGACGGCCAAGCGCTGCTGCACCCATTGCCGCTCATCCTCTCCCCACTCTTCGGTGTCGAGCGCAAGGAATTCCACCGGACCGGCGCTGAAGCGGTAGTACCGGGCTGGCATCCGCCAAGTGGCGCTTCGTTGGGTGAACGCGACCTCGGCGGCGGGGTCGGTGTGAGCGCCCAGGCAGACCGGCCCCGCGCCGCGCCCGTAGTCGTGGTTTCCCAGAGTCGCATAAAAGGGGATGCCGAGGGGGTCGAAAAAACTGGACCATACCCGCTTCCAGATTGGATCGTCCACGCCGCGGACGCCGCAGCGATAAAAATTATCGCCGAGCGTAAGGCCGAGTTGGAAAGGCTTGTCGTGATCCTCGCGGGCGATGGCGCGCACCACATCGATCTCGTCTTTGCCTCCGGTGCCGAAGTCGCCAAGCGCGGCGGCGCGAATCGGTTTATCCTCGGGAACCACGGCTCCGATATCGCTTTGCGCCAGAAGAGGAAAGCACGCGAAGAAGAGCAGCCATACGGCGTATCGCCGCGTTAGCCTGGAATCACGTACTGGAAGGAGCATCGATATGGCAAACCCGTTTGGCGAGCAATCTCGCGCTTCGCTTGATCCTAGCATGGTGACTACGGCATTCACCCTCGATGGGTATCGTGTGACAAGCACGCGCGGGTTGGTGCGGGGGATTGTGGTGCGGTCCCGTTCCCTGCTCGGGACTATGGGCGCGGCGCTGCAGACGGTGATCGGAGGGAATATCACCCTGCTTACCAACCTGTGCGAGCAGACGCGCGCCCACGCGTATCAATTAATGGTGGAGCATGCGGCGGCGTCCGGCGCGAACGCGATTATCGGTGTGCGATATGACGCGACGGAACTGATGCAGGGCGTGAGTGAAGTGCTCTGCTATGGGACCGCGGTGGTGGTGGAGAAGGAGCGGAGCTAGCGCGCTTTCGCCAGCTGTCCGGACGCCTTCAACTCACCGTCGAGCACGGGTTTCAGCGCCGCCAGCGTGATAGCCCCGTTGTAGCGCTTGCCGTTCACGAAAAGCGTGGGCGTGCCTTGAACGCCGGCCTGTACGCCGTCGTTGAGGTCGCGCTCGATGCGGGTTTCATATTTTCCGGAGTCCAGATCTTTTTGAAAGCGGCTCATGTCGAGGCTCAGTTCCTTGGCTAGCTCGACGATTCGCTCGCGCGAGAGCCGGTTGTAGTTCGCGAACAGCTTGTCGTGCATCTCCCAGAATTTGCCCTGGTCACCGGCCGCGAGCGCGGCGGCGGCGGCCATGCGCGCGTGGGGATGCATGTCGAGCGGGAACTGTTTGTAGATCAGCCGCGTATCCTGCGGATATGCCTTAAGGAGTTCCGCAATCGCGGGAGTGGCGCGAGAGCAGTAAGGGCATTCGAAGTCGGAGAATTCCACCAGCGTGATACGAGCGTTTTTCGGGCCGCGCTCCGGAGCCCCCGCGACTGGTATTTCCACCGGATCTCCCAGCGTGCGGTTCTCGCTGGCGCGCGCTCGGGCAAGGGGTGATTTCTCCAGGGCGGTATGAATCTCCGCCAGCGTTTTTCCTTCTTTGGCGGCCGCGACGGCCACCGCTGCCAGCGCCTTGCTATCGCTGCAAGCGGGATCCTCCACACGGCATTGGGCGAGACGCATCTCGCACCCGCAGGTGCAGGATTCCTTGCGCAGCGCCTTGAGCGCCTGCGTCTTCTGCGAGGGTGTCAGCCCTTTGAAATCCACTTGCGGCAATTCCGCGGCGTTGAGCCATGCGGTATCGCCGGTCGTATTCTGAGCGAAGGCGGATAGGGTGCAAAAGGCGCACACCGCGAGCGCCCGGCAGATCTTCATAGTCCTATTATGGCCCGATCGGGGCTCAATCGTCCGGTTACGCGGTCACTTCGATGCGGCCAGGAAGCTTTCCAGATCGTGCTCATTGACGCGCGGTTCGCCAGGGGCGACGTTGTTCAGCTTCCCCGCTTTCATCCACTGCTCTAATTGGCCGGCAAGCCCGAACAGATGGTCGAAGGAGTCCACGATAAAAAGAAGCGGCTGGAAGTGGTCGATTTCGAAAGGCTGGTTGATGGCCCATTCGAGCTGAATCGGGTAACGCTGAACGCCGGGCGACTCGATGGAATGTTCGATTTCGCCGTAAGAACTCAGCAGCCCGCTGCCATAGACTCTCAAGCCGGCGCCGGAGCGCATCAGTCCGAACTCGACGGTGAACCAGAAGAAGCGCGCCATGGCTTTCACGATGTTGGTTACCGCATGAATCTTAGCTTCATGATCGCGAATTCCCGACACGACTTCGACGGCGGTGTGCGCGCACTCGCCGAACCGGACCAGAGCCTCGGCGAAATTGGGGTCCGTGTGCATGGGAACGTGTCCGGCGACGTCGTGGAAGATATCCGGCTCGGGAAGATAATCCAACCGGTCCGGGCGGCGGATCGTGATGGTGGTGGGGAACCGGCGATTGCGAAGACAATCGAAAAACAGAAACGCTGGCACGTACCCGCTCACTGCTTTGGTCTGGAATCCGGTAAGCGGATCGAGGAAACGGTTGACGTCTTCGAGCTTTGGAATCCTGTGCGGATCGAGGCATAGGGACCGGACGCCTTTTAAGAAATATTCGTTCGCGTAGCGCTCCCACCGCGACCGCATACGGGAGCAAAGCGTGCGCCAGGTCTCTTGGTTCTGCTCGGAATAAAGCTCGTAAGGTTGTTCGATATAAAGCTCACCGGCGCGGCGGGCATTCTCGATGAAGGGGGCTTCGCCGGTGGTTAATCCGACGGAAACAGATTCGATCGCCGGCATCGCACACCTCCTGCGTCCATTATAACACCACAGTAGTGTGGTGCTGCCAATGACCACCAGAGGACTATTGAATCTGAATCGACGATTTCCGGGCAGCAACCCCTCCGATGGAGAGGGTAACGGTGTGGTCGCCCGCGCCGACTTGAGGAACCTGAACGTTGACCTGGTACAGTCCTGGAAACCCGGGGGCCAGGCCGGAAAAGCTCACGGGGACCGACAGTCCGGCGATGGTGACCTCGGGCGTGGTGGTGGTTTTCGATAATGGGTTGGCTAGCGCCGCGCTACCCGACGCAGGCTGGTTCGTGACAGGCCCAAGGCCGTTGGCGAAAATCTGAATCTCCTGCCCGGGAACAGCCGGATTGCTTGCGCTGATGGGCTTGTTATTTGCGTCGAGCGCCGCGACGACGCCGGCCGAGAACTCGAAGAACGCCGGGGAGTAATTCGCCAAAGTGAGGTTCACCACGTTGCCGAAGGAAAAATCCACGCTTACTTTCACCTGGGCTGAGTTATATCCTTGCAGCTCCCACGGCACCTGTAGATTCACCTGCCCCGGGCTGGCATAAATCATATAGCCGGGAACGCTCACGCCGGCTGAAGGCACGTCGAAGCTGACCGAGGCGTAGTCAATCGCAAGAGGCAAGGGCAGGTACGCGGCATAGTCGGTGAAGTCGCTGAGTCCCGCGCCGAAGATACTGATGTAAGATCCGGGCGCAACCGCCTCTCCGCTGGCGAAGCTTGCGCCATTTACGATTCCACCCGCGTTAATGGCCGGCTGGAGGCGCGCTATGCCGTCGAACTCCGTGGTAAGTCCCCCGGCCGAACCCGTGAAGGAGTAATTGCCGACGTTTGGACCGAGAACCGGCGAGGCAAAGGCAATTCCATTCTGATCGGTAACGGTGCTCGCGCCGGTTCCGAGCGTCGCCCCGGATTGGAGACCGGGGCCAGTCAGGACGGAGAAGGTAACCGCAGCGTTCGAGACCGGCAGGCCATATTGGTCGATCACCTTGAACGCGATTCCTTCCGGGAGAAGATTGCTGGGGATTTGCTGGCCGACGGTGCCGTCGAAGCTTGAATCGGCCATGGGAATGATGTTCGCCGCGATACCATCGCCCACCAGAAACATATAAGGGATGCGAAGCGGCTGTGGCGCTCCCTGCACTACCACAAAGCCTTCGTAAACTCCGGCGGACGGCGTGGAGCCCGACAGCGTAACTTGGACCGATCCGCTGGCGCCGGCGTCGATGGAGAGGCTGGACGGGCTCACCGAAACGGACGCATTGGCCGCGGAAGCGGACGCGGAAACCGTGAACGATAGGTTTACCGTGGCTGACCCGGAATTGGAGAACGCGAGTGTCTGGCTTTGGGGCAACGATATGCCGTTCAACGCTCCAAACGAGAGGGTGGCGGGATTGACGGTTACGGTCTGATTTATCGCCGCGTTGGTATCGAGAAGCCCGGCGCCGATTTCGCGGATGGATACCGGATTCCCCGAAGTGTCCTGGGTGACCGCGGGGGCCGCGGTGTTGACCAGCGCCGATTTCACCTGCGCCGGGTTATAGGTGGGATGCGCCTGGAGGACGAGCGCGGCCGCGCCGGCGACGATCGGGGTGGCGAAACTGGTTCCATCGAACGCGGCATACCGGCTCGGACTATAGAGTTGGCCAAGCGGGTCGTAATTCTCGGTCGCCATGTAAATACTGGTTCCCGGCGCCACCAGCTCCGGCTTGATTGCGTTGGTCCCAACCGCGGGCCCGAGCGAGGAGAAAGAGGCAAGTTGGTTGTAGTCTTGCACCAGGATCTCCATGGCGTTACTGTCGAGGGTGACCTGATATCCGGAGTGCGTGCCGGCGAACGTCTTGAGGTTGAGTCCGTCGCTGTTTGAAATCAAGACCGCGGGGATGTTGGTTGAGGAGAGGCCACTGGGACTGAAGAGACCTTCGGTGACATTGTCGTAAATGACGACGCCGGCCGCTCCCGCGTTTTGCGCATTCGTCACCTTGGTCAGGAACGAGCATGCCGTGCCCGATCCGCCTCGTTCCACCAGAGCAAAGGCGCCGCTCAGCGCGCCGGCCGAAAAGCCGGAACAGGCGTAGCCGTCGCCCACTTTCGCGGCGTCGATCAGGGGGGCGGAAAGCGTCCCGCTTGGTTCGGGGCCGTCCGCGCTCAACGACGCCGGAATCGATGCGAGATCGGAAGGAACACCCGAGCCGGTAACCCGTACTCCGGGCTCCAGGACATGCGAGTTCGTCGTCGCTCCCACGGCGATGGCCAGCGGAGCGTCGGCCGGCGAGCCGACGGTGGCGAGAGTCGGAATGTCGGTGTCGTCGCCGTCATTGCCCGCCGCCGCCACTACCACCAGGCCGTGCTCAATCGCCTGTTGCACCGCGTAGGCCGACGGATCGCAAATTCCTCCACAGGCTTGCGGATCGACGTCCAACGGCCCGGAGAACGCGAGGCTCCCCAGCGAGATGGATGCAATATCAAAACCGTCGTTGAGGGCGTCTTCGAGCGCCGTGATGATCACGTCGTCGGTAGCATAGTCGTTCAGGGTGGGCGAGCCGAAGATCTTGTAGTTGCCGAGATAGGCGGCGGGCGCCATGCCATTGAACGTCAGCGCGGGTCCGGCGTTCGATACGGCTCCCGCGCAACTGGCTGTCGCGGTTCCGTGTCCGATTCGGTCACGCGCGGAATAGTCGTCCGGTCTCGAATCCTTCGCCGGGTCGTTGGGGTCGCTGCCGGCGGCGAGCATCGAGACATAGCTCCGCGCGATGATCACCTTCGCGTTCGTGAAGTTCGGATCGGAGGGGAAATCCGGGTCGGGGTCGGGCGTGACAGGGAAACCGGGGGGAGCGGGGAGGGAGGAGTCCTGAAACGCCGGGTGGGTTTGATCGATGCCCGTATCGAGCATGGCGATTTTGATACCCTTGCCGGCGCTCGCCAGGCCGCCCAGCGTGCTCCAGGCGGCCGGAGCATCCACCAATTGAGTCGCGCGGTTCAGCGCATAGTGATAACGGCGCAGCGGGACCACACCCTTGACGCCGGGCAGCGAGCGCAACTCGGAGACCCGGTCCGACGAGGCCACTACGAAGACTGCGTTTAACAGCGTTTTCACCGAAGAGGTGACGCGAATATTGCGCCCGGCCAGATCTCGCCGCAGTGCCGCCTGCGTACGAGCGAGCTGCAGCCGGTAACTTTGGGCATCCGCGGTCGCCAGGCTCGCACGGGAGGAGAACCTCGCCGCGGCCGGCGGATCGTTCAAGATCAAGGCATAGCGGCTGGAGACGTTCCCGGCCGCCAGCGCCGATGCCGCCAGGAGCACGGCGAGAAGGACGCCAGCTAAGAAATTGCGCGAGATCCGTAGACTCATAGCGATGCACCAGGGACGCTTGAGGTCGGGGGTGCGTTTCGAAACCGACGCTCCTTTACAATAGGCTACTGCTTGATTACGGTTCCATCCGGCTTACGGACCTCGCCCCATCCGCCATTCAGACGCTGCCCCTGGCCGCGTTCTCCAGTCCCGAAGGGGAATCGCGCCGCCGCCTTTTCGTCGATTTCTATGCCCCAACCCGGGGCTTCGTGGACATACAGATAGCCTTCCTTCAAGACAGGACATCCCTGAAAGATCTCCTGGGATGCCGCGTTAAACGGAGTGTATTCCTGGATGCCAAAGTTATGGCTCACCAGATCGAGCGTGGCGTTGGCGGCGTGGCCGATGGGAGAAACGTCGCCCGGTCCGTGCCAGGCCGTGCGTACTCCGAACGCTTCCGAGAGAATCGCGATCTTCCGCGCCGGGGTGAAACCTCCCGCTTGTGAGAGGTGGACCCGAATGTAGTCAATGAGGCGCCCGGTGATCAGCGGCGTCCATTCGTGCGGGCTGTTGAACAACTCACCCATGGCGAGAGGGGTAGCGCATTGTGAGCGGATCTGTCGGAAATAGTCGATATCCTCGGGGGAGAGCGGGTCTTCGAGGAAGAACATGTGGAAAGGCTCGGCGTCCTTGCAGAATTGAACGGCCTGGTTCGGGGAGACGCGTTCGTGCATGTCGTGCAACAGTTCCACCTCGTCTCCCAATTGCTTGCGGCATTCCTCCAGCAGCTTAAGGGCGCGGCGGACATAGGCGGCCGGCTCGAAGACCGGGGAGGAATGGAGCGCGGCGGCTCGCTTGCCTGCGGCGGCGCTGCCGTAACCCGCGTAGCCGGATACGCCAACCTGAACGCGCACGTGGCGGAAGCCCTGGGCCATGAATTGCCGGGCCCGTTCGATGGTTTCCGGAATCTCCGCGCCGGATGCGTGCGTATAGCAATCCACGGCTTCACGGCATTTCCCGCCGGCAAGCTGATAGACCGGCATTCCGGCCTGGCGGGCCTTGATGTCCCACAGAGCCTGGTCGATGCCGCTGATGGCATTGTTCAACACCGGTCCGTTGCGCCAGTAGGAGCTGTCGTAGCAGGATTGCCAGATATCTTCGATGCGGTCGGTGCCCTTGCCGAGCAGGAATGGCTTGAGGTATCGCTCGACAGCGGGCTTCACCAAATCGGCGCGCTGCGTGAAGGTAGCGCAGCCGTAGCCATAGAGTCCATCCTGGTCGGTGAGGATCTTCACAACGGTGAGCCGCACTCCCTGCGGTTCAGTTTCAATTACCTGAATGTCCCGGATCTTTGGCGAAGACATTCCGCGCGTTGGAGGCGCTTGCGCCAGGAGCTGCGCGGGAGCGGTCGCGGCAAGTAAACCGGCGGCATGGAGCAAATCCCTTCGTGTTGTCATTCCTCGGATTCTATAACGATGGGCCCCGCCAGTCCCCGGGACGCGGCGGGGAGCCGACGCCGGCCTGTGACTGAGCGATCGTAACGGCCCGCGACCACTTGTTGATTGCACACGCGCACAGCGGGGACAATAGAGAGTGAGCCGAAGGAATCATGCTGCATATCGTCCACACCATGCTGAACGGGCTCTTCGATTACGCCGGATTGTTTCCGCCGTCGGCGGAGGCGATGGAGAGCGCGGCGGCGAACTACGCGAGCTATCTGCGCGGCGAATGGTCGTTCGCGGCGGCAAGGTTGGTGGTTCCAACGAGGCGTCTCGCCGAACTGGCGACTGCCGCGGAGGGAATCACGATCGAGAAAGAATGGCGCCTGAGCGCTCTGGTCGGGCCGGAGTTCGAAAGCGAATTATGTTTCATCGAGACTTTCAACGACGCACAGGCCGGGCGCTTTGTGGTGGACACCGTGGAATTCAAGCCGGCGGATACCGGAAGTATCGAAGCGATTCTTGGACTCGCCCCCGAGGAGATCACGGTGTATTGTGAGACTCCGGTTCACCGCGAGCCTTCGTGCCTTTTTTCGGCTTTGCGAGGCTCTCGGGGCCGCGCCAAGCTGCGCATGGGAGGTATTGAGGAAGGAGCGTTCCCGAAGGCGGCTGACGTCGCGGCTTTTCTCAAGCTCGCCGCCGCGTCCGCGGTTCCATTCAAGGCGACCGCCGGATTGCATCATCCTCTGCGCTCGCGTCATCCCGTGACGTATGAGCCGGACGCGCCGGAGACCTGGATGTACGGGTTTCTCAATCTGGTTCTCGCATCGGCCCTGATCCGCGAAGGGATGGAGGAGGACGAGGCGTGCGAATTGCTGAGTGAAACCAGCATTGCGGCATTCAGCTTTGAGCCGGACGCGATTGCCTGGCGCGATTGGACGCTTGGCTCGGCGCACCTCGCGACGACTCGCGCGACATTTCTCATCTCCATTGGCTCCTGCTCGTTTCGCGAGCCGCTGAGTGGCCTGGCGACGCTGGGGCTGTTGTGAACCGGACGCACGATCCCGCGCTGAGGTCGTGGATCGAAAGCGCGAACCGGCCTGGAAACGACTTTCCGATTCAAAATCTTCCGTTCGGCGTTTTTTGCAGTCCTCCGGAGAAGACCGCGCCGCGCATCGGCGTAGCGATTGGAGATCGCGTGCTGGATCTGCGCGTTTCCGCCGAGGAGGGTCTGATTCCGGATGCCGAGGCCTGCCACGCGGATCGACTGAATGCTCTGATGGCGCAACGGCCGGAAGAAATTTCGACGCTCCGGGAGGAGCTAAGCGCGATGCTCGCCGCCGGCAGCCGCCAGCGCGCGCGGATGGAGTCGATTGCAACGCTGTTTACGCCGCTCGCGAACGCCCGCTTGATGCTGCCGGCGTGGGTTGGCGATTACACCGACTTCTACGCTTCTCTTCACCATGCGACGAATGTCGGAAAGCTGTTCCGTCCGGATAATCCGCTTCTACCGAATTATAAATGGCTGCCCCTCGGTTATCACGGGAGGGCGTCGTCCCTGGTGGTGAGCGGGTCCCCGATCCGGCGTCCGAACGGCCAGCGGGCCAAGCCTGGCGAGCGTCCCCTGTTCGGCCCAAGCCAGGAGCTCGATTACGAACTCGAGATGGGATGGTTCGTGGGGCAGGGCAATGCTCTGGGAGCACCGGTTGCGATCGAAGATGCGGACCGGCATATTTTCGGATTTTGCCTGCTGAACGACTGGTCCGCCCGGGATATTCAGCGCTGGGAGTACCAGCCGCTCGGACCGTTCCTGGGGAAGAGTTTCGCGACGACGATCTCGCCCTGGGTGGTGACGCTTGAAGCGCTGGAGCCATTTCGGGTCGCGGCATTCGAGCGGGCGGAGAGCGATCCGGAACCACAGCCGTACTTGCGGACGCAGAGCGGAGGGTTCGATGTAACGCTCGACGTCACGCTCTCTTCGCAAAAAATGCGGGCAACGGGCGTCGGACCGCTCCTGGTCAGCCGGGGGAATCTGCAAAATCTGTATTGGACTCCGGCGCAGATGCTGACGCACCATGCAAGCAACGGATGCAATCTCCGACCGGGCGATCTCATGGGGACCGGGACGATATCGGGCCCGTCGCCCGCCTCGCGCGGATGTCTGCTGGAGATTACCGGCGCGGGGCCGCCGCTCGTTCTGCCCGATGGAGAGACGCGGCGCTTCCTGGAGGATGGTGACGAAGTAATATTCCGGGGATATTGCGAACGCGAAGGGCGGGTGCGAATCGGCTTTGGAGAGTGCCGGGGAGTGCTCGCGCCCGCCGTTCCACTCACTGGCCGAGGATATTGAAGGTTGTGGTGCCCTCTACGCGCACTTTTTCGTAGGCCTTCAGCCACTCGTCGTGATAGGCAGCCTTGCCGTAGGCATCGAGCGCCGCCTGATCCGCCATCTCCATACAAACGCCGTATTCGCGCGCGGACTCTCCGCGCCCCATCGGGCTCGCGAGCTTGCCGTACCAAACTTTGCTAACCCCTCGAATCTTCTTGGGGATCTGATCCGTCGCTTTGTAGAAGCCATCCCAATCGGCTTGCGTCGCGCCTTTCACCGGAGTGAACGCAAAGCAATGCATCAATTTCTTCTCACCCGCCTTTGCCGGCGGAATCAATAAACCAAGCGCCAGCGCCGACAGGGCCACCACACGAAAACCGGACATGCGTCACCTCTTTAGGTCTTGTTTAGAAATGCGTGTACTCCAGGAAATCTTAGCGAATTTCGCGTCGCCGGGGCCACAGCAGTTTGAAATGTCTCCGGAAGAAGAACTTTACTGGCTGGCGCTGCACCTGATCCCGGGATTGGGCCGGCGGAAGGCGGCCCAGCTTTTGAGCCGGTACGGTAACCCGCGAACCATTTTCGAGCAGCCGGCCGCGGAGTTGGAGAGGGATGGACTCGCCGGGAGCGTTGCGCGCAGCATTGCAAGCGGCTGCACGTTTGACGACGCCGCCACCCAACAGCAGAAAGCCATGGCGGTGGAAGCCGTGATTGTCCCAATGTCCGACGATCGCTACCCGCCGCGGCTGCGGGAGATTTTCGACCCTCCCATCCTGCTCTTCGTCCGCGGGCGCGTCGAGCTGCTGCGCCAGATTGCCGTTGGCGTGGTGGGCACTCGCCGCCCGACGGCCTACGGGCTTTCCGCATGCCAGCGCCTGTCCACCGATCTGGCTCGCGCGGGCCTCGCGATCGCGAGCGGCATGGCCCGGGGCATCGATACCGTCGCCCACCGTGCGGCGCTCGATGCGGGCGGAGACACGGTTGCCGTATTCGGATGTGGCGTCGATGGCGTATATCCGGCGGAGAACCGGAAACTGGCTGCCGAAATCGCTCAAAAAGGGCTGCTTGTCTCCGAGTTTCCCATGGGAGCGCCGGCCTACCCTCAGAATTTTCCGGTTCGGAATCGCATCATTGCCGGGATGAGCGCCGGAGTGTTGATCGTCGAAGGGGCGCAGCATTCCGGCTCCGCCATTACGGCGCGCATGGCGATGGAGCAGCAGCGCGAAGTCTTCGCCGTCCCGGGAAATATCACGTCGAAAATGAGCTGGGGGCCCAATTTGCTGATCAAACAAGGGGCGAAACTCGTGCAGGAATGGACCGACGTAGTGGAAGAACTACCGGCGGCAACCCGCCGCGAGTTGATCGACCGCGCGCAGAGGCGGTTGTTTCCGGAGGGCGCTCCCGGGCCTTCCAGCGAGCCGGGCCCCGCTTCGCAAACTGCTGAAATTACGCGAGTTGCACGAGAGCTTCTAAAACATATCCCAATGGACCGCCCGATTCAGCTTGACGAACTGCACGAAACTTTGGAAGGCTATTCATCATCAGAGTTAATTGCTGGCCTCTTCGAACTGGAGATGTCAGGGCTCGCCCGTCAACTACCCGGCAAGAACTGTGTTAAAGTGTGGTAGGCTCCGGCTCATGGAAAGAGTGTTACGCAGATTACGGATCTAATATATGGCTAAATCTCTCGTCATCGTCGAGTCCCCGGCGAAGGCGAAAACCATCGGCAAATATCTCGGGAAACAGTACATAGTCAAAGCATCGCTCGGTCATATTAAGGATCTTCCGAAGAAAGATCTTGCGGTTGCGGTGGATAAAGATTTCGAACCGCGCTACGAGATCATCGAAGGCAAGAAGAAATTGATCAGCGAGCTGAAGCAGGCTGCCAAAAATGTGGATTCCATCTACCTGGCGGCTGACCCCGATCGCGAAGGCGAGGCCATTTGTTTTCACCTGCAGGAAGAACTAAACGGTAAGAAAGGGAATGGCCCGCAGATTCTGCGGGTAATGTTCAACGAAATCACCGCCAATGCCGTGCGCAAGGCGTTCGACAAGCCCATGGCGGTGAATATCAATCTTGTGGAAGCGCAGCAGGCGAGGCGCATTCTGGACCGCCTGGTGGGCTACAAAATCTCCCCTCTTCTTTGGGATAAGGTGCGGCGCGGGTTGTCGGCGGGGCGCGTGCAGACCGTAGCCCTGCGGCTGATTGTCGAGCGCGAGCGCGAGATTCGGGCGTTCCAAAAGAACGAATTCTGGACCATCGATGCCAGTCTGAACGCCAAGAAGCCTCCCGTGTTAACCGCGCGGCTCTTTAAGCGGGATGGAGCGGCGATCGAGATCGGCGACGAAGCGGCGTCGAAATCGATTCTCGATACGCTCGACGGCGCAAAATACATCGTCGATTCGGTTGCCACCCGCGAGAAGAAGCGAAATCCGGTACCGCCGTTCATCACGTCGACGCTGCAGCAGGAGGCGGCGCGTAAGCTCCGGTTCAGCGTGAAGCGGACCATGATGCTGGCGCAGCGTCTCTACGAAGGCGTGGAGTTGGGCGCGGAAGGTTCGGTCGGCCTAATCACCTACATGCGTACCGACTCGACCCGCGTATCGCAGGACGCGCTGACCGAGGTTCGCGAACTGATTGGAATGCGCTACGGGGAGCAATTCCGTCCCGAGACGCCCAATTTCTTCAAAAGTAAGAAGGGCGCGCAGGACGCGCACGAAGCGGTGCGTCCCAGTTCGGCGATGAAAACGCCGGACGACGTGGCGAAATTCCTCCAGGAAGACGAATTGAAACTCTACCGGTTGATCTGGATGCGTTTTGTGGCGTCCCAGATGTGTCCGGCCGTGTTCGATCAGACGACGATCGATGTTACCGCAAAGGGCAAGGATGGAGCGGCGTACACATTCCGTGCCACCGGCAGCGTGCCGAAATTTAAAGGATTTCTCGAAGTCTACGAAGAAGGCAAGGATCAAAAGGACGAAGAAGACGAGGAACTGCGGCATCGCCTGCCGCAGGTGGCGCAGGGCGAGGAACTGAAGCTCAAGGCGATTGAGCCCGAACAGCATTTCACCGAGCCTCCTCCGCGCTTCAACGAAGCGACTCTGGTGAAGGAACTGGAATCGGACGGCGTCGGGCGGCCTTCGACCTATGCTTCGATTTTGTCGACCATCCAGGAACGGCAATATGTGAAGAAAGAAGGCGGCAAGTTCATTCCCACCGAACTGGGCATGGTCGTGACGGATTTGCTACTCGAAAGCTTCAACGATCTTTTCGATGTCCGCTATACCGCGCGGATGGAGGAAGAACTCGACGAGATCGAAGAAGGCAAGATGGAATGGCGCGCGGCGATGGCCGAGTTCTACGAGCGGTTTCAAAAGAACATCGAGCATGCCGAACGCAACATGACCGACATCAAGCGCATGGAGCGTCCGACGGACCTCCTATGCGACAAGTGCGGCAAGCCCATGGTGATCAAATGGGGCAAGCACGGCAGCTTCATCGCCTGCACCGGATATCCGGAATGCACGAATACCCGCGAGTTGACGGTGGATCTCCCGGACGTCGATAAGGCGAACCTGAGCGAGCAGGGCGAAGAAGAGTATTGCGAAAATTGCGGGCGCCCGATGGTGCTGAAAAAGGGACGCTTCGGCCAGTTCTATGCCTGTTCCGGGTATCCCGACTGCAAGACGACCAAGCAGATTGGCGGCGAGCAGAAAAAGATGGATGTGCCGCTCGATGAAAAATGTCCGAACTGCGGAAACAACCTGGTTCTGAAGCAGGGACGCTTCGGCGAGTTCACCGCGTGCAGCAACTACCCGACGTGCAAGTTCGTCAAGCAGAAGACCATCGGCGTCGCCTGCCCGAACTGCTCGGAAGGCGAAGTCGTGGAGCGGCGCTCCAAGCGCGGCAAGACGTTCTACGGCTGCAACCGGTATCCCGATTGCGATTTCGTGGCTTGGGGCAAGCCGCTTCCGGAAAAATGCCCGGAATGCGGATCGAGCTACATGATCGAAAAATATCTAAAGGCCGGGCCCGTGGCGCAGTGTCCTAACGCGGAGTGCAAATACAAGCACCCGCTCGAAGTAGCCGCGGTGTAAGGCGCCAAAAGCAATGGCTGAGTCTTTAAAGGGCAAATCCGCTCTGGTGATTGGCGCGTCCAGCGGAATTGGACGCGAATCCGCGGTGCTGCTGGCGCGCGCGGGCGCGCGGGTGATCGCGTCGGCAAGGCGCGAGAATGCGCTCCGCGCGCTCGAGGGACAAATGGAGAAAGAGGGCGCTCCCCTTAGCGTTGTGGGAGCGGATGCGTCGAAAGCGGCCGACATGCAAAGGCTCGCGCGGCAGGCGCTCGAGAAACTCGGCGGAATTGACATTGTTGTGTATTCGGCCGGGACGAACAATCCGGATCGTTCGATGGCAAGGCTGACTCCCGGAAATTGGGATGGGATGATTGCCGCGAACCTCAATGGCGCATACTACATCAGCGACGCTGTGCTGCCCGCCATGCGAAAGGCAGGAGGAGGGCTGATCATTTTCATCTCCTCCATTTCCGCGCTGGCGCCGGATGTCTCGGGCGCGGCCTATCAAGCGTCCAAACGCGGCTTGCATGGACTGGCTGGCGCTATTCGCACCGAAGAAAAGGAACACGGCATTCGCACCTGCCTGATCTGTCCCGGCCTGGTGGATACGGAGATCCTCGATAAGCGCCCCGTGGTGCCGGCGCCGGAAGTACGAGCCAAGGCCCTTCGGCCCGAGGATGTCGCCGAGGCCGTGGTATTCGCGGCGAGCCTTCCGGCCCGCGCGGTGATCCCGGAAATGCAGATTGTGCCCTCCGTGATATGAGCCCGGTTTTCGCTGCGGCAGGCGCGTTGTTGATGGCGCTGGCGGTTGGATTCGGAGCCTTCGGCGCCCACGCGCTCCGCTCCCGCCTGGATGCCTATTCCCTCGGCATTTGGGAGAAGGCCGTCTTTTACCATTTCATCCATGCGCTAGGCCTGCTGGTTGTGTTTCTGCTGGCGCGCTCGGGCGCGATCCAGGCGGCGAGTGGCAACCGGGTGGCGATCCTGATGGCCGCGGGAATCATTCTCTTTTCGGGCAGCCTGTACGTGCTCGCGTTAAGCGGCGTGCGCATACTGGGCGCGGTGACTCCGCTTGGCGGCGTTGCATTTCTGGCCGGCTGGATTTTGCTCGCGGTGGAGTTGATTCGGGCGCGATAGTTTCGACGGAAGTTTACCGGCGGGATTTAAGTGGGGCAGGCCGGGTCCCTTCTGCAATGGTTGCCTGCCCCCTCGCGCTATCCCGCTCTCGATGCCCGGGGCGAGATCCGCTATTGGAATATATGAAAGCAAGTTACTAGCCATCCTGCGTAGGAGATCGCCTCAATCTCACTACCTGCCTAGAAACAATAGTTTACGGCCGATCTACGAGACTCCGGCTTACCCCGCCGGGCGGCCGTTGTGCCCTAGCTCCGCCACATGCTCCCAGGCTACTGGCTGAATTGAGGCACATAGCGCTCGGCGGGCTTTTCGATGCCGTGTTTCTCCATGCGATAGATCAACGTTTTGCGGCTGATATCGAGGTAGCGGGCGGCATGCGTCTGGTTCCAAGCGCACTTATGGAGCGCCTTCAGGATCAGCTCTTTTTCAATGGCTTCCAGGCTAATTCCTTGTGGAGGCAGGCCGATTTCGAGGGCGTCGATCTGGGAACGCTCCCGGCGCAGGACCTCCGGGAGGTCTTGCACGGTGACGTCATTCCCGCGGGCGAGCACCACGATGCGCTCGATCAGGTTCTCCAGCTCACGCACATTTCCAGGCCATCGGTACTGGCTGAAATAAGGCATTACGGCGTCGGATAGTGACAGCTCGGGTCTGCCGTTCTTCTGTTTGCTCTGGTTGAAGAAGAACTGGACCAGATCGGGGATGTCGTCGGAGCGCTCGCGCAGCGGCGGCAGCATCAGGGGGATGACGGCCAGGCGGTAGTAGAGATCCTGACGGAACGTTCCGTCCTCCACCATGGCCTGAAGGTCGCGGTGGGTGGCCGCGATAATCCGAAGGTCAAGCTTGGCTCGCTCCTCGGAGCCGACTTTCTCGATCTCACCTTCCTGAATGAGGCGCAGCAGCTTCACCTGTACATCGGGCGAAAGCTCGCCCACTTCGTCCAGAAAAAGAGTGCCGCCGTCGGCCATTTCGACCTTGCCGCGTTTGTTCGAAATCGCGCCGGTGAAGGATCCCTTGACGTGCCCGAACAGCTCCGACTCAATCAGGTCCTTGGGAATCGCCCCGCAATTGATGGTGATCAGGGGATAGTCTTTCCGGGAGCTGTTAAAGTGGATGGCGCGCGCCAGCAGCTCCTTTCCGGTGCCGGTTTCGCCGCGTATGAGCAGGGTCGAATTCGTGCGAGCCGCACGGGCGGCGGTGTCGAGCACTTCCATCAGCGCGTCGGAGCGGCCCAGGATGTTCTCGAAGCCGTATTTCTGGTTCAGGCTGGCGCGCAGGCTGCGTACTTCCTCCATGAGTTGGAGGTGTTCGAGGGCACGATCGAGCGTGAGGGCAAGTTCTTCCGGATGAACCGGTTTCGTCAGGTAATGGTAGGCTCCGGCCTTCATCGCCTCGACCGCTGTCTCCACGGTCCCGAACGCGGTCAGGATGACAACGATGGTCTCAGGATGTTTGGAGCGAATCGTCTTCAGGAGTTCCAGGCCGGACATCCCCGGCATTTTCAGATCGGCGATCACCAGATCATAGGGACGCACAGCCAGGAGGCTAAGCGTCTCCACGGCGGAGGCCGCGGAGGTTACCGCATAGCCGTCCTGCTCCAATTGGACCTGCAGCACGCGCCGCAAACTTTGGTCATCATCGACCAGTAGTAGACGTTTCTTTTTCATTTTGTCTGCCGTAGAGGGAGGGTGATGCGGAGACTGGCTCCTTCTTTCGAATTGCGGGCCACCGTCAGGGCCCCTCCATGTTGAGTCAAGATTTGATGGGCAACCGAAAGGCCAAGTCCGGATCCGCCTTCCTTGGTTGTGAAAAATGGATCGAAGATCCGCTCGATGTCGTGTGGGTCGATGCCGGGTCCCTGATCGTGTACGTCAATTAACATCTGCGAGTCGTCCGCCTGAACTTCCACCCGCACCGCCCCACCACCGGGCATGGCCTGTAAGGCGTTCATCACCAGGTTGAGGAGCACTTGTTTGATCTGCTGGGGATCGCACTCAAGATCCGAAAGTCCTGGTGGAACATGGGATTCCATGACGAGCTGGTGCTGCGTGCCGGCATGGCGAGCCAGCACCAGAACCGAATCCACGAGCGCTTCCACGTTCACCATTTCGAGCGACAGCTGGCGCGGGCGGGCGAAATTCAGGAAGTTCGTAAGCAGCCCGTTCAGCCGCCGGCATTCCTTTTGGATGATGTCCAGGAACTCCCGGCGGCGCTCCTCGGATTGAGTTTCGCGCTGTACCACGCGGGCGGCCCCGTCGATGCTGGCCAGTGGATTTCGGATCTCATGAGCCAGACCGGCCGAAAGCTGCCCCAAGGCGGACAGTTTTTCCGCGCGCTTCATGCGCTCGAAGTTTTCCTGAAGCTCCAGATAGACCGCCTGCAACTGGAGCGTGGCGTCATGAAGGGCTATTTTCTGCCGCCGCTCGCGATCGGTCAGAACGCCGGAAACCAGCCCGACCAGACAGAACACGGTCATTTCCAGGCATTGATCCAGAACGTTGGCAGGGGGAACGGTCCAGATCGGAGGTTTTCCATTGGCAAAAAGAGCGCTGCTTGCCAGCGCAGCGGCCAGCCCCCACCTCCAACCGCCGGTCAGGCCGGCAAAGACGATGGGGAGGTAATAGGATCGCTGGATCACGAAAAGCCAGTGTGAGCCTGCCGACGGCACCCAGGCGTGCACGATGCCGATTAGCAGCAGAGCCGCGAAGATAGAGAGCCGGGTCGAAAGGGTCGCGCCCGGCCATAGTCCATTTTCCAGGTTGAGACGCGGCAGCATTGGGCTGGGGTGGCCTAAAACAGGCAACAATGTCCTATTTGAGGCTACCGCAGGAGGATGCTCAGGCGATAACGGACGGCTTTCTGCGTGATTCCTTAGTTTTTTCAGGTCATCTCCCAACAGGCAAGGGACGGAACACAGATTGCAAGCCAAATACCAGAGCTTAAAGAAAGACTGTGCTGGGACCGGGCGGCGTTCAGGCTGAGAGCCCGGTCCACCGATTTTTTGACATCGCTCAGCGTGCATCCTCTCACGTTGAGGTCTGATACGACGGCTGGTTGCTTAATCGTGAGGCTCGGATTTGCTCATCTCCTCGGACGAATCCGCGCCTTGCCGTCGTTCCCGCCGCGGAATTCCATAAAATTGAAGGTAGCGATGCGTCGCCTTTGCCGGTCCGGCCGCAGTCTCGGTGTTTGGATGATAGCTACCGTCATCCTCGTGCAGGCGGCTAACTCGCAAGCGCCGCCGCCGCCGGAGCAGCAACAGATGCTCGATCGCATGAAGGCGTTTGCGGCTGGCTACGTCTCCAACCTTCCGAACTTTTTGTGCGAACAGGTGACGCGGCAGTACGAGGCAGGGAAGCGGTCGAAGAAATGGCGAGCCGGAGACACTCTTACTTCCAAGCTGAGCTATAGCGACGGCAGCGAAGACCGGAAACTGGACCTGGTGAACGGCAAGCCAATCCGGCCCGGCAGCAGAGCGTGGAGGACGCCGTTGGTGACGGAGGGAGAATTCGGCATTCTGCTCAACACGGTCCTGGGTCCGGAAAGCCACGCGGTCTTTACCTGGCGGGGGTGGGAAACGCTGCGAGGGAAGCGCCTGGCCGTGTTTGATTTTTCCGTCGATAAGCAGCATTCGACGTTGACCCTGCGGCTGAGCGACCTGGCGAAGGCGGTGATTCCATACTCGGGCGCGGTTTACGGAGATCCGGAGAGCGGTGCCGTGTGGCGCATCAGCGATGTGGCATCGGATATTCCGGCGGTGCTCAGCACGCGGGAGATCTCGACGACAATCGACTACGAAGAGACCCAAATTGGCGACAAGAAATTCATCCTGCCGGTCGGGGCGACCGTTTCCCTCCTGCTCGACAACAAGCGGATCCGCAATGAAATTGCTTTCGAGAACTACCGCAAATTTGAGACCGGGTCGGTGATCCGGTTTGGAACGGACACAGAGGATCCCGCGCCGCCAAAGCAGTAGTTGCTATTTTACAGAGCATGGCGGCGTCGAACCTTGTACTCCCTGGCTTGTGCTCAATGATCGCGGCGGGGTTTGTCTGGCTGACTCCGTGGCCGGCACTGAAACTCGAAGCGCCACACCGTGATTTGCAGATTTTTCTCCTGGCCGGGCAATCGAACATGGCGGGGAGAGGCGTGATCGAGGCGCAAGATCGCGTGCCGGTTCCCGGGGTCTTTTCCTTAAACAGGGAAATGAAGTGGGTTCCAGCGGTCGATCCGCTTCATTTTGAGAATCCGAAGATTGACGGGGTCGGGCTGGGCCGGAGCTTTGCGAGAGTTCTGCTTTACGAGCATCCGTCGTATGAAATCGGGCTGATTCCCGCAGCCGTGGGCGCGACCAATCTGGACCAATGGAAACGGGGCGGCGCGCTCTATGCGGATGCCGTGCGGCGAACGCGGGAAGCGCTCAAGTCCGGCACGCTGCGCGGCATTTTGTGGCACCAGGGAGAGGGTGACGCGCTCACCGCAAAGGATGCGTCATCTTATATCGAGCGGTGGAGCGCCTTCATTCGCGACTTGCGAGCCGACCTGGGCGCTCCGGAACTGCCCGTTGTCGTGGGCGAACTCTGTGAGAGCCTGTACCACCGGCCGGGTGGGCGCTCGAGGTTTGCCCGCGTGGTGAACGAACAGTTGGCGCTGCTTCCGTTCAATGTTGCCCATTGCGCGTTCGCGTCCTCCGCCGGGTTAAGGGACAAAGGCGATTCCGTTCATTTTGATTCGCCGTCGCAGCGCGAGTTGGGACGCCGGTACGCCTACGCTTTTCTGGCGCTCGATCCCACCTGGGCGCCGGTGCATTGAGCGTAAACGGCTTTTAGCGCTCCAGTTTCAGGCTGAGCATTTTCGAGAGTCGCCGGGCAAGCCCGTCGGCCATCCACTCGAAGCCGAGATCGTTGGGGTGGGTGCCATCCACTAAGCCGTCGCCCTGGGAGGGTCCGAGTAAGTCGGCGCCTTCCACGATTTGAATATTCCGGTCCCCCGCGGCAATCCGGCGGGCCGCTACATCCCGGATCAGCTCTCGCATCCCGTCCAGACGCGCGTCACGGCCCCAGGCTTCACGCGCGGAATAAATAGGCGTGACGACCACAATGGGCGTATCCGGATGCTTTGCCCGAATCGCTTCGACGAACGGCGCGTAGACGTTTTTGAGCGATTCGACGGTCTCGTTATTCTGGGCGAAGTCCAGCACAAAACAGGACGCATCCAGCCCCGCGACCGCTTGCGCCATTTCCGGTTCGCCCTTGCCGTTGCCGGAGAACCCGAGATTGACAAAATCCGTGTTCAGCCGGCGGCAGAGAATCGCCTGATAGCTCATGCCGGAACGGCTGGCGCACCCGCCTTGCGTGATGGAGGTCCCGTAGAAGACGATCGGTTTAGGAAGCGCGAACGGGTTAGCGGTTTCGATGGTTGCGTCCGCGTCGACGCCGATTCCGAGAACTTTCACAGGCATATAGAGCGGCAGATAAAGGGTCAGCTCCCGAGAAGTCCGCGGCTGCGCCTTGAAATAGATGTGTTCCTGCGCGAGGCCCGGCTTCGAATCCGGCCCCGCGATCGCGGTGCCCCGGTACACTCCTTCGATGTAGAGATCCACTCCCGTCTGGCCGAAGGCATGCATGTTTTTCATCGCGGGAGGTTGGGGATACTCCAAGCGGATCGCGAGCGTCGAAGAGTTGGTGCGGAACCGGATTCGTGCACCGCTCGGCGACTGCGCAAGGTCCCATACAGGTTTCCGGAAACTGTCTTTCAGCTTCACGGGAAGCCGCGACAAATCGCCCCCGTTTTCGGAGTACCAGGGCAGCCCGTCCACTTCGAGGCGGGCGTCCGGCAGCGGGATCCAGCGAAGCGCGGGCTGCGCGACCACCGCTGAAAACAGACCGGCGGCGGTCAATAGCGCGAGTGCAGCGCGGCGGATGAGGAAGGTCGTGTCAGGCATTTTTTCCGTTGAGCGTTCAGGCAAAATCGAAAGCCACCACTTCATGTATGCCGACGGAAGGTACTTCGACCTCCACTCCGCGCGGCGTGTTGGAAAAACGCGGAGAACCGCCGGCGACCAGCAGTTTCACGCCCCTCAGTCTGTCTCGCGCGGGCAGGCGCAAGCGCACCTTCTGCGCGCCGATGGGGATGATTTCGCGGACGGGACCCTTCATCATCATCGGATTCGAGAGGTTCACCAGATGAACCGTGAGAGATTGCTTTTGACGCCAGACCGTCACTTCGAGCAGTCCCGGACCGGACACGCTGACGGCGGGCTCTTCATTCGTCGCCCACGTAACGGCGTTGCGGAGCAGCTTGCCGTGGTCGACGTCGAGCACTTCCCAATAGGTGCGATCGATATCCCATGGAAAGTAGACAATTCTGCCGTGGCCGGTGTCGCGGTGGAAGACCCCCGGAACGTTCGTATGCGGTACACGCGGAAAGACGGCCTCCATCGGGAGATCGGGGTAGGAAGGGATCAGGGTAAGCGGGGCGGCGCTCCCGGCTTGGAGAGGCTTCGCCGGAACGCGATGCACCCCGTTAATGATCCGTCCGGCATCTTCGAGTCCGGCCAGAAGGGGATGGTAACTCCCGGTTTGAGGGTCCTTTTCAATGTTCCAGTAAGAATTGCGCACCGGGCCTTCGGCAGGACCGGTAGCCGAGGCTCCGAAGAGCTCGGAGAGGCCGAAATCAGGCCGGCGCACTCCCCATTCGTCATAGAGCGACGTTTCATGGGTGGCGACGAGGCTGCCTCCCCGCTGGACGAACTCACGCAGTTGGCGGCACTGGCCGGTGGAAAGCGCTGCGATGTTGGGAAGAATCAACGTTCGATAGCGGCTGATGTGCCCGGCATCGAGCAGATGGTCGTGCACCATTTCGAAGGGGATGCGCCCTTCGATGAGTGCATGATAGAAGCCGCGAGTGTAATCCTCTACTCTTGCGGCGGCGTGCGGGCCGCCGTAGAAACTGGCGGTCTGCTGCGAGTAGACAAGAGCCACGCGCGCGACGGGCAGTTCATTTCGCAAGTAGCGCTCGTTGCGATAGTGCCAGTTGTAAAACTCCTCGACCGGCTGAAGCCAGCGGCGGTCGTAGAGCATCCCGGAAAACTTGGTGAACCAGGGATGCAGTCCGTTGGCGACGCCATCGGCGACCCAGAGGCGAATCTCCTCGGGACTCTGCACGGAATCCTTCCAGCGATGTTCGTCTTCTATGCCGACGCTGAAAATGCCGACGATGGCCTTCCGCCCGAGTGTCGCGCGATACTCCTTTCCATTTTTGCCGTTGGTCCACGGGGGTGAGACGCCGTGGCGGCCCTGGCGGTCTGCAAAGAGCGTCGGCGCCAGTTCGCCAATCGTTTTCATGTCGAGCGAGCTGAGCGCGCCGCCTCCGGCATTCGCGATGAAACGGGCGTTTGGATTGGCCTTGCGGATGGCCGCATCCCAGGTGCGCCAGAGATCGAAGAGACGCTGCTGTCTCCACACGATATAGGCGCGCTGCGCCGGATCCTGAGGGTTGGCGGTGCGCGGAAGTTCCAGTCCCGTGGAGTTGCGGAAATTCTCCCGGCAGTGCTCGCAGTAGCACATGCCGGAGCCGTCCCAGCGGTTGCTGAAGACTCCATCCACCTGGTAGCGGGCAACGATTTCGCGAGTAACTTCCGTCATGAACTCGAAATTGTAGGGACCGAGTGCGCAAGTCACCCACAACTCCGGGGAGGCCCAGTGGCGGCGCTTTTCGCCCGATGCCTCCACCGCGATCCAATCCGGATGAGCGTCGAATACATCCTGGTGCGCGGCGTGCGGATCCGTGCGGGCAATCACGTTCATCCCGAGTTTGCGGCATCCGGAGACCAGCTCTCCGAAGGGATCGGTATCACCCATCCAGCGGCTCCGGTGGTGCAACGGAACCTGTGTCGGGTAGTAGGCGACGCACCCGCCCGCGCTGAGGCAGGCGGCATCGGAGTGCGTGCGCTCGAAATAATCGAGCCAGAACTTCGGATCGTAACGCCCCGGATCGTTTTCGGCCAGCGTCAGTTGGGCCCAGCGCATGGGACGGTCAAACCAGCCTTGTAGGGGAGGTTCAGCCGCCGCCAAAGGCCCGCTCGCCGCCGCTGCCACGGCCGCCCGCTGCATGAATTCTCTTCGGTTCATCGCACGGGCGTGAGTATATCAAAGCGTGGGGTTGGTCTCGCGAAGGATGCGGGAAAAGCGTGGAACCTAGCGGATGTCCTCCGGCGTCCGTGCGGAACGGGGAATATTGGGATTCATTCCAGTGCGCTCCCATGTAACGGACCAGTGCTCATCCGGCCGGGCCGGCCTTATCATCAGTTGACCTTTTGCGTTGAACTGGTAATGGCGCGGTAGATCCTTTCCTACCAGGCGGTCGCGCGTGTTGGAACCCTGCACATGATGTGTCAGGGTGTGTGTTGCGGCGTTGAGGTCATAGCTGCCAAACGAAGCCTCGTACCCGTTCTCAACGTACTCGTTGGAGAGGGACTGTTGAGATTTCGGGTACATGAGCTGCACCGACATGTGACCGTCCCGGGTATAAATCAGCATCCCCACCGGCGCGCCGCTCGTTACCGGCTTCCCGCCCGGTCCGGCAATTGCGGCCAGGCGCCAGGCACCGATCAATTTCTCGTGGTCGGAGCGCGAATCCTTCTGGGAAAACGCACATAGGGCCGCGAGCACGATGAGAACGCCGGCGCGGATCGGTCCCATTTTTAGCGCCCCACCAGCTTTTCGTGGAATGCCGGATAACGCGCGCCCTGAATTTTGATTTGTGACGAAGCGCTTTCGATCGCGCTAAGATCATCCGGCGTCAATTGGACGTTCAGGGCTCCCAGGTTTTCTTCGAGACGGCTCAACTTCGTCGTGCCCGGGATGGGGACGATCCACGGTTCTTTTGCAAGCAGCCAGGCGAGCGCGAGCTGAGCAGGCGTCGCCTTCTTCTGCTTTGCGAAGGTGGTGAGCAGGTCCACCAGAACCTGGTTGGCTTTGCGATTTTCCTCCGTAAAGCGGGGGACGGTGCTGCGAAAATCCGTGCTGTCGAACTTCGTCTCCGCCGTGATCTTGCCTGTCAGGAAACCCTTGCCGAGGGGGCTAAATGGAACAAATCCGATCCCCAGCTCCTGAAGCAACGGCAGGATCTCTTGTTCCGGCTGCCTCCAAAAGAGGGAATACTCGCTCTGCAAGGCAGTGACTGGCTGAACCGCATGGGCACGGCGAATTGTTTTCGCTCCTGCTTCCGACAGGCCGAAATGCTTCACCTTGCCTTCCTGGATGAGCTCTTTCACCGCTCCCGCCACATCTTCGATGGGCACGTCCAGGTCGACGCGATGCTGGTAGAAAAGGTCAATCGCATCGATCCTCAACCGACGGAGCGAAGCCTCGGCAACCCGCTTGATGTGCTCGGGCCGGCTGTTTAATGCGTTCCACCTGCCTCCATCGCCGGGGTTTGCCTCCCACCCGAATTTGGTGGCGATCACGACCTGCCCGCGAAACGGTGCGAGCGCTTCACCCACGAGTTCTTCATTGGTGAGCGGCCCGTAAACTTCCGCCGTATCAAAGAACGTGATGCCTCGCTCCACGGCGTCGCGCAGGAGCGCGATCATCTCCGGCTTGTCTTTCGCGGGGCCATACGACCAGCTCATGCCCATGCAGCCGAGGCCGACGGCCGAGACTTCCAGGCCGCTTTTCCCAAGTTTGCGTTTTTGCATGCGTTCTCCTTTCGATTGGCCTCCGCCAGCGATTTCTCCCGTACTCTGATTCCAAGGTACTGCGGGAATGCGTTTCTGAGTAGTAGGTATAAAAATTAAGACCTTGTGAGTACTATTCATCAATGGATCGAAGCGAATGCTTTCCGCTTTGACGAATGCGGAGGTCTCCATTAAAAAAAAAGCCGCACCCGAAAGGGCGCGGCTCACTGCGGACGAGTTATGCGGCCGTAGCCGCCATGTCTACCAGCGGCGATGGTAACGGCCGCCGAAGTAAAACCCGGTGCCGAAATAATAAGGCGAATAATAAGGACCGTAGGGGTACATGTATGGGTACACTCCGAAGTACGCCGGCCGTACCAATGAGGGCGCCGGGCGAGCAGCGCGGTATGTTGGTGCGGTCCCGTAATCCCCTTGGCGCACCGGCTGGAAAGCCTCTGGAGCGTTTTGCGTAGCGATTCTTACTGGCGCATCCAGGCGGAATGTGAGGACTTGTTCCGGATAGATAACGCTCGGGTGGCCCCGCGTTACCAGCACTCCGATGATCGATGCGCCCAAACCAGCGGCGGCTCCCAAGCCGGCCCCGACACCTCCGGCCGCGGCTGCGCCGATTGCCGCCCCGGTTCCGGTGGTGACGCCAATCGCACCGGCGTCACGGCCCACCGAGGTGTCGCCGGCCCGGTTGACGAGCTGGGTATGCACCGTGACCTGCTGGCCATCGACGAGCCCCAATTCCGTGATTTCCACACCGAGCCGCGCCGTGCCTTTCACGCGCCCGGCTTTTTCAGCCACCGAAACGCGGCCGCTGACGGTTTGTCCGCGGCGCGCCACCACGATGCCATTCACCACGACGGGCTGAGCGAGTGTCGCCATGAACGCGTCGCCCGCTTGATTGTGATCGCTGGACAGCGGCTGGCTCATGCGAACCGTGAGCCATGAACCGGAAGGAACCACGAGCACGGGTGGAGCGGGGACCGGATCCGGCGGTCTGTTGTCGCTGAAGTGACGCCAACCCGTGTTAGGTACGGATTGGTTGGTGGAAGCCTGGCCGGCCGGGTTTGGATATTCGGGCGGAGCCTGCTCCAGTGGCGGACCTGCAGGATCAACCGGTGCGGCCTCTTCCTGCTGCTGCGGCGGCGGCGCGCCTGGATCCTCCTGGGCGAATGCGGAGTACGCGCCGAACACCGCTAGCGCGAGAGATAAAGAACTGAAACGCCTCCACGGGATATGCATAGTAAAGCGACCCTCTTTTCGAACTCGTTTTAAAGCCTCTTATTAAGTTCAACGTATGCGAATGCAAGTTCGTTGCCATCTATAAATCACTTGTTTTTAAGGGATTTCGCGAGCGGTGGCTGGTGGCATGCGGCCACCTGGTGCAATTCAACCACTGCCATTCAACGACCGCAAAATGAATCAGCGAAATTGCGCTTCCAGATCCTCGAAGCGCCGCGTCAGCTCCGCCAGGGCGCTCCTAAGCGAGCGCACCTCTTCTTCCAACGCGCCGAGGCGCGAACCCGGCGCACCTTGCGCAGCGGGAGCGGACTCTTCCGCTTCCGCCGCGGGCTCGCCGGCGAGAAGATGGGCATAGCGCGACTCCTTTTGACCCGGGAGCCTGCCGAGTTTTTTCACGAGTGGCATGTCCGGCCATTCCGCCAATTTTTCAAGCACGCGCTCCACCTCGTCGAGTTCGGAAAAGGCGTAGGCGCGCTCGGTACGGTCCTTAATCTCGCCGAGGGTTTGCGGGCCGCGCAGCAGAAGGACGCCGAGCACCGCCAGCTCGCGCCGTCCCAGGTTCAACGTCTCGGAGATACGCTGCGCATATTTGGTGACACGCCCGTTTCCGGTGATCATCAACGCCAGCTTCGCATTGCGCAGACCCTCGATCGCGTCGCCGACGGTATCCTCGTCGTATTCGACGACGGGGTTGCGGTTCGATTTCTGGTTGCAGGCGTTTACCAGGGCGTTCTTGCTGAGCGGGTAATACTCCGGTGTCGTGGCTTCCTTTTCGATCAGGGCGCCGAGTACGCGCACCGCGACAGCGTCAAGCACAAGCATGACTCAATTATCGCGTGCCGCTATACGGCGTCGGAGATGCTGGTGAACGGAAAGTCATGCGCTACCAGGGGCGGGGCGATCATTCCAACTTCGCCGCCAAGCGTGCGGACGGGCTTCCCCAGCGCGACCGTGTTCTGAAGCAGACGGACCGGGCTTTCATTGAAGCGGAAGTTCACGACCGGGGTGGTCACTTTTCCATTCTCGACCAGAAACAAACCGTCGCGGGTCAGCCCCGTGAGCTGCGCGGTCTGGGGATTGACCACGCGAATGTACCAGAAGCGCGTGACTAAGAGTCCGCGCTCAACCTCGGCGACGAGGTCGGCCAGAGACTTGTCGCCGCCTTCGAGTACGAGGTCCGAGGGATAAGGCGTCGCCTCCCGGCCGGTTTTGCCAGCCCAATAACGGTCGTACCAAAGGTTTCGAACGACCCCTTTGCCGATCCAGGTTGTGGGCGCGCATGGCAGCCCGCTGTAATCCCATGGAGAGCCCGGATAGAGGCGGTTGAAGGGATCGGTCCGAAGAGTGATGGTTTCCGGGAACAGTTTCTCCCCGGCGAGCGTTCCTCCGCCCTTCCTGCTGAGGAAACTGCGGCCCTCTTCGGCCCGGCGGGCGTTGAAGTTGTAACCCATGACTCCGATCAGGTCCCCGACCGCCGTGGGCTCCAGGATTACCGTGTACTTGCCCGGTTCCAGGCGCTTGGGCTTTGACCATTGCAGGCACTTCCGGACGGCGATTCGCGCAATCTCTTCGCCGTTGATTTCTTCGATGCGCACGGCCGGGTGACTCGCCCAGCCTGAGCTTGAGCCATCCGGTTTGCGTACGGTGGCGGACAACGAGGCGTCGGTGGTGGTGTGATACCCGAAGTTTCCTCGCTTGTTGGCGATGGCGGAGCTTTCTGACGTGCGTTCAAAGAAACCCGCGGCGACCAGCCCGTTTTTCTTCGAGGTTTCGATGATCGCACGAATATGCGGGATCATTTCCTTGTTCCGGGCGGCGTTGGTGGTGGCAGCGAAGTTCTCAACGGTGTGATATTTTTGCGGCGGAAGCTGCGGCGCGTGCTCCGGATTGGCCGGCGATGTCATCGCGAGTTCTTCCGTGCGCCGCACGGCGTCTCGAAGGGATTTGTCGTCGAACTCATCCACCTCCGTATTTCCCGTCTTGCCATCGCGCGTCGAAGAGATGTAGAGCGAACGTTCGGCGGTGAAGCCGGATGTAGTGACTCCGTTCAGAGCGAAGCGCGTAAACGCGGTCTCCGAGCTGGTCAGGCTGATATCACACTCGGGAAATGTCGAGAAGGAAAGCGCACGCGCCGTTAGTTTTTGAGCCTCGTCTCGGGTAAGCATGGCTAGTCCGTTTGAATTACGTTGATCTGGCGAAACCGCGCCGGTGAGCAGCCGTGACTGACCGCATTAATCTGCTCCGGTTCCCCTTTGCCATCGTTGGGGGCGCCCCACTGCTGCCAGTAGCTGGGGCCCGCGATGCGGTCGCACGCCTGCCAGAAATCCGGGGTGCGCGCCTGATAGGCAACTTGCGAGACCATCCCCCGCTTTTTGCCTCCTTTGATGAGCCAGAAGGCATCGCCGCCGAACTGGAAGTTGTAACGCTGCTGGTCAATGGAAAAGCTGCCGTTTCCGTCGATCAGAATTCCGTCATCTACGCCGGCAATGAGATCGTTTAATGTCGTTTCCGGCGGCCCGGGCTCCAGCCAGACGTTGGGCATGCGCTGGAAGGGAACGCTCGACCAGTTGTCGGCGTAGCAGCAGCCGCGCGACTCTTTTTCACCGATCAGATGAGCCTGGTCGCGGATCGTCTGGTAGTGCTTGAAGATTCCCTTTTCGATGATCGGAAACTTAGTGGCCTTTACTCCATCGTCATCGTAACCGGTGGTGGCGAGCCCGCGTTCGTTCGTGCGGTCGCCCCAAATTGTAATGAGGTCGCTGCCGATACGAATCTTTCCCATCTTGTCGGTCGTGAGGAAGCTGGTGCCGGCGAAATTCGCCTCATAACCGAGCGCGCGATCGAGCTCGGTGGAGTGTCCGAGGCTCTCATGAATCGTCAGCCAGAGATGGCTTGGAAGCAGGACGAGATCTTTCCTGCCCGGCGTAACGGCGGGCGCGGCGAGATGTTCCAACACTTCTTCGCGAATGCGCTGCGCGTTCTCCACCAGGTTCATCACGGGCACATATTCATAGCCAGCGGTGACCTGCTGAGGCTCATAGCGGCGCGTTTTGGAGAGCGCGCGCTTTAGATCGACAGCGGTTGCGTCCACTTCCGCGTAGGTCTGGAGATTGAGCTGCTGAATCGAAGAACCCACCGACGACGCGAAGTATTTGTCCTCCGACCGGAACGCCAGGTTGCAACTGGACGAAAACACCTTCACTTCCTTTTTTACTTCCCCGGCCGCCTTTCGAACCAGGTCGAGCTTTTCCTCCACGGAAACGTCGAAAGGATTGCGTTCGTGGGGCGTCTGCCAGCGCGTACGATAAGCCGGGACGGGTGCAAGCTCCACCGGCCTCGTTTGCAGGACGGAATTGGCGAGCGCGACATCCACCGCCTCGCCGGTGATACGCGCTATCTCTTCCGGCGTCACCAGGGGAGACGCGGCGAAACCCCACGCGCCGCCCGCGATTACGCGAACGCCGAAGCCGAAGGAGCCCCCATCTTCAACGGCCGGGACCTCCAAGGTTTTCCCGGTACCGCGCTCCGGATTCAACCGAACGCGCAGCGATTGCCGCCGGTAGCGCACAATCCGGATGTCGGCGTAAGTGGCCTTGCGTTTTTTGGCTTCGTTCAGAGCAACGGCTCCAAGGCGTTCGAGTTCGGCGTTTGGCTTGGACGGTTCCGAAGCGGCCGCGAATAGCCGCGTTCCAAGCGCCGCCGCGCCGGCTTCGAGGAAACTGCGTCGTGTCACCATAGCGAGCTCACCTATCGAGTATAAATCGCCGGTGACGCAAACAAGCTGCTATCGACTCCGCTTATGACTCCATAATTCGGGATTATTGGGCCCTGCTTAATACCGATTTTCGTATTTGTCAAGGCCGCCGCATGGCAGAGCTCTTTCCAAGACAATCATTTACGAATTCTTGCTCTTTTGGAACTTGATTTGCCTTGAAGGAGCGCGGGGAGCGTTGTGTGTTTGTTGGATAAGACTCGTATTTAAGGAATTGAGAAGATATTTATGAAGACACTCAAAGTCTGGGCTATGTTTTTTTCTGCGCTGCTAGGCATATCGTATGTGCCGGCTTTTGCGCAATCTATCAGCGGTGATCTTGTGGGCACGGTTTACGACGCATCGGGGGCCGTCATCCCGAACGTTACTGTAGCGGCGACCAACGAAGCCACAGGAGTGCGGACGACCACTGCAACCAATACCGCCGGGCAATACCGGCTTGGAAACTTGCCGGTGGCGGCCTATGACCTCCAGGTGACCGCGGACGGCTTTACACCTTTCTCGGTGAGAGGCCTTCATGTCGAGTTGAACAAGACTTCCACGCAAAACGTGACGCTCCAGGTAGGGACGGCCGCGGCCGCGGTTGAGGTCACGGCGGCGGCGTCGAATATCGACACGACGACGGCACAGATTCAGAACAGCTATTCTGCCAGCCAGTTGCAGGATTGGGGTTCGACGGGTTCGGGCGTCATCAATCTGTCCTTGCTGAACGCCGGCGTTTCCACCAGCGGCACGATCGGCGTGGGAACGGGGCCCTCGGTAGGCGGGCAACGGCCTCGCAACAACAATTTCACCATTGAAGGCATCGATAACAACAGCCAGAGCGTCACGGGTCCCCTGGTCACGATCCCCAACGAAGCCGTCGCCGAATTCGCGATCCTTCAGAATCAGTATTCGCCGGAGTTCGGGCATTCCACCGGAGGGCAATTTAACCAGGTGATTCGCAGCGGGCAGAACGAGTTTCACGGGAGGGTTTACGAATACCTGCAGAATCGAAATCTGGTTGCGGTCGACCAGCAATCGATCGTGAGTGAAACCCCTCTAAATCCGGGCTACGACGACAACCGTTTTGGCGGCCAGGTGGGTGGGCCCATCATCCGGAATAAGGCGTTCTTTTTCGCGAATGTCGAATACGACAAACTCCGGGAAGACGTAGTGCCCGGCCTGTTGCTGGGCCCGACGGCCAGCGGATGGGCGGCGCTCGACGGTATGCCCAACCTGAGCCAGAACAATCTGAACGTCTTAAAGAAATATCTTGGAACCGCTACCAGTCCGACAGGCGACGTCTCCACCGTCAACGGCGTGGACATTCCGCTTGGTTCGGTCGCGCAAACCTTAACGCGTCACAACAACATCCTGACCGCGGTGGGCTCGCTCGACTATAACCTCAGGGACACGGACGTGCTGCGGGGGCGCTTTGTGACGAATCGCTGGGATTATCAGGACTATGCGGCGCAACTTCCGCAGTTCTGGATCGCGGCGCCGCAGAATTATTATTTGGCGACCGTGACCGAATATCACAATTTCTCGCCGAGTGTAATCAATGAACTGCGGCTCGGATTTAACCGCTATTCCCAGAATTATCCGGCCGGTCCGGAGACGTTTCCGGGTCTTAGCGTATTCCCCAACATCTACATTTACGACCTCAACCTCGATTTGGGTCCCGACGACAATGCCCCGCAATTTACGATTCAGAATACTTATCAGGCGACGGACAACCTGAGCTGGAATAAGGGGAACCACAGCATAAAGATCGGCTACGATATCCGCAAAGAGATCGCGCCCAACGGCTTCACGCAACGGGCGCGGGGCGAATACGACTGGAGCACTCTGGAGCTGTACCTTCAGGACACCGTGCCGGATCAGTTCCTGGAACGCACCACCGGAAAGGTCACCTATTATGGCGACCAGATCGCGAACGGTGTTTATATTAACGACAATTGGAAGATCAGACGGAACCTTACCCTGAACCTTGGGCTTCGTTACGAGTACACCACTGTGCCTTACAGCGAGCGGCTGCAGACGCTCAACGCCCTTTCGAGCGTCCCGGGCCTGATCACCTTCGGCGAACCGAAGGCCCAAAGGAATGCCTTCATGCCCCGCATTGGCTTCGCTTATTCTCCGGGCGTCAGTGGAAATACGTCGATTCGCGGTGGCTTCGGTCTAAGCTACGATCAACTCTTCGGCAATCTTGGCATCTTATCGGCGCCGCCTCAACTCCAGGTCACAGTGGATAGCACGCCGCTGACTGGGAATTTCCTGGCAAACGGAGCGATTCCCGATACCGCCAGCGCCGGCCCGCTGGACCAGGCGACCGCCCGGCAGTTGACCTCCGGTTATACGCCTGACCAAAAGCTGCCCAAGTCGATTCAGTGGAATTTTGGTGTTCAACACGTTTTTGCCTCCAACTACACGTTGGATGTCCGTTACCTCGGCACGCGCGGCATCAGCCTCCCGGTGCAAACGCGGCTCAACGCGTTTTCCGTAGTTCAGCCCGGCCACTCCCTCCCCGTTTACCTGAGCCAGCCGTCCCAGGCGCAGCTCGATGCTCTGCCATTGACGCTGACCGGTCTACAGAACGAGGAGGGCGACACCATCCTGCCTCAATGGGAAGCGGCGGGGTTCAACGGGTCTTACCTCACTGCGTTCATGCCGATCGGCAACTCCAGTTATCAGAGCCTTGCGGCCCAGCTCACGCGCCGCGTCACCAACGGACTCTACTTCACGGCCGCCTATACCTGGAGCCACAACATCGACGACTCCACCGCGGAAGTCTTCAGCACTGTCACCACCCCGCGCCGCCCGCAGGACTTTCAAAACCTGCAGGCCGAGCGCTCCAGTTCCGCCCTCGACCATCGCCACCGCCTCACGGTAGCGGCGATGTACGATGTGCCGTTTTTCAAGACTTCCAGCAACTGGTTTATGAAGAATGTTGCCGGCAATTGGGAGATTGCGCCCATCTATACATACCAGACGGGAAACTGGGCCACCATCCAGAGCGTCGCCGATGCCAATCTGAATGGTGACAACGCAGGTGATCGCACAGTGATCAATCCTGCCGGTGTTAACAACACGGGATCGGACGTCACGGCGCTGACCAATACCGCCGGCGAAACGGTTGCCTATCTCGCCAACAACCCGAGCGCTCGCTACATTCGCGCGGCGCCTGGCGTTTACCCCAATGGCGGCCGCAACAGCTACCGGATGCCGCCCATAGACAACATCGACCTGACGATCAGCAAGAGGTTCAACATTACCGAGAGCATGAAGCTGGAGTTTTTCGGGCAGGCATTTAACCTGTTCAATCACCCGCAGTTCGTCGGCGGATATCTGAACGATGTGCAATCGCTCGGGTATACCGGCAGCCAGGTCCGGAATTCGCTGAATCCGGCCAATTCCACCTTTAACCGTCCGGACTTGGTGTTCTCGAACAATCCGCGCTCGCTACAGGTTGGCGCGAAGTTCGATTTCTGATTCTTTAACCAGCCGCTTCCAAAACTGCAAACGGGGGGCTTCCAAATGCTCCCCGTTTTTTTCGGCGCCGGCCCTGAGGCGTCCCCCTCGTCCGGCGGTCTGGGCTCACTCACCCCTGAGTGAAAAGCAAAGGCATTGGATTCTCATGGGATAATGGTGCTTTCCAGGCCAATGAAGATCTGTTATTTCCATGCTTTTTCCGGCATTAGCGGCGATATGACCGTCGGAGCGCTCGTCGATGCGGGCGCGGACTCCGGGCAACTGATCGAAGGACTGAATTCGCTCGGCGCCGGCGCGGAATTCAAGATCGAGAAGACCAAGCGGCACGGCATCACGGCGTCGAAGTTTCACGTCTTTGGCGGCGAGCAAAAAGCGCACCGGCATCTTCCGCACATCCTCAAGATGATTGACGCGTCGGCGCTGCCGCCGGCCGCCAAAAGAAATACCGCGCGCGTGTTTCAGAAGTTGGGCGAAGCCGAAGCGAAGGTGCACGGAGTGCCAATTGAAAAAGTGCATTTTCACGAAGTGGGCGCGGTGGATTCTATTTGCGACATCGCCGGCGCTTGCCTGGGACTGGAACTGCTGGGGATTGACGCGGTCTACGCTTCGGCCATCAACACGGGCGGGGGAACGGTAAACACGGAGCACGGAGTACTTCCCGTGCCGGCGCCGGCGACCGCCGAACTGCTGACGGGCAAGCCGGTTTATTCGCGCGGTCCCGAGATGGAATTGACGACGCCGACGGGCGCCGCCCTCCTCGCCACCCTTGCGGAGGGATTCGGCCCGATGCCGCCCATGCAAATTCGGTCCGCGGGCTATGGCGCGGGGGACAAGGACTTTCCGGAGCATGCCAACGTGCTGCGCGTCCTCGTGGGTGAGGCCAGCGGCGCAAAGGAAGCCTCGCGCGTCACGGTGATTGAAGCCAATATTGACGATTCGAGCCCGCAGATTCTCGGCTATGCACAGGAGAAACTTCTGGAGGCCGGCGCGCTGGACGTTACGATGACCTCGGTGTTGATGAAGAAAAACCGGCCGGGAACCCGTCTGAGCGTCATCGCGCGGCCCGAAGATGCGGAAGCGCTGGTACGGCGGATGTTTGCGGAAACGTCGACGCTGGGCGTGCGGATGTATGAAGCCGAAAGGCGCGTGCAGGCCCGCGAGATTCGCGAAGTGGAGACCTCCTACGGCCGCGTGAGGGTGAAGGTCGGCGAATTCGGAGATTTCGCTCCGGAGTATGATGACTGCCTGCGTATCGCGCGGGAAAAAGGCGTCGCGCTAAAACGCGTGATGAACGAAGCGGCGCGAATTTTTGCCTCGAAATAGCTGTTTCCGAATCCAATGAGCAAGTACTATCTAACGACCCCGATTTATTATGTAAACGCGGCGCCGCACATCGGCACGGCGTACTGCACGTTCACCGCGGACCTGATCAAGCGCTTCAAGAAACAGCAGGGCTTCGATCCCGTGGTGCTGACGACCGGCTCCGACGAGCACGGTCAGAACGTGGAGCGCGCCGCGAAGGCGATTTCCAAATCTCCCGAGGAATATGCGACGGCGATCGCGAACGAATTTGTCCGCCAGTGGCAGGCGCTGGGGATTTCCGTCGATCATTTTATCCGGACCTCGGACCCCAAGCATTTTGAAACCGTGCGCGATTTGTTCGAGCGCTGCCAGAAGAACGGTTACATTTATAAAGGCTCCTACACCGGGCAATACTGCTTTCACGACGAATTGTATGTCAACGACGCCAAGCCCGGCGATCCCTGCCCGGATTGCGGGCGGATCACGGAAACCGTCACCGAAGAAAACTACTTCTTCAAGCTCTCGGCGTTCCGGGACAGTCTCCTGAAGCTGTTCGAAGAGCAGCCTGACTTCATCCAACCGGAAGCGCGAAAGAACGAAATTGTTTCCTTCGTGAAGCAGGGGCTGAACGATCTTTCGATTACCAGGACCACCATTAACTGGGGCATTCCGGTGCCGGTGGAGGGCAAGCACGTCTTTTACGTCTGGTTCGACGCGTTGATCTCCTACATGACCGCGGTCGAAGGCGAAGGCATGTGGCCGGCGGACCTGCATCTGATCGGCAAGGACATTCTCAGGTTCCATGCCATTTGCTGGCCCGCGTTTCTGATGGCCGGGGGGCTGCCCCTTCCCAAGAAAATATTCGCGCACGGCTGGGTCCTGGTGCACGAGAACAAAATGAGCAAGAGCAGGGGCAACGTGGTGCGCCCGGGCCCGATCGCGGACGTAATGGGCGGACCCGACCCTCTGCGTTATTTTCTGTGGCGCGAAATTCCTTTCGGACAGGATGGCAACTTCAGCTACGACGCGCTGATTGAGCGGTACAACTCCGACCTGGCGAATGGAATCGGAAACCTGGCGAGCCGGACCCTGAGCATGCTGCACCAGTATTTCGAAGGCAAGGTTCCAGCATCTTCGGGCGACGTGGAGGTTGCGGCGGCGGCGAAGGAAACTTCGGAAGCGGTAGCCGCACGGTTTAACGAATTCGATTTCACGCGAGGAATCGAAGCGGTGTTGGCGTTTGTATCCCGCATCGATAAGTTCATCGTGGAGCGCGCACCCTGGAAACTGGCGAAGGACCGGAAGACGAATCCCGAGGCGGAGAGCCGTCTTGCCGAGACGCTTTACACCGCCGCGGAAAGCCTGCGCCTGATCTGCGGATGGCTGTATCCCGCCATTCCGGCTTCGACGGAGAAAATCTGGAAGCAGTTGGGCATGCCGGAGGCACTGGATGGGATTCGGACGGCGGACCTGGTGTGGGGCAAGCTGGCGGCCGGACAGCAGGCCGGCAAAGTGGAAGCGGTATTCCCGCGCCTGGAAATGAAACCCGCGATCGAGAAGATGCAGCAACTGGAGATTGTGGAAAAGGACCGGCAGAACGCGCTGCTCGGGAAGAAACCGCAAGCCGCGGCGGCGACGGAGGAGCCGGGTTTCATCTCCATCGACGACTTCGCGAAGGTCGATCTGCGGGTCGGGAAAGTGTTGTCCGCCGAGCCGGTGAAAAACGCGAATAAGCTGCTGCACCTCAAAGTGGATCTGGGCGAAGCTGAGCCGAGGACGATTATCGCCGGGATCGCGCTGGCCTACGAACCCGGTCAGCTCATCGGGCGGAAGGTGGTGATCGTGGCCAACCTCCAGCCGCGCAAATTGAAAGGACTGACCTCGCAGGGAATGATCGTCGCGGCATCGCTCGAAGGCGGAGCGCCGGTGCTGGCGGGCTTTCTCGAGGATGTTCCGGTCGGCGCAAGGCTGAAGTGAAACTGATCGATTCTCATTGCCACGTCGACAGCAAGGAGTTCGACCCAGACCGCGAAGCCGTGTTGGAGCGCGCCGCCGAAGCGGGCGTCGAAATGATGATGGCGATCGGCACCGGGGACGGACCGCCCGATTTGGAGGCGGGTGTCCGGCTGGCCGAGCGGTATCCGCAGTTCGTCGCGTCGGTGGGGATTCATCCGCACGACGCCGCCAAAGCGTCCGAAGAGATTTACAGCCGTGTGCGCGATCTGATCCGGCTTCCGAAAGTGGTGGCTCTGGGAGAGATCGGCCTCGATTACCATTACGACTTCTCTCCGAGGGAAGCGCAGGAAGCGGCCTTTCGTGAACAGTTGCGCATTGCGGCGGATGCGCGCAAGCCGGTGGTGATCCATACCCGCGAGGCCTGGGACGACACTTTCCGGGTGCTGGAGCAGGACTGGGCCCCGGCGGGGATTCCGGGCATCATGCACTGCTTTTCCGGCGGCGTGGAGGAGGCGCGGCGGTCGCTCGATCTGGGCTTCTTCTTGAGCTTTGGCGGGATCGTCACCTATCCGAAAGCGCTGAACGTTCAGGAGGTGGCGCGCCTGGCCCCGCTCGACCGGATGCTGATCGAAACCGACGCTCCGTATCTCGCGCCGGTCCCCCGGCGCGGCAAAAGAAACGAGCCCGCCTGGGTGGCGCATACGGCGGCGAAAATCGCGGAACTGCGAGGGATTCCGGTGGAAGAAGTCGCGCGCGCGACGCGGGCCAATTTTCTCCGGCTGGCGCAAATGCCCCGCGCCGATCAACAGGTTGCTAAACTGGAACGGTCCCATGGCGTTTAGCAGGCTCGGCCAATCCTTCACAGCGCGGGAGATCCTGGAGTTGGTCCGGGAAGATCTGGACCGCGTCGAGGAGGCGATTGGTCTGGAAGCTGTCGCGAGCGTGGAAGCGGTCACTCTCATCAGCCGCTATTTGCAGGCTGGAGGCGGCAAGAGACTGCGGCCGATTCTGGTACTCCTCTCTGCGCGCCTTTTTGCAGAAAAGACCGACGCGGCCGTCCGCATGGCAGCCGTGATGGAGATGATTCACGCCGCAACGCTAGTGCATGACGACGTGATCGATAGCGCCGAAACGAGGCGCGGGCGGCCATCGAGCAACGCCATCTGGGGCAACCATACTTGTGTGCTGGCGGGCGACTGGCTGTACATGCAAGCATTCCAGATCGCGCTGCGGGAACGTGCGTTTCCGGTGCTGGACCTGCTGATCAGCCTGACGCAGATGATGGTGGAAGGCGAACTCCTGCAACTCGAGCGTATCGGCAAAATCGACGTTTCGGAAGCCG